>NZ_JAZDRO010000003.1:0-394286 GCF_036330325.1 Hyphobacterium marinum
CAGGCCGCTGCCACGCACGCACCGGTTTCGGATTCAGGGAACCGCATCAAGGCCTCCCCGCTGGCGCGCCGCATGGCCGAGCAGGCCGGTTTGGACTTGGCCACGATCACCGGGTCAGGCCCCGGCGGGCGGATCGTCAAGCGTGACGTGGAAGGGGCCGGCAAGGGCACGGCGCAAGCCGCCGCGCCGCAAGCCGCTTCTGCCACGCCTCAAGCCGCCCCGGCACCGGTCATTGATGTCGACGAGCCGCTCGCGCCCTTCGGCATTCCGGCTTCGCGCTACGCGGTCGAGAAAGCCGACAACATCACCAAGATTTCGGCCAAGCGCCTGACCGAATCCTTCCGCGACGTGCCGCATTTCCCACTCAGCGTGGATTGCCGCCTCGACGCGCTGCTCGCCTTCCGCAAGCAGGTCAATGAGAAGGCCCCCGACGGCGTGAAGGTCTCGGTCAACGACATCCTCATCAAGGCGTCGGGCCTGGCGCTGAAGCGTGTGCCGGCGGCGAACTCCTCCTGGATCGGCGATGGGCGCATCGCGCGCCACAAACACGCCGACGTCTCGGTCGCCGTGGCGATCGAGGGCGGGCTGATCACGCCGATCATCCATGACGCCGACGCCAAGGGCCTCGCCCAGATCTCTGCGGAAATGAAGGACCTCGCCGCCCGGGCCCGCGAGCGCAAGCTGAAGCCCGAGGAATTCCAGGGCGGAACGTTCTCGCTCTCCAATCTCGGGATGATGGGAATAAAGTCCTTTGCATCCATCCTCAATCCGCCGCAGGGCATGATCCTGTCGGTCGGCGCGGGCGAGGAACGCCCGGTCATCACAGATGGCGCACTGGCCAAGGCGACCGTCATGACGGTCACGCTGACCTGCGATCACCGCGTGGTGGATGGCGCAACCGGCGCGGCCTGGATCTCGGCCTTCAAGGGCTTCGTCGAAGACCCGGTGACGATGCTGATGTAGGCGCGGCCGGTCGGCCGGTCAGTCCGGTTCGCCGAGCGCCAGGATCAGGCTCAGCAAGTCGCCATATCCGCGCATGCCGAGGCGCGGATTGCCCGGCTGGTCGGTATCCATCCGGTGCACGATCACCATGTCCCGGCTGGGGATGACGGTCAGATAATGCCCGCCCGCACCGGCACCGGTGTACATGTCCGGGGCCAGCCCGGCGGCTTCGGCTGACGCGTCATCGGCCGGTTTCCACCACATATAGCCATAGCCACCGGCCCAGGCCCCGTCCCAACCGGTTTGTGAATGCGTGGCCGTGCTGTCGGCGACCCAGTCGGCAGAAAGGAGTTCCGCGCCATTCCATTGGCCGTCCTGCAGCATCAGCTGGCCGAACAGGGCCAGGTCACGCGCAGAAATCCGGATGTGATAGGCCGCAAAGGCCGTTCCGGGCGTGTAGAAGCGGTAGGCATCAAACGCATTCCAGTCCTGCATGCACAACGGCTCTGCGAACATGCGCTGGAAGGCCCCGTTATAGGTGCGGTGCGAGACCCGCTCGAAAATGTGTCCCGCAACGTTGAAGTCCCAATTGTTGTAATACCAGTGCTCCCCGGGGGCATATTGACCCCGCTCGGGCCGGGCGTCAGCCATCGCCTGGGTTTCCGCCGCCGAGGCGATATAGACGCCCGAGCGCGCGGAAATGATGTCCCGGACGGTGGCCGTGCGTTCGGTATCCGTCAGCCCCCCGAAATCGTCGATATCAAGCTGGACCAGCGTCGTATCAAGCGAGAGAGCTCCGGCGTCGACGAGCACGCCGATCATCGCGCTCATGACCGACTTGCGCAGCGAGTGCAGCAGGAACGGACGCTCGATCTCGCCCCGGCTGTACACCACTTCGCCGCCCTGCAGGATCATCATGGCCGCTGTCCCGATCTCATCGGCTCGCACGTCCAGTGCGGCCAGGTCAGCGTCGCTCCAGCCAAGGGCGGCGGGATTGACGGCAGTTTCGAGCGGATAGCCGTCGCAAACGGGTATGTCCTGGGCCAGCAGTGCTCCTGAACAAAGAGTGACGCACGACAAGCCAGCGAGCGCCGTTTTCAGTGAGTGCAGTGTAGTTCGAGACATGACCTTCCCCTATTTATCGCCTGGACCCCGGTGTGCGGTCTTCTCTTGGGCCGGCCGGTCCGTCCGGACTGTGACCGTGAGGTTTCGATAAATTCAGTTGGGGCAGCCGGCAGGTGCCAGGGGCGGGGCAGGCGGACAGCCTTTCGCTTCGGATCCCCCTCGCCAGGGCCGTATGGCGGATATCAGGAATTGCATTCCGGCTTCTCTCACGCCTTCGGGGTGTTAGGGTCTGCTCATGACAACACCCCCGGTACTCAACCTCGCGGACAAGCACAGCCGGTTCAGCGATATCTGGTCGCCCAAGCGCATCGCGCGCCTCGACGACTACGAGGTCAAGCTGGCCAAGGCTGAAGACGAATTCGTCTGGCACCACCATGAGGACGAGGATGAACTCTTCCTCGTCACGAAAGGCCGTCTGCGTATCGAGATCGAGAATGCCGAACCGGCCATTCTCGGCCCCGGCGAGATGACCGTGATCCCCAAGGGGGTCCGTCACCGCCCGGTGGTCGAGGAGGGGCCGGTCCACATGCTGCTCCTGGAACGTGGAAGCGTCGTCAACACCGGCGACGCCGGCGGCGATCTGACGGCTGTGGTCGAGGATATCTGAATTGCATCGCTTTGCGTCATTCCCCGGCTTGGCCGGGGAATCTCGAAACAGAGATGCCCCGCATGAAGCGGGGCATGACGCAGCAAATAAGACTACAGCAACCCGAACTTCTCACACGCCGCCCGCGCGATTGGCTCGCCCCATTCCTGCACGAAATGGCCGCCATCGGCGATTTCCATCGGCTCGGGGCAGTTCCGGATCAGCTTGTGTAGCGCGCGCATGGCGGGCGGGCCGAGCACCGGGTCCTGCATGCCGATCGCCATGAAGCTGTCGCCGGTCCAGTCCTCGCTCCAGAATTTCACCGCTGCCATGCCGGTATCGACACCCTCCATCGACGGATCGATCGGAACGAGCGCCGGAAAGCGCCGGACACCGCCCATGTATCGCGGATCGGGGAAGGGCGCCTGATAGGCCGCGACTTCTGCCTCGTTCAGGATCGGCGTCGCGCGTTTCATCAGGTCACCGACATTGAATTCGGGATTGCTGGCGACATAGTCGCGCCAGGCGAGGAAACCCGGTCCCGGATCCATCCCGACGCCGATGCCCGTATTCATCACGATGAGGCGCGTGAACTGGTCCGGATAATCCATCGGCAGGGTCAGGCCGAGAAGACCGCCCCAGTCCTGGCACACGAGGCAGATGTCGCGGAGGTCCATCCGATCGAGGAAGGCTTTCAGGAAATTGCGGTGAAAGTGGAAGGTGTAGACCGCGTCGTCGACCGGCTTGTCCGACCGGCCGAAGCCGAGAAAGTCCGGCGCGATCACCCGCCCGCCAGCCTTCTAAAATACCGGGATCATCTTGCGATAGAGATAAGCCCAGCTCGGTTCACCATGCAGGCAGAGGAAGACCGGTCCGTCCTTCGGCCCCTCGTCGACATAGTGGACGCGCAGTCCCTCATAGCCCGGCAAATCGTCGATATAGCGCGGGCTGTAATTCCATCCGTCCAGATCCGCGAACCGGTCTTCCGGTGTCCTGAGAGCCTCTATCGTCATTTGGCTGTTCCTCCCCGATGCCTGGCGCAGGCTAACCGGTGAGCGGGTCGGGCCCAAACGGAAACGGCGCGCCCCGTGACCGGGACGCGCCGCACCTGACCGTGTCAGTCCATCTGCATCAGGGACGCGGTGGATAAAGCCCCTGGGTGGTGACGATGCAATACCGGATCGTCAGGCTCGGGGCCATGTTGTTGAAGGGCTGGCCACCGCCGGCCGATGTCACCACCAGCGGCGACATCGGCGTATCGACAGGCGAGGGCGAGTAGGGCGTCTGCCCGTCATCGAACGTCGCGAGCGTATTGTTCAGTGGCGTTTCTTCCGTGTGTTCGTGGGACGTGCCGTAAACGGGGTGGGAATGGGATGGCAGGCCTTGGGCCCCCATCGTCGTGGTTTCGGACCCCACTGCGGCTCCCAGCGGATAGTCCGGTAATCCGCCCTGTCCGGCTCCGTAGGAGACCGGAACGCGCCCGCGCAAATCCGGCAGGGCGAAGCTGCTCCGGCCATCTCCGCCGTAGGTGGTTCCCAGAAGCGAATAGAGTGCCTGGTTCTGGACAATCGCCAGAAGTGCGCCATTGGCTTCGGACGAGCCTTGCGGACAGAAGTTGAAGCCGACCATGAAGATGTCGCCGAGATAGCGATCACTGGTCTGGGCCTGGGCGGGCGCGGACACCCCTGCAAGGCCGGTTGCGGCCGCGCAGGCCGCGAGAAGAAGTGCGTGTTTCATCGTGATCTCCCTGACCTATGGCCGCGACGGATAGATACCGACGAGCGCGACGCAATAGCGTGCCCCCACCGATGGTTGCTGGATGTAGACCGGTGTGTTGTTGCCGGTTTCACCGACGACCTGAGGGTTCATTTGCGGTCCGTTGGCATTCGCATCCCCGTAGACATTCGTGCCAACCGGATAGGTGCCAAGCGTCGATCCCGACGGCGTTGCGCTGGTGCCGGCAACGCTGCTGGCATTGAAAGTGTGCGAGTGGCTGGCAAGGTTCGAGGTCAGCAGGGTGACATCCGGCTCGCCGGCGGTTTGCCCGAGCATCCGATTACTCAATCCATTGCCGTGACCATGATTCATCGCCATCCGGCCGCGAAGGTCAGGCAGGCCGAACGTGGAACGCCCGTCGCCGCCATAGATCGTGCCGTAGAGGCTGAACAGGGCGTCGTTCTGGCTGATGGGAAGAAGCTGCCCGTTGGCTTCGGCCCAGCCCCGCGGACAGTAAGTCCCGGCTGTGACCATGATTTCACCGACGAAGGGCGGTTGCTGCGCGAGAGCCGTGCCGCCGCACAGGAGGCTGGCGGAAAGCGCCGCCAGCGATAGAGAGCGTCTAAGCATGATAGTCTCCGAAAATCCTTGGTTAACCGGGCGGGCCGGTCCTAGTTGCGAGGCGGGTAGAGGCCTTCGACCGCGATGCACATCGTCACGCCAAGCGTCGGTTGATACAGGCTGAAGGGCTGGCCACTGCCCGTTGGGGACACCACGGCCGCGTTCAACTGCACGCCGGGCTCCGGCGGGTCATTGGCATAAACGTCGATATTCGGATCGGTGTAGGTCGGCAGAGCATGACCGCCCGGCGAATTGTATTGTCCGCCGCCATCAACCGCACCAACCAGGCGGTGGTTATGCGCCGGCATCTCGCTGGTTGTCAGGGAATGTGACGGGGCACCGAAGTATTCGCCCTGGGTAACAGTGGGAAGGCCCGGACCCGTTCCAACATGGGTGGTCGTCCGCCCACGCAAATCGGGCAGCGCGAACGTGCTCTGGCAGTTGCCGCCGTAGTTGCAACCGATCAACGAAAACAGGGCCGTGTTGTCACTGATCGCCAGTACCTGGCCATTGGCTGGCAAGAACTCGCGCGGACAGTAGTTTTCGCCGACCGCGACGATCTGCCCGATATAGGTATCTGGCGCGGCCAGAGCGGCTCCGGCGCACAGACTCGCGCCTGAACTTGCCAGCACGGCGATGAAGGCTGATTTCCAACGCATGGGTTTGTCTCCTCCCGAGTGAGACGGAAAGCATTCGCTTGAGAGGAGAAAAATACAACAGGAATTTGAAATTAAAGTTGTGCATAATCGGTCACGCTACCCGCGGCCGCTGACCGGCATTGGTACAGCCGGTGCGCATTTAATCCTGACGTATGCGCATGGCTGCTTTGCAAGCCATGAGTTGATCTTCCGCCCTCCGACCGGCAAGAAGCGCGATGGAAAGCACAAGGGTGAGATGCGATGTCCGACCAGTTTGACCTTATCGTGATCGGCGGCGGGCCGGGCGGCTATGTGGCTGCGATCCGGGCCGCGCAACTCGGGCTGAAGACGGCGGTTGTGGAACGCGACAAGCTCGGCGGCATCTGTCTGAACTGGGGCTGCATTCCGACGAAAGCGCTCCTGCGGACCGCGGAAATCTATCACTTGATGGAACGCGCTGGGGAATTCGGCCTGAAGGCGGACAACATCTCGTTCGATATTGCCAAGGTCGTCGACCGGTCGCGCAAGGTCGCCGGCCGCCTGTCTGGCGGGGTCGCGGGGCTGATGAAGAAGAACAAGATCACCGTGATCGAGGGTTTTGCCCGCCTGGAAAAAGGCGCACCAGCTCCGAAAGTGTTCGTGAAGGGCAAGGACGGCAAGGAAACCGGCTACGCGGCAAAGCACGTGATTCTGGCCACCGGTGCCCGAGCCCGCACCGTCCCGCAGGCCGGACTGGAGCCGGATGGCAAACAGGTCTGGACCTATCGCGAGGCCATGGTCCCGGACACCATGCCCAAATCCATTTTGGTGATCGGATCCGGCGCGATCGGCATCGAGTTCGCCAGCTTCTACCGCACGCTCGGAGCCGAGGTGACGGTGGTGGAAATGATGGACCGGGTGATGCCGGTCGAGGATGCCGAGATTTCCGCCTTCGCCGAGAAGCGCTTCAAAAAGCAGGGCATGAAAATCATGACCGGCGCGCAGGTCGAGAAACTCGACAAGGGTGCGACGTCGGTGAAGGTGCACGTCAAGTCGGGCGGCGAGGCCGAGGTGATCGAGGTCGAGCGGGTCATCCTCGCCATTGGTATCGCGGCGAATGTCGAGAATATGGGGCTCGAGGCGCTTGGCCTGAAGCTGGAGAAGGGCCATGTCGTCAATGACGGGTATGGCCGGACCAATGTCCCGGGACTCTACGCCATTGGTGACATCGCCGGACCGCCCTGGCTCGCCCACAAGGCGAGCCATGAGGGCGTCGTCTGTGTCGAAAAACTGGCCGGACAGAAGGATGTGCATCCCTTCGACAAATCCAACATCCCGGGCTGCACCTATTGTAATCCGCAGGTCGCCTCAGTGGGTCTGACTGAAGCCAGTGCCAAGGACGCCGGTCATGATGTGAAGGTCGGGCGCTTCCAGTTTGTCGGCAACGGCAAGGCCATCGCGCTCGGCGAGGATCAGGGCCTCGTCAAGACCGTCTTCGATGCAAAAACCGGTGAATTGCTGGGGGCCCACATGGTCGGGGCCGAAGTGACCGAACTCATCCAGGGCTATGTCATCGGCCGCCAGCTCGAGACGACCGAGGCCGAGTTGATGCACACGATCTTCCCGCACCCGACCCTGTCGGAAATGATGCATGAGAGCGTGCTCGACGCCTACGGACGCATGCTCCACATGTAGGACTGCATCCAGTTCCACGGCGTCACGCATCTGAGAACCGGACATGTGCACGACACGTGCATGAAACCGGGAGACGAAAGATGCGGATAATTTCGGGACTGGCTGCCTCGGCGCTGGCGCTGTGCGGCTGCAGCTATTCTTCACATGGACCGGCGGAAAACCGCTCGGTCGAGCGCGAGGGCATGGTCGCGACCGGTGATGTCGACGCCACGGGCAGCGCCGAATATGCCGGAATGATTGTCGCGTCCGGCGGCGATATTGGCCGTAATCTCGATCTGGCCGGTGCCAGTGTCACCTCCAGTGCCCGGGTCGGCGGCAATCTCAGCGCGGCTGGTGCACGGGTCCGGTTTACCGGCACCGTCGCCGGCAATACCGAAATCGAGGCTGCGACCGCGTATCTTGGCGGGCGCTATGACGGCAATCTGACGGCGATGGGAGCCCGAATCGTCATCGAGGGCGATGTTGGCGGGAGATTGCTTGCGCACGGTGCGCATATCCGGCTGGCGGGCCGGTTCGCCGAACCGGTCCAGGTGATCGGCGAGGGGAACAGGACCAGCGGCCGGGCTATTATCAGCGGCGAGCTGGCGGCCGGTGGGCAGGTGTGCGCGAGCCGCGTTGAAATCCGCGATTCCGCACGAATTTCCGGGAATTTGACCGTGATCGCTGATGAGCGTCCCAACGCATCGGCCACGAACGTCACCTATGTCGATCTGGCCGGGCGCGATTGCGACAGGATCTAGTATTCGGCCGCCCGCACGAAAATGCCGGACTTGCCATTTGATCGAAATTGCCAAGGATGAGCCCCCGGAAGGGGCTCTCTGACAATCCTGATGGGAGCTTGAACATGAAATACGCATTCCTGACGGCTGCTGCATTGAGCATGCTGGCTGCAGCCTCCGCCTCGGCCCAGAACCGGTCTGTCGAAATGTCCGGCATTGCCGTGGACTATCGCGGCACGGTTGAGGGCGACGGCGAATTCTCCGGTGCCAGTGTGGATGTCAGCGGCAGCTTTGGCGGCGACCTCGAAGTCTCCGGCGGTGCCGTGGATGTTGACGCTGACGTCGGTGGACAGCTTGAGGCGAGCGGCGGCGCGGTCGATCTGAATGGATCCTTCGCTGGATTTGCCGAGATTTCGGGCGGTGCCGTCGACATCAATGCCCAATTCGGGTCCGATGTCGAAATCAGCGCCGGCGCGCTCGACATCAGCGAAGGCAGCCGGTTTGCCGGTGAATTCGACCTGTCCGTTGGCGCAGCTGATCTGAACGGCACGTATGAAGGCCGGATGGATGTTGAATTCGGTGAAATGGAATTCGGCGGTCACGCCTTTCAGGCAGTGTCATTCGAGGGCGACCATCGCAGCGGGATTTTCCGCCGTCGTGACCGCAGCGAAATCCATATTTCCGGGCGTCTCGACCAGGGTGGCGAGGTGTGTGCCCACGAAGTGGAATTCCGCGAGGGCGCGCGGATCGGTGGCACCCTGCTGGTGCGGGCCGATTCCGAACCGACGTTCGAATCCGGCGTTGACCGCTCGAATGTCCGCTTTGAACTGCGGGACGGCGACTGCGACTAGCCGAGTTCGGCTTTTGCCAGCTTCTCCACGCCGACATAGTCGATCTTGCCGGTGCCGAGGACGGGAACTTCGCTGACGCGTACGATCCGCTTCGGTACCGCGAGTTCGGCAATGCCGTGATTGCGGGCGAACCCGACGAAATCACCCCGGTCGGCCTGGTCGTAATCGGTGACCAGGACGATCTGCTCGCCCTTGCGGGAATCGGACAGGGTGACTGCCGCGTGGAGGTTTTCGGGCCAGAGCGATGTGGCGCAGTTTTCCACCACTGCCAGTGACACCATCTCGCCGCCCAGCTTGGCAAAACGCTTCAGGCGGCCCCGGATCGTGATGCAGTTTTCCTCGTCGAAGGTGACGATGTCACCGGTATCGTGCCAGCCGCCATCCAGCGGGACGATCACGCCCGGATTGGTCGTGTAGATGTATCCCTGCATGATGTTCGGCCCGCGGATCATGAGCCGCCCGCCACGGTCAATGCCCTCGACCGGCTCAAGCCGGCCCTCCATGCCGGGCATCAGCCGCCCGACTGTCCCGGGCCGGTTGCGGCCGGGCTGATTGACCGCGACCACAGGGGCCGCCTCGGTCGCGCCATAGCCCTCCAGGATTTCCAGGTTGAACTGGCGGCGGACCAGTGACCGCGTCTCGTCGCGGACCCGTTCGGCCCCGCAGACCGCCATTCGCAGGCTGGCCAGGTCCTCCTTCTGTGCCGAGCGCGCGTATTGCCCCAGGAAGGTGTCGGTCGCGAACAGGACTGTCGCCTTAGTCTCGCCGACGCGCTTGGCGATGGTTTTCGCTTGCAGCGGTGTCGGGTGAAGCACGGCCGGCACCCCGACCAGGAGCGGCAGCAGCAAACCACCGGTCAGGCCGAAACAGTGGAAGGTCGGCAGCGGGTTGAAGACGATGTCGGTCTCGTAGATGTCCACATGGGCCGCGGCCTGTTCGACGTTCGAGACCAGGTTGACGTGGCTGAGCGCGACGCCTTTCGGATCGCCCTCGGTGCCTGAGGTAAACAGAACCACGGCGGTGTCGTGCGGATTGGGCCGGGACTTGATCGCCCAGGGCGCAACCGTTCCGATCAGCGCCATCGCCTTGTCCATAGGGCCGAGATTGTCGCGGATATCCTCCAGATAGATGAAGTCCAGCTCTTCGCTTAGCTGGTCGACCAGCGGCTGTAGCTCGCCCAGCTCGATGAATTTGCGGGCTGTGACGATGACTTTCGCCTCGGCGGCACGGCAAGCGGCCTTCAGCGCCTTGGCTCCCGCGGTGAAATTCAGCATCGCCGGAATGCGCCCATAGGCCTGGACCGCGAAGAAGGCGAGGGCGGCACCCGCCCCGGTGGGCAGGAGAATCGCGACCTTCTCCTTGCTGCCCCGGCCTTTTCGCAAGGCGTTTCCGAGCGCAAAGGAGCCTTGCACGATCTGGTCGTAGGTTAGCTCGCGGCCATCCGCATCGATGATGGCGATCTTGTCGCCACCATGCTTGGCGCGTGCGCGGAGCAGGGCATCGAACACGCTGCGCGTATAACGGGATGCCGGAAACTCACCTCCGGACACAATGTCCGAGGAGACGGGCGTCGGTGCCGGGTCTGTCGATTCACTAACGCCGCTGTCTTCGCGCACGAGCGGCTCTGCCTCGGCGGGCCTGTCGGTCATTTCGATTCTCCCGGTGGCGGCGCGCGGGCCGTCCTGTTTTGTTTTCGACACATTAGGCAGGCGCGGGAAAATAGGAAAGGAGACAGGTTCACTGAGGGAGATCGACTGCTTTGAATTTATCGAAAAACGAAAAATCGCTTTCATATCGAAATTCGATATGTTAGAGGGGGATTGTCGCTGGGGAGCGTCCCGGTCGCCGATATGGTGGCCACGTATGCGGAGACGTTAGATGGATACCCTTTTGTTGAAAACGGCCTCGGCCGGTGCCATTGCGGCACTGTCCCTGGCTGGAACGGGCTGCACGATGAGTACGTCTGTGGACGGTGGAAACCGGATGACCATGGGCGGCAATATCGACATGACGCTGGACCAGGACGACGATTTGAGCCTGATGGGCGGTGACATGACCCTGAATGGCCGCGTCGGCGGTGATGTCAGTGTTATCGGCGGCGATATCGAGGCTGATCTCGATGTGGGCGGCGATCTTTCCTTCGTCGGCGGCGAAGTGAATTTCCGTGGTTCGGTTCACGAGGCGTCGATTGCCGGCGGCGATATCGACTGGAATGGAAACTCCCGCGCTGATGTCAGCATTGCCGGCGGTGACATTCGTGTCGCCGGAACGATCGGCGGCGAGTTGAATGTCGCGGGCGGTGAACTCGACCTGCCGCGCGATCTCCGGGTTGAAGGCGACGCGTCCACCGCAGGCGGCGAAATTGATTTCTCGGGCCATGTCCGGGGCGAATATGCATCGGGCGCACGTGAAATGCGGGTCGGCGGCGTGATTGAAGGACCGGTCAAACTGGCTGCCGAGCCCGGCGAGGGGCGCTGGAGCTGGCGGGCTTCGGCCGACGGTGACGGCGCGCGCGCCGGCAGCGCGAACGGTCTTGTCGAGATCACGGGCGAGCTTCGCCAGGGCGGCATGGTCTGCGCCCGCAATGTCGTGATCCTGAACAATGCCCGTATCAGTGGCACGCTGCGAATCTGGTCGGATAATGAACCCGATATCCGTGCCGGCGCTTCGGTTGGCGAGATCGTGACCGAAGATCGTGCCGGGCGCGATTGCGACGACATTTTCGACGACCACGACCGGGCCTAGGGTCCATGTTTTCCGATTCCTGACGCCGGGGGGCTCAAGGAGAAACCCATGTCTATCAAGACACTGATTGCAGCGGTCGGGCTGGCCGCTGCACTGCAGGCCGGCGCTGCGGCCCAGTTCATTGGCGGCGACGTGACGCTGCACGGGATCGACCGCGATGACGATCTGGTTATCGCGGCCGGCGATGTGTCGCTCAGCGGTCGCATTGGCGGCGATCTTCGCGGTTTTGGCGGTGACTTCACCGTCAATGCCGACGTCGGTCAGGATGTCCGTCTCGTTGGCGGGTCGATCACATTCGAGGGGACAGTAGCCGGTGATGTCGAAATGGCGGCTGGCAATATCGAATTCAACGCCAATGTTGGCGGAGATGCCGACCTCGCGGGCGGTTTCGTCAATGTCCGGGGGCGCATCGAAGGCGAAACGGCCGTTGGAGCCGGGGCGATCGAGTTCGGACGGGATTTTGTCGGTGCGGGACGGGTCGAAGCCGGCGGCGAGGAAATCACCTTTCAGGGCACCAGCCTCGGGTCTGTGGAATTCCACGCCTCGGAAGTCATCATTGATGGCCGTATCGAGGGCGATCTGGAGACCCGCGCCCGGGAACTGATCCTGCGCGATGGTGCGGTCGTGACTGGCCGGATCCATCACCGCGGTCCGAACCCGCCCGAGATAAGGTCCGCCGCCGTTGTGTCAGGTGAGGTCGAGCACGAAATCGCCAGATTCGACAGCGACTGGGAAGATTTCCACGACCTCGATCTCGATCTGGATTTCGCACCAATCGGCCCGATCATCAGCGTGGGCTTTATCGCCAGCGCCTTCCTCCTGGGTATTTTGGCATGCATGATTGCGCCGCGCGGTACGGCCCGGATTGCCCGCGAATTTCGCGATCGTCCGCTGGTCAGCGGCATGATCGGCCTGGTCCTGTTCGCCTTCTCTCCGGTCATCCTTGTGACCCTGATCGTCCTGCTGTGTATCACGCTGATTGGCATACCGCTGGCCGGATTCGTGGCGGTGCTGTACTTCCCGCTGCTCTTCCTGGCCTACGCGTTCGGAGCCATGGCGGTGGGTGACCTCATCTTCAATCGCCGGGGCAAACCGGCCGGGCTTGGCTTGCGGGCCCTGTCCATGCTGGTCGTGCTGATCGCGGCCGCGGCCATGGGCGTCGTACCGCTCCTGGGTGTGACAGCCGGACTCATCCTGATGTGCATTGGCCTTGGGGCCTGGGTCATGGCCCTGGGCAAAAAGGATCCGCAACCGGTGGAAACCGCGGTCTGACGGTTCAACTGGCGTAGACGCAGGGCGCACCGGGCCGCATGGCTCGGGTGCGTCCGGCTGATTCGCAAGGCGGTTATGCGCTTGATGTTGTGCTGGCTTGGCTCCATGTTCCGCCGCGATGGCTACCTTGATTGATACCGTTGCCGCGGCCGATGCTCGCGCCGCGCGGCACCCGGAAAAGCAGAAGCGTCCGGATTCACCCGTCCTGCGCAAGCCGGACTGGATCCGGGTCCGTGCGCCAATCGGCGAGACCTATTCCGAGACCCGCAAAATCGTGAAAGACAACGGTCTCGTCACGGTGTGCGAAGAGGCAGGCTGCCCGAATATCGGCGAATGCTGGGCCCAGAAGCACGCGACCTTCATGATCCTGGGCGATACCTGCACACGCGCCTGCGCCTTCTGTAATGTGAAGACGGGGCTGCCCGGACCTGTAGATCACGACGAGGCGCGCCGTATCGCCGAAGCCGTCGTCAAGATGGGTCTCGAACATGTCGTCATCACCTCGGTCGATCGCGACGATCTTGACGATGGCGGTGGCCAGCATTTTGCCGACGTCATCCATGCCATTCGCGACGCGTCGCCGACCACCACGATCGAGATCCTGACGCCGGACTTCCTGCGCAAGCCCGGTGCCGCGGAAATCGTCATCGATGCGCGTCCGGACGTGTTCAACCACAATCTGGAAACCGCACCACGCTTCTACCTCTCCATCCGCCCCGGCGCGCGTTACTACCACTCGCTGCGCCTGCTCGAGCGGGTCAAGGAGCGCGATCCCGCACAATTCACCAAGTCGGGCCTGATGGTGGGGCTGGGCGAAACCAAGCCGGAAGTCATGCAGGTGATGGACGATATGCGGTCTGCCGGCGTCGATTTCCTGACCATCGGCCAGTATCTCCAGCCGACCCGCAAGCACGCTCCTGTGGACCGCTTTGTGACGCCGGACGAATTCAAGGCCTACGAGACGATCGCGCGGGCCAAGGGCTTCCTGATGGTCTCGGCTTCGCCGCTGACCCGGTCGAGTTATCATGCCGGGGATGATTTCAAGCGTCTGCGCGCAGCGCGTGACGCTGAAATCGCGCGCTCATGAGTTCGCGGGTCAGGGAACGCCTGCGCATCCGTCACAGCCCCGAGGATGTCTATGCGCTGGTCGGAGACGTCGAAGCCTATCCAAAATTCATCAATTTGATCACTGCACTGCGGGTGAAATCTCGAGAAGAAACCGAACGTGGTTCGAGTCTCGTTGCCGAGGCAAAGGCGCGGTACAAATTTGTCTCGGAGCGCTTCGTTACCCGCGTGACCCTGGATGACATCGATCACCGGATCAATGTCGAACTCGTCAAGGGCCCATTTCGGTCGCTGGCCAACAGTTGGCAGATTTCCGCATTGCCGGACGGCTCGACGCTTGTCGATTTCGTGATTGATTTCGAGTTCAGCAATCCGATGCTGAACATGTTGCTCTCGGCCAACAAGGAACGCGCGGTCGGCTTTATCATTCAAGCGTTCAAGGCGCGTGCCGATCAACTCTACCCGAAAGTGGGGGCTGAAGAGTTTGATCTCGACGCCGCGTCAGGCGCGTCGGACTGACACCAACAGCCAGTCAAGCGCGGTGTCGACCGAAGCCGCCCGGACACCCGCACGGTTCAGGTTATCAAACCGGCATTCGCGGGTTTCTGTTACCCGACCGGTCTGCGCCAGTCCGAAGTAGACCAGCCCCGCTGGTTTTTTGTCGCTCGCGCCGGGACCTGCGACACCGGTGATCGACACCGCGATGTCCGCCTGAGAGCGGGAGAGGGCCCCCTCGGCCATGGCCTGAGCGACAGGGGCGGAGACCGCGCCGTGCCGCTTGAGCAGTTCTTGCGGTACACCCAACAGATCGGCCTTGGCCGCGTTTGAATACGTCACGAAGCCGCGCTCAAACACGTCCGACGAGCCGGCAATTTCGGTCAGCGCCGCGCTGACAAGCCCGCCGGTGCAGCTTTCGGCGGTCGCAATCATCAGGCCTTTCTTGCGCGCGGCCTTTAGCACCTCTGCGGCCAGGGTGGACGGGTCTGTTCCGCTCATGAAGCGTCCTTCCATCCACTGACGAGGGCCTGGGCCGTGATCCCTTCGCCCCGCCCGGTAAAACCGAGGCCTTCCGTGGTCGTCGCTTTTATATTGACCGCTGCCTCGCCAAGCCCTGTCAGTCCGGCCACGCGGGCACGGATGGCATCGCGATGGGGTCCGATTTTCGGCCGCTCGCAAATGATCGTCAGATCGACATGGGTCAGGATGACGCCAGCGGCCGCGGCAAGCGTCATCGCGTGCTCCACGAAGGCGCTGGACGCCCGGCCCTTCCATTGCGGATCGCTGGGCGGGAAGTGCTGACCGATATCGCCTTGTCCGCAGCATCCCAGAATAGCGTCGGTCAGGGCGTGAAGGACAACATCGGCGTCAGAGTGGCCGATCAGAGACAGTCCGGCCGCAATCTGCACTCCGCCCAGCATCATGGAATCGCCAGCCTCGAGACGGTGCACGTCAAACCCGCTACCCGTCACCGGTATCCGTCGCCGCTCTAGCCGTTCCTCGGCGCGGTCGAAATCATCGGGGAAAGTCACCTTCAAATTCTCCTCGTCCCCGGCGGTCAGCGTGAGTGTCATTCCGGCCCGCTTAGCAACTGCGGCGTCATCGGGAAGGTCGGCATCATCGGGCAGCGCCTGGTAGGCGGCCCACAACGCCGGGAAGTGGAAGCCCTGGGGGGTCTGGACCCGGAAGAGGCCGTCGCGCGACACTGGCTCGAATGCGCCATCGGCATCACGCCGGGTCAGGGCATCGGTGACCGGCAGGGCCGGTATGGCGGCGTCAAACGATCGCAAGCCGTCAAGCACACCGGATATGACCTGCGTGGAGACCAGGGGGCGCGCGGCATCATGGATCAGCACGAGATCCGGTGGGGTCTCCGACAGAACAGCCAGTCCGGCCCGTACCGAGGCGGTGCGGCTCGGCCCGCCATCCGCATGGATCACCTCTAACGGCAATGCGCCAAGCCTGTCGCGGTGAGCCGGATTGCTCACCAGCACGATACGCCCGATTTCCGGATGGGTCGCAAAGGCCCCAATAGTATGATGCAGCATGGGACGGCCGCCCAGCGTCCGGAACTGCTTGGGGACCGGGCCGCCGGCCCGCGTGCCGCCTCCGGCAGCGACGATGATGACGGCAAAGCTCAACGCTTCGACTTCCTTTGGTACCATTGCGGCAGTCTGTGTCGATGAGTAGGTTGCGCGGCCCTGACGGGCAAGTCGCCAGTAGCCGGACATGACAGGTCATGACCATCCAGATCGGTCCCCACACGATTGATGCGCGCGCCGTGCTTGCGCCCATGTCGGGCGTGACCGATCTGCCATTCCGCAGGCAGGCCCGCCGGTTCGGCGCGGGCTATGTCGTCAGCGAGATGGTGGCCAGCGAAGCGCTTGCCGAAGGCCGCGAGGACGTGTTGCGGAAGACCGCCCGCGATGAGGCCGGCGGTCCGCACATCGTCCAGCTGGCCGGCCGCGAGGCAAAATGGATGGCCCTCGGTGCCGGGATTGCGGCAGGCGAGGGGGCCGACATCATTGATATCAATATGGGCTGCCCGGCCAAGCAGGTCACACGCGGCCTTTCCGGGTCCGCCCTGATGCGCGATCTCGATCACGCCATGACGCTGATCGAGGCCGTGCTGGGGGCGACCGACCGCCCGGTGACGCTGAAAATGCGGCTCGGCTGGGATGACCGGTCCATCAATGCGCCGGAGCTGGCGCGCCGGGCCGAAGCGGCGGGCGTCCAGCTCGTCACGGTTCACGGACGGACACGCTGCCAGTTCTACAAGGGACAAGCCGACTGGCGCGCGGTGCGTGCGGTCAGGGAAGCCATCAGCATCCCCTTGGTCGTCAATGGGGATATCACCGATGCCCAGAGCGCCCGGACGGCGCTTGAACAGTCTGGGGCGGACCTCGTCATGATTGGCCGCGCCTCGCAAGGCCTGCCCTGGCTGGTTGGCGAAATCGACGCTGCCCTGAAAGGGGAGGTTCGCAAGACGGCACTGGCCGACAAACTGGACGGTCTCAAGGCCCAGCTTGCGGACTCGATCGCGCTTTATGGCGATCACATCGGGCTGCGGATGATGCGCAAGCATTTCGCATCTTTCATCGATGCGCTGCCCGGTGATGGTGTCGTTGCCCTGAAGGCGCGCCTGTGCCGCGAGCCCGACCCAGTCACTGTAGAGCGGGCCTTGAGCGAGATCGTGGAGGACATGGGCGCTGAAGCCGCCTGATAACGATCTGTTGCCGATATGTGCTATTGGTGTTGATCTTTGGCAACAGTTTGGTCAGTCTCCCCGTGATTGAACGGGATTTCTTGCGATCACCGACGAATTATCACTTCCCAAGGCGGCCCTGCCCCGGATTGTCACGGGCATGCTCGGTGCGGGCTTTGTCGTCGCCATTCTGGCGGTTGGCTGGGCGGCCTTTGCCTTTCTTGAAGGCGGGCAGGGCGGTGCAGCCGGCAATGCCTATGTCATGCCGGTACTCATTACCAATCTGGTTCTGATCCTTGGACTGGCCGGAATTGTCGGTTTCCGGGTAGCCCGGCGTTTCATGGGACGGCGTTATGGCGAGCCCGCTCCGCGGCTCCATTTGCGCTTTCTGGCTATGTTCGCAGCGGCAGCGGTGGTGCCGACCCTGCTGGTCGCGGTGTTCCTCGGCGGCGTACTGACGCGCGGGGTCGAATACTGGTTTGGCGAGCGGGTGAGTACGGTCGTCGAAAACAGCGCCACGGTCGCGCGCGAGACCATCGAGCGCGAAACCGCCGAAGCACTCGAGCAGATGCCATTGATGGCGTTTGACCTCAACCAGGAAGGCCCGGTCGAGGGGTTCCGGTCCAGCCGCATCCAGTATGTCCAGTATCTCCGTCAGCAGGCCATCGTGCGCGGTTTCCGGGCCGCCTACGTCATCGACAGTAACGGTACCGTCTTGGCGCGGGCGGAAACGTCAGACGAGGTGACTTTCACACCGCCATCTGCGCGCCTGTTTGAACTGGCGCGGGAGGAGGAGGGCGATGTCGCCGTTACCGACTCTGATCAGGACACCAGCGTGGGGGATTCCCGCCGGGCGCTGATGCAGCTGACGGCCTATGATGACGCGTATCTCTACGTTTATCTGAACGTTGACCTGTCTCTGCTGCGCCGGGCACAGGATGCGCTCGATGACTATCGTGAGACCCGCGACGGGGAAGTCCGCACGCGGGGTGTCTTCATCCTGATTTATTCCGAGGCCGCACTGCTTATCCTGCTCGGTGCTATCTGGCTGGCACTCTCTGCCGCGACGCGCGTTGTCCGGCCGGTCGCCAACTTGGTAACGGCCGCCGAACGGGTGCGCCGCGGAGATCTGGATTCGCGCGTAGAAGTGAAGCGCGAGGATGACGAGATCGCCGCTCTCGGCCGCGCCTTCAACCGGATGACCCGGCAATTACGGGGGCAGCGGCGGGAACTCATTGCGTCTCACGCCCAGGCCGAGCACCGCCGTGCGTTTACCGAAGCTGTTCTCGCCGGGGTCAGCGCAGGTGTTCTGGGCCTGGATGACGAGGGCCGGATCACGCTGGTTAACCGGTCGGCTTGCCTGCTGCTCGAACGCGACGAGGAGCAGCTGATTGGTGCCCATCTCGGCGATGTCGCGCCGGAGCTGGAAGTCACGGCCGCCGAGGCGCGCCGCCGTGCGGGCCATGTGGCTGAGCGCCAGGTCGAGCTCCAGGGCAGTGACGAGACGGTTTTGAGCCTCAATGTCCGCGCGGCCATGAATGAGGATGCCGGGCTGGTCCTGACCTTCGATGATGTCACCCGCCTGGTGGCCGCACAGCGCAATGCCGCCTGGCGTGACGTCGCGCGACGCATCGCTCACGAGATCAAGAACCCGCTTACCCCGATCCAGCTGTCTGCCGAACGGCTCCGGCGCAAGTATCGTGATCGTGTGGAAGGCAAGGATCAGGAGACGTTTGATCGCTGCACCGACACCATCATCCGGCAAGTCAGTGACATTGGCCGCATGGTCGACGAATTCTCGACCTTCGCCCGAATGCCCACGCCGAATGTCGGTCCGGTTGAAATGGGCGAGATGGTCCAGGAGGCGGTCTTCGCCCAGCGCGTTGCCAGCCCCGCGATCCGGTTCAGCTTCAACCGTCCGCCGGTTCCCGTCCACGCCGAGTGCGACGCCCGCCTGGCATCACAGGCGCTGGCCAACATTCTGAAAAACGCCTCTGAAAGCGTGACCGCACGGTGCGACCAGGAAGGCTCGAAAGGTGATACGGGCCGGATCACGGTCGAGTTGTTGTCCGCCAACGGGCAGGTCACTATCGAGGTGCGCGACAATGGACTGGGCTGGCCGACCCCGGATCGTGAACGGCTGACCGAGCCCTACATGACCACCCGGGAGAAGGGCACCGGCCTGGGGCTGGCCATCGTCAAGCGCGTGATGGAGGACCATCACGGCGCGCTCGAACTCGACACTCCGGAAACCGGAAGAGGGGCCATTGTCCGCCTCGTCTTCCCGGAATCCGCCGATACCCAAGCAAATGCCGAAACGTCCAGGGCAGAGGTCTGATCCATGGCAAAAGACATTCTGATCGTCGATGATGAAGATGATATCCGCGATCTCATCTCGGGAATTCTCGAAGATGAAGGCTATCAGGCGCGCGAGGCGGCCGATGCCGATGGCGCTCTTGAGGCACTGAAAGCGCGCAAGCCCTCCCTGGTGATTCTCGATGTCTGGCTGCAGGGCAGCCGGCTGGACGGGATCGAATTGCTCGAGGCCATGAAAGCGGTATCCCCGGATCTCCCCGTCATCGTGATCTCGGGGCACGGTACGATCGAGACGGCCGTTGCGGCTATCCGCAAGGGGGCCTACGACTTCCTCGAAAAGCCGTTCAAGAGCGACAAGCTGCTTCTGATCGTGGCTCGCGCTCTGGAAGCCAGCCGGCTGCGCCGCGAAAATGCCGAGCTTCGCGCCAAGTCAACGACCGATACCGAACTGGTGGGAGCATCGGGTACCATCGCCCAGGTCCGACACGTCATTGATCGCGTTGCCCCGACCAACAGCCGGATCCTGATCACCGGCCCTGCCGGTTGCGGCAAGGAACTCGTCGCCCGCCTCATTCATGCGCAGTCGCCACGCAGTGAGGCCGGTTTCGTGGCGGTCAATGCCGCGGGCATGGGACCGGAACGCGTCGAGGAGGAGTTGTTCGGCCGGGAAGGTTCGGACGGCCTGGTCGCCCGCATCGGCCTGCTTGAACAGGCACACGGCGGGACGCTCTTCCTTGATGAAATCGCAGACATGCCCGTCGAAGCCCAGACCAAGCTGTTGCGCATGCTGGTCGATCAACGATTCCGCCGGGTCGGCGGAGAGTCCGATGTCCAGGTCAATGTCCGTGTCATCACCAGCTCGTCAAAGGATTTGCGGGCCCAGATCTCGTCGGGACGCTTCCGCGAGGATCTCTATCACCGGCTGGCCGTGGTCCCGATTGCCGTGCCGCCCCTTTCAGAGCGCCGGGAAGATATTCCGCTGCTGGTGGACCACTTCATCGAGCGGCTGACGAACCATTCCGGCCTGCCGCGCCGCCGGATCGGCGATGATGCCATGGCGGCGCTGCAGGCCCATGACTGGCCCGGAAATGTCCGCCAGCTTCGTAACAATGTGGAGCGGCTGCTGATCCTGGCCTCCGGGGCCAGCGACCAGCCGATCACACTCGACTCGTTGCCGTCTGAAGTCGCCGGGCGCGAGACTGACGAGACCGGTTTCGATGCCGAGCGGATGATCGCCCTGCCGCTGCGTGATGCCCGGGAAAAATTCGAGCGCGAATACCTGAAAGCCCAGATTTCCCGCTTTGGCGGCAATATCTCGCGGACCGCGACCTTCATCGGGATGGAGCGTTCGGCCTTGCACCGGAAGCTCAAATCGCTTGGTGTGACACCGGCGAGCGCAAGAGCTGGCGAATTGGATGAGGACGAATAGTCCAATGACGGGACGGCGGGGACAATGAAGGCGGTCGTTTGCGGAGCGGGGCGCGTTGGCTACGGCATCGCCCGGGCACTGGCCCGCGAGGGCAATTCGGTGACGGTTGTCGACTGGTCGGCTGAACTGATCGACAAGGTGACGACTGATCTCGACGTGCGCGGTGTCGTCGGTCACGGCTCGCATCCCGATGCGCTTGAGCGCGCAGGGGTTTCCGATGCCGAATTGATCGTCGCAGTGACCCACTCGGATGAAACCAACATGATTGCCTGCCAGGTGGCCCATTCACTGTTCGGGACACCGATGCGGATCGCCCGGGTGCGGGCGCAGAGCTATCTCGATCCGCGCTGGCGGGACCTGTTCGCGACCGGGGCGTTGCCCATTGACGTCGTGATCTCACCGGAACTGGAAGTCGGTCGCGCGATCCTGCAGCGCGTGGAAACGCCCGGTGCGTTTGATTCGGCGCTCTTTGCTGGCGGCCGGGTGCAGCTGCTGGGCCTGAAAGTCAGCGAGGAATCGCCAGTGGCCGGATCCTCGCTGGCGCAGATCCGCGAGCTCTTCCCCGATTTGCGCCTGATGCTCACCGGCATCGAGCGGGAAGGGCGGCTGTTTGTGCCCGACGAGAATGATCCGCTGCTGGCAGATGACGAGGCCTATGTCGTCATCGAACCTGAACAATTGCACCGCGCGCTCGACCTGTTTGGTCGCGCGACACCGAATATCCGGCGCGTCGTCATCATCGGTGCGGGCAATATCGGGGTCTATGTCGCCCGCGCCCTGGAGCGCCTTGGCGGGATGAAGGTCCGCTTGGTCGAGGCCGACAAGAAACGCGCAGAAGCCGCCGCCGACCAGCTCAGGAAGACGGTTGTCCTTCATGGCGACGGCTTGTCACCTGGCCTGTTGCGCGAGGCCGGAGCCGACCGGGCCGAACTGGTCATTTGCGTGACCAATGATGACAAGGTCAACCTGATGAGCGCGGTAATGGCCAAAGGGGAAGGGGCCCGCCACACCATTTGCCTCGTCAACGAGCAGGCCTTCGACACGATGCGCGAGTCGCTCGACGTCGACGCCTTCGTCGATCCGCGGGCCACGACCGTCTCGACCATTCTCCAGCACATCCGCCGCGGGCGCATCACCGGTCTCCAGTCCATCGCGGGGGGCAAGGCCGAAGCACTCGAAGGGGTGGCCATGGCGACCTCGACGCTGCTTGGCCGCCCGCTTGACGCGCTCGAACTGCCCGACGGGATTGCGCTCGGCGCGGTCGTGCGGGGTGAAGAAGTGCTTTTCCCCGGTGCCGACAACGTCATCAAGGAAAATGATCGCGTCCTGTTTTTCTCTGAAAAAGCCATGGTTTCCAAGGTTGAGCAAATGTTCCGCGTCAGCCTGGAATATTTCTGACGGCCGTGCTCAGCGCCGGATTTCTCCGCCCCCTGGGGCAAGTCTGGATCACCACGGGTCTCGGCATGGCTGCCGCAGCGGCAATCGCCGTCCTGTTCGGTATTTCCGAAGCTCCGCCGGCCTTTCTGGTCAGCGCAGCGGCGGCGATCTTTGCCGGCGGTCTGATCTGGGTTGCCACGCGGAGGCACATTCAACGTTCGACCATCGCGGACGTCTCTGCCTTCGTCTTTCTCGCCTGGCTGTTCACGCCGCTGTTTGCGATCCCGGCCATCGGCCAGTTGGCACCCGATCTCGATTTCACCGGCCAGATGTTCGAAAGCTATTCCGCGTTCACGACAACGGGCGCGGTGCTGATGGATTCTGCGGCGGCCGGGCCGGCCCTGGTTCTGTGGCGGTGCACACTGGGGTTTCTGGGCGGGTTTGCGACCCTGCTCTTCGCGGCCGGCTTGCTCGCGGCTTTCGACCAGAGCGGTCCGAGAATGCAGAAATCGGTCCTTCTGACCCACGACCCGGACAATGTATTTTCGAATTTCGCCCTCGCGGCGCGACGGGTCTTTGCGCTCTACAGCGCATTCACCTTCCTGTGTTTCGTGATCCTGACGCTGTCGGGCACCGAGGCCTTTGACGCGCTGTGTCTGGCCCTCTCGTCCATGTCCACGAGCGGGTATTCGCCGCGACCGGGGGCTCTGGATGCCTATGTGCCCGACTTCGGCCTGATCGTCGTGACGCTCGCCTGTCTGGCAGGCGCGCTCAACATCGCCTACCTGCGCAATCTGTTTTCGCGCAACGAGCGCAAATATGACCCTGACCTAGGCGGGATGGCCATCTTGATCGTCGCCGTGTTCGCGCTGTTCATGATCGCCTCCGGCTTTGAAGGATCGGTCGTGGCCAGCCTTGCCGAATCCGTCTTTGCCGTCACGACAAGCGGCTTTCATGCCTCGGACAATACCGGCTTCTCGCCACTGGCAGCGATCTTTGCGGCGCTGGTGGGCGGCGCAGCGGCATCGACGGCGGGCGGACTCAAAATCTCCCGCCTCGTGCTCTTGTGGAACCAGACCTTTGCCGAACTGGCGCGCCTGGCTGATCCGTCCAGTGTCATCAGCCTGCAATTCCGGGGCGGGGACACCGGCAATGCGGCCCTGGTCGCCCTGTGGTCGACCATTCTGGCTTTCATCGCGACCATGGCGATCGGCATGTTGGCGCTGGCCGTTCTGGGCGCGCCTCTCGACCATGCCTGGACCGCCGCAGCGGCGGCACTGTCAAACACGGGTCCGCTCTATCAGCGTTTCGGCCTGAACTTCCTGTGGGCTGATTTCGGCCTTTACAGCCGCATCGTCCTGATGACCTTGATGGTATTGGGCCGCCTTGAAGTCCTGGCGGGGGCGGCCGCGATTATCGCGCTCGTCCGCCGCCACTGAAGGAAGCCCATGTCCCGCATCGCCTATGTTGATGGCCGCTTCGTCCCGCACAACGCCGCCGCGATCCACATTGAAGACCGGTCGGTCCAGTTTGCCGACGCCGTCTACGAAGTGTGGGGTGTCAAGGACGGCGCACTCCTCGACAGCGACGGCCACTTCACCCGCCTGGAGCGTTCACTGGGCGAACTGAAGATCGCCATGCCCGTGGGGCGCGAAGCCCTCGCCGAAGCCCTGTTCGAGCTGATCCGGCGCAATCGCTTGCGCAACGGGCTGGTTTATCTCCAGGTCTCGCGTGGCAAGGCCCGCCGCGACCACGCCTTTCCAGGCCCGGATGTGAAGCCCTGCGTCATCGCAACGGCCAAGCGGGTCGATTTCGCCGCCTTGGTCAAAAAGGCAGAAACGGGCATCGCCGTGAAAACGATGCCGGATCAGCGCTGGGCGCGCTGCGATATCAAGACGGTATCATTGCTCGCCAATGTCCTTGCCAAACAGGCGGCCAAGGAAACCGGTGCGCAGGAGGCCTGGCTGACTGACCGGGACGGCTTTGTCACCGAAGGCTCGTCGTCGAATGCGTGGATCGTCACGCCCGAGGGAGCACTCGTCACCCGCCCGGCCAGCAATGCCATCCTCAATGGCATCACGCGCCGGACGCTGATTTCGGTCGCGCAGGGCAGGGGGCTGACCTTCGAGGAGCGACCCTTCACCGTTGACGAGGCCCTGGCCGCGCGGGAAGCCTTTATCACCAACGCCTCCTCAATGCTGATGCCGGTGGTGACGATTGACGGTCAGCCCGTCGGCAACGGCCATCCCGGCTCGCTGACCACGGAACTGCGAACGGCCTATCAGGACAGTGCCGTTGCTGCGGCGCACAAAAAAACCGCGCGGGCGGCCTCCCGGCCTGTTGCGCGGCGCGCAAAGCGGCGTATATCATCAGGCCAACCCACAGCCAGAACAGTCGAGCAACGACGGGAGCGCGACCCACCATGTCCAATGACAAGAAACAGAACCTTCAGGACGTTTTTCTCAACGCGGTCCGCAAGTCCAAGACGCCGCTGACGATTTTTCTTGTCAACGGGGTGAAGCTCCAGGGCATCGTGACCTGGTTCGACAATTTCTGCCTTCTGTTGCGCCGCGATGGCCAGTCCCAGCTTGTCTACAAGCATGCGATCTCGACCATCATGCCATCGGCACCGGTCTCGCTGTTTGAAGGCGAGCAGGGCGACGGGGACGGTGACGATTGATCGACACCGCGTCTCCACGACAACGCGCCTTCGTCCTCCTTCCCGTCCCGCCCAAGGCGGACTTTGACGCCGACGCCCGGCTGGAAGAGGCGGCCGGCCTCGCCGAAGCCCTTGATCTGCACGTCCTGCGCGCCGAGACCACGCCGTTGCGCGCGATTGATCCGGGTTCCTATTTCGGATCCGGCAAGCTCGCGGATTTTGCCGCCGAGATGAACGCCGACGAGATTTCGGTCTGTGTCGTCGATACGGCCCTGTCGCCGGTCCAGCAGCGCAATCTCGAAAAAGCGTGGAAGGTCAAGGTCATCGACCGGACCGGTCTGATCCTGGAAATCTTCGGCCGCCGGGCGCGCACGCGGGAAGGGCGGTTGCAGGTTGAACTGGCCCGTCTCGCCTATGAGCGCTCGCGGCTGGTGCGGACCTGGACCCACCTGGAACGTCAGCGCGGCGGTGGCGGATTCCTCGCCGGTCCCGGTGAGACCCAGATCGAGACCGACCGCCGGCTGCTGGCCGACAAGATGGCCAAGCTGCGCAAAGAACTCGACCAGGTCCGGCGCACGCGCGCCCTGCACCGCAAAAATCGCCGTGATGCGCCGTATCCCATGGTCGCGCTGGTCGGCTACACCAATGCCGGAAAGTCGACGCTCTTCAACACGATCACGGGCGCGGGCGTGTTCGCCAAGGACATGCCGTTCGCCACGCTCGACACGACGGTCAGGGGATTTGAGACCCCCAGCGGCGTCAAGGCGCTGATGTCCGATACGGTGGGGTTCATCACCGATCTGCCGACCGAGCTGGTCGCGGCCTTCCGAGCCACGCTGGAAGAGGTGCGCGAGGCCGATATTCTCGTTCATGTCCTCGATGCCTCAGCTCCGGACCTCACCATGCGCCGGCGCGAGGTCGAGGAGATTCTGGAATCGCTCGAAGCGGGTTCGGAGCATGGCCAACCGGTTGTCGAGGCCTTCAACAAGTTTGATCTCATCCCCGACGATGCCGATCCGGACTTTCCGCTCCCCGACCGCGAAAAATTCGCCCGCGTCATGACCTCGGCCGTGACCGGCGAGGGGGTGGAGCGCCTGTTGGCCACGATCGACAAGGCACTGGCCCAGACCGCTTCCACTCTGGTCGTGCGCGCCGGAACCGGGGATGCCGAGGCCGTGGCCTGGCTGCACAGGAATGGTGCGGTCCTCGATGAGCGCTCGGACACCAAGACCGGCGAAACGACGCTGGTGGTGCGCCTGTCGCCGGAAGATGCCGGGCGCTTCCCCAGCCAGTTTCCGGGTGTTCACGCACATCTGAGGGATTAGTCGCTAGGGCTTTCCGGCCTTGTCGATGACCTTGGCCTCGTCCCAGAGCGTTTCCAACTCATCGAGCGGTGTTGCGGCCATATCCTTGCCGACTGCCTTCAAGCGCGCCTCGATATGCCGGAAACGGCGCTCGAACTTCGCGTTGGCATCGCGAGTTGCCTCTTCGGCATTCACTTTCAGTTTTCGTGACAAATTCACGCAAACAAACAGCAAATCCCCAATTTCTTCCTGAATATCGGCCGCATTGCCCGCGGCCATGGCTTCCCGGACTTCTTCAAGCTCTTCTTCGACCTTCGCCAGCACCCGTTCCGGGTCCGGCCAGTCGAAACCGACATTTCCGGCGCGTTTCTGCAGCTTCTGGGCGCGTTTCAGCGCGGGCAGGGCGAGGGGGATGTCGTCGAGCAGGCCATGAATATCCTTCTCCCGGCGTTCGGCGGCCTTCTGAACTTCCCAGGATGCCGACTGAGTGTCGATGTCGCGCTCCTGGGCGTCACCAAACACGTGTGGATGACGACGCACCATCTTGTCGGCGATCGCGGCGGCGACCTCGTCAAAGTTGAAAAGACCGGCTTCTTCAGCAATTCGGGACTGAAACACGACCTGGAGCAGGAGATCGCCCAGCTCGTCGCGGATCGCGTCGGTGTCGCCGCGCCGGATCGCGTCATCGACTTCGTAGGCTTCCTCGATTGTGTAGGGCGAAATTGTCTCGAACGTCTGCTCGACATCCCACGGGCAGCCAGTCTCGGGATCGCGCAGCCGCGCCATGATGGCAAGGAGGCGCTGAAGGGGATCGGTGTGGTCAGGTGCGGTCATGGACATCAAAAAGGCGCATAATGAATATTATGAGACATAACTAGGCTTCCAGAATGGTGCCATCCGGCAATCCGACAAAGCGCCGCTCGTCATAGGCCGCGCTGACGCCGTCCGGCAAACGCGTCGTAAGAGCGTCGTAATCAAGATCGACATGAAGATTGGTCAGCACGCCCTGCCGCACGCCGGAGCGTTCCAGCCAGGCCAGCGCGTCCGCCACGCTCGCATGCGTCGGATGCGGCGTGTCGCGCAATGCGTCGACAATCCAAAGCGCGGCACCCTTGATAACGTCAAACGCCGCATCCGGAACTTCGTTGACGTCCGGCGTGTAGACAAACGGACCGATCCGGTAGCCCGTCGCGTTGATCTTGCCGTGACCGACTTCGAATGCGCGCACCGGTATGGAGCCACCCGGACCATCGATCTCGAACGTTTCACCCCAGTTCGGGATATCCCGCGCGTCGAGGATCGCCGGATACGGCGAGCCTTCACGCTGGACAAAGGCGTAGGCAAAGCGCGTTACGATGCTCGCCCGGGTTTCCTCGCTCATATGGACCGCCATGCGCCGCCGCGCGCGCAAGGCGTAGGGCCGCACATCGTCCATCCCGTGCGTCTGGTCGGCATGGTCATGGGTCAGCAAGACCGCATCGAGCGTCGTGATACCCGCCGAAAGCGCCTGTTCACGCAGATCCGGCGACGTATCGATGACCACTCGGGTAACAGGCCCTTCATCCAGCGCATCAGCCGTCGATGCGCCTTCGATCAGCAAGGAACAGCGCCGGCGGCGGTTTTTCGGATTGGCCGGGTCACACGCGCCCCAGTCGCCATCGGGCCGTGGCACACCGCCCGACGACCCGCAGCCAAGGATGGTGGCGCGCAAGAAGGTGGCGCTCATGGCCGCGGAACCTTGTCAAACAGGGCAAAGAACGCCTCGCCCGTGCTGGCGATGCAGTCCTCGACCGGCCAGTCGAGCGCGGCCGCCAATCCCAACGCCACGTCCGGCAGGAAGGCCGGCTCGTTACGCTGGCCGCGATGCGGCACCGGCGCGAGATACGGGCAATCGGTCTCGATGATGATTTTCTCGCGCGGGATCGTGTCGCGGAAGACCGTCCGGACATCCTCGGCCTTCTTGAAGGTCACGATACCGGACGCGGAAAACCACGCCCCCAGCGTCGCGGCCCGTCGGGCGAGGTCATGCCCGCCCGTATAGCAATGCAGAAGCGGCTTGAACGCACCCTTCCCCATTTCCGCCTCAAGCATATCGGCCATCTCGGAATCCGCTTCGCGCGTGTGCAGGACCAGCGGCAGACCGGTCCGGCGCGCAGCCTCTATATGGGCGGTCAGGCTGGCGAACTGGTCCTCGCGCGGGCTGTACCCATAGTGAAAATCAAGCCCTGTCTCGCCGATGGCGACGACCTTGGGGTGTTCCGCGATCTCGATCAACTCGCCCGCCGTAATATCCGGCCGGTCCTTGGCGTGGTGCGGGTGCGCGCCGATCGTGCACCAGATGTCGTCATGGGCTTCAGCTATGGCCGACACCGCCGCGAAGTCCGACAGCCGGCAACAGATGGTGATCATGCGCTTCACACCGGCCGCGCGGGCGCGTTCGATGACCGCGTCGAGATCGTCGGCGAATTGTTCGCCATGCAAATTGACGTGACTGTCGATCAGCATGCCGGCCGCCCTACCCGTGTTCGCGGCTTTCGCGCGCCGCGGACTGGACGCGAGCCAGACCGCTCAACATGGCCTGTTTCGGGTCGAGATAGAGATCCTCGGTCTCGCGGAACAACGCCCCGAGGCTGCGCCAGGCCTGTACCCAGGGTTCCGGATCGTTACCGGACAAGGCCGCAGAGCGGGCCCCATTGGCCGTGACCTCGGCCAGGCGTTCAAAGGCATGGGCTCGCAGCGCCTCACTCCCCTTCCCGCTCATCCGCGCCGCAAACCGGCGGGCGCGTCCGGCATCGAGCGCCGGCAGAGCGCCCATGATCACCTGCAAATCGTCCTCGATATCCTGTGAGCCCAGCGCTTTCAGCGCCAGCGCCAGTCCCGGCGCGCCATGGGCCCGTGACGCGACCGTGCTGGCCACAGCCTCGCTCGCCCCCGTTTTATCGCTGACCCAGGCCGTGGTTTCGTCGATATGGGGCGGTTTGACGGTCAGAAGCCGGCAGCGCGACCGGATCGTTGGCGGCAAGCCCCCCGTCGAATCGGCGATCAGGAAGAGCGCTCCTTTTTTCGGCGGCTCTTCAAGAGTTTTCAGCAAAGCATTGAAGGCATTGCGATTCATCTCATCGATTTTGTCGATGATGGCGATGCGCCACCCCGGTTCGCCAGCGCTCTTGGAAAAGAAATCAGCGGCGCGGCGCGCTTCGGGAATGGTGATTTCGGCCCGCCAGCGGGACTTCTTGTCGTCCCAGGGCCGCCGGATCACCAAGAGATTGGGATGGGCGTTCGCGGTGATCTTGCGAGAGACAGGGTCTTCCGGGTCGACCGACAGGCCCTCACCTGTCGATTTGGCACCCAGCATGAAGCGCGCCGCACGATAGGCCAAAGTCGCTTTGCCGGTCCCGGGCGGGCCAGTGATCAGCCAGGCATGATGCATGCGCCCGCTGTCTATGGCGGCGCGAATGGCGGTTTCAGCGTCGTCCAGGCCGAACAGGTCGTGTGTTTCGCGTGGATGCGGACAGCCCGGCTGGCGATCAGACTCGTCTGGATAGTCTGCGGTCATGCCGCCGGTGCCAGCAATCGTTCGCGGATAAGGTCCAGCGCACGGGCGAGTAGCGTGTCGGGAGCCTGCGTTCCATCTAGGACCGCGCAGCGATCAGGCTCGTCTTTGGCAATGTCGAGGAAGGCCTGACGCAAACGGTGGTGAAAATCGAGATCGAAATTTTCAAACCGGGTCGCATCTTCCCCGCGCTCGACGGTGCGTTCGAGGCCTGTGCGGGGATCAAGATCGACAACGAGTGTCAGATCGGGCGCGAAACCGCCCAGCGCGGCATCGTGAAGCGCCATCAGGCGTTTCGAAGGAACACCTCCCGCGGCCCCCTGATAGGCTGAGGTGGAGTCAGCAAACCGGTCGCAGATGACCCATTCGCCGCGCTCCAGTGCGGGTGCGATGACGCGTTCAATGTGATCGACACGGGCCGCGTAAAAAAGCAGCGCCTCGCTCATCGGCGACCAGCGGTCATTCGAACCTGTCAGGAGAAGGTCGCGTATCGCCTCGGCACCCGGCGTGCCCCCCGGCTCACGCGTGCAGGTGACAGCCAGTCCCCGCGCTTTCAGGGCCTTGGCGAGGCCGGACTGGAGCGTGGTCTTTCCGGCTCCCTCCCCGCCTTCGAGCGAGATGAAATATCCGCGCGCCACGCCGTCCTAGCCCCGCAGCAGACCGACGAGCGCGTCCATGGCGCGGCCGAACATGCCCTTGCGCGCGACGCTTTCGGCGGCCGCGAGCGGAAACTCGCGGGCAACGCCGCTTTCGGTCTCGACGACCAGGCGCCCGATGGGATCGCCTTCGGCAATCGGGGCACTGACCGGGCCGTCATAGATGATGGACACCGTCATGTCGCGGCGGTCACGGCGGTGCAGACCGACCACGGCATCGTCATCGATGCGCAGCGCCACGGTTTCAGATTCTCCCATGAAGACCTCGGCGTCTCCGACCGTCGCACCGGCCTCGAACAATGGATAGACGTCAAAGTCGGAAAAGGCGGCGCGCATCATGCGCTCGGCCTCGTTGGCCCGCTCGCGTTCGGACCCCATGCCGTTGAACACGATGATGCGGCGGACCCCGTCACGTTCGGCCGAGGCGACAAGGCCATAGCCGGACTCCTCGGTATGGCCGGTCTTCAGCCCGTCCGCGCCATCAAACACGCCCAGCAGCGGATTGCGGTTGAACTGGCGGATACCGTTATAGGTGTATTCGCGCTCGTCATAGATGGCGTAGTAGTCCGGGTGGTCGCGAATGATGATCGCGGCGAGATGCGCCAGATCAATCGCACTCATTCGCTGTTCGGGATCGGGCCAGCCGGTCGAGTTGGCAAAGGTGGAGCTGGTCAGCCCCAGTTCGCGGGCCCGGGCGGTCATCGCGTCGGCGAACGCGCCTTCGGAACCTTCCAGCCCCTCGGCCAGGACGATGCAGGCGTCATTACCGGACTGCACGATGATACCGCGCAGGAGGTCATCGACCCGAACGCGCGTATTGGGTTCCAGAAACATGGTCGAGGACCCGGACGTCGTCCCGCCGGTCTGCCAGGCATAGACCGAGACCGGCAATTCGGTGTCGAGCGAAATCGTGCCGTTGTCGAGCGCCTCGAACGCCATGAGCGTCGTCATCAGCTTGCTCATCGAGGCCGGCGGCATCGCCTCATCGCCATTCTTCGAGAACAGGACTTCGCCCGTCTCGAAATCCAGAATGACGGCGTGGCTGGCCGCGGTGTCGAAATTCTGCGCCAGCGAGGCCGGCGCGAGAAGAATCAAGGTGAGACAGGCAAAGAGCGTACGCACGGGGGTCGCGTCTCCGGTTTGAAAGGGGCGAGTCAGGTCTGGCAGTGACAGGAGACGATAGAAACGTGTCGAAGGCGCGGCGTAAAGTGGCCGTTCAGTTGAGCGCCACGACCCGGGCATCGCGGATGCCGTGACGGCGCAGGCCCCGGCTGGCGGCTTCGGCTTCGGCGCGGCTGGGCCATGACCCCACGATGACACGATAAATCCGCCCGGCAGACCCGGTTGCTTCCTCGATCCAGGCTTCGCCCTCACCCGACAGGCGGGCGCGCAGGGCTTCGGCATTGGCCCGCTCGGCGAAGGCCCCGGCCTGAAGGGCCAGCAGTCCCGCGCTCGTCGTAATCGTGTCGCCACCCGATGCGGGCGGCTCTGCGGCGGCCAGAACCCGCGCCGCAATGGGGTCATCGGCAATGTCCTCGGCCGTGAAAATCCGCGACGGCGCAGCCCGGTCTTCTGCGTCTGCGGGACCAAGATAGCGCACGCGGACCTGCGCCAGTCCGGCCCCGAGGAAGCCCAGTTCGCGCGCCGCGGCGCGGCTGACGTCCAGGATGCGATCATCAACGAAAGGTCCGCGATCATTCAGGCGCAGCACCGCACGGCGGCCATTTTCCAGATTGGTCACCTCGATCAGGCTGGGGATGGGCAGCGTCGTGTGCGCGGCGGTCAGGGCCTCCTGGTCGAAAATTTCGCCATTGGATGTCGGCCGGCCATGAAAATTCGGCCCGTACCAGGACGAAATCCCGACCACGTCATAGCTGTCGTCGCGGCGCGGCACATAGGTCCGTCCGGCGACTTCGTAGGGATTCCCGATTTTCTGATCGTCCGGATTGCCGAAGCGCGGTGTCTCTCCGCCGATAACGGGAAAATCAGTGACCGGCGTGTTCGGCACGATGACCATTTGCGGCGCCCGCGTCCGCGAAGCCTGGCGCACCTGCGGGTCCGGCGAGGAGGCACAGGCGGTCAGGGCCAGGCCGGCAAGGCCCGCCACAAACAAACGGGCGTGACGATGAAAAGCGGTCATGCGCGTTCTCCCCGGGACTAATCGCCGGCGCGCAGTCTTAGCAAAAAGAGTTAGCGACTGGTAAGCCTGTCTTGCGCGATGCTGGCGCGAGCCGGTAAGAGAACGGCCTCGCGGAGGGGTGGCAGAGTGGTCGATTGCGGCGGTCTTGAAAACCGTTGAGCCGAAAGGTTCCGGGGGTTCGAATCCCTCCCCCTCCGCCACAGCCTGGTAAATTCTGCTCCGCCCACCTGCGCCTTGCACTCACGCATGGCGGCCTTGAATTGCCCGGGCAAGGCTTGTGAAAACCGGCCGGTGTGCTAAGCGCGCCCGTAACGGGGTGCCACGGTAATATGCGCGCATCCGAACCAGCGCTTCTTTCCAATGATCGTGCTGACCTTGACCCGCCCGGCTGGCGGCTCCGCCCCTTCGCGCGGAGTTGCACCGGCAATGACCGGACGAATGCCCATGGCCCTGCCTGCCCTTCCCGCCCTGTCGCTCGACCGGATCCGCCAGGACTGGCTTGGCAATGTCCGCGGCGACGTCCTCGCTGGTCTTGTCGTAGCGCTGGCGCTTATTCCCGAAGCCATTGCCTTCTCGATCATCGCCGGGGTTGACCCGCGCGTCGGCCTCTATGCCAGTTTCTCCATCGCTGTCGTCGTGGCCATCACCGGCGGGCGGCCCGGCATGATCAGCGCCGCGACAGCCGCCACGGCGGTCCTGATGGTGACGCTGGTGCGCGAGCATGGCCTGCAATACCTGCTGGCCGCGACCGTGCTGGCAGGTCTGCTGCAGATTGTCGCCGGAACACTGAAACTGGGCGATCTGATGCGCTTTGTCTCGCGCTCGGTGATCACCGGCTTCGTCAACGCGCTGGCCATCCTGATCTTTCTCGCGCAATTGCCCGAGCTGACCAATGTCAGCCTGTTGACCTATGTGCTGGTCGCGGCGGGCCTGGTGATCATTTACGGCTTCCCCTTTATCACCAAGGCCATCCCCTCCCCGCTGGTCTGCATCATTGTGCTGACCGGCCTGTCCTTCGTCATCGGATGGGACGGGGTTCGCACGGTTGGCGATATGGGCGCGCTGCCCGACACGCTGCCGGTTTTCCTGATCCCGGACATTCCGGTCAACCTCGAAACCCTGATGATCATCCTGCCCTATTCGGCGGCCGTGGCCGCGGTGGGGCTGCTGGAATCCCTGATGACAGCCCAGATTGTCGATGACCTGACCGACACGCCGAGCGACCGGAACCGGGAATGCATCGGCCAGGGCCTCGCCAACACTGTCACCGGCTTCTTGGGCGGCATGGCGGGCTGCGCCATGATTGGCCAGTCGGTGATCAATGTGAAATCGGGTGGGCGCGGACGCTTATCCTGTTTCTGCGCCGGTGTGTTTCTGCTGTTCATGATCCTGGTGCTGGGCGACCTGGTCGCCCGCATCCCGATGCCCGCGCTCGTGGCCATCATGATCATGGTTTCGGTCGGGACGTTCTCCTGGAGTTCGATCCGCAATCTGCGGGATCATCCGAAAAGCTCCAGCTTTGTCATGATCGCGACCGTTATCGGTGTCGTGGCCACGCACAATCTCGCCATCGGTGTCGGGATTGGCGTGTTGCTCAGCGGCCTTTTCTTCGCCTGGCGGCTGTCGCGGGCCTTCTCTGTCACCAGTGTTCTGAGCGAAGATGGCCGCACGCGGACCTATACGGTGGATGGCCAGCTCTTTTATGCCTCCAGCGAGGATTTCCTGCGCGCATTTGATTTCCGCGAGGCGCTTGATCACGTCGTCATCGATCTCGGTCAGGCCCATGTCTGGGATTTGTCCAGCGTCGCGGCGGTCGACATGGCCGTCCTGAAATTCCGCCGCGAAGGGGCCGCGGTTGAACTGCGCGGCATGAACGAAGCCAGCCGGACTCTGGTCGACCGGCTCGGGATCCACGACCGGCCGGGCGCACTTGACCGTCTGATGGGACATTAGGAGACAAGCCATGACCAAGCTCATCCTCCTTGTTGATGGCTCGCCCTATGGCGAGAGCGTTTGCGACCTCGCCGCCTGGGTGGCCGCGAAGACCGATGCCGGGATTGACCTGCTTCACGTGCTGGGGCGGCGCGAAACCGGCAGTGGGCCGTCCAACCTATCCGGTTCTCTGGGGCTCGGTGCGAAACGGGCCCTGCTCGACAAGCTGGCCGCCCATGACGAAGAGCGGGCCCGACTGGCCAAGGAGCGCGGCCGCGCCATTCTCGAAGGCGCACGCGAGCGCCTGTCGGCAGCCGGCGTGTCAAACGTGACGGAACGCCTGCGCCATGGCGATCTGATCGAGGCAGTCCGCGACGCCGAACCCGATGCCGATCTCATCGTGCTGGGCAAGCGCGGCGAAGGCGCGGATTTCGCCTCCAGCCATCTCGGGTCCAATCTCGAACGCATCGTCCGGGCCGCGAAAAAACCGGTCCTGGTGGCGTCCCGGTCCATTCCGCCCATGAAGCGTGCGCTGATTGCCTTTGACGGCGGCGAGAGCGTTCGTAAGGCGGTCGATCATATCGCGAAGGGCCGGCTTTTCCGGGACATGCCCATCGACCTGTTGATGGCGGGCGAACCCCGCAGCGGTGCCCAGGCGGCGTTCGATGCTGCAGCAAATACGCTGGAACAGGCCGGAAAAACCGTGACCCAGGTGCGCCGGAGCGGTGAGCCGGAAGACGCCATCACCGATCATGTGGAGGCCCACGGAAGCTCGATCCTGGTCATGGGGGCCTATGGCCACGCACGCATCCGCACGCTGATCATCGGCAGCACCACGACCTCCATGATCCGCAAATGCCGGATCCCGGTCATGCTCTTCCGCTAGCGGGCGTCAGCGCGCGGCGTTGAACGCCGCTGCTGCCTGCACAAGGGCCTTGAACGCCTCCGGGTCCAGCGTGTCGCCTTCGCGAATATCAATCGCGCGGCGTTGCTTGCCTCCGAGGGACGAATTGAACAGGCCCGCCGGATCATCGAGCGCGGCACCATTGGCGAAGGTCAGCTTCACCTTCCCGGTATAGGTCTCGCCGGTGCAGAGGATGCCGTCCTTCTCCCAAACCGGCACGCCGGCCGGATTGGTCGGCTTGCGCCATTTCACGGCTTCCGTGACGTCCTGCAAGGCCTCGTGGATCAGCGCACGGACTTTGGCCAGCACATCGCGGCGCCAGTCACCGAGCGAGGCGATCTTGGCGTCGATTTCCTCTGCAGCAGATTTTCCCGATTGCGGGTCACTCATCAGACATCGCCCCCTTCGTCATCGCCTCAGCCTCACATCCTTCAGCACTTCCCGCGCCGCATTATGCCCCGGTGCGCCAGTGACGCCACCGCCGGGATGCGTGCCGGAGCCGCACTGGTAGAGCCCCCTCACCGGTGTGCGGTAATTCCCGTGCCCGAGAACAGGCCGCGCCGAGAAGAGCTGATCGAGCGAGAGCGCGCCGTGAAAGATGTCCCCGCCGACGAGGCCGAATTCACGTTCGAGATCGGCCGGTGACAGCGCTGCATAGCCCAGCACCGAGTCCGCGAACCCCGGCGCATGCCGGTCGACGGTCGCGATCATCAGCTGAGCGACCTCGTCGCGGTGGTTGTCCCAGTTGCGTTCGCCGGACAGGACCGGTTCGACATGCTGGCAGAAGAGGCTGGCGACGTGTTGGCCGTCCGGCGCGAGCGTGTCGTCCAGCGTTGAGGGGATCAGCATTTCCACGATGGGGTCTTTGGACCAGCCGTCGCGGCGCGCATCCATATAGGCGCGATCCATGTAGGCAAGGCTGGGGGCCATGATGATCCCTGCGGTCAGGTGATCGCCCTCACCCGGCAGGTCGGTGAAGCTGGGCAAGCGGTCGAGCGCGACATTCATCCGGAATGTCCCTGATCCGTTGCGATAGCGTCCGACCCGTTCGCGGAAGTCATCGGGCTGGTGGGCCGCATCGACCAGGCGACCGAAGAGGAGCGACGGGTTGAGATTGGAGACAACGCGCCCTGCCCGGTGTTCGCGCCCGTCCTCGGTCACGACACCGACCGCTCTTCCGCCCTCGACGATGACGTTGTCCACGCCAGCCCCGATCTTGATCGTGACGCCGCGCTCGCGGCAGCTCGCCGCCATCGCCTGAGTGATCGCGCCCATCCCGCCGATGGCATGACCCCAACCACCCTTCTTGCCGTTCACCTCGCCAAAGACGTGGTGGAGGAGGACATAGGCCGAACCCGGCGTGTAGGGGCTGGCGAAATTGCCGACGACGCTGTCAAAGCCGAAGAGTGCCTTGACCGGATCGCTCTCGAACCAAAAGTCGAGCCAGTCCCCGGCCGACTTGGTGAAGAGGTCGAGCGTGTCCCGGCGCGCTTCCAGCGAGAGGTTGCCCAGCCTGCGTCCAATGCTGGCCGACTTGAGAAGTTCGGGAATGGCTGCGGCGAGTCCGCCCTCGGTCATGTTCGGCGGCGTTTCCAGGACCAGCGCGCGCAGCGTGTCGGCAACCGCTTCAAGGCGGCGCTCATACTCGGGCAGGCGTTCAGCGTCGCGTTTGGAGAAGCGCGCGACCTCGGCCTGCGTCCGCCCCTCCCCGGCCAGCAGATAATCGCCGCCGAGCGGCAGAAAATTCGAGACCTTGCGCTCGACAATCCTCAGCCCATGCCGAGGCAAGTCGAGGTCGGCGATGATTTTCGGATTGAGCAGCGAGACCGTGTAGGAACAGGTCGAGTTGCGGAATCCGGGATGGAATTCCTCGGTGACGGCGGCCCCGCCAACGACGCCCCGTCGTTCCAACACGAGAACATCCAGCCCGGCTTCGGCGAGATAGGCCGCACAGACGAGGCCGTTATGCCCGCCGCCAATGACGATAATGTCGTGCCGGGCCGCAGTCATGAAGGTCTCCGCCGAGTCACGCGTAAAGTCCGTGGCCGGACGCTTTCATCTCCGCCAGTCCACGTCCAGTGGTGAGCGGGATCAATTCCCAACATGACAGGCGTGTAATCTTCAATGCGATTGCGCGGGGCTGATCCCGCCCATAGGGTCGCGGTCGCTGTCTGAACGACCGGACCTATTCAATCCGAGGTGCTTAAAAACCATGTCCAGAATTACGAGCCTGCTCGCTGCGAGCCTTCTCATTGCCGTACCCGCCAACGCCCAGGACGCCGAAATGGCGGACGCGGGTGAAGAGGCCGAAGCCGAAGAATCGACCGAGTGGGATGTCAGCGCCCCGCCCATACCAACGCGCGAAATTTCCATTGATGTACGCGAAGGCACCTGGATGAGCCTCGATGTCAGCCCGGACGGGCAGACCATCGCCTTCGACCTGCTCGGTGACATCTACACCATCCCGATGTCCGGCGGTGAAGCGACGAATATCGCCTCGGGCATGGCCTGGGAAATCCAGCCGCGATTCTCCCCGGATGGCTCGATGATCGCCTTCACCAGCGACCGCGCGGGCGGCGACAATATCTGGGTGATGAACACTGATGGCAGCGATCCGCGCCAAGTGAGCGACGAGAGCTTCCGCTTGCTGAACAACCCGACCTGGCACCCGAGTGGCGAATACATCGCGGCGCGCAAGCACTACACCACGTCGCGCTCGGCCGGCACCGGCGAGATCTGGATGTATCACATCACCGGTGGCGGTGGTGTTGCGCTGGTCGAACGTCCCAATCCGGCCTTCCAGAAGGAGCTGGGCGAGCCGATGTTCTCAGCTGATGGACGCTACGTCTATTACACCCAGAACATCACCTCGGGTAACACCTTCATCTACGCACAGGATTCCAACACCGACCTGTTCAACATCCTGCGCTATGAGCTGGAGACCGGCGAGACCGAAACCGCCGTGTCGGGTGCGGGTGGTGCGGTGCGTCCTGCCCCCTCGCCTGATGGCCGCATGATCGCCTTCGTGCGCCGGGACCGGATGCAGTCCCAGCTGTGGGTCAAGGATCTGAATTCGGGTGAAGAGCGTGTGCTCGTCGATGCCATCGACCGTGACAACCAGGAAAGCTGGGGCGTCACCGGCATGTATCCGAACATGGACTGGACGCCGGATTCGGCCTCCATCGTCTATTGGGCCGATGGCGGCATCCATCGCGTCAATGTCGCGGATGGCACGATCACCGACATTCCGTTCCACGTCACCGACACGCGCACGGTTGCCGATCCGCCGCGCCCGCAGGTCGATGTCGCACCGGACACTTTCCAGACGCAGATGCCACGCTTCGCGCAAGTCTCGCCCGATGGCTCGCGCGTGGTGTTTGAATCGCTGGGCCGTCTCTATGTGATGAATGCGTCGGGCGGCACGCCGCAGCGCCTGACCCGCTCGAACAGTGACGAGCGCGAATTCTTCCCGTCCTGGTCGCGCGATGGCTCCCAGATCGTCTTTGTGACCTGGAGCGATGCCGAGCTTGGCTCGATCCGGACCGTGTCGGCTCGCGGCGGCAATTCCCGCGCCGTCACGAGTGATCCCGGACATTATCGCCGTCCGCAATTCTCGCCCGATGGCCGGACCATCGTCTTCGAGAAGGATTCGGGCGGCTTCCTGACGTCGCGGCTCTGGTCGGAAACGACGGGCATTTATTCGATCCCGGCTTCAGGAGGCGAGATGGAACGCATTCTCGCCTCGGGCGATGAACCGCATTTCGGTGCCAGCAATGACCGGGTTTTCCTGACCGTCTTCGAAGACAATCTGCGTCAGCTGATCAGCGTCGACATGAGCGGCGGAGACCGCCGCGTCCACGTGACCGCCGACATGGTGGCCGATTATCTGGTTTCGCCGGATGGCCGCTACGTCGCTTTCCGCGAAAACTACGACGCCTATGTCATGCCCATGCCGCCAGGACCGCAATCGGTCGGGGCCGGCATGTCGGCGTCGGCCTGGCCGGTGACCGAAGCGAGCCTGAATGGCGCGACCTTCCTGTCATGGTCGCACGACTCCGCTCAGCTGAACTGGACGATGGGGCCGACGCTCTACTCGGCCCGCGTGGCGGACATGCTGCCCTCCCGTCCGGTTCCCGAAGGCGCGGAAGGCTACGCCCCGCCCGAAACCGGCGTGTCGCTGTCGATAACCGTCGAAACGGCGCGCCCGACAGGCATGGTCGCTCTGACCGGGGCCCGCATCATCACCATGGCCGACGAGGACGGTGGCGTGATCGAGGACGGCGTCGTGGTCGTCAACGGCAACCGCATCATGGCGGTCGGGGCGCGCGATGCGGTCGAGATCCCCGCCGGTGCTGAAACCGTCGATCTTGCCGGCCGGACCATCATCCCGGGCCTGATCGATGCCCACGCCCATGGACCGCAAGGGACGGACGGGATCATCCCGCAGGAAAACTGGTCGACGCTCGCGCACCTGGCTTTCGGCGTGACGACGATCTTTGATCCGTCCAGCAGTGCCGGCCATATATTCGTCGCTAGTGAGTACCAGCGCGCCGGGCTTCAGTTGCAGCCGCGGACCTATTCCACCGGTGAAGTGGTCTACGGCGCCCACGCGCCGGGTTTCTTCGCCCGCATCGATGACGAAAGCGATGCCCGCGAACACGTCTTCCGCCTGGCGGCCCAGGGCGCGCATGGCATCAAGAACTACAACCAGCCCCGGCGTGACCAGCGTCAGCAGGTCGTGGCGGCTTCCCATGAGGCCGGCGTCATTGTCGTGGCCGAAGGTGGTGCAAACTATCACATGGACATGTCCATGGTCGCAGACGGCAATACGTCCATCGAACACAACCTGCCGGTCAGCATGATCTATGAGGACGTGTTGTCGATGTTCTCCCAGACCCAGGTCGCCTATAACCCGACCATCGTCGTGACCTACGGCGGTCTGGCCGGTGACCCCTACTGGCGGGCCCACATGAATGTCTGGGAACACCCCATCCTGTCGCGCCACGTGCCGCCCAATCAATTGGCCGGGACGGTCCGGCGCCCCATCGCCCCCGAGCATAACTATGTGGATGACGAAAATGCCGTGACGGCCCTGATGCTCGCGGACCGCGGTGTGACGATGGCAATTGGTGCGCACGGTCAGCAGGAAGGCCTCGCAGCACACTGGGAAATCTGGTCGCTGGCCCGGGGTGGTGCCACACCGCTCCAGGCCCTGCGGGCGGCCACGATTGCACCGGCGCGCCATCTCGGCTTTGAGCGGGATCTCGGTTCGATCGAGGATGGCAAGCTGGCCGACCTGGTTATCCTGTCAGCCAACCCGCTCGACGACATCCACAATTCCGATGATGTCGAGATGATCATGCTCAATGGCCGGCTCTACGAGGCGGCCACGATGAACGAGACCGTCACCGGCAACCGCGTCCGCCGGCCCTACTTCTGGGAATAGACGCAATTTGCCGGAAATTTTCCGGCTAAATCCGAACCATCGCCTTAGCGCGATGATAGGCGGCCTCCGGTAGACACACTGCCGGAGGCCGTTTTCCATCCGGTGCGGCTTCCGAAAACGGGAGTTTCACCCCAATGGCCGATCAGAGCGCAGTCCTCGTCTTCGCGTCCCAGAAAGGCGGTTCGGGCAAGACGACATTGTCCGGACACATCGCCGTTGAAGCCGAGCGGGCCGGCGACGGTCCTGTCGCCCTGATTGACACCGACCCCCAGGGAAGTCTGGCCAAGTGGTGGAATGAACGTTCGGCGGCGCGTCCGGCATTCGCACGCGTCGCCATCAGCCAGCTCGGTCCCGGGATCGAGCACCTGCAGCGCAACGGCTTTCGCCTGATCGTCATTGACACTCCACCCGCCGTCACCGAGTCGATCCGGCAAGTCGTTGCGCATGCAGACCTCGTGGTTGCCCCCACGCGCCCCAGCCCGCACGATCTGCGTGCGGTCGGCCCCACGGTCGATATCGCCGACGCCTATCGCAAGGCCCTCCTCTTCGTCGTCAACTCCGCAACCGCCCGGGCGCGGATCACGGGCGAAACCGCCGTTGCGCTGTCCCAGCACGGCGTCGTCGCGCCGGTTACCATCCACCACCGGGTTGATTTTGCTGCTGCCATGATCGACGGGCGAACGGCGAGCGAGGTGCGTCCCGAATCCCGGTCCGCGCAGGAAATTTCGACCCTGTGGACCTACATGAAAGGTCAGCTGGCCCGGATCAAGGGACCGCAATCGGGCTGGCAGCCGGTCCGCGACCTCACCACATCCCTTCTCTCGCCCGCCCTGGCGGAAGACCAATTCGACGACGATGCCGGCGAGGATGATCTCGACCCGGCGCTACTGGTGGATTCCGTCCTGCCCGATCAGTCCCCGACCGGGTCCGGGGGCGCGCTGCCGCCGATTGAAATACCCTCCCCGTTTCAATCCGGCGCGCGCCCCGCTTTCACACCCCGGCAACCGGCGAACGGGAATTGGGACGGGATAGACCGGCGCAAGAGCGACACCGGCCCACCACCCGGCATGCCCGAGCGCCGCCGCGTGTTCGGACGCCGGACTGCCAGCACGCACTAGGGGGCAGAGCCATGAATGCCGATGGTTTCGCCACGCTGCATGGCGGCATGCTGATGCGAAAGGGCCGTGCCGAACCCTCGGCCCCGTCAACGCTCTCCATGTCACACAAATCCGACTCACCGAGCCCGACTGCACCGGGATTTGCCGCCGATCGCCGGGAACCGGATATATCGACACCTGACCGGTCCGCTCGGCTGAAGCTGGGCTCCTGTGTCGAATCGGCAGACGCCCCCGCTTCGGCAGACGGCGGCGGCCTGCTTACACAAAAGGAGAAGCGCGCGCTGCGTTTTGCCGCCGCCATGCTCGACACCAGCGAGGAAGCGCTGATCAACGCTGCGGTTCGTGCGCATCTGGAACGGCTCGCCGCCACGACGCTGCGCCAATGCCCCTGTTTCCTCAAACGCCTGGAGCGCCCGGACAACGCGGACTGACAGCGCGGGTTTGCACACTGCGCCTTCCCCCGCCCGCCCCAACTTGTTTATGCTCGTCCGCGAAACACCCCGCCAAGGTGGGTGGCTCGTGGGAGATTACAGATGACTTTGCGATACGGGGTCGCGTTGGCGGCCATGGTAACGGCACTCGGTGGGGCGGCCTGGGCCGTCCAGGATGCCGAAGACGGAATGACGACCGAACCGACGGTGGAAGAAGCGCTGGAATTCCTCGCTGACGCCGAAGCGGAACTGCGTGAATTCGGCGAATTCGGAGCCCGCACCGCCTGGGTCCAGAACAACTTCATCACCGAGGATACGAACTGGCTGCTCGAACGCATGAGCACGCAGTCGACCGAGATGTCAGTCCGGCTCGCGACCGAGGCGGCCCGCTATGCCGATCTCGACCTGCCCGAAGACGCAGCCCGGAAAATCGCGGTCCTGCGCAACGGTATCACCCTGCCCGCTCCGAACGATCCGGAATCCGCCGCGCGGCTGTCCGAGCTGACCACGCGAATGGGCGCGGCCTATTCCGCCGGCTTGATGGAGATCGACGGCGAAATGGTCGATCACAACGAGCTCGAAAACATCATGCGGACGAGCCGTGATCCCGAATTCCTGAGCCATGTCTGGAATGGCTGGCGGCGGGCTTATGATCCAGCCCAGATGGCGGCGGACTATGCCGAAATGGTCGATATCGCCAACCAGGGCGCACGCGATCTCGGCTTCGACAATCTCGCCCAGATGTGGCTGTCGAACTACGACATGCCGGCCGATGAAATGGAAGCTGAAGTCGAGCGCCTGTGGGGCCAGGTCGAGCCCTTCTACGAACAGCTTCACTGCCATGTCCGCGCCAATCTGAACGAGCTTCACGGCGATGACGTACAGGCCGCAACGGGACCGATCCGCGCCGACCTGCTCGGCAATATGTGGGCGCAAGGCTGGTCCTCGCTCAGCGATGTCGCAGCCGTCGGGGACAGCGAACCGGCCTATGACCTCAATGAATTGCTGGTCGAGGCCGACTACACCCCGGTCCGCATGGTCGAGGTGGCGGAGGGATTCTTCAGCTCACTGGGCCTTGAAGAACTTCCGGACACGTTCTGGGAACGCTCCCTGATCGAACAGCCTCGTGACCGTCAGGTCGCCTGCCATGCCTCGGCCTGGAACCTCGATAGTGTCGAAGATTTGCGCATCAAGATGTGCACGCGCGTCAATGCCGATGACTTCGTCACCGTGCACCACGAGCTGGGCCACAATTACTACCAGCGCGCCTACAACCAGCAGGACTATCTGCTGCAAAGCGGGGCCAATGATGGCTTCCACGAGGCGATCGGCGACTTCATCGCCCTGTCGGTGACACCGGAATATCTCGTCCAGATCGGTCTGCTTGACGAAGACGACATGCCCGGCGCCGAAGCCGATCTGGGCCTCCTGATGGACACGGCGCTCGACAAGATCGCCTTCTTGCCGTTCGCGGTCATGATGGATCAGTGGCGCTGGCGCGTCCTGCGCGGCGAGATCGAACCCGCCGACTACAATTCGGCATGGTGGGAGCTGCGCCAGAGCTATCAGGGTATCGAGCCGCCGGTCGACCGTCCGGCCGACGCCTTCGATCCGGGCTCGAAATATCACATTGCCAACAATGTGCCTTACCTGCGCTATTTCCTGAGCCACATCCTGCAGTTCCAGTTCCACCAGGCCGCCTGTGAGATGGCCGGCTGGGAAGGCCCGCTGCATCGCTGCTCGATCTACGGCAACGAGGAAGTCGGCGCGCGTTTCAACGCGATGATGGAAATGGGCGCGAGCCAGCCCTGGCCGGATGCGCTGGAAGCCTTCACCGGCACCCGTCAGATGGATGGCTCGGCAATCATCGCCTACTTCCAGCCGCTGATGGACCATCTCCAGGAAGAGAATGCTGACCGCGAGTGCGGCTGGTAATCCGTTCCTTTGGACTGATGACCAACGAAGGGGCGGCCAAGTGCCGCCCCTTCCGATTCCCGGCTTCCGTTTTGGTCCGGGCAGCGATAGACCGGAAACCATGAGCGACGCGAAACAGACCTCTGTGGATGTCTCGGGCGAGGACATCCACTGGACACCCGAAGGCGGGCTGACCTACGCCTCCTATCTGGGACTGGAACAGGTGTTGAGCGCGCAAGCGCCGCTCACCGCCGAGCATGACGAGATGATGTTCATCATCATCCATCAGGCCTCCGAGCTCTGGATGAAGCTGTGCATACACGAAGTCTCGTCCGCGATTGCCTGTCTCGAAAAAGGCGATATCGGCCCGGCCCTGAAAATGCTTTCGCGCGTGGCCCGCATCCAGGAACAGCTGACCCAGTCCTGGTCGATCCTCGCGACGATGACGCCGACCGATTATCTGAAATTCCGGGACCAGCTGGGACAATCCTCGGGCTTTCAGAGCCATCAATACCGGGTGCTGGAATATCGGCTGGGCAACAAGAATCCGGCCATGGCCCGCGTTCACAAAGCCAATCCGCCACTGCACAAGGCCGTTGTGGCGGCCCTTGAGGCCCCTAGCCTCTATGACGTGACGCTGAGCCTGCTCGCCAAGGCGGGGTTTGACCTTGCCGACGATGTGACCAAGCGAAACTGGGCCGAACCGTACAAGCCTTCACAGGCCGTCGAGGACGCCTGGAAGGCGGTCTATGAAGATGTCGAGACCTATTGGGAGCTTTACGAACTCGCCGAGAAGCTGGTCGATCTCGAACACAAATTCCAGCAATGGCGCTTCAACCACATGAAAACCGTCGAGCGGATCATCGGCTACCGGCGCGGCACGGGCGGTTCGGGCGGCGTCTCCTATCTCGTCAAGGCGCTGGACCTGCATTTCTTCCCCGAGCTCTGGACCGTGCGGACCTCGCTTTAGACGGGCATGGCTAGGATATGGGATATCTCGCAGACGCTCCGGGCCGGCTTGCCGGTCTGGCCCGGCGACACCGCCTTTGAGATTGAACGAACCTGGGCGCTCGAAGGCGACTGCCCGGTCAATGTCTCGAAACTGACCCTGTCGACCCATTCCGGGGCGCATGGCGATGCGCCCCTCCACTATGACGCCGACGGCGACGCTATCGATGCGGTCGATCTTGCCGTCTATTGCGGCCCGTGCCGGTTGATCGACGCGCGTCACGCCAAAGGCGCGATCGAAGCCAAGGATGTGAGCCCGTCGCTTTATGCGCGTTGCGAGCGTGTCCTCTTTCGCACCTATGACACTTTCCCGCGCGACCGATGGGATTCCGATTTCACGGCCATATCCGCTGACCTGATCAAGAAAATGGCCCTCGCCGGGGTAAAGCTCGTCGGGACCGATGCGGCGTCACTTGACCCGGAAGACTCCAAGACGCTCGACGCGCACAATGCGGTCCGCCGGGCCGGCATGCGTATCCTCGAAGGGCTGGTTTTCGATGGCGTCCCGGACGGCGATTACGAACTCATCGCCCTTCCCCTGAAGATCGCCGGTGCTGATGCAGCACCCGTGCGGGCCATATTGAGGGAATTACCATGAGCGCGCCGACGCTGGACGAGATCCGCACCCGTGATGCGGCCGACCCCCTCAACGGGTTCCGCGACCGCTTCGTCATCCCGGACGGCCTTGTCTATCTCGACGGCAATTCGCTGGGCTGCCTGCCGAAAGCGACACCGGACCGCATCGCCGATGTCGTCGCACGTGAATGGGGCGAAGACCTGATCCGGTCCTGGAACACGAATGACTGGATCAACGCGCCAAGGCGCGTTGGGGCCAAGATCGCCGGGTTGATCGGCGCGAACGACGATGAGGTCGTCATCGCTGATTCGACATCGATCAATGTATTCAAGGTGTTGAGCGCCTGTCTTCAACTTGATCCGAAGCGGTCTGTCTTGCTGTCAGAGCGCGGCAACTTCCCCACTGACGTTTACATGATGCAGGGATTGAGCGCGCTGTCCGGCGGACGGGTCGCGACACGGCTGGTCGAGCCCGATGACGTGATCGCGGCCCTCGATTCCGATGCGGCAGCCCTGCTCCTCACCCAGGTCCACTACAAGACCGGGCGCATGCGCGACATGGCGGCCGTGACCAAGGCCGCCCACGACAAGGGCGTGCCGGTGATCTGGGACCTCAGCCACTCTGCCGGAGCCGTGCCGGTCGACTTGAATGCCAGCAACGCCGATTTCGCGGTCGGCTGCGGCTACAAATATCTCAATGGCGGACCGGGTGCCCCGGCTTTCCTGTTTGCCGCGAAACGCCATCACGAGGCGGTCTTCCCGGCCCTCTCCGGCTGGCTGGGCCATGAAGCGCCCTTCGATTTTGATGACACCTATCGGCCAGCGCCAGGTATCGACCGCTTCCAGTGCGGCACGCCCGGCATTCTGGCGATTTCGGCGCTGGAGGTTGGCGTGGACCTGATTGCCGAAGCCGGTATGGAAGCATTGCGGGAGAAATCCCGGGCGCTCAGCGATCTATTTCTGGACCTCATGGCCGAACGCTGCAGCGAATATGGATTCGAACCGGCCTGCCCGGCGGACTCCGCCGAGCGCGGCAGCCAGGCGAGCTTTCATCACGAAAACGGCTACGCCATCATGCAGGCGATCATCGCGCGCGGCGTGATTGGTGACTTCCGCGCCCCGGACATACTCCGTTTCGGCTTCGCCCCGCTCTACAACCGGTTCGAGGATGTCTGGCAGGCCGTCGAGACCATCCGCACCGTCATGGCCGAAGAGGCCTGGCGCGACCCGCAATTCCAGTCCCGGAGGGCCGTGACATGACGACACCGGTATCCAGCCGCCGCGAGGGCGACATTCTGATCATCACGGTCGACAATCCGCCCGTAAACGCGCTCTCCCACGCCGTCAGGTCAGGCGTATGTGACGCGTTGAAAGACGTTGGCGATGCGAAGGCTGTCGTTCTCAATTGTGCGGGCCGAACCTGGTTTGCCGGGGCGGATATCACCGAATTCGGCAAGCCACCGATGTCCCCCTCCCTACCCGACATGATCGCGGCGCTGGAGGATTGCCCGGTGCCGGTCATCGCGGCGATCCATGGCACGGCGCTCGGCGGCGGTATGGAAACCGCCCTGGGCTGCGATTTCCGGGTGTTCAATGCCAAAGCCAAATGCGGTTTCCCGGAAGTCGATCTCGGCATTTTCCCCGGTGCGGGCGGGACGCAGCGTACGCCGCGTCTCTCGGGACTGGGACCCGCCATGGAGATGTGCGTCACCGGCAAGCCGATCGGGGCGACGGAAGCCGCGAAATTCGGCCTCGCCGACTCCATCGCGACCGAAGACGTGCTCGCCTCTGCCATCGAATTCGCCAAATCGATCCATGAAAAGCGCCGCGTGCGTGATCTTCCCAATCCGGAGGCCGACGAGAAAGCGTCGGAGACCTGGCGCAAGTTTGCCGCCACGCGCCGCCGGGGTGAAGCCGCCCCGCTGAAAGCCATCGAGGCGGTCGAAGCCTCAGTGACGCTCGATATCGACCCCGGGCTGGAGAAGGAACGCGACCTCTTCATGGGGCTCATCACCGGCCAGCAATCGGCTGCGATGCGCCACCTCTTCTTTGCCGAGCGTATGGCGGCGAAGGTTGATGGTCTTGATGCCTCGCCCCAGAAAGTCACACAGGTCGGCGTCGTCGGGGCCGGCACGATGGGTGGCGGCATCGCCATGGCCTTTGCCAATGCCGGCGTCCCGGTGACGATTTTCGACGCCAATGTCGAAGCCCTGAAAAGCGGGCTGGCGCGGATCGCGAAACTCTATGCCGACAGCGCGGCCAAGGGCCGGATGAGCGAGGCCGAGCGCGACGCGCGCATTGCCCGCATCAGCCCGGCGGGCGGCTATGACGGCTTTGCCGGCTGTGACCTCGTCATCGAGGCCGTGTTCGAACGCATGGACGTGAAGAAAGCGGTCTTCGCTGAGTTGGAAAAAGCCTGCCGGGCCGACGCGATCCTCGCGACCAATACCTCCTATCTCGATGTCGATGCCATTGCCGCCTCCATCGGTGACCCGTCGCGCGTTCTCGGGATGCATTTCTTCTCGCCGGCGAATGTCATGCGCCTGCTCGAGATCGTGCGAGGTGCAAAGACATCCGGCGAGGCGCTGGCGACCGCGCTCGCCGTCTCCAAGGCGATCAAAAAGGTCGGCGTGGTGTCCGGTGTTTGCCATGGCTTCATCGGCAACCGGATGCTGAAAGGCTATGGCCGCGAGGCGGGCCTGTTGATGATGGAGGGCGCGGCCCCGGAAGCCATCGACCAGGCGCTTTATGACTTCGGCATGCCGATGGGACCGATGGCGATGGGCGACATGGCCGGGCTCGACATCGGCTATGACAACCGCAAATCCCTCGTCGCAGGTGAGGATTACGAACCCCTCGCCTCCGCGCTCCAGGACCGGCTGGTCGAAATGGGCCGCAAGGGCCAGAAGACCGGCGCGGGCGTCTATCTCTACGAGCGCGGCTCACGCACGCCCGTCCCGGACACGCAGGTCACGGCCATGACCGAGGCGCTGGCAAAAGAGCACGGCATCACCCGGCGCGAGATCGGCGCGGACGAAATCGTCGAGCGCTGCATCCTCGCCCTCGTCAATGAAGGCGCGATGCTGCTGGGCGAAGGCATCGCGCAGCGCGGCTCGGATATCGATGTCGTCTATGCCAACGGCTATGGCTTCCCGCGCTGGCGCGGCGGGCCGATGTTCCATGCCGACAGTCTTGGTCTTGAACATGTGCTGCAGCGCGTGCGCGCCTATGCCGCCGGCCCGCACGGCAAATGGTGGACCCCGGCCCCGCTGCTGGCGCAACTCGCCAGCGAGGGCGGGCGTTTGAGCGCGTGGTCGAAACCATGAATATCGCCTGTCTCGGCGGTGGCCCGGCCGGGCTCTATTTCGCGATCCAGATGCGGCTGCGCGACCCCGAGTGCAGTGTCGATGTCTATGAGCGCAACAAGGCGGGCGACACCTTCGGCTGGGGCGTCGTCTTCTCCGACCAGACGATGGACAATCTCCTCGCCAGCGATCCGGTAAGTGCGAAAGCCATCGGCGACAGCCTCGCCCACTGGGACGATATCGACGTGTTCCTGGATGGCGCGAAGGAGACTTCCACCGGTCACGGATTTTGCGGCATCGGGCGCAAGCGGCTGTTGAACATTCTGCAGGATCGCGCGCGGGAGCTGGGTGTCGGCCTGCATTTCGAAACCGAGATCGGTCCCGACCTTTCCCGGTTTGACGATTGCGACATGATCGTCGCGTCCGACGGCATCAATTCGGTGATCCGGGAATCGCGCGCCGACGTGTTCAAGCCCGACATCGATGTCCGCGCCAACAAATTCGTCTGGCTCGGGACGAAGAAGGTCTTCGACGCCTTCACCTTCGCCTTCGTGCCGACTCCGCATGGCTGGGTGTGGGCGCACGCCTACCGCTTCGATGACGATCTCTCGACCTTCATCGTGGAGTGTTCGGAAGACACCTGGCGCGGGCTCGGCTTCGACGCGATGGACCAGGACGAGACCTGCCGGACCTGCGAAGCGCTCTTTGCCGATTATCTCGATGGCAACGCGCTGATGAGCAATGCGAAGCATCTGCGCGGGTCGGCCTGGCTCAATTTCCGCCGCGTCCTCTGCGAGACCTGGATCGACGGCAAGGTGGTGCTGCTGGGCGATGCGGCGCACACCGCGCACTTCTCCATTGGCTCGGGGACAAAGCTGGCGCTGGAAGACGCGATCATGCTCGCCGAGGTTCTGACGTCGTCAGACAAGCCGCTTGCCGAAGGCCTGCACGACTATCAGGAGACGCGGAAGGTTGAGGTCCTCAAGCTGCAAAGCGCGGCGCGAAATTCGACTGAATGGTTCGAACATCTTGATCGCTATCTCGATTTCGAGCCGATCCAGTTCGCCTACTCCCTCCTCACAAGGTCGCAGCGCGTCAGCCATGAAAATCTGCGCCTGCGCGACAAGGCGTGGCTCGAAGGCGTGGAACGCTGGTTTGCGGGCAAGGTTGGGGCCGATCAACGCCCGCCCATGTTCGCGCCGTTCCGGCTGCGCGACATGGAACTCGCCAACCGCGTCGTCGTCTCGCCCATGTGCATGTATTCAGCCCAAGACGGCCTGGTGAACGACTTCCACCTTGTTCATTACGGCGCGCGGGCAATGGGCGGTGCCGGGCTACTCTATACCGAGATGACCGATGTCAGCGCCGACGGACGAATCAGTCCCGGTTGCGCCGGTCTTTATACAGACGAGCAGGCCGAAGCCTGGAAGCGGATCGTCGATTACGTCCATACCCATTCCAAGGCGAAAATGGCGATCCAGCTCGCCCATGCCGGCCGCAAGGGCTCAACCCGGCTTAGCTGGGAGGGCGACAGCCGCCCGCTTAAGGAGGGCAACTGGCCGATCATGGCGCCCTCACCCATCCCCTGGAAGGACGAAAACCAGGTCCCGCGCGAGATGACCCGCGACGACATGGACCGGGTCCGCGACGATTTCGTCGCCGCCACCAAGCGCGCGCTCACCTGCGGGTTCGACATGGTCGAGCTGCACTGCGCGCACGGCTATCTCCTTTCCTCCTTCATCACGCCAGCGACCAACAAGCGGACCGACAAGTATGGCGGCAGCCTCGAAAACCGGCTGCGCTTCCCGCTGGAAGTCTTTACCGCCATGCGGGCTGTCTGGCCGGCGGCGAAACCCATGGCGGTGCGCCTGTCGGCGACCGACTGGCTGGAGGATGACGGCATTACCGGCGACGACACGGTGCGGATAGCCCAAGCCTTCATTGAGGCTGGTGCGGACCTGATTGATGTCTCGGCAGGCCAGACCACGCCTTACGCCAAGCCGGTCTATGGCCGCATGTTCCAGACGCCCTTCTCCGACCAGGTGCGCAACACGCTGCACTGCGCGACGATGGCGGTGGGCAATATCTACGAGACCGATCACGTCAATTCGATCCTTGCCGCGGGACGCGCCGATCTCGTCGCGCTCGCAAGGCCGCACCTTGCCGATCCGAACTGGACTTTGCGCGCGGCAGCCGAACTGGGCTATCGAGAAGCAGACATTCCGCCGCAATACCGGGCGGGCATCGCACAGCTGGCGCGTAATCTCGAACGCGCAGCCGAAATGGGGGATCTGAAAGTATGAGCGAATTTGCAGGACGGCGTGCCGTCATCACAGGCGGCGGTAGCGGGATTGGCCTGGCGGCAGCGAAACGGCTGGCTGCAGGCGGCGCGAGCGTCGTCCTGATGGGCCGCAAGCTCGACCGTCTGGAAGAGGCCGCCAACGGTATTGATGGCGCTCTCGCTGTCCAGTGCGACGTGACAGATGCGGGTTCGGTCGAAGCCGCCTTTGCGAAGGCCCGTGAAGGCGGTGCCATCAACATCCTCGTCAACAATGCCGGGATCGCCTCGGGCCGGCCCTTCCACAAGCTCGACGAAGCCGAGTGGCGGCGCATCCAGGACGTCAATGTCGATGGGGTATTCCGCTGCACCAAGGCGGTCGTCGGTGATCTGATGAGCAGCGACTATGGCCGCGTGGTCAATATCGCCAGCGTCGCGGGCCTGCGCGGCGGACCCTACATCTCCCATTATTGCGCCTCGAAACATGCTGTCGTCGGCATGACCAAGGCGCTGGCTGTCGAGTGGGCGCAAACGAAGGTCACGGTCAATGCAGTCTGTCCCGGCTATGTCGAGACCGACATGGCCGAAGGCGCGATCCAGACCATCATGTCCAACACCAAGCGCTCGCGCGACGAGGCGGTGGCCGAACTCACCAAGATGAACCCGCAAGGACGCATGATCCAGGTTGAAGAGGTCGCCGAGACCGTCGCCTGGCTCTGCCATCCCAACTCCTTCACCGTAAACGGTCAGGCCATCGCCCTTGATGGCGGCGCGCCGTAAGAGGCCGGTTGATGAATCCCGCCACCTTCGCTCCGCAACATTTTCTCTGGTCCTTCGCCGATGGCGTCGCCACGGTGACGCTCAACCGACCCGAGAAGAAAAATCCGCTAACCTTTGAAAGTTATGCGGAATTGCGGGACACCTTCCGCACGCTCGTCTTTGCGAAGGATGTGAAGGCTGTTGTCCTGACCGGCGCGGAAGGAAACTTTTCCTCCGGCGGCGATGTGCGCGAAATTATCGGCCCGCTGACCGAAATGGACATGCCGGCCCTGCTCGACTTCACCCGCATGACAGGCGATCTCGTTAAAGCCATCCGCGCCTGCCCGCAGCCCGTCATCACCGCGGTCGACGGTATCTGCGTCGGGGCGGGAGCCATCCTCGCCATGGCGAGCGATCTGCGCCTTGCCACGCCGCAGGCCAAATGCGCCTTCCTCTTCAACAAGGTCGGTCTGGCCGGTTGCGACATGGGGGCCTGCGCCATCCTGCCCCGCATCATTGGTCAGGGCCGGGCGAGCGAACTCCTCTTCACCGGCCGCACGATGAGCGCCGAGGAAGGCGAGCGCTGGGGTTTCTGGAACAGGCTGGTCGAACCCGACGCCCTCGCTGGGGAGGCCGCCGACTGGGCCGCGCGCCTTGCCGCCGGACCGACATTTGCCAATGGCGTGACCAAGACCCAGCTCAATGCCGAATGGGACATGGGGATCGACCAGGCAATCGAGGCCGAGGCCCAGGCCCAGGCCATATGCATGCAGACCGAAGACTTTAAGCGCGCCTACCGGGCCTTCATCGCGAAGGAGAAGCCGGTCTTTGAAGGAAACTGACGCCTTGGCCGATCACAGCTTCCTCGACTGGCCGTTCCTGAGCGAGGCCCATCACGACCTCGCCGGGCATGTCCGCGGTTTTGCGGAAGAGTCCTTCGGCTCCGGCGGCTTTCTTCATCATGGCGATATCGACGCCGAATGCCGGGATATTCTCGCCGGACTGGCCGATGCCGGCATCACTCGATACGCCGTACCGGTCGCCTATGGCGGAGCGACGGAAACGCTCGACGTGCGCTCGCTCTGCCTGGTGCGCGAACATCTCGCCTACCGTTCCGGGCTGGCCGATTTCGTCTTCGCCATGCAGGGGCTGGGCTCGGGGACGATCAGCCTCTTCGGCTCGGACGCCCAGAAATCCGCGTATCTTCCGGATGTCGCCGCCGGAAAGAAAATCGCAGCCTTCGCCCTGACCGAACCCGACGCCGGATCGGACGTCTCCGCCCTCGCCCTTTCGGCGCAGCGGGACGGTGATGGCTTTGTCCTCAATGGCGAGAAGACCTTCATTTCCAATGGCGGCATCGCGGACTTCTACGTGGTCTTCGCCCGGACCGGCGAAGCGCCGGGCGCGCGCGGGATCAGTGCATTTATCGTCGATGCGGATAATCCCGGTCTCAAGACCGCCGAGCGGATCGAGACCATCGCGCCCCACCCCCTCGCCCGGCTCGCTTTCACTGATTGCCATGTAGACGAGGACGCTCTCATCGGCGAGGCCGGATCGGGTTTCAAATACGCCATGTCGACGCTGGACGTGTTCCGTTCGACGGTTGCGGCCGCGGCGCTCGGCTTCGCCCGGCGCGCGCTCGATGAAGCACTCGGCCGGGCACAATCGCGTCAGCTCTTCGGCGGCACACTCTCCGATCTACAAGGGGTGCAGAGCCAGCTGGCCGACATGGCGCTCAATATCGACGCCAGCGCGCTTCTGATTTACCGCGCGGCCTGGGCCAAGGATTCTGGTGCGCCGCGCGTCACCCGCGAAGCGGCGATGGCGAAACTCTTCTCCACCGAGACCGCGCAGACAGCCATCGACACGGCGGTGCAGATTTTCGGCGGGCTGGGCGTCACGAAAGGCTCGGTGCCTGAAGCGCTTTACCGCGAGATACGGGCGCTTCGCATCTATGAAGGCGCGTCGGAAGTCCAGAAACTCGTCATCGCCAAACAGATTTTGGGAGGCGGCTGATGCGCATCCTCAATCCGCCCGGCTGGCCGCGCCCGAAAGGCTATTCCAACGGCATCGAGGCCGAAGGCCGCCTCGTCTTCGTCGCCGGCCAGATCGGCTGGGACGAGACCGGCGAATTCCGGACCGACGACTTCGCCGAGCAATTTCGTCAGGTCCTGAAAAACACGCTCGCCGTTCTCGCCGAGGCCGGGGCGGGGCCGGAGCATGTCGTGCGCATGACCGGCTATGTTACCAGCCGGGAGGAATACCTCGCCGCAGGCAAGGCCATCGGTGCGATCTGGAAAGAGATGATGGGCCGCAACTACCCCGTCATGGCCTTCGTCGAAGTTTCCGCCCTGATGGAATCACGGGCAAAGATCGAGATTGAAACCACGGCTGTGGTGCCAACCACCTAAACCCGCTCCAGCACCATCGCCGCGCCCTGCCCGACACCGACGCAGAGGGTGACGAGGGCGTAGCGGCCTTGTTCAGCATGCAGGCGCTGCGCGGCGGTGAGCGCGAGGCGCGCGCCACTCATGCCCAGGGGATGGCCGAGCGCGATGGCCCCGCCCCAGGCGTTGAGGCGTGGGTCGTCATCGGAAATCCCCCAGCTGCGCGTGCAGGCCAGAACTTGCGCGGCGAAGGCTTCGTTGAGTTCGATAACGTCGATCCTGTCCATCGAAAGCCCGGCCCGTTTCAGCGCCTTTTCGCTCGCCGGGACCGGACCGATTCCCATTGTGCGGGGCGGCACGCCGGCTGTCGCATAGGCGACAATCCGGGCGAGCGGCTTGTCCCCTGCTTCTTCCGATCCAATCAGCAGCGCCGCGGCCCCGTCATTGACGCCCGAGGCATTACCCGCCGTGACCGACCCGTTCTTGCGGAAAGCGGGCTTCAGCTCGGTGAGACCGTCCACGGTCACGTCCGGGCGCGGATGCTCGTCGGCCGAGACCTCGACCGGTTCGCCCTTGCGCGACGGGATGGACACCGGTGCGATTTGCGCGGCGAGATGACCGGCAGCAGCATGGGCGAGCGTTTGCGAGCGGGCCGCGAACGCGTCCTGGTCCTCGCGGGAAATGCCGTGTTCGCTGGCGAGGTTTTCCGCCGTCTCGCCCATCGAGTCGACGCCATAGAGCCGTTCGATCTCGGGATTGACGAACCGCCAGCCGATCGTGGTGTCGTGGAGTTCCGCCGCGCGGGAAAAGGCCGCATCGGGCTTGGCCATGACGAAGGGCGCGCGCGACATGCTTTCCACCCCGCCCGCGATGATGCGGTCGGCCTCGCCGCAACGAATGGCGCGGGCCGCCTGCCCGACCGCTTCGAGACCCGAGGCGCAGAGCCGGTTCACCGTTACGCCCGGCACGGTGTGTGGCAGGCCCGCCAGCAACACTGCCATGCGCGCGACATTGCGATTGTCCTCGCCGGCCTGATTGGCGCAGCCGAGGATGACCTCATCGATGGTTTCGGGGTCGAGTTCGCTCTGGCGCGCCAGCAAGGCCTTGATCGGGTGAGCGGCGAGATCGTCGGCGCGGACGCTCGACAGGGCTCCGCCATAGCGCCCGATCGGCGTGCGCGTCCCGTCGAAGATGAAAGCCTCTCTTGTCATCGTCCTGCCCGTGCTAGTGTTTTGCCTGTCCGTCCGGCGCGACTCGAAAACAACAATAGGCGCTGGTCTCGGCCAAGGGGAGGATGCGCATGACACTCGAACCCTCGGGCTATGCCGACAGTTTTGCCCGCGACCGTTTGCCGGCACCGGAGCGATGGCCGGAATTCCGATTTGACCTGCCCGAACTCGCCTACCCCAAACGCCTCAATTGCGCCGCTGAACTTCTCGATACCGCCGTCGCGGACGGTCATGGCGACACCGTCGCCATCTATTCCAAGGACCGCACCCTCACCTACGCCCAGCTTCTCGCCGAAGCCAATCGCATCGCCAATGTCCTGACGGGCGAACTGGGGATGAAGACCGGCGAGCGTGTGCTCCTGCACGGACCGAATTGCCCCGACCTCTTCATCGCCTGGTACGGTGTCATCAAGGCCGGAGGCATTGTCGTCGCGACCATGCCGCTGCTGCGCGCACGCGAACTGGTGACGGTCTGTCAAAAGGCGGAAGTCTCGCTGGCGCTCTGCGACATGCGCATGGCCGATGAAGTCCGCGCCGCGGCGGACAGCGCGCCCTTCCCCGCCCGCGTTGTCGAATGGGGTCAGGAAAGTGAGCTGGAAAACCTCACCGCCCATGCGTCGCCCCATTTTGACAATGTCGACACGGCGGCCGACGACATCGCCCTTCTCGCCTTCACCTCCGGCACGACGGGCCAACCCAAGGCCTGCGTCCATTTTCACCGCAGCGTGCTGGCGATGGCCGACACGTTCGGCAAGCACACACTCAAGCCTCAGCCCGGCGATATCTACGCCGGCACGCCGCCGCTCGCCTTCACCTTCGGGCTGGGGGCGTTTCTCGTCTTTCCGGCGCGGGCGCGTATCTCGGTCGCGCTGACGTCGAAGCCCGGCTTCGAGGCGCTGTGCGAAACGATCCAGGAGTATGGCGTCACCCACACCTTCACCGCCCCGACCGGCTATCGAGCGATCATGGGGCTGTGGGACCAGTATGATCTGTCATCGCTGAAAGGCGGGGTGTCGGCAGGCGAGCACCTGCCCAAGGCGACTTGGCAAGCCTATAGGGACAAGACCGGCATCGGCCTCGTCGACGGGATCGGTGCGACGGAAATGATCCACATCTTCATATCCGCCAGTGGTGACGACATCCGCCCCGGCGCGACCGGCAAAGCGGTTCCGGGCTATGAGGCCCGCGTCATCGGCCCGGACGGCAAGGACGTCCCCGATGGCGAGATCGGCCGGCTGGCCGTGCGTGGCCCCACGGGCTGTCTCTATCTCGATGACAACCGGCAGGACGTTTATGTGCAGGACGGCTGGAACATCACCGGTGATCTCTACCGGCGCGACGCGGACGGGTATTTCCACTTCGTCGCGCGCAATGACGATCTCATCGTCTCATCCGGCTACAACATCGCCGGGCCGGAGGTCGAACAGGCCCTTCTGATGCATGGTGCGGTCGCCGAATGCGCCGTGATAGGCGCGCCGTGCGCGGATCGGGGCATGATCGTCCAGGCGCATATCGTCCTCAAACCTGGCCACGAGCCGGATGAGGAACTGGCAAAGGACCTGCAGAACTTCGTCAAGGCGACGATCGCGCCCTACAAATACCCGCGATCCATTGTCTTTACCGATGCCCTGCCCAAGACACAGACCGGCAAAATCCAGCGGTTCAAACTGCGCGAGGCGCACAGCTGATATGGCCGAAGCGCGCGGCCCGCATTAGGGTGCCGGCAAACACCGTCCAGGGAATAGAAATCGATGCGCCAGTTTTACGTTTTCATCAAATGCGAGCTTGGGCGGACCTATGATGTAGCCGCGGCGCTGGTCGATCAGCTCGAGGAGGCCCGCCAGGTTCATTCTGTCTCCGGGAGCTTTGATCTGCTGGCCCAGTTCTCGGTTGAATCCGACGCTGATGTTGGCCGATTCGTGACGCAGCGGGTGCAGACGCTGGACGGCATCAAGGACACCCAGACCTTGCTCTGCTTCAATGCTTTCACCAGCGACCGGGGACTCGGCGACGACTAGGAGCCATTCCCATGCATTTCGGCGTCTTTGACCTTTTCAAGATCGGGATCGGCCCGTCGAGCTCGCACACCGTGGGACCGATGGTCGCCGCGCGCGCCTTCCTGACCCGTTTCGCCGATGAAGACGGGCTGCCTGCCATCGCCAAGGTCGAGGCAGAACTCTATGGCTCGCTCGCCCTGACCGGGCTGGGCCATGGGACGGATACGGCCGTGTTACTAGGGCTGGAAGGATGCGTCCCCTCGACCACCGATCCAGATGCCGTGCCGGGCATTATCTCGGCTATTCGCGAGACCGAGACGATCAATCTCCTGGGGGAACACCGCATCCCCTTCCATATTCGCCATGATCTGAAAATGCGCGGCGAAACCCGCCTGCCCTTTCATTCAAACGCGATGAAGTTCCGCGCCTATGAAGAGAATGGCGACGTCCTGAAGGAGGAAATTTGGTATTCCATCGGCGGTGGTTTCGTCATTGACGAGGCCGAAGCGGGCCGTAATTCCGCCGCCGGGGACCAGACCGGCGAACCCTACCCCTTCGACAGCGGACGCGAGCTTCTTGATCAGGCGGACAAGGCCGGGCTGACCATTCCCGAACTGATGATGGCCAATGAGACCGCCTTCCGCTCCGAAGAGGCGGTCCGCAGTGGCATCAACGAGATCTGGCAGGCCATGGAGGCCTGCATTTCGCGCGGCCTGCGCCAGGAAGGCATTCTGCCGGGCGGGCTGAAGGTCAAACGCCGCGCGCCGGGCATCCGCAAGGACCTGCTCGATCACCCCGAGCGCGCCGAGACCGACCCTCTGACCGCCATGGACTGGATCAATCTCTGGGCGATGGCCGTGAACGAGGAAAATGCCGCGGGCGGGCGCGTCGTCACCGCCCCGACCAATGGCGCAGCGGGGATCATTCCGGCGGTCGCGCGCTATTACGACCGGCATCACCGACGTTCCGGCGACAAGGACGCCATGGTGCGCTTCTTCCTGACCGCTGCGGCCATCGGCGCGCTCTACAAGAAGAATGCCTCGATCTCCGGCGCGGAAGCCGGGTGTCAGGGCGAGGTTGGCGTCGCCTGTTCGATGGCGGCGGGCGGTCTCGCGGCCGCGCTGGGCGGTAGTAACTCCCAGATCGAATGCGCCGCCGAGATCGGCATGGAGCACAATCTGGGCCTCACCTGTGACCCGGTCGGCGGGCTCGTGCAAATCCCCTGTATCGAACGCAACGCCATCGGCGCGATCAAGGCGATTGATGCGGCCCGACTGGCCCTGAAAGGCCAGGGCGACCACAAGGTCAGCCTCGATCAGGTCATCAAGACCATGGCCGATGTCGCGAAAGACATGTCCGACAAATACAAGGAAACCTCGACCGGCGGGCTCGCCGCGAACGTTCCGATGTGCTGACGGCCAGCGCGGTCAGGTCGGCGAAACGTTCGAGGGGCCATCGCCACCGCCGGCCGTCTCGGCATCATCAAGGATATTGAGCGGCTGCCCCGGGCGCAGGTTTTCCGCGCCGCGCACAACGACCCGGTCACCCGCGCCAATCTCGCCCTCAACGGCGACATATTCGCCATCCTGGGCACCGGTGCGGACCTGGACCTGACGCGCCGTATTGTCCTCGGCGACAACCCAGACATGGCTTCCCTGTGTGCGCAAGACCAATGCATCACGCGGTACGGCCACGACATGGCGCGGTGTTTCGGTCGGGACCGAGACCCGCACCGCTGTTCCGATGATCCAGGGAGCGTCCTCCAGATCGACACGGATCTCGAAGGTCCGGGATACCGAATCCCCGACCGGCACGATGGCGCGGATCGCAGCGTCCATACCGGTCGTACCGTCACTGACATGGATCATGTCACCAACGGCGATATAGGGGGCGACCGCGACCGGCGTCTGCGCGCGGGCTTCCAGTGAGTTGGTATCGACCAGACGGACAATATTTGCGCCCGGCGCGGAATACTCACCAACCTCGATCAGGCGTTCTGCCACACGGCCGCTGAACGGGGCGAGAATCTCGGTGCGGTCCAGATCAAGCTGGGCGCGCTGGACCGCACTGGCGGCCTCGGATCGTTCCTGTTGTGCCAGGTTGCGAGCGAGTTCGACCTCCCGCAGACGGGTTTGCGGGGCGGTCCCCGCTTCGGCGAGACGTGTCCAGCGTTGGAATTCTTCTTCCTGGAAGCGGGCATTTTCCGACAGGCGGGCGTGGCGCGAGCGCGCTTCCGCCAGTTGCAGGCGGGCCTGACGGTCGTCCAGTCGCGCGACCGGTTCACCGGCCTCCACCCAGTCGCCCGGTTCAGCGACGTGGACAACTCGGCCCGCAGCTTCAGCCGCGATACGGGAATCCGACCGGCTCAGGACCGTCGCCGGGCTCTGGATCGTCGGAGCCATGTCACGGCTGACCGCGACATCGGTGCGCACCGCGGCCGGCGGTGGGCCGCCGCCCGGTTGCTGCGCGTCCAGGGCGGGCGTGGACAAAAGCAGAATTGCGGCGATCAGGAATGTCAGGCGGATCATGGAAGGACTCACTCGGCAGGCGCGAGGCGCGCAGGAGACGGAACGGCTCGGACTTCACCGACCCGCAAGAGACTTGGCAGAAGGAAGAGGGTGAAGACGAGCGACACGCTCATGCCGCCGACAATCGCTGCAGCGAGGCCGCGATAGATTTCGCTGCCTGCGCCCGGGAAGACCAGAAGTGGGGTCATCCCGAGAATGGAGGTCAGCGTGGACATGAAGATCGGCCGCATCCGCAAGCGCAGCGCCTGGTCAACCGCTTCACGCCGGCTGAGGCCTTCACGTTCGCCCTGCCGTGTCTGGTCGACGAGCAGGATTGCATTGTTGATGACCAGACCGAGCAGGATGATGAAGCCCATCATGGTCAGCAGGTCGAGCGGCTGGCGTTGCTGGGCGACGCTTTGCAGGACCGTATCGAGGATACGCAGCACCGCTACCCCGCCGACGGTCGCCAGCGGGATGGTAATGAGCACGATCACTGAATCCCGGATCGATCGGAACAGACCGGCCAGGATCAGGAAAAGGATGAACAGCGCGAACAGGAAGTTCTGCGTCATCGTCGTGACCGCGCGGTCCAGACTGTCCGCCGACCCGCCATAGCTGATAGAGCCGTCGGACGGCAGGGCGTCATAGATGGCCGGCTCGACATCGGTACGGATCGCCTCGAGCACTTCCTGCAGCGTCATGTCCTCGGGCTGGGACATGAAGAGCGTGATGGTCCGGCGCCGATCGACGCGCTGCAGTCCGCCCGGGACCAGTGTTTCCTCGACTTCGACCAGATCGCCAAGCGGCAGGACCGCGCCACTGGGCGTCGCGACCGGTACGCCTTCCAGCTCCTGGAAGGAATTCCAGCCTTCGGTCCGAAGGATCATGTTCAACCGCGTCTCACCGTCGAAATATTCTCCGACGAACAGGCCGTCACCGAGCATGGACACGATGCTGGAAACGCCGGCCCGGGACCAGCCGACTTCCTGGATGCGCCGGTCATTGGGGCGGATTGCATAGCTCGGCTGGGTCGCCTGGGGGGACGGGTTGGCATTGATATTCACATTGGGGAAACGCTCTCGCAGGAGGCGCATCCCCTCGCCCGCCGCTCGGGCCAGGGCCTCGGGGTCGGCCGATTGCAGATTGACCTGCACGTTGCCGCCGCCACCGAAATTGCCGAACAGGTCGCCGCGCGCCGCGAAGGCGTTCACGTCCGGGATACCCTGGACGATCTCGTCACGCACCAGACGCTCCAGCTCGCGCACATCGCCAATGTCCTGCGGGCGTACACCAAGGGTCGCGAACTGGCCGCCCTGTCCGCCGATATAGTAATTCCGCAAGGCCGGTTCGCGCTCACCGGACATGTAGGGTTCAAGCCGTTCGATGACCGGCTGGACCACGTCGGAGCGCACCCATTCCACGTCCGCACCGGCCGGCAACATGAAGAAGGCGTCGATGGCGTCGCGTTTGACCGGCGGGAGATAATCGAGATTGGGCAGGAGGAACCAGGTCGCGGCGAGCGGCACCGCGATCAGCCCGCCGATCAGGCCATAGCGCCGGACGGGACGATCCGAGGTGAACATGATGAAATCCGCGATCCGAGACAGGATCGGTTGAGGCCGCTTGTCATTCTTGGAGCGCACGAAACGCGCCGCAGCGACCGGCAGGATCGTCACCGCCACGACCATCGACAGCGCCACTCCAACCGCAATGGTGATCGCAAGATCGGCGAACAGCTGACCTTCCGCATCATCCAGGAAGATGATCGGCAGGAAGATGGCAACTGTCGTCGTGGTCGAGGCAAAGAGCGCACCCCACACCTGGCCGGCACCCTTGTCCGAGGCGGTTTCAGGGTCTTCCCCCGCCTCCCGTCTTCGTACGATATTCTCAAGGACCACAATGGCGGCGTCGAGCACCATCCCCGTCGCAAAGGCGAGACCCGCAAGCGAAATCACGTTCAGCGACCGGCCCAGCAGGAACAGGACAATCAGCGTCGAGAGCAGGCAGACGGGAATCGCGAGCGCAATGATCATCGTCGCCCGCGCTCGGCGCAGGAACAGCCATAGCCCGCCAATGGCCAGCATGATCCCGAAGACGAGATTGGTCCGGAGAAGATTGATCGCCCGGTTGATGAAGACCGAGGCGTCAAATGACGGCTGAATGGTCAGGCCAAGGGCTGCGGCCTCGTTCTCGTTGAGGTTGGCGACTTCATCCTTCACCGCATTCAGCGTGGCGAGGAAGTTCGCGCCATTCTGACGCGACACCGCGATGCCGATGGCCGGATTGCCATTCTGGTAGGCAAATCCCTGCCGCTCACCCAGCTCGATTCCAACGGTCGCGATATCGCCTAAGCGAACCGGGCTGCCGTCCCGCCAGTCGATGACCAGCTCGTTGAGTTCGCGGGGATCGTATTCGCCCTCATAGTTGAGCGTAAAGGCGCGCCGGCCAATGGTGGCGTTGCCACCGGACACATCGCGATTGCCGTTCAGCGCCGCGACGATCTGGGGGATAGTCACGCCAAGGGCTGCCGCGCGATACGGATCAAGCACGATCTGGAATTCGCGGTTCCTCAGCCCCCAGTTAACCTGGGCGTTTGCGACGCCGGGAATGGCCGAGAGGCGCGGTGCGACGATGTTGTTGGCAAAATCGGCATAGTCGTCGACGTCATTGGGATTGCCGGGCTGCAGCTGGATGAAGAAATAGATCAGCATTTCGCCGCCGCCGCCCATCGCACCGCCATTGAAGATGTTCGGGCCATAGGCATCGAGTGGCATGGGCGGCAGCTGGTTCATCCGGCTGACGACCTCGATCATCGCCTGGTCCATATTCGTGCCATTGGCAAAGGTCAGGGCGATGAAGGCCCCGCCCTGACCGATATTGACCCGCATTTCCTCGAGGCCGGTCAGGCCGGTCAGGGCCTGTTCCTGCGGTTCGACGATTTCCGATTCGAGTTCCTGGGGAGAGGCTGAGCGCCACGACGTCTGCACGAAGAGCTGCGGACGACTGGTATCTGGAAACAGCTGCATCGGCAGCTGTATAAAACTCGCCGCCCCGATCACGGTCAGCAGCAACAGGCCGATCAGCACGGCCACCGGATTTTTCAGTGCAAAGCGCGTCAGGAACATGGCGAATGGCTCTCCCCTCGTCGCTCCGTGATGGAGCGGGAGACCTCGCCGTGCCCATACAGTCAGATTACGTTTGGTTCACGCGGGTTTGGAGACCGCCGCGCAGACCAGGGGCGTTAGACCCGGACCTCGGCAATCGTGGCTTCCGTCTGCGCCTTGATTTCATCAACCGTCACCCCGGGTGCCAGTTCGATGAGTGCCAGTCCGCCCTCAACCACGTCGAACACGCCGAGTGTGGTGATGATGCGGTCAACCACCCCCGTCCCGGTGAGCGGCAACGTGCACGCCTTCAGGAGCTTCGGGTCACCGGCCTTGGAAGAATGGTCCATGATCACGACAACACGCTTGACGCCGGCGACGAGATCCATCGCACCGCCCATTCCCTTCACCATTTTTCCCGGAATCATCCAGTTGGCGATATCACCGGATTCCGAGACTTCCATGGCCCCGAGAATGGACAGGTCGATATGCCCGCCGCGGATCATGCCGAAACTGTCCGCAGACGAGAAATAGCTGGTCCGGCGCAGCTCGGTGATGGTCTGCTTGCCGGCATTGATCAGATCGGCATCAACCTCGTCATCATAAGGAAAGGGGCCCATGCCGAGCATACCGTTTTCAGATTGAAGCGTTACATCAATGTCTTCACTGATGTAGTTGGCAACCAAGGTCGGAATTCCAATTCCGAGATTGACGTAGAAGCCATCTTCAAGCTCTTTCGCGGCGCGCTGCGCCATTTCATCACGGGTCCAGGCCATCGTGTCGTCTGCCTCTTCTCAGCAAAGTTCCAGGGCACGGGAAATCATCGGTCCCACCGAGATTTTCGTACCGGGAATGTCGGGATTGTCGCGCCAGATCCGGTCCAGCGATGCATATCCATGATCCATGGACCGCGCACTCGCGGCCCCATTGAGCGGATAGGTCCGGCCATTGGCGTAGAACAGGGCCTGACGCGGCGCGCGGCAGGACAGTCGGCCGCTGTCTACCGTGAACGGCCAGTCATCGCCGAATTCCGCAGCCGTGACATCGCCTGCCCGCGCGCTTTCGCGGGCCGTTTCCCGGATCGCGTCGACATCGATATCGTCTTGCGGAGCTTCGCACGCGGTTACCAGCGCCGCACCGGCAAGCAGAAACGGAACCAACGCCCGCATCAGGCTGATTCCCGCTGACGCGTGGTGCGCTGCTCAATCCGCTTTTCGAATTGCCCTTCAAACAGGCGCTGGACGAAAATGCCCGGCGTGTGAATGCAATCGGGGTCCATCGAACCCAGCTCGACGATCTCCTCGACCTCGGCGACCGTCACCTTGCCTGCGGTGGCCATCATCGGATTGAAGTTCCGCGCCGTCTTCCGGTAGATCAGATTGCCTTGCGGGTCGGCCTTCCAGCCCTTGACGATGGAGAGGTCGGCCTTCAGCCCCGTCTCCATGATATAAGTTTCACCGTCGAATTCGCGGTGGTCCTTGCCTTCGGCGATCACCGTGCCGACGCCAGTCTTGACGTAGAAGCCGGGGATACCCGCCCCGCCCGCGCGGATGCGCTCGGCCAGCGTGCCTTGCGGATTGAATTCCAGCTCCAGCTCGCCGGAGAGGAATTGTCGTTCGAATTCCTTGTTCTCGCCAACATAGGACGAGACCATTTTCCGGATGCGCTTAGCATCGAGCAACTTGCCCAGGCCAAAGCCGTCCACGCCGCAATTGTTGGAGATGATGGTGAGGTCTTTCACGCCCGATTCGAGGATCGCCTGAATCGCGTTTTCCGGGATGCCGCACAGACCGAACCCGCCCGCCATGATGGTCATGCCATCGAACAGCACGCCGTCCAGCGCCGCCGCCGCATCCGTATAAACCTTGCCCATTCACGGCCTCCGCTCTGATTGGTCGGATGATCGCGCCGCCGGTCTGCTGGGGCAGCCTTGCCGGACGCGGTCAATCATTCCAGTTTGGCCTCCTCTTAGCGCCTTTGCGGAAGCGGGGCCAGATGCGCTCTGGAATTTGGACAAGGCCATTGCAGCCCATGACGAAACTCGATGACCTTCTTGCTGATCCGGGCTGGTTTCCCGAAGCGATGGACACCGGGCGGGATACGCTCCGCTTTGCCCGTGTAAGCCGGGACGGGCTGGCGAAGACGCCCTTCCTGGACCAGCGCATGGCTCCGGTCATTTCTGATCGCCGCGACGTCCGCCTGTCCGAGGCCCTGGCGGCCTGGGACGCTGACAAGGCGCGCAAGGTGCGGATGCCGGCTTTCCTGTTCCATTCGGCCTTCTGTTGCTCGACCCTGCTGGCAAAAGCCCTGGATGCGCCCGGGGCGTGCCTCGCACTGAAAGAGCCGGACATTTTGATGCACCTCGCCAATGCCTTGCGCGTCGATGAAGCGCTCAAGCGAGATCCGGCGCGGGCGAAACGGCTGAGCGCCTTCATCTTCGGCCTGCTCGGACGGCAGTTTGCCAAGGGTGAGCGGGTTCTGGTCAAGCCGACCAATTCGGGCAACAACCTTATCACCCCCGTCCGGGAGGCGGGCGCACCTGCCCTCCTCCTCTACGGCGATCTGCGCAGCTTCCTGATTTCAGTCATCAAGAAGGGCGAACCCTGCAAGGGCTTCATGCGCCTGCAATACAACATCTTCTCGCTCGACCCCGGTGGGCTGGGCGCGATCCCGCATCGTCAGGCCATGGGCTTCACCGACCTTCAGGTCGCCGCCCTCGTCTGGCGTCACCAGATGGAAGCGTTTGCCGGGGCACTGGAACGGGACCGCGATCTGGCCTCGCTCGACTTCACCGCGCTGCTGGACCGGCCCGAGGCCGTCCTGACAGCGGTTTCGCGCCACCTGAAACTCCGTCACGGCAGTGCGCGCATTGCCGCAGCGGCCACCGGCCCTGTCTTCCGCGAGAATTCGAAAGATGCCGGAGAGGCCTATGATCCCGAACGCCGGGAACGCGATGCCGCAGCGCTCGAGGCCACACACAAGGATACGCTTGACCTGATCGAGCCCTGGGCCGCGAAACTGACATTGAGCCGGCCCGCCAGCCTGCCCCTGCCGCATCCGCTGGACATCGCTGCGCGCTAGACCGGCAGGTCCAGCTCGCCTTCAGGCGGGCGCTCGCGCCCGTCGATCTCGATGGCCAGCGCACCCCCGAAGAAGACGGCATAGGCTCCCCAGTAGATCCACAAAAGGAAGACAACGAGCGCGCCGATGGAGCCATAGGCCCCCGGATGAACGATGCTCGACACGTAAAGCGAGAACAGGGCGGAAATGGCGAGCCAGAGCGAAGTCGAGACACCGGCAGCGATGATGGACGCCGTCCAGCTGACTTCGCCGGCCCGGCGCATCACATAGCGATACATCAGGCTGAGCGCGAGCGTCATGGCGCTGGCTGAGATCGTCCACTCATTCAGCACCGCCCCGACATTGACCTGTTCGAAGCCCAGCCAGCGGCCCGCCGAGCGCAACAGCACAGGAAAGGTCAGGATAACGATGTTGGAGAGGCCGACCAGCAGGCCGCCCGCCAGTACCGCGCCCATGGCGAGCAGGTTGAATTTGAAAATGTTCCGCAAATCCCCGACCCGGGCGATCTGATTGAGGCCGGCGATCAGGGCCTTGGCCCCGCGCGCCGCGGCAAACAGCGAGATCAACAGCGCGATCCCACCTTGAATGGAAAGGCTGGTATTCGACTGAACGGCGATCCGCGCGATCTGGTCAAAGGCGAAGTCCCGGGCGGTCTGGGGCAGAATGCCGGCGAAGCGTTCGATCTGGACCTGGGCGTCATCGATCGAGAAGGCAATGCCGTAGATCGAGGCCAGAACGGCAATGGCCGGGAACAGGGCCAAGAGCGTAAAAAAAGACACGCCGCCAGCAAACAGCATGACTTCGCGCGCCATCGTCCGGCGGATGGCGCGGACAATGACCCCGACAATCGGCCAATTGGCCACCAGGGCCGACAGACGGCGGAGGATACGGAGGGGCGTGTAAAAGCGCTGCATTGCAGGCCAGATAGCGCGTTGCGGGGTCAGGCGTAAAGCGAAACGCCGACTGTTGGGGACAGCCGGCGTTCCATCTGGTGTCAAGACCGGTGGGGACCGGCCGAGACGGCGGACGTGCGAGGGACAAGAAGTGTCCGCCGAACTCGAGGGTGAAGCTGACAGGCCGCGCTTGAACCGTTCATGAACGGGCCGTCGTGCAACAGTCAGCCTTCGATTTGTTCCGCCCGGCGCATTCGGCGGTTTGCGTCAGGGGCCGAATGTGACAGTCTTTCGTCGGTTCGGTGGAGCCGGGGGGAAGCATGGGGCGCACGCTCAACGTCTTGATCCGTGATGCGAGCGGCGAAGCCGCAGCTGCGGTCAAGGGCATTGATGCGCTTGGATTCGCCCTGACAGATTGGCCGGAAAACGACGACGGCACGCTCTTGGACCGTCCCGCCTGGGATGCGGTCATTCTCACGGGTGGCAAACCAGAGGCGATGACCGCCGACATCACCCGTGTCCGCCAGTCGCCCGGAAAGACGGTGCCGGTTCTGGCCATCAGCGAATTCAACCCCCTGCCCTGTGGCGCAGACGCCTGGCTTCATCCGCCAGCCTCGCCAACGCAGGCCGCAGCCCGCATACGTACACTGACGCGGCTCAGGACCATGGAAGAAATCGTGCTGCGCCGGCGGGCGGCGGCCAATGTCTTCGATCATTCCCTGATCGACGAACCCGATGACGAGAGCCGGCCTTGTGTCCTTTTCGTCGGCGACGCCACACCCCGCTTCATGAATTTACGACATGCGCTGGACGATGCAGACACGTCAGTCATCGCAGCATTTTCCTCTTATTCGGCCTTCGATTATCTGCACGAGCGTCCGTTTGACGCTGTCGTACTCAACGCCATGCAAAGCCGGGACGTCGCCTTCACCATTTCCTCGGCGATGCGCCGCAACACGCGCCTCTATCACACGCCGGTCCTGTTATTGGCGCGGGCCGGTTTGAAGGATGAAGCCGAGGAAGCCTTTGCCCGCGGCGTGTCGGACCTGTTGCCCGACAATGCGCGGGACGAGGAAATCCGGGGCCGAATCCTGATCCTCGCCGAAGAGCGCCGTCGCCGCCGCGCGGCCAAGCGCCGCCTGGAAGCCTGCCGGACGCCGAAAACTCTGGACGAAGACACGGGCCTGTTCCGGAGGCGTTTCGGAATGGCGCATCTTCAGGACCTGCTTAATGCATCCCGGCGCACGGGACGCTCCACCGCCCTGGTCCTGTTGCAGCTCGATACCCCTGAACGCCAGCAGTCTAATGCCGTCGTTCGCGATGCCCGCCGCCAGTTTGCCTCCATGCTGCGTCATCTCTTGCGGGCCGAGGACTGCGCCGTGGCGCTGGAGACCGATCTCTTTGCCGCCATCCTGCCAATGACGGATGCCGATGGTGCGGCCTGTGTCGCAGAGCGGGTCGCAGCGATTGCCGACTGCACGGCCTTTGAAGGGGATGATCCGCTCAAACCCTTCCGGCTGACGGTGCGGACGGCGGCCATCGACGCGCAAGGCGAGGAAACCGCCGAAGCTTTTATCGAGCGCGCGGCTCGGGCTATGGCGCTACCAAAAACACAGGTTGTTTAAGGGTCTACGCTGCCTTCTTCGCGCGCGTCGCAAGGTCGGCAATGCGTGACATTCCGCGCTCCAGCCCTCGCAAACGATCCTGCCCTTCCGGCCAATTACCAATCAGGACGAGCTTTTGATCGGGCCGGACCTTGAAGGCTTCCGGGTTGGAGCCCATCAGCCCGATAAGACCCGCCGGGTCGGCAAACTCATTGTTTCGGAAGTGGACAACGGCCCCTTTCGGACCCGCATCCAGCTTGGCAACGCCCGCCACCTTGCACAGATGCTTGATCGCCATGACCCGCAAAAGATGTTCGACCTCCTCCGGTAGCGGCCCAAAGCGGTCAATGAACTCGGCGGCCAGCGCTTCGCGTTCATCCCGCGTCTCAAGCTGCGACAGGCGCCGGTAGAGCGACAGCCGGACATCGAGATCAGGCACATAGTCTTCCGGGATCAGAACCGAGACACCGGCATTGATCGACGGTGACCAGTCGCGGTCATCTGCGCCGTCATCACCTTTCAGCGACGCCACCGCCTCTTCCAGCATGGACTGGTAAAGTTCCACACCGACATCACGGATGTGCCCCGATTGTTCCTCGCCGAGGAGATTACCACCGCCACGCAGATCAAGGTCATGGCTCGCCAGCGTGAAGCCGGCCCCGAGTGAATCGAGCGAATGGAGGACCTGCAACCGCGTTTCCGCAGACGCCGTCATGCGGTGATGCTGCGGCGTCATCAGATAGGCATAGGCCCGGGTCTTCGAACGTCCGACCCGGCCGCGCAGCTGGTAAAGCTGGGCCAGGCCGAACCGGTCCGCGCGGTGGATGACCAGCGTGTTCGCAGTCGGAATGTCGAGCCCGGACTCCACGATTGTCGTCGACAACAGCACGTCATACCGGCCCTCATAGAAGGCCGTCATGATGTCTTCGAGCCGCCCCGGAGCCATCTGGCCATGGGCCGTGATGAAGCTGACCTCGGGCACCTGTTCGCGCAGGAATTCGGCAAGCGAGTCCAGATCGGCGATCCGGGCGGTGACGAAATAGGCCTGTCCGCCGCGGTACTTCTCGCGCAGCAGGGCTTCGCGGATGGTTACCGCATCGAAGGGCGCGACATAGGTGCGCACGGCCAGCCGGTCGACCGGCGGCGTGGCGATAATCGAGAGGTCGCGAATGCCGGTTAGCGCCAGCTGAAGCGTGCGCGGGATTGGCGTCGCGGTCAGCGTCAGAACGTGCACGTCGGCGCGCAAATCCTTCAGGCGTTCCTTGTGCTTGACCCCGAAATGCTGCTCCTCGTCGACGATCAACAAGCCGAGATCGGCGAATTTCACGGTCTTGGACAGGACCGCGTGTGTACCGATGACGATCTCGGCTTTGCCTTCGGCCAGTTCTGCCTTCGTGGCCGTGGCTTCCTTGCCTGGCACCAGACGCGACAGGCGGCGGATCTTTACCGGCCAGTTGCGGAAGCGTTCGGTGAAGGTCGCATAGTGCTGCCGTGCGAGCAGCGTCGTCGGCGCGACCACGGCAACCTGCTTGCCCGACATCGCCGCGACGAAGGCAGCACGCAGCGCGACTTCGGTCTTGCCAAAGCCGACATCGCCACAGATCAGACGGTCCATCGGGCGGCCTTTGGCGAAGTCCTCGAACACGTCGGAGATGGCGTTCAGCTGGTCTTCCGTTTCGGCGAAGGGGAAACCGGCACAGAATTCGTCATAGATGCCGCTGGGCGGGTCGATCGTGTCGGTGGTGCGGGCATGGCGTTCCGCCGCAATGCGGATGAGATCAGCCGCCATGTCACGCAGGCGTTTCTTGGCCTTGGCCTTCCGGGCCTGCCACGCGGCACCGCCCAGCCGGTCGAGCTGGATGTCCTCGCTGTCCGCGCCATAACGCGACAGGAGTTCGATATTCTCCACCGGCAGGAAGAGTTTCGCTCCGCCGTGATATTCAAGTTCCAGACAGTCGTGCGGCGCATCCTGGACGGTCAGCGTTTTCAGGCCGAGATAGCGCGCCAGGCCATGATCGGCATGCACGACGAGATCGCCCGCCGACAGGGACCCGGCCTGCAGGATGACATCGGCCGACCGCTTGCGTCCGCGCGGCCGCGCCAGCCGGTCGCCGAGAATGTCTTGTTCAGACAGGATGGCGAGATCACCGGTCTCGAAGCCGCGCTCCAGGGGAAAAACGGCGCGCAGGACCGCGTCTTTCGGCCCCTCCCCGGCTTGCGACCAGTCATCAATCGGGAAGATCGGCGCGAGCCCGTGATCGCCCAGCACTGTCCCGAGCCGGTCAGAGGCACCTTCGCTCCAGGACGCCAGCAGGACGCGCCTGCCCGCCTTGCGGAGCGCGTCGACATGGGCCGTGGCCGCATCGAATACATTGGTGCTCTCGCTCGCCCGCTCCGCAACGAAGACGCGGCCCTGCTTGCCGTCCAGATTGATGGCATCAAGCGCCGGATCGGCGAAAGCCGAAAAGCGACGGACCGTCCGCCCGGCGAGGGCTTCGTTGAAGCCTTTTGGCAGCACGTAGAGTGCAGTCGGCTTCAAGGCCCGGAACACCGCCGGCGACAACGTACCCTTGCCGCCGCTTTCATTGGCCTGCTGGCGGGCGTCGAAATAGTCGGTGATCGTCTCACCGCGTTCGTCCAGCGCATCGCCAGCCAGCGCGTCGAGGATGATCAGCGCGCCCTCGCCGGCATAGTCGAGCACCGTCTCCAGCCGCTCATGGAAAAGCGGCAGGAAATGTTCAGCTCCCGACGCCCGGACGCCTTCGCTAACCGCGTGATAGACCGTGTCGCTGTCGGTTGCGGCACCGAAAGCCGACAGGAAGCCGCTGCGAAAACGCGAGATGGATTCCGGGTCGATCAGGACTTCCGAGACCGGATCGAAATTCACCGATTTCAGTTGCCGCAGCGTGCGCTGGCTTTCCGGGTCGAACGCCCGAAGCGATTCCAGCGTGTCGCCGAAGAAATCGAGCCGCACCGGTTTGGCCATGCCCGGCGCGAATGCATCGATCACGCCGCCCCTGATGGCGAAATCACCGGGCTCCATGACGGTCGCGACCCGCGAATAGCCATTGACCGCGAAATAGGTCTTCAGCGCCTCCTGGTCGATCATGGCACCGGGACGGGCGGCAAACCCGGCCTTGGCCATGAGATCGCGTGGCGCGGCCCGCTGCGTCACGGCATTGATCGTCGTGACCACGATCAGTGGCGTCCGGTCGTCGGCCTTACGCTGGGCCAGCCGCGACAAGGCCCCGGCCCGGCGAGCCGCAATCCGGGGCGATGGCGAGACCCGGTCATAGGGCTGGACGTCCCAGGCCGGCAGGTTGAGCCGGTCGAGGTCCGGCGCAAAGAATTCACACGCCGCGAGGAAGGCGGCCGCGCGCGATTCGTCCCGGGCGACAAACAGCGTGATCCCGCCGCGCGTCCGTGCCGCCTGTGTGGCGACCAGCGCGTCATGACCTTCCGGCACCCCGCCGACCGTGACCGATCCGGGTTCGCGGGCAATGGCCTCGATATCGCTCATGCGCGATCCACGACCGCGCCGCCGCCCTTCACGAAAGCGCGAATGCGGGCGATCAGGGCGTCGTGTTCGTTCGTGTCGGGACGCGCCCGGTCCATGACCCAGTCATAGATGTCCTGGTCCGCCAGGCCGAGCAGTTGGTCGAATTCATCGAGCTCGGCTTCGGACATGCCGGGAAGGTTCGCACTGGCGAATCCACCCAGCACGAGATCGGCTTCCTTGAAGCCCCGGTGGCTGGCCCGGAAAGCCAGTTGCTTGCGGCGTATGTCGACAGGATTGGTCATGCGTGCCGCCATATAGGCCGCGCGAACGCTGGCGTGAAGCGCCAAGCTGCCGCAAGTTGGCCCTTATGCGCCCGGAGATTCTCTTTCCCCTCTTCCGCGAGACGCGGGTTTTGCCCGGCATTGGCCCCCGGATCGCCGTGCTGGTAGAGAAACTCGCCGGGCCGCATGTGAAGGATCTGCTCTTCCTCAAGCCCACGGGACTTGTCGATCGCAGCCGGACGTCGCCAATCGCCTCGGCCCCGACCGGCGAGATCGTCACGATCGAAGCGCAGGTCGAAACCCATATCGCGCCGCCGCGCGGCAGTTTCAAACCCTACAAGGTCCGCCTGTCCGACGAGACGGGTTTCCTCCACCTGGTCTTCTTTCACCCGCGCGCAGACTATCTCAGGCGCACCCTGCCCGAAGGCGAAACCCGTGTCGTCTCGGGCAAGCTCGAACGCTTCGGGTCTGAAATCCAGATCGCGCATCCCGACCTCATCATGACGGTCGAGGAGGCCGCCACCGCCCCCGCGCTGGAACCGGTCTATCCGCTCACGGCCGGCTTAAGCCCCAAGACCCTGCGCAAGGCGATTGCCGGTGCCCTGAAGGATCTGCCGGCCCTGCCCGAATGGATTCCGTCTACCGTCAGTCATGACAGGGGCTGGCCGGACTGGCGCATTGCTATCGAAACACTGCACACCCCGCTAACCGTCGCGGATGTCGATCCCGCCAGCGCCGCCCGGCAGCGGCTGGCCTTCGACGAGTTGTTCGCCCGGCAGATGACGTTGCAGATCACGCGCGCGCATCGCCGCTCCCAGACCGGGCGGGCCTTGGAAGGCGACGGCAAACTGGTCGAGCGCGTCCTTGTCAGCGCGCCCTTCAACCCAACCGGGGCCCAGACCCGTGCCTTTGAGGACATTGCCGCCGACATGGCCCGTCCGCAGCGCATGACGCGCCTCCTGCATGGCGATGTCGGCGCGGGCAAGACCTTTGTCGCCGCCCTCGCCGCAGCCCGCGCCGCCGAGGCAGCCGCGCAGACGGCAGTGATGGCCCCGACGGAAATCCTGGCGCGCCAACATGCCAAGACACTCGAACCGCTATTGGGGGCGGCCGGGATCAAGGTCGCGGCACTGACGGGGCGTGACAAGGGGAACGCCCGGGCCGGTATTCTCGCTGGCCTAGCCAGCGGCGAGGTTCAGGTCATTTGCGGCACACATGCCCTCTTCCAGGAAGGCGTGGAGTTTCACGATCTTGGCCTTGTCGTCATCGACGAGCAGCACCGGTTCGGCGTTTCGGACCGGATGAAGTTGTCGGCCAAGGGCGCGCGCCCGGACTCGCTGGTAATGACGGCCACGCCCATTCCGCGCACACTGACCATGACCGTCTATGGCGATCTCGACGTCTCACGGCTCGACGAGAAGCCGGCGGGGCGGAAACCGCCCGATACACGCCTCGTTTCGATGGACCGGCTGGGCGATGTCGTCGCCGGGATCGAACGGGCGGTAAAGCGCGGCGAGCGCGCCTACTGGGTCTGTCCCCTGGTGGAAGAATCCGATCTCTCCGACCTGTCAGCGGCGCAGGACCGGCACCACCACCTGTCCATGATCTTCGGGGCGGACCGGGTCGGCCTCGTTCACGGTCGAATGAAAGCCGCCGAAAAGGAAGCCGTTTCCGATGCCTTCCGGCGCGGTGAGCTCGATATTCTCGTGGCCACGACCGTGATCGAAGTCGGTGTCGATGCGCCCGATGCGACCATCATGATCATCGAGCACGCCGAGCGTTTCGGCCTCGCCCAGCTGCATCAGCTGCGGGGCCGTGTCGGCCGGTCAGACAAGGCATCGACCTGCCTGCTGCTCTATCAGGGGCCGCTGGGCGAAACCGCGCGGTCGCGCCTGGAAATCATGCGTGAAACCAATGACGGTTTCCGCATCGCCGAGGAGGACTGGCGCCTGCGCGGGTCCGGTGACCCGCTCGGGCTGAAACAGAGCGGACTTCCCGCGTACAAGCTGGTTGATGTCGAGGCCCATGCCGATCTCATCGCACTGGCAAATGACGCCGCGAAACTTGCGGTCGGGCAGAACCCCGATTTTACCGGCGAGAGTGGCGAGGCCTTGCGGGTCCTCCTCTATCTCTTCGAGCAGGACCAGGGCATCCGGCTCATGCGGTCGGGTTAGCCGGGCCAGTGTCGTCCTTGATGCCTTTCGCGGCGCGAATATCGGCCGCGATCTTTTCCGGTGTCACCAGGCCGAACGAGATGATCAGCTTCGCCGCCTCCTCGACACTCATATCCAGGGGCGTGGTCTTTGAGCGCGGGGTAAACAGCAGAAATCCCGATGTCGGGTTCGGGGTCGTCGGCACGAAGACGCCGATCGTGTCCTCGCCCACCGACTCGCGGACCTGTCCCTTGGCGCTGGAAGATACGAAGCCCACCGCATAGGACCCCTTGGTCGGGAATTCGACCAGCACGACTTCCTTGAACGAGGTCTTGCGGCTGGAGAATACCGTTTCGGCGATCTGCTTGACCGCGCCATAGATATTGCGCACCAGCGGCACGCCATTGAGAAAGCGCTCCCCGATCGAGATCAGCGTCCGGCCGAAGAAATTCGCGGCCAGCGCACCGAGCAGGGTCAGCGCGACGACCGCGATGACCACACCCAGACCCGGCAGGGCAAAAGGCAGATAGCTCTCCGGATTATAGCGTTCCGGAATCAGCGGCTTGATCGTACCATCGACAAAGTTGACGACGAGAAAGATCAGCCACACGGTCACCGTGACGGGCAGCGCCACGACGATACCGGTCAGAAAGCTGTTACGAAGCCACCGCAGCAAGGGAGCACTCCCATCATTCGTCCAGACGCCAGACCGCCCGTCATGTTGTGCGCCGCCCCCGAACGCAAGGCGAGCCTATGCCGCGTCGCGCCTCGCGACAATGGACCAGGGACGGTTGCCGGGAGGTTGATCTGGTGAGCAACGGTTTCCTGCGCGCAACCCTCGCCCCGCTGGCCGCGCGGATGGTGGTGATTGCCTCTATCGCCGGGGCGATCCTGATCGCACTCGCCGCCTGGGCGCTGCGCGACCAGATCTACCAGACCTTCCAGGACCCCGGCGAACCGTTTCAGACCTACACGCCGCCGCCCGCGCCGGATTACCGGCAAGCCAGTGCCTGGTTTGAGCGCGGTGATCTGAGCGACCCCGAAATGGCCGCCGTCTTCTATGTTCACGGTACGACCTTCCCCGGCGGCAGTCACTGGAATGCGCCGCTCGATGACGTGCGGGCCAACACCAGTATAGAAACCAGCGACCTGCCCAATTTCGCCGCCCCCTACCGGTCAGCGGGCACGCTGTTCATTCCACGCTACCGCCAGGCCGCGCTCTACGCCTTCATGAACAATCGCGAGGACGGCATCACCGCGCGGACTTTTGCCGCGCGTGATGTCCGTGATGCCTTTGACGCATTCGTGTCGGCCATTGGCGATGACCGGCCCTTCATCGTCGCCGGGACCGGTCAGGGCGGGCTGCATGCGCTCAATGTCCTGATGCGCCGTGTCGCGGGCGACGGTACGCTGCGGCGGCGTCTGGTCGCGGCCTATCTGATCGAGACGACCGTGCCGCTCGACCTGTTCGAAACGCGTCTGGACGGCATCACGCCCTGTGCCCAGCCCGAGGCCGTCAGGTGCATTGTCGCCTATGCCTCCGCGGGCCCGGATGAGGACGAGCGGATCCGCATCCTGACCGAGCGCACGGCCTCTTGGCGTCCCAATGGCGGACTGGATTTCGTCGAAGGCCGGGGCCTGCTGTGCGTCAATCCGATCCTCGGACGCCGGGTAACCGATTACGCGCCCGCGCGCCTGCATCGCGGCGGCGTCGCCGCAGACGGATTCGAAAGCGGAGTTGCACCCGCCCCCCTGCCCGCCCAGACGGGTGCACAGTGCGTCGACGGCATCCTGATGACCGAGGAGCCCCGCTCCGCTGCCCTGCGGCGTCCGGGACGGCTGGCAGAGAATTACCGCTTGCCGCCTTACAATCTCTTTTACGAGGATTTGCGCCTTGACGCGCAGGCGCGGCTGGCCAGCTGGCGCGACATTGCCGAGCGCGAGGCCAATGCCGTGCCCGACCTGGCTCCGCCTGAGGAAATAGAGGATGCCCCCGTCAGGCCGATCCCGGACCGGGCTGACTGATCAGGATTTGGACCGGGCCACCCGCGCCAGGGTCGACGTTGTGGAGTGCCCGTCTTCGAGCGGTATCAGGTGAATGCGCCCGCCATGGCGTTCGACGGCATCGCCACCAAGCGGTCGCAGCTGTTCGACCGTGTAATCCGCGCCCTTGAAATAGAGGTCCGGCGCGAGCGCCTCGATCAGGTCGGCCGGCGTATCCTCGCCAAAGATCACCACGCGATCGACCGAGGCCAGCGAGGCCAGAACCGTGGCACGGGAAACCTCGTTATTGACCGGGCGCCCTTCGCCCTTGAGCCGCTTGACCGACGCATCGGAATTGAGCGCAACGATCAGCCGGTCACACTCGGCTCGCGCCTGGCGCAGCAAAGAGACGTGTCCAGGATGGAGAATATCGAAACAGCCGTTGGTCAGGCCGACTTTCAGGCCATGCGCACGCCAGCGGGCCGCGGTCTGGGCGGCGGCGTCCGCTGTCAGCAGCTTGGTGCGGGCATCCTCGAACCCCTGCGCGCGTTCATCGTCGAGAATTTCGGCCGCACTGACAGTCGCGGTACCGACCTTGCCAACGGCCACGCCGGCGGCGCGGTCTGCAGCCCGCATGGCCAAGTGCAGGCCTGCCCCGGCACCGAGCGCCAGTGACAACATGGAAATGGCCGTGTCGCCGGCACCCGAGACGTCATAGACCTGACGCGGGCGCGAGCGGACATGGCGGGTTTCGCCACTACGCTCGCGAACGGTCATGCCGGCCGAGGACCGGGTCACGATGATAGCGTCGGTCCGCTCGAGGCGTGCCATGGCGGCGTCCAGTGCCGCCAAAGCACTGTCATCGCCCCGGATATCGATTCCGGTTTCTTCAGTTAGTTCAAGCGCATTGGGCTTGATTATTGAAGCGCCGTCATAACGGCTGTAGTCCTTGCCGCGAGGATCGACACAGACCCGGATACCTGCCTCCCGGCAGGCCGCGATCAGTCCCTGTGACACGTCGCGGCTGACCAGACCCCGACCGTAGTCGGACAGGATGGCGACATCGGCCTGTTGGGCCGCAGCGCGAATCCGGTCGAGAAGTGCTGCGGTATCGGCCGCCGAGAGCGTCCCGTCGGGGTCGCGATCCACGCACAGCATTTGGTGGCCATTACAGACAAACCGGGTTTTCGTACCCGTGCGGCCGCCCTTGATGGCCAGCAGGCCCGCCGGGTCAACGCCTTCGGCCTGCAGCAGGCTGGCGGCGGTCTGACCTTCCGGATCGTCCCCCACCACGCTGACGAGTACCGGCTTTCCGCCAAGGGCGACGACATTGCGGATCACATTTCCCGCAGCGCCCAGCATGGTCTCGCGGCGCTTTTCATCGAGGATGGGCACCGGCGCTTCGCGCGAGACCCGCCGGGTCTCGCCATAGACGAACTGGTCGATCACAAGGTCACCGACGCACAGGACGCGGCAGCCCTCGATCCGGTTCAGAAGGTCAGAGAGATCGGCTATGTCCATGTCTGTGCCCGCCCGCTCAGCGCCATTCGTCCACGTCTAGACGTGGGTCCTTGGCCTGTCCACTCAGGGCTTACCAGCCCTTGGCCAGGGCATCGAATTCAAGCAGACGCGCCGCCAGCGCCTCGAACTGGTCGAGCGGCACCATGTTGGGCCCGTCCGACGGTGCATTATCCGGGTCGGGGTGGGTTTCCATGAAGACGGCGGCGACGCCGACCGCGACGGCGGCACGGGCCAGTGTCGGCACAAATTCGCGTTGACCGCCCGAGGTCGCACCCTGCCCGCCCGGCTGCTGGACCGAGTGGGTCGCATCGAACACGACCGGACAGCCGATCGAAGCAAGAATGGGCAATGAACGCATGTCGGAGACCAGCGTGTTATAGCCAAAGCTCGCACCGCGTTCGCAGGCCATCACATTCGCATTGCCCGCGCCGGTCAGCTTGGCGACGACATTTTTCATGTCCCAAGGCGCGAGGAACTGGCCCTTTTTCACATTGATGACGCAGCCGGTCTGCGCAGCAGCGACGAGAAGGTCGGTCTGCCGGCACAGGAAGGCCGGAATCTGGATGACATCGACCACCTTGCCGACCGGTCCGCATTGCTCGGCGGTATGCACATCGGTGAGCACCGGCAAGCCGGTCGTGGCGCGAACCTCTTCGAAGATCGGCATCGCCTCTTCAAGGCCCAGCCCGCGCTCGGACGAAAGACTGGTGCGGTTCGCCTTGTCATAGGACGTCTTGTAGATCAGCCCGACATCGAGCCGGTCGGCGATCTCTTTCAGCTGTCCGGCGACATCGAGCGCGTGTTCGCGGCTTTCCATGGCACATGGCCCGGCGATGAAGGTCAGTTTCCTGTCATTGCCGATCTCAAGCGGCCCGCGCCCATCACGGGCAATCGAGATAACGGAATTGGGCGCTGTCACGGGCAGTCTCCTTCACTGGGTTCGGACCGGCCCGCACAGAAAGACGCGGGCGGGCATGATCCGCCTGGGCCGCTCATACGTAATAAGCGCTGAAAAGAATAGAAGGCCCGATCACTTTTGTCCGCAGCCAACTCCAACTCTGCCGTTCCCGTCATCGTCTGGTTCCGCCAGGACTTGCGGCTGGCCGACAACCCGGCCCTCCACTATGCCGCGGATGCGGATCGCCCGGTCATCCCGGTCTATATCCTTGACGACGAGACGCCGGGTCACTGGGCGATGGGATCGGCCTCACGCTGGTGGCTGCACCATTCCCTGAAGGAACTCGGCAAAGCCCTTCGCGGTGCCGGAACGCCACTTGTTCTACGCCGGGGCAAGGCTGCCGACCTGCTGCCCAAGCTGATCGAGGAAACCGGTGCAGATCGCGTGGTCTGGAACCGCTGCTACGAACCGTATGCCCGCGAGCGCGATGAAAAGATCAAGTCGGCGCTGAACGATGCGGGTGTTCAGGTCAATTCCTTCAATGGCGGCCTCCTGGTCGAACCCTGGACGGTTGCGACCAAGGCAGGCGACCCCTTCCGGGTCTTCACACCGTTCTGGCGGGAGGCGCGCCAGCATCTCGGCCGTGTTGATCCCCTGCCAGCGCCACAGTCGCTCAGCGCTCCGGAAACAGCCATTGCCAGTGACCATCTGGCTGACTGGGGTCTGCTCCCCACCAAACCCGACTGGGCGGCCGGCTTCGAACCGGTCTGGATACCGGGCGAGGACGGCGCGCGAGACGCTGCAGGTGATTTCATCGATTCCCGGATCAACAGCTATGCCGACGATCGTGACCGCCCGGACCGCGACGGTACATCGCGCCTGTCCCCTCACCTCCATTTTGGAGAGATCAGCCCCCGTCAAATCTGGTCAGCGGTCTCCCATGCGTGTGACGGTGTGGGGCGGAAGGATCCCCAGAAATACCTTTCCGAGATTGGCTGGCGGGAATTCTCCCACAACCTCCTCTTCCACTTCCCCGATTTCCCTGAAGCGAACCATCAGGACAAGTTCAACAGCTTCCGCTGGCAGAATGACGACCAACGCTTCAAGGCCTGGTCGAAAGGCCAGACCGGCTATCCCTTCGTCGATGCCGGCATGCGTCAGCTGTGGCAAACGGGCTGGATGCACAACCGGGTGCGGATGGTCGCGGCGTCTTTTCTCGTCAAGCATCTGCTGATCGATTGGCGCAAGGGTCAGGATTGGTTCTGGGACACGCTGGTCGACGCCGACCTCGCCAACAATTCGGCCGGCTGGCAGTGGGTTGCCGGTACCGGGGCCGATGCCGCACCGTATTTCCGCATCTTCAATCCCTTCACCCAGGGCGAAAAATTCGACCCCGACGGGGAATATGTCCGCGAATTCGTTCCCGAGCTCGCCGCTCTGCCGGCGAAATGGATTCACCGTCCCTGGGAGGCCCCGGACTCCGTCCTCGACGAGGCCGGGGTCAGGCTCGGCACCGATTACCCCAAACCCATTGTCGATCATTCGGCGGCGCGCGAACGCGCCCTCGCCGCGTTCAAGGATTTGAAGTCAGCTGCATGACGATCACCCCCCTCTTCCCGCACCGGCGCAAGTCTGTTGCCGTCATTGGGGCTGGTATATCCGGTCTCGGTGCCGCCTGGGCGTTGCGCGATGTTCACGACGTGACGCTGTTTGAAAAGCGCGAGCGGCTGGGCGGGCACGCCAACACGGTCGACATCGACTATGATGGCAATCAGATTGCGGTCGACACCGGATTTATCGTCTATAATCCGCTGAACTATCCCAATCTGATCGCGCTGTTTGATCACCTCGGCGTCCCGTCAAAACAGACCGACATGAGTTTCGGCTTCTCGCTAGGCGGGGATGTCGAATGGTGCTCGAACGGGCTAGGCGGGATTTTCGCGCAAAAGCGCAATCTCGCACGGCCCTCCTTCATCGCCATGTTGCGTGATCTTCTGCGATTCAACCGTCAGGCACCCGCCGATCTCGAGGCCGGTCATCTGCGCGGCATCACGCTGGGGGCCTATCTGGCCTTGCGGGGGTTCAGTGACCGATTCCTGCGCAACTACCTCTTGCCCATGGGGGCAGCGATCTGGTCGGCAACCGAAGACGACATGCGCGACTATCCGGCAGAGAGCTTCATTCGCTTTTTCCGCAATCATCGCCTGATGCATCTCGATCGGCCGCAATGGCGCACCGTCGAAGGCGGCAGCCGAGCCTATGTCCAGCGCATCGCGGCTGATCTGGAAGGCCGGGTCCGCCTGGCCGATCCGGCGAAAGCGGTCCGGCGTGTTCCCGGTGGTGCTGAAGTACAGACAACCGACGGCTGGCAGCACTTCGACGAAGTCATACTCGCCTGCCACTCCGACCAGGCCCGCGCCCTCTTGACCGATATGGACGATGACGAGGCCGCGCTGCTCGGTGCCATCCGCTACAGCCCGAACACGGCAATTCTGCACCGTGACCCGTCACTCATGCCATCCCGACGCGCCGCCCATGCGGCCTGGAACTATGTCCGCGATGACGCGGGAAGCGCGCCGTGTGTCACCTATGACATGAACCGGCTGCAGGGGATCGACCGGCGCTATCGGCTCTACGTAACGCTCAACCCGGACCGGAAACCCGACCCGTCACTGACCTTTGGAGAATTCCAGTACGACCATCCCCAGTTCACCACAGCCGCCATGGCCGCACAGCGGACCTTCAACCGCATTCAGGGGCCGCGCCAAACCTGGTTTGCCGGAGCCTGGCTTGGCTATGGGTTTCACGAGGACGGGCTGCGCAGCGGGCTCCGTATCGCCCTGCGCCTCGGCGGACGCATTCCCTGGGACTTCGCCGAAGGCGATGTTGATGGCGGGCAATGGGGTTCACGTCAGACGGAAACCGCCCTGCCAGCGGCCCGGACGGCGGCAGAATAGGCATGGACGCGCTCTCCATTTTTACCGGACAAACCCTGCACAAACGGACCAAACCGTTCGTCCACGCCTTCAGTTACCGGTTGGCATTCGTGCGTATCGATCTTGGGCGGCTGGACGATGCCGGCCGTGCCTCACGCCTGTTTTCCGTGGGCCGGTTCAACCTGTTCTCCGTCCATCCACGCGATCACGGCGCACGGGACGGCAGCGACCTGGCGTCTTGGGCCCGCGAAAAACTGGCTGAAGCCGGTTTGATGTTGCCCGATACCGCGCGCGTCACCCTGCTCTGCCAACCCCGTGTGCTGGGTTACCAGTTCAATCCCATTTCCGTGTTCGAAGCGCGCGACGAAGACGGGCATTTGCTGGGGGCGATCTATGAGGTCCACAACACGTTCGGCGACGTCCATGCCTATGTCGCGCCCTTTGGATCCAAGGGGCCAGCGACCCACGCGGCCAACAAGAGGTTTCACGTCTCGCCCTTCTTCGATGTTAGTGGCCGGTACCGCTTTGCCCTGAACAGCGCAGATCGCCGCTTCCGCCTGTCCATCGTGAAGAGTGGTGCCGCCGGCCCTGACTTCTCTGCATCCATGGCGATGACAGGCAAGGCGGCCACCACGGCGGGCTTCCTGCGCCTGTTCGCAGCCCAGCCCTTCTCCACCTTCAAAACAATCGCCGCGATCCACCTCGAAGCCGTGAAACTCTGGCTCAAGGGCGGGCGTTACCATCAGCGTCCGGCACCGCCAGAACCAGCGGTCACGCGTGTTCATCTTGGCCCGAAACCCATTTCATCATAAGGTTGAACCCATGACCGACACAGGTCTCACCGCGACAGACAGCGCTCCGGTACTCGCGACGAAGGAGACGCTCACTGGCCTGCGCGGCATACCCGCCGCCGCAAAACTGGGCCTCAGACTGCTGTTGAAGCTCCGCAAGGGCCGGCTCGACCTGACGACGCCCGACAGTCAGACGCTGCGGTTTGAAGGCCGGGAACCCGGCGTTAACGCCGCCATCATCGTCAAGGATTTCCGCTTCGTGGGCCGGGCCGTCGCCGGGGGCGATATCGGGTTCGGTGAAAGCTACATGGATGGCGACTGGGACACGCCCGATCTTGCCAAGCTGCTGGAACTTTTCGCGTCCAATCTCGACGCCATGCAGTCCCTCACCCAGGGCGGACCCGTAACCCGCTTCTTTCACTGGATCTACCACCGCCTCCGCCCGAACACACGGGCCGGGGCGAAACGCAATATCAGCGCCCACTACGATCTCGGCAACGATTTCTACGCGCTTTGGCTCGACCCCTCGATGACCTATTCCTCCGCGCGCTTCACCAGCCCGGGACAGTCGCTGGAGGACGCGCAGCGCGAGAAGTACGCGGCCCTGGCCCGCTCGATTGATCTTCAGCCCGGCCATCATGTGCTGGAAATCGGCTGTGGCTGGGGCGGTTTTGCAGAATACGCGGCGCGCGATATCGGCGCGAAAGTGACCTGCCTGACGTTGTCGAAGGAACAACGCGACTATGCCGTTGAGCGCATGGAGCGCCTCCAGCTTGGAGACAAGGTCGATATCAAGCTGCAGGACTATCGCGACGAGACCGGCAGGTATGACCGCGTCGCCTCCATCGAGATGTTCGAGGCGGTTGGCGAGGAGTACTGGCCCTCCTTTTTCGACAAGGTGGCCCAGTGCCTCCAGCCGGGCGGCAAGGCCGGCCTGCAAATCATCTCAATCCGCGATGACGTGTTCGAAAGCTACCGCAAGCGCGCCGACTTCATCCAGCGCTACATTTTCCCGGGCGGCATCCTGCCGAGCGTGGAGCGTCTGAAAGGCGAGTTTGATCGCGCCGGACTGACCCTCAAATCAATGGAATCCTTCGCCCGGGATTACGCCGATACGCTGGCGCAATGGGCGAGGTCATTCTCCGGGGCCTGGGACGACATCAAGGCCCAAGGGTTTGATGAACGTTTCCGTCGCATGTGGCTGTTCTATCTGGCCTATTGCGAAGCCGGATTCCGCACCGAACGGGTCAGCGTCGCCCAGTACGCACTGTCGCGCTAAGCCTCCACCCGGACATATTCAACCTGCTCGCCCCGGGCCTCGAACGCACATTTAAGCCATTCGCCGTCCGGCGCGTACCACAGGTCCACGGTCAGGCTGCCCGACAATCGGATGCGCCGGGCCTCGATGCGTTCGCCCATCACCGTCAGGGTTTCCGTGCCAAGGTCTTCGATCTCGACCGGCATGGCCTCGCCTGTTTCGGTGTTGAAGATCGTGTCCGAGACCACGTCATAGCCATTCCAGTGGCTTGATAGCGCCAGCGTCAGCGGCAGTGTGTTGGTCAGCGGGTCGCCATCATACCCGGTACCGTCAATTGTCCAGCTGTTTCCATTGCGCTCGGCGGTCACGGTCAGGTCTTCTCCATCCTTGCGGGTCTCGGACCGGAAGGCGACGAGTTCGCCATTTTGCCACGTCTCGATCGCGTCATGTTCGTAGCGGAAGACGGTCAAGGGGCCGAAAACGACACGCAGATCGATATCCGTCGTTACGTCGAGCCTGTCGCCCCGGCGGTCGAAGCGGATGATGTGAGTCCCGAGATCGCGGCCGCCGCGCAGCACGTCGAAGGCTATGACACTATCGCCAGCCGGGGCATTGTTGGCCTCGGCGGGCAGCGCGGCCAGCGTCAGCGGGATCAGCGCGGATATCAGCGTACGGCTCATTATTCACTCCTATCTCAGGATTCGTTCCACCAGCGCCATGAACGGATTGGAAAACCGGTAGCCACCGATCGATACCGTGACGCACAAGCAGCTCTCGCCCGGCAGGCTGATAGGTTTGTGCCGGTATCCATCACGGGCGTAGGCCATGTCCCCGCGATGATAGATGCCCGCCTGGTCGAAAAAGCCACCGTCGAGCACCAGCGTGAATTCCTCGCCCCGGTGGTCGTGCGCAGGGATCCCCGATCCGGCATCGAGCGCAAACAGGCGGGCATCGACCCCGGGTTCGCACCAGGCGTCGATGCGCCGCGCCCGGACACCACCGAGCCGGCTGCGCCATGGAATGTGGTGTTCGGAGAATCCCTGCCGGACCAAGGGTGACGGGAAAACTCTATCCTGAACCCTGTCTTCAGCCACGACCCCCGACAGGTCTGCACGAGGCATCGGCAAGTCCCCCACCGGTTCGCCGCCCGCGTCTTCCAGCATCAAGGCTCCGAGCAGATCGAGCGACTCGGCTGTTTCACGGGCTTCCGGGTTCAGTTCGACCAGGCAGGCAAACAACCCCCGCACGGCGCGCGGAGCAGCTCCGCTGGCTGCGTCGATCCACCAATGGGCAGGCGGCTCGCCCTGCATGTCAGGCCTACTCCGTTGCAATCATCTGCCTGTCTTTACGTTCCGGTGCGTCAATCGGATCAATTCCGGCGCGCCAGGCGGTTGCGGCGGGGAAGCGCGCTCCCTAGCTTTGCGGACAGGCCCGCCCGTTATGGAGATCTGCCATGGTTGCCGCGCAAAGCGTCATCGACCTGATCGGCAACACGCCGCTCGTCCGCCTGAACAAGGCATCGCAAGAGACCGGGTGCGAAATCCTGGGCAAGGCGGAATTTCTCAACCCGGGCGGGTCAATCAAGGACCGTGCGGCGCTGGGGATTATCCGGGCCGCCGAGCGGGATGGCCGGCTGAAACCGGGCGGCACAATCGTGGAAGGCACCGCAGGTAATACCGGGATTGGCCTGGCACTGGTTGGAGCCGCCCTGGGCTACCGCGTGGTAATCGTCTTCCCCCGGACCCAGTCGAAAGAGAAGAAGGATGCGATCCGCCTGCTCGGTGCCGAACTGGTCGAGGTCGATGCCGTCCCCTACGCCAACCCCAATCACTATGCCCGGTATTCGGGCCGCCTGGCCGAGGAGCTGAACGCGACCGAACCGAATGGCGCGATCTGGGCCAACCAGTTCGACAACACTGACAACCGGCAAGCACATTACGACACGACCGCGCCGGAAATCTGGCGCGATCTCAATGGCGATGTCGACGGCTTCATCTGCTCGGTCGGCTCCGGCGGCACACTGGGCGGGGTGTCGATGTGGATGAAGGAACAGGCGAAACACGTGACCATCGGCCTCGCCGATCCAGGCGGCGCGGCGCTATACGGCTACTATGCCGAAGGCGAGCTGTGTTCCTCTGGCAATTCAATTACCGAAGGCATCGGCCAGAGCCGCGTCACCGGCAATCTCGAAGATGTCGTCGTCGACAAGGCTTATCGCATCCCGGACGAGGAAGCCCTGCCCATCCTCTTTGATCTGGTCCAGGAAGAAGGCCTGTGCCTGGGTGGTTCTGCGGGCGTCAACATTGCCGGGGCCATCCGCATGGCCAAGGACATGGGGCCGGGCCACACCATCGTGACGCTGCTTTGCGATCATGGCAGCCGCTACCAGTCCAAGCTCTACAATCCCGATTTCCTGAAGGAAAAGGGCCTGCCCATCCCGTCCTGGCTCGCATGAGTCACGATCCGCTCATCAGCGCCAACAAGGCGATTGCGCTTCTGGAAAACGGCACAGCGCAGTTCATCGACGCGACCTGGACCTTCGAGGGCGGACCACAGCCGAAGACTGATGCTGTCATACCGGGCGCAATCCCGTTCGATATCGACATGGTGAAGGATCCAACGAACCCCCTTCCCCACATGCTTCCAACGCCAGAAGATTTTGCAGGACATCTCGCCCGTCTCGGCATTGATCCGTCCCGGCCCCAGGTGATCTATGACCGGATCGGCCTGTTCAGCGCACCCCGTGTCTGGTGGATGTTCCGGGCCATGGGGATCGACACGCGGATCCTCGATGGCGGCATGCCGGCCTGGCTTGCGGCAGGTAGAGCCCAAGGCATTACGGTACACGCGAACAACAGCGCCCGGTCACCGGAAACTGCCTTTCGGCCCGCACTCAAAGCCGATTTCGAGAGTGTAAATGCAGCGATCGACACCGGCTCGGCCCAGATTGTCGATGTCCGGCCAGCAACCCGGTTTTCCGGAGAGACACCGGAACCCCGGGCGGGACTGGCCTGTGGTCACATGCCCGGAGCGATCAGCGCGCCTTTCACCGAGTTGATCAACCCGGACTGGACGATGAAGTCCCTGGTCGAACTGAAAGACATCTTCAAGGGCCGAGGTGTCGATCTGGCGCGTCCGATCATCACCAGTTGCGGGTCGGGCGTGACCGCCTGTATTACGGCGCTCGCCCTAGCACGCCTCGGAATCGAAGCAGCCGTCTATGACGGCTCGTGGGTGGAATGGGGCTCCCGCCCTGGCGCAAGGATTGAACGCGGCTAGCGGAAGGGTGGGGCATAGAGGAGCCCGCCTTCAGTCCATTGCGCATTCAGGCCGCGCTGGAGGCCCAGGCGCGAATTCGCACCGAGATTGCGCTCGAAGATTTCCGCGTAATTGCCGACGGTTCCGATCATGGTCCGGGCGTAGGTATTCTCCAAACCCAATCGCTCCCCGAATCCGTCCGACACGCCGAGCAGGCGCTGGACTTCCGGATTTGTACTGGTTCGGGCCCGAACGTCGACATTCTGAGACGTCACGCCCAGCTCCTCGGCGGCGATCAGCGTGTTGAGGATCCAGCGCGCCGTGTCGGCAAAGGCGGCGTCCCCTTCCCGGATGACAGGGCCAAGCGGCTCCTTGGAAATCACGTCGGGCAAAAGAATATGGTTTTCCGGATCGGCCAGGCTGACCCGCAAACCCGCCAGTGATGACAGGTCATTCGTATAGACGTCACATGCGCCGTTCTCGTAACCGGCCAATCCTTCGAGCGCGGTCTCGTAGGCGATGACGTCCATGGCCAGGTTGTTGGTCTCGATATAATCGACGAGGTTGAGTTCGCTGGTCGTTGCGGCCTGCACGCAGACCCGCGCTCCGTCGAGATCCCGGGCGCTGGTCACACCCAGATCGGCCGGAGCCATGAACCCCTGGCCGTCATAATAGGCAATGCCGGCAAAATCGAAGCCGCGACCGACATCGCGGGCAAAGGTCCAGCTGGTATTCCGGATCAGGATGTCGATATCGTCATTGTCGAGCGCATCGAACCGCTCGCTGGTTGTCAGCGGCACGAATCGAACCGCATTCGCCCGCCCCAGAAGAGCCGCCGCATAGGCGCGGCACAGATCGACGTCGAAGCCCTGCCACGCGCCATTCTCACCTTGCTCGGCAAATCCAGTCAGCCCGACATCCACGCCGCAACGCAGATAGCCGCGCGTCTCGATCCCGCGCATCGTCACGCCGGAATTGGCCACTTCCGCGGAATCGACCGCCAGTCCCGCGATTGCGCCAATGGCGAACGAGACCGCCCGGCGCAAACGGCCACGGAAAATCAGGGAGACTGGCGTCACGGCAGCTTGACCCTTAAAGGCTTGTGTCGGCAGGCACGATACAGAGGAGCGGCCCGGAAATGAAGCGCGATACCCGACTGACGAGGACAGGACGCAGCCAGGCCCGCGATGGCCTGGTCAATCCGCCGGTCGCGCGCGGCTCGACGGTTCTCGCCGGAACAGCGGCCGAGCTCTACAATCCGCCAGCCGGGCGCACGCATTATGGCCGTTTCGGCCTGTCCGCCCAGAGCGCGCTGCGCGATGCGCTCTGCGAGCTTTCCGGTGCTGACTATTGCGCGCTGACGCCGTCTGGCCTCTCCAGCCTCGTCCTGCCGCTGCTGGCGCTGGCCAAGAACGGCGGCCGCGTCCTCGCCGCCGATTGCATTTATGGCCCCACGCGGCGATTTCTGGACGAGGGCCTGACGCGATACGGCGTCACCGTGGAGTATGTCGATCCGCGTATCGGGTCAGGCATTGCAGAGCGGCTCGATGACACCGTGGTGGCGGTCCTTCTGGAATCGCCCGGATCGCTGACCTTCGAGCTTCAGGACATTCCTGCCATCTCGAAAGCCGCGCATGGTGCCGGAGCTGTGGTTCTTGTCGACGATACCTGGAGTGCAAACTGGTTGATGAAGCCGCTTGATCTGGGTGCCGACATCGCCTGCCAGGCACTGACCAAATATGCTGGCGGGCATTCCGACCTCCTGCTCGGGGCCGCGCTCGGGCGCGGTGAGGCCGCCGACAAGCTGAAATGGGCCGAGACCGTTTATGGCTGGCACGCCTCGCCGGACGATTGCTGGCTGGCCTTGAGGGGCCTCAGAACGCTCGGCCTCCGGATCGAGCGCAGCGGCGCAAGCGGACTGGACATTTCCCGCTGGCTGGAAAACCGGCCAGAAGTCGGAACCGTGATCCATCCCGCCCTGCCTTCACACCCCGATCACGCGATTTTCAAGCGTGATTTTTCCGGCAGTTGCGGCGTCTTCGCCTTCACCCTGCCCGGCTATGACCGCAAGCGGTCCGAGGCCTTCCTCGACACGCTCGAACTCTTCGGTCTTGGCTTTTCCTGGGGCGGATATGAGAGCCTCGCCATTCACTGTGACCCGCAGTTGAAGCGCGTGGCGTCACAGCGCCATGACGGCGCGCTGATCCGCCTCGCCATCGGGCTGGAAGACCCCGAGGACCTGATTGCGGATCTGGGGAAGGGATTTGCCGCGACAGCGGGATAAATGGCGCTTCCGGCAGGACTCGAACCTGCAACCATCCGCTTAGAAGGCGGGCGCTCTATCCAGTTGAGCTACGGAAGCTGATGCCCTGCGCTGACGCAGGCGCGAAGCCCGGGTCAGTGTGACCACGGTTCCTTGCGGCCCGGCGCAAAATTCGCCGCATAGGATTTTTCCCGGCGCATCGGCTCGGTCTTCTCTGTCACCTGGAAGGCGATGCCATGCTTGCGCGCATAGGCAATGGCCGCTTCCTTGGTATCGAATTTCAGCCGCACCTGCCCGTTGGTGTCGGTCGAAGACGTCCAGCCCATGAGCGGATCGGGCCGGCGCGCCGTTGCCGGATCGAAATCCAGAAGCCAGACACGTGTCTTGGCCCGGCCGGACTGCATCACATTGCGCGACGGTCTGTAGATTTTCGCGAACATGGCCCTCGCCCCTTCTCGCCGTTCCTGTACTCGTCCGGTCCCATGGTCGGGGCGGCAAGATTCGAACTTGCGACCCTCTGCTCCCAAAGCAGATGCGCTACCAGGCTGCGCTACGCCCCGCCAACGGGAAGCCGTGTTTAGTCAGCCCGTTCCGCGCACGCAAGCGGCAAGCCCGCCTGCACGCCTCTATTCCTCGCCGCCGCTGTCACCTTCAGCAGAGTCATCCACCGTTTCCGCCTCGACCATTTCTTCGTCTGCCATCGCATCGGCATTGCCGAATATCCGGTGGCGCACGGTGTCGCCCGGGCGGATCCCGGCCTCGCGCGACAGGCCCCCACGGACTTCCAGCGCTGCAAGCACTGGGAATTCGGATGGCAGCGTACGCAGGGAATAGGGTTGAGCATTGGCAAAGATTTTCAGGATCTCGCCATCGCTGTCGACATAGATGATGTCGAGCGGAATCTCGGTGTTGCGCATCCACATCGAGACCTGCTGGGGCTGGCCGTAGTCAAACAGCATGCCTTCACTGTCGCCCAGTTCGGAACGGAACATCAGCCCGCGCGCGCGTTCGTCATCCTCGTCGGCGAGCAGTACCGAGAATTCGAGAACCCCGTCACCGGTGACGACTGACAGGGCTTCGGGCGCGCCGAAATCAATAACGGTCTCGGAATTCGCCGGATCGCCGGCGGGCGCGTCGGAAAGCTGGGCGGCTGCCGGTGCGGTGAGCAGCAGAGCCAGCGAAAGAAGAGCAAAACGTGACATGGCGCGCACGCTAGCCGCGCCGTTTGAAACGCGCAATCTCCCCGGTGCGGCTTTGATCAGTGCGCCGCCTGTGCCGGCCGGATTTCTGCGGCCAACAACCCGCGCGGCCCGTCCGTGCAGCGCGCCTGCAGGGCTTCGCCGGGATGGATCTCGTCCATGCCTGCCCGGTGCAGCGTTACCGCATGGACAAAGACATCGCCGTCCACACCGTCACAGGTCAGAAAACCGTAGCCCTTGCCCGCATCGAACCATTTGACGACCGCCGGGCGCAGGCTTTCGGCCCGGTCGGGCTGGGGATGGAAGCGCCGCGGACGCGGCTCTGCCGCCATGCCGCCCGACATTTCCAGCACTTCGACGGCCTGCCGGCCCTTGGCTCCGGCCATCGCCAGACAGGTGACGCTGGCCCCCTCGGCCGCATAGCCATGTCCGGATAGGCGCAGACAGCTGGCATGCAATAACACGTCGCCCCCGCCGTCACTGGTTTCAAGAAAGCCGTATCCGCGCGCGGGATCGTACCATTTGACCACGCCCGTGACCCGGAAAGGTCCGGATAGGCTGGTCGATTCGGACTCGTCGCCTCGCATGTTTCACCCCTACTCAAACAACCCAGAGGGGAAATCTTAACACAAATTCACGAATGTGGAGAAAAAACGACGTGTCCGGACAGACGAACGTGCCGGTCCGGCTCGGCGAACAGCCGTCAAATTACTGGTTTTCAAGGAAAGATCGCGTGGCAGGCCCTAGGGGAATCGAACCCCTCTTTCCAGGTTGAAAACCTGGCGTCCTAACCGATAGACGAAGGGCCCGCAGTCGCGAGGTGCGGACGTATATAGCGCGTTTGCCGGGTACGCAAGAACCCTTTCGGCAAGATTGTCAGTCCGCCGGAGCGAGGTCTTCCAGGTGAAAGTCCACACGCCGCCGCCCGCGCCATTCGTCGAGCTTCAGCCGCCCCGCAGCATGCCAGACCGGGCCCTCGCCGCCCAGCAATGCCTCGCCAAGCGGGCCGTCTGCTGCGCGGAAGGCAATACCGCCAATCCGCTCGCCGGTCGGCGCAGCCAGGCTGAAACGGACATGGGCACCGCCGACACGCTCGGCATAGACGACACGCACATCATTCAGGACGAATCGCGGCTCGCCATTGCCCTGACCGAAGGGTCCGGCGGCCATCAACTTGGTCACGAGCGCTTCGGTCGCGCCCGCCGGTGACAGGACGCCATCGATCTTCAGCGCCATCGCATCTCCGGCGGCAGCGAATTGGTCAGCCAGCGCGCCCTGCAGGAATTCGGTCAGCGCCGGAATATCGGCCTCAGCCACGGTCAGCCCGCCAGCCATGGCGTGACCGCCGCCCGATGGCAGCAGGCCCGCCCGCTTCGCATCTCCAATGGCCGTCCCCAGATCGACACCCGGTACTGACCGGCCCGAACCCTTGCCAACCCCTTCACTGACGCCGATGACGATGGCCGGGCGGCCATAGCGTTCCTTCACCCGGCCCGCGACGACACCGATGACGCCGGGATGCCAGTCCGGCCCGTGCGCGATCAGCACCGGCACATCCCGGTTCATGCTTTCGATCTGGGCACAGGCGGCATCGAGGACTTCGGCCTCGATTTCGCGGCGTTCCTTGTTGAGCAGGTCCAGCTCTGCGGCGATTTCGGCGGCTTCCGCCGGGTCATCGGTCGACAGGAGCCTTGCCCCCAGATCAGCGCGCCCCACGCGGCCACCGGCATTGATGCGCGGCCCGAGCAGAAAACCGGCGTGATAGGTCCCCGGTGTTGTCTCGACCCCGGCCACGTCCGCGAGTGCCTTCAGTCCCGTATTGGCCCACCCGCCCATGCGTTTGAGGCCCTGCGCGACAATGGCGCGGTTGACGGTGGTCAGCGGCACCACGTCGCAGACAGTCCCAAGGGCGGCGAGATCGATGAAATCAAAGAGATCGGGCTCAGGCGTGTCGCCAAAGACACCGCGCCGGCGCCCTTCCCGGTTCAGTGCAGCCAGCAGGACGAAGGTCACGCCCGCCGCGGCCATGTGGCCACATCCCGATTTGTCATCCGCGCGATTTGGATTGACCACCGCCTTGGCGGGCGGCAATTCCGCCCCCATCAAATGGTGATCGACGACCACGACGTCGAGGCCGATATCGCGTGCGGCTTCCAGTGCTTCGCCAGCCGCTGCACCACAATCGACGGTGATCACCAGGTCTGCGCCACGCGATTTGAGGACTTCAAACGCTTCCTTGGAGGGACCATAGCCTTCGGCAATACGGTCAGGCACATAGAGATCGAGCCGACGCCCGAGCGTGCGGAAATAGCGGATCAGCTGGGCCGCAGAAGTGCCACCATCGACGTCATAGTCTGCAAACACGGCCAAGGCCTGCCCGGCCTCGACCGCATCCCAGATCGCAGCAGCGGCCGCATCCATGTCGGCAAAGGATGACGGATCGGGAAACCAGTCGCGCAGTTTCGGATCGAGATGCCGCTCGGCATCATCGGCACTGATCCCGCGGGACACCAGCAGACGTGCCAGAAGGTCCGGAATATCGGCCGCACGCGCCATGTCGGCGACGGCGGCGTCATCGGCCTCGCGCAGCCGCCAAGCCTTGCCCGTGACCGATTGATCCACGCCGAGGAAGGGCGGAGCTGGGGAGGTATCCGTTGCCGCGGCCATTACCCCTGCGGGCGGCGCGAGCGCAGGTGCCGCACCGATTTGTCAGCCGACTGCATGATGACCGTATTGGTCACGACCATACCACCCGAATGGCGCACGCCGTGGACCATCGTGCCATCGGTCACGCCCGCCGCGATGAAGGCACAATCCTTCGAGGCCAGCTCGGTCAGGTCGTACTTGCGATCCAGATCGGTGATGCCGGTCTTGGCGGCGCGGCCGCGTTCATCGTCATTGCGGAAGAAGAGCCGTCCCTGCATCTGGCCACCGACACAGCGCAGCGCGGACGCCGCCAGCACGCCCTCGGGCGCGCCACCCTGACCGATATAGAGATCGACGCCGCTGGAGCGTTCTGTGGTCGAGATCACACCGGCGACATCGCCATCGGGGATAAGGATGACTTTCGCGCCGAGCGCGCGCAGCGCATCCATGATGTACTGGTGGCGTTCGCGCTCCAGCACACAGACCGTCACCTCGGACGGCTTGACCTTCTTCGCCTTGGCGATGGCTTCGACATTCTCGGTTACGGACTTGTCGAGATCGATCGTCCCGGCCGGCAGGCCCGGCCCGGTCGCGATCTTGTCCATGTAGGTGTCGGGCGCATGAAGCAGGCCACCACGCGGGCTGATCGCCAGAACGGCCAGTGCATTGGCCATGCCCTTCGCGGTCAGAGAGGTCCCTTCCAGCGGATCAAGCGCGATGTCGATTTCCGGGCCTTCGCCGGTGCCAACTTCCTCGCCGATATAAAGCATGGGCGCTTCATCGCGCTCGCCCTCGCCAATGACGATCCGGCCGCGCATGTCCATCGAGTTCAGCCCGTTGCGCAGCGCGTCGACTGCGGCCTGATCTGCAGCCTCCTTGTCACCGCGACCAACCCAGGCGGCAGCGGCTATGGCGGCGTCCTCGGCGGCCCGGGCCGCATCGAAAACCAGGCGTTGGATGTTACGGGCGTCACTCATGCATCAGGCTCCAGCGAGGAATGGCGTCAGAAAAGGGTTGGGCCGGATCAGTCCGGACGGGCGGGCGGATTGGCGCGCTCGCGCGCGGCCTCCGCGTAGGAATCGGTGTCGTAATCGGTTTCGGCAGAGGCGCGGTCGTCGTTGCGAATGGCATCACCCGCCGCCAGCGTGGCGGCCTGTGATGCGGCGCGCGCGGCCTCTTCTTCGGGCGTGATGACAAGTGCCGGAATTGTATCGGGCGCTTCGGTCGCCTGCTCTTCCCCGGCAACGCGGGCATCATACCAGCGCGGATCCTCGGCCGGACCGCCCGGCAGGTCCGGCACGGCGCAGGCCGCAGCAAAAACCGGCAGCAGGATTGCGAAAATTCGGGCCATGAGTCGGTCTCCTGCGCTTGGAGGCGCGCCGGGCTATGTATACGCTCAAGAGCGCCGCTGTCACCCGTTCGATGCCAGCCGATCCAAGGAGACGCCGACGTCATGGCCGAGACGCCCAAACGCCCCCGCAAGACCAAAGCCGCGACAAAGCCAAAACCGGCAGCCGCACAGAAGACGTCGGCGGCAAAGAAGACTGCGCCCCGCAAGGCGGCGGCAAAGAAGCCCGCTCCGAAGCCCGCGGCCGCGAAAGCTGCACCAAAACCTACGCCAGGTGCGCAGCAGGACTGGACGGCGATGTCGGCTCCGGACCTCGAGACACTCGATCACATCTCGCGCAATCTGATGCAGGCCTCGCTGAACTCGCAAAAGCTGATGTCGGACGTGATGCGCCAGGCGCTCGCCGGCGATCCGATGATGCCGCAGACCGAGCAGGCCAATAACGCGCCCGAATTCGGCGCGGTCTGGACCGAGATCCTGACCCACCCGGAAAAACTGATGGATGCCCAGGCCGGGCTGATGCGAGGCTATCTCGATCTGTGGTCCTCCACCACGCGCAAGGTCGTCGCCGGGGAGGCCGAGGAAGTCGTCACCCCGGATCCGGGTGACAAGCGCTGGCGCAGCGAGGACTGGTCGAAACACCCGCTGTTTGACGCGATCAAGCAGTCCTACCTGCTCAATCAGAATTTCCTGATGGGGTTGGTGAAGAATGTCGACGGCGTCGACCCGGTTGCCAAGCGAAAGGTCGAATTCCTGACCAAGCAGATGGTCGACGCGATGGCCCCGACCAATTTCGCGCTGACCAACCCCGATGTCCTGCGCGAGACGCTGCAGACCAAGGGTGAGAACCTCTCCAAGGGCCTGGCGAACCTGACCCGGGACCTTGAACGCGGCGGCGGGCGGCTGGCCCTCTCACAGACCGATTTGGAAGGGTTCAAGATCGGCACTGACATCGCCACAACGCCCGGCAAGGTCGTCTTCCGCAACGAACTGATCGAACTCATCCAGTATGAACCGACGACCGAAACGGTGAAGAAGCGCCCGCTCCTGATCGCGCCGCCCTGGATCAACAAATACTACATTCTCGACATGCGCCAGAAGAACTCGATGGTGCGCTGGCTGACGCAGCAAGGCTTCACCGTCTTCCTGATCTCCTGGGTCAATCCCGATCCGAGCCTGAAGGACAAGACGTTCGGCGACTATATTGAAACGGGCCTCTTTTCCGCACTCGACGCGATCGAGGAAGCCACCGGCGAAACCAGCGTCAACGCGGTGGGATACTGTATCGGGGGCACCATGCTCGCATCCGCCCTCGCCCTATTGGCCGCGAAAGGCGAGGAAGGCCGCATCGCCTCGGCGACATTCTTCGCCGCGCAAACCGATTTCGAACTCGCTGGCGATCTCTTGCTCTTCGTGGATGACGCCTGGATGGCCGAGATCGAGCGGCTGATGGACGCGCAAGGCGGCGTGCTCGACGGGCGCACCATGTCCGACACGTTCAACATGCTGCGGTCCAACGACCTCGTCTGGTCCTTCGTGGTGTCGAACTACCTCCTTGGCCGCCAGCCGCAGGCCTTTGACCTGCTGTTCTGGAATGCCGATCAGACGCGCATGCCCAAGGCCCTGCACCTCTGGTATCTCGACACGATGTACCGCAAGAACCGCCTGTCGAAAGGCGAGGTCGAGATCGGCGGTCACACGCTCGATCTCGGCAAGGTCACCGTCCCGATCTACATGCAAGCGAGCCGCGAAGACCACATCGCGCCCTTCCCGTCCGTCTATCGCGGCGCGCAGAAATTCGGCGGGCCGGTCAACTTCATGCTGGCCGGGTCCGGCCATATCGCGGGGGTCATCAACCACCCCGAAGCGAAGAAATACCAGCACTGGGTCAACACCGATCTACCCGACACCGTTAAGGCCTGGCTTGAAAGCGCCGAGGAGCATCCCGGCTCGTGGTGGGAGAACTGGCGCGACTGGCTCTATGAGCGCTCCGGCAAGGACGTCCCGGCCCGCACACCCGGTGATGGCAAACTCAAACCCCTGTGCGACGCACCGGGGACTTATGTACTGGTGAAGAGCTAGAGGCCATAGAAAACAGGCGGCCCTCCCCTCCAAGGCCGCCCGCTTCCTCCCTCCGATAGGGTCCGCGCCTAGTTCGTGGTGCGCGCGCCGTGGCGGATTTCAAGGTCCGGGTCGCTGGTCGTGTTGTCATTGAGACCGTAGCGCTCGAACCAGGTCAGAACCGGCATTGCCTCATTGTCCGGCAGCGTCGTGAAGGTCCGTTCGGTCGCCAGCATCTGGCGCCATTCGGCCAGCGAATACGGCACGCCGTGGACATTCACATACTCGTTGACCGCACCCATCTCGCCAGCCGCCTGACGGTCGCGCACCCACTGGTCGAGGTGAAGCGCGGCATAAGGCGCACCCTGACGCACAATGCCGGGCTCGGGCTGGATCCATCCGATCACCGTGTCGCCCGAGAAGAGAATCCCTGAGCCCGCGACATAGCCGACCAGCATGTTCTCGGTGTGCGGGGCGTCGGCATAGACGTGAACGTCAAACCGGTTGGTCTCGTCAGTGAAGGTCCGCACCGGTCCGTCGATATATTCGAACGTGGCGTCTGTGACTGGGCCATGCGCGCCCCAGGTCCGGTTCAGAAGCTCGCGGATATAGGCTTCCTTGTCGCGGGTCGTCAGGATCGTCGCGCCGATCCGGGCGTAGTAGTGCACCGCGATCAGGTGGTCGTCGTGATAATGCGTGGGGATGATGTAGCGCAGCGGCTTGCCATTCATGTACGGCTGCATCGCCGCATGCGTGTTTTCCGCATAGCTGGGGAAACCGCCCGTCTCCATGGCAACGAAATAATCGTCGAACTCGACATAGAGGATCTGTGTCTCGCCATTCCCTGCGGCGTACACGCCATCGGCGACCTCACGCACACCGATTTCCATCTGGCCGCTATAGGCGTCGGTATTGGCCACTTCGACAAAGTTGTCCGGGATCTCCATGTGGCGGCCGATATCAGTGTTGAACCGTATGGTCGGCAGGGAGAGGTCGTAATAAGGCAGCCCCTCCACCCACATCAGATAACGCTGGGGCACCATGATACCGCCAACGTCGGTGTAATTGTCATAGACACGACGGTAATCGACCTCCCGGCCGACCATGTGATTGGCCGCGCTGTATTCAACGGAATCGATGAGGAAGGTCTCCGGGTTGATATACATCGTCGATCCCTCGTCATAGACGAGCGTGAGGTAGTCCATGCCCGAACGCGTCTCGCTGCCGATCGACGAAACACGTGACGTATCCTCCAGCAGGGACTGGACGAAATAGACCGGAAAACGCACCCGGACCGATCCCATCGTGCTGTTGTAGCCGTGGAATGTCCCGCTTTCGTAGATCCGGGCGATGGTATTGAGGTGCCAGTCAGTGTCACCATCAATGATCGAGCGGTAGCCCATGGTCAGTCCGCCCGGCCACGCGGAGAGCACATCGCGGGCCGCGCGCGGGTTCTCGAAGTCAATTGCCGTGTACTGCCGGATCGGGATGAGGTCCCAGGGCGGTTCGGTATGGCGGCTCTGAAAGCGTCCGTGGAAATAGCCCACGGTTTCGAACTCAAGCGAATGGATACCGTCCACCGCGCCACCGCCATGGGCATCATACATCCGGGTCAGGAGCGTTTCAGCCGTCCAGTCCTGCGTCTGGGCCATGGTGGCGGACGATGCGCCAGCAAGCAGAAGTGCAGCAAACAGGGTCGAGCGTGTGATCATGTGACCAGCCTTTCCAGAGGGTCGTCAGACAAGGGTGGCGGTCAGATTGGGCATGAGCGGCCAGGTACCGCTTGAATGATCGAAGCAGGGGCATGACGGTTTCTCCACGTGACGAGGATTTAATCTAGCCCCGGCCCCGCACCCGTCATGATGACCCCTGGAGAAGGCGGGAGGGGTCATGACCCTTTGTACGCACGAACACAGCGCAGCCGGTGAACCCCATCGGCACCGGCTGCTGACCGATGGCGAATACCTGGGGCGGGTGCCAGCGGCTCGAACCGGCTGTGGATACAGCCTGTCGATTGTTACCCATGCTCGCAGCGGCGACTTGCCCAGTCATGCCCACGACCGGGCCTTCATCTGCCGTTTGCTGACGGGCGGATACGTCTCGCGCACCCGTGACAGCGAGATGGAATTCAGCCCCGGCGAAGCGGCCTTTCATCCCGAATGGTTCGAGCATTCGGACGCCATCCTGAGCCCGAAAGCCGCATTTTTCGGCATTCAGCTCGACCTTGAGCGGATCGCGGATGGACCGGTCACACGGGGCATGTCCGCGCTCAGCGCCCTGCCCTCACTCGACCAGAGACACGCAATCGACCGGTTGGCATGCGCCTTCCTGGCCAGCGATGACGAGTTGGTCATCGACAGCCTGTTGTACGAGACTGTCGCAGCGGCTTTCCCCGATCGCGCCCGCGCCACCGACAGCCCCGGCTGGGTCCCGGGGGTAGCCGACCGTCTGACAGAGGAAAGCCATTCGGTCCTCTCCCTTGTCGAACTGGCGGCCGAGGCCGGTGTGCATGCCACGACGCTAACGCGGCACTTCCGGAACGCCATGGGCTGCAGCATCGGCGAGTTTCGTCAGCGCGTGCGGGCTCACAAGGCATTGTGCCGCCTTCTCGACGGGCGCGACGCCATCAGCAGTATCTGCCTGGATGAAGGCTATTCCGACCAGGCCCATCTGACCCGCGAATTCGGCAAGCTGTTTGGCCTTCCACCGGGACGTTTTCGCGATATTGCGGCCCGGCATGACATCGCGAACCGGCACTGAAACGAAAACGGGCGGCCCCAAGGGACCGCCCGCTCGATAGTCTGGAATGCAATAGCTCGCTTAGCGCTTCGAGAACTGGAAGCTGCGGCGAGCTTTCTTGCGGCCATACTTCTTCCGCTCGACCGTCCGGCTGTCGCGGGTGAGGAAGCCTTCGGCCTTCAGCGCCTTGCGCAGTTCGGGCTCGTAATAGGTCAAAGCCTTGGAAATGCCGTGGCGGACCGCACCGGCCTGGCCGGAGAGACCCCCGCCCTTCACCGTGGCGATGACATCATAACCATCAACGCGGCCGGCGATTTCGAACGGCTGGCGCAGCATCATGCGCAGCACCGGACGGGCGAAGTAGATTTCCTGGTCGCGGCCATTGACGGTGACCTTGCCGTTGCCCGGCTTGATCCAGACGCGCGCAATGGCGTCCTTCCGCTTGCCAGTCGCATAAGCGCGGCCGTGCTGGTCGATCTTCGGTTCGGGAAGCGCCTCTTCGGCGACCGCTTCGGCGATCGGCGAGTCCGCGCCTTTCAGCGCGTCCTTGAGGTCTTCGAGTGAGCGCGTTTGTTCGGTCATGATTCGCTCCGCGCGTTCTTGCGGTTCATCGCCTTGAAGTCGACGGTTTCCGGCTGCTGGGCTTCATGGGGGTGCTCGGTGCCGGCATAGACACGGAGCTTGGAGAATTGCGCGCGGGACAGCGGGCTGTCCTTCGGCATCATGCGCTGGACGGCCAGCTCTACGACGCGCTCGGGGTGTTTGCCCTCGAGGATTTTCGCCGGAGATGTCTCCTTGATACCGCCCGGGTGTCCGGTGTGGCGGTAATAGCGCTTGTCTTTCATCTTCACGCCGGTGAAGCGGACCTTGTCGGCGTTGATGACAACGACATGGTCGCCCACATCAACGTGCGGGGTGTAGTCCGGGCGGTGTTTGCCGCGAAGGCGGGTCGCGACGAACGCAGCCAGACGACCGACGACGGCGTCTTCCGCGTCGACGACAATCCAGTTCTTCGTCACTTCCGCCGGCTTTGCGGAGAAGGTCTTCATGGGTTCAGGTCTCGTCTTTTGTGGCTTGTGCCAGAAATTCGATGCGCGTCCCTAAGCCCGGAATACACTTTCGTCAACAGACCGTCTGAAATTCTATGCAGAAAGAGTGACTTATAATGACGGTAACTGAATACCGCTTTCGTGAATTGTCCATGACAGGGTCGCGAGATCGCACATCATCGCCTATGAGATTACCCGGATTACCGGAGCCTATCCCCATGTCATTTTCCCGCCGTTCTTTCCTGCGCAGCGCTGCGGCGACATCCGCCGCTCTTGCCTGCCTCCCCGCCCTCTCGGCCTGTAGCCCGCGCCGGTTCAATGGCAACTACACCAGCCAGGTGGACGGGTACGGCCCGCTTTATCGCGACAGCAACGGTCTGCTCGACCTGCCGCGGGGTTTCAATTACCGAATCATCTCCGAGACCGGCCGGGAAATGAGCGACGGGCTGCTGACCCCCGGCGACTTCGATGGTATGGCCGCCTTCCCGAACGCGGATGGGAAAATCGTCCTGATCCGCAATCACGAACTCCGCCCCGGCCAGGAAGACGTGTCGGCTTTCGGGATCAACGCCGAGCGCCTTGACCGGATCGACCGGTCGCGGGTCTGGGACTTCCAGCCGGACGGCTCGCCGCAATTGGGCGGCACCACCCATGTCATCCTCAATCCGGACACGCTTCGGGTGGAACGCGAATTCATGTCGCTGGCCGGGACTTATGACAATTGTGCGGGCGGGCCGACGCCCTGGGGCAGTTGGCTGTCCTGCGAGGAAACGATCGAACGCGCTGGGGAAGCGGTGACACGCGACCACGGCTATGTTTTCGAGGTCCCGGTCGAGGCGGACGGTCTGATCGAGCCGGTCCCGCTTCGTGGCATGGGCCGGTTCAAGCACGAGGCCGCTGCTGTCGACCCCGGCACGGGCATCGTCTACCAGACCGAGGACTGGCCCGGTCACCCCAACATGTTCTACCGCTTCATTCCCGACCACCCGGACGAACTCTGGCGCGGTGGCCGGTTGCAGGGGTTGGCCGTGCGCGGTCAGCCCGGCATGGATCTGCGCAACTGGGAAAACAGCGAGCGTGTCATGCCTGGCACAATCCTGGATGTCGACTGGATGGATCTTGACGAGATCGACAACCCGGACGGTGATATCGCCGCCCGTTCCATCGACCAGGGTGCGGCGCATTTCACGCGGGGCGAAGGCTGCTGGTATGGCGGCGAAGGCGCGATCTATTTCACCTGCACAGATGGCGGCCCGCTGCATGCCGGCCAGATCTGGCGCTATCGGCCCAGCCCCGCCGAGGGCACGCCCGCAGAGCGGTCCCAGCCCGGCCAGCTTGAACTGTTTGTCGAGAGTGAGGACACCGAAGTCATCCAGTGGGTGGACAACATCACCTTTGCGCCCTGGGGCGATCTGATCGTTGCTGAAGACGGCCCCGACCATCAATACATTCGCGGCGTGACGCCGGAGGGACGTGTCTATACCATCGCCCACAACGCCGATGGCGGTGACGACAACAGTTTCAAAGAGTTTTGCGGCCTATGTTTCTCTCCCGATGGATCAACCCTCTTCGTGAACGTTCAGTCGAGACCGGGGCGGACCTTCGCCATTCGCGGTCCGTGGGATCAGCGCTCGCTGCGGGCCTGATCGGGGCGGCGCTGGCCGGTTGCCAGCCGGCCGCAGACGAGACACCTGCTGAAGAGGTGGGTGACACCGCCAACGGTGCGGCCATCGCCGACATCACGGTGACAGCCGCGTTCGAGCCGGTCGAGGGCGGTGTTCTTGCCGTCGATTTCGTACCGGACACGAATACGCCGTGGGCGGGCCTCATCGTCACTGCGCCGCGCGATGGCGGTCTCGATTTCTACAACGCCGACGGTGAAAGTGTGACCCGCGTGACCGGATCGCGGCTGACCAGCCTCGCCGTGGCACCGAATTTCGCCCTGCGCGGCGAAGCCCTGCCGCTCATCCTTGGCGTCGATACACAATCGGGGGGCGTCCGGGGTTATGTCCTGTTGCGCAGTGGACCCGATGCGATCGAAGCGCCGCTCTCCCCCATCGTCCTGGACGGTGGCGCGGCCGCGCTGTGTTTTGTTCGCGAAGGGGCCGGCTTCGTTGAAATCGCGGTTTTAGGCCGCGAGGCGGTCGCGGAAGTCTGGCGGATTTCCGATAATGGCGGCGATCTGATCGGCGCGGAACGGGTCCGCGCCATCCGTCTGGACGGACCGGCCCGGACCTGTGCCTCCATGGATGGTGCGCTGTTCGTCAGTGGCCCGACCACAAGTATCACGCGAATCGAATCCGGTTCGGGAACCGGGGTTCAGGCGGGGTATAACGCGCTCAGCCTTGCCGCAGGCGTCATCGCCGGGCGGCCTGTCCTGCTCGCGTCCAATGGCGAGGACGACACGTTGCGCAGCTTTGACGCGCGGACACTGCAGCCGCTGGCACCGGTGCGCATCATTGATGGCTTATCGACACCCGGCATCGACCGACCGGGGGCACTCGCGATTTCCGAGGTGTCCTTTGGCGGCGCGTCATATCAGTCCGGCCTGATTGCCGCGGTCGACGAGGCTGACGGACGTGTCCGCGTCGTGGCGCGCGAATCCTTCGCCCGCGACCTGACACTCGCGACGAACTAGGCCGCCACCCGCAAACGCCGGGTCGTGACACCGGCCATGAGGAAGAGCGCAATGGCTCCGCCCTGGTGCAACAGCGAGAGCCAAAGCGGCGCGCTAGCCAGCAGCGCCGCGATCCCCAGAACGATCTGGAGCCCGACCAGCATGGCGAGGCCATGCGCACTCTTGCGCAATTCCGGCCGTCCCGTCCGGCGCAGGGCCATGACGAAAACGACTGTCAGGACTGCAATCAGATAGGCCGTCCAGCGGTGGTGCATCTGGACCGCCGGCAGGCTTTCAAACGCCGCCTGGAACCAGCTCATGCCCGAGAGATAGCCTTCGGGGATAATCCGCCCGTCCATGCCCGGCCAGGTGTTGAAGATGCGCCCGGCATCCAGCCCGGCAACGAAGGCCCCGAGCGCGATCTGGATCAGGACAAGACACCAGAAACCGAGCGCCCATCCCGTCAGGCGATGCCCGTTAGCCGGCGTCGGGCCGTTGCGGGCTTCCAGCGCTAGCCAGAGCGTCACGCCGAGGATGACGAAAGCGAGACTGAGATGAGCGGCCAGCCGGTACTGGCTGACATCGACCCGGTCGACGAGGCCGGACGCGACCATCCACCAGCCGACAAAGCCTTGCAGCCCGCCCAGGAAAAGCAGGCCGACCAGGCGCGGCTTCAATCGCTGCGGGATCTGCTTGCGCACCCAGAACACGACCAGCGGCAAAAAGAAGACGAGGCCGATCATCCGGCCCAGGAAACGGTGCCCCCATTCCCACCAGTAGATGAACTCGAATTCGGCCAGCGACATGCCGCGGTTCTGGAGCTGGTATTCCGGGCTGGCGCGATAGAGGTCGAACTCGGCCTGCCAGGCCTCTTGAGACAGCGGCGGGATGGCACCCGTCACGGGTTTCCACTCGGTGATCGACAGACCGGAATCGGTCAACCGGGTCGCCCCGCCCACGAGGATCATCGCGCACACCATGGCGCCGACGACGACAAGCCACCAGAATACCGGCTTGCTGGTTTGCGGGGCTGTGGTCATGGCGGTCTCCGGCGAGTTCGCCATCCACCTAGCCGACTGGCCGGCAAAGGCAAGGGTAGTGCGCCATCGCGCCGCGCCGGGTCTCCATGCATCCCGTGCGCTGAAAAATGCAGATTTTTATCCTCGCCTCATACCGGTGAGGCGCTAGTCTTGAACCAAAGGGAGATTAGGGGAGAGACATGAGCGAACTGGAGACATTCCGTCAGGACACCCGCAACTGGCTGGAGGCGAACTGTCCGGCGTCGATGCGCGGGCCGATCAAGGATGAACGCGAAGTCTGTTGGGGCGGCCGCGATTTCGAATTCTTCAGCGACGACCAGAAACTCTGGCTCGACCGGATGGCCGAACGCGGCTGGACCACGCCGACCTGGCCGAAAGAATACGGCGGCGGCGGCCTTTCCAAGGACGAAGCGCAAATCCTGAAAGAGGAAATGAAGGCGATCCAGGCGCGCGATCCCCTCACCTCCTTCGGAATCTGGATGCTCGGACCGGCATTGCTGAAATACGGTTCTGAAGAACAGAAACACGAACACCTGCCGAAAATCATTCGCGGCGAGATTCGCTGGTGCCAGGGCTATTCCGAACCCGGAGCCGGTTCCGATCTCGCCTCACTGCGCACCAAGGGCGTCAGCGACGGCGACGACTATGTCGTCACCGGTCAGAAGGTCTGGACCAGCTATGCCGACAAGTCTGACTGGATTTTCGCGCTGGTTCGTACCGAACCGGACGCGCCCAAGCATGAAGGCATTTCCTTCATCCTGATCGACATGGCGACCGACGGTGTCTCGACCAAGCCGATCAAGCTGATCTCGGGCAAGTCGCCCTTCTGCGAAACCTTCTTCGACGAGGTGCGCGTGCCAAAGGCCAACCGGATTGGCGAAGCCGGCAAGGGCTGGGACATCGCCAAATACCTCCTCTCGCACGAGCGGACGAATATCGTCTCCGCCGGCGGCATGTTCGGTGGCATGAACCCGGTGATGGCCGCGCACAAATCGGGTGAAGTCGATGATGGCGGCAAGCTCGCCGACCCCATCCTGCGCGGCGATGTTGCCCGCCTGACCATCGACGCCCTCGCCTTTGAAGCCACGCTACAACGCGTGAAAGACGAGTCCGATGCCGGACAGGGCGTCGGCGCGCGGGCGTCCATGCTCAAATATGTCGGTACCGAGCTGAACAAGCGCCGTCACGAGCTCAACATGTCAGCCCTGGGGGCCGACGGCCTCCTCTGGGAAGGTGACGACCCGTCGGACGGTCAGTCGGCCCGCGAATGGCTGCGTTCGCGCGCCAACTCGATCGAGGGCGGCACCTCGGAAATCCAGCTGAACATTCTGGCCAAGCGCGTGCTTGGCCTGCCGGGCGCGTAAGGGGGCCGCACCAATGAGCTATGTGCTGAACGAAGAAGAACAAATGCTCCGCGACGCGGCGAAAGCCTATCTCGCGGAAAAATCGCCCGTCTCCGAATTGCGCCGCTTGCGTGACGAGGGCTGCAAGGACGGTTTCCGTCACGCTGTCTGGCGCGGCATGGCGGAAATGGGCTGGAACGGCGTCGTCATCGAGGAGGCCTATGGCGGCGTCGACATGGGCTATTCCGCTGCTGGCGTTCTGTTACAGGAGATGGGCCGCACGCTGACTGCTTCACCCTATATCCCGTCTGCCATTCTTGCAGCCACGGCCCTGCGCCTCGCCGGAACCGAGGCCCAAAAGAGCGAACACCTGACGAAGATCGCGAACGGCGAAGCCGTCTACGCCTTTGCCATTGATGAAGCCGCGCGCCATCACCCCGAACGCATCGACACGACCGCTGTGAAGGACGGCAATGGCTTCCGTCTCAACGGCTCGAAGCGTTTTGTCGCCTGCGGCAATGGCGCGGACATGCTGATCGTCGTGGCGAAAACCGAAGACGGCGGGACAGGCTTCTTCCTTGTTGATCCCAAGACTGACGGTGTGACCCGGACCATGCGGCGCACGGTCGACAGCCATGTGCCGGCTGATATCGACTTCAAGGATGTCAAGCTCGACGGCGATGCCTGCCTGTCGGAAGCCGAGGACGGTACCGCCGCCCTCGCCTTCATCTTGCAGGCCGGATCAGCCTGCGTCGCGGCGGAAGCGCTCGGCATCGCCGAGGAGAGCTTTGACCGGACACTGACCTACCTGAAAGAACGCACCCAGTTCGGAACCGAGATCGGGTCCTTTCAAGGACTCCAGCACCGCGCCGCCGAACTCCTGTGCGAAATCGAACTGGCCCGTTCACTGGTGATGAAGGCGCTGCGCTCGCTCGACAACGAGCCGTCTCAGGCCCCGTTGTGGATCGCCGCGGCCAAGGCCAAGGCCACGGAAGTCTCCCGCTTTGCCGCCGCTGAAGCCATCCAGTTGCATGGCGGTGTGGGCATGACGGACGAGTACGAGATCGGCTTCTTCTACAAGCGCGCCCAGGCCGCCGGGGAATTCCTCGGCGACGACCGCTACCACTCGGACAAGGTCGCCTCGACAAGCGGTTACTGATCAACGCCACCTCGTGCTAGAAACGGGCGCGGGGGCGTCATGGAGGAGAGCGTCGGCATGGCCGATAGCGAACTGCACGCCCCTGCCCCGCCGCCGCGCCCGGCCCATCCACGGGACCGCAATGGCACCGGCGGAGCCTTGGCCCGCGCCCTCCTCCTGCTCGGCATCATCCTTCTGCCACTTGGCCTGACCCTACCGATGTTGGAGACGCAGCGCTTCATCTTCTGGCGGGACGCCTACTCCCTCATCGACGTCGCGCGCGCCCTCGTCCAGGGCGAGGACTGGCTCCTCGCCACTGTCGTCATTGTGTTTTCAATGGTGTTTCCAGCTCTGAAAGCCCTCGGCCTCATCCGGCTGCACCTTGCCGCTCCGGGCTCGGTCAGCCGCCGGGAAGCGAGGCTTGTCGAGACGCTTGGTAAGTGGACGATGATGGACGTGCTCATTGCCGCCCTCGTTGTCTTCACGCTGGGGCGGTCAGGCGTTGCCAGCGCGGCCGAACTGCCGGGCCTCTACTTCTTCACCGCCTCGGCGGCCTGCCTGATGCTGGCGTCGGGCCGCATCGCGGCGGGGCATCGACGGGTTGTGTGAGGAAAAATGGTCGGAGCGGCGAGATTTGAACTCGCGACCCCCGGTCCCCCAGACCGGTGCGCTAACCGGGCTGCGCCACGCTCCGACTTACTCTCATTTTCCGGCCACGAAAGCCGGATGGGGAGGCTGCTTATAGGGTCAGGCGAAGCGCGCCGCAACCATCTGGCGCGGCGCGTGATTAACGCCCCTGGGCGAGCGCGTCGTCGAGGCGCTTCTTGGCATGTTCCAGCCGTTCGAGGACGGGAGCCAGCCCGCTTCCAGCCGATGCGGGTGCAGCCGGTTGAGAGGACGGGACATAGCGTTCGGCCAGCCGCGGCGCTTCAGGCTCGGCGGTGCCATCCTCGGCGGCAAGTGCTCCGACAGCAGCAACACCCTGCTCGCGCACATATTTCTGCGCGCCCTTGATGGTAAAGCCGTCCTCGTAGAGCAGCCGCTTGATCCCGCGCAGCAGCGCAATGTCGCCCGGGCGATAGAATCGCCGCCCCCCGGCCCGTTTGACCGGTTTGAGCTGCGGAAACTTGCTTTCCCAGAAGCGCAGGACGTGCGCAGGCAGATCGAGCTCGCTCGCCGCTTCGCTGATGCTGCGATAGGCGTCAGGCGACTTGTCGGCCATGTCCGGTATCAGCCCTTGGCCAGAGCAGTATCGATCTTTTCCTTCAAGACCTGCGACGGTTTGAAGACCAGGACACGGCGCGGATCGATCGGCACTTCTTCGCCGGTCTTCGGATTGCGTCCAATCCGTCCGCTCTTGTCGCGAAGCTGAAAGGAGCCGAAGGACGACAGCTTGACCGACTGGCCGCTGGCCAGCGTGTCGGAAATCATCCCCAGCATCGATTGAACCAAATCGGATGATTCCTGACGCGTCAATCCGACGTCACGATGGACCGCCTCGGCAAGGTCGGCTCTCGTTAGGGTTTTTCCGGCCATGTCATTCCCCCGATAGAAGAGTTTCAGGCTATTCCGCACAATGGCGGGTCGTCAACGCGGGCCATAAAAAGTGATTAAAACCGAATCAAGGCCGAACCCCAAGTGAAACCCCCACCGAGGGCTTCGAGCAGGCAAAGATCACCGCGCTGGATGCGTCCATCCCGAACGGCCTGGTCAAAAGCGAGCGGCACGGAGGCCGCCGACGTATTGCCCTGGTCGGCGACCGTAGAAATCACCTTGTCCGGTGCGATCCCGAGGCGTTTGGCAACGCCTTCGAGAATGCGCTGATTGGCCTGGTGGGGCACGAACCAGTCGATATCCGCGCTGGTCACGCCATGGCGCTCCATCAGCGTCGTCATCGCCTCGCAGATCTTGGTGACGGCATGGCGATAGACGGCGTTGCCCTGCATCGTCAGCAACCCGGAAGACTGGCTGGACGACACACCGCCCGTGGTCCGGAGCAGGTCGAGGAAGGAGCCATCGGCGCGCATATACGCGCCGATCAATCCGCGGCCGAACGGCTTGCCGCGTTGCGACTCACCGGCTTGCAGGACGAAGGCCCCGGCCCCGTCACCAAAGAGCACGCAGGTCGCCCGGTCGGTCCAGTCGATGATGCGCGACATGGTTTCCGCGCCGATCACCAGCACATTGCGGTGCTGACCGGTCAGGATCAGTCCATCAGCGATGGAAAGCGCGTAGATAAACCCCGAGCACACCGCCTGGACGTCGAACGCCGCGCCTTGCGTGATGCCCAGCCGTCCCTGGATCATTGTTGCACAAGACGGGAAGACGAGGTCCGGGGTGGTCGTTGCCACGATGATGAGATCGATTTCGGATGCGTCCAGACCGGCGTTGTCGAGTGCACGGCGGGCGGCCATCTCGCCCATATCGACCGTGGTTTCGCCGTCTGCCGCAATATGACGGCGTTTGATACCCGTACGTTCGCGTATCCAGGCGTCGCTCGTGTCGACCGTCCGCGCCAGCTCGTCATTGGTGACGATGCGCTCGGGCAGATAGCTTCCGACGCCGCTGACGCGGGCCATCAATTGGGTCACTCGGCAGGCTCCTTGGCCGCTTCGGTTTCCTCGGCCTCGGCCAAGCGTCTGAGATTGCCTTCGATCTCGGACAGAAACCCGCTCGGCGCAAGGTCGATTCCGATGCCAAGCGCAGTTGCGAACCCTTCCCCATCTGTGCCGCCATGGCTTTTCACGACCATGCCATTAAGACCCAGCAATACGCCGCCATTGATGGTGCGGGGGTCGAGCCGTGCCCGGAGCTGCTTCAGACCGCTGATCGAGAGCAGTATGGCTCCCAGCCTGGCGCTGAGCGAACTGGTAAAGGCGTCGCGCATCCAGGCCCCGACCAGCTTGGCCGTACCTTCCGCAGTCTTCAGGGCGATATTGCCGCTGAAACCGTCGGTGACGACCACATCGGTGCGACCGAGCGAAATGTCATCGCCCTCGACGAAGCCATGATAGTTGAGCTTCAGATGCGCCTCGCGAATCAGCCGGTCGGCGGCGCGCACCACGTCATTGCCCTTCAATTCCTCCTGGCCGACATTCAGAAGACCGACGGTGGGATCGGTCGAGCCGTGCACAGCACGGTGATAGGCCTCGCCCATGATCGCGAACTCGACGAGTTGCGACGGGCCGCATTCGACATTTGCGCCGACGTCCAGCACCACGGTGTGCCCGCGCGTCGTCGGCCAGCTGGCGGCGATGGCGGGGCGGTGAACCCCCTTCTTCATTCTGAGGACGACTTTCGAGATCGCCATCAGCGCGCCGGTATTGCCAGCGGAGACGACCGCCGCAGCTTCCCCGTCCTTCACCGAAACCATCGCATTCCACATCGACGACCCGCGTGACCGGCGCACGGCCTCGCTCGGCTTGTCGGTCATGCGGACTTCACTGTCGGAATGCCGGATTTCGATACGGGACCGCACGTGTTCGGGCTTGGCGTCCACGAGCGGCTTTAGAATGGCCTCATCACCGTGCAGCAGGAAGCGGGCCTGCGTGCCCGCCTTGCGCTTCAGAATGACCTCGATGCCGTCGACCGCAATTGCGGGACCGCTATCGGCTCCCATGGCATCGACCGAAATACTGACAGGGATCGGCATATGTGACTTGGCTCAGACAGCTCGGCCCGTGCGCGGCGCGAGGGCGGACCTTAGCCCATCACAAAGGCGTTTCAAGCGGAGGCCGACATCTCCGGGGACGACACACAGGTCTCGCCGCGTAGAAGCGCCTCGCCCGGGCATTCCGCGAGCCCGCCGCGCCAGGTCAATGCCCCGGAAGCGAGGGCCTCGATATTCGGCCGCGCATCAAGATCGGGTGTCTCGGCCAGCGCCGAGGACAGGGCCACGGCATCGCCTTCCTTTATCGCAGGTGTGTAGGCCTCAAGCGCTGTGTAGAAATGGCTGGCAAGGGCTTTGATCTTTTTTGATACGCTGAGGTCTCCAACCGCCATTTCGCGCAGTGCACCGTCGAGATCCCGGAACATGGCATCAAACGTTTCCTGGGCGACGGCGCGGCCGGTCTCCCCTTCCCGGTTCAGCCGCTCGATCAGGACCGACATGTACAGGCAGATCATTTCGAACCGGCCTTCCGGCGTGTCGGGAACACCCTGCTCACGATAGATGACGGGCTGGCGAGCCCGGCCCACGGCGGCCTGATACAGGCTGTCGCCCACGGCTTTTCGCGCTCGGTTTTTTTTCGAAAACGGGAACATGCGCCAGCCTCTCCTCTTTTTGAACGCTTGAAGCTAAGGTCACGACCGGTTAGGTCAACGCGCCGGAACATTCAAACTTTCACGTCAAGGACGCCCGTGCCCATGTTTCGTACCCGCCTTCTTCTCGCGGCCGCTGTGCTCGCCGGAGCCACCGCCTGCACGCCGACGCTGCAGAACCACGGCTATCGCTACATCGAAGGTGAAGCACCGGTGATCACGCCGGGCGAGGACACGCGCGCGACCCTGATGAACCGCCTGGGTTCGCCATCGACCAGCGGCGTTGCCGGGGTTCTCGACGAGGGCATGCGCGACCGCACCTGGTACTACATTTCCGAAACGCGCGAGTCGCTGGCCTATCAGCGATCCCGCACCCGTGAGCGCCGCATCTTCGCGGTTCATTTCGATGATGCCGGCACCGTCGCCGCCGTCGAGGAATACGGTCTCGAAGACGGCCGCCGCGTCGCCTATGTGGATCGCGAGACCCCGACCCGCGGACGCGAACTCAGCCTGCTCGAACAGCTGCTCGGCAATATCGGCCGCCTGCCGTCCGATACCTTCACCGGCGAAGAAAACCTGCCGGGCGGCGCTGGCGGACCCCGCCGCCGCTAGGGTTTTCTATTCACTGCCAGACAGCAAAAAGCCCCGGCCGATGGCCGGGGCTTTTCACTATCGGATATTTCGGTCCCGGCCCTAGAAGCTGTGAGCCAGAACGGCGAGGAGCAAGAGCGCCACGATATTGGTGATCTTGATCATCGGGTTCACCGCCGGACCGGCCGTATCCTTGTAGGGATCGCCAACCGTATCGCCGGTCACCGCTGCCTTGTGGGCTTCAGAGCCTTTCTCATGCAGCACACCGTCGGAATCGGTGAAGCCGTCCTCGATCGCCTTCTTGGCGTTGTCCCAGGCACCACCGCCCGAGGTCATCGAGATGGCGACGAAGAGACCCGTCACGATCACGCCGAGCAGCATCGCGCCGACAGCCGACAGGGCCGGACCAGTGCCCGCGATCAGCATGATCACGCCGAACAGGACGATCGGTGACAGCACCGGCAGCATGGACGGCACGATCATTTCGCGGATGGCGGCCTTGGTCAGCAGGTCTACCGCACGGCCATAGTCCGGCTTTTCGGTGCCCTGCATGATGCCCGGCTTCTCGCGGAACTGACGGCGCACCTCGACCACGACCGACTGCGCGGCGCGGCCCACGGCCATCATTGACATGCCGCCAAAGAGGAAGGGCAGTAGGCCACCGAACAGGAGGCCAACGACCACATAGGGGTTGGAGAGCGAGAAGTTGACGACGTTCGCCGCAACTTCCGTTCCGCCATAGACCAGCCCGGAGAAGAAGCTGCCGTCAGCGGCATTCTCGATGAAGTGCTGGATGTCCGCCGTGTAGGCCGCGAACAGGACGAGCGCACCGAGGCCAGCCGAACCGATAGCATAGCCCTTGGTCACGGCCTTGGTCGTGTTGCCCACCGCGTCGAGCGCGTCGGTCGTGTTGCGAACGTCCTCGGGCAGGCCCGACATTTCGGCGATGCCGCCAGCATTGTCAGTCACCGGGCCGAAGGCATCGAGCGCCACGACCATGCCGGCCAGCGCCAGCATCGTCGTCACCGCGATGGCAATGCCGAAGAGGCCCGCCAGCACGAAGGTCGCGATGATGCCCCCGATGATGACCAGGGCCGGAAGCGCGGTGGCTTCAAGCGACACGGCCAGACCCTGGATGACGTTGGTTCCGTGACCGGAGACCGAGGCTTGCGCCACGGAGCGGACCGGACGGGCCGAAACACCGGTGTAGTATTCGGTGATCCAGATGATCAGGCCGGTCACGACGAGGCCGATCACACCGCACAGGAACAGGTCCATGCCGGAAATGGCCAGGCCACCCGACGTGGTGAACTCGGTGTCGAGCCCAACAGTGAAGTAGATTAGTCCGAAGATCGCGAACAGCGACAGCACGGCCGAAACCACGAAGCCCTTGTAAAGGGCGTTCATGATGTTGTTCGACTTGCCCAGCTTCACGAAGAAAGTGCCGATGATCGAGGTCACGATGCAGACCCCGCCAATGGCGAGCGGCAGGAACATCATTGCCGACGCAGCCGCACCGGCAAAGAAGATCGACGCCAGAACCATGGTCGCGACGACAGTCACGGCATAGGTTTCAAAGAGGTCAGCCGCCATGCCCGCGCAGTCGCCGACATTGTCGCCGACATTGTCCGCGATGGTGGCCGGGTTGCGGGGATCGTCTTCCGGGATACCCGCTTCGACCTTGCCCACCATGTCACCGCCGACATCCGCACCCTTGGTGAAGATGCCGCCGCCAAGACGGGCGAAAATCGAGATGAGCGAGGCCCCGAAGCCGAGCGCGACAAGCGCGTCGATGACGGTGCGGTCAGTCGCCGCAACACCGAGCAACTCGGTCAGGAGGAAAAAATAGACCGCGACACCCAGCAGGGCGAGGCCCGCCACAAGCATGCCGGTCACAGCACCCGAGCGGAAGGCCATCGACAGGCCGCCAGCCAGGCTCTGGGTCGCGGCTTGCGTGGTCCGCACATTGGCCCGCACCGAGATCAGCATGCCGATGAAGCCGGCGACGCCGGACAGGACCGCACCGATGACGAAGCCTAGGGCCACCAGCCAGCCGAGCAGCAGGCCGACCACGATAGTGACAACGACGCCAACCATGGCAATCGTCATATACTGCCGCTTCAGATAGGCGTTCGCGCCCTCCTGAATCGCGGCGGCGATTTCTTTCATTTTGTCGGTGCCGGCGTCAGCCGACAGGATCGATCGGCTCTGAAATACGCCGTACAGGACGGCAAGCAGGCCGGCCGCAATGACCAACAAGAGTTCCAGTTGCATGGCTATGAGCCTCGTTCGTGTTGAGCGTGGTCGGGAAGGCAGGGGGTTGCCTGACCCACACGCCGAACGGCGAACGGAAACAGATTGGCCCCTCCCCAGAGGTGCCGGAAATATGCACAAGCCCGTCACGGTGCGCAACACACCGTTCAGAAAGGCTCATTTGTAGGGGATCAGCGCCGGATCAGGCGCGTATCAGGCGAAGAAATCGCGAGGCTTTCAATAACATTCGCGCCGAACTGTTCGGACAGCGCCGCCATCCAGACCCGATTGGCCACGTCGCGATCAATGCCCATGCCGTCCGCGCTGGTGATCGATTCGCGGTGGCTCGCCCGGATCATCGCGTCGAGCGCATAGTGCGCGTTCTCGCGGATGTCCCAGGCATCGACGCCTTCGCGAACCATCATCCGCACCTGCAGATACGCATAGCCGCGCAGACGGTCGTCCTCGACCAACGGGGACACGATCGCGGGCAGGATGATGACGCGCGGATTGTCGTCGGTTCCGTGGCTGTCAGCGGGGTCTTCACTATCGTCCCCGTCATCTAGCGTGAAACTGGCCTGGATACGGTTGCCGTCGCGGGTTCCGCCACCGCCGCCGCCACCACCTGCGGCAAGCGCAACTGGTGCAGTTCCAATGGTCAGCGCAAAGAGCGCGATCAGGAAACGGGGCATGGCGATACCTCCCGGGACAGGACGTCGGTTGGTACAGCAAACCCGTCAAAAATGAGTGAAACCGGCCGAATCAATTTGAACAGGCGCACCTGACCCATCCAGCAGGCGGACGCCCTCGCCCTTTTTCACCTGCCCGATCCGCGTGATGGGAATTCCGGTTTCCCGGGCGGCCCTCTGAATGGCGTGGTGGCAGTCCGCTGGCGCACAGAACAGAAGCTCATAGTCATCGCCATACCCGGCGAGCCGTGCGCGGGCGATGTCGGGATCGTCCTGTCTTGCCACCCAGTCTCTCGCCGTGCCGGACAGGGGAAGGTCCGCCAGCGTGACGTCCAGCGCCACCTGGCTGACCGTCGACAGATGCCCGGCATCGGCTGCAAGACCGTCGGATATGTCGATCATCGCGTTGGCCCGTCCCCGAAGATGCGATGCGAGCGCCGTCCGGACCGGCGGTATCCGATAGCGTTCGACGGCCGCACCCAGACCGGCCTCCCCTTGCAGCGACAATAGGCCCAGGCCCGCATCGCCGATTGTCCCGGTGACGTAGACATGGTCGCCCGCCCTCGCCCCGGCGCGGCGCACGGCTGATCCAGCGGGAAGAGAACCGAACAACGTCCCGGTGATGGTCCACGGACCGGGCGTGACGGTCGTATCGCCCCCGATGAGCGGCACGGCGCGTACGGACAATTCTTCGGCGAGTCCGTCCGTAAACCGGTCCCGCAAATCGGTTGAACCATCCCTCGGCCAGGAAATGGACAGCATCGCGGCGTGTGGTTCGGCCCCCATTGCCGCGAGATCGGAGAGGCTGACCCGCAACGCCTTGACCGCTACCGTCTCCGGCGGGTCACCAGGAAGGAAATGCACGCCCTCGATCAACGTGTCGGACGTGACAACCAGTTCGCATCCGACCGGGACGGCCAGAACCGCCGCGTCGTCTGTGAGATTGAAGGCACCGGTGTAGCCCGAGGCGAGCGGGGCCAACCGCCGCCGAATATAACCGAACTCGCCCTCGCCGCTCATTTACCCGCGAGTTCGCCCTGGCGGGCCCGGCGGGCCGCACCATCGAGTGCGGCATTGACGAATTTCGGCTCCGGCCCGTCGAAGAAGGCCGCAGCGACGGCGACGTATTCATCGATAATGACACGCGCGGGAATGTCTGCGCGATTGAGGAGTTCGTAGTTGGCCGCCCGAAGGATGGCCCGCAGCGTCGCGTCGATCCGGTCCAGCTTCCAGTTCTTGGCCAGCGACTTGGCGGCAAATCCGTCGATATCGCGCTGGTTTTTGACCACACCGGACACCAGCCCGTCGAAGAAGTCGGTGTCCACGTCGGTCAGGGCCGTATCGTCGCCCTCCTGGTCGAAGCGGGCCTCGTGGAATTCCGCAATGACACCGGACGCGCCGCGCCCGGTCATGTCCATCTGGTAGAGCGCCTGGACGGCGGCCAGACGCGCGGCACCCCGGCGGCGGGCCCGCCGCGCGCTGTCGGTTTCGGCGGGCGCGCTCATGCCGGCACCTCATAGCGGCGCGACAGTGCCAACATGGCCAGGCACGCTTCGGCTGCGTCCTTGCCCTTGTTCTTCTTGCCAGCCCGCACTTCGGCCTGCTCCCGGTTTTCAACTGTCAGGATGCCATAGCCGATGGGAATGCCAGCCAGCGACAAGTCCATCAGGCCGCGCGCGGATTCTCCACAGACATAGTCGTAGTGGCTGGTCTCGCCACGGATGACACAGCCAAGCGCCACATAGCCGTCGAACGGCATATCGGACCGGTCTGCCATGGAAATGGCGGCGGGGATTTCAAAGGCACCGGGGACCTCGATCAGCTCGACATCGCAATCGGGCATCGCGGCCTTTGCGCCGGCGATCAGCGAGTCGGCAATGTCGCGGTAGAAGGTCGCCGCGACGATCAGGATGCGGGGGCGTTCAATCATGTCGCGGCTCCGGAAATTTCGCGCACGTCGGTCACGGAGAGCCCGTAGCCGTCAAGGCCGATAATGGTTTGCGGGGCGGTCGTGGCAAGGATCATTTCCCGCACACCCAGATCAAGCAGGATCTGCGCACCCACGCCGTATTCGCGCAAGCGCCGGGCTTCGCGTTCATCCGGCGCGTCGGTCGGCTGCGCGCCAAAGCGTTCCATGATTGCATTGGGATTGGTCTCGCGGATGCAGACCATCACCGCCGGACCGTCATGGGCCACCAGCGCCCTGACCCCGGCTTCGGCCAGGCCGCCGCGCGAACCATCAGCGCACAGGACATCATCGGCAAAGCTGACCTTGTGCATGCGGACCAGCGTCGGCTGGTCGCCGGACGGCTTGCCTTTGACAAGCGCGACATGCTCGGCCCCGTCCAGCGTGTTGCGGAAAACGACAAGGTTAAGCGGTCCGCCCCATCGGCTGGTGAATTCGGTTTCGATCCGGCGTTCGATAAAGCGGTCATTGCCGCGCCGGTAGGCAATCAGGTCGGCGATCGTGCCGATCTTCAGCCCATGCAGCTGGGCGAAGGCGACAAGATCGGGCATCCGCGCCATCGTGCCGTCTTCGTTCATGATCTCGCAGATCACGCCGGACGGGTGCAGCCCGGCCAGCCGGGCCACATCGATGGCCGCTTCGGTATGACCCGCCCGGACGAGCACCCCGCCGTCACGGGCAACCAGGGGAAAGACATGCCCGGGCGTGACGATATCGTCCGCGCCTTTCTCAGGGTCCGTCGCCACGGCAATGGTGCGCGCGCGGTCATGGGCAGAAATCCCGGTCGACACCCCTTCTTTGGCTTCGATGGAAACCGTGAAAGCCGTCTGGTGACGGGTACGGTTTTCTGCCGACATCAGCTTGAGATCGAGCGCTTTCGCCCGTTCTGCAGTCAGGGACAGACAGATCAGGCCACGGCCGTGCCGGGCCATGAAATTGATCGCATCGGGCGTGGCGAACTGGGCGGGGATGACGAGATCACCCTCATTCTCGCGGTCGTCGGCATCGACGAGGATGAACATGCGCCCGTTGCGGGCGTCCTCGAGGATATCCTCGACAGGAGAGATGGGTGAACTCATCGCGGCGCTTCCGGTGCGGACGGGGCCGTCTCGGCCAGACGCGCGGCGTAGCGCGCCATCAGGTCGACCTCAAGGTTGACCGCCTGCCCGCGCTGCATTTCGCCTAGCGTCGTGGCCTGTGCGGTGTGGGGAATGATCATCACCGAGAACACATGCCCGTCGACCGCATTGACGGTCAGCGATACGCCATCGACCGCAATTGAGCCCTTGCGGGCAATATAGCGTGACAGATCGCCCGAAGCGGCAATGTGAAAGGTGATCCACTCGCCGCCATCCTCCCGGTCGACGACCTGGCCAACACCATCGACATGGCCGGTCACGATATGCCCGCCGAGTTCGTCGCCCACTTTCAATGAACGCTCGAGATTGATCCGGTCCCCCTCCTCCAGCGCGCCGAGCATCGTGGCTTTCAGGGTCTCCGGTGAAATCTCCACCGAATAGGCCGTACCACCCTCGATGGCCCGGAACTCCGTGACCGTCAGGCAGGCCCCGGCATGGCAGATGGAACAGCCCGTCTCGAAACTGGCGGCGGGATAGGGCGAGGATACCGTCAAATGGTGTCGGGTCCCAGGCTCAACGGCGATGACACGCCCCATGGCGCTGACAAGTCCGGTAAACATGGGTCTTCAGCCTTTTGCGCGGACATAGGTTTCGTGCAGGTCGGGCCCGCATTCGGTTACCTGCTCGCGGGTAAAGATGGGGGCCTCGTCCAGTCTTTCAAACCCCAAGGCATCCAGGACCGGACGGCTGTCCCCGCCCAGCATGACCGGAGCGCGAAACCATTCGATGCGGTCGACGAGGCCGGACCGTAACGCCGCACCGGCAACCCGGCTGCCGGCTTCGATCAGAATCGAATTGCATTCGCGTTGCACCAGATCCTCAATCACCGACCGAAAGGCGATGGACGGCCCGTCAAACCGGCTCACAGGGACAATCTCGGCCCCTTTCTCCTGCAGGCGCGATACGGCATGGCCCGGTACGTCGCGTCCGCAATAGATCAGCACCGGCCCTGACGTGTCGGCCAGCATTTGCGCGGTTTCGGGAAAACGCAGCCGTGTATCCAGAACGGCGCGGAACGGTTGTCTCTCGGCGAGCTCGCCATCAGGGCGTGCCGTCATCAGCGGATCGTCCGCCAGGACCGTGCCGATACCCGTCAGAACCGCGTCGCTTGCCGCGCGCAGGCGATGTACTTCCGCTCGTGCCTCCGCGCCCGTAATCCATTGCGACGCGCCATTGGCGAGTGCGATACGCCCATCCAGCGAGGTCGCCAGTTTCAGGGTCAGGACCGGTTTGCGGGCGGTCATTCGCCGGACGGCGGTATGACCTCGCCCTTCGGGCCGAGGCGCTCATCCTTGATGAATTCGCGGAAGTCTTCGACCTCCCGGAAATCCTTGTAGACAGACGCGTAGCGGACATAGGCGACCTGATCGAGATTCTTCAGCGCGTCCATGATCAGCTGCCCAATACGGCCCGATTCAATCTCCGCATCACCGCTGCTTTCCAGGCGCCGGATAATGCCCGAAATCGCCTGTTCGATCTTGTCCGGGTCGATGTTCCGCTTTTGGCAGGCGAGCATCACCGAGCGGGTCATCTTGTCCCGGTCAAACGGTGCGCGTCGCCCGCTCTTTTTCATCACGGTCAGCTCGCGCAATTGAACCCGCTCGAACGTGGTGAAGCGGGCCGCACAGGCCGGACATTGCCGGCGGCGGCGAATAGCGGCCCCGTCTTCGGCGGGACGGGAATCCTTCACCTGAGTGTCGTCGTGATTGCAGAACGGGCAGCGCATAGGTGGCGGTGTCCTACCTCAATTCGGGGTAAATCGGAAAACGGACCGTCAGGGCCTTCACTTCGTCCCCGACACGGCGTTCGACCTCGGCATCGCCGGCGGGGTTGGCTGCGAGCGCGTCAAGGACCTCGGCCATCCAGCGGCCAATCTGGGCAAACTCGGCTGTCCCAAAGCCGCGCGTTGTGCCGGCCGGTGACCCGATCCGCAGCCCCGACGTGACGGTCGGCTTTTCCGGATCGTTCGGCACGCCATTCTTGTTACAGGTCATCCCGGCGCGTTCGAGCGCCTTTTCGGCAATGTCTCCGGTCAGCTTTTTCGGGCGCAGGTCGACCAGCGCAAGATGGCTGTCTGTTCCGCCTGATACCAGCGCATAACCGGCGTCTTCCAGAGCACCGGCCATCGCCTTGCAATTGGCGATGACGGCTTTCGCATAATCCTTGAAATCCGGGCGCAGCGCTTCGCCGAACGCCGCGGCCTTGCCGGCAATGACGTGCATCAGTGGCCCGCCCTGGAGACCAGGGAAGATGGCGGAGTTGAACTTCTTCCCCAGCTCGGCATCACGCGAAAGGATCATCCCGCCCCGCGGTCCGCGTAGTGTCTTGTGTGTCGTGGTGGTGACCACATCGGCATGCGGCACCGGATTGGGATAGGCCCCGCCGGCGACCAGACCGGCGAAATGGGCCATGTCGACCATCAGCCGCGCACCGCAGGCATCAGCGATCTCGCGGAAGGCGGCAAAATCGATCACGCGCGGATAGGCCGAGCCACCCGCAATGATCAGCTTGGGCTTCAACTCCATTGCCTGGGCGCGCAGCGCATCCATGTCGATCTGGGCATCGGTCTCGCGTACACCATAGTGATGGGCGTCAAACCACTTTCCGGACAGGTTCGGACGCGCGCCGTGGGTCAGGTGCCCGCCGGCATCGAGACTGAGACCCAGGATGGCGTCACCGGGCTGCAGCAGCGCCAGGAACACACCCTGGTTGGCCTGGCTGCCGGAACTCGGCTGGACATTCGCGTACTCGGCACCAAACAGCGCCTTGGCGCGGTCAATGGCCAGCGTCTCGGCCCGGTCAACATGCTCGCAGCCGCCGTAGTAGCGCTTGCCCGGATACCCTTCGGCATACTTGTTGGTCAGCGGAGAGCCTTGCGCTTCCAGAACGGCCCGCGACACGATGTTCTCCGACGCGATCAGCTCAATCTGGTCCTGCTGACGATGGATCTCGTCGCGAATCGCGGCGGCCAGCTCGGGATCAGTCTGACCCAGCCCGGTCGAAAAGAAGCGATCCTGCTTCGTGGCGGCACTGTCGGGCATGTCGAACTCCTTGCACTTTGACAATCTCTTGATAGGCGGCAGCGGCAGGCGTGACAATGCAGCAAGCCTGTCGCGCGAACTTATGCAATATTTTTGTATTCGCTGAAATTATTTCAGTTTTCAGTACCGACAAGACTTGTCACTGAAACATAGCGCGTGTATCCACTGGTTCAGGCATCAATTCACCGCAATCAACCAACAACTTTCAGGTGCAATAATGAATGATGAAGCCCTCCCCGTGATCGACAATGAAGAATTGCTGCGGATGACGACCGATATTGTCGCGTCTTTCCTCACGCACAATTCTGTCCCGGCCGATTCAATCCCCGATCTCATCAAGTCGGTGCACTCGACCATGAGTGAAGTGAGCGGCGGCTCCGAGAAGCCCGAACCGCGTGCCAAGCCGGCTGTTCCGATCTCCAAGTCGGTCAATGACGATTACATTGTCTGCCTTGAAGACGGCAAGAAACTGAAAATGCTCAAGCGCTACCTGCGCTCGCAATACGACATGTCGCCGGACGATTACCGCCGCAAGTGGGGCCTGCCGGCCGATTACCCGATGGTGGCTCCGGCCTATTCGCGCCGCCGGTCGCAATTCGCCAAGGACATCGGTCTTGGCAAGGGCGGCAAGGCCGCCCGCAAGCGCAAGTCCTAAGCGGCCTGCTTTCAGACCTTGATACCGCGGCCGGGCCCAGTGCCCGGTCGTTTTTCATTGCCGGCAAGGCCCAGCTTGCGCGCCAGTTTGGCCAGCGCCACCCGCTCCATTTCGCCGCGCGGTGTCGTGCGGGCGGCCTGGATGACAACTTCCTCGCCCGTGGCCGCGTCAACAGCGGCAACGCGGACCGAGGTTCCGATTTCAATGAATTCGATCAGGACTTCCCGCCCCGCCAGGGGTGAGGTGCGATCCGCCTCACTCACGCGGCGCGGACCGCCTTGAACCGAGTCCAGACTTCTTCGAGCGCCTCGACCAACTCGTCCATCATGGTGTCGTCATGCAGTGGGGTCGGCGTAAAGCGCAGGCGCTCCGTGCCGCGCGGCACGGTCGGATAGTTGATCGGCTGGACGTAGAGGCCGTGATCATCAAGCAACGCGTCGGAAAGCCGCTTGCACATGACCGGATCACCGACCCTGATCGGAACGATATGGGTTTCCGATTCCATCAGCGGCAGGCCGGCCTCGCGGACGCGGGCTTTCAGCGTGGCGGCGCGTTCCTGGTGCTTCTCGCGCAGCTCGTGCGCGGATTTCAGGTACTCAACGCTGGCGCGCGCACCGGCCGCCAGTGACGGAGCCAGCGAGGTCGTGAAGATGAAGCCGGGGGCCCAGGACCGCACGGCGTCCACGATCACGGCATCCGCGGCGATATAGCCGCCCATGACACCAAAAGCCTTGCCGAGCGTTCCTTCGATGATGTCGATCCGGTCGAGCAGGCCGTCGCGCTCGGCGATACCGCCGCCGCGCAGGCCATAAAGACCAACCGCATGGACCTCGTCGAGATAGGTCAGCGCACCGTATTTCTCGGCGAGATCACAGACCGCCTCGATCGGACCGACATCGCCATCCATCGAATAGACGGATTCGAACGCGATCAGTTTCGGCGCACCGGCGGGTGCCGCTTTCAGGAGCTCTTCGAGATGGGCGACATCATTGTGTCGCCAGACATGCTTCTCGCAGCGCGCGCCGCGCACACCCTCGATCATCGAGGCATGGTTGAGCGCATCGGAAAAGATGATCAGCCCAGGCAGGATCTTGCCGAGCGTGGCAAGCGTTGCCTCATTGGCGATATAGCCCGACGTGAAGAGTAGCGCGGCTTCCTTGTCGTGCAGATCCGCCAGCGAGCGCTCCAGCTCGACATGGTAATGCGTGGTGCCGGAAATATTGCGGGTACCGCCGGCCCCGGCCCCGACATCATCAATGGCCTGTTTCATTGATTCGGTGACGCAAGCGCTTTGCCCCATGCCGAGATAGTCGTTGGAACACCACACGGTGACATCACGGACATCACCATCAGGCGTCCGCCAACGCGCGCGCGGGAATTGGCCCTTGTAACGGCGAAGGTTGGCGAAGACGCGATAGCGGCCTTCCGCCCGGACCCGGGCGACGGCGCTGGTAAAGGCTTCGGTATAGTCCATGTCCGTCTCCGCCTTGGCGGACCCTCTTCCATCCCGATGAATAGTCAAAGGTCTTATAGACCGCCTTCTGTCGGGAAAGCGAGACGGACGAACTGACGCAGGTGAAACGGGTCCGGCGTCTAGAGCCGGAAGCGGATATGATCGGTCCAGAAACGCTCAATCCGGGTCAGGGCGGTGTTGGTCGCCGCCATGTGCTCCTCGGTTAGGCCGCCGGATGGCTCCAGCGCTTCGGACTGGCGCGCGAACAAGTGCTCTAGCCGGTCACGGACGGCGAGCCCCGCTTCGGTCAGGCTGATCTGTACGGTCCGCCGGTCATCCTCGGAACGCTCCTGGGCGATATAGCCCAGATCAACGAGCTTCTTCAGATTGTAGGAGACGTTCGAGCCGAGATAATGCCCGCGCGTTCGCAGCTCTCCAGCCGTCAGGACGGTGTCGCCGATATTGAAGATCAGCAGTGCCTGGACACTCGTCAGATCGGTAATTCCGGTCCGGTCGAGTTCGTCCTTGACCACGTCGAGCAATTGCCGGTGCAGGCGTTCCACGCGCTGCAGCATTTCAAGATAGTCCGGGCGCACCCCGGCCGAGGCGTCGATCGATTCTGCAAAAGCCATGAGCTTGTCGCTCCCACTACACCCAAAATTACCGGTGTTTCCCGGTTTGGGAGGAAGGCTAGCGAAAAGCCTCTAAAATCCGATTAATCGGTTTTCCAGCTGCCATCGAGCAACTTGTAGATGCCGGAAAAGTCCTTTGCTCGGCCACCCATATTGTCGAACATGGCGTAGAGGGCTTCGGCCTGCGCGCCCATCGGCGTGGTCGCCCCGGCGGTCTGGGCCGCGTCCATGGCGAGCTTCAAATCCTTCAGCATCATCGCGGTCGCAAATCCGGGCTGATAGTCGCGATTGGCCGGTGAAGCCGGCACCGGACCCGGAACCGGGCAATAGCTGGTCATCGACCAATTCTGGCCCGAAGCCTTTGACGAAATATCGAAGAATTTCTGGGGGTCGAGGCCCAGTTTTTCGGCCAGCGCGAAGGCCTCGCACGTGCCAATCATGTGAATGCCGAGGAGCATGTTGTTGCAGATCTTGGCCGCCTGCCCCGCCCCGGCATCACCGGCATGGATCACCGCCTTGCCCATCGATGACAGGAAGGCCTCAGCCTTGGCAAAAGCTGTCGCCGGGCCGCCGACCATGAAGGTCAGCGTGCCGCCCTCGGCCGCCGCGACACCGCCGGACACCGGCGCATCGACAAAGTCGAATCCCTTGGCGGCCGCGGCTTCCCCAACCGCACGGGCGCTGTCCACATCGATCGTGGAGCAATCCATCATCAGGCAGCCCTTGGGCGCATGCGGGAAAACGTCGGTCTCATAGACGGCGCGGACATGCTTGCCCGCAGGCAGCATGGAGACGATGGCATCAACGCCGGAGACAGCATCCTTCGCCGAGCCCGCGCCCTTTGCACCGTGGTCCTCGGCGCGCTTGATGGCGTCCGCCGACAGGTCGAAAGCCCGCACGTCATGGCCCGCCTTGACCAGATTGGCGGCCATGCCCGAGCCCATATTCCCAAGTCCGATGAATGCAACCGTCGCCATGGCCTAGTCTCCGATAAAGCTGAGTTCTTTGTCCGCCGGAAGCGGTTCGAAATACGCCGCGATGGCCGCGTCATCGACCGCATCGAGCGTCGCCGGCGACCAGTTCGGGGCATTGTCCTTGTCGATGATGACGGCGCGCACGCCCTCGTAGAAGTCGGTCCCCTCCAGACAGCGCACCGAGAGGCGCAGTTCCTGCGCCATCACATCCTTGAAGTCCTTGTCCGCACCAGACCGCAGCGCCGCACAGGTCAGTTTCAGCGCGGTCGGTGACTTGGTCGCAAGGATTTTCGCCTGCTTTTGCGACCACGGATCGCCCGCACCTTCAATGCGCGCGACCATCGCCGCGACATCATCCCCGGCAAAGGCCGCGTCGATGAGGCCATTGGTGAGCGCCAGATCACTGTCGCCCGGATCGCCGGAGAATTCCTCGAGGATGACTTCCAGATCGTCCTCGCCGGACAGATCGGCCTGTTCCAGCGCCGCGATCAGGCCTGGCAGATCGTCCGACGGCGTGTAGTGCGTGGCGATGCCTGTCGCGAGCGCGTCGGGGGCTTTCAGGCGCGCGCCGGTCAGCCCCATCCACATGCCGGTCTCGCCCGACAGGCGCGGCAGGAAATACGTCCCGCCAACATCGGGAAAGAAGCCGATCCCGGTTTCCGGCATGGCGAGCATCGTCCGGTCACCCGCCACGCGGTGCGAGCCATGCACCGAAATGCCGACGCCGCCGCCCATGGTGATGCCGTCGATCAGGGCGACATAAGGCTTGGGGTAAAGCTTGATCAGCGTGTTGAGCTGATATTCGTCATGCCAGAAACGCCAGGCGTCTTCGCCGCCGGCCTTGCCGCTGTCGTGGAGCATGCGGATATCACCGCCCGCACAGAAACCCTTCTCGCCCTCGCCATCAACCACGACGGCCTTGACCGTGTCGTCATCCTTCCAGGCCACCAGCGCCTCGGTCATGGCGTGAACCATACCCATCGACAGGGCATTCAGCGCTTTGGGACGGTTGAGCGTGATGCGGCCGACCTGGCCGACCTTGCGGGCAATGATTTCGTCGGTCATGTCAGCTCCGGACTCTGAGATCATGGCATGGGATGCCGTTCGCCAGCGCCACGGTCAACAGGTGACCGTCTCTGGATACCAGTTCCGCCTCGGCTTCCAACGCCAGCGCGAGATAGGCCGCATCGAAAAGGCTCAGCCTCACACCGTGCGCGAACCGCGTGAGTTCGAAGATGCGCTCCCCGGATACTGTTGGCTCCACGAACACACCCAAAGCGTCCAGCGATGCCAGCCCCGCGTCGAGTTCGAACGCGCCGCGCGATGCGAACAGCCGCAACAGATTGCAGATTTCCCACGCGAATATACTTGGTGCGATCAACCGCATTCCAGACCGCGACCTGAACGCGTCAGCATTTGATGAGGCCTGCGACCGGATCAGCCATGCTGCAGCCGCTGACGCATCGACGACGACCGGACTCACGACCGGATCGCCTCCTTCAGCTCTTCCCAACTTTGTTGGTCAAGATCCGCGACCGCCATCTGGCTATTCCGGAACGCCTTCAGTTTGGCGAGCAATTCGTCCGAATTCATTGGCCGGCTAGCCTTTGCAGCTCTTGAGAGCCGCACTACCGGCTTGCCGTGGCGGGTGATAACGATCTCCTCGCCCGTGGCTTCGATTTCCTCGATCAGCTTCGACAAATGGGTCTTGGCTTCGAGCACACCGACTTCGCGCATGACGGGCCTCCATAATTTCTGACCAGAAATATAGTCAGACTTCGGCTCCGTCGGCAAGGAAGCTCTATTTCATCACATCCCTTGCGATGATCACGCGCATGATCTCGTTCGTGCCTTCAAGGATCTGGTGAACGCGCAGATCACGCAGGATGCGCTCGATCGGATAATCCTTCAGATAGCCATAACCGCCATGCAGCTGCAGCGCCTGGTTGGTGATGTCGAAACAGGCATCAGTCGCGAAGCGCTTCGCCATCGCGCAGAATTTCGGCGCGGACGGGTCGTCGGCATCGATGGCGCTGGCCGCGCGGTAGAGCATCAGCCGGGCTGCTTCGAGATCGGTCGCCATGTCGGCGAGCTTGAACTGCGTGACCTGGAAACCGGCAATCGGCTTGCCGAATTGCTGGCGCGATTTGACGTAGTCATTGGCCACATCGAAGGCTTCGCTGGCCCCGCCGAGCGAACAGGCCCCGATATTCACGCGCCCCCCATTAAGGCCCTTCATCGCGATCTTGAAGCCGATGCCCTCCTCGCCGAGCCGGTTGGCGGCGGGGATGCGGCAGTCCTCGAAATTGACGACCGCTGTGGGCTGGGAATTCCAGCCCATCTTCTTCTCGTTGGCTCCGAAAGAGAGGCCCTTGGTGCCGTTCTCGACCACGAAGGTGGAAATGCCCGATGGCCCGTCCCCGCCGGTGCGGGCCATGACGACATAGATGTCCGACCGGCCACCGCCCGAAATGAAGGCTTTCGAGCCGTTGAGAACGTAATCCTCGCCGTCCTTGACGGCTTTCGTGCGCAGATTGCCGGCATCCGATCCCGCACCGGGTTCGGTCAGGCAATAGGAGGCGAAATGCTCCATCGTCATCAGCTTGGGGATGATGCGCTGACGCAGCTCATCGCTGCCCCAAGTGTCGATCATCCAGGCGCACATATTGTGGATGGAGATATAGGCCGCCGTCGATGTGCACCCGCGCGCCAGCTGTTCGAAGATCAGCGCCGCGTCGAGCCGGGTCATGCCCGACCCGCCGACATCCTCGCGCACATAGACACCGGCAAAGCCCATTTCTGCGGCTTCGCGCAGCACGTCCTCGGGAAAGATTTTCTTCTCGTCCCATTCGGCCGCGTGGGGTTTCATGCGGTCTTCGGCGAATTTTCGGGCCGCGTCCTGTATCAGGGACTGGTCTTCGGTCAGCGCGAAGTTCAAAGCTGGGCTCCGTCAGGCTAATAGATAATCGCGACTGCCCTAACGCGCCGCCGCGCGGGGGGCAAGCAGGCAAGGAAGGACGCTCTCAAGATCATGCCCGCCTATCCCGCCACCCGCATGCGCCGCCTGCGCCAGGCCGGCTGGACCCGCCGCCTGGTGCGCCAGCACGTTCTGACGCCCGACGATCTGGTCTGGGCCGTCATCATTTCCGATCAGGACGCGCCCGAACCCGTCGCCGCCATGCCGGGCGTAAACCGCCTGACGCTGGACACGCTGCGCGACGCCGCGATTGAAGCACGCGATCTCGGCATCCCGGCGATGGCGCTCTTTCCCCATATCGATCCGGCCAGAAAGGACGCTGCGGGGTCCGAAGCCCTCAATCCCGACGGGCTCATCCCGCAAGCCATCAAAGTCATCAAGGCCGCCGCGCCGGAAATCGGCGTGATCTGCGATGTCGCGCTCGATCCCTTCACCACGCACGGTCATGACGGGGTGATGAAGGGCGGCGTGATCCTTAATGACGCCACGGTCGATGCCCTCGTCGAGCAGGCTCTGGTCCAGGCCCGTGCCGGTTGCGATGTCATCGCCCCGTCCGACATGATGGATGGCCGCATTGGCGCGATCCGCATGGCGCTGGAAGAGAACGGTTTTACCGACACGCTCATCCTTTCTTATGCTGCCAAATACGCGTCGGGATTCTATGGACCGTATCGCGAGGCGATCGGCTCAGCCGCCGCCCTGACCGGCGACAAGAAGACCTACCAGATGGATCCGGCCAATTCCGATGAATGTTTGCGCGAGGTCGAACTCGATCTCGAGGAAGGCGCGGACATGGTCATGGTCAAACCCGGCCTGCCCTATCTCGATATCGTCAAATCGGTGTCCGAGACGTTCGGCGTGCCCACCCTCGCCTTCCAGGTTTCCGGCGAATACGCGATGATCGAGGCCGCCGCCGCAAATGGCTGGATCGATGGCGAGCGGGTGATGCTGGAAAGCCTCCTCGCTTTCAAGCGCGCCGGTGCCAGCGGGGTTGTAACGTATTTTGCGCCGCGTGCGGCGAGATTGCTGAATCAAGGCTGAAATCCCGGACGGCGAAGCCGGTCCGGATCGTCTTCGATTGCTTGCAGGAGACCCCCGGCTCTGCGGCCGGGGCTTCGTGTGTTTGCGAAGACGCGCCCCGGTCTTGCGCAGCAAGGACCGGGGTCCAGAATCGCGACTCTGGATCCCGGACAGGCGCTCGCGCGCCTTCCGGGAAACGTCGGTTTGAATGGCGTCATGCCCCGGCCTGTCCGGGGCATCCATCATGAAGCACACCCCACCCTGAGGGCTGACGCCCTCTTCCCTCCCCATGAGGGGAGGGTTGGGATGGGGTGAAAACCAGACCTACTCCTCCACCGGCTCCAGCCAGTAGCCCCGGTCACGGTCGATGGTGAGGCGCAGCGTGCCTTCCGGCCAGCGGCGTTCAAGACGCACCCCCCATTCCTGCGTCTCGGGACGCGCGCCGTCAGGACCGCAGAAACGGCCCGTCTCGTGGTCATAGGCGGGCATGGCACTGAAGCGCAGGCGCGCCTCCTCCTCCAGCCCTTCATAGAGATGCCAGTCGCCGCCGAATTGGTGGCTCTCGCCGGTCGCACACCTCAGGCTGACCTGAAACCCGCCCGTCGCCTGCATCATCACCATCACCGCCTCGTCATATCCTTGCGCCACCCAGGGACCGGCCAGCTCGGCCGGTTCGGGATCGTCGACATCCAGCCCGCAGGCCGCGAGACCGGTTGATGCACAGATGGGCTGGAGAACGCGCACCCTACTCCCCCAGCTTCCCTATCGGCGGCAGCGACCATTTGAAAAGGATCGCGCAGCCGCGCAGTCCAAAGGCGAGCAGCGCCGCGCCGACGGCGGCGAGACTGGCATCCGCGCCAAGCGAAACCGCGCCGATATAGGCCCCTGCGCCGGCCAGCGCCGCGAGCGCGTAAATATCTTCTTTCAACACAAGTGGCACGTCATTGACGATGATGTCGCGGATGAGACCGCCGAACGCGGCGCTCATCACACCCGTCAGCGCGGCGATGGACCAGTGCGCGCCGACCGCCAGGCCGGCCCTTGCGCCGATGACGCAGAACACGGCGAGGCCCGCCGCGTCAGCCCAGACGAGCGCGCTGCGGCGGCTCGCGAGTGCCTGCGCCCAGGGTGACGTATAATAGCCGACAAGCGCGCCCAGCAGCGCAACACCGAAATACTCGGGGGTTTCGATCCAGTAGACGGGCAGTTGTCCGAGAAGGATGTCGCGCAGCGTTCCGCCGCCCATGCCGGTCACCGCGCCGACGATCAGCGCGCCAAAGGGATCGAGTTCTTTGCGCGCTGCCAGCATTCCGCCGGAAAAGGCAAAAAGACCGACACCGGCATAATCAAGAATGGCGAAAACCAGTTCGACATTCATTTCGGCTTATCTCCGTATCCGGCAAAAAAAGTGATTTGAAACCCGGGCCGACTCACGCAGTGTATTTTCGCGTACCCGGCCCGGGATTCAAAAAACCGCCGCGTGACGACGGCGCACCCCCGGCCCGTAACACAAAGGGGAGAATTATGGGACTGAATAAAATTATCTGGCTTGTCGCGGCACTCGCGGCAATCGCGTTTGCCTTCTTCACGTTCGAGTATGCCGCCCTGATCCTGGCCTTGCTGGGCCTTGCGAGCGGGTTCTTCGTGGTCGGAGACCACCGGCGTTCCTTGCTGATCGCGGCCATCTTCCTGATTGCCGGCGGCAACGCCGCGCTGGGGAGTATCCCGGCGGCGGGCGAGTATATCACCGCCATTTTCGGCAATTACGGCGCGGTCCTTGGTGCCGCCTCGCTCATGGTCATCGTCATGGCGACCGCCGAGCGCCTCATCCCCGGCATGGACAGCAAGTAACGCCTCAACGATGCCTAACCTGAAAACCCCGTCTGCGGCATTGGCAGGCGGGGTTTTCTGGTCTCAGGGCAGGACTTCGACCGGCGCGATCCGCCAGGCGATGACGGTCAGCACCAGGATACACACCGCCCAGACGCCATAATTGATAAAGACCGAGCGCTTGGCCGACCGGCGCTCCAGCCAGGTCCGCGGCCTTACCCCCTTCACGCGGAAAATGAAGAGGGCGGCCAGCAGTACGCTGACAACATTGATAGCCAGCAGGAGTGCCGCCCGCAGGGCCAAGCCCCACTCGCCATCGCCGAGGAAGATGCCGACCGCCGCCGAGGGCGGCAACAGCGCCACGGCGACCATGACACCGACCAGGGCGCTCGACACGCCCGTCGAGATCGACAGGGCTGCCGCCGCCCCGGCGGCGAGAGCCAGGGCCACCGCATCCACGCCCACGAAAGTGCGCGAGACGAGCTCGTCACTTCCGAGATTGGCCGAGATCGCCGCACCGAGCGCCATGGCGACAAGGAGGCCTACAACCAGGCCCGTCATCGCCGTGCGGGCCGATTTCAGCATCAGGTCAAGATCGCCAAGTGCGGAGCCGAAGGCAAAGGCCAGGATTGGCCCCAGGAGCGGCGCGATCACCATCGCCCCGATGACCGCGGCGACATTATTGGCGTTGAGACCGAGCGCCGCCACGACGGCGGATAGCGCTGTCAGCAAGAGGAAATCCCGGTTGAGGACCGCGCCCTTGGAAATGTCTTCGTAGAGCTCTTCGCGCAAGGCAATCGTTTTGCGGTGCTTCTTCTGGGCCTCGTCTTCGGCCGGCTCTTCTTCGGGTTTCTCCTCGGCCGGCAGGGATGCTTCGATGGGAAGCACGACCAGCCGCCAGTCCGTCTCGTCCGCCAGCAGGGACTGGACCGCATCGATCGCTTCCTGCCCGTCCCCGGACCGGAAGACCAGACGCAAGAGTCGGCGGCCGCGTTCATCGGCGGGATCAAGCCGGTAATCGACCGGCTCGGCGCGCAGGCAGGATTTCAGGAGAGGCTTGGTATCGACACTTTCGGGAAAAGTGATCTCGATGAGCCGCATTGGCGTCTCAGCTCCGTTTGGTTCCGGGTGATTCCAGCCGCGCGATCAGGCTGGACGTATCCCACCGGTTCGCGCCCATCGCCTGGAGCTCGGCATAGAATTGGTCGACCAGCGCCGCGACTGGAAGCCGGGACCCATTCTCCCGTGCCTCTTCAAGTGCAATACGAAGATCTTTACGCATCCAGTCAATCGCAAAGCCGAATTCGAATTCGCCTCTTTCCATCGTCTGCCAGCGATTTTCCATTTGCCAGCTTTGGGCGGCTCCCTTGGAAATCGCGGAAATGACCTTCTCCAGATCGAGACCCGACCGTTTGGCGAAATGAATGCCCTCCGCCAGTCCTTCCACGACACCGGCGATGCAGATCTGGTTGACCATCTTGGTCAGCTGACCCGATCCCGCCGGCCCGATCAGCGTGACGGCCTTGGCATAGGCGTCCATGACAGGCTCTGCGCGAGCAAACACGTCCGGCTCTCCGCCGCACATGATGGCAAGCTGGCCGTTTTCCGCTCCTGCCTGCCCGCCCGACACCGGCGCATCGATGAAGCCGATATCGCGGCCAGCGGTTTCTTCGGCCAGCGCCCGGGCCAACCCGGCCGAGGCGGTGGTGTGATCGATGAGGATGGCACCGCGTTTCATCGCCGGCAGGGCAATGTCGGCGACCGCGCGGACGTCCGGGTCATCACCCAGGCAGAGGAACACAAAATCCGCGCTGGACACGGCTTCCTCGACGCTGCCCGCCGCCTTGCCATCATGGCGAGTGGCCCAGTCCTGCGCCTTGGAGGCGGTCCGGTTCCAGACGGTGACAGCATGCCCCTTGGTGGTCAGGTGTCCGGCCATGGGAAAACCCATGACCCCAAGCCCGAGAAATGTGCATTCGGCCATCTAATCCTCCACCGAGGCCCGGCCGTAGCGGCTGCGGAAGAAGGTCAGTGCGCCCTCGTCCGCCCCGCAGTCGACCTTCATGACCTCGCCAACGATGATATCGTGATCGCCGCCGGGATGGACGGCGTAGCGGCGGCAATGCAGGCGCGCCAGCGCGTCCTTCAGGACAGGCGCGCCCTCTCCCTCCAGATCCCAGTCGGCCGGATCGAGCGCGGCATCCAGCGCATAACGCGGGGCAAGGTCCATCTGGGTGTCGCGCAGGATATTGATCGAAAAGTCTTCGGCCGCCCTGAACGCTGCGTAGCGCTCGGTGTCGCGTCCGACCGACCACAGGATAAGCGGCGGTTCGAGCGAAACCGAGGCGAAGGAGTTCACGGTCATCGCCAGCGCCGCACCCTCATGACGGGCGGCCACCAGCGTGACACCTGTTGGGTAGCGGGACATGGCGTCGCGAAATTCGCGCGGATCGACCAAGAAGACCTCCGAATCGGCGATTGAAACCGGACCTTAACCGTAGCCGGGTTAAAAGCGCCCCGGGTGGTAAAAGGGTAGAGCGCATGGCCGGAGATCAAGCGGTCGTCATCAAGAAAGTCAAGAAAGGCGGTGACCACGGCCATCACGGCGGCGCGTGGAAAGTCGCGTATGCCGACTTCGTGACCGCGATGATGGCGTTCTTCCTCTTGATGTGGCTCATCAATACCACGACCCCGGAACAGAAGCGCGGCATCGCCGACTATTTCGCGCCAGCAAGCGTTAGCCCGTCCACGTCCGGTTCGGGCGGTGTGCTGGGCGGTACAGCGCTCGGTGAAGACGGCGCGCAAAGCCAGGGGTCCTCGGCGGTTATCGAGCGGCTGTCGCCGGACGCGCAGCGCGACACGCCGAGCGATGAGCAGGTTCAGCCCGATCCGGCCCAACAATCGACCTCCGCCGATATCAGCGCGGACGCGATGGCCAATGCCCTCGCCCGCCGCGAAGAAGCCGAATTCCAGAGCGCCGAACAATCCCTGCGCCAGGCGATGCAGGACATGCCCGAGCTTGCCGAGCTGTCCAACCACATCATCATCGAGCAGACGCCCGAGGGCCTGCGCATCCAGCTGGTCGACCAGGAAGGCCGCCCGATGTTCCGCCCAGGAGCCGCCGAGCCGAACGACCGCGCCATCGTCCTGTTGCGCGCCGTTGCAGAGATCGCCAGCAATCTGCCCAACCGCCTGTCGATCACGGGGCATACCGATGCCGGACCGAACCCGTCGGCGACCTACACCAACTGGGAATTGTCGGCTGACCGCGCGAATGCCTCGCGCCGCATTCTCCAGCAGTCGGGCCTGTCCGATGACCGGATCGCGGAAGTCCAGGGCAAGGCCGGGTCAGAACCCCTCTTCCCGGATGATCCGACCCTGTCGGGCAATCGCCGCATCTCGATCACGCTTCTGCGTGAGGCCCCCGTTCTCCCGCCCGGTCACGGTCTCTAGCAGACCGTTCGGCCGGGCTGCAGGTCTCGCCAAAATCAGCACATGCACGAGGAGAAAATCCCGCTAAGCTGACGGGATGATCGAATCTAGCGCACCCTATCTCTGGCAGATGTGGGCCATTCTGGCCGCCGTCGGCGTCGCCATTATCTTCTACATCTGGGAGCGCTATCCCATCGAGGTCGTATCGGCGGCCGTGGTGGCAGTCGGCCTCCTCTTTTTCCAGGTTTTCCCTTTGCCTGAAGGCAATCCGGGCGCGCGGGACATCCTGGCCGGCTTCGCCAACCCGGCCCTGATGACGATCATGGCCCTGCTGGTCGTCGGACAGGGCATTTTCCAGACCGGGGCCATGGAAGGCCCGACGCAGCGCCTGCTGGAGTCCTATGAAAGCCATCCGATGACGACATTGTTGTCGATCTTCGGTTTTGTCTTCGTGGTCAGTGCCTTCATCAACAACACACCGGTCGTGGTGATGTTCATCCCGATCCTCGTAGCCATCGCCGGGCGGATGGGCAGCTCGCCGTCCAAGATCATGATCCCGTTGAGCTATGTCTGCATCCTTGCGGGCATGACCACGCTGATCGGCTCGTCGACCAATCTCCTCGTCTCTGACAGCCTGCGGACACTGACCGGAGACGGACTGGAATTTTTCAGTCCGACGGGCCCCGGCCTGATCCTCGCCGGCGTCGGGGTCGTCTATTCCGCCTTTGTCCTGCCGCGCCTGCTTCCGGACCGCGCGACCATGGAGAGCGAGATCGCCGGCGGCGATGGCAAGCAATTCATCGCCCAGATTGAAGTGACGCGCGATCATCCGCTGGTCGGAAAGTCGCCGGTGGCCGGCATGTTCGCCGACCTGCCCAACATGACCGTGCGCATGATCCAGCGCGGTGAACACGCCTATTTGCCGCCATTTGACGAGATCGAGCTGCGCGCCGGAGATCTCGTCATCGTTGCCGCGACCCGCAAGACGCTGTCCGACCTCCTGTCCACACGCGCCGAATTCCTGCGCGGGCTGCTTCAGACCGCAGGGCCGGGCGAAGACCCGACGCCTGGCGAAAGACTCGCCCTGTCCGAGGCGGTTGTCCCGCCGGGCTCACGCATAACCGGACGAACGGTTGAACAGGCCGGCTTCCGGAACCTCACCGATACGGTCGTCCTGGGCGTCCAGCGCCGGTCGCGCATGATCCGCAAGAAGATGGGCGAAATCCGGCTTGAGGCCGGCGATGTCCTGCTGTTGTTCGGAACCGCCGACGCCATGCGCCGTCTGCGCAACGACCGCGACCTGCTGCTCATGGCATGGGCAACGACCGATCTGCGCGACCCGCGCCGGGCCACGGCTTCGCTGGTCATCTTCGGTGGCGTGATCGTACTCGCCGCAACCAATCTTCTGCCCATCGTCCACGCGTCGATATTCGGGGCTGTCGCGATGATTGCGACCGGCTGCCTGAATGCCCGCCAGGCGGCACGCGCAATCGACATGCGCGTCTATTTGCTCGTCGGTTCGGCCTTCGCGCTCGGCACGGCCCTGCAGTCGACGGGTGCCGCCGACTTCCTGGCCAGCCTCGTCGTCGGGATATTCGCGCCTTTCGGACCGGTGGCGCTTCTCTCCGCGCTCTTCATACTCGTAGCGCTGTTGACGAACGTACTCTCGAACAACGCCACGGCGATCCTGTTCACGCCCATCGCAGTCGGGGCCGCCAACCAGTTCGGGGCCGACCCGATGCTGTTTGCGCTGACGGTACTGTTCGCGGCCAATACCTCGTTCGCGACCCCCATCGGCTATCAGACCAATCTGCTGGTGATGGGCCCCGGTCACTACAAGTTCGCCGACTACATCAGGGCCGGTGCGCCACTGGTCGTGATCATGTGGATCGTCTTCACGGTCTATGCAGCCGTTCGTTTCGGGATTTGAGGCAGAATGGCTAGGCTCGTGAGGACATTTATTCGCCACGCCCAAGGACAGCCGACGTGACGCATCCGTTCTCGACACGGCAAATCCCCTTCTTCCTGACCGCGCCAGGGCCTTGTCCCTACCTGCCCGGCCGCGAGGAGAGGAAACTCTTTACCCGGCTTGATCCGGGCGAAGGTCCGGCGCTGAACGATGCACTGACCCATGCGGGTTTCCGGCGCTCACAGTCGGTGCTCTACCGCCCGGCCTGCGAGGGCTGTCATGCCTGTCAGTCGGTACGCATTCCGGTGTCCCGGTTTGAATGGACCCGCTCGGCCAAGCGTATCCTGAAGCGCAACGCCAATCTGGAGCGCGAGGAAACCGTCGCGCAAGGAACGGCCGAGCAATATGACCTACTGTCCCGTTATCTCGATACCCGTCACGGCGATGGAGACATGGCCGGGATGAGCTTTGCCGACTATCTGATGATGGTCGAGGACGGGGCCCAACGCACCGACATCGTGGAATACCGCGACGAGACAGGCCGGCTGCGTGCCGGTGCCCTGATCGACCGGTTGAAGGACGGCCCGTCCCTGCTCTACAGCTTCTTCGATCCCGATGATCAGGCCCGCAGTCCTGGACGCTTCATGATCCTTGATGCGGTACGCTGGGCGCGGCAGAACGGGTTCGAGCACGTCTATCTGGGCTATTGGGTGCCCGGCAGCGAAAAGATGGACTACAAGGCGCGGTATCGCCCGGTCGAGGTGCTCACCTCGTCAGGCTGGCGCGACCTGGAACAGGTAACAACGGAGGACGCCGGGACCGAACCCGGTGCCGGACAGGGGGAGTGAGATGGACCGTCGGACTTTCTTGAGCGGAGCCACCGTGGCGGCCGCAAGCGTGGCCACGGCATGTGGTCAGGGGACGCAGGATTCCAGCGACAGCGCGCCGGCCGCACCGGCGGTGAACCGAAATCGGACGCGCCAGTTGCGCATGGTCACGACCTGGCCGGCCAATTTCCCGGGCCTTGGCACGGCGGCGGACAATGTCGCGCGCTTCGTCAACGAAATGTCGGGCGGATCCCTGAATATCCGCGTCTATGCCGCGGGCGAGATCGTCGGGGCGTTCGAAGCCTTCGATGCCGTCTCGACCGGCACCGCGGACATGTACCACGCCGCCGAGTATTACTGGCAGGGCAAGTCGCCGGGTTTCAACTTCTTCACTGCCGTACCGATGGGCATGACCGCTCAGGAAATCATGGCCTGGTGCGAGTTCGGCGGCGGTCAGGAACTCTGGGACGAGCTGGCCGGCGAATTCGGCGTCAAAGCCTTCCAGGCAGGAAACAGCGGCCACCAGATGGGCGGCTGGTTCAAGCGCGAAATCAACACGCTGGAGGATTTTCGCGGCCTGCGCATGCGCATTCCCGGGCTTGGCGGCAGTGTGTTACGCGAACTTGGTGGTGCCGCCGTCGCCCTTTCCGGCGGCGAGATCTACCCGGCCCTCCAGAATGGAACGATCGACGCAACCGAATGGGTCGGTCCGTGGAATGATCTGGCCTTCGGCTTCTATCGTGAAGCGCCGTATTACTATGGACCGGGTTTCCATGAGCCGGGCTCCTGCCTCGGCCTCGGCATCAATCGCGGTGTCTGGGACAGTCTAGACAGTGACCACCAGGCCATCATCCAGGCGGCCTGCCGGGCCGCGAACAACCAGTCGCTCGCCGAATTCCAGCATCAGAACGCCATTGCGCTCGACGTGCTGCGCAATGACCATGGCGTTCAGCTGCGCGCCTTCAGTGACGATATCTGGCGGCGGGTCGGAGCCATCTCCGAGCAGGTTGTCGCCGACGTGGCCAATGCCGACCCGCTGTCGCGGCGCATCTATGAAAGCTATGCCGAGTCCCGCCGCCGCAGCCGGGAATGGGGGAACGTCTCCGAATTCCCCTACGCACAGAAACGCGAACTCGTCCTCGGCGGCTAGGCCATGCGTGCCGGCGACATCCTGCTGCTAGTGATCATCGCCGCGACAATCGCGGTGTTGCTGATTGACTCAGTGACCGGCGGCGCGCTCTCGGCCTGGTCGGAGGCCAATCTGCATTCCCTGTCCGTTCGTGCGGGCCGGATGCTGTCCATGGCGGGGATGTTGCTCAGCGTCCTGCTCCTCATCCCGGTCCTCGCTGCGTTCTGGGGCCGGTTTGCCGGACTTCCCGCGAGTACGGAAGGCGGGCTGCGCGGGGCAATCAGGACGCTGGACGCGATCAACACGACGGTCGGCGACATGGCGCGCTGGTTCGCGCTCGCGCTCGTTATCGTCACGGCCACGGTCGTGATCCAGCGTTATGTCTTCGGCATCGCCTCGACCAAGCTGCAGGAATCCGTGATCTATTTTCACGCCCTGCTTTTCCTGCTCTCGGCCGGAGCAACTTTGCTCGCCGACGGTCATGTCCGTGTCGACATCCTCTATTCGAAGATGAATCCGCGAAAGAAGGCGTGGACAGAACTCGCCGGCGTCTATCTGGCCCTCATACCGATGTGCTGGCTGATCCTCTCGGCATCCGGCCCCTATGTCAGCGCCGCCTGGCGGATCTTCGAGCGTTCCCGCGAAAGCGACGGCCTGCCGCTGGTCTTTCTTCTGAAGACCGCCATCCCGGTCTTCGCGGTGCTCCTCATGATGCAGGGAGCCTCCATGGCCGCACGCGCAGCGCTGACGATCTCAGGCCGAACGCCGCCCGTGATGGGCAAAGCTCCGGAACAGGAGCTCTAGACGGTCATGGACCTGCTGATCAGCCTCCTGCCCTTCCTGATGTTCATCGCGGCGTTCGCCGCATTGCTCCGGGGCTATCCGGTTGCCTTCACACTCGCCGGTGTCGCCATCGCCTTCGCCTTGCTGGGCTGGTGGCTCGGCATTTTCGACCCCATCCATTTCCGGGCGTTCCCGCAGCGCATCTACGGGAACATGATGGAGATGGACAAGCAGATCCTCGTCGCGGTCCCGCTCTTCGTCTTCATGGGCGTGATGCTGGAAAAATCCCGCGTCGCCGAGGAATTGCTTGAAGCCATGGGCACGCTCTTCGGCACGCTGCGCGGCGGGCTCGGCATCTCGGTCGTCGTTGTCGGCGCATTGCTGGCTGCCTCGACCGGCATCGTCGGCGCGACTGTCGTGACGATGGGCCTCCTCTCCCTGCCCACCATGCTCAAGCGCGGCTATTCGCCCGCCCTCGCCTCCGGGTCGATTGCGGCGGCCGGAACACTCGGCCAGATCATTCCGCCGTCCATCGTCCTCGTCCTCCTCGGTGACCAGCTCTCGAACGCCTATCAGGAAGCACAACGGGCGCAGGGCATTTTTGCGCCGGATATCGTGTCCGTTGGTGACCTGTTCGCCGGGGCGCTCATCCCCGGCCTCCTGCTGGTCGCGGTCTATGTCGGCTACCAGATCGTCGTCGCCACCCTCAATCCGAAGGCCGCCCCGGCTGCGCCCGCCAGTGAAGGCGCGACCGATTGGGGCAAGCTGCTCCATGCACTCGTCCCGCCCCTGGCCCTGATCGTCGCGGTGCTCGGCTCGATCCTGGGCGGTCTGGCGACGCCGACCGAAGCGGCTGCCATCGGTGCGGTCGGGGCCACCTTTATCGCCGGTGTCCGCAATGCCGGCGCAGACCGCAATCCGCGCCGCGGGCAGATCATCAGCGCGCTGGGTGCCGCTGCGCTCGTCGGCCTGATCGCCCTGACCTTCTTCGTCGATCTTCGCCTCGGCCGCGAAGAGGCCAGTGGCGGCGATCAGGTTGGTATGCTGCTCGCCTGGGGCCTCGTCGGCCTGCTCATTCTTGGCGCGGGCTGGGCACTTTACCGACTGAAGCGCAATGGCGTTCTCGATGAGGTGATGACCTCGACGGCGCGTATTTCCTCGATGGTTTTCGTTATCCTGATCGGGGCGTCGCTCTTCTCGCTCATCTTCCGGGAACTCGGCGGTGACGCGACGGTTCAGGCGGCGCTCGAAGCCGTTCCGGGCGGCAAGTGGGGCGCGCTGCTCGTCGTCATGGCGGTAATGTTCGTCCTCGGCTTCTTCCTGGATTTCATCGAGATCACCTTCGTCGTCGTACCAATCGTCGCGCCCATCCTGTTGATGATGGGGATCGACCCGGTCTGGCTCGGCGTCTTAATGGCGCTCAATCTCCAGACCAGCTTCCTGACGCCACCCTTCGGCTTTGCGCTCTTCTACCTGAGAGGTGTTGCGCCACCTGAAGTCACGACCGGCGCGATCTATCGCGGCGCAGCGCCCTTCGTCGCGATCCAGATCGTCGTCATTGGACTGGTCGCCCGCCTGCCATGGCTCGCCACGGCCCTGCCCGGACTGCTGTATGATTAGGCTGCCGGGCCGGGGTCCGGCTGACATCCCAATCATCGCGACGGACCGCCTGACCTTGCGCGGGCACCGGCTTTCCGACTTCGAAGCCTCCGCCGCGCTCTGGGGCGATGAACGCACGACGCAGTACATTTCCGGCAAGCCGTCGACCCGGAGCGAAAGCTGGGCGCGTTTGCTTCGCTTCTTTGGCCTGTGGGCGATGCTCGGCTATGGCTATTGGGCGGTCGAGGAAACGGCGACAGGCGACTATGTCGGCGAAGTCGGCTTCGGTGACTTCAAGCGCGACATGGTCCCGGACATTCACGGTATCCCGGAAGCCGGCTGGGTGCTGAATGCCCGCCATGGCGGTAAGGGCTACGCCACCGAAGCGGTGATGGCCGCCCTGACATGGGGCGAAACCGCGTTTTCAGGGGCGCAAACCGTCTGCATCATCAAGGCGGACAATCTCGCCTCGATCCGGGTCGCGGAAAAGTGCGGCTTTGTGCTGGAGACGGTCACAGAGCTGAATGGCAATCCGACCCGTCTCTACCGTCGCCTCCCCTAGCCTCCTGTGGTCGTCAGTGCGGTTTCGAGCCTGGTCAGAAAGCGGTTGACCTCCCCCATAGTCAGACGGTCTGCCAGCACGTCGCAGTCGAAAACCGGCGTTGAGGCCAGGCTATCGCGGTAGGCGATCACCGCTGTCCGGTAGGCTTCATGGTCCATGCCGGCCAGTTCGCGGATCCGGCGCGAATAATCCTCCAGAGCGGTACGGTCAGCCCCCTCGGTTTCCAGCGCGTCGAACATCGTTTCGACATACGAGAGATACAGGTCGGGACGATCGCCGATGATGTCGGGCAAATGACCAGCAAAGGCGTGACCATAGAGCTCGCCATAGGCGCGGCCATCCGGGCGGGTATGGGCAAAACTGTCGCCAAGCGCATGCAGCATCAAGCCGGTCGTCCAGAAATACTCGGAATCGTCCGGGCGCGCCAACGCGATTTCGCGTGCCAGGCGTTGGCGGCGGGCGACCACGGCCGACGCATCACCGCCGTGCAGGCTGTGCAGCACGGCAATGATGCGATGCCGGTATCCCCAGTTCGTGACGGAGCCCCAGAACGTGACCGGTGGCGCGGAAAACCGCAGCCATATGTCATCAGCGGCCTGATTGTAGAAGGATAACAGCGCCGCATCATTCGGGCTGTGTCCCGCCATGAGCGCGACAATATAGGTCGTGTCCTGGTGCCCGTCCCGGCCGTATTTGGGATAGGAGGATGGCGGTTCGCAGGACGGATTGCTGGTCTGGTAAACGGGCGTGGCGCAAGCCGTGAGTGCGAGCGCCGTCAACAGGCCCGAGAAACGCTTAAGCTGTGTCATGGAACTTCCCCTTGCCGCACCCTAGCGGGGAAGAGCGGTAATAGCGACTAAACTTCCAAAGCTGCCGATTGCGGCATGCGCCGTTCCCCGCCGGCATAGTCGATCAGCGCCTCGATCCGCTTCTCGATCGGTGGGTGGGTCGCAAACCAGCCGGCAAAACCCGTATGCGGGTTCTCGATCATCATCTCGCGTACGCCTTCGGGCGCGTCCTCGATGGCGGCACGGCCAGAAATCTTTTCCAGCGCCGAGATCATCGCGTCGGGATTGCGGGTCAGTTCGACCGCCCCGGCATCGGCCATGTATTCGCGCCGCCGCGACAGGGTGAAGCGGATCGCGATGGCGAGAATATACGTCAGCGCCACAATCGCCATGACGATCAGGATGATGATGATGGCATTGCCGCCACTGCCGCGCCGCGATCCGCCGACCCGCGAGAACGCGCCGTGCAAAAGCCCCCGGAAGGCGATCTGTGCCACGAACGAAAAGATGCCGACGAAAATCACCGAGATGACGAGCAGGCGCACATCCCGGTGGCGAATATGGCTGAGCTCATGGGCGAGGACAGCTTCCAGTTCCTCGCGGTTCAGGGCCTGCATCAAGCCGCGTGTCACCGTCACCGAATACTGTTTCTCGGTCAGCCCGCTGGCATAGGCGTTCATTTCCGGGCGTTCGATGATGCGTAGCGCCGGCATGGTAATACCGCGCGAAATACACAGATTTTCCAGGAGGTTGTAGAGTTCGGGCTCCTCGGAACGCTCGACTTTCTTCGCCCCTGTGGACATGTCGATCATCTTCTGGTGGCCAAACCAGGCGATGACAAACCAGACAAGGGCGACGGCACCCGAAACGGCGAGCATGGCTGGCCAGGCCGCCAGCGCCCCGTCCCAATCGATCAGCGGAGCGGAGGAGTAGCTGCCATCTTTCCCATAGCTGCCACCGCCGTCCGTGGCCCCGCCCAGCAGGATTGCGGCCGCGAAGGCCAGAAGCGACAGCAGGAGCGGAAACCCGGCCAGCAGCAGCAGGGATTTGAGATTATTGTTCCAGATATGGGTGCGAAGGCCGGCCGCGCCCAGCATGCCCGAAACCTAGAAGCTGACCGACGGCGCGTTTTCCACCGCGGCGCGATCAGTGACTTCGAAGAAGTCGCGCTTTTCAAAGCCGAACGGCCCGGCCAGCAGAACCGCCGGGAATTGCTCGACCGCCGTGTTGAATTCGCTGACGGCGTTGTTGAAGAAGCGGCGGGCCGCGGCGATCTTGTTTTCCAGATCGGCGAGCTCGTTCTGCAGCGAGAGGAAATTCTCGTTGGCCTTCAGGTCCGGATAGGCTTCCGACAGCGCGAAAATCTGGCGCAGCGCCCCGGTGAGCATGTTTTCCGCCTGGGCCTGATCCTTCACATTGTCGGCCGAAACCGCAGCCTGACGGGCCTGGACGACCTTTTCCAGCGTCTCCTTCTCGTGGCTGGCATAGCCTTTCACGGTGTTGACGAGGTTGGGGACGAGGTCCTGGCGCTGTTTCAGCTGGACGTCGACATCGCCCCACGCCTGGTTGGTCGTCTGACGCAGCGCCACCAGCCGGTTGTAGATACCGATGATGAAGAAGGCGACGACGCCAACGACGATTAAGAGAATGATCCATTCCATGGTGTGCTGGTCTCCAGTAACGATCCGGGCCCGGTGCCCTGTTGTCCTACTAGTTAGGATGAATCGGCGACGCGCGCCATAACTGCGGGGTCACGCGGTGCAAAGCGTGAGGTCTTGGGGAAGCCCTTGGGCTGCAGCTTGCCCGCCTGGGCCCGCTTGCCGGTCCAGTTGCGCCAGTCCTCCGCGGTCTGCCGGCGGCCCGCCCCGTCTATCCAGGACAAGCCGTCTTCAGCGGCAAAGACCGTCGCGTCGGCCAGCATCGCGCCCTTCCCGCCCAGCAGGCGGACACCCTTGCCGCGCGTCATTTCCGGCAAATCTTCCAACGGGAAAACCAGGAGTTTCTTGTTCTGCCCCAGCACGGCGACATGATCGCCCTCGACCGGGGTACAGACCACGGCCTCACCGTCGCCGACATTGAGCACCTGCTTGCCGCCCTTCTTCGACGCGAAGACGTCAGCCTCCTTGACGATAAAACCGTTCGCCGCCGCTGACGCGACCAGCAGGCGGCGTTCGGGATCGTGCTTGAACAGCGCCACCGGGTCGGCGTCCTCGGGCAGACCGGCATGCAGGCGCAGCGGTTCGCCATGCCCGCGCCCGCCGGGCAGTTTCGAGGCATCGATGGCGTAGAATTTCCCGTCAGTGGCAAAAAGGATCAGCTTGTCGGTGGTTTCGCACTTCACCGCGAACATGGCCCGGTCGCCCTCCTTGAAGGCGATGGCGGCGATGTCGTGGCCGTGGCCTTTCAGCGCCCGGACCCAGCCCTTCTCCGAGATGACCGCGGTCACCGGTTCGCGCACGATCAGGGCTTCGGCAACGGCATCTGCGGTCGTTTCGGGCGCATCGCCAAAACGCGTGCGGCGCTTGCCGAGCGGCGTGCGTGGGCCGAACTCCTCGGCGACCGCGCCGATCTCGGCATCGACCTTAGCCCATTGTTCTGTTTCCGAACCTATAAGTGATTTCAGTTCCTTACGCTCGTCTTTTAATCCGGCCTCTTCCTTGCGGATGGCGAGCTCTTCCAGCTTGCGCAAAGCACGCAGACGCATGTTGAGGATGGCTTCGGCCTGCCGCTCGGTCAGCGAGAAGGTCGCCATCAGCGTCTGTTTCGGCTCGTCCTCGAACCGGATGATCCGGATCACCTCGTCGAGATCGGCATAGACGATGATGTAGCCGGCCAGTACTTCGAGCCGGTCTTCCACCTTGGCAAGCCGGGTCTCGGCCCGGCGCACCACGACTTCGCGGCGGTGATGCACCCAGAGACGCAGCGCTTCCTTCAGACCGATGACACGCGGCGTGCCAGAGGCATCCAGGACGTTGAGGTTGAGCGAGATGCGCACCTCCAGCTCGGTCAGCTTGAAGAGCGATTCCATCAGCAACGACGCCGCGACGAGGCGCGTCTTCGGCTCGATCACGACACGGATGTCTTCGGCGGACTCATCGCGCACATCGTCCAGAAGCGGCAGTTTCTTGCCATCGAGCAGCTGGGCGATGCGTTCGATCAGTTTGGATTTCTGAACCTGGTACGGGATCTGGTCGATGACGAGCCGCCATTTCGACCGGGCATTCAAATAGGCGTCGATGGCGTCGGCATCCATGTCCTTGAAATCGACGCGCTTCCACGTCCCGCCCAGGAATTCCTCCGCCCCCCATTGCGCGCGCAGGCGGAACCCGCCCCGCCCCGTCTCATAGGCCTCGCGGATCGCGGCGCGCGGTTCGACGCAGAGCCCGCCGGTCGGGAAGTCCGGTCCCTGCACGAAATTCATCAGCCCAGCGGTTGTGATCTCCGGATCGGCGATCAGGGCTTGTGACGCCCGGCACAACTCATAGGCATTGTGCGGCGGGATGGAGGTCGCCATGCCGACCGCGATCCCGGTCGAGCCATTGGCCAGCAGGTTGGGGAAAGCACCGGGCAGCACGACCGGCTCTTCGTCAGACCCGTCATACGTGTCGCGGAAGTCGACTGTGCCCTGATCGATGTCCTGGAGCAGCAATTCGGCCGCGCGCGTCAGCCGCGCCTCGGTGTAGCGCATCGCCGCGGCGTTATCGCCGTCGATATTGCCGAAATTGCCCTGCCCCTCGACCAGGGGATAGCGCGAGGCGAAATCCTGCGCGAGGCGCACCATCGCGTCATAGATCGCCTGATCGCCATGCGGGTGGAAGCGGCCCATCACGTCGCCGACAACGCGGGCGGATTTCTTGAACGCCTCCTCAGGGTTCAACTTCAGGAGCCGCATCGTGTGGAGGATGCGCCGGTGGACCGGCTTCATTCCGTCGCGCGCATCGGGCAGCGCGCGCTGGGTGATGGTCGAGAGCGCATAGGCGAGATAGCGCTTGGACAGCGCCTCGTCGAAGGGTTCCTCGAAAATCTCGCCGCCTTCTGGCGTGATCAGCTCGCCCATGTCCTGCTCGTCCCCTGATTCGTCTCCGGATCAGGTTAGAGGCATTGGCCATCGAATGCGCGGGGGCGGTTCAGTCGGTCTAGAGCCGTTCGGCGTCCTTCAGGCGCTGTATCATCCGCTCGCGAGACTCAGGCAGGTCACGGTCGGTTGGCCAGAGGACACGGCGCTGGAGGAAATAGCCGGTCAGCGCCAGCCCGTTGGCAATATCGCCCGCTTCCACACCGGCCTGCGAGTCGCGCAGGAAGCCCGGCAAGGCCAGCAGCTTGTCCTTGTAGGGTTCGGCCTCAGCCGCGCACACCGCCCGGCCCGAACGCGGGCTGACATGGGTCAGGCCGTCGCTGACGCCCGTCACCGCACAGCGCCGCAGGTCAATGCCATAGCCAAGATCGGCGAGCAGGCCCGCCTCCCACCGCACGTAGAGCGCTGGCCAGAGATCGGGGTCTTGAAGCGCGTCGAGAAAGACGTGGAAGGCTGCAAAGACTTCCGGATGCGGTTCACGCTCCGGAAGGGCCGCACAGGCGAGCGCACAGGCGGCATTGAGGCCCGACAGTGCGAGCGGATCGTCCATGAAATCGCCCGCGCGCAGGTGCTCGCCTTCGATGGCGAGATTGCCGAGGTGGTCCTCCAGACGCGCCCGCCAGGTCGCGCGCAGCACGTTTCCGGGCTGCAGGAGCGGCCGCGTCGCGCGCGAACGTCCGCCGCGCACGAGGCCCGCATGCCGACCCTGCGCCTCGGTCAGAAGCTCGACGATAGCGCTTGTCTCGCCATGGGGGCGAACCGCGAGAACGATGCCGGATCCGGTCCATTCCATAGCTGGCTTTCTTGACCAAAGAGATGCCCCGGACAAGCCGGGGCATGACGCGATGTAATCGTAGGAGTGTTCGCGGCACTTTGCGTCACCAATCCGCGTCTCAATGCGTCATTCCCCGATTTATTCGGGGAATCTCATCAGGCATCCCCCCTCCACCGCTTCGCGGTCCCCCTCCCCCGTGAACGGGGGAGGAAAAAGGGAGATGGATCACACATCAAACTCCAGACCCATCGCCGTGTAGCGGTTGCGGTTGTCCGCCCAGCCGGGCTGGACCTGGACATTCAGGAACAGGTGCACCCGGCACCCGAACGCGTCTTCCATGTCGGTGCGGGCGAGTTCGCCGATCGTCTTGATCGTCGCGCCCTTCTTGCCGAGCACGATGGGACGCTGGGAATCGCGTTCCACATAGATCGTCTGCTCGATGCGCACCGAGCCGTCCTTGCGCGGCTGCCAGCTCTCGGTCTCGACCGTCGCCATGTAGGGCAGTTCTTCATGCAGGCGCAGATAGAGCTTCTCGCGCGTGATCTCGGCGGCCATGACGCGCTGCGGAATGTCGGCGGCCTGGTCCTCGGGATAAAGGAAAGGACCTTCCGGCATGGCTTTCGCCAGCACTTTTTTCAGGTCCGCGACGCCGTCACCGGTCTCCGCGCTGAGCATGAAAATGTCCGAATAGACGCCGGTCTCGTGCAGGGCCTGCGCTGCGGCCAGCAGTTCGTCGCGGCGCACGAGATCGATCTTGTTGAGCGCCAGAATGGCCCGCTGGCCGTGATCCTTCAAGCCTTCAATGACCCGGTCGTCATCCTCGACACAGCGCTTTTGCGCGCCGGTCGCCTTGCCCGCTGCGTCGGCAATCCGTCCTGCCGCGTCGATGACATGGACGATCACGTCGGCATCCTGCGCACCGGCCCAGGCGGCCTGAACCATCGACCGGTCGAGGCGGCGGCGCGGCGCGAAGACGCCCGGCGTATCGACAAGGATGATCTGGGCCGCGTCCAGCATCGCCACGCCGCGAACCGGAAAGCGGGTCGTCTGCACCTTTCGGGTCACGATGGAGACTTTCTCGCCAACGAGCGCATTGGTCAGGGTCGACTTGCCGGCATTGGGCGCGCCGATAATGGCGGCAAAGCCCGCGCGGGTCGGTTTGGTTTCGGTGGTCATGGCTTTAGAGCGACTCCCGCTTCAAAAACGCTTCCGCAGCGGCACGCTCGGCCGCCTGTTTGCTGCCGCCCGTGCCCCTTGCCGGCTCATAGCCATCCACGAAGACATGGACAGTAAAGACCGGACGATGGTCCGGCCCGCCGCGCTCGGCTACGTCATAGCGCGGCACCGCGCCGCGCTTGGCCAGTGCCTCCTGCAATTGCGATTTCGGGTTCGCAGGACGCGCGGCGATGGCCTCGATATCGGAATTCCAGCCGCGCTCATAGATGGCTTTGGCTGCGTCCAGCCCGCCATCGAGATAGGCCGCGCCGAGAATGGCTTCCATAACGTCACCGAGGATGGACTCATTGTCCCGACCGTTGTGGGCTTCTTCCGACTTCCCGAGCCGGATGAGGTGACCGACATCAAACCGCCGGGCGACCTTGGCGCAGGCCTTGCGTGACACCAGCGCGTTGAGGCGCGGTGCCAACGCACCTTCGCGGGCGTCGGTGAAGTCAGAGAACAGACGCTCGGCTGTCAGAAGGCCGAGCACCCGGTCACCGAGGAATTCGAGACGTTCATAGGAGTTCTCACGCTGCGCACCGTCCCCGAAACTGGCATGGGTCAACGCGCGCTCGAGCCTTTTGGTGTCGGTGAAGGCATAGCCGAGCCGGTCCTGGAGTTTGGAGAGGTTCACACGCCCTCTCCCGGGCGGATCGCCTCGATCACGACGAAGGCCTGCGCGTAGGGAAAATCATCGGTGATGGTGATGTGAACCAGCGGCTCCATCCCTTCCGGCGTCAGGCGTTTGAGCCAGTCGAGCGCCCGGCCTTTGAGTTCCAGCGTCGGCTTGCCGCCCGGCAGATTGACGACGCCGATTTCCTTCCAGGATACGCCGCGCGCAATGCCGGTGCCGAGCGCCTTGGCCCCGGCCTCCTTGGCAGCATAGCGTTTGGCATAGCTCGCCGCGCGCATGCGGCGCTTGTCGGACTTGGCGCGCTCGATGTCGGTAAAACAGCGGTTGGTGAACCGGTCGCCGAAACGCTCCAGCGACTTTTCGATCCGCCGTATATCCATCAGGTCCGCACCGATGCCGATGATCATCTAAATCCTCAAATCGTCACTGAGATAGGCCGCAATCAGCAAGATGATCACCGGTATGGCCAGATAAGGCCACACACGGTCAAGCGGTAGCGTTCCGATCACATGCCCCAACAGGAACGCAAAGACAAATAAACCTGCCGAAATCAGAAAGGCCCGGCGGCGTCTGACGAAGGAATAGCCCAGAACGGCCATCTAGGATGCAAAGGCGGAAACCGCCAGCCAGACCGGAAAATCGATAAAGCGATATCCCAAAGAGGAGAACGGCCGGGGTTCACCCAGAATTTCTCCGACCAAAGGTGCCCGGATGAAGAACCACGCAGCGAAAAAGAAAATTGCAATACGAGCGGTCGTCGAGCCAATCGAATGATTGTGCTCGAACAGCGTCAAGCCGCCGCCTCGCTGCGGGCCTCGGCGATCAGGGCGCGCATTTTTTCCACCGCCGGGCGAAGGCCGACGAAGAGCGCCTCGCCCATCAGGAAATGCCCGATATTGAGTTCGCGTACTTCGGCCATCGCCGCGACGGGCTTGACCGTGTCGAAGGTCAGACCATGCCCGGCATGGATTTCAAGGCCCCGCCCATGGCCTTCGCGCGACGCTTCGCGCAAGCGGTCGAGATGCCGGTCAACGCGCGCCCGATCGCCTTCGGCAAAGGCCTCGCAATAGGCCCCAGTGTGCAGCTCGACGATATCGGCCCCCATCGCCTCGGCGACGGCGATCTGGACCGGATCGGGCTCGATGAAGAGCGAGACGCGGATGCCCGCGCTTTTCAGCTTCTCCACGAAGGGCGCGACGTGGCGGTGCTGCGCCGCGATATCGAGCCCGCCTTCGGTGGTGCGTTCCTCGCGCTTTTCCGGCACCAGGCAGCAGGCGTGGGGCCTGTGATTGAGCGCGATGGCGAGCATTTCCTCGGTCGCAGCCATTTCGAGGTTCAGCGGCAGGCCGATGTCCTTGGACAGGCGGGTAATGTCGTTGTCGCCGATATGGCGGCGGTCTTCGCGCAAATGGGCCGTAATGCCATCCGCGCCCGCTTCCTCGGCAATATGCGCCGCACGTACCGGGTCCGGGTGCGGCCCGCCGCGCGCATTCCTGATCGTCGCGACATGGTCGATATTGACCCCGAGGCGGACGTAATTCGCGCTCATTTTTTCAGATCCCGGCTGCCGGGTTTGATGGCTTCGGTGCCGGCAAGTTCGGGCGGCAGATTATCGGGCGCGTAGGCGGGAAACTCGACCGTCGCGAGCGCAATCAGCGGCACGCCGACATCGGCCTTGCCGCCCGAGCGATCAACGATACAGGCCTCGGCCAGCACGGTCGCGCCGGTGGATTTCAGCGAGTCGATGCATTCGCGCGACGACAGGCCCGTCGTGACGATGTCTTCCACGACCAGCACCTTGTCTTCAGGCGAGAGTTCGAAGCCCCGGCGCAAGCGGAATTCACCGTCTTCACGCTCGACATAGATGGCTGGCAGGCCCATCTGGCGGCCCATCTCATAGCCCGGGACGATCCCGCCGACAGCGGGCGAGACGATGACGGTCGGGCTGTCCGTCAACGTCGCGCGAACCTTGTCGGCCAGCGCTGCGCACAGTTTCGCGGTGCGCTGGGCATCGGCGAAGACTTTCGCCTTTTGCAGGAAAACCGGGCTGTGCAGGCCCGAGGACAGCAGGAAATGGCCTTCGAGCAGGGCTCCGGCGGCGCGGAATTCATTCAGGACGTCGTCGCGTGTCATGTCAGGTCTGGCTGTCCTCATGGTCGAGCTTGGCGCGTTCGGCGTCGACGACGCTTTCGCACATTTTCAGGGCCGAAACGATGTTCGACAAATGGCGCGCGTCGAACACCTCGATGTCGAACTGCATCTCGAAGAAGTCCGGCTCGCGCTTGATGGTTTTCAGATTGGCGATATTGCCGCGATTCTCACCCACGGCGGTGGCGATCTCGGCCAGCACGCCCGGTTCGTTGTGCATGACAGCGCGGACCCGGCCGATGGAGACGGCATTGTGTTCCGCTTCCGGTGTCCAGCCCAGATCAATCCAGAGATCGGGATCGAAACTGTCAAAGTCCGACAGGGCCTCGCAATCTATCGTGTGGATGGTCACGCCCTTTTCAGGCTCCAGAAGACCGACAATGCGGTCGCCGGGGAGCGGGGAACAGCAAGCCGCAAAGTGCAGGGTCACGCCCTGGGTCAGACCACGCCCGCGCACATACAGCCGGGCCTTCTCGTCGCGGATCAGTTCGCGCTTGCTCGTGGTCTCTTCGCGATCATCCGTGCGCCCCGGGAATGCCGCATCGAGCAGGTCGGCGGTCGTGATCCGGCGGCGTCCAAGCGCGAGATAGAGATCACTGACCGAGCCAATTTCGAGCCGGTCGAGCGCTTCACCCAGATCCTCCTCGCGGAAGGTCTTGTCCTCGCGGCGGAAGGCATGTTCGGCCATGATCTTGCCGATGCGTTCGAATTCGTCGCGTTCGGATGACCGGATCAGGCGGCGGATGGCGGCGCGCGCCTTGCCGGTGATGACGAGATCTTCCCAGCCCGGTGGCGGCTGACGCACCCCGCCACGCAGAATGTGAACCACGTCGCCATTCTTCAATTGAGTGCGCAGCGGCCGGTCGCGGCCGTTGATCCGGGCACCCACGCAGGTGTGCCCCAACTCGGTATGGACCGCATAGGCAAAGTCGAGCGGCGTCGCCCCGGTCGGCAGCGCGATCAGCTCACCTTTCGGGGTGAAGGCGTAGACCTGATCGGCAAACATTTCGAGCTTGGCGTGCTCGAGGAATTCCTCCGGGTCGCCGCCCTGCTCCAGGATTTCCATGAAAGGCCGCAGGCGCTCCAGCGGATCACCGCCAGCCGCCTTGGCCGAGGCCGCGTCATAGCCATAGCTCTGGCCCTTGTAGCGCCAGTGCGCGGCGACACCGCTTTCGGCAATGTCCTCCATCTCCTCGGTACGGATCTGGAGTTCCACGCGCACGCTGTCCGGTCCGATCACGGTCGTATGCAGCGAGCGGTAATTGTTCGGCTTGGGCGTGGATATGAAATCGCGGAAGCGCTCCGGAACGCAGCGCCAGGTCTGGTGCACGACACCAAGCGCGCGATAACAATCGTCCGGCGTCGGCACGATGACGCGGAAGGCATAGATGTCCGCGATCTCGTCGAAGGTCTGGCCCTTGCGCTCCAGCTTGCGCCAGATCGAATAGGGCCGCTTTTCCCGCCCGAAGACGCGTGGCTCGATCCCGGCCAGCATCAGGCGCTGGCCGATGGCCTGGGACACGGTCGAGACCGCATCGGAATGCCGGTGCCGCAGGTCATTGAGGCGCGCGACGATGGACTCGTGCGCCGCCGGATTGAGATATTTGAACGAGAGGTCTTCCAGTTCCACGCAGATCCGGTTGATCCCCATCCGTCGGGCCAGAGGCGCGTAGATTTCGAGGGTTTCCCGCGCAATGCGCTCACGCTTTTCCACCTTGGGGATGTGGTGCAGCGTGCGCATATTGTGCAGGCGGTCAGCCAGCTTGACGATCAGCACGCGGATGTCGGTCGAGATGGCGACGATCAGCTTCTGCAGGTTTTCCGCCTGCTGGGTGCGTTTCGACGTCAGCTCCATCTTGCCGAGCTTGGTGACTCCATCGACCAGGTGGGCGATCTCCTCGGAGAATTTCTCCTTCAGCTCGCCAAGCGTGGCGGGCGTGTCCTCGACCGTGTCGTGCAGGAGGCCGGTGCAGATCGTCGCGGTATCCATGCGCAGTTCGGCGAGGTTCATCGCCACGTCGACGACATGGGTGTGGTAGGGCTCGCCGGAATAACGGGTCTGGGGCGCGTGCATTTCGCGCCCGAAATCATAGGCGCGGCGGATCAGGTCGGCATCCGCGCTCGGGTCATACTTGCGGACGCGGGCGATCAGGTCGTCCGCGCTGGTATACGCATGATCGGCGTGCAGGGTCTTCGCGGGGGTGCCGGCCGCGTTCAAACCGCTCTAGAAACGCGTGTCGGGCGCGCCGTCGCGGTCGCTCTGAAGCGCTTTGAGCATTTCCGCCTCGTCCGGCTCGGCCGTTTGCGGACGCGCTTCGATCGCCGCCACGACTTCGTCCGCAGCGTCTTCCTCTTCCTCGCTCGGCAGGACACGTTGCAGGCCGGAGACGAGGCTCTCGGTCAGGGCATCGAGGCCGATCTTGTCTTCCGCGATCTCGCGCAGGGACACGACCGGGTTCTTGTCATTGTCGCGGTCCAGCATCAGTTCGGACCCCGCCGAGATGTTGCGGGCGCGGTGGGCGGCCAGCAGAACCAGGCGGAAGCGGTTCGGGACTTTTTGGATGCAGTCTTCGACGGTGACGCGAGCCATGAGCCGGGCTCTCCTTTTTCTTTCGATAGCCGGAGGCTAAGAACCGGCGTAGTTACTCCGCCCTCGCCCGCACCGCAAGGGGTTGCGGCGGTGCAATATCAGCTATTTTCGAGCAGATGGAGTTTGGCCGCCTCTGCAGGAGCCAGACCCCTCACCAATTGATCGAGTGTCCGCCCCTCTCCCGGCTCCACCCAGTCCGGCGCAATGTCCTGTAACGGCAGAAGGACGAAGGCCCGTTCGGCAAGGCGCGGGTGCGGCAGGACGAGGCCGGCCTCGTCGAAAAAGAGGCCGCCGTAATCGAGGATATCGAGGTCGAGCGTGCGCGACGCATTCGGCACGCTGCGCTGGCGGCCATACTTTGTCTCGACCGCCTGCAACGCCTTCAGAAGCGCGCGCGGCTGAAGATCAGTCTCGACGCGCGCCACCGCGTTGACGTAAGCAGGGGCGGACGGATCGGGCCAGGCCGGTGAGCGCCAGAAGCGGGAGACCGCTGCGACGCGAACGCCGACCCCCGGCAAATCCGTCAGGGCCGCGCGCAAGACATCCTGCGGCGGCATGGTGTTGAAGGGCAGATTGCTGCCCAAGGCGATATAGATACCCACGAGGCCGTCCGCGCCTTGCTTTTTGAGTGACCATTCAATCCGGAGTTACAGACAATGACATTTTATCCCAATGACCGCATTGCCCTTTTCATCGATGGCGCGAACCTGTTTTCGACCTCCAAAGCGCTCGATTTCGACATCGATTACCGCAAGCTGCTCGACGAGTTCCGCAAGCGCGGTCGGCTGGTGCGCGCGAATTACTACACGGCGCTTCTCGAGCATGAGGATTACACGCCGCTGCGCCCGCTCGTCGACTGGCTCAACTATAACGGCTTCAACGTCGTCACGAAGCCGGCCAAAGACTATACCGACGACAGCGGCCGGCGCCGGGTGAAGGGCGACATGGATGTCGAGATTGCCGTCGATCTCCTCGAAATGGCCCCGCATCTCGATCACATCGTCCTCTTTACCGGCGACGGTGATTTCCGCGCCGCCGTGGAAGCCTGCCAGCGCAAGGGTGTGCGGGTGACAGTCGTCTCCTCGATGAAGGCCAGCCCGCCGATGATTTCCGACGATCTGCGCCGCCAGGCCGACAATTTCATTGATCTCGCTGACCTGCAGTCGCTCGTGGGCCGCGCCGCGCGCCCGCCGCGCGACGATGACGACAACTGATCCGTGACGGTAACCGCCCCGGCCGAACCGAAGCCGGACTGCCCGCTTTGCCCGCGCCTTGTTGCCTTCAGAAACGAGAATGAGCGGCAATATCCGGATTTCTTCAACGGAGCCGTCCCCTCATTCGGGCCGCAGGACGCACGCCTGCTGATCGTCGGGCTGGCCCCGGGCCTGAAAGGCGCGAACGCGACCGGGCGGCCCTTTACCGGCGATTATGCCGGCGACCTTCTCTACGCGACGCTACTGCGCCATGGCTTTGCTCAAGGAGACTATGCCGGCCATGCCGCCGACGGGCTCAAGCTTAAGGACACGATGATCACCAATGCGGTGCGTTGCGTCCCGCCGCAGAACAAGCCGGTCGGCGCGGAAATGAACGAATGCCGTCCCTTCCTGAAAGCCCGCATCGCCTCCCTGCCCCGGCTGACGGCGGTACTGGCGCTCGGGAAGATCGCCCACGACAACACGCTACGGGCGCTGGGTCAGCGGGTTGCGGCCGCGAAATTCGCCCATCGTGCAGCGGCGGATTTTGACGGACCGAATGGGAAAGTCCGGCTTTTCGACAGCTATCACTGCTCGCGTTACAACACGAATACGGGTCGTCTCACCGAAGCCATGTTCGATGATGTGTTTTTCGATATCTGTAAATTTCTAGGCTCTTAGCCGTATTTCTTCATCAAGCGCTGCTTGTCCCGATTCCAGTCGCGCTGCTTGACCGTCTCGCGCTTGTCGATCGTCTTCTTGCCCTTGGCGAGACCGATCTGGAGCTTGGCGAGGCCGCGACCGTTGAAGAAGAGCCGCAAGGGCACAATCGTGCGCCCTTCGCGCGCCACCGCCCCGATCAGCTTGTTGATCTCCTTGCGTTTCAGCAGGAGTTTGCGCTTGCGCCGCGGCTCATGATTGAAGCGGTTCGCCGGCCCGAAGGTCGGGATGTCGGCATTGACGAGAAAGATCTCGTCGCCTTCCGGCCCGGCATAAGCCTCGGCGACATTCGCCCGGCCTTCGCGCAGGGATTTGACCTCGCTGCCCTGCAGCGCAAGCCCCGCCTCGAACGTCTCCTCGATCTCGTAATCGAACCGCGCGCGGCGGTTGATGGCAACGGCCCCGTCCTTCCTCATGCCGAATACTCCAGACCGGCATGATCGAGCGCGGCGCGGATGGCGGCCTTCACCGTCTCGTCCGGCCCGGTCAGCGGCAGACGCAACTCGTCAGAACACAGTCCCATCAGCGACAGGGCGTATTTCGCCGGGCCGGGGCTGGGCGACAGGAAGAGCGCCTGGTGCAGCGGGTAGAGCTTGTCCTGAATGGCGCGGGCGTCATCGAGACGCCCCTCAAGGCTCGCCTCCTGCATCTGCGCGCACAAATCCGGCGCGACATTCGACGTCACCGAGATACACCCCTGCCCGCCATGGGCATTGTAGGCGATGGCCGTCGGGTCCTCGCCGGAAAGCTGGCAGAATTCGCCGGTTATCGCGATCCGGTAGGCACTGACCCGGCCGATATCACCGGTCGCATCCTTGACGCCCGCGACATTCTTCAGGGCTGCGATCCGCGCCATGGCGGGGGTCTGGATGTCGACGATGGAGCGGCCCGGAATGTTGTAGACGATGATCGGCAGATCGACGGCATCACTGACCGCCTTGAAATGGGCGAAAAGCCCGTCCTGACTGGGTTTGTTGTAATAGGGCGCGACGACGAGGCCCGCATCGGCACCGGCCTCCTTGGCGTAGCGCTGCATGGCAATCGTGCTGGCCGTGGCGTTCGACCCCGTCCCGGCGATGACAGGCACCCGGCCCGCCGCGATCTCGACCGTCAGCGCGATCAGGCGCTTCTTCTCGTCGGCTTCGAGCGTCGGGGATTCGCCGGTCGTGCCGCAGGGAACAAGCCCGTGCGTGCCCGCATTGATCTGACGTTCGGCGAGCGCGGCGAAGGCATCTTCGTCAACGGCACCATTCTTGAACGGAGTCACCAGTGCAGTCAGGGAACCGCGAAACATGGCCTGTCACCTTGCGTCATCAGAGATCGGGCGCGGACCATATCGCCCGCGCCGCGCCGGGCCAAGCGCTCCAGATCGCTGTGGACAGTTGCCCCGGTCCGGCCTCATGATGGGGACGGTTTCCGCCGCCAAAGGTCTGTTCTCACCCATGCTCGTGCGCGCTCTCGCCCTCGTCTGCGCCCTCCTTCTGCCCGTCTCGGCATTTGCCAACCCCGCGCCCCGGATCAAGCCGGACCGGCCCAACCATTCGCAATATCTCGATGATCACGACGCGGAAATGTTGCGTTCCGGGATGCGCGCGGCCTCCGACGGCGACTGGGCCGAGGTGCGCAGCTTTCGTCAGCGCCTCTCCGATCCGGTCGCCCGCAACATCCTGTTGTGGCGCATCGCGACGTCTGATGCCTCGGCCAGCTTCTTCGATCTCGATCTGGCCCTGACCGAGCTGGAAGGCTGGCCGCAATACACCAACATCCAGCGCGAAGCCGAGTTCAAGATCGGCACATCGGGCCTGACCGCCGCCTTCATCAATGGCTGGTTCCAGCTGCATCCGCCACTCTCCGGCGAAGGCAAGATCGCTTTTGGCGAAGCGCTGCTGGTGATGGGCCAGCGCAACGCCGGGGCCGAACAGATCCGCGATGCCTGGCGCAACCACTCCCTGCGCCTCTACCGCCAGCGCGAAGTCCTGGACTCGCACCGCTCCCTCCTGCGCCAGGAAGACCACCAGGCCCGCGTCGACATGCTGATCTGGACCAACCAGTATTCAGCGGCTCGCGGCGTCATCGGTGAACTCGATTCCGCCTGGCGCACACTCTCCAATGCCCGCATCGCGCTCGCCGGGCGCAGCGGCAATGTGAACGCTGCCGTCGCGGCCGTGCCCGCTTCGCTCTCCAATCACCCCGGGCTTGTCTATGAACGCGCCCGCTGGCGTCGCCGCGCCAATCTTGATGACGGCGCGCTGGAAATGCTGCGCGATCTGCCGGGCGAATATTATCTCGACAGCGCGCTGGAAGACATGTGGCTGGAGCGCCGTCTCGCCATCCTTAACCTCATTCGCGACCGGGATTACGCCACGGCCTACGAACTCGCCGCGGCCAACGGCATGTCGTCCGGAGCCGACTTTGCCGACGCCGAATTCGTCGCCGGGTGGCTGGCGCTGCGCTACCTTAACCGTCCGCAGGACGCGTTGCAGCACTTCACGCGCCTGGCCGAGGGTGTCTCCTATCCGGTCTCGGTTTCGCGCGGGCGCTACTGGCAGGGCCGCGCCGCCGAAGCCGCTGGGGATGCAACGGCCGCGCGCGGCTATTACGAGCAGGCCGCCGAGCACGGCACGACCTTCTACGGTCAGATGGCTATGGTCGAACTCGCCGGTGGCGAAACACCGATGTTCGATCTCCCGCCCCAGCCTGTCCCGACCGCCGAAGAGCGCGCCGCCTTTGAAAGCCGGCCCGTGACACGGGCGCTGCGCCTGCTCGCGGAAATGGACGAAGATTATTACTTCACCGTCTTCAGCTATCACCTCGACGACGAATTGGAGACGAGTGCGCAATCCCTCCTCCTGACCGAACTCGCCTATGACTATCTGCGCCGCCGACAGGCCGTGCGTGCCGCCAAGGCCGCCAGCTATCGCTGGAACATCCTTGCCGAGGCGTCCTACCCCGTAATCGACCTGCCGCGCAGCAGCACGGTCGCCCTGCCCGAACCGGCCCTCGTCCATGGCATCATCCGCCAGGAAACCGAATTCGACCCCGGCGCGGTCAGCGGTGCAGGCGCGCGCGGCATGATGCAGATGATGCCCGCGACAGCCCGGGCCACGGCAAGGCAGTTGGGCATGCCCTACCGGTTCGACTGGCTGACCTATGACGCGGAGTACAATATGCGGCTCGGCCAGCGCCATCTGCAGGACGTGATCAACGAGAATTACGGCTCCTATATCATCGCGCTCGCCGCCTATAACGCCGGCGGGCACCGCACCGACCGCTGGATCGAGGACTATGGCGATCCGCGCGCAGCCGGCGTCGACCCGATCGACTGGATCGAGAGCATCCCATTTTCCGAGACCCGCAACTATGTCCAGCGGGTCATCGAGAATACGCAGGTCTATCGCTGGCGGCTGAACAACAACCAGCCGGTGCCGCTGACAATCCTGGAAGACATCAACCGGGGTTCTCCGAACTTCTGATGTGGCTTTTCCAATTCGGCCCTTGGACTTGATCCATGGGCCCCGTAATTCCCTCTCCCCTTTCCCAAGGGGAGAGGGTCAGGGTGAGGGGTTGGCAGAAGGTTTTCGTCAAGCCCTGCTGGACCCCCTCACCTCAATCCTCTCCCCCAAGGGGGAGAGGAAGTAGCGGTCACCGCAAAAAACTATAAGATTTGTCATCCCGGACGCGAAGCGATCCGGGACCTGAAACCTTGTCACGCTCTATGTTCAAGGTCCCGGCTTGCCCCTTCGGGTCAGCCGGGATGACACCCGTAGAGACGTTTAAACCTCAGGCCCGCTCCAGCGCCCGCTTGAAAATCGCCGGATCGACATTGCCGCCCGTCAGGATGGCGATGGCCGTGCGGCCGTCCAGCGCAACTTTGCCAGCGAGAAGCGCTGCCAGCGATGACACCCCGCCAGGCTCGCCGACCAGTTTCAGGTGCGAGAAGGCGAACGCCATCGCGTCGAGCGTCTCGTCATCAGTGACGGACACGGCTCCGGCGAGCTGGTCCCTGTTGAGCGGGAAGGTGAGCTTGCCCGGCGCGGGCGTCATGATGGCGTCCTGAATCGAGCCGGTCTGGCGGTTGTTGGACAGGCGCTTTCCGGCTTCAAGCGAGCGCGCATGATCGTCGAATCCGTCTGGCTCGACCGCCCAGATTTCAGTCTTTGGGAAGTGATGCAGGACCGCGAGCCCGGTCCCGGCGATCAGCCCGCCCCCGCCGGCACCGCACAGGAGCAGATCCGGTGTAATGCCTTGCGCGGCACAATCCTGCGCGATTTCCAGCCCGCACGTGCCCTGCCCGGCGATGATGAACGGGTCGTCGAAGGACGGGACCAGCGTCGCGCCATTGTCCTCGACCAGTTCGCTGGCGATGGCTTCGCGGTCACCGGTCTCGCGGTCATAGCTGATGATCTCCGCGCCATAGCGCAGCACGCCGGCAACCTTCACCTGGGGCGCATCGGTCGGTATGACGATAACAGCAGGGATGCCCAGAAGATGCGCGGCAAGCGCGACGCCCTGCGCGTGATTGCCGGAAGAAAACGCCACAACGCCGGTCTTGCGCTCGGCGGCTGTCATCCTGGAGAGTCGGTTATAGGCCCCGCGAAACTTGAAGGATCCCGTGCGCTGGAGCACTTCCGGCTTGATCAGCACCCGTCCGCCCAGGCGTTCGTTAAGAACCGACGATTCCAGCAGGGGCGTGCGGACCGCATGGCCCTCCAGCTGGCGGCCAGCCGACAGGACATCCTCGTAACCGGGCAGTTCACTCATCGGCCTACACTCACTCCCTTGCAGCTAAAACGCCGCCTTGCCTCAGAAATCGCCCGCAAAATCGTTGCACTTCCGGGCCATCCCGCGTTTCATAAGCGAAATCGCCCAAAGCGGCGACGCGATAAAACGGGGAGTGAAGTAAAAATGCTGATGCGTGGCGAAATGATGGACATGCCCTTGATGATTTCGGGCATTCTGCAGCATGCGGCCCGGTGTCATGGCGACCGCGAAATCGTCACGCGCCTGCCCGAGTCGGGCGCGATCCACCGCTATGGCTATGCCGATGCCCATGACCGCTCGCGCCAGCTGGCCAATGCGCTCACCAAGTCGCTGAAAATCAAGGAATCCGACCGGGTCGCGACCATCGCCTGGAACTCGCACCGGCATTTCGAACTCTACTACGCTGTATCCGGCGTCGGTGCAGTGATCCACACCGTCAATCCGCGCCTCGACCCCGCCCAGATTATCTGGATGCTGGAACACGCCAAGGCGCGCGCCGTCTTCTTCGACACCACGTTCGCGCCGCTGGTCGATGGAATCGCGAAACACTGCAAGAGCGTGAAGAACTGGGTGCTGATGGCCGGCACTGAACACACCGGCGCGGTGCAGACCAAGTGCAAGTCCTACGAGGACCTGATCGGTGCCCACAAGGCCGATTATGAATGGCCGGTCTTCGACGAGAATTCCGCCGCCGGGCTCTGCTACACGTCCGGCACGACCGGCGATCCGAAGGGCGTCCTTTATTCGCACCGCTCGACCGTCCTGCATGCCATGGCCAGCTGTGCCACCGACGTGATCGGCGTTGGGTCACGCGGTACACTGATGCCGGTCGTGCCGATGTTCCACGTCAATGCCTGGGGCATCCCCTACGCCACGCCGATGACCGGCGCAAAACTGGTCATGCCAGGCGCACGGCTTGACGGCGAAGGCCTGCACGAGCTGATCGAATCGGAAAACGTCAGCTATGTCGCCGGCGTCCCGACAGTCTGGCTCGGCCTGTTGCAGTATCTGCGCGAAAACAACAAGCGCATCGATTCCGTCGAACGCGTCCTGATTGGCGGCTCCGCCCTGCCCGAAGCGCTGTTACGGGCCTATGAGAGCGAATATGGCGTCACGATGCAGCAGGGCTGGGGCATGACCGAGATGAGCCCGCTCGGCACGGTCAGTGCACTTCTGCCCAAGCACGAAGGCCTGCCCGACGACGAGATCGTCAAGGTCAAGCTCAAACAGGGCCGCCTCGTCTATGGCGTCGAGATGCGCATTGTCGACGACGAAGGGACCGAACTGCCCTGGGACGGCGAAACCAGCGGTCACGTCCACGTGCGGGGGCCGTGGATCGCCAAGAGCTATTACCGCGGTGCCGGCGCAGAGAGCTTCACGGACGATGGCTGGTTCAAGACCGGTGACGTCGCCTATCTGGACAGTGACGGCTACATGACCATCACCGACCGCTCCAAGGATGTGATCAAGACCGGCGGCGAATGGGTCTCCTCCATCGACCTGGAAAACGCGGCCATGGGCCACCCGCATGTCGGCATGGCCGCCGTCATCGGCAAATATCACCCGAAATGGCAGGAGCGCCCGCTCCTCATCGTCCAGCCCGTTCCGGGCGTCGAACCTGATGGCGCGTCTATCCGCGAATACCTCGCCGGCAAAGTGCCGAAACTCTGGGTGCCGGACGACGTGGTCTTCATCGACGAGATGCCGATCGGCGCGACGGGCAAGATCCTGAAGACCAAGCTGCGGGACATGTTCCGGGACTATCAGTTCCCGAACGCGGAGGAGTAGCGGACGAGGGGGACGCAGTCCCGCACAATCCCCCTGCCCGGTCATTGCGCACCACAATGAACAGCCCTAGTTTCTTATCGAAATTCGATAAGGAGACTCTGAGCCATGGAAGCCCTGCTCGTCGGCATCGTGATGTATTTCATTCCTGCGCTGATCGCGCTGGTCCGGGGACACCACAACGCCTTTGCGATCTTCCTGACCAATCTGATCTTCGGCTGGACCGTCATCGGCTGGCTGGTGACGCTGATCTGGTCGGTCACGGCATCTGACCGCCGCGTGCGCGAGGCCTGAGCCTCTAGAGCCAGGTCGTGATGTCGTCGAGCGACTTCTTGACCAGCGCGTGTTCAGGCACGCTTGCGCCCTCGGCCGGATAGCCCGCGACGATCAGCATGTAGGGCTTTTCGTCGGACGGCCGCCCGCAGATCTCTGTGAGGAAGGTCATCGGGTTGGGCGTATGGGTCAGCGTAGCGAGCCCGGCCCGGTGCAACGCGGTCAGCAGCATGCCGCAGGCAATGCCGACGCTTTCCGCGACATAGTAATTCTTCTTCGTTTCCCCGACCGTCACCCCGCCCCGGCGCTGCGCGAAGACGGCGATCAGCCATGGCGCGGTTTCGAGATAGGGCTTGTGATCATCGGTCCCGAGCGGTTCGAGCGCATCGAGCCATTCCTGGCTCGCCTTGCCTTCGTAGAATGCCTTTTCCTCCGCTTCGGCGGCCGCCCGCAACTTGGTGCGGATCTCGCCTGGACGGATGGCGACGAAATGCCAGGGCTGGTGATTGGCCCCGGACGGCGCGGTCCCGGCCGCCCGGATCGCGTTCGCGACAATCTCGCGCGGCACGTCGCGGTCTGAGAAATCCCGGACCGTGCGGCGGCGCTTGATATCCTCGTAGAAGGCCAGCGCTTCGGCGCGCATCTGGTCTTCAGGCTTTTCGGTGAAGTCGAGCGGGACGGTCTTGGGCGGCATATCAGGCCGCCGTCCAGTCCAGAACCACCTTGCCGGACTTGCCCGAGCGCATGGCGTCGAAGCCTTGCTGAAATTCCGATACGGGCAACTGGTGCGTGATGATGCCCGACACGTCGAGGCCCGACTGGAGCATGGCGATCATTTTGTACCAGGTCTCGAACATCTCCCGGCCATAGACACCTTTCACGGTCAGCGCCTTGAAGATGATCTCGGCGAAATTGATCGTGTAGGCCTTGGCCGGCGTGCCGAGCATGGCGATCTTGCCGCCCATCACCATGGCGTTGATCATCTGCTGGAAGGCCGGTTGCGCGCCGGACATCTCAAGGCCCACGTCGAACCCTTCCCGCATTTTCAGGCCGTCCATCACATCCCGCAGATCCCTCTTGGACGTATCGACCGGTGTAAGGTGCGGCACGACTTTCTCGGCCAGTTTCAGCCGATCCGGATTGATATCGGTCAGGACGACATGACGTGCCCCGGCGTGGCGGGCGACGGCCGCCGCCATGATGCCGATCGGACCCGCGCCGGTGACGAGCACGTCCTCGCCGACGAGATCGAATTGCAGCGCGGTGTGGACCGCATTGCCGAGCGGATCGAGGATCGCGCCGAGCTCATCCGGCACATCATCGGGCAGTTCCACGACGTTGAACGCGGGCAATTTCAGATATTCGGCGAAGGCCCCGGGAATGTTGACGCCGATGCCCTTGGTGTCCGGGTCGAGGTGGAATTTCCCCGCCCGCGCCGCGCGCGACTTGCCGCCGATGACATGGCCTTCACCCGACACGCGCTGGCCGACCTTGATCCGGGTCACGTCCGAACCGACCGCTTCGACAACGCCGGCATATTCGTGCCCCACGACCATCGGAGTCGGAATTTCCTTCGCGGCCCAGTCATCCCAGTTGTAAATGTGGATGTCGGTGCCGCAGATCGCCGTCTTGTTGATCCTGATCAGCACATCGTCCGGCCCGATTTCGGGCATCGGCGCGTCCTCGATCATCCAGATGCCTTCTTCGGGCTTCAGCTTGGACAGGGCTTTCATGATGGCGCGCAACTCCGGCAGCGAATTCGACGCCTGCCATAGCGAGTTTTTTCGCCCGCGTCATGGGGGCAAAGCAAGGCGTCATGCCCCGGCTGGGCCGGGGCATCTCTTGGTAGCTGGGCTCACCCCACCCTGAGGGCTGGCGCCCTCCTCCCTCCCCTCAAGGGGAGGGTTGGGGTGGGGTGCCAATTCCTCCCCCGCAGCCGGGGGAGGAAAACGGTCAGCCCACCACCCCGCTCGCCGGCGGGAAGAGGCGCGCGAGCGGTCCCGACCGCGGGAACGGGGCGAGCAGCACGCTGCGCACGGGGTTCCACGCCGCACCGAGCAGGACGACGATCCCGCCAAGCACCAGCAGCGTCACCGCAATCACCCCGCCGACGCCGAGGCCCGACGCGTTGACGATGACGCCGATGGAGATGCCTGCCGTCAACAGGCCCGACACGATGAGCGCCCGGCGATTGATCAGCAGCGACACCAGCGCAAAGATCGCGATCACGGTCAACGCAACGATGGCCAGCTGCGTGGCATTGCCATTGTCCGCGGCCAAGGCAGCCAGAAGGTTGGTGTTTTCCGGATTGGCGAAATCCGCCTCGTCGAACGTCCAGCCCAGCCGCGTCACATTGAGGACCGCGCTCAACAGGATCGGCGCGGCGAAGAAATGCAGCCAGAAAGCCGTTCCGGCGAGCCGGGTTTCCCGGCCCGGGTCACGCATGTCGAAAACGATACCGGCCAGCAATAGCGCCCCGCCCGCGGCCACCATCACGGACGGCAGGTAAATGCCGGTCGTGTAGGGATCGAGGGTGAAGAGGGTCAACACCGCCGTGGCGGCGAGGCCGACGCCCACCAGACCGCCCGCGAACGGCAGGCGGAAAGCGGTGTAATAAAGGATGGCCGGAACCAGCGCACTCAGGCCGATTACGACCGGCAGGATGCGTAACGAAATGGGTAGCTGGGCCAGACCCGCCTGCACGGCCTCGCGCCCGAACTCCATGTCGTCCATGCCATTGAAGCGGCTTTCCAGCATCGCCTCATTGATCCCGAGACCGTGGATCAGGAACTGGGCATAGCCCCAGACCAGCACAATGGCCGCCGCGCCGATGAAACCGGCCGACAGGACGATGCCGGGCAGGATGCGCCGCTGGCGTCCAACAAGGATGGCCGAAATCCCCCACAGCACGACGGCGATACCGGCGATGAGGCCGATCAGCGTCGCCTGCCAGGAGAAGCTCTCCTCGGTAAATTCGAGGCCGGACATGATCTGTCCTGCGCCGACAACCAGGCCGGCCATCAGGATGACGACGCCGAGCGTGGTGAAGATGTCGTGGAAATTGTTCAGGAAGGGCAGCATCTCGTCAGACGGACGTGCGCTGCTGGCAGACAGGCTGCCTTCGTCTCGGGCAGCCGCAGCCGCCGCGTCATTGCGTGGTGTGTCGTTCATAACAGTTTCTCCCCGTTCTTGCCCCGAGCACACCTAACGATGCGCACCGCGGGGCAAAAGGATGCAAAACCCTCTTCCCAGGGGAGAAACTTACACGAGATTCGACCGGGATTGTGGCAGGGGGCGAATTGTTTGGCCGAGGAGCGAGGTCGCCCATCCTTCGAGGCCCGCTAACGCGGGCACCTCAGGATGAGGGGGATAGAATGCACAAACCGTCCTCATGCTGAGGTGCGAGGTGCAGGCGAGCCTCGAAGCACGCAGTTACTCTCAACCCGCGTCATGCCCCGGCTTGTCCGGGGCATCTCAGTGCTAACAGGAGATCACCCGGACAAGCCAGGTGATGGCGCACCTATTCCGTTTTCCCGGCGGAAGCCGGGAGCCAGTCCAGTGTCTAGATAACCCCGAGCTTCTTGCCGACCTTGGTAAAGGCCGCCACAGCGCGGTCGATCTGTTCGGGCGTGTGGGCCGCGCTCATCTGGGTGCGGATGCGGGCCTTGCCCTTTGGCACGACCGGATAGAAGAAGCCGATCACATAGACGCCTTCTTCCATCAGCATCGACGCCATGTCTTGGGAGAGTTTTGCATCGCCCAGCATGACCGGGATGATCGGGTGTTCACCCGGCAAAAGATCGAACCCGGCCTCGCTCATGCCTTTGCGGAAGCGCTTGGCGTTATCGAACAGGCGCGCGCGCAAATCGTCGCCCTCGGCAACCATTTTCAGCGCTTTCAGGCTCGCCCCCGCTATAGCGGGCGCGAGCGAGTTGGAGAAGAGATAGGGCCGTGACCGCTGGCGCAGGAGGTCCACGACTTCCTGCCTGGCCGCCGTAAAGCCGCCCATCGCCCCGCCAAGCGCCTTGCCGAGTGTGCCGGTGATGATGTCGACCCGGCCCATCACGCCGCAATGTTCCGGCGTTCCGCGCCCCTTCGCGCCCATGAAACCATGCGCGTGGCAATCATCGACCATGACCATCGCGCCATAGCGGTCGGCGAGATCGCAAATGTCCTTCAGTTTCGCGATATAGCCGTCCATCGAGAAGACGCCGTCAGTAACGATCAGCTTGTGGCGCGAACCGGCCGCGTCGGCGGCTTTCAGCTGGGTTTCCAGATCGTCCATGTCGGAATTCGCGTAACGGAAACGCTTCGCTTTGCACAGGCGCACGCCGTCGATGATGGAGGCGTGGTTGAGCGCATCGGAAATGATCGCGTCCTCGGCATCCAGAAGCGGCTCGAACACCCCGCCATTGGCGTCGAAGGCCGCCGCATAGAGGATGGCGTCTTCCTGGCCGGTAAAGTCGGCAATCGCCTTTTCCAGCTCGCGGTGAACGGTCTGCGTCCCGCAGATGAAGCGCACCGAGGCGACGCCATAGCCGAATTCGTCAAGCGCATCCTTGGCCGCGCGGATCAATTCCGGTCGGTTGGCGAGACCCAGGTAATTGTTGGCGCAGAAATTGATGACGTGATCCTCGCCCGCCTCGCGCAACACGTCGATCTCGGAAAATTGCTGGGAGGCGATGACCCGTTCCCGCTTGTAGAGGCCGTCCGCCTCGATCTCTTCCAGCGTGCGGCGCAGATGGGCGTAAAAAGCGTCGGACATGGGGCGCGGCCTCTTCGTGTTGGTTGATCGGTTCGGGGATAGCCGAGCCCGCCGCGCCGGGCAATCGGGCACGCCGCGTGCGAGCCATTCGCAACAGGCAAAAATAACGCCCTTTTACGGTCAAAAGGCTTGGCAACGCCCCCCTCTCCCGTCCTAAGCTGACCCTTCGCGCCGGGACCCGCCCGGTGCCGCATAAGGGGCAAGGGGCCGGTGTCTGGACACCGCCCGTCAGGACGATCCGCATGAAGCCGACAGACGTCAGCAATCCGGACTATTTTCACAGGGTCGTGGACTGTCAGTGGGCCTGTCCGGCCCATACGCCGGTTCCCGAATATATCCGCCTGATTGCGCAAGGGCGCTATTCGGACGCCTATATCCTCAACCGCGAATCGAACGTCTTTCCGGGCATTCTCGGCCGGGTCTGCGACCGGCCCTGCGAGCCGGCCTGCCGGCGTACGCGGGTCGAGGACGAGCCGGTTGCGATCTGCCGCCTCAAACGCGTCGCCGCCGACCACCGCGATGACATCACCGACCGCCTGCCGAAAAAGCCCGCGCACACCAATGGCAAGAAGATCGCCCTCATTGGTGCCGGCCCCGCCTCACTGACGGTGGCCAACGATCTCGCCCCGCTGGGATACGAGTGCACGATCTTCGAAGCACTGGAAAAACCCGGCGGGCTGATGATTTCCAACATCCCGTCCTTCCGCCTGCCCGAACAGGTACTCGACGACGAGATCGGCTACATTCTCGACATGGGCGTGACCCTGAAGACGGGCCACCGGATCAACTCGTTCAAGTCGCTCCTCGATGACGGCTATGACGCCATCTTCGTCGGATCCGGCGCGCCCAAGGGCAAGGAACTCGACCTGCCCGGCCGCGCCGAAGGTGACGCCAATATCCATATCGGCATCGAATGGCTGGAATCGGTGGCCTTCGACCACATCGAGTCCATCGGGAAAAAAGTCCTCATCATCGGCGTCGGCAACACGGCGATGGATTGCTGCCGCTCCTCGCTTCGCCTTGGCGCGGACAGCGTGAAAGTGATGGCGCGCAAGCCGCGGCAATTCTTCAAGGCCTCTCCGTGGGAATTGGAAGACGCCGAGGAGGAGAATGTCGAAATCCTCGTCAATCATTCGCCGAAAGCCTTCGTCGTCGAGAACGGCAAGCTGACCGGCATGACGTTCGAGCTTATGGAGTATGACACCGACGCGCGCGGCCGCATCACCGCGACGCGCGTGACCGGCGAGACGACCATCCCCTGCGACGACGTCATCCTCGCCATCGGCCAGGAAAATGCCTTCCCCTGGATCGAGCGCGATCTCGGGATCGAGTTCGACAAGTGGGACGTTCCGGTCGTTGACGAAGACACCTTCCAGTCGACCCGCGACGGCGTCTTCTTTGGCGGCGACAGCGCGTTCGGTCCGAAGAACATCATCTGGGCGGTCGAGCACGGCCACCAGGCCGCCATCTCGATCGACAAGTATTGCCAGGGCGAGGACATCGCCGACCGTCCGCCGCGGGGCCTGACCCTCTCGACCACCAAGATGGGCCACAACGAGTGGCGCTATTCGAACGACTATGACCCGTCCGACCGGCGCAAGATGACCCATGTCGATTTGCGCGAACGCTTCAAGGATCTCGATACCGAAGTCGAGCTGGGGTTCACGCCCGACCAGATCGTCACCGAGGTGGAGCGCTGTCTCAACTGCGACATCCAGACGGTGTTCTCCGCGCCGCTCTGTACCGAATGCGACGCCTGTATCGACATCTGTCCGGTCAATTGCCTGACGATCACGCCCAATGGCGAGGAAGCCGATTTGCGCGAGCGCCTGTCGGCCCCGTCGGACAATCTTGAGCAGCCGCTCTACATCTCCGAAGACCTGCCCTTGACCCAACGCGTCATGGTCAAGGACGAAGACCTTTGCCTGCATTGTGGCCTGTGCGCCGAGCGCTGCCCGACGGCGGCCTGGGACATGGCGCAATCGAACATCCACCTGCCGCACGCCGACGACGTTCATGGCGGACGCGCGGCTCCGAGGGCCGCCGAATGAATGCCGTGACCGAAACCCGTGCGCAGGCGCGGGTCAATGACTTCGTCATCAAGATCGCCAATGTGAACGGGACCGGCTCGGCCAGCGCCAACGGCCTGTTGATGAAGGCTGTCTTCCGCATGGGCGTGCCGGTTGTCGGCAAGAACCTCTTCCCGTCAAACATCCAGGGCCTGCCGACCTGGTACGAGATCCGCGTCACCAAGGACGGCTGGTCGGCGCGCTCCGGTGAGCTCGACCTGATGGTCGCGATGAATGCCGAGAGTTATGCGCAGGACCTCGCCGCTGTCTCACCGGGCGGTTGCCTGCTTTACGATTCGACCTGGCCGCGCCCGAAACTGCTGGCGCGCGACGACATCACCGTCATCGGCGTACCGCTGGCGCGCATGTGCAACGACACATTCGAGAATGCCCGCACCCGCGTCCTGATGAAGAACATGGCCTATGTCGGCGCGGTCGCGGCGCTGACCGATATCAGCCTTGAGGTGATCCAGTCCCTCGTCGAGGAGAGCTTCGGCACCAAGCCGAAACTCGTCACGCTGAACATGCAGGCCGTGCGTATCGGCTACGACTACGTCAAGGAGCACTACGAGACGCCCCTGCCCATCCGGATCGAGGCCTCCGACCAGACGTCGAACCACATCATGATCGACGGCAACACCGCCGCGGCGCTGGGCTGTGTCTATGCCGGTGCGACCTTCGGCGCCTGGTATCCGATCACCCCCTCGACCTCGCTGATGGACGGGTTCAAGGGGTTTTGCGAGAAGCTCCGCGTCGATCCCGACACCGGCAAGAACAATTACTGCATCATCCAGGCCGAGGACGAGCTCTCGGCCATCGGCATGGTGATCGGGGCCTCCTGGAATGGCGCGCGCGCCTTCACGCCGACCTCCGGGCCCGGCATCTCGCTGATGAGCGAATTCATCGGTTTTGCCTATTATTCCGAAGTGCCGGCAGTGCTGTTCGATATCCAGCGCGTCGGCCCCTCGACCGGCATGCCGACCCGCACCCAGCAGTGCGACATCCAGCTCGCCGCTTATGCGAGCCATGGCGACACCAAGCATATCGTCCTCTTCCCTTGTGATCCGAAGGAATGCTTCGACATGGCTGTCGAGGCGTTTGATCTCGCCGAACGCTTCCAGACGCCGGTCTTTGTGCTCTCCGATCTCGATATCGGCATGAATGACTGGATGGTCGAGAAGTTCGACTGGGACGACAGTTTCCAGCCCGACCGGGGCAAGGTCCTGCATTCCGACGATCTGGCGAAGATCGAGAAATTCTACCGCTATCTCGATGTCGACGGCGACGGCATCCCCTACCGCACCATTCCGGGCGAAGACCCGAAAGGAGCCTTCTTCACGCGCGGCTCCGGCCATACCAAGTTCGGGGCCTATACCGAGGACTCGGCGGCCTATCAGGACGTGCTCGTCCGCATCGACCAGAAATGGCGCAATGCTGCGAATTTCGTCCCGAAACCCGTCTCGCAGATGGCCGGCGAAAAGACGCCGCTCGCCATCCTGTCGCTTGGCGGCTGCGACGGTGCGGTCAAGGAAGCCATCGCCCGGTTGAAAGCCGACGGCATCGCGCTCGACTACATGCGCGTGCGGGCCTTCCCCTTCCACCAGTCGGTAGAAGACTTCATCGCCGCACACGAGACGGTCTTCGTTGTCGAACAGAACCGCGACGCGCAGCTCAAAGGCCTCCTCGTCAACGAGACGGCGGCGGAAAAGAAGACACTGAAATCCATTCTCGACTGGGGCGGCATGCCGACCGACCCGCGCATCATTTGCACCGCCATTCGCGCCCACATCGCGGAGACAACGTCATGACTTCGATCAAGAAGCCCCGCGTCGACAAGCACCTGCGCCGCAATGCGCGCGGGCTGACCGTGCGCGACTATGAAGGCGTGATGTCGACGCTGTGTGCAGGTTGCGGGCACGATTCCATCACCGCCGCCTTCGTCCAGGCGTTTCACGAGCTCAATATCGAACCGCATCGCGCGGCCAAGGTCTCCGGTATCGGTTGTTCGTCAAAGACGACCGCCTATTTCCTCGGCCAGTCGCACGGCATCAACACGGTTCACGGGCGCATGCCATCGGTCGCGACCGGTGCCGCGGCGGTCAATACAGAGCTCCACTATATCGGCGTGTCGGGCGACGGAGACTCGCTTTCCATCGGCATCGGCCAGTTCGCCCACGCCATCCGCCGCAATCTCAACATGCTCTACGTGATCGAGAACAACGGCGTTTACGGCCTCACCAAGGGCCAGTTCTCGGCCTCGGCCGATATCGGCACCAAGGCCAAGAAGGGCGAAGTCAACGAGCAGACCCCGATCGACCCGGTTGCGCTGGCCCTGACGCTCGGCGCGACCTATGTCGCGCGCGGCTTCTCCGGTGACAAGAAACAGCTCGTTCCGCTGATCAAGGCGGGCCTGATGCACAAGGGCTTTGCCCTCATCGACGTCGTCTCCCCGTGCGTGACGTTCAATGACCACGCCGGGTCGACCAAGAGCTATGCCCACACCTACGAATATTATCACCCGGTCGTGCATGCCGATTTCGTGCCCACCGGCGAGGAAATCACCGCCCAGTACGAAGCCGGCGAGGCGATCAGCGTGCCGCTGCATCACGGCTCGGTGCGCCTCAAAAAGACCGGGGACAATTACGATCCGCGCGACCGCGACCAGGCCTTCGACATGCTGCGCCGCTCCGAAGGCAAGGAAATCCTGACCGGGCTCATCTATATCGACGAGACCCGCCGCGACATGGCCGACATGGCCAAACTGCCCGACACGCCGCTCAATGCCCTGCCCTATGACCGCCTCTCGCCCGGCAAGGCGAAGCTGGCGGAGATCATGAAGGGGTATTGTTAGGGGCTGTGGCGTCATGCCCCGCTTTATGCGGGGTATCCCAACGGCCCAGAGATCACCCGGATAAACCGGGTGATGACGCCGGTCCAACTAACTTCTAATGCGTCATGCCCCGCTTTATGCGGGGCATCTCCTTCCTCTCGGATTCCCCGGACAAGCCGGGGAATGACGCACTCAAGCTGCAAATAAGTTCGTTGTGCCACGGCTTGCCCAGAGCACCTTTTAGTTGCATGTTCCTTCAATGATCGTCAGAGACAGCCTCATCGGCGTTTATATGATGAGCAGCCGCAAGAACGGTCCAATTTATACGGGAGTCACGTCCCAACTTCTCCACCGCGTTTATCAGCATCGCAACGGCCTGACTGAAGGGTTTACCCGCCGTTACAATTGTCGACGCCTCGTCTGGTTTGAGCTTCACGAATTGATAGCGGCGGCCATTCAACGCGAAAAGCGGCTGAAGAAGTATCCGCGCCAATGGAAGGTCAATCTGATTGAGACGGAAAATCCGGATTGGGAAGATCTCTGGGACCGGATCGCGCGGGCTTGAGATCACCCGGATAAACCGGGTGATGACGCCGTTCTATATGAAACCTAAAGCGTCATGCCCCGCTGTATGCGGGGCATCTCAGATCAGCAAAGATCACCCCAATGAACCGGGGAATGACGCGAGGGGGTAATGGCATTCCCCGGCTCAAACGCTCGGCAAGTTCAGCCCCTGCTCGCGCGCGCAGTTCTTAGCGATGTCATAGCCCGCATCAGCGTGGCGCATGACGCCGGTCGCGGGGTCGTTCCACAACACGCGCTCGACGCGTCTGGCCGCTTCGGGCGTCCCGTCGCAACAGATCACCTGTCCGGAATGGATCGACCAGCCCATGCCGACCCCGCCGCCATGATGGAGCGACACCCAGGTCGCGCCCGACGCGGTGTTGAGGAGCGCATTGAGGAGCGGCCAGTCCGCGACCGCGTCCGAGCCGTCCATCATCGCCTCGGTCTCGCGGTTGGGCGACGCGACCGAGCCTGAATCAAGGTGGTCCCGCCCTATGACGACGGGAGCCGAGAGTTCGCCTGACGCGACCATCTCGTTGAAGGCAAGACCGAGCCGGTGTCGCTGACCGAGCCCCACCCAGCAGATCCGCGCGGGCAGGCCCTGGAACGCGATGCGCTCGCGCGCCATGTCGAGCCAGTTGTGCAGGTGTTTGTCGTTCGGGATCAGCTCCTTCACCTTGGCGTCGGTCTTGTAGATATCCTCCGGATCACCCGACAGCGCTGCCCACCGGAACGGTCCGATGCCCCGGCAGAAGAGTGGTCGGATATAGGCGGGAACAAAACCGGGGAAGTCGAACGCGTTGTCGACCCCGACGTCCTTGGCCATCTGGCGGATATTGTTGCCGTAATCGACCGTGGGGATGCCCATTTCGTGGAAGGCGAGCATGGCTTTCACCTGTTCGGCCATCGACGCCTTGGCGGCTTTCGCGACGCGGTCCGGATCGGCCTCCTTGGCCGCATCCCACTCTTCCAGCGTCCAGCCGGCGGGCAGATAGCCATTGACCGGATCATGGGCGCTGGTCTGGTCGGTGACGGCGTCGGGGCGGATGCCGCGCTTCACGAGCTCGGGGAAGACTTCCGCCGCATTGCCCAGAAGGCCGACCGAAATCGCCCGGCCTTCGGCGCAGGCGGTCTCAATCAGTTCCAGCGCCTCGTCGAGTGTTTCGGCCTTGTGGTCGAGATAGCGGGTGCGAAGGCGCATTTCGATGCGCGACGGTCGGCACTCGACCGCCAGCATGCAGGCCCCGGCCATGACGGCGGCAAGCGGTTGCGCCCCGCCCATGCCGCCAAGCCCGCCGGTCAGGATCCATTTGCCTTTCAGGTCGCCGCAGAAGTGCTGGCGGCCCATTTCAGCGAAAGTCTCGTACGTGCCCTGAACGATGCCCTGCGAGCCGATATAGATCCACGACCCGGCCGTCATCTGGCCGTACATCATCAGGCCTTTCTTATCGAGCTCGCGGAAATGCTCCCAGTTGGCGAAAGCCGGAACGAGGTTGGAATTGGCGATAAGCACACGCGGCGCGTCGGCATGGGTGCGGAAGACGCCGACCGGCTTGCCGGACTGAACCAGCAGCGTCTCGTCGGCGTCGAGCTCCTTCAACGCACCAACGATGCGGTCGAAACTCTGCCAGTCGCGCGCAGCGCGGCCGATCCCGCCATAGACAACGAGCTCTTCGGGCTTTTCGGCCACGTCCGGATCGAGATTGTTCATCAGCATGCGCAGCGGCGCTTCGGTCAGCCAGGACTTGGCGTCGAGTTCGGTGCCGCGTTTGGCGCGAATGACGCGGGCATTGTCGATCCGGTTGGCGCTCATTTGGTGATTTCCCAGTGCAGTTTTTCCGCCGCCGCGAGGGCGCGTTCGATGATGGTTTTCAGGACCGGGCGCAGTAGGTTCGCGCGCGCCCCGTCGAATTCGCCGCTTGCCTCATCCATGTAGGCGCGCTGCGCCAATTCCATTTGCAGGGCGTGGACATTGTGCTGCGGACGGCCATAGGAGCGGGTGATCCAGCCACCCTTGAAACGCCCGTTGGCGATGGCCTCGAAGTCTTCCTGGTCGAGCATGGCCTTCACCGCCGCCTGCTCGATTTCGCGGGCGCAGGACTGGCCGCCATTGGTCCCAAGGTTGAGGACCGGCAATTCGCCGTCGAAGAGGCGCGGCACAGCCGAGGCGATAGAGTGCGCGTCATAGAGCACGACATAGCCGTGGATCGCCCGGATCCGCGCCAGCTCTTCGCTCAGCGCCCGGTGATAGGGGTCGAAATAGCGCGCGCGGCGCGGCTCGATCTCATCCTCACCGGGTTCGTCACCGTCGGCATAGAGCGCTTCGCCGTCAAAGCGCGTTTCAGGCAGAAAGCCCGTCGTCGCCTGTCCCGGATAGAGTGACGCCCCTGTCGGATCGCGATTGAGATCAACCACATAGCGCGAATAGTTCGCCTTGATGACGGTCGCGCCCATGCTGGAAAGGAAATTGTAGAGCCGGTCGACATGCCAGTCCGTGTCCGGCAGGCCGTCGGCGGCGGATGTCAGACGCGCGCGGATCTCCTCCGGCACTTCGGTACCCGAATGCGGGATGGAAACGACGAGCGGCTCCTTGCCGCGCTTGAGGTCAAAGATGTCCGCCATCACGACCCCGCCACACCGGGGAGATTGCCACCGACGGCATGAACGAACCGCCCGGTGCGAACCAGGGCTGTTGCCGTCTCCATATCCGGGGCGAAGAAGCGGTCATCCTCCAGCTTCGGGACCTCGGCACGCAGCACGGCCTTCGCCGCTTCGAGCGGTTCCGACGAGGTCAGCGGCGCGTGGAAGTCCATGCCCTGCGCGGCGGCCAGCGCTTCCATACCGATGACGGCGTGGAGGTTTTCTGCCATCGCCAGCAGGCGGCGTGCGCCATGCGCGGCCATCGAGACATGGTCTTCCTGGTTGGCCGAGGTCGGGATGGAATCCACACTCGCCGGATGGGCACGCTGCTTGTTCTCAGACACCAGCGCGGCGGCGGTCACCTGCGGGATCATGAAACCTGAATTCAGTCCCGGCGACGGCGACAGGAAGGCCGGCAGGCCAGACAGGTTCGGATCGGTGAGCAGCGCCAGACGGCGCTCCGAAATCGAGCCGATCTCGCAGATCGCCATCGCGATCATGTCGGCAGCAAAGGCGACCGGCTCGGCGTGGAAATTCCCGCCTGAGATCGACGTCGGCCCCTCGGCAAAGATCAGCGGATTGTCGGTGACGGCATTGGCCTCGGTTTGAAGCGTCGAGCCGGCCTGGCGCAACAGATCGAGGCAGGCCCCCATCACTTGCGGCTGACAGCGCAGGCAGTACGGATCCTGCACCTTGCCGCACTCGGCATGGGAGTCGACGATGGCGCTGCCATCGAGCAGTGCACGATAGGCCGCGCCCGTCTCGATCTGGCCGGCATGTCCCCTCACCGCGTGGATTCGCGCATCGAAAGGCGAGAGCGACCCGCGCGCCGCATCAACACTCATTGCACCGGTGACGAGCGCGCTCTGGAAGGCGGTCTCGGCCTCGAACAGGCCCGCGAGCGCGTGGGCGGTAGAGAATTGCGTCCCGTTAAGCAGCGCAAGGCCTTCCTTCGGTCCCAGAACCAGCTTGTCCAGACCGGCGCGCGACAGCGCCTTGGCGGCGGGCATCCGTTCGCCCGCGACAATCGCTTCGCCCTCCCCCATCAGAATGGCGGCGAGATGCGCCAGCGGCGCGAGATCGCCTGATGCCCCGACCGATCCCTGCCCGGGAATGACGGGCGTCACGCCCTTGTCGAGCAGGCCTTGCAGTGCCGCGATCACCTGCCAGCGCACGCCCGACGCCCCGCGTCCGAGCGAGGCCATCTTCAGCGCAATCATCAGCCGGACGATGGGGCCCGGGACCGGCTCGCCAACACCGGCGGCATGGGACAGGACCAGGCGCGCTTGGAGCTCGCCGAGATCATCATCGCCAATGCGCACGGTCGCCAGCTTGCCGAACCCGGTATTGACGCCATAGACCGCGCGGCCCGAGGCGATCAGGTCCTGAACGGCCTGAGCGCCTGCGTCGACAGCGTCCCGCGTCTCGGAATCCAAGGCTATGCCAGCGCCGTGATAAATGTCGCGCCAGTCGCGCAGCGTCATGTCGCCGGGTCGAATAAAAATGGCGCTCACGCCCACTCTCCGTTCAGTATCCGCCCGTGGAGGGGCTTGGCACCAATCCATTGCACCAATTCCGCCGGACGTTCCACATCCCAGATCGCCAGATCGCAGCGCTTGCCGGTCTCGATCGTGCCGATCTCGTTCCCAAGCCCCAGGGCGCGGGCACCGTCCCGTGTAATCCCGGCGAGGGCTTCCTCCACCGTCATGCCGAAGAGCGTGCAGCCCATATTGGCGATGGTCAGCAGCGACAAGACCGGCGACGTGCCGGGATTGGCGTCGGTCGCGAGCGCCATCGGTACACCCGCCTCTCTCAGGGCCGCGATAGGCGGCTTCTTCGTTTCATTGAGGCAATAGAAAGCCCCCGGCAGGATCACTGCCGTCATCCCCGCCTTGGCCATCGCCGCAATACCGGCTTCATTCGTGTATTCGAGATGGTCCGCGCTCAACGCGCCGAACTCGGCCGCCAGCGCCGCGCCGTCGAGGTCGGAAAGCTGGTCGGCATGAAGCTTGACCGGTAACCCCGCCGCCTTTGCGGCTTCAAACAGACGCCGGACCTGTTCGGGCGAAAACCCGATCCCCTCGCAATAGGCATCGACGGCGTCGGCGAGGCCCTGGCGCGCGGCCTCGGCGATCAGCGGGATACAGACCTCGTCGATATAAGCGTCGGCCTTGCCGGCATATTCCGGGGGCACGGCGTGGGCGGCGAGCAGCGTTGTCCGCACCCGCACGCCGGAAACTAACCCAAGTGATCGGGCGGCCTTGAGCATGTTAATTTCGGACTCGAAGTTTAGCCCGTAACCGCTTTTTATTTCTACAGTTCCTAGACCTTCGGCGTTCAGCGCATCGAGACGCGACAATGCCGTGGCAGCCAGCTCGGCTGCGGTCGCTGAGCGGACCGCATTGACGGTGCTTTTGATGCCGCCGCCGGACCGCGCGATGGACTCATAGCTCTCCCCCGCCAGCCGCCGTTCGAATTCGCCTGACCGGTCACCGGCGAAGACGAGATGGGTGTGGCAGTCGATCAGGGCCGGCGTCACCCACCGGCCATCGAGGTCATCGCGTTCATGGATCTCGACACTGTCCGGAAGGTCCTCCGACGTCCCGATCCACACGATCCGCCCGTCGCGTATGCCAACGGCATCGGCGTCCGTTCCGCCATAGGGGCGACCGTTCGCGGCCATGGTCGCGAGCCGGGCATGGGTAAGAAGTCGGTCAAAGCGCATGCGCGCCCTCCCGTTGCGGGCGAATCCGGGATAACCCTCATGTCAGAGGAAGGCTCCGATGCGCAAGCTTCTAGCAGAAATCGCCCTGACACCCGATGGCTGGCAACGCGACGTGCTTGTCGGAATTGGTGCAGATGGACGGATCGCTTCGGTCGTACCGGAGACGCAGGATCATGACGCTGAATGCGTCGATATCCTGCTTCCAGCCTTGTGCAACTTGCACAGCCACGCCTTCCAGCGCGCCATGGCCGGGCTGACGCAGCGGCGTGGCACGGGTGATGATGATTTCTGGTCCTGGCGCGAGGCGATGTACGGCTTTGTCCGCGCTCTCACCCCAGAGGACGTCGAGGCCATCGCCGCACAGCTCCACGTCGAACTGCTGGAAAGCGGTTTCGCGGCCATCGCCGAGTTTCACTATCTGCACCACGACCTGGACGGGGCAGTCCATACCGATCCCGCCGAAATGTCCGGCCGCGTCGCGGCGGCGGCCGCCACAAGCGGAATCGGCCTCACCCACCTGCCCGTCCTCTATGCACACAGCGACTTTGGCGGCAAACCGCCGGGCGAGGGCCAAAAACGCTTCCTGAACGACCCGGACGGCTTTTTGCGGCTGCGCGAATGCGCCCGGGCGCACCTGACGCGCGATGACGACGGGCTGGGCGTCGCCTTTCATTCCCTGCGGGCCGTGACGCCCGACCAGATGACGGCGGTGCTGGCTGGCGCTTCCGATGGACCGGTTCATATCCACATCGCCGAACAGGTCCGCGAGGTCGAGGCCTGTCTCGACTGGTCCGGCCAGAGCCCGGTCGACTGGCTGCTTTCTCATGTCGATGTTGATGAGCGGTGGTGCCTCGTCCATGCCACCCATATGACAGCGGAGGAAACGGCAAGACTGGCGCGCTCGGGCGCGGTTGCCGGCCTCTGCCCGACGACGGAAGCCGATCTCGGCGACGGCATTTTCCCGGGACACACCTATCGCGAAGCCGGAGGCCGTTGGGGCGTTGGAACTGACAGCCATATCCGCGCCGATGCAGTGGGAGAATTATGCTTGCTTGAATGGAGCCAGCGCCTCGGCGAGCGTCGCCGCAATGTCATGGCTGAACCCGGCCAATCGACCGGACGCCATCTCTATGACTCCGCATTGTCTGGCGGTGCCCAAGCCCTTGGGCGCGCGAGCGGGGGGATCAAAACGGGCCTGTGGGCTGATCTCGTCGCGCTCGACACGCAGCATCCGCTCCTCTCTGGCCAGTCCGGCGATGCCATTCTCGACGCCTGGATTTTCTCGGGTGGGCGGGCCTGCGTTAGCGATGTATGGTCTGCCGGGCGGCACGTTGTGCGCGATGGCCGTCACATCCGGCGAGACGAGATTGCACGAGGATATCGCGGAGCCATGACCCGGCTGATGGCTTGACCGCGCTTTGATCAGCGCCAACCCTGTCTCGGACAGGGAGGCGATGACATGAAGTTTTTCGGCTTGGCCGCACTGGCCACCCTCGCACTTCCGGCTGTCGCCAGTGCGCAGTCATTGGAGGTGCGTTTGATGACCGCGCCGGAAGCCATTGCCGGCCCGGCCCAAATGCTCGGCCCCCTGGATGTTGCCTATCCGAGCAGCGATGGCATGCAGCCCCCCGCTCCTCTGCCGGTCTCAACCCTGTTCGAGCAGGCCGTCATGCCTGGTTTCGAGATCACGGCCATGGCCGCGGCCGGCGACATGGCCGTCAACTTTCCGGCCCAGCCCCTCGACCTCTCTCCGGTCGCGGGCCAGATCATCCCGTGCAGCCACGGTCGAGCCTGCACCGTGACCCTGCCCCTGACGCAACCCTGGCCGGCCCATGATCTGACCGCCTTTACCGTCACACTCGATGCGGGCCTGCCCGATCCTGATGGTGGCTGTCTGACCGTCTCCGGATATGGTCCCGGCGCGATCACCGCTGCGAACGCCGCGTTCCCGGCGCGGGTGCAGACGATCCCCAATCTGCCGCCGGCGTTGCCATCCGGCGCACCGGCCGAGCCGTTCGCGCCCTTGCCGGAAACCTACCTTGTCCAGCCTCCGATGAGCGCGTCGCTGCTGCTGACAGGCAGCGTCAGCCTGCTGGTGTGCGGTGATGCACCAGATGGCGTCACCGGAACGCTCGACTATGCGATGACGCAGGGCGGCAGCAACTGGAGCTGGTCAGTCGCGGGGCGGTGGACGCTGACCATCGAGAACGGCGAAGCCGTGTTCCGGCATACGCTCCAGTCCAACGATGTGACCGGCATGCTTCTGTCCGCCGAAACCGGCCATGTGGGCGACGTTGTCGCGTCGGCCAGCGAAACGGCGCAGGGCTGGCGTGTCACGATCACGCCTGACCCTGATCTTGCCGATCCGGTCGTCCAGACCTTCCGTGAACGCGAGGCCATGGGGATGGGGGGACGCGAGATAGAACAGGAAACCAACCACCCGGCGGTGATCGCCCTGTCCTATCTGTTCCGCGAATACCTGTCGGGCGGTGGGAGTGCAGAGTTTGTGGAGACGTCCGTCGAGGGCGTTGATGTCCCGTCCGGCCTGCCGCCGGTCTCAAATGGAACGGGCGTCAGTCTCGACCTTCACTGGACTTTTGGGGCGGACTGACCGCTTCGGCGTGCCGCCTTCGCAACTCCGCGATAACGGTGTCGAATCCGACACCCTTGCCCTCCAGCAGCACCAGCAGGTGGAAGACCAGGTCCGCAGCTTCACCGGTCAGGTCCGCGATGTCCCCACTCACGGCGGCAAGCGCGGTTTCCACGCCTTCCTCGCCGACTTTCTGGGCCATGCGTTGCGGCCCCGCCGCAAGGAGCTTCGCGACATAGCTCCCGGATGGATCGGTATCGCGCCGCGACGCGATCACGTCTGAAAGCCGGGCCAGAAAACCGAGGCCGGGCGCGTCGCCATCATCAAAACAGGAGACCGAGCCGGTATGACAGGCCGGCCCGGCCGGACGGGCCTCGACCAGTAGCGTATCCCGGTCGCAATCGGAGCGTATCGACACCAGTGAGAGCGTATTTCCGCTGGTCTCGCCCTTGGTCCAGAGCCGGTTTTTCGAGCGGCTGAAAAACGTCACCTGGCCGGTTTCCAGCGTACGCGTGAACGCATCGCGGTTCATGTAGCCGAGCATCAAGACCTGGCGCGTCGCCGCGTCCTGAACGATGGCGGGGACGAGGCCCTCGCCCTTGTCAAAATCAATGTCGGGTGCGTCGGTCATGGGCGTATCTCGATACCGTTTTGCATGAGGAAGGCCTTGAGGTCGGGAATGGCGATCGTGCCGCGGTGGAAAACGCTGGCCGCCAGCGCCCCATCGACATTGGCACCCTCGAAGACAGTCCGGAAATCCTCCGGCCGTCCGGCTCCGCCGGACGCGATCAGCGGCACCGGACAGACCGCGCGGGCCGCCGCAAGCTGATCGACGTCATAGCCGTCGCGAACACCATCACGGTCCATGCAGTTGAGCACGATTTCGCCCGCCCCTCGGCCGGTGGCTTCTGCGATCCAGTCGAGCGTCCTGCGTCCGAGCTGGCGGGATTTCGACGGATCGCCGGTGAACTGGTGCACGCGCCACCCGCCGTCGTCCCTGCGGCTGTCGATGCCGACCACGACGCACTGGCTGCCGAACTCGGCCGCGAGGCGGTCGATCAGAGACGGATCGGACAGGGCCGGAGAGTTCACCGAAATCTTGTCCGCCCCGGCAAACAGGCGCGCCCGGGCCGCATCCGAGCTGGATATGCCTCCGGCCACACAGAATGGAATGTCGAGCTCGCGGGCGACCGCCGAGATCCATTCCGGCTCGACCACGCGCCCGTCCGGACTGGCGGAAATTTCGTAGAAGACAAGCTCATCCGCGCCTTCCGCCGCGTAGCGTGCCGCAAGCTCGACAATGTCGCCAACGTCCTCGTGGTCGCGGAAACGTACGCCCTTGACGACACGGCCATCACGAACATCCAGGCAGGGGATTATTCGCCGCGCGAGCATACCAATGCCTCCCTCACGGAGAATCGGCCATCAAGCACAGCACGGCCCGTAATCGCCCCGGCAACGCCGGCTTGCCGGAGCGCCCGCAAATCCGCGAGTGACGAGACACCGCCCGACGCCTGCCAGGCGATATCGGGATAACGGCGGCCCAGATCAGCATAAAGGTCCAGTGCAGGGCCATTCAGCGCCCCGTCTCGGCCGATATCCGTGACGAGCGCGTGTCGGAGCCCGCTGGCCGAATAGATTTCCAGCAGGGCGTCCAGCGTGACGCCCGGCGTCTCGGTCCAGCCCCTGATCGCGGGATAGGCGACGCCCTCGACCCTGCGGACATCGAAGGCGAGCGCGATCCGGTCGGCGCCAAAGCGCTCGAGCCAGCGTAATACCCGGTCCGGATCGATCACCGCGAGACTGCCCACCACCGCCCGCTTGACGCCGGAGCCGTAAAGACATGCGAGATCGCGTTCCGAGCGAATGCCACCGCCCGACTGGATCGCCAGGCCTGTTCGGGCAATCCCGGCGACGGTATCGAGCTGGGCTTGCGCGCCATCCCGTGCCCCGGAGAGATCAACGACGTGGAGCCAGTCGGCCCCCTGCCCTTTCCAGGCGTCTGCCAACGCCAACGGATCACCGCCATAGTCGGTGACGGCATCAAACGCGCCCTGGCGCAGGCGAACGACGCGGCCATCAAGCAGGTCAATTGCGGGATAGAGCTGCATCACAGACCCCCGATAAAATTCGCCAGGATGCGCTGCCCGGTAGCGGACGAGCGCTCGGGATGAAACTGGCATCCGGTGATCGCTTCTTTCCGGACAACCGCCGGAATGGACTGGCCAAAGCTACACGTCGCAACGGTTGCGGAACCGTTCGGAGCCGCGAAGCCGTGCACGAAGTAGACGTGACTACCCGGATCAACGCCCTGAAGCAGCGGATCTTCTCCCGGGACGAAGTTGAGCCGGTTCCAGCCCATGTGCGGCCAGGGTGCGCCCTCAGGCGGTACAAGGCGTGAGACCCGGCCCGGGATCAGTCCCAGGCAAGCCGTTCCATCCTCATCGGACTGCTCGAAGAGAAGCTGCATCCCGAGGCAAATCCCCAGCAGCGGCCGTTTTTCCGCTTTCAGGGCATTCACCCAGCCCCGCGCGCGCAGGGTCCGCATGGCAGCAGACGCCGTGCCGACACCGGGCAGGATCAACCGGTCCGCGCCGACCGCCTCGTCTGGCGCGGCAGCCAGGCGAAAGACGGCACCGAGCCGGTCGAGCGCGCATTGCACGGACAGGATGTTGGCACATCCGGTATCAATGATCGCAACGGTCATGACGGTCAGAGCGTGCCCTTGGTGGAAGGCAGGCTGTTGCCCTCAATCCGGATGGCCTGGCGCAGGGCCCGCCCGAACGCCTTGAAACAGGCTTCGGTCATGTGGTGGGCATTTTCGCCGCACACATCAACCTGGATCGACGCCTTCAACGCCTCGGCGAGCGACCGGAAGGCGTGCGGCACCATCTCGACCGGCAGACCGCCAACGCGGTCGCCGGGGATGTCCCCGTTGAACACCGCATAGGGCCGGCCGGAAAGATCGATCCAGACCCCGGCCCGCGCTTCGTCCATCGGCAGTTCGAACCCGAACCGCGCCAGGCCGCGCTTGTCGCCAAGCGCTTCCGCGAGCGCCGCGCCGAGTGCCAGGCACACATCCTCGACCGTGTGGTGGGCATCGACATCGAGATCACCCGATGCGGTCACGCGCAAAGCGAAGCCGCCATGTCTCGCGACCTGTTCCAGCATGTGATCGAAAAAGGCGATGCCCGTCGCGATCTGTGCCGTACCGTCGCCGTCGAGATCGATGGCAACCGTGATGTCGGTCTCCGCTGTCTTGCGGCGGCGCACCGCCCGGCGCGGGGGCCGTACCCCCAGCCTGTCCGCCAAAGCCTCGGCCCGGTCCAGGGGATCGCAATAAAGGCTGAGAAGGCCCTGGCCACGGGACCCGTATCGTATACCGGCAGCATCCAGCCGGTTCGCCAGGGCATCGGGGTCCGCCGCGACAATGTCGAGCCGGTCACGCGACACGCGTACCGCGCCGGTTTCGGGCCAGGACTCCAGCGCATTGGCGCAAGCCTTTAACAGCGCCATCTGCCGGGCGGCATTTTCCTGCCGCGCTGCCATCGCAACGGGGGCCAGCGCCTCCAGCGCGGTCTTGATCGCCAGCGAGGACAGCGTGGCCTCGACCGTACGCGGCGTCTCGTCCATCGCCGCGACCGACAGCACTGCGACCGGACAATCCGGCGGACCAATCACGTCCGCAGCAGCCGCGTCCAGGCCCGCCAGCGCGAAAGCCTCCGGCGTCGCGGCCAGTACCACGCTATCGGCTGGAACCCCGAGCGACGCTGCTGCGCGAAGCCGCAGGTCTTCAAGCCCGTCTTGCCGGGATGCCGGTGCGGCAAGATCGAGAAACCCCGTCACGACCGGCCCTCCCCGGCCTGTCGGCGCACCTTCATGGCCTGCCTGTGCCCATCGAGCCCTTCCAGCGCGGCCAGCGCCTCCACCGTGGGCGCAATGGCGTCGGCACCATCGCGGCTTGCCTCCACCATGGTGATTGTCTTCTGGAAGGACTCGACCGTCACGCCCGACCAGCTGCGCGCCGCCCGTCCCGTCGGCAAGGTGTGATTGGGCCCGGCGGCGTAATCGCCCATCGATTCCGGTGACCAGGGACCGACAAAGATCGCCCCGGCATTGCGGACCTGTTCGGCGAATTCATTGGCCACCGCCATGTGCAGGATCAAGTGCTCGGGCGCTGCCGTGTTCACCACATCGGCCCAATGCTCCCCGGGAGCAAGAACACAGACCGATGCCGCCATCGCATCACGGGCAATCGCCTCTCGGGGCAGGCCAGCGAGGCGTGGTTCCAGGGCCGACAGCGCCGCACGCCGCACATCCTCGGTCGCGGACACCAGCGTCACCCGCGCGAGTGCGTCGTGTTCGGCCTGGGCCAGGAGATCGGCAGCCACGAAATCGGGATCGGCCTCGCCGTCAGCCATGACCATGACTTCGCTGGGACCGGCTGGCAGATCGATCGCCGGGCCACCGGCCATTTGCGCAACATGGGTTTTCGCCGCTGCGACATAGGCGTTTCCCGGGCCGAAGATGCGGTCAACCTTCGGTACGCCTCCGAGCCCGAAGGCCATGGCGGCTATCGCCTGAGCTCCGCCAACGGCAAAGATGTTCTCAAGACCGAGGAGGTCTGCGGCAGCCAGGATGGCCGCATTGACCTGACCATCGCGGCCCGGCGGCACGCAGACGGCGATCTCGGGCACGCCAGCGATCTGCGCCGGGATGGCGAGCATCAACAAGGTCGAAACAAGGGGCGCACTGCCCGCCGGGACGTAAAGGCCTGCGCACCCGATGGGCAGGACCCGCCGCGAGGCTGTCACGCCCGGCCAGGTCTCGACCGCATAACTTTTCAGACCCTGGAGCTCGTGAAAGCGCCGGATCGCGTCTGTTGCCGCACGGATCGCGTCCTCGTCACCGGAGGTCAGCGTCGCCCGGGCCTCGGTAAGCGCCTCGCGTGGCACCCGGAAGGCTTCAGCCGAACAGCCATCAAAGCGGCGGGCATAATCGCGCAGTGCCGCGTCGCCGCCGCGCTGTATCGCCTCGACGATCTCCACCGCAGCGGCCTCGGCCCCGGCCTGAGCCGGCAATGGCGCGAACAGGCGCTCGCGGTCTGCGGCGTCCAGCGAGGCCCAGTCGACAGATTTCAGCATCGCGCTCATGCCATCATCTTCTCGATGGGGAGGACCAGGATGGCGCGAGCCCCGGCGGCCTTCAGCTTTTCAAGCGTTTCCCAGAACACCTGCTCACGGCAGACGGCGTGGACGGCGACGACATCATCACGGCCCGCCACAGCCGCCACCGTCGGCGCATCCGAACCGGGCAGTAGAGCCTTGATGTCGGGCAGTTTCGCCGTCGGTGCATTCAGGAGAATGTATTTGGTCTGGGCCGAGGCGATGACGCCCTCGGCGCGCTGTATCAGCGTTGCAGCGACCTCGGCCACCGGACCGTTGCGGCCATTGCGGCGACGGATCAGCACCGCCTCGCTTTCCAGAACAGTCTCGAAGGCGGCCAGGCCATTGGCTTCGAGCGTCGCACCGGTCGATACGAGATCGCAGATCGCGTCAGCGATCCCCAGGCGCGGTGCCACTTCCACCGAGCCGCGCATCTCGACGATCTCGGCGATGATGCCGCGCTCTTCCAGGTAACGGCGCGTCAGTCCCGGATAGGACGTCGCGACCGCCCGTCCCTCAAGGTCCTCCACCCCGCGCACAGACCCGTCCTTGGGTGCAGCGAGTTTCAGCGTGCAACCGGCGAATCCAAGGCGGAGGACGACTTCCAGCCCGCCATAGCGTTCCGACCGCGCCTGCGCCTCATAGAGCACGTTCTCGCCGACAATGCCGTAGTCACACGCCCCGCCTGCAACGAAGCTCGGGATATCGTCATCGCGCAGCAGCAACAGGTCGAGCGGCATGTTCTCGGCGCGCCGGTGCAGCGCGTCGCGGCCATACCCGAAGCGCAGGCCCGCCCGCTTCAACAGCGACATGCCGCCCTCGGCGAGCCGACCGGACTTCTGGACAGCGAGATTGAGACGCGCCTCGCTCATCGTTTCGCCCCTTTAAGCCGATCGAGCACGAGCCGGTAGCCCTCATTGCTCTCCTGCATCAGGAAGCGCGCAACGCGCGTCACCGTCGCCGTGGAGGCACCGGTCTCCTGCGCGATCTGGCGGTAGGTCTTGCCCCCGCCATCGAGCAGGCGCGCGACGCGCCAGCGCTCGGCGAGCGCGGCGATCTCGCCCGGTGTACACAGGTCTTTGAGGAAACGGACAGCCTCTGCCCCGTTATCAAGGACGACAAAGGCCTCGGCGAGGCTGTCGATATCGGGGGCCTGGCGAGGCTTGGGCGGGGTTGAATCGGTCATTGGGTTCACCGCTGTTTTCAGGTCGCAGCGACATATATCGTTTTAGCACGCTAAAACAACCAGGCATGTGTGAATTGGATGAAATTTGTTCAGTGGGCTCCGTACGTTGAGACTTAAGGCACTGATTTTGTTTAAGTACGTGACCCAAGAAGCATGTCATCCCGGACGGCGAAGCCGATCCGGGACCCGAAACCGGGCGCTTGATGTTCGAGGTCCCGGCTCTGCACCGCTCGCGCGGCTTGGCCGGGATGACACCGAGATGGGGTTCAAAGATTGTTGTCATCCCGGACGCGCAGCGATCCGGGACCCTATGGTTTCTCCCTCTCCCCTTTTCCAAGGGGAGAGGGTCAGGGTGAGGGGTTGGTCAAAGCGTCGCTCCAAGTCCTGCCTGACCCCCTCACCTCAATCCTCTCCCCCAAGGGGGAGAGGAAAATGCGGTCGCCGAAACGCCACGCTCTATGTTCAGGGCCCCGGCTTGCCCCTTTGGGTCAGCCGGGTAGACAGGAATACGGGTTGGAAAGCCCCTACCCCTTGTCGACGATATTTCCGGTCTCTGGGTCGATCTCGATCGTTGGCAGGCCGGCCGCCTTCCAGGCTCCGAGCCCTCCGGCAAGATGGGCATCCACATGCACGCCCGCATCCTGACAGCGCATCGCCGCCATGGCGGACCGGCGCCCGGCCGCGCAGTGCAGCACGACCCGGCGCTGGGCATCGACCGGCATCGCGGCCGGCTCTAGGGTGGAGAGAGGGTGCAATAGCGCACCGTGAATGCGCTCGGTGCCGTATTCGCGCGGTTCGCGCACATCAATGAGGATGATCTTCCCCGCTTTCAGAAGGTCATGGACCTCATTGGGTTCGAGATCGTCCAGTCCGCCCATCGTCATCGCGCGATTCCCCCTTTTGATTGATGCGCCCCCATCTTTCGCCAGTGTCGATTCTTGTGCAACCTGATAAAACAACCGCCAGCCAGGACAGGGATGATGGACCGGCCCGACGTCACCAGCTTCTTTCACAACGGCACCAATACGGTCAGCCATGTCGTTGCCGACCCGGAAACCCGGCGCGCGGCCATCGTTGATCCGGTGCTGGACTATTGCGCCGCCTCGGGGCGGACCGCGACGACCCATGCTGAGCGCGTGGCCGATCACGTCCGCGAGGCGGGCCTGACCGTTGACTGGATCCTCGAAACCCATATCCACGCCGATCACCTGTCGGCGGCGCCCTGGCTGAAGACCCAGCTCGGCGGGAAAATCGCCATTGGCGAGAATGTCCGCGAGGTCCAGCGCGTCTTTGGCAAGCTGTTCGGGGCCGAGGCTGCGTTTCGTGCCGATGGCTCGCAATTCGACCACCTCTTTACTGACGGCGAGACCTTCCAGGTCGGCAATATCGAGGCCCGCGCCATCTGGACGCCGGGCCATACGCCGGCCTGCATGAGTTTTCTGATCGGTGACGCGGTCTTCGTGGGCGACACGCTCTTCATGCCCGATTTCGGCACGGCCCGCTGCGACTTCCCGGGCGGCGATGCCCGCCAGCTCTACCAATCAATTCACCGGCTCTACGAACTGCCGGACGAGACCCGCATGTTCCTGTGTCATGACTACGAGACCAAGGGCCGCGACGGCTTTGCCTGGGAAACGACAGTCGGCGCACAGAAGCGCGGCAACATCCATGTGCGCGAGGGCGTCAGCGAAGACGAGTTCGTCGCCATGCGCACCGCGCGGGACAAGACGCTCGCCATGCCCCAGCTGATCCTGCCATCGGTGCAGATCAACATGCGGGCCGGCGAGAAACCCCCGCCCGACGAAAGCGGTCAACGCTACATCAAGATTCCGCTCGACGCCTTGTGACCTGCCCCTCGGATCGCGCTAGGGTACGTCCATCCATCCCGCATCAGGAGACACACCGCCATGGCCGACGACTTCCCGTCCCGCCTTCCCGTACCGAAGGACTGGTCCCGCCGGGCGAAGATCGGGGCTGATGCCTATGCGATGAAATACCGCCAGTCGGTTGAGGATCCGGAAGCCTTCTGGCGCGAGGAGTTGAAGCGGATTTCCTGGATCAAGGCCCCGTCGCAAATCAGCGATGTCTCCTGGACGAAGGACGACCTCCACATTCACTGGTTCGCGGACGGCGTGCTCAATGCCTGCGCCAATTGCGTCGACCGGCATTTGCCCGAATGCAAGGACGACATCGCCATCATCTGGGAGGGCGACGATCCGGCCGACGACGCCCGCATCACTTACGGCCAGCTCTATGATGAGGTCCGCCGCTTCGCCAATGCCTTGAAGGCCATCGGCGTGAAAAAGGGCGATCGTGTCACGCTCTACATGCCCATGGTTCCCGAAGCGGCCTATGCCATGCTCGCCTGCGCGCGCATCGGCGCGGTCCACTCGGTGATTTTCGGCGGATTTTCGCCCGACTCGATTGCCGGGCGGATCGAGGACTGCCAGTCCGAATTCGTCATCACCGCCGACGAAGGCGTGCGCGGCGGCAAAACCATCCCCCTGAAAGCCAATGTCGACAAGGCGCTGGAAAAGGCCAAGGGCGTCAAGGCCGTCCTGATGATCCGCCGCACCGGCGGCAAGGTCGGCTTCACGGAAGGGCGCGACCACTGGTATCACGACGTCGCCAAGCGCGTAGACCTCGACTGCCCGCCCGAGCCGATGGAGGCGGAAGACCCGCTTTTCATCCTTTACACGTCGGGCTCCACCGGAAAGCCGAAGGGCGTTCTGCACACAACCGGCGGCTACATGGTCTGGGCCTCGATGACGCACGAATACGTCTTCGACTACCGCCCGGGCGAGATTTACTGGTGCACGGCCGATGTCGGCTGGGTCACCGGCCACACCTATATCGTTTACGGGCCGCTCGCGAACGGCGCGACGACGGTCATGTTTGAAGGCGTCCCGACCTATCCCGGCCCGGATCGGATGTGGGCCGTCGTCGACAAGCACCAGATCGAAATCCTCTACACCGCCCCGACGGCGATCCGCGCGCTGGAGCGCTTTGGCGACGAGCCGGTGAAGAAGCATTCGCGCAAATCGCTGCGTCTGCTCGGCACGGTCGGCGAGCCGATCAACCCGGCGGCCTGGACCTGGTACCACGAGGTGGTTGGCGAGAAGCGCTGCCCCATCGTCGACACCTGGTGGCAGACCGAAACCGGCGGAGCACTGATCACCCCCCTGCCCGGCGCGACAGACCTGAAGCCCGGCTCGGCGACGACGCCGATGTTCGGGGTCAAGCCCGCCCTCGTCGATGCGGAAGGCAATTTCCTGGACGGCGCGACCAGCGGCAATCTCGTCATCACCGGCTCCTGGCCGGGCCAGATGCGGACCGTCTATGGCGATCACCAGCGCTTCTTCGAAACCTATTTCGCGACCTATCCGGGCCTCTATTTTACCGGCGACGGCGCGCGACGGGACGAGGACGGCTATTGGTGGATTACGGGACGCGTGGACGACGTCCTGAATGTCTCGGGCCACCGGCTCGGAACCGCCGAAGTCGAAAGCGCGCTCGTGTCTCACAAGGATGTGGCCGAGGCCGCCGTAGTGGGCTTCCCCCACGATGTGAAGGGCCAGGGCATCTACTGCTTCGTGACGCTCAACCAGGGCGTCGATGGCAGCCCCGAGTTGTCGGCGGAATTGCGCCAGCACGTCCGCCAGGAAATCGGCCCGATTGCCACACCCGACGCCATTCAGTTCGCGCCGGGCTTGCCGAAAACCCGTTCGGGTAAGATCATGCGCCGGATACTGCGCAAGATCGCCGAGAACGAGTTCGACAATCTGGGTGACGTCACGACCCTCGCCGATCCGGCTGTCGTGGACGATCTCGTTGCCAACCGGAAGAACACATGACGAAGCTTCGCCATACATTGACCGCCCTTGCCGCCCTCTTGCCGGTTGCAGGATGCGCCACGACTTCCGGTCCCGTAGAGCCGATGTGCCGCGCACCGAACGCGCAGGAGATGCAGATCTTCCGCGCAGTCATTGGCCGCGACCGCCAGACGCTGATCGCCAACTCAGCTCAGGGCCCGGCGCGCAATGCACTGCTGCGCAACGACCCTTATCTGAACAATCACCTCTGGGGCTCGCAGGGCTATACCGGCGGGACGCTGCTTGGCGTCCTGACCCAGCCGCCCCCTTGTGTCCTCGACATGCCGGTCGCCGACCCGGCGACACAGCGCGAGATCGTCGTTTATCAGCGGGCCCGCTATGACGCGCTGCGCCCGCCGATGGGCCTGTCACCGGAAGCGGTGATGTTCACGCCCTGGGGCACGCACCGCCAGGACTATTTCCGCTGCCGCTTCGTCAACACCGCCGAAGGCTGGCGGATGACGGACCTGTGCGCACTGGCCACGGCGCAAAGCGGGATTGGATAGCGAGCCCCTTGGGTCGGCAGCAATTCGACTGGCTCCCTTCGCCCGGACCTATTTGGGCATCCGCCCTCCCTTGCGCGCGGCCGCCTGAGATGCACACATAAGGCAACTATTCCGGCACCCGCTCGACGGGCGTGAAAAACATTGGGGGCAACACAACATGAAACATCTCTGGCTCATCTCGGTGACCGGCCTTCTGGCCGCTGCCTGTTCCCAACCCGCCGACGACACGGCGGCCAGCGATCCCGCAAGGGAAACCGCATTGGCCGGGACCGGCGGTGATGATGTCGCCTCAGGCGACATGGTGGAAAGCGCGGCGGCGGACGGCAGCTGTGCAGCCCTCTACGCCAACTCCGGCTCGGACAACCCGACCGTACCCTTCACCGGTGAGTCGCTGGCCAATTCCGACACGTCACGTCCGCCGGTCTGCGACACGTCGACCGGGATCACCGGCAGCGACATGGCCTGGCGTATCCAGACTCTGGCGTCCGACGAGTTCGAAGGCCGCGCCCCGGCCCTGCCCGGCGGCATCGCGGCGAGCCAGTGGATTGCTGACGAGATGGAAGCCGCCGGTCTGGAGCCGGCGGGCGAGGACGGCACCTATTTCCAGCCAGTCCCGCTGGTCGAGGCCACGCTCGACGAGCCGGCGTCTTCGATGGACATCTCCATCAATGGCGAGCCGATGGGCCTGGCAATGGGCTCTGAATACGTGATCGGCACCCGCACGCTGGAGGACGTCATTGATCTGGCCGGCACCGACGTCGTTTTCGTCGGCTATGGCGTCGTCGCACCGGAATATGGCTGGGACGATTATGCCGGTCTCGACGTGGAAGGACGCACTGTCCTCATCCTCGTCAATGATCCGGGTTTCGAGACCGAAGACCCGGATCTCTTCAATGGCCGCGCCATGACCTATTACGGGCGGTGGACCTACAAATACGAGGAAGCCGCGCGCCAGGGTGCGGCTGCGGCCATCGTCATTCACGAGACCGATCCGGCCAGCTATGGCTGGAATGTCGTCCAGAACTCCTGGTCAGGCCCGCAATTCGACCTGCAACGCCCCGAGGGTGCCGTGCAGTTCTCCCCGGTCGAAGGCTGGATCAACAACGACCGCGCGCGCGAACTCCTCAGCGCTGTGGGTTACGACTATGACGAGCTGAAGACCCGGGCCCAGACGCCCGGATTCACGCCGATCGAGCTCGACGGCGTCACGCTCGACGCGCACCTTGAAACCAGCGTGCGCCAGATGGATTCACGGAATGTCGCGGGCGTCGTCCGCGGCTCGGAGCGCCCGGACGAATACGTGCTCTACATGGCGCACTGGGACCATATCGGCAGCCGGCCGGCGTTCGAGGGCCAGGACGGGATCTATAATGGCGCGGTCGACAACGGGACCGGCACGTCCGCCCTTCTCGAAATCGCGCAACGCTTCGCCAGTGGTGACGCGCCCGAACGGTCAGCCCTCTTCGTTGCCGTGACGGCCGAGGAATCCGGACTGCTCGGTTCCGCCTATTTCGCCGTTGATCCGCTGGTTCCGCTCAACCAGATCGTCGCCGGCATCAATATGGACGGCATGCTGCCCGTCGGTGCGACTAGCAATGTGGTCGTCGTGGGATATGGCGCGTCCGAAGTCGAGGAATTCCTTGCCGAGGCGGCCGCGGAACAGGACCGGACCCTGTCACCCGACCCCAATCCGGAAGCGGGGTATTTCTATCGCTCTGACCACATCTCGCTGGCCAAGCTGGGCGTGCCGATGCTCTACGCCGATGGCGGGTCAATCAGCATCGAACATGGCGAAGCCTATGGCGAGGAAATGCAGGCCGCCTACCGGGCCCGCGCCTATCATGCGCCGGATGATGAATTCTCGCACGACTGGGACTTCGACGGCTTGGCCCGCGACGTCACCCTGATGGCCAATACCGGCTGGCGCATCCTCAACTCCGAGGACTGGCCGAACTGGTATGAGGGCAATGAATTCCGTGGTCTGCGTGATGCCATGATGGAGGACAGCGGCGAGTAATGGCCGCTGAAATCCCGGTCCGGGATCTCGAGCGCGCCGCGGCCTTCTATTGCGGCGTGCTCGCCTTCCGCGAACAGGGCCATGAAACCGAAAACGGCCGCCGCGTCGTCCTGCGCCTCGCGAAAAATGGCGCGCGGATGAGCCTTTATGAACCGGGACCGACGCGGCCGGCTCGCGACGGCAAGGGCACGATCACGCTGCGGGTCGACGATGTCCGCCGCATGCACCGCGCCCTGAAAGACCAGATCCCCATCGAATGGGGTCCGGTCAGCTATGACGACGAACGACGCGAATTCGCTTTCCACGACCCGGACGGGCACCTGGTTCTGGTGCAGGAAAACCCAGGCGGCGCGCCCATGCTGCCCGATGCGTGAGGGTTAGTTCGCCCGGGATTCCCCGGACAAGCCGGGGAATGACGCAAATTTCCGCATATCTAACTGCGTCATGCCCCGCTTCAGGCGGGGCATCTCGTGCCCCCTAGGCCGACGCGGCGCGGCTTGCCTTCTTCCGTTCGTGCTCTTTCAGGAAGCGCTTGCGGATGCGGATGGATTTCGGCGTCACCTCGACCAGCTCGTCGTCATTGATGAATTCCAGCGCGAATTCGAGCGTGGTGCGGACCGGCGTCGTCAGAACGACCGCCTCGTCCGCGCCAGAGGCACGCACATTGGTCAGTTGCTTGCCCTTGGTCGGGTTGACCGGCAAATCGTTGTCGCGGCTGTGAATGCCGATAATCATGCCCTCATAGACTTCCGCGCCGTGGCCGATGAACAGCTTGCCGCGCTCCTGGAGGTTCCACAGCGCATAGGCGAGCGCCTTGCCGTCCACCATCGAGACCAGCGAGCCATTGTGGCGCTGGCCGATCTCACCCGCCGCACGCGGCGCGAAATGGTCGAACGTGTGGAACATCAGGCCCGCACCGGACGTCGCCGTCAGGAATTCGGACCGGAAGCCAATGAGGCCGCGCGTCGGGATCTTGTAGTCGAGCCGCACCCGCCCCTGCCCGTCCGGCACCATGTCCTTCAGCTCGCCCTTGCGCATGCCGAGCTTTTCCATGATCGCGCCCTGGGCATCCTCGGGCAGGTCGACGACGAGATTCTCCCAAGGCTCGCACAGCACGCCGTCGATCTCCTTGGTCAGCACCTGCGGACGCGAAATCGCCAGCTCATAGCCTTCCCGGCGCATGGTCTCGATCAGGACCGAGAGGTGAAGCTCACCCCGGCCGGACACCTTGAACTTGTCAGCGTCATCCTGCTGCTGAACGCGAAGGGCGACATTGTGAATGAGCTCGCGCTGCAGACGGTCACCCAGATTGCGGCTGGTGACGTATTTGCCTTCCCGGCCCGCGAACGGAGAATCATTGACCTGAAAGGTCATGGCGATGGTCGGCTCGTCGACGCTGAGCGGCGGCAGGGCTTCGACCGCATCGGGCGCGCAGAGCGTATCGGAGATCTTCAGCTCCTCGATGCCGGTAAAGGTGATGATGTCGCCGGCATTGGCCGAGTCGCGTTCCACGCGCTCCAGCCCGTGAAAGCCGAACACCTGCTGGACGCGGCCCTTGCGGGTCTTGCCGTCCGCGCCGATGACCGTGACGGGCTGGTTTTTCGCCAGCCGCCCGCGGCGGATCCGGCCGATGCCGATGACGCCGGTATAGCTGGAATAATCCAGCGCGCTGACCTGCAGCTGAAGCGGACCATTTTCGTCCACCGGCGGCTGCGGCGCGGTGTCGACGATCATCTGGAAGAGCGGGATCATGTCGCCCTCGCGCGCCTCGGTGTCGAGGCTCGCCCAGCCTTGCAGGGCCGAGGCATAGACCACCTTGAAGTCGAGCTGTTCGTCGGTCGCGCCCAGCCGGTCGAACAGGTCAAACGTCTGGTCAACCACCCAGTCGGGTCGCGCACCAGGCCGGTCCACCTTGTTGACAACGACAATGGGGTTCAGCCCCTGCGCCAGCGCCTTCTTGGTCACGAAGGCGGTCTGCGGCATCGGCCCGTCGACCGCATCGACCAGCAGCAACACGGAATCGGCCATCGACAGGACGCGCTCCACCTCGCCGCCGAAATCGGCGTGGCCGGGCGTGTCGATGATGTTGATGCGCCAGTCGCCCCAGGTCACCGCCGTATTCTTGGCGAGGATGGTGATGCCGCGCTCTTTCTCCAGGTCGTTGGAATCCATCATCCGTTCGGAGACTTCCGCGCGGTCGCCAAGCGTGCCGGACTGTTTCAGGAGCTGGTCAACGAGCGTGGTCTTGCCGTGGTCGACGTGAGCGACGATGGCGATATTGCGCAGCTTGGCGGCGGATGCGGACATGGAATGGACTTTCTGGGACGAAACGGCTCTCGGGCGCGCCTCATACAGGGGCGCGGGCCATCCGGCTAGTGCCGTGACAGCGGCATTTTCGTGACCATTTGAATCACGCATCTGTGCGGGTAGAAATGCCTTGCTGGTTTTTTCACTCCTAGATTTACCCTAATTCACTACCTGATATATTGTTTCCAGAACGAACAAACTAATCGAATCCCAACAACAAGCCCCCAACACCCTAAAATGAGAAAAATACGAATACCCGATAGAATAAGTGTTTTCAGAGGTGAATTAGATTCTGTAAAATCTCTATATACGAGGTTAATAAAAACCGCATCTCGCAACGATAAAAATAAAATCGCCGAAATGTCCTTTCTGAATTCCGCTGTATTATGGGAGGCTTTTTTAAATGATATTATCGCATCGTACATAAATAACGATTCTACACAATTTAATAAATACCTTGAACAAAGGATTATCGAAGAATTAAGCAATAATAATATAAGTATATTCAGATTATATGGATCCCTTTCTCCGCCTCGCCACCTCGATATTACAACGGTAAAATCATTGGCAACCCAAAACAACAATATGAGCTTCCGTGACTACGACCACATCAAATCAATAGTTCGAAGGTGGCTAATTAGTGCGCATTCCGATAAATTTACAACAATAAGCTCAAGAGATAAGGCGCAAATTAGCGCTTGGATAAAAATCCGAAACCATCTGGCTCATAGGAGCCCCACTTCTTCTGAGCGAATGATTTCATCCTTAAGGAATCCCGCACTAAGAACTACAGGAATGATCTTAAACCTTCAGGGTATTAGGAATGTCGGCGCATACTTAAATTCAAAACAATCCACACCAACAATACGAGGCGACACGCGCATAGAAATTATTTTTAATGGCATGCATAGAATCTCTGGATTATTAGGGTAAAATGGTCTCATTGCAGTATATTTAATTTGAAATTTCCTACCAATAGAAATCCATTGTCATCTCTTCCATGGCCTGCGCAAGACCGCACGCGCGGCTTGATCATGCACGCAAAGGACGGCTAAGACCGTCCGTGGAGAGGTGGCCGAGTGGTCGAAGGCGCTCCCCTGCTAAGGGAGTATACCTCAAAAGGGTATCGTGGGTTCGAATCCCATCCTCTCCGCCACTTTCCGCTCTTGAGATTCTGCCTGGTTTTGGAGGCATGACCCTAGTCTGTGGGGCCTTGCCGCGTCGCCAGCCGTCAAACTCACTGTACCGGCTGGACGGTATTGACTGTACCATCTGGACGGTATAGTCCGTGCCGCTCGACTGAGCGGACCCATACCGATGACCGAACAAAAACCCCGAAATGACACGCGCGAAACGATTCTGGACGCCGCGGAGAAAGTGGTCGCAGAATCCGGCGCACGCCGTCTGACCATTGATGCTGTCGTGGAACGCAGCGGTATCTCAAAAGGCGGTGTCCTCTATCACTTCCCCAACAAGAGCGCCCTGCTCGACGGCATGGTGTTCCGGATGGTGCAAAGCTTCGAGGAGAAGCTTGCCATGGCCGAGGACACGGCGCGCGCTGCCGGCGAACCGGTCCAGCCGCACATCGCCAGGGCAATGTCCGTCAAGAACGATCACCAGAAACAGGTCGCCCAGGCGCTGCTTGCCGCGATCAGCGAGGAACCTGCGCGGCTTGAGCCTGCGCACAGGCTTCTCCGGGAGGTCGACCAGCGTTTCATAGACGGGTCCAGCGACCCGGTGATGTCCCAGATCATCATGCTCGCGCTGGACGGGCTTCATCACCGCGCCCTGCTCGGCTTCGACGTCTTCACACCCGATATCCGCGACGCGATCCGCGAGCGCCTGATCGACATGACATGGACACTGCACTCATGACCCTGAAATCCCTGCTGGCAGTCGGCCTGCTGCCGATTGCGCTGATCGCCTGCGGCGCACCCGAGGAAAACGCTGCCCCGCCAGCACGGCTCGTGCAGGTCGAAACGGTCGAACTGATCGGCCCGCAACGCCGCTATGAGTTTGTCGGACGCGTCGAAGCCCGGCGCTCGGTCGATCTGGCCTTTCAGGTCGGCGGCCAACTGGCGGTGCTCGACGTGACCGACGGCCTTGAGGTCGCCGAAGGCGATCGCGTGGCCCAGCTGGTGCTGGACGACTTCCAGCGGGCCGAACGCGAAGCGCGCGTCCAGCTTCAGCAGGCCCAGACCAATCTCGAGCGCCAGCAAACCCTGTTCGAACGGGGTATCGCCTCGGCCGCCGCGAGGGAGTCCGCGCAGACCGAATATGACCTGCGCGTCGTTGCGCTCGGGAATGCGCGCCAGAACCTGCAGAACGCGACCTTGACCGCCCCGTTCAGCGGGCTGGTCAGTCGCGTCCTGGTCGATGACTTCGCCGTCCTGGCCCCCGGCCAGCCTGTTGCCCGGATTCAGGACCTCAGCGAGTTGCGGATTTCCATACCGATCGCCGAAGACCTGATCGCCACGTTCAACGCCGACGACCTGGTCAGTATCGAAGCAAGCTTCACCTTCCTGCCCGATCAGCGATTCCGCCTGGAGCCGCGCGAACTTGTCAGCGAAGCGGATTCCTCGTCACAGACCTATCGCGGCATCTTCGCCCTGCCCGCCAATATCCCGGCCAATATTCTGCCCGGCATGTCGGCAACGGTTTACGCGGACCTGTCATCGGAGACGCGCCGCCCCGGTCATGTGCATGTCCCGGTCAGCGCGCTCGGCTATGCGCCGGACGGCAGTCCGATCGTATTCGTCTATGACGATGCCAGTGGCACGGTCATGCGCCGCACCGTCACCACCGGCGAACTCACCAATGACGAAATCCGCGTGACGGCCGGCATCGAAGCCGGAGATGCCATTGTCACCGCCGGGGTCAGTGCGCTGCAGGACGGCATGGCGGTGCGCCCGCTCGATGCCCCGGCCACGCGCGGATAGGCCACCATGACCGAGAACCGACCGAACGCGGCGATCTCGCTCGCGCGCCTTTCCATCGAACGCCCCGTTCTGACCTGGATCGTGATCCTGTTCTGCCTGCTCGGCGGCATGCAGGCCTTCTTCAGCATCGGCCGCCTGGAAGACCCGGCGTTCACGATCAAGGAAGCGGTGATTTTCACCCCCTATCCGGGCGCAACGGCCCTGGAGGTCGAGGAAGAGGTCACCGAACAGCTCGAAACCGCTCTTCAGCAGCTCGCCGAAGTTCATGAAATTCGCTCGGAATCCTCACCTGGCATGTCCGAGATCCACGTGGTGATCGAAGACACGTTCGACGGTGACGAATTGCCGGGAATCTGGACCCGGGTCCGGGCCCGGATCAGCGACACCGCCCCGGCGCTGCCGCCGGGTGCCGGTACACCGGTGGTCTATGACGACTTCGGGGATACCTACGGTATCTTCTATGCCGTCACGGCAGACGGCTATTCCGATGACCGTATCCGCGATGTCGCCCGAATGCTGCGCCGGGAATTGCTGGTGGTCGACGGCGTGGCCCGCGTCGCGATCGAGGGCGAGCCCGAAGAGCGTATCTATATCGACGTCCCGCAGGAGGAGCTCGCATCGCTGGGTGTCTCCTACGTCACACTGCTCGAGGCGATCGGAACGGAAAATACGGTCGTTTCAGCCGGGAATACCGCGATGGGCGGACGCTATGTCCGTCTCGACATCCCGCAAACCCTCTCCGGCATTGACGCGATCCGGAACCTGTTGGTGACACCGGGTGACGGGGCCGATCCGGTGCGCCTGTCGGATTTCGCAACCGTCAGCCGGGCCCCGGTCGAACGGCCGCTCAGCCTCATTTATCATGACAATGAGCGAGCCTTCACACTGGGCATTGCCGGCCAGTCAGATGCCAATATCGTTGATGTTGGCCGCGCCGTGGAAACCCGGCTGCAGGAGCTCGAAGCCCGTCTGCCGCTCGGATTCAATATCCACCCCATCTACGAACAGCACGCGGTGGTCGAGCGATCCATCGACGAATTCCTGGTCAACCTGGCCCTGTCGATCGGTATCGTCATCGGCGTTTTGATGATTTTCATGGGATGGCGGGCCGGCCTGACAGTGGGCTCCGCCCTGTTCCTGACCGTGTCGGGCACGATCTTCTTCATGAATATGTTCGGCATCGAGATGGAACGGATCTCACTCGGTGCCCTGATCATCGCGATGGGCATGCTGGTCGACAACGCCATCGTCGTTGCGGAAGGCATGTTGATGGGCGTGCGCCGGGGCCTGCCCCGCCTGGAAGCCGCCGAGAATGCCGTCAAGAGCACGCAATGGCCACTGCTGGGGGCGACGGTCATCGGCATCATGGCCTTTGCCGGTATCGGCCTGTCACCGGATTCAACCGGCGAGTTCCTATTCTCCCTGTTTGCCGTCATCGCCATTTCCCTGCTGCTCAGCTGGGTGCTGGCGGTCACGGTCGTACCCATGGTTGGCCACGCCCTGTTCGGTGCCCAGAGGCAGCAGGCGATTGCGGCCGGAGACGAGGACCTCGACGAGGCCGCCCTCTATCAGGGTCCGCTGTTTTCAACCTATCGCGCCATTCTGGTGAGAGCGTTGCGGTGGCGCTGGGGCGTGCTGGCGCTGCTGATCGCCACCACGATGGCCTGTTATGTTGGCTTCGGTTCGGTTCGGCAGTCCTTCTTCCCGGACACGAACACGCCGATTTTCTTCGTGAACCTCCAGACGCCGGAAGGCACCGACATCCTGAGGACCGACCAGATCGCCCGCGACGTCGGCACGTTCGTCTCCGATCTCCCGGAAACCGTCCAGTTCGACACTTTCGTTGGAGCCGGGGCGACGCGCTTCATGCTGACCTACACGTCTGAACAGCCGTCGACTTCCTATGCCCAGATCATCGTGCGGACGGGCCATATCGATCTCATCGACGACATGGAGCGCCAGATACTCGACCATGTCCGCTCCCGGTTTCCCGACGTGGAAGCCCGGGTGGACCGGATCGTCTTTGGCCCGGCCGCCGGTGCCAAGCTGGAAGCCCGCTTCTCCGGACCGGATACGGCGGCCCTGCGGGCACTGGCCGATCAGTCCGTCAGCGGTTTGCAGTCCGATGGCGACGTCATCGACATCCGCACGAACTGGCGCAACCAGACGCCGGTCATCCGGCCGGTCATCACACGTGCGCGGGCCGAGACGACGGGCGTCACACGTCAGAACATCGCCGACATGATGACCTTTGCCACCGACGGGGCCCGCATCGGCGTCTATCGCGATGGTGAAACCCTGATTCCGATCATTGCCCGGGCTCCGGCCGACGAACGGACCGGGGCCAGCGATCTCGAGGACCGCCTGGTCTGGAGCCCGGCCCAACAGGCCTATGTGCCGATATCCCAGGTCGTCTCGCGTTTCGAACTCGGGTCGGAGGAAGCCCTGATCCAGCGCCGCGACCGGGTCCGCACCATTTCGGTTCAGGCCAATCCGTTGCCAGGGGAAACCGCCGCGGAGGCATTCGGCCGGTTCAGCGCCATCATTGACGCCGTCGACCTGCCCGATGGCTATCAGCGTGAATGGGGTGGCGAATACGAAGGCTCGCGCGATGCCAATGAGGCGCTCGGCAGCCAGCTGCCCTTCACCCTCATCATCATGCTGACCATTTCCTTCCTGTTGTTCGCGAAAGTGCGTCAGCCGCTGATCATCTGGGCGATCGTTCCCATGGCGGTCAATGGCGTGGTCATCGGACTGCTTCTGACCGGTGTGGCGTTCAGCTTTACCGCCCTGCTCGGCCTGCTCTCACTGTCCGGCATGCTGATCAAGAACGCGATCGTGCTGGTCGATGAAATCGATCAGCGGATCGCGCTTGGCACGGATCGGTATGCGGCCGTCCGCGACGGAAGCATCAGCCGCCTGCGACCGGTCCTACTGGCCGCGACGACAACCGTTCTGGGCATGGCACCGCTTCTGTTTGACGCCTTCTTCCAGGCGATGGCAGTGACCATTATCGGCGGACTGACCTTCGCCACGATCCTGACCATGGTCGCGGTACCGGTTTTGTACGCGCTTTTCTTCGGTATCCGCCCTGCCGGAGCTCCGGGCCGGGGGCGTGGGAATGCTTCACCGGCGGCGGCCGATGGGTCGGTTTAGAGGCGAAGGAGTTCATTCCGATACGCTTGAGGGCGGAAAAGTCTGGCATTGCCAAGGGCGTCCGTTCTAGTCTCCCTGACAATTTTGGGTCGTATCCGGGGGGATGCACGTTGACGGAAATTGAAGGCGACATTTCGCGCACCGCGCCGTCGGCTGACCGGATCCGCCAATCGTCGCGCCGCAACTTCTATCGAGCCCTGAATATCCGTCGAGTCGTCGTGTTTTCCGGTGCCGGCCTCAGCATGGCTTACGGCCATGTGACCTGGAACCAACTGGTCCGGCTTGCGAAAAAACATATTCTCAGTGAGTTACTAAAACTCAGGCGAGAGGAACATGGTCAGCCAGATGAGTGCGACAACAACGTCAAGGCCAGTGGCGACCCGGTCATTCGTTCGCTGAACAAGACGTTGAGCGCCCTCAACCCCAAAAGAAATACATTGGGTGAGGCTGAAGCAAACATGCTCGCGCTCGACCTGTGCGAACGGCTGGAACAGGAAATCACGCGCTATTATGGCCCGCCCAAATTTCCCTTGCGCGAATACCTTGCAAGGGAGATCGGCGACAATGACCGCTATGTTCGCGAGCAATTTGAAAACCGTATCCGGCACCTGGGTTCATTGCGTAAGGATGACAACGAACCAACGCTGAGTCCTTTGCTTTGCGAAACCGAGATCAACGCAATCTGCCCCAGCCACGATAAGCCTGGACATTCCGAAATCGAGCCTGGCAAGGAAGCGTTCCGAAACTTCTACAGCAGGGATCGATTTGATGAGCTGATCAAACAGTTTCCTGATACGGGTGAACCGGGCAGCGACGCTGAACAATGGCTGTTTGATCGCATCAAGCAGGAATTTGAGAAAGACGCGGCCCGGGCGAAGCGGATCGACGGCAGCCAAGCAAGCGACGGTCCAGGCGGAGGCGCACCACTGTCTCCAGAAGCCAATCATGCCCTCCTGGTCCCCCACCCGCACGCGACAAGCGGTCCGCCGGGAAAAGCACCGAATGTTCTTCGGTCTGACAGGCGCAGCTTTTTTGCCGTCCTGTTTGGTGCCATTCGCGCGCGCCACCAGGCAATCACCAGCCTGGTCGAAAAACACGCACTAGCTGAGAGCACATGGAAGGCCATTGCCAACGACACCGGCACGGCTGCCCCGAACCCGCAACAAGGCACACCAGCTGCCGGAAGCGTTTTTGAAGGCGTAGAGGATCGATCAGAACGGCTCTATTTCGCGCGGCCCATCGTGGATCCGGTCGCCAAGCTGTTTACCGGCCTGGAAATCCGCCGATTTCTGACGACCAATTACGATTTCGAAATCGAACGCTATCTTGAACATGGTGACTATTTGATCGGTGCGTTCACCGATGCCCTGTCCAAGGGTCCCCAACGCGCTCATCGGGTTGTCGAAGGCGAGCAGCGCTCAAGCGGGAACGGCCCCGATCTCAGTGCGCTGACACTCCGCCGACGCAGCCGGTCTGGGCACGAAAGCCGATCCAGCGTCTTGCAACCGGGCACAGCCGCTGAACTGATAGAATTCGCCGCTGGAAATTCGGAACTCTATGCCGACATTTTCCACCTGCATGGCCGCGCTGACGCCCCGCAGCACATGGTCCTCGGGGATACGGACTATAATGCAACCTACATGAATACGGATGCGTCGCGGCGGGTACTCGACGAGGCGCTGAATGTCGTTTTCGAAGGCAATTCTGTCCTGTTTGTGGGGTCCGGCCTGAGCGAGGCGGATCTCTTGCGTCCGCTACGCCAGTTTGTGACCAAGCGCGGACGCGACACGGCCCGTCCCGTATTCGCCCTTATGCCGGCGATGAAAAACAAGCAGGACCGGGACATCGAACTGGTCAACTTGTTCAACCGGTATTCGGTTCAGACGATTTATTTCGGTGCCCGGCCACACGAGGAAGACAGTCTGGCCGGTCATAGTTCCGGAGACCTCCAGAAAAATTTTCACCCCTTGTTTCGGCCTTTCGATGAGGGAGAAACGCCGGAACCATCAGACGTCGCCGAACTGGGCGAGGAGGTGGAAGTCCTTGCAGCGTTGGAAGATGCCCTGAAGGGTGAAGACGAAAAGGTAGAAAGCCGCAGGCCCTGGCCGACCAATAACCGTTTGCGGGCATTCTTTGAGAAATTCCCAAAATCCGGTGCCGGCATTCCGGATTTCCCGGTGATGCGTGCCAATGGTTTTCAGCTTAAGGCTGCCTTGCCGGACATAGACGTCAATACGACACTGGCCAGTGTCGCCAGCGAGTATCATGCGTGGCTTCGACAGTGCCTGCCGCGAACCGCCCGAATTCGAATCGATCGCGACGCTTTCATATTTCTCCTGCACAAATTCAGACAGGCAATCCTCGGCAAACCCGGGTGTTCAAGCCAAGCGCATCTACACCGCGAAGCGACCATCGAGTATCAGGACTTTGTCGAGAAACTTCGCGAAAAGGTCATCACTATCGCGCTTGATCACGAGCTCGAATATCTGCGCGCCTGTTGGCACTACTGGTGGGAAACCTGGCAGGAAACGCCGCTGGCAAGGCAAGCGGAATTCAATGAGGTCAATAACAGTCCTGAAGGCACCGAAACAGACCGTAAACTGAAATCTTATGTCCGTCACGGACTATTCACGAGGGTGAAGTGGGACAAAAATGTACAGCGCACCGTGTCATTGTCAGACGGGATCACCTTCCCCGCCGGCCTTGCCTGGAATGCGCGCCGGGACGCACTCAAGGAGGCTTTGCAGGTTTTCGGTGACGACCGCCGGACACTCCTCGTCCAGCTACCCGAAGGTGGCGGAAAAGGCCTGTTTTTCCATCAACTCCAGATCTTCAATGACTGGCGGCATTTCAGCCGTTTCACCTACACCGAAGCCTACTTCGTCAATACCGCCTTCTCGGCCGATTTTTCCGCGATCTTTGAAGGTATTGTCGGATTTCTTGAGAATCCGACGGATCCCGAAGCCGGGCTGTCAACTGATACAACACAGAGTGGAACCCGGTCGCGAATTGAAAGGCTGATAGGTGCTCTTGAGCGACGTACCGGAGCACAGGCCGGTCGGCAGGTCATTGTCGTCAACAATTTCGATATTTTCTTCAATGAACGCGGCAATGCGCTGACAAAGGAAGTCGAAGCCTTTTTCAAAGCGCTTCTGGGCCGCACCGATGCGCCTGTTGACGTTATACTGATTGCCAGGAAGCTGCCGGATCGCAAGCTTTTGCGCGAGATTGAGAAACTCGCTGCCCTCGAAAACGGTTCGGACGACAAGGCGTCGTCAACCGCGCGCAGGGTCGGATTGCTTGACTTCATGCCGGTCGAGTTCGGGAACTGCGAGGCAGCTCTCGGGCTCGCCGTGAGTTTCGAAGAGCTGCTCCGGGCAAAGCAGGCCGCATTCCATCGTCCCGAAAGCGAAACCGGCGGTTCCGGTGGAAAACAGGAAACTGAACGCCCGAATGAAATCCAGTCGCTCCTCGACGCAATCGCTTTCATCTACGAAAACACGGGCAGCTGCCTCTATATCCAGGCGATGCTCTTCGCAGCGCTGAAGAAATCCCAGACCGGATATGCATCCGCCAAAACTTGGATTTCGATGCTGCGCCAGCTGGCAGCCAGTTCCCCGCCGATGAAAGCCTGTGACGAGATTATCGGCAAGGTGATCGAGTGCTACACGTCCGAGGCGCAACGCCCCGAAACAACGACAGAGCGGGCCCACAACGCGCTCGAAAACATGATCTTGCGCCACCTCGCCTATATTGATGCCCCGGTCGAGGCCGCCGTACTGACCGTATGCCCGGGTATTGTCGACGTTTTCAAATCCTATGAAGCAGCCTTTCTTCAGTCCCTGGCGGCTATTCCAAATAAGAATAAAGAAATAGACCCCACACTTCAGAACATTCGCTCATGCAAAGGGCGCGAAACCATCGTCAGTCATGTCTTGTCCCTCATGGTTTCCCGCGTTCTGGTTATTCCGGTCCAGCCCCGCAACAAGGCGGACGAAGAGTTTCGCAGCGAGTCAGTCTGCAAACCCCGCTACGCCCTCCACCGCAAAATGCGGAGCTATCTTTTGCGTCAGTTCGGAGGGAGCAGCCGCGGGCGCGGTGAAGTCAATCTCTACGACCTCTCGGTTTACAGTGCCCAGCCACGGGACAAGCTACCGCTGGATGCCGACCAGTTCCGCTTTGTAACAAGCTTGGCGCGCGCACTGGCAAGACCCGACACTTGGCGCGGTGCCGACGAATCCTTTCGAAAAGAAACGACAAATATGGCCCTGCGCGCCGCGCTGGGACTGGTGAGGTCGTCGCTGTCAGTCTCGAACCTGTCCCGCGTTTCCGCGCTCAATGAGACGATGTCAGGTGACCACGCCACCGTATTCGATGCACACCTGACCCGCCTGCGTGATCTGGCCATGACCGCACAGCGATGGCCAAAGGAAGACGCCGCGAAGATATCGCTCCAGGCCTACTATCAGGACGAAATTGTATGGCTCTACAACGAACGTGGCGTCACAGCGCTGGCACAGGGCCGCTTGTTTGATGCCTACGCGCTCCTGAACAAGGCGCAAGTTCAGAACCGTAAAATCGAAGGCAAGCCGGGAACATTCAACGCCGCCCGTATCAGCCTGAACCTGGCCGTCGCGGATGTGCGGCGCGGCAATTTCAAGGCCGCACGGACGAAGCTGCGCTGGATCCGGAACCAGGAATGTTCCGAAACCAGGCGTGAACCGGACAGCTGGACGGAGCAGGAACACGTCAGTCACGTCGCGGCGGCGGCACAGGGCTATCTCGGGCGTATCTTGCATCAGAGGGGCCGCTTCGAGCGCGCACGAAAGCACTATGAGGCCGCGCTGAAAGTCCTGAACCACAATGAACGGCTGCGGGGCGTCGCCCTGTTCGAGCGGTATCTTGGCGATCTTGAACGGGCAACCGGCCGGATGAAGCGGGCGCGGCGGGCCCTGGAGAATTCCATCGCAGCCGCCCAGTCCGGACAGTATCTTGATCTATTGCATTATTCCCGGATTGCCGAGGCGCGAACCTTTGCGGCTGACAAGGGATTGATGGGCGAAGCCCTTGCCCGGGTACAGACGGCCCACGATTACGCCATTCGCATGGGGCTGTATGGGCTACAGGTTTATGCCGCGACCGCACGGGGCACGATCCACCTGTCCCAAGGTGAAAACAAGCTGGCCGGCGAATGCGCGCAGGAGGCCCTGGCAGTTTCGCTTGATCATGGGCTACGGCTGAGCCGGATCAGTGCCATGCAGCTGCAGGGCATGGTCTATTTGTCCCGCGGGTTGCTCGAGCAGGGGCGTTATCTCCTGCAGGTGTCGACGCGGATGGCGGAACGGCATGAATTCCAGGTCGCTGTCGAACGCGGGCAACGCCTGCTGTTAAGCCGGCCATTCGGAGCTGGATCGACCATGAACGATCCGGCTGGCGACGATAGACTGTTCAAGTTCGGCCTGTAACCCCGCCCCTCCCCTATTCCACCTCCTCGGCAAACAACGCGTTGAGATAGGCCGCGATGCGAACCCCGCCCTGCGACAGGCGCAGGCGCATCAGGTCGCGGTGCTCATAGAAATAGTCGTAGCGTAGTTCCGCGTCGTCGGGATAAAGCGAGTCCCGCACCGCCGCACTTTCGGCGATCCAGACCAGCGGATCGGGATCCATCCATTCGGCAGCCAGTTCGGGCGTGATCCGGGCGTCGAGCCAGTCGGTCATCTCGGTGTAGGACAACTGCTCGTACTCGACCATGTCCTCGTCCCAGGCCAGATGCAGCGTGGTAACGGTGTCGAACCACACCACCGTCACGTCATTACCGCCGCGGTCCTCGCCGCTGCCGACATGGAAGGGCTGATGCAGGTCACCAATGATGTGCACGATCATCCGCAAGGCCAGCTGGCGGTCCTCCAGCGGTGCATCCGCGTCCACGACCATGGCCGAGAATCGTTCCAGCGCCGTGAACGCATCGCCCGATTGCGGCGCGTTTGCCGGGTCATAGGCGGTGCCAACCGGGACCGTGACATAGTGTAAACTGCTGGAATTGCGCCAGAATTCCTCGTCGTTTGACCGCATGAAGTCCGCCCATTCGGCCGCTTCTGCCAGCGTTTCCACGCCCAGGATGTCGCGCACTGCCGCGCGCGCCTCGTCGGTCAGGTATCGCTCGGCGATGGCCCCGGTCACGCGGTGACCGATCTTGCCCCAGCCCGAAGCTGGCGCGGCAGAGATCAGGAGGGCTGACAGGATGGCGAGCATTCGTTTCATCAGAAATTCCCGGGACTGGGCCACCTGGCCGCGGTTGATGATCAAGACAGGACTGCCGCTGACAGCCAATGCCGGATAGGCGCGCAACTTTGGCGGCAATCGCGAATTCGCGTCAATGACGTCGACGGTTTGCCCGCATTTCAAGCGTCCGGACCGGGGGATGGCCGGCGGTGAAATATCCTGCAGAGAAGCGCCAGAACCCCGTCACGGCTGGATCACAGGCTGGCGGAAACGGCCCTGCTTGGCGCGAACTGAAGATCGAATTCAGTTGGCAGACCGGTCATCCCCTCTAGGATGACCTTCGGGTGGGACGGCGTGTGGGGTCGCCATGAGATCGTTTGTCTGGATGTTCAATCTGGTTATTGTCGCCGCGATTGCGGGCGGCGGGGCCGTTTACTGGCTGGGCCAGACCGGCGGTGGCGAGCCTGCAACGGCCCCGGCACCGGCAGAACGCGCGGCAGCCCTCCCGGAGGATCCGGCGCACGACGTCGCTTTTTCTCCGCCCCCGGATTTTGTCGAGGAAATCGACCTTGCCGGTCTCGAGATTGATCCCGAACGGGCCCCGAGCGGCATCCGGGTCATCCTGGCCGATACCCAGCATGATGCAACGGGCGCTGAAGATGCAGTCTACACCCGCTATGTCGCCCGGCCGGAAACCCTCCAGACGGTTGATGCGCTCGCCCAGTTCCGGCTCCAGTTCGATCCTGTCCACAACCGTCTCGAAATCCACCATGTACGGGTCACCCGCGATGGCGTGACCGAAGACCGGCTGGAACGCGTCGCTGTTGATTTCGCCCGCCGGGAGGAGTTGCTCGATCAGCAAATACTGACCGGGACCGTGACGGCGATCCTGCGCTATGGCGAGGTACGCCCCGGTGACATCGTCGACATCGGGGCCACCCTTTACGGCGCGCCGTCGGCATTTGCCGGTGTTTCGACCCAGCTGTTCCAGCCCGCAACCGTCCTGCCCATCGATACCTACGCGCTGCGGTCTCGCTGGCCGCGCGGATCACGATGGGCGCTGCTCGGCAACGGCCCGGAGGTCGACGTCCGGGAGACACGCCGGGAGCTGGTCCTGGAGATAGCGCCCCAGCCACTCGCGCCACGGCCCCAGGATGCCGTCCTGCCGGCCTGGTACGCAGCCTGGCCGATCCTCATCGTTTCCGAGTTCGACAGCTGGGAGGACATCGCGAGGTGGGGACGCCCCCTGTTCGAAGAGGACCTCAACGAAGAAATCGCCGACATCGCTGCGGAGATTGCCGACCAGTACGCCACGCCCGCCGAACAGGCCGCCGCGGCCCTTCGCTTTGTGCAGACCGATATCCGTTATTTCGCAACCGTCCTGGGCGATGGCGGATATGTGCCGCAGCGCACGCGCGAAACCCTCCGACTGCGTACCGGCGACTGCAAGGCGAAAACACTTTTGTTCCTGTCCCTGCTTGCAGCGCTGGACATCGACGCCCACGCGGCCCTGGTGAGCGCCGCCCAGGGCCCGGTCATCGACCGCTATGCGCCAACACCGCTCGCCTTCGACCATGTGATTGCCCGTGTCCGGATCGGCGGACGGGACTACTGGCTCGATCCGACCTTTTCACCACAATCGGGAACGCTGGAATCCATCACCCAGCCCGATTACGGGTTTGCCCTGCCGCTGGATGGCCGGACCGGTGCGCTGGTGGACATGGATATCGATCGGGGTGACCGGCCGATGTCAGTATTGCGCGAGCGTTACGAGCTCAGTGAGAGCGATGACAGCATCGACCTGCATATCGATTATATTCAGGCCGGCATCCGGGCCGACGAATTTCGCAGCCTCGGGCTTGATGTCACCGATGGCGCATTCGGTGACGCCCTGACACGCTACTATGCACAGACTTATGGAGCCGCGGAAATCCTCGAAACACCGCGCCTGATCGATGATGATGTTCTCAACCAGATCATTGTCTCGATGGTGCTGCGTGTTGGCGGGGACCTCGAACGCGAAGCACCGCTCGACAGCTTTCACGTCCAGGCCCACGGCCTCGCCAATGTCCTGCCGGATATTGGGGATGCGGACCGCGAAATGCCGATGGTGGCCGCCTTCCCCCTCCATCTCCGGCATGAAATCACGGTCGATCTCGGTGCCGGGCGGGACTGGACCGTACCTGACCTGCCCAACACCCGGATCGAGAACGACGTCTTTCGGTTCGAGGTGGAAGCCTCACTCGACGGGGCCATTCTGACCTATGCCGCTGAACTCGAATCCCGCGTCGCCGAAGTCCCGCCCGAGACGATCGAGGCGGCCCTGGCAGACCACCGGCGGCTGACCGATTACATCTATCTCGAAGCCTGGGCGGGCGAGGCTCCCACGAAGGACGGAGAGGAGCCGTGAATTGCGTGGCCCCGTAGCGCCGGCACGGGTGTCACAACCAACAGAACGCTTCGGGGTTTAACTAGCCGGCTCCCATTTACGTTGACCTGCGAACCGCATACCGCAGGAGTCCGGCCGATAAGCATCGTTTTTTATTCGTTCGCATGTTGTGCGTCTGTCGTATCGCCCCTCGTCATCTGGCTCCGATATCCGTTCACTCGACCCGCAATCCAACTGACGCAACGCCAGCGCAATCGTAGCCCGTTTCCTAATATCCCAACCCGTGCGCTCGAGGCCCTACACTGCCTCGAAGTACATATTACTTATTATCGATCATATAGTTATACCGAAAATACTGTCATCGCCTTGCCGTTCCCCTGCTCCGGCCTAGTTCTTCAAGTAAATCTGGCCGACCTCGTCAAATCCGTATACTGTTGGTGTTAGAGGCAATCGGAGTCACGCACCCGTCTTGGCCGGGTGATCGATCTGGACTGAGAGAATGCCCCAATCGTCTGCGTCCCTGACTTATATGGCCCAAATGGTCACGGACCATGAAAACTACGTACAGCGCCGCCGCGGCGGACGAAAGCTGATTGCAAAATTTGCGGATTGGTCTGGCTGTACATTCCAACGGCGCCAGCTTGATGAAGCGGATTTTTCGGGATCCAACCTGACGGGAAGCCGGTTCGCCCTTACGGCATTCAAATTCGCCAATTACTATTGCACGGATCTGACCAATGCCGATCTCCGGGGGGCAAACCTTTATCGGGCGGACATGCGCGGAACCATATTGCGCGGGGCTGACCTGTACGGGGCCAATCTGGATGAAGCCGATTTCCGCGATGCCCTGCTGATCAAGTCCGACAAGGAAGGCAAGTTCACAGCCTGGAACACGGGCAGTCAGACCGGACCTACCGCGCGCAAAGTAGACTTCCGGGATTGCTCAATGAAGCGTGCCAAGCTGAGCGGTGCCCGGCTACAGGGAGCCGATTTTAGCGGCGCGGACCTCACGGGATCCCATCTAGACGGGGCCGTCCTGGAAGGTGCTGTTTTCGAGAATACCATTCTTGTTGATATCGACATGAAGCGCGTTCGCATTGCGCCTGAATCGCTGAAAAGTTGCGTCATGGACCCGACACCAGATGCGCGCGAACGCGCGGCCAAGATACGGTCATTGATCGAACATGCCGAAACCTGGGCCGCGATGAATGGCAAATCCGGCCGTCTGCTTGAACTTGAAGACGAGGATATCCGTCCCATTGCTGATGCTTTCAGTGACCGCCAGATCCCCATGTCGAAATTCACCCGTGTGTGCGCAATCGGCGGCGACTTTTCTCAATCGCTCAATTCCTGTTCGCAATTCATCGACTGTGACCTGCGCGGGGCCTCTTTTGAACATGCCGACATCCGCGGGACGGTGTTCAAGAATTGTCTATTGAACGGTGCAAACTTCCGTGGTGCCGAAATTGGTGCTGTCAGGGTCGGTGCCAATGCCGTCAGGCGGACGGGGTTTGAGTCCTGCAAGGTCGTAAATGTCACTTTTTCACCGGGGATTGAATCCAAACTCGGCGTGTCCGTAGAGCCGGATTCCCTGATTGATTGACGCGGCAACGATCTGGCTCGCACCTCGGTGAGCTATCCCGCCCCGCACAGTTGACGCGACCCTTCTGCCGTCCAGTCGGCATCCATCCCCCTGCAACTGTGGTTCGCGCGACGGATAGTGTTATCAGTTACGTATATTGATTCAGGGACGTTGCCGGTGACCCGGCCTCAATCAGACTGGTAGCTTATGATCACGAAAATGCTGACCGGAGCCGGCGCGCTCCTCCTCGCCCTGATCGCCGGTCTCTGGTTCTTTTTCGGACGGGATGACACCCCGACGGGCGAATTCACCATCCAGACCGCAGAAGCCGAAACCACCGACATCCGCCGCTCGGTTTCGGCCTCGGGATCGGTGCGCGCCAGGGTGACCGTCGAGGTCGGCTCCCAGCTTTCCGGCCAGCTCGCCGAAATCATGGTCGACTACAATTCGCCGGTCGAAGCCGGACAGGTAATCGCCCGCATTGATCCGCAGACATTCGAGACCCGGGTCCGCGAAAGCGAAGCCGCCGTGGCGACCGCCGAAGCGCAGGTCGAGCTGCAACGCGCCTCCCTGCAACGGGTCGACGCCAACCTCGCTGTTGCGCAGGAAGAATTCGCGCGGATCGAGTCGCTGCACGCGCGCGGCATCGCCAGCGATGCGGCGTTCCAGACCGCGACTGCGCAGCTGGAGTCGGCCCGATCGGAACGCGCCGTCGCGCTCGCGCAAATCACCAATGCCCGCGCCGCGCTGCAACAACGCGAAGCGACGCTGGAAGGCGCACGTATCGATCTCGAACGCACCGTCATCCGCGCACCGATCGACGGCGTCGTCATCGACCGCGTTGTCGACGTCGGCCAGACCGTCGCGGCCAGCATGTCAGCCCCCACCCTCTTCACCATTGCGCAGGACCTGTCCGTGGTGCAGATCGACGCCCAGGTCGACGAGTCCGATATCGGTCAGATCACACAGGGCCAACCGGCAAGTTTCTCTGTCGATGCCTTTCCGGGGCGCACCTATGAGGGCCGGGTCGAGCAGGTCCGCCTTGCGGCGACCAACACCGCGAACGTCGTGACCTATACGGTCGTGATCACGGCGGACAATCCGGGCGGCCGCCTCCTGCCCGGCATGACGGCCAATCTCGACATCATCACTGGTGAGCGCGAGGGCGTTCTCTCTGTGCCCAATGGAGCCCTGCGATTCCGCCCGTCCGGCCCGCTGGAAGACCGTGTCATCGCGGCAGCAGAACCCGCTGGCGCGCCTCAAGGTCAGCGTGGCGGCAGACGCGGAGGCCCGGGCGGCGGTGGTCCCGGCGGCATGATGGCGCGCATGGCCGAGGAACTCGAAATGACCGAGGACCAGCAGCGCGACGCCCAGGAAGCCATGCGCCAGGTCTTCTCGCAAATGCGCGCGCAAGCTGAAAGCGGCACGCCGCCGGATCGGTCGGCCATGGGTGCGCGGATCGCTGAAGCATTGTCGGGTGTGCTGACGCCCGAACAGATGGCCCGCTACCGCCAGATGCAGGCCGCGGCATCCGAAAGCCAGTCCGCAACGATCTATGTCCAGAACGCGGACGGCATGTTCGAGGAACGCAATATCCGCATCGGCGTCGCCGACAACCAGCGCACCGAAGTCCTCGGCGGCCAGCTGGAAGCCGGCGAAGCCGTCGTCACCCGTGCGCGGCCCGTCGAATAGGCATGGCTGCGCCCCTCATCGAATGCCGCAACCTGACGCGCACCTACCAGATGGGTGATACGCAGGTTCATGCCCTGCGCGGTGTGTCGGCCACCATCGAGGAAGGCGACTATGTCGCCATCATGGGCGCGTCGGGTTCGGGCAAGTCGACCTTCATGAACATGCTCGGCGCGCTCGACCGGCCCGACAGCGGCGAGCTCTCCATCGCAGGCCAACCCCTGCAGGGCCTGAAAGCGGACGAACTCGCCGACTTCCGCAACCGCAAGGTCGGTTTCGTGTTTCAGCAATTCAACCTTCTTTCCAGAACCACCGCGATCGAGAATGCCGCCCTACCCTTGCTTTATGCCGGCCTGCCGTGGAGCGTCCGGCGCGAGAGGGCCATCGCACGCCTGAAACAGGTCGGGCTGGGCGAGCGTATGGACCACCACCCGGCCCAGCTCTCGGGCGGCCAGCAGCAACGCGTCGCCATCGCCCGCGCGCTCGTCAACGACCCGGCCATCCTGCTCGCCGATGAACCGACCGGCGCGCTGGACTCCAAAACGTCCGAGGAAATCCTCGAAATCTTCGACGGGCTGAACCGGGAAGGCATGACCATCATCCTCGTCACGCACGAGGCCGAGATCGCCGCCCATGCCCGCCGCCAGATCGTCTTCCGGGACGGACAGATCGTGAAGGACCGGCGATGAATTTGCTCGCATCCGTCCGCGTCGCCCTGACTGCGCTTCGCATCAACGCCCTGCGCACGGTACTGGCCATGCTCGGCGTCATTATCGGCGTCGGCTCGGTCATCGTCATGGTGTCGATCTCCGAAGGCGCGAAACAGGCCGTTGAGGAACGTATTTCCAGCTTCGGCGCGAACCTGCTCATCATCCGGCCCGGATCGAATTCCCGCGGCGGCCGGCGCGGCGGGGCGGGCACGGCGACATTCCTGTCGGACGCCGATGTCGAAGCGATCCGGACCGAAGTTGACGGCATTGCCGCTGCCTCGGGGGAGATGTCGGGAAGTGCCGCGATCGTCAGCGACGGTGAAAACTGGACAACGCGTATCCAGGCCGTGAACGAGGACTATTTCGAGACCCGCGACTGGTTCACCGTCGAAGGCCGGGTCTTCAACCGCGACGAGGTCGAGGACGGTGCCCGGGTCGTTGTCATTGGCCAAACCGTTGCCGACGAGATTTTTGGCGGCAACGACCCTCTGGGCCAGACAATTCGTGTGGGAACGACGCCCATGCTGGTGATCGGTGTGCTGGAGGAAAAGGGCCAGTCCAACTGGGGCTCCGACCAGGACGATGTCGCCTTCGTGCCGATCACGACCGGTCGCGACCGGATATTCGGCTATGAATTCGGTGTCCGCGACCCTGTCTTCGGTATCTATGCCGAAGTCGAAGGCGGCGCGAACGTCGCCCGGGTCCGCTCCGACATCGAGTACATGATGCGCATCCGCCGCAACATTCAGCCCGGCGCGGAAGACGACTTCAACGTCCGCGACCTCGCCGAATTCATCCGTGCGCAAAACGAGACCGAGGACCAGCTGGGCCTTCTCCTTGCCGCAACGGCGGCCATTTCGTTGCTGGTCGGAGGGATCGGCATCATGAACATCATGCTGGTCTCGGTGACCGAGCGGACCCGCGAGATCGGCCTGCGCCTCGCGGTCGGGGCGAAGCGCCGCGACATCCGCAACCAGTTCCTCATCGAAAGCGTGGTGCTCTGTGTCACCGGCGGCCTCATTGGCCTCGGGATCGGCGTGATCGGCACATTCATCGTCGGTTCGATGGGCGATTTCCCGGTGGCCATCCAGCCGGTTGTTGCCGCGCTCGCGATTGGCTCCTCGGCCTTTGTCGGGGTCTTCTTTGGCTTCTACCCGGCCTTCCGCGCGTCCCGGCTCGACCCGATCGAGGCGCTGCGCTTCGAATAGTCGCCCCCCGGCAAACGCGTCGCGTTTGCGGGGAATTCGCTTGCAATATCACGCAAAACAGGCTCCAAAACGAGCGATCGCGGGGGACACCTTTCGCTTTGGGGGCGGAAGGACAGACGGGCGATGGACATGCACGACGAAACGCGCCTGAAGGGCGTGATGATATGCGGTGCGGGCCATTCCGGCTCGACACTGCTGGGCATGATTTTGAACGGCCTTCCCGGCGCGTTCTACGTCGGTGAAGGCGGCAAGATTCGCTATCTGCACGACGAGAAGAAGCCGCTGCGCAAGCGTGTCTGCAAGATCTGCGGTGAAGCTTGCGAAGTCTGGTCGCGCTTCCATTGGGACCGCTCGCGCGCGCTCTACCCCCAGATCGCCGTCCACACCGGCGCATCGGTCATCGTCGATTCCACCAAGGACCCGGCCTGGATTACCGAGCGCGCAGGCGAGCTGAGCGATGCCGGCGGTCAGCCCTATCTGATCTTCCTGACCCGCGACGGGCGCGCCGTCATCAATTCGCGCCTGAGGAAATATCCCGACCGCGATCCGGCCGGTCAAATCGAGGACTGGATGAGCCAGATCTCGCGCAGCGAAGCCCTGTTCGAGGGTTTCGACGGCCCCAAACTGCGCCTGCGCTATGAAGAGCTTGCGACCGAACCCCAAGCCACCGCCCGCGCCCTCTGCGCCTTCCTCGGCCTGCCCTTTGACGCGGCCATGCTGCGCTTTCACGAGACACCGCAACATCCGCTTGGCGGGAACAGCGGAACGCAGTATGTCGCCGCGCGCGGCCAGCTGAAGGACCCCGAAGACGCCTTCGTCACGCTGACCGACCGTACGCGCGGCTATTATGAGAAACACCCGGACGCGATCCGGCTCGACCTGCGCTGGAAGCGCGAATTGTCAGACGCGCACGCCGCCCTCTTCGAGACGGTTGCCGGCGACTTCAACCAGCCTCTGAAGTGGGGGGAATAGGCAAATGGCCAAGATCGATCTCGTTTTCCGGCAAATCGACGAACGCACCCGCTCTGTCGCGCTGGAACTGGCCAAGCGCCATATTCGCCCGGACGCAATCCACATCATCGACGATGTCCGTCCCTTCACCGAGTGCGTGAACCAGATGCTGCGCATCCCGCACGACTGCGACTATGTCGTCTATCTCGATGCCGACTGCCTCATCCTCGAGGACATGCGCACGATGATCGAGACCTTCGATGCGGCCTATATCGACAGCTATGTCAGCGACCGCTTCCGCGGACGCCTGCACTGTGGCGTGCACATCACCCGCATCGACCTGGTGCGCAAGATGGCGTCCATCGAACCGCCGCTTGATGACATGAAATACGTGCTGCGCCCGGAATCGCGCCTGCGCAATCTGGCGATGAAGCCGCTGCGGATGAGCAAGCAGTTCCGCAATTTCGACATCCTGCACGACCACTTCCAGTTCTACCGCCACGTCTTCATGAAATACGCGCTGCGCGAGCTGCGCAGCCGCAACCGCGTCCAGCGACGCCGCCTCGACATGGCAATGAAGCGCTGGCCGGAATCGGCCAATGGCGTTGATGACTTCATGGTCGCCCGCCACGCCATCGACTACACGCGCCGCCTCGTCTCCAAGACCGCGACGCCGGCCGAAGTCCACGCCTTCATCGAGGCCCTGCCCGAGCACGCGAAGGCTGAACTGGACCGGCTCGGTATCGAGGAAAAGGGCGAGTTCACCATGGCAGAGCTCGAGGCCTGGCTGGAGAAAAACGAACATCGCCAGCAATACGGCGCGTCCGACGACAAGCCGAAAGTCTTTGGCCTCGGCTTGTCGCGCACCGGCACGCGCTCGCTGACCGGCGCTTTGCAGATTCTCGGCTGGGACACCTCGCACTACCCAATTGACGAGGACACCTATACCGAGCTCGCCAACGGACAATACGACCTGACGCTCCTGAAGGACTATGACGGGCTGACCGACATCACGACGGTCCCCTATTACCAGCAGTTCGACCAGGCCTATCCGGGCAGCAAGTTCATCCTGACCGTACGCGACAAGGAGAGCTGGCTACGTTCCTGCCAGAACCACTGGTTCAACCGGCCGGCCTTCAAGCAGACCGATGACCCGGATGAGGAAACCCATCTCCTCGTCCGCCAGCTCCTGCGCGCGGCCGTCTATGGCTGCTACAATTTCGTGCCGGAACGTTTCTCCTGGGTCTATGACCGCCATGTCCGCGAGGTCATGGAGTATTTCAAGGACCGTCCCGAAGACCTCCTGATCATCGATATCTGCAATGGCGAGGGCTTTGAGAAGCTGGCCCCCTTCCTCGGCCGCCCGCTCCCCGCACAGCCCTTCCCGCACAAGGGCAATGTCCTCACGCAGCGCGTATCGGAAGCCCGCGCGACGGCAGCGGTCGCGGAGTAACGGCGGGCTAGAAAGCGGCTATAAGGGCCGTCATGGCCAAGACCGAGCACCCCTTCGCTGACATCCCGGTTCCGGGCCTGAAGGAAGGGCTCGGTCATGGCGCACGCGCCATGGCGCTCGTCTGGCGCACCGCGCCGAAACTGACGCTCGCCATCGGCACGGCGACGATCCTGCTGGCCGTTGCACCGGCTCTGGCGGCCTATATCGCCAAGCTGATCATCGATGCCATCCTCGCCGCGATTGAGAGTGGGACACAAGCCGACCGCGTTGAGGCGCTTATCTGGACCGGCGTCGAGGCGATGGTGCTTGGTGGCATGCTGGCGCTGCGCCGCCTGCTGACCTTTCTCAAACGCATTCTCCACGCCCAGCTGGGCTATGCCGTCAGCCGGCTCATCTTTGACAAGACGCTGCGCCTTGATCTGCAGACCATCGAACTTGCCGACGTCCAGCAGCAGATCATTCTGGCGCGTCAGCATGCGGCGGCGCGGCCCTATGGCCTGGTGACGCGGATATTCGAGGCCGGGCAATACGCCCTCACCATTGTCACCTTCGCCGCCGTGTTGTGGACATTCTCGCCGCTGGCGGTACTGATTGTCCTGCTTGGCGGCCTGCCCCTGTTTGCCAGCGAACTGCGCTTTTCCGCTGATGCCTTCCGCTTCTACACCGGCCGCACACCGGAAATGCGTCGCCGCAATTATCTCGAAACGCTGATGACCAGCGAAACCGCCGCGGTCGAGCGCATTCACGCCGGGAGCAATGAGGCGATCTCCTCCCGTCATGCCGGCCTGTTCGACTGGCTCTTCGGCGAGGACCGCAAGCTGCAGTCGCGCCGTACGGCCATCGGCATGGCGCTTATCGTGGTCAGCTCAGCCATCTTCATGGGCGGCAAGGTCTGGGTCGTCTGGGCAACCGTCACCGGGTCCATCACGCTGGGTCTGATGACGATGTATGCCGCCCTCCTCAAACAGGGCCAGAACACCATGACCTCGCTGCTTGCCACCATTGGCGGCGGCTATGAGGACCTCCTCTACATGTCGAACCTCTACGCCCTTCTGGCGCTCACCGAAGGCACGTCGCGCGGAACCGCGACCGAAGGCCCTCAGCCCGGCGATGGATACCGGCTGGAGAGTATTGCCCTCACCTATCCGAATACAAAACGCCCGGCCCTCGATGGCGTCTCGCTCCATATCCCGCCCGGCACCAAGCTGGGGATTGTCGGGGCCAATGGCTCGGGCAAGACCACGCTGGTCAAGCTGCTGATGGGGCTCTACGTGCCGGATTCGGGCCGGGTCCTGCTCGACGGGCTGGACGTGCGCGATTGGGACCCGGTGGCCCTCCATGCCCGGACCGCCGCGCTGTTCCAGCCTTTCCAGCGCTACAATCTCACCGTCGGTGAAAACATCGCCATGGGCGAAGGCCTGCGCGTCACAGACAGCGGCAAACTGCTCGAAGCCGCCCGCAAGGGCCTCGCCCTGCCGATCATCGAAGACCTGCCCGAAGGACTCGACACCAAGCTGTCGCGGCAATTCCTCGACGGGCGCGAGCTCTCCGGCGGTCAGTGGCAGCGCCTCGCCCTGTCACGTGCCATGCTGCGCGAGGGGGCCGACACGCTTATCCTCGACGAGCCAACCGCCGCGCTCGACCCCGAAGCCGAGGCCGCGATCCTCGAAGCCACCGGCGAAACGCAGCGCACCGTCATCCTGATCAGCCACCGCCTCTCGAACCTGAAACACGCCGACCACATCATCCTGCTCGACAAGGGCCGGATCGTGGAACAGGGCACGCACGACGCCCTCCTTGCCGCCGATGGCCGCTACCGCGCCATGTTCGACAAGCAGGCGGAATTTTACAGGGAGTAGGTAGCTGAAACCCCGGCCGCGTCAGCGAGCCGGGACCTCAGAAATTGATGAAGGCCCCGGTTCGGCTTCGCCGCCCGGGGTTTCAGAGAGTGCGCCCTACTCCCTGGGCACCAGCGTGAAGGTCACGGTTTCGCCGGCCGCATTCTCGCCGGTCCAGCTTGAACCGGTTTCGAGCCCGTCCATCATCAGCGGCTGGCAGTTGTGCTCGCCCGTCGAGCGCGTGGTGCACAATTCGCCGTCGACAATCTCCCACGTGCCGTGGATCCCGACACTGGTCGAATAACGCCCGTCCTCCTCGAAGAAGACGACATAGGTCACCGAGTCCGAACTGACCTGAAGGCCATGGTCGAACAAGGGCTGCATGCCACTGGCCTGAAGCAGGAGCGCGGCAAGTATTGAAAGCATGATGGTTTTCCCCGGTCTGGCGAAACCCCCTTCGGGTTTCGTGTCCGGGACGAATCTAGCATGGCGATGAAAGGGCGATAAGACCCGTCAGGCGTCACAGTCGCCGTCGAGCGTTTCGATCCACTCGCGGATGAGGGCGACGCTCTCTTCGTGGACGATGGAGCGCCCCAGTTCCGGCATCATCACGTCGGGCCGCAAGGATTCCAGCCGGAAGATCAGGATGGACTGGTCGGGATCTCCCGGCACGATGTCATAGCGATGTCCGCCCGACCCCGGCCCGGCGGCGATGGGCGTCTTGCACAGGCCGAAATTCGGTCCCCATTCCGTCCCCGGATCGAGATAGAGGCCTGACGTATCGGCCGGTCCTGCCGGGTTGTGGCAATGCGCGCAATTGATATCGAGCCAGGCCCGCGCCCGGTCGCCAATCGGCAGCGACGTATCCGTCCAGTCCGCAGCACGCGGCGCGTCGCCTGCCGCCGGCGCACCGGTCAGGTATCCCACAGCGATCAGGTGTTCGAGCTGGTTACCGGTCCCTTCGGCATAGTCGAATTCACGATTGAGGTGACGCGCCGCCGGCCCGATGGGCTGGATCTGCCGCGTCGTGTTGTTGGTCGCGTGACAGCCCGCGCACTGGTTCACGTTGGGGACCAGGTAATTGACCGTATTGATACCGCCCGCTGCACTCGCGACCTCGAACGTCTGCGCATCGCCCGTCCGCATCAGGCGCGCCTCGGTCTGTTCCGCATTCCAGACATAGGGCAAGGCGGTCCAGCCTTCTTCGCGACGCACCAGGATGCGGGTTTCGACGAGGTGGACGCGCGACAGATCCAGTACTTCCGGTTCGGCCCAGACGTTCGTGGCCTCGTCACCGCGCATCAGGCCGCCATCCGGCCCGTTGGCATAGAAGAAGGTCTTGGTGATCACCGTGCCGACCGGAAAGTCGAAAACGCCGTCTTCGGAATAGTGGGCGCTCGCGCCTTCGGGCATCCAGACCGTGCGGAACTTCCCGGCATGATCGGAAAAAAGCGGCGTGACGAGATCGTAGGGCTCGACGCCTTCGCCCGCGATCAGCTGTCCGTCCCGGGCCGCCAGCATGCCCCAGTCGCTCAAGGTCGGCGGATTGCCATCTGCAATGAAGGTCGGCTCGGGCCCGGGCGAGGACGCGCCTTCACAACCCGCAAGCGCGAGGGCTGCGGTCAGGCCATAAAGAACGCGTGGAATACCCATGGCCTTAGCCAGGCAGGCTGATCGCCGGCAGGCGATCGAGCGTGCAGGCCGTATCCTCGACAATGTGCGGATTGTCGTTCCCGTTCGGGAAGTCGACGTTGAGCATCTGGGCGTCGCCGTTATCGATGCAGATGCGCAGATCGGCTGGAAGTGCGCCGTCTTCCATCTTGGCCGGATCGACATAGCCGTCCCACAAGACGTCCGGGATATTGCCGGTGATCCCGAACATCGCAATGCGCAGGGCCTGAAGCTCGAGATGGTCGGGATTGCCCCCGCCCTCGCCGAACGTATTGCCGTGGATATAGATCGCTTCCGGGTACGGGTCGAAATTCTCCTGTGTCCCGAGATCGGAAAACCCGGTCGAATGGACAGAGGAGATGATGATGTTTGCCGTGCGGTGATCGGAAATCTCGTTGTCGAAAATCTCGACCTGGTCGTTGGAGTTGATGACGACACCCGACCCGGCCGGAACGCTGGCGACCGGTGTTCCGGGGTGACCGAAATTGCCGGTATTGTTTCCGAAGACTCGGTTGTTGTAGACGCGCGTCTGATAGCCCGGCTGGGGCAGGTTCGGCATGTTAAACACCAGGATGCCGCCGGTATTGTTGGTCGCGACATTGTCGTAAACGTCCGCACCAACGGTGTTTTCCACCTCGATCCCGGCGACGTTGAATTCCGCCCGGCTGTTACGGATGATCACATTACGCGACTGGCCGACATAGATACCGGCGTCCGACGCCCCGATCGCAACCGCCCCGTCGATCAGCACATTCGTGGTTTGCACCGGATAGATGCCGTAGGCCCCGTTTTCAGTGTCCGGGCCATTGGTCCACTCGGTCCGCACGCGGCGGATGACGATGTTGTCGCCTTCATTGACCTTCAGCGCGTCGCCGCGCGTGTCCTCGATGGCGAGGTCCTCGATGGTGAAATCGCTGGCGGTCACTAGCAGGCCTTCCGCCCCGGACGTCTGGCCGGAGAAAGACAGGACCGTCTCATCCATGCCCGCGCCGCGGATGGTCACGCCATCGACGGTCAGGGACAGCGAGCGGTCGAAGACGAATACGCCGGCCGGAATCTCGATGACCTCGCCGGGCTGCGCATCAATCAGCTGCTCCATCAGCGTCGCGGCATAATCGCGGTCCGCATCGGAAACATCACGCCTCTCATTACCCCCGCCACAGGCGGTCAGCAGAAAGGCAGCAGCGGTCAGCGCGGCAATGCGTCCGGTCAGTCGTGTCATGTCGGCCCTCTCCCCGTGTCAGAGGTGAACATTGAACAGCGTTCACCCTTTCCGGGGAGACTAGGCCGCACCGCCCGGCCCTGTCGAGATGTCAGGCGCTTTCCAGCGCCTTGTGCACGCGCTTCTCCAGCGCATCGACCGGCTCATTGACGACATCGATGTCGAACTCCCCGATCAGCCGCTCCTTCAGGGCGTCATGGTATTCGGGCCGGATCACGCCGAGCGTGCGGCTGGCCGCAAAGATTATCAACCGGCCATAGTCATCCTTCAGGGCATGCGCGTTGAGGAATTCGACCGTGTCCCTGGCGAACTCCGCTTCCTCGTACTGATGGGCATCGCCTTCATCCATGGCGCTGCGGTGGCCGGTCCCGTCAAACATCCGCCCGGGCTTGTCGGAGACGATCTCGCGGGTCGGGGGAACGTCCTGTTTCTCGATCTCGACAGGTTTGAGAACCGGGTAGTCCGCGTCACCCTCATTGCGATAGATCAGAGCCTTCGCGCCATCCATGGCGACAACCCAGAGGGTCTTTTGCGGTCCGTGTGTCATCCGGTGTGTCTCCTGATCAAAAAAAATACTGTGACAGGGAAACGCATCAACGCCCGCGTCGTTCACTGGCCCTTGCATCCCGTCCCGGTCCAGTCCCCAATACCCACACATGACCGGTTGGGAGACTTCGTTCGATGAATTTTGACCCGCGCCCGGCCGGAGTCCGCCCATGACCGATCCCGCCGCGCTCGACGCCTCACTGGTTTCCATCAATTCCGAAACCCAGATCGCGCTTTCTGTCGTGCTGGCGATGATGATGTTCGCGGTCGCGCTGAGCCTGAAGCCGTCCGACTTTGCCTTCCTGAAAACCAGACCCGTCATGTTTGCGGGCGGTGCACTGACCCAGATCCTCGGCCTCCCGCTACTGTCGCTCGGGCTCGCGGCCCTCATCGCACCGACGCCATCGGTCGCGCTCGGCATGATCGTTGTTGCCTGTTGTCCCGGCGGAAACATCTCGAACATCTTCGTCATGGCGGCACGCGGCAACACCGCCTACTCAGTATCGCTAACGGCCCTGTCGAGCGCGCTGGCCTTTCTGGTCACGCCCGTGTCGATCCTGTTCTGGGCCAGCCTTTATCCGCCGACCGCGGCCCTGATCGGACGCATTGAACTGGAGGCCGGCCCTTTCATCATCCAGGTCGCGCTGTTGATGGCTGTTCCACTCGCCATCGGCATGACCGTGTCCGGCGTCTGGCCGCGGTTTGCCGCCCGGATCCAGCCGCTCTTTTATACCGCGTCGCTGGTGGCGATATTCGTACTGGTCGTCCTGGGTCTTTACGGCAACTGGGCGCTGCTGATCGGGACGGGGCTGATCGTCCTGCCGGTGGCCATCGCCCATAACGCAGCGGCCTTCGGCCTCGGTGCCGTATCAGGACGCGTGCTGCGCCTCGACATACCCTCGCGCCGGGCGCTGACATTCGAGATCGGCATCCAGAATTCCGGGCTAGGCCTCGTCATCCTGCTCAGCCAGTTCCAGGGCCTTGGTGGAGCGGCCGCCGTCACCGCGATCTGGGCCGTCTGGCACCTGATTGCCGGGTCGACACTGGCCAGCGCGTTCCGGCTGATCGACCGGCGCGGCGATCGGGCCTAATCGGCCCGGATCGCCACGCTGGTCGCCCCGCGCAGGCCCCCGCCCGTATCCCTGAATTCTACCGAAAGGCGATTGCGCGCCGGATCAAAGTCAATGGCGTCCGGCGTCTGCACGAAGATCGAGTAGGTCCCGACCGTGTTGGTGGCCAGAGACCGCGTGGCGGTTGCTGCACGCGGTGCCGAACAGGCTCCCGTGGCCGGGTCGGTTGGGCAGATATCGATGCTCGCACCCAGATCGCGCCCGCCGTCGGTGACCGAGACCGTGATGTCATCCGCCGTGCCGATATTGACGGCCGACACGGCAAAAGCTGTCGCGCCGCCAACGGTTGACCGCACGATACCGTCACCGCTCAACGTCGCCGAAACGGCGGCCAGATCGGGGACGGCCTGATTGTCAGCGGACAGGATGAAGCGGTTTACGCCGCGAATGCCCGGCGCGCCAAAACCGCCGTCACAGCGGAAATTCAGGGTCATTTCCATGCTGTCATATTCCGCAGACGGGGTCATCGCGAACACGAAGCTGGCCGATCCGCCGGCCGGAATATCCACGGGGGCATTTTCCACCCCCATGACGGCATTGGTCGCCGGATCGGTCCGGGTGAAACTGAACACGCCTTCGAAATGAGCCGGTGGCGTAATCCGGCACTGCGTGGCCGGATACTCCGACGCATTGACCAGCGTGGCAAAGGCCGTGGCCGTACCACCCGGCCCGATCGACCGCATCTGGGGCAGGACCGCAGCACCAAGCCGGGGCCCATAGCGGAAGACAGTGTCCAGCGACGTCGCCGCGTCGGCAATATTGATGCGGGGCCGGATAACATTGAAGGGCACACCGTCCTGGTCCAGCCGGACATCAATGACTTGCCGGCCCGTGGTTTGAAGGACATCCAGCCGCTGCTCGATTGTCGCCCGCGGATGGGCTTGCGCCAGGAGTGTGAACGCGCCTGCGACCATCGGCGCAGCCGCTGAAGTCCCCGCTCCGGTGAAATAGCCACTCTCGGCATAGAATTCCGGCGCAGGCAGGGTCAGGTCGACACCCGGTGCCATCAGCTCCACCGCTGCCGAATTGTTGGAAAAGCTGGCTACCCGGTCAAAATCGTCCGTCGCGCCGACATCGATGGTCGACGGCAGGCAAGGCGGGAAATGCTGCAGCGATTCCCCGTCATTGCCGTTCGCCGCCGTCACGGCGACCCCGGCATCACGCAAAAGCCGCACGATGACTTCCATCGGATGGTCCCCGCATTCGCCGCTGGCGGCATCGGCACGATAAAAGCCAACGCTCATATTAATCGCGGCGAGGTCAAGCCGGTCGCGCTCGTCATAAAGCCATTCCAGCGCCAGCATCAGATCGGAAATCGTCCCGGATCGGCAGCGGATTCCGTCAGCGCAGACATCACCGGTATAGCCCGCCTTGGTCTGCACCACGACCAGGTCGGCCCCACGCGCCACGCCGTCACCATTGACCGGACCGCCCTGCCCGAGCGCAGCCCCGGCGACCAGCGTCCCGTGCTCGCACTGCCGGAAACCCTCACACAGGCGTGCATCGCCCGCGTTCTCCGACCCCGTATCGCGGGTCGTTCCGTTTGCGCACAGGCTGTAGAAACTGTCTTCATATCCGGCAATCGGCGCGCCGAAACAGGCTGAATCCCGGATCCGCCCGGCAAAGGCCGGATGCGATTGGTCAACGCCGGAATCGAGGATGGCAATGGACCGTCCGTGCCCCTCAATGCCGTTGCTCCACATCGCCGGGGCCTGGGTAATCGGCACCCCCGACGCCAATGTCTCATCCGCCAGCAATTCCGGATGCACGGACCGGACACGCGGATCCGCGCGCAGCCGGACAGCCTCCGCGTCGGATGCCATGACCAGCACGGCCGGGACGTAGCGGAAGCGTTGCACCACGGTGATCCCCGGGCCGGCGACGTCCTCGAGCCGGTCGAAGAGTGCGTCCTGTCGCGTATCGGCAGCCAACGCGTCAGGCTGCAGCGCGACCAGCAGGACTTGCCGGCCATCCGGGGCGCGCAGCGGGCCCCCTTCCTCCGTTCCGGCCAGCCCGGTTCGCGGTATTGGGCTGGCAGTACGGTCTGCGGGGTCAGCAGCGACCCCGGTGGCCGGCAAACACAGGGCTGCCGCCAGAAGGATAGGCAAGCTTATCGGCTTCATGGATGCGGTCCCTCGTTCGATTCCACATTTAATAAAGCACTATATTAATTCGATTGCCTTTCCGCCTCATGAGAAAAAATTCAACTTTGGTCGTCAGCTGCGGTGGCAGATCGACACGGCATCTGGACATTGCCCCGCCCCCCGATAGGCTCCCCCCAAAAGGATTGGCGAAGGGATTTCCGGCATCATGGCGTACGATATCAAGATCACCGGCGGCACGGTTTTCGATGGCAATGGCGGGGACGGCATCCGCGCCGATATCGGCATTCGTGACGGCCGGATTGTCGCCCTGGGCGATTGCCCCGAAGACGCCAGCCGTACTCTCGATGCCTCGGGCTGTATCGTCACGCCGGGCTTTATCGATCTGCATTCCCACTATGACGGACAGGCGACCTGGGACGACCGCATGGAGCCGTCCGTCTGTCACGGCGTCACCACCACCGTGATGGGCAATTGCGGCGTCGGCTTCGCGCCCGTCAAATCCACCGACCACGAGCGCCTGATCAAGCTGATGGAAGGCGTCGAAGACATTCCCGGCACGGCACTCGCCGAAGGTCTCAAATGGAACTGGGAGAGCTTCCCAGACTATATGGATGCGCTCGACGCGCAGAACCGGACCATCGACGTCGCCGTCCATATCGGCCACGACCCGCTGCGCGTTTACGTGATGGGTGACCGTGCCATTGCCGAGGAAGACGCGACCGAGGACGACATCGCGACAATGCGCGACCTCGTCCGCGCCGCCGTCGAAGCCGGTGCCATCGGCTTCTCGACCGGGCGCAGCGATGTTCACAAGACCGCCGACGGCGATTTCACACCATCATCCGAGGCCACGGCGCGGGAGCTGACCGGCATCGCCTCGGCCTTTGAAGGCCTCGATCATGGTGTCGTGCAGGCCGTCTCCGACTTCGACCTCGAACGTGAGGGAGACCGGTTCGAGGCCGAGTGGAAAGTGCTGGAGCAATACGCCAAGGCGGCCGGGGGGCGTCCATTCTCGGTCTCGCTGATGCAGCGCGACTTCGCGCCCGACCAGTGGCTGCGCATCCTTGAGAAAACCGAGGCCATACGCAGCGAAGGCGTCGACATGCGCGTGCAGACTGCCCCGCGCGGCATCGGCGTGTTCCTCGGCCTGCAATGCACCTTCCACTTCTTCATGGGTTATCCCAGCTACAAGGAAATCGCTCACCTCCCGTTTGAGGAGCGGGTGGCCATCATGAAGACGCCCGAGTTCAAGGCGAAAATCCTCTCTGAAAAGACCGACAAGCTCTCCGGGCCCGGCTCGTCCGTGCCGCCGCTCGCCGATCTGCTGATGGAGCATATCGATTTCGTCGCGACCAAGCTCTTCCGTCTCGGCGACAATCCCGATTACGAACAGCCGCCGGAAAACTCACTCGCTGCACAGGCCGAGGCCGAGGGTATGCCGCTGATGGAAAAGCTCTACGACACCGTGCTGATGCGCGACGGCAAGGAGCTGATCTACTTCCCGATCTACAACTACACCGAAGGCAGCTACGACAATGTCTTCAAGATGATGACGCACCCGGCGGCCTTGCAGGGGCTCGGCGATGGCGGGGCGCATGTCGGCACGATCTGCGACGCCTCGCTTCCCACCTATCTGATGAGCTACTGGACGCGCGACCGGAAGCGCGGCGAACGCATCGCCCTGCCCCGCGCGGTACAGATGCTGACCGCCGACATTGCCGACTTTCTTTCACTCACGGACCGGGGCCGTATCGCGGTGGGGCAGAAGGCCGATCTCAACATCATCGACCATGATCGCCTGAACGTCCTCCCGCCCTACATGGTTTCGGACCTGCCCGCTGGCGGTCGGCGCCTCCTGCAGAAGGCGAAGGGCTATCGCGCCACGCTGGTTTCCGGCGTGCCCGTTGTCGAAAATGATGAAGTCACCGATGCCCGTCCCGGCCGGCTGGTGCGGGCTGGGCAGTAAGTTTCGTCCTGGAATGTAGCACTCCTCATCATGAGGTGCCCGCTTCAGCGGGCCTCGAAGGATGGGAGGGCAGGCACAACGTGTTTCGAGGCTTTCCTGACGGAAAGCACCTCAGCATGAGGAAGGGTTGTGCGCTCCAGAAAGCGTCATACCAAGGCCCCGCCGGCAGGGGTCCCTGGCATCCATGGACCATGAGGGACTGACGCGCTGTGGTGACGCACTCTAGGGTTTTCCCGGCGGACGCCGGGATCCAGAGCTCAAGAAACTGGGCCCCGACTTTCGTCGGGGAAACGCAGACGGTGGGAGCTTCCCCCTCCGGCCCTGCGGGCCACCTTCCCCCTCAAGGGGAAGGAGAAATTGCCGTTAACACAGGTTCGGTCCTTGGGCTTGACCCAAGGACACGGAGATAGTCTCGCGGCCAAACATTATTCCCTCTCCCCTTTTAGAAGGGGAGAAGGTCAGGTTGAGGGGTTGGTTCAAGTCGAGCACAATCCGGCACGTCCCCCCTCACCTCAATCCTCTCCCCCAGGGGGGAGAGGAAGATTCGTGTCAAACCGCTTCGATCTCCATCCCGCCGTCACCCCGCGAGACTCGCCAGCGGCTCTCGGTTGCAGGCGTATAGCCGCGCTTCTTGATGGTCGAGACCTCGACGAATTCGGTCTCGATGGCTTCCGGAGCCAGGGTCAACACCATGAAGCCTTTCGCATAGGGCTCGTGGTGGAGGATTTCGTCATTGTTCGCCTCGGTGATGCGGCCGAAATGGACGCCGGGCGCGGGCACCGCCTCGAAAGGTGACGGGCTGGTGATGGAGGTCGTGCCGAACTCGAAGCCGAGCCGGTCGCCGGTATCGTCGCGCAAATCACAGGTCCAGAAATTGTGTGTGTCGCCGGCAATCGCGACGAACTGGCCACAGGCGTCGCGCAACGCCGCGTAGAGACGCTCACGCTCGGCCGGATAACCATCCCAGCTGTCAAAGCTGAACGGGCTTTCGAACCGGGAGCGTTGAACATAGTCCCACGCCAAATCGTCGCGGCGGCGAACCAGCCATTTCAACCAACCCGGCAGAACCTCGACATAATTCGGCATCGTCACGCGCCCCAACAGGACCTGCCCGCCCAGGATCTGCCAGGGCTTGCCGTCTTCACGCGAGGCGGCAAACAGATCTGCGATCTCGGCAATCTGCGCAGCACCCAGCATTTCCCGCGATGGGTCGCCAACCACCTCGTCCAGCCATTGCGAGACCAGTGCGCGGTTTTCCGGTGTGTCTTCGGAATCGGCCGGGATCGGGAAGCTGTCGAAGGTCAGCTGTTCAGTGCGGGCCGTATGGCGGCTTTCGGTAAGCGCGATGGTCGCGAGATTACCGATCTCGATGCGCCGCGCCGTGCCGATCATGTCCTCCGGTTCCCGGGTCGGGTTCCAGTCGTGGAAGGCGCGCAGCGCGCCGGCGCGGCGGTCGGAATACGCGCCCTCGCCATTGTCCGGATTATGGTTCTCCGCCCCGCCCGCCCAGGCATCATTGGCGACCTCGTGATCGTCCCACATGATGAACCAGGGCTTGGCACCATGTGCGGCCTGCAGGTCCGGATCGGACTTGTAGAGGGCATGCCGCGCCGCATAGTCGGCTTGCGTCAGGCATTCATGAGCCGGGACCGGAACGCGGTCCATGTCCTCGGCGTCGTCGGTGGCATAGCCGCCCATCCCGTATTCGTAGATGTAATCACCCAGATGCAGGACGAGATCGATTTCGTCTCGCGCAGCCAGCTCGGCGTAGGCGTTGAAATATCCCGCCGGATAATTCGAGCACGAACACACCGCGACACGGTATTGGCCGGTATCTCCTTCGGGCAGGGTCCTCGTCCGCCCGACCGGCGAATGCTCGCCATTGAACCGGAACCGGTAGAAATACGTCGTGCCGGGTTCGAGACCTGTCGCCAGAATCTTCACGGTCGTGACCGGGTTCATGCGGATATAGGTGATCGTCTCGAACTGCTCGAAGACGATGTCGGTAAAGCCCTCGTCCCGGGCGACTTCCACGCCGCGTTCGCCGCCGCCATCCTCGGTGATCGCTGTCCAGAGCACCACGCTCGTCGCGTCCGGTTCGCCCGACGCGACCCCATGACGGAACGGTCCGCTCGGCTCCGGTGGCGCGGGCCGGGAGGTGCCACACCCGGCCGCCGTCAGGGAGATTGCTGTCGCGCCGAGAAGCGCCTGGCGCCGGTTCAGACGAATGGTCATGGCGGTGTCTCCCTTGCTGTCCCTTGCTGTCCCTTGCCAAAGATCACCCGCATAAAGCGGGTGATGACGCAATTTTTTCAGCGCCAGCCCTCAAATTTCTGCGTCATTCCCCGACGTGTTCGGGGAATCTCAGTGAACACTACCCCGCCGGCCGTAGCACCAGCGTCCGCGACCCTTCTGGCGGGCTCTCCGGTGTCCAGTCGGTGCGCAGTTCGAAACTCTCGCCCGCCGCCCACATCGGCGCTAGGTCGCGGTAGTGCGGGGACAGCGGATGACCCGACTGTCCCGGCGCATGCATGTAGCGCGAGGCATCAAGGTCCGAGAGGTCATAGACGACGCGCAGCGACGGTCCGTGGAAGACGTCGAAATTGTCCGCGCCAATCGAATAGACGGCGACATTGGGCGTCGACCCGTCCCCGCCGACCGGCTGGCGTACGGTGAAGAGCCCGTCGAGGAAGGGCACACCGGTAAAGGCCGGGTGATCAAAGACGGCCTGGTGAACGTCGCCCCAGTTCCAGGCATCCAGATCAGCGCCATAGCGCTCGACGCCAATCGCCATGGCCGCGTCCAGCGCAGCTCCAACCGCGTCGGCACAGGTTTCCGCAGCAGCGGTTGTGATGTCGTCACACCAGTGTGTCTGGCCACCGACAAGGACATTGTCGATGAAGCCGCGCCGGTTGCCGAGGAAGCGGCGGAAATTCTCACCCAGCTCGTCGGCGTAAATCTCGCGCGCCAGTTCGCGGTACCAGAGCGCATAGAGCAGCGGCTCGGAGCGCTCCATACCCATCTCGCCGTCCCAGACGGCCAGGTGGACGCGGGCGTCCTCACCGGCGGCGGTGCGCGGCAGGCTGGCCTCAATGACCGGGATGAGACGTTGGGCCTGCGCCGAGGTCACGTCCATCTGCCCGGCATGGAAGCTTGCCATGTCGTGCTGGTCGACCGCGTTCAGCATTTCGTCGATCCGCACTGCGCGGAAGATCGAATACTCGCCCGGCGTCGGATACGGATAATTGTCCGGCGCGATGCGGTTATTGCCCGAGGCGATACGGCCCGAGAGCGGGTTCTCGACACGCGGCAAATCCTCGTAAGGGATAAAACCTGACCAACTGCCGTCTTCGGCCCGCAGCGGGACGAGGCCCGGCGTCGTATAGCCGATCGTACCGTCGATATGGGCGTAGTGCATGTTCTGCATCGGCGCGGTATAGCCTCGGCCCGCCTCGACGAATTCGGCCCAGTTGCGCGACTTCATGATGCGGTAGGAGACATCCGCAACGTCGTTGGACCGGTCCAGCGCCGTGCTCATCAGGATGACGTCACTTTCCCCGAACCCATTGAGATTAAACCAGTCCGGATCGAGAATCGGACCAGATTCGGTTTCCTGGACGGTGATTTCGACATCGTCGCCACCCGAAACATGGATAACTTCGCTCCGCTCGGTGGTCGCCATGGAGCCGGGCGGCACGGGACGCAAATCGATCACGTCAAACCCGGTATTGGTGAACCCCCAGGCCGAGACGTCATTCCGGCCGAGGACCACCAGCGGTGCCCCCGCCACCGTCGAACCGACGACATGGCCGTCAGGCAGCGCGAGGTGCGCGTAATACCAGATGCCCGGTGCCGAGAGTCCCAGATGCGGGTCGTTCGCCAGCAGTGGCTCGCCGGTCGCCGTGTGTTCCCCGGACAGGACCCACGCATTCGAGCCGCCATTCACATCGTCCTGAACATCGGTCTCCGGTGCCGGGACATCGCCGTCCGGCGCGGGAAAGTCCTCCGCTTGCAGCATGGTCGGGGCCCAGTCCGGATAACCGGGCAGGAATTCCGCGATCTGATCGGCGGTAAAAAGTGTTTCAAGGAGCCGCCGGTTCATTTCCTCGTATTCACCGGCGGCGAGCGAATCCGCCATGTAGACGACGACGGCGGCAGAATCGCGCGGCTGCCAAGGCTCCGGCGAGAAACGCAGAATGGCGTATTCCGGCGACGGGGTGCCGCGCTCAAGGCGGGCATTCACCCCGGCGGTATAGGCCTCGACTGCGGCGCGGGCCTCGGGGCTCAGATTCTCGACCGCCGCGTCAGCGACAAGGTGATAGCCACGAATACGGTTGCGGGCGTCGACCCGGATGGTGCGCTCGCCCAGCACTTCGGACAGCCGCCCGTGCACATAGCGGCGCATCATGTCCATCTGGAAGAAGCGGTCCTGCGCGTGGGCGTAGCCGAGCGCAAAGAAGATATCGGCTTCGGTCTCGCCGAAAATGTGCGGCACGCCATACTGGTCGCGCACGATGGAGACATCGGACGAAATTCCGGCGAGCTCGACCGTGCCGGACACTTGCGGCCTCGTATCGTAGAAGCGCCAGGTCATCCAGCCGCTGACCGCGATCACCAGCACAACTGCCAGGCCAAGCAGTCCCGCAACGCCTCCGACAATCCAGCGCATCATCCCCGTCTCTCCCCCACCGGTGTGAACATTGTTCACCCGCGACCTTATCAGGCCATGCGGGGATGGGGAGTCCCGGATTACGTTGGTTTGAAAACTCGACTGAAATCCCGGACGGCGAAGCCGATCCGGGACCTCGCTGCAACTGTCCAAGGCCCCGGTTACGGCCTGCGGCCGGCCCGGGGGTTCAACACTTTTGGGAAACCCTATCGCACATAGCTCGCGCCATTGATGTCGATGACGCTGCCTGTCGCCGAAGGGCAATCGCCAGAGAGCAGAAACGCCGTCATCGCAGCAATCTCCTCGGGCTGGGCGACCTTGCCGAGCGGGATGTCCGCAACTGCAGCGGCCCGTGCCTCGACACGGCTCGGGGCCATGTCGGTCTCGATCCAGCCCGGCGTCAGCGTATAGATCAGTATGTTTTCACCTGAATGCGCGCGCGCCAGCGTCTTGGCCACCGCGACCAGTCCGGACTTCACCGCCGCATAGCCGCAATGGTCCGGCCCGTCGCCGCGATAGGCCGCGCGCGAAGCGATATTGACGATGGCTCCACCGCCCCGGCGCTGGAATGCCGTCACGGCGGCACGCATCAGGTCGCAGGGCGCGCGCAGATTGACCGCGATCTGCTCGGCCCAGCCCGCCTCCCACTGCCGGTCATCATTGAGCGGCGTCGCGCGGTAGATGCCGGCATTGTTGACCAGCGCGTCGAGCGGGCCGAACTCGGCATCGGCCTTGGTCCACAGTTTTACACCGGCTCCCGCCTCGCCCAGATCCTGGCCGATCAGGCCGAGCGCGGCCTCACCGATCTCACCGGCCAGCGCCTCGGCGGAACCCCGGTTGGCGTTGTAGTGGATGACGACCTGCCCGCCGGCCTCGGCGCAGGCCCTGGCGATAGCCCGCCCCGCCCCGCGCGACGCGCCAGTGACGAGAATGCGTTTGCCTGAAAGTCCGCCCATCAGCCTATTTCATCTGCAGTTTGGAAATGAAGTCGAAGCGCTTGCCATAGGGCGGCGCGATCCAGCGCGACGGGTGCCAGACCGGCGCTTCGAAGACGGCGCGTTCATGGCTGAAGGTCAAAAAGCCGTGCTCGCCGTGATAGGCCCCGTAGCCGGACTTGCCGACACCGCCGAAGGGCATGCCCTCGACCGACATGTGCAGCATGGAGGCGTTCACGCTCGCCCCGCCGGACATCGTCGCGTCCAGCACACGCCGCGCCACCGCCTTGTCCTTGGCATAGACATAGAGCGCGAGCGGATGGTCACGGTCATTGACGAAGGATATCGCCCCGTTGAGCGTCTCGTAGCCGAGCACGGGCAGGACGGGGCCGAAAATCTCCTCCTGCATCAGTTTTGATTCCAGCGGCGGGTCGAGGACGATGGTCGGCGGGATTTTGCGCACATTGCCGGTCTCGCCCATCTCGGGCTGAAGGATGGTTGCGCCCCCGGCGCGCGCTTCCTCGATCATGCGCGAAAGGCGCTGGTGATGCTTGTCGGAAATGATCGCGGTGTAGTCGGGATCGCTGCCCGGCTCGGGGTAATAGGACTGGACTTCCGCCAAGATCGCCTCGCCGGTAGCGCGCACCTTGTCCTTCGGCGCGAGCACATAATCCGGCGCAATACAGGTCTGGCCCGCATTGAAATACTTGCCCCAGGTCAGGGGCTTGGCGGCTTCAGTTAAATCATAGTCCTCGGTGATGATGGCCGGCGATTTTCCGCCCAGCTCCAGCGTCACCGGGACCAGATTGTCCGCCGCCGCCATCGCCACCAGCCGCCCGACATGGGTCGAGCCGGTATAGAAGAGATGGTCGAAGGGAAGCTTGGCGAACGCCTCCCCGACCGCCGGGCCGCCCGTGATGACGGCGACATGGTTCTCGTCAAAGGCTTCAGCCAGCATCCGCGCCATCAGCTCGGCGGTGCGCGGGGTGAATTCCGATGGCTTGATGATCGCCCGGCAGCCAGCCGCGAGTGCGGCAATGAGCGGCGTGAAGGCCAGCTGGAGCGGATAATTCCAGGGCGAAATGATCCCCGCCACGCCTTTCGGCTCGCGGCGCACATAGGCCTTGCCCGGCGCGAGCGTCAGTGGGACCGAGGCACGCTTCGGCTTGGCCCATTTGGCGACATGGCTGCGCGCATGTTTCGCCGCGCTGATCGTGAAGCCGATCTCGGCGATCTGGGTTTCGGCGCAGGACCGCGCACCATAATCGGCGGCAATCGCGTCCATGATGTCTTTCGCGTGGTGTTTGACGAGATCGCCGACTTTCTCGATGTCAGCCTTGCGCTCGTCGATGGAGCGGTGCCGGTCAGCCGCGAACGCCTTTTTCTGCGCGTCCAGAAGCGTCTTCATCCGCTCGATCTGCTGTTCGTCGCTCATGTGTGTCTCCCTATCCGGCAGAAGCCCGGATCATCTCGGCGGCCTTGTCGGCAATCATCATTGTGGGCGCATTCGTGTTCCCGCCCACCAGGCGCGGCATCACCGAGGCGTCGACCACGCGCAGACCCTTCACCCCGTAGACCCGGCACTCCGGGTCGACGACGGCCATCGGGCCCTTACCCATCACGCAGGTCGAGGTCGGATGGTAGAGCGTCTCGGCGCGGCCGCGAATGTCGGCTTCCATCGCGTCACGGGATTCCAGGATTTCGGACGGGCGGAACATGCCGACCCGTTCGTCATCAAAGGCCGGGGCCATCAGGATGCGCTGGACGATTTCCAGCCCGTCAATCAGCGCGGTCAGATCGCCCTCATGGGCGAGATAATTCGGGTCGATCAGCGGATGCTCGGCCGGATTGTTCGACCGGATCCGGATCTCGCCCCGGCTTTCCGGATAGAGATGGCAGACATGCAGCGTCACGCCATGGCCGAAGACCGTCGTGCGGCCATGGTCGACCGACAGGCCGGGAATGAAGACCAGCTGAAGATCGGGCAGGTCGCCGGCCAGCGAGGAATTCAGGAACGCCCCGCCCTGCACCGGGTTGATGGTGAAATCGCCGTCTCCGCGGATCATCCAGCGCGCCACGTCGGCGAGGTTCTTTGGTGTGCGCTTCCAGGAATTGCCGATCGAGCGCGCGGTCTTCGTGCGCATGATCGCGGCGATGTCGAGATGGTCCTGCAGATTGCGGCCCACGCCCGGCAGTTCATGCTCGACCGAGACACCCGCGGCCCTCAGCCAGTCCGGATCGCCAATCCCTGAAAGCTGCAGCAATTGCGGGGAGTTGATCGCCCCGCCCGAAAGAATCACTTCCTTGCGCGCGATGATTTCGGCGGCCTCGCCCTTTATGTCGAGCGCGACGCCGCGCGCACGGCCATTCTCCAGCAGCACGCGATGGGCCAGCGCGTGGGTGATGACGGTGACATTGCCGCGCTCCATGGCGGGGCGCAGGAAGGCGTCTGCCGCACTCCAGCGGCGCGGCCCCTTCATCGTCATCTGGTAGGGGCCGAACCCGTATTGCTTCTCGCCGTTGAAATCGGGATTTTCCGGGTATTGAAGCTCGCGCGCGGCCTCGAAATAGAGCTCGGTCAGAGGGTTGAGTTTCGGGATATCCTCGACCCGCAGCGGACCGCCGGTGCCGTGCCAGGCGTCCGCACCCCGCTGCTGGTCCTCCATCGCCTTGAAGCGTGCAAGCGCATCGGCCCAGTTCCAGGTGTCCGCCCCCAGCTCGCCCCACTCATCGAAATTCTCGTGCGCCCCGCGCATATAGTGCATGGCGTTGATCGAGGAGGAACCGCCGAGTGTCTTGCCGCGCGGCCAGAACAGGCGGCGGTCGTGCAGCTCGGCTTGGGGCTCGGTCTCGTAGGACCAGTTATAGGGCCCGCCGCTGACGACCTTGGCCAGCAGCATGGGCGTGCGGATGGCGGGATCCTTGTCTGGCCCGCCGGCTTCGAGCACACAGACCGTGACGTCGCGATCCCGTGACAGACTCTCCGCCACCACGCAGCCGGCCGAACCGGCCCCGACGATCACGTAGTCGAATTCACGCGCCTCACTCATCGCCGCTTTCTCCGATGGAAGAGACAGCTTCGGCGATCGCGCGGAAGACGGCAAAGGTTTCTTCGGTGCGTGCGCCCCACTCGGGATCGGCAGCAAACCGGGCGATCACGACGTCGCGGCGCTCATCGACCCAGACATACTGACCATAGATCCCGGCCGCGTAGTACTCACCCTGCGGATTGTCGGGGATCCAGAAATGCAGGCCATAGCCGCGCGGCGCGTAGATCGCGTCCGGCCCCGGCTCCTGGAACGGCGCATTGGGCCGCGTCGCCAGTTGCACCCAGCCTTCGGGCAACAGGCGCTCGCCGTCCCATACCCCATCCTGGAGATACCACTGGCCGAAGCGGGCAAAGTCGACCAGGCGGGCATTGAGGCAGCAATACCCCACGGCAATGCCCTGATCGCCCTCGACATTCTGTGACCAGTAGGCCTCGCCGGTCATGTTAAGCGGCGTCCAGATTTTCTCCTCGACGATGTCGGCCAGCGGCATGCCGTAGATGGCGCGCACCACGGCAGACAGCGCCTGCGTATTCGAGGAAATGTAATCGAGTTCGGTACCCGGCTCGGTATCGCGCTCGAATTCCATGATCATGGAGTCAATGTCGCGTTCGAAAATGAAGGCGTTGAAGAACAGGCGGCGAATGTCCGAATCCTCGGCCGAATAGTCCTCCACGAAATCGATACCCGACGACATCATCAGCAGGTGGCGCAGCGACGTGTCGCCATAATCGGTGCCAGTATAGGCGGGCACAAACTCGGCCACGGTCTGGTCGAGCGAGGCGATATGCCCCTCTTGCATCGCAATCGCGATCAGCGATGCGACGAAACTCTTGGCAACCGACCACGTCGTCAGGCGGGACTCGGGATTTGCGCCACTGCGGTAGGATTCGTGGACGATCTCACCTCTGTGCAGGACCACCAGGCCGAGCGAGGTCGAGTCGGTCAGATACTGATCGAGCGTCCGCGTTTCACCCTGCCAGTCAAAGCTGACCTCCAGCGGCGCATCATTGCGTGGCAGAGGTTCGGGATTGCGTGCCTGAATCGTGCGTCCGGGGAAAACCGAACGCATGTCCTGTGACAGCTCGACAAGGCGCGCCGGGTCTCCCGCCGCCTGGTAACCCGCCGGTGAATATTCCGACCAAGGCCGGTAAAACCACGCTGCAGCAATCGAAACCGCCAGCACCACGAGCAGCAAAAGCCCGCCTGCAATCCGTGTGATCATTCCGCTCTCCCCGTTTTTAAACATTGTTCACTTATCCAACGATAAGCACAATTCGTCATGTGTGTGCTGATTTCGCACTCACCTGTTGCGCGTACGCTACTGACAGACGCCGCGAAGAATGGTGTTATGCGCGCAACAACAATGCCTGCACCGTCAAAAACAATGGGACCACGGTGCCATAAGGGGAGAATCATGAAGACATCCATTCGTGCCATTGCCATGTGCTCGACCGCCATGGCTGCCAGCCTGTTTACCGCGGGACTCGCCGCGGCTCAGGTCGACACCATCACCGTCACAGCGCAACGGCGCGAGGCGACCCTCCAGGAAACCCCGATCGCGGTGTCTGCCGTGCCCGAAGAGCAGATCACGCTCGGCCAGGTTCGCGACGTCCGCGACCTGCAACAACTCGTACCGTCGCTGCGCGTGTCGCAATTCTCGCGCTCGGGCGTGACCGAGTTCGCGATCCGTGGCCTCGGCACCTCGGCGGACAATGTCGGCCTCGAGCCGTCTGTCGCCGTCTTCGTCGACAACGTCTATCGCTCCCGCCAGGGTGCCTCCATCAACGACTTCCTGTCGCTGGAGCGCGTCGAAGTCCTGCGTGGCCCGCAATCGACCCTGTTCGGCAAGAACTCCCCGGCCGGTGTGGTTCACTTCATCACCCAGGCCCCGGAATACGAATTCGCCGCTGCCGGCGAAGTCACGATCGGCAATTACGATTCCCGCATCTTCCGCGGAACGGTCACCGGCCCGATCGCCGGCGGCAATGCGGCGGTCCGCTTCGACTTCAACCGCAATACGCGTGATGGTTTCCTCGACAACATCACGACGGGAGAGACCATCAACAACCGTGATCGCTGGTCGATGCGCGGCCAGTTGCAAACCGACCTTGGCGACAATGTCTCGGTTCGCCTGATCGGTGATGTCGGCAATGTCGACGAGCGTTGCTGCGCGGCTCCCTTCTCTTTCCACCTGCCGCAGAATGCCGGTGCGATGGCCTTCCTCGGCGGCACGGTTCTGGCTCCCGATCCGTTCGCGCGTCAGGTCGCATTCGACGGCTCGGTCCGCACCCAGATTGATACGCGGGGCCTCTCCGGCCAGGTCGATGTCGATTTCGACGGCTTCCAGCTGACCTCGATCACCGCGATGCGGTATTTCCGCGACACCAACAATATCGACGCGGACTTCACCGATCTGAACCTGTCGCCGATCCGCGGACTGGACACCGAATACACCACCTTCACCCAGGAGTTCCGGGCAACCTCGACCGGCGACAACCGGGTTGACTGGCTGGCCGGCGTCTACTTCTTCGACCAGAACATGACCCACATGGACAACACGCGTTACGGGACCGATCTTCGCCCGTTCGCGGACCTGGTCTCGGGCGGTGCCATCACCGCGCTCGAGAACGGTTTGGGTGTTCCGGCTGGCACCTTCCTGGCGGCCGGACAGGGCCGGACCGAGAATTATGACCTGACCACGGAAAGCTGGTCGGTCTTCGGTCAGCTCGACTTCCATGTCACCGACCGCTTCACCATCACGGCGGGTCTGCGTCATACCGATGAAGACAAGACGATCGACGCCGACCTGCTCGTTCAGGACCCCTTCTCGGCGCTTGATTTTGTGCAGATCGGCTTCCAGCAGATCTTCGCCGCCGTCTTCTTCCAGCTGACCGGCCTGCCGCCGACGCCGGGCAACATCGCCGCCAATCCGGGGGCGGCCGCCCAGGCCCAGGCTGCGGCGACCGCAGGGTCGACCAACCCGGCGGTGAACCCGCTGCTCGGCCTGACGCCGCTGCAGTTCAGCCCGCCGGCCCCCGATTACGCGTCGGCACGTTCGGAAGACAATCTGTCGGGCAACATCATCTTGTCCTATGACGTCACCGACACGCTGAACGTCTATGCCAGCTACTCGACCGGCTACAAGGCGGGCGGCTTCAACGTCTCCTCGACCGCGGCGATCGCCAATGCGCTGGAATTTGATCCGGAAATCTCGACCAATATCGAGGTTGGCGTCAAAACCCAGCTGTTTGACAACACGATGCGCCTCGATATTGCGGCCTTCAGCCAGAATCTCGAGGACTTCCAGTCGAACAACTTCAACGGTACGGCCTTCGTGCTCGACAATGCCGGTGAAGTGGTTGTGCGCGGCGTCGAAATCGAATCGATGTGGCGTCCGAACGAGTCCTTCCTCTGGACGGGTGGTCTCACCTATCTGCTCGACGCCGAGTACGAGACCTACACCAACGCGCCCTGCGACGATCTGAACATGTCCGCCCAGTGCCTGATTGCCGGCACGCAGGACCTGTCGGGCCGCCAGCTGGCCGGTGCGGCCAAGACGACGGCGACGTCCACGGCGACCTGGTTCTTCCCGGTGGCCGAGAACACCACCGCCTTCCTGCGCGGCGAAGTGTTCTACACCTCGGGCCGCAATCTCGGTGGCGATCTGGACCCCCGCAAGGTCCAGGAAGGCTTCGCCCTGTTCAACGCCAGCTTCGGCTTCGGTGCCGAGGACGAAAGCTGGGGCCTGCAGTTCTGGGGCCGCAACCTGACCGACGAAGAATACCTCGTCGGCGAGTTCAGCTCCGTCGGTCAGCCGGGCAGCCTGAACGCCTATCCGGGCGATCCGCGCACCTATGGCGTGACCCTGCGCCTGCGCCGCTAGTCGCGACCGCAGATATGGCATGATGAGGAGCGGGGCTGGTCCCCGCTCCTTTTCGTTCTAGGCTGGATCCACCATGACGACGCTTTACATCCTCCTCGGGTCCGGGATCGCGATCTCTCTGTTGGTCGCGCTCAATGTCTGGCTGGGGGGCTGGACACCATCGCGCATCGGATCGCTCGAAGTGGCGATTGCGCGCCTCCAGGACGACCACCTCGTGTTCACGCCCGGCGAAGGCCTGCTGGCCAGGGACAGCCTGTCCGCACTGGTCCTCGACACACAGAGCCCGCGAATCGGCGTCGTCGCCGCCCGTGGTGCCGGCTTTGTCACGCGACTGGTCCCGCGCGACGGTTTTAAGAGCGTGGAGGCCCGCGACGACGGGTCGCTTTCCCTCACCTTTAGGGGTGATACGATGCGTCCCGTCACCGTGGACACCGGCGACGCCCAGACGGCCCATGACTGGGCGGCACGGATCGAGGCGCTGGAGACCTGAATGGATATCGAACTCGTCGATCCCATCATGATCGCCATCCCCGTCTTCGTGATCCTGGTGATCGCGGAACTGATCTATGCACGCACGACCGGCAAGGCCTCCTTCGAGCCGAAGGACAGCGCCGCCAGCCTCGTCATGGGGCTGGGCAATACCGTGTCCGGCGTCGTCCTCGGTTTCATCGCGGCGGCCTGGTTTCTCCTCATCGCGCGCTTTGGCGTTCTCAACATCGGCTATGTCTGGTGGGCCTGGATCCTCTGCTTCGTCGCCGATGATTTCATCTATTACTGGTCCCACCGCTGGGCCCACACCGTGCGCTGGTTCTGGGCCGACCATGTCGTCCACCATTCCTCCCAGCACTACAATCTGACCACCGCGCTGCGGCAGCCCTGGTTCAGCGTCTTCACGCTGAAATTCATGTGGCTGGGATCGATCCTGATTTTGATCGGCTTCCCGCCCGGCATGGTCGCCTTCGTCGGCGGTCTGAACCTGATCTACCAGTTCTGGATTCACACCGAGGCGATCGGAAAAATGCCGCGCTGGTTCGAAGCGGTGATGAACACGCCCTCGCACCACCGCGTCCACCACGCCACCAATCCGCGCTATCTCGACCGGAATTACGCAGGCGTCTTTATCGTCTGGGACAAGATGTTTGGTACGTTCGAGGAGGAGCGCGCTGACGAGGCTTGCCGCTACGGCATCGTCAGGAATCTCGGCACCTACAATCCGCTCGTCATCTCGCTGCACGAATGGTGGGGAATTGCCAAAGACGTCGCCGGGTCGAAATCGCCGAAAGACGCGCTCGGCTACATCTTCGCGCCGCCGGGCTGGTCGCCGGACGGCTCGCGCCTGACCTCGAAGAAGATCAAGGCCTTGTGGGCAGAACGGCAGGCTGCGGGCGCGGACGACACGGGCGCAAACAACGCCGAAGAGCCCGCTCCTGTCCCGGCCGAATAGCTCTCCTCTTGCGCATGCGCTGAATTTCCAGCATCCTGCCCGAAAGTAAACAGCGTTCACTTTTATGAGGCGCTGATGCTGTCGGGAGAGAAATCATGAGCCTGCGCGACACCTATCCCATCCCGGACATCGATCCGAAATGGACCGTTCCCCAGGATTTCGAAGCCGTCTTCGACTGGGAATTCGACGAGGGCCGCAACACGCTCATGCACCTCTACCAGAAGGGCAAGGACATGCAGTGGGATGCGGTCAACCGCATCGACTGGACCCAGGACCTCGACTTCGAAAACCCGATGCAGATGCCCGAAGAGGCCAATGGGCTCTACGGCTCTCCGATCTGGGAGAAGATGACCAAGAAGGAGCGCATGGAATCGCGCCGCCATGGTCAGGCCTGGAATATCTCGCAATTCCTGCAAGGCGAGCAGGCGGCCCTGCTCTGTGCCTCCAAGATCGTCCAGCAAGTCCCCGACCTCGATGCGAAGTTCTACGCCGCCACGCAGGTGATGGACGAGGCCCGCCACGTCGAGGCCTACAAGAAGCTGCTCGACAAGTTCGGCGTCGCCTATCCGATGACCGGCCCGCTGCAGGAGCTGGTCGACCAAGCCCTGCGCGATTCGCGCTGGGACATGACCTATCTGGCGATGCAGGTCGTCATCGAGGGGCTCGCGCTCGCCGCTTTCGGCACGATCCGCGACATCGCCCAGAATCCGCTCGCGCGCATGGTCAACGCCTATGTCATGGAAGACGAGGCGCGCCACGTTGCCTTCGGACGCCTGTCGCTGCGCGACTACTACCCCGAACTGACCCAGGCCGAACGCGACGAGCGCGAGGAATTCCTGGTCGAAGCCTGCTACCTGATGCGCGGCCGGATGACGGACGCGACGGAAGTCTATGAAGCGCTCGGCCTGCCGGTGAAGGAATGCGTGGAATGGGCCGAGAACTCGGAAATCACCCAACTCTACCGCACCCTCCTCTTCCAGCGCATCGTCCCGATCGTGAAGGATATCGGCCTGTGGGGTGACAAGGTCCAGAAAGCCTATGCCGACATGGGCGTGATGCATTATGCCGAGGTTGATCCCCAGCAATTGCAGGACGATGACGAGCGTATCGCCAAGACGTTCGACGCCCAGAAGATCGATCCCAAGGGCGCGCGGGAAGCCTATGTGCATGCGGTCGCGGGCATGGCGGAATAGGCGCGCGCCTTAAGCCTATTTAAACCACGCTTCTCAACCGAATATTCGGGCTAACGGTTCATTGTGCCGTCCGGGACAAATTTCACGGACCGGACCAATGAGTGATCGACGCCCAGCTTTCGGCGGCCCCAACGCGCCGGCCAATGACCTGTCAGCCGGCTTTCGCGCGCAGGTCAGCGGCGTGGCTGCCATGGCACTGGCCGAAGCCCGCGCCGCTGTCAGCCCGCCCCAGGACCGGATAGACCGCGCCGCGCTCGGCCGGGCCCTGCAACTGACCGACACATTCGTTCTTCTGGCCCTGTGCGTGGCGACGGCGACGATGTTTGCGCCCCTGCTCTGGCCGATGCTGGTCATGGGCGTGCTGTCCGCCTGTGCGATGCGGACCTTCAGCCTTTACCGGGTCACGCCCTCGACCCCGGCCTGGGACCGGATGGCCCGCACGGTCGTTGCTGCGGGCCTCGCCGGTCTGCTCACGCTCGGAGCGGTCGCGCTGGCCCAGCCCGCCCTGCTTCCGGCCGCGGCCGTGGAATCCATGGTGATGGCCTCGGCTCTTGGCGTACTGCATCTGACCTATGCCTTCTTTATCCAGTACTGGTCCAAGTCCGGACGGCTCGCAGCCAATATCGTCGTCATCGGTGCGACCGCCAATGCCCGCAAGCTGATCGAGGCAAACCGGCGCAGCGCGGCGGTGAACATTATAGGTGTCTTTGATGACCGCCGGTCGCGCGCGCCGTCGCGCCTGGCCGGAACGCCGTATCTCGGCGACCTCGATGACCTGGCCGCCTGGCCCCTGCTGCATGAAGTCGACCGGATCGTCATCACCGTGACGCCCAAGGCCGCCGAACGGGTGCGCCTGCTCCTGAAGCGCCTGGGCGTCCTGCCGCAACCGGTCTGTCTCCTGCTCGACTTTGACGATTTCGACCCGTCCGCGACCTCGCTGGAAGCGATCGCCGATGCGCCCGCCGCCCAGCTGTCCGGCACGCGCGCAGAACCGGGCTGGCTGATCCTGAAACGTCTCGAAGACCTCGTCATCGGCTCGCTCATGTTCGCGGCCGCCTTGCCGGTCATGGCCCTTCTGGCGCTTCTGGTGAAGCTCGACTCGCCCGGCCCTGCCCTCTTCCGCCAGACGCGCGAAGGCTTTAACGGCCGCCCGATCACGGTCCTGAAATTCCGCTCCATGCGCACCGACAAGTGCACGGCGAACGGAGCCGTACGCCAGGTCGAACGCGATGATCCGCGTGTCACCCGGATTGGCCGTATCCTGCGCCTGTCGAGCCTGGATGAATTGCCCCAGCTCTGGAATGTGCTGACCGGCGACATGTCGCTGGTCGGGCCGCGTCCGCACGCGCCCGGCATGACCACCGGAGCCGCGCCGACTTCGTCCCTCGTGGCCGAATACGCGCACCGTCACCGCGTCAAGCCGGGCCTGACCGGCTGGGCCCAGGTCAATGGGTCGCGTGGACCGCTCCACACGCCCGAAGCCGCGCGCGAACGCGTCCGCTATGACGTGGAATATATCGCCCGCGCCAGCCTGTGGTTCGATCTGTGGATCATGCTGCGGACCCTGCCGGCCCTGCTCGGCGACAAGATCAATATCCGCTAGGGCCGCATCCGGTTGGCCCGCCAGGCATTTTCCAGCGCACCCCGCACCGGGGACAGATCTGACGGGCTGTCCGCCGCCGGATCGCTTCCGTACAGCGGGTTCCAGGCATTCTCCTGCGACTCATAGGGTTGCCAACCGGAATCCCACCGGAAATAGGCCGATGCCGCACCGGCGCGTTCGAGCGCGTCCATACGGGCCGCGATAAATCCGCCCGATCCCGGCATCCAGCGGCGAACGCCGAACTCCCCCAGCATCCAGCGCGCCGCTTCGGGCGGCATGACCGGCGCATCCGCCGGGTCATAGAATTCGCCGGACCCGGCATCGCCATGGGTGTAGGCGCGCGGCTCGTAGTCGTGGATCGCCAGCACCATGCCCGGCACGGCCTCGAGATCCAGCAATGGCGCAAAGCGCGCATTCGCATACCCGTCCGGGCTGACCAGGATGGGCGTTTCCGTATCGAAACTCCGGATCGACCGGGCCATGGCGGACGCCATCGCGGGCCAGTCCCCCTGCGTGCCCGACAGTGTGTCGCGCAGCCTGTCGGCGTCCCAGATGTCGATCGCTTCGCCATTGGGACCCAGGGCCGCCTGGTTGGCGTTCGGTTCGACCATTAGCAGATAGCCGGCCACATTCGCGCGGTTACGCAGCAGGACCGCCGCATGCCCCCACATCGCCGACCAGGCATTGCGCGCCTCCGACGATTGCCAGACCCGTTCATCAACCAGGTCCGCCGGAAACCAGTCACCCGCGGAATCCCGGTGCAGGCTGAACTCGGTTCGTCCCGGCCCGGAACGGAAAGCCACGACCACATACAGGCCGGCCCGCGCACACCGGTCCACGAGGTCGATCAAGTGCTCCGCCACGGGCTCGTCGAACCGGTAGGGCGGACGTTCGGTATAAATACCCGGATGGGACAGGAGGGCGAGATTAGCCCCGCTACGCGCCAGGCTGGCCAGGGCATCATCGGAAATCGGCGCGCCGACCGGTCCGCTGCCAAGAAACGTTTCACCATCGAGATCGGGAATGACACGGCGTTGTGAAAAACAGGCACCGCGCAAATGGGGTCCGGTCGCGTTGTTCCAGAGGTCCAGCCGGGTCTCGATCCGCGGGCCGCATCCCGGCAGTAACAAGCCTGCCGCCCCTGCCATCAACACCCCGCGCCGGGTTGCCGAAATCATACCGCGTAAAAAGCCGACAGCTTGTCGGCCCGGCGCAACAGGCGGCGCGGCAGCGTTTTCATCGGCCCCAGGGGCGCGCGCTCGACCGTGTCCGCCAGCGCCCGGGCCGCATGCCTCAGTGCAGCAGCCGGCGACCGTGTCACCATGCAGCCCGCCGAAAGCGGGATCTGGTATCCGCCCAGATTGCGTTTGAAATCATAATCACCCGGTCCCAGCTCGACGCTGGTCAGGCCTTTGTCAGCCGCGTCACGCGCGGTTTCGAGCAGCAACAGCAAGCCGGGGCTGACCTTGTTAAAGGCCGGGTCATAGGCCGGAAACCAGTAGTGGCAGCGCGTCTCGCTGGCCATGCCGGCATGAATTGCCGCCAGTTCACCGTCGATCGTCAGGCTCGACACAATTCCGCGAAAGCCGGCGTCATCACGCCGGGCAATCTCCGTGATCAGGTCACGGGCCCAACGCACCGAAAATACGTCGAAGACCTGGGTGCGCCGGTACTGCGCGCTTTTCCACGCAAACAGGGTTTCCAGAACTTCCGGGCGGCGATCGTCCATCCGGAACTCGGCGACGTCGTGATCGGCTTCAAGCCGCCTGCGGCGCGACCGGATATTACGGAAAGCCTTCGGCTCAACGGCAGACCGGTCATCCTCGAATGCCTCGTAGCCATTGGCCAGATCGATGATCCAGGAGCCGTCACGCCAGGCCTCTCCGGGCCGCCAGCAGGACTGGATGGCCAGCGCGCTGTGAAATTCGAACAGCGGTACGCCAGCCGCATTCAGCCAGGACGGAATATCGATTTCCGTGTCGCCTTCGGTGATGACGCCATGCACATCACCAAGGGGACCTGCCAGCGGCCGGGCATAACTGACACGGCCGATCTGAAGCGGCAGGAACCCGAAGATGGCCCCGCCCTTCCGGGCAACGATCACCCTTGTGTCGTCGCGGGCCGCTTCACAGCATTCGGCAAAAGCAAGCCGGAAATACGGACTGGCAAGCGCCGGATTGGCATTGGTGAACGCTATCCAGGCGTCGCGTTCGGCGGCACTGAGTGCGCTTGGCCGTTTCAGCTCGGCCATAAGGGCTTGCGAAGCCATGCGGAACCCAATCCTTCCATCGATTCTGCCCGGCACGGTAAAGACGGGTGGTTTCCGCTTTCTTTCGAAATTGGATCGCGTCCGTTCACCGCGTCTTAGGCGGTTTTGGCTAGGCTTTCCGTCGTTGCAACAACTCGATCGGACGCCAGACTCCATGCTCGGCCGCCATCTCCTTGGATATCTGCCGGTACAGGCCGCACAGGCGCTTGTCGGATTCGGCGGCGTGGCAATCCTGACGCGCCTGATGCCGACCGACATGTATGGCCGCTACGCGCTCGCCATCACAGTCATGCATCTGGGCGGCATGGCCCTGTTTTCCTGGCTCGATGCCGCCGTTGCCCGCTTCCACGCCCGGTCCGACCGCCGCAATGGCCTGGCCGCTCATTTGCGCACCGCCTATCTCGTCTATGCAGGTCTTGCAGTTTTCGTGCTCGCGGCAGGCGCGCTGGCGCTCTACCTGCTGCCATTCAGTGCCGAACTGAAAACCGCGCTTGGCTTCGCGCTGGCGGCGCTAACGCTTAAATCAGCCCTGCATATCGGACAGGAAACCCGGCGTGCAGCCGGTCAGGTCGCCGCCTATTCCGGGCTGGAGACCCTTAACCTGCTGTTGGGCTTTGCCGTCGGCATCGGACTTCTTCTGGCAACGCCGCTCGGTGCCGCCGGTCCGCTCGCCGGAATGGCGATCGGGGCCATTGTCGCACTGGTGTTCGACCTGCCGGGACAGTTTGCCAGGATGCGGAACGGCCGCGCACGCGCGCGCCGGGCTGCCGTGTATCTGGCTTACGGCCTGCCCGTCTCGATCTCTCTCGTCTTTGAACACCTGCTCTCGGCAGGCGACCGTTTTCTCATCGCCGGGATGCTGGGTGAGTCCGCCGTCGGCATTTATGCTGCCGGTTACGGCCTCGCGGATCGGACACTCGACATCATCTTCATCTGGCTGGGCGCAGCAGCGGCCCCGCTGACCATCGCCGCGCTGGAACATCGCGGCATGGACGCCGCCCGGGAACTGGCCGGCCGTACTGCGCGCATCATGGGGCTGATCGCCTTCCCCGCCGCCGCCGGGCTGGCCCTCGTTGCGGCACCGCTGGCCGCGGTCATGGTCGGCGAGGAATTCCGCGCCGGGGCCATCACCATCCTGCCCTGGATTGCGCTGGCCGGACTGATGAACGGGATGATGACCTACTATTTCCATGAGGCCTTCACGTTGAAGCGCCGCACCCGTTCCATGGCCACGATCATGGCGGTGGCGGCGGTGCTCAATATCGCCCTCAACCTGGTCTTCCTGCCGCTCTTCGGCATCGCCGGAGCCGCCGCCGCAACCGTGATCGCCTACGGGTTCGGCCTCGTCGCCTGCGCCATTCTGGGCCGCCGCATCTTCGCCCTGCCCCTGCCCTGGAGGGATTGGGGCAAGGCCGCCCTGGCAACCGGGGCCATGGCCGCAGCGGTCCTCGCCATCCCCGTCCCGGATACCGCCATGCTGGCCCTGATCATCAAGGCCGTCACCGGCGCGCTGGTCTATGGCGCGGCGGCCCTGGCGCTGGATGCCGCAGGTTGCCGGTCCTGGATTGGCGATGCCCGTGCCCTGCTCAAACCGGCGGAGGCCTCGTCATGAGTGCGACCCGCGAATACGTCAATCCGGCGGCGATGGAGGCCGGCAAGCCGGTTCTTTCCGTAGTGGCCCCCTTCTACCGGGATAATCCTGTCCCGCTGCTTGAAACGCTCGCTGGACAGGCCGCCGAACTCGAAAAGCCGGTCGAGATCGTGCTTTTTGATGACGGCCGCCCCGACCCTGATCTCAATGCGAGGGTTGAACAGGCGCTGGAAAGCCTGCCGGTTCCGGCCTGCCTCGTAACAGCCGCCCGCAATGTCGGGCGGGCCGCAGCCAGGAATCGCCTCGCAGCGGCCGCGCGCGGGGATTGGCTGCTCTATCTGGATGCTGACATGGACGTGCCGGACGGATTTCTCGCGGCCTATCTCGAAGCGATAGACGTTGACGATTTCGATGCGGCCTTTGGCGGTTATTCGCCCGGTCCCGCGACCGATCCGCGCCATCGCCTTCACGCCGCGCTGGCCGCGACCAGCGATGTCCATGACGCCGCCTCGCGCACCCGGATCGGGGCAACCGCGGTCTGTTCCAGTAACCTTCTGGTGCGCGCCAGCCTGATGGCCCGGACGCCATTCGATGACGGATTTACGGGCTGGGGCTGGGAGGATGTCGACTGGGCGGTCCGTGCCGACAAGGCCGGGCGGCTCATTCATCTCGACAATCCCGCCCGCCATGACGGCTGGCAGGAGGCCCCGGTCCTGCTGGCGAAATTCCGTGATGCCGCGACGAATTATGCCCGCCTCCTCGGCAAACACCCTGAACTCGCCCGCCTGCCCGGTGCAAAAGCGGCGCGGACGATGCGCGCCCTGCCCGGTCAGCAAGCCCTCCGGGGCCTCTGGTCACTCCTGGCGCGCATGCCTGCTGCGCCGCTACGCCTGCGTACGCTGGCGCTGAAACTGTGGCGGGCCAGCTGGGCTGCGGAGGCACTGTCATGAGCGCCGAAGCCTACATCCCGTCCGGCGGCCTGGCCGGCAAGGTCAAGCGCCAGCTGGCGCGCCGGCTCGCTCGGGCACCGCTCGCAATTCCGGCAAGCCAGTTTGTCAGTTTCACCTTTGACGATTTCCCGAAATCGGCGGTCGATACAGGGGCAAATCAACTTGAGAAAAGGGGCTGGCGCGGCACCTGGTATGCCGCGACCGGCTTCATGAACGGCGACACCCATCACGGCGCGATGTTCGATGCGGGGGATATTGCCCGCCTTGCTGACGCTGGCCACGAGATTGCCTGTCACACGACAACCCATCTTGATGCGGCGAGTGCGCCGCTGGCCGTCACTCTGGAAGACGCGTCAGCCAACACGCAGTCTCTGGAAAGCCTGGGTGTCGCGATCACAAACTTCGCCTTCCCCTATGGCGAGGCGACACCGGCGGTGAAACGCGCGCTCGGTGCTCGTTACGACACGCTGCGGGGTGTCCAGCCCGGCATCAATCGCGACGGCGCGGACCGGCATCTCCTGAAGGCGGTCGGCATTGATGGCGGCGACGCCGGGGTCGACCGGGCGCTCGGCTGGCTGGACGAGATGGGACACGAGCCGGGCTGGCTCATCTACTACATCCACGACGTCCAGCAGGACCCGACAGAATGGGGCTGCACGCCGGACCAGCTGGCGCGGGTTTGTGAGGCCGTGGCCCGATCCGGCGTCGAGGTTCTGCCCGTGAAATCCGTCCTGGAGCGGCTAGCGTCCGCCTGACCGTCGCGGCATCGCAAGTTTCGCCGACGTCGCGACAAACAGCGCCCAGGTCAGTCCGTTGCGCTGCAGCAGATTGCTTTCCGTCAGGCTGATCAGGCCGACCAGCGCGATAAAGGTCAGCGCCCAATAGGTCTCGCGCCCCCGAAACAGGCGTGCCAAGGCCCGGAACAGGGTCGCCGTGTAGGAGAGCGCCATCAGCACCACGCCGGGAATGCCCAGTGCCAGCGCGGTCTCCAGCCAGCCATTGTGCGCGGTCGGGACCGGCCATTGTGTCTGCTGGCGTACCCAGAAGACCGGGCCGTATTCCGCCGCCCAATAGGCTCCATAGCCGTAGCCAGTCCAGGGCGCGGCCGCGATCTGGCCGATCAGCACCGCCCAGATATCGGTCCGTCCGGTCAGGGTGGCATCCCGCCCCAGGGCTTCCAGCGCCGCCATCGGTGCGAGCGTCAGCACCAGCGCCAGCATCCCGCCCCCGACCACCGCGAGAAAGATCATCAGCGTCGCGAACCCGAACCCCCGCCGTACCAGCGCGATCCCGATCGCTCCGGCAAGCGCCAGGCACAGCGCCAGCAGCGCCGTCTTGGACGTTGACATCAACACCATGCCGGCCTCGAAGGCGGCAATGCCCCACCAGAGCAGGCGGTGCCGGTCAAACTGCGCCGCGGCGGCAAGGCTGGCCGCAGCCCCGAATGCCATCATCGCGCCGAGCGTATTCTTTTCCCACCAGAGGCCTTTCCAGGCCCCGACATGGATATCCTGGTGAACGGCAAAGCCCGGCGCGGCCAGGGAGGCCATCGCACTGCCGACGCCTAAAATGGCGAAGGTGATCGCGATCATCCCGACCAGGTCGCGCCACGACCAGCGCGACGCAAGCGCGATACCAAAGGCCGTCGTCATGACGAGCGCAAAGCCGCGCCGCAGCGTCATAGACGGGTCCAGCGACCACATCATCGAGACCATGCACAGGGCTGACAGGATAAGGATGAGCGGTATCCGAAGGGCCGTGGAGAGTCCCGCCATGGGCCGGGTTACGAACCAGATCGCCGTGATGGCATAGACCGGCAGCCACATCACCCGCAGCAGGGTCGCGCCTTCCGGATCCGCCTCGCTCGCCAGCAGCGGCCCCAGCAGGGCCTGCGACATCAGAAGCAGGATCAGCAGCGCCAGCCCGTACTCTAGCGGGCGCAGGAAGCCGATCCGCGGCGCGCTGCGCCAGCGGTCCAGCCGAACGGAAAAATCGGTCATGCAGCCCAGCGGGCCGGATCAGGTCCGCGGTTCAGGATCACGCCGGCGACGATGCCGCCGCGGGACTCGATGGCCGCGCGGCGGGCCTCGATGGCATCCGTGCCCGGCCGGCGCTCATCGGCAATCAGGATCACCCCTTCCATATCCCGCACCAGCGCCAGCACCGCCCGGTTCATGCCCGGCGCGTCGATGACGGCGAGATCAATGGAACGGCGCACGGCCGACCAGTAGCTTTCCGCAGGACGCAGCGACAGGCGCTTGACCGCGCCAGGGGCGCGCTGGAATTCGGTCACATAGAGCCGGTCGGACACCTTGCGGGCGACCATCCTTGCCTTCGCCCCTTCGGGCTCGACTTTCCAGAAGGGTTCCCGTCCGAACCCGGCATCGAAGACCGGGCCCGGATCGGGCGCGAGCGCCTTGCGCTGCGGGTTCTTCGCGTAATCCAGATCAAACAGCCAGACGCCGCGCCGGGACCGCGCCGCGGCAACCCGGGCGAATTCGCGCGCCAGCGTGGACGTTCCGGTACCCTGCCCCGCGCCCATGAACATGAGCGTACGCCCATGACCGCCCGGCCGCGCAATCGGCTCAAGGCGTTGTGCAAATTCGATCATTTCGGGCGTGAGATCGATCATCGTCTAACCGCGAATCCCGGCAATTGGGTCCAGCGGCTAGATCACCTGAAAGGGGTTAACGGGGTCCGAATTTTCAGCTGCGATCGGGAATCCGGGCGAGGACCGGCAGATTGCTGACCGTGGCCAGCGGCCTTGTGTTGGAATTCGCGGCCCGCGACGGTTTGCGGGGCCGGGCTGCGGCCGCACCACCCCCACCGTCGAAGAGATGACGCCGCCAATACCCTCGCAGCAGACCCGCGAACAGGGCCAGCGCCGCCGCAAACAGGAAGGCGGCGGCCACGCCCAGCTTCTTCAGCGACGATCCCTCGGCCGGCGGCACGGCGCGCTCGATGACGCGGACCGAATCTTCCGATCCCGGAGCGGCATTGCTGCGGGCCTGGGCTTCGGCCTGTTGCGTCGCCAGCAGGGCGGCGGCCTCGGCGGTCGCAGTGACGTTCTGGGATAGCCTTTGATACTCGGGCGTCAGGCCGCGCATCCGCGCGACCAGGGATTCGGCCTCATTGAGCTGCGACCGCAAGGTCGTGATACGCCGTGTTTCAGAGGCCGCGACCGATTCCAGGCGCAGCTGCTCGCTCTCCAGGCCCTGGCGCACCGGATTGGCACCGACCCGGCGTTGCCCCATCCCGTTTGCGCCGCCCTCCTCGATGAAGGCTTCCAGTTCGCTGATTTCCCGTTCGATCGCGACTACGGGCGGCGCGTCGGCCTGGTAGCGGGCGAGCCGGCTCTCTCGCTCGAGGCGCAGGTCCAGCAGGCGGTTGGACGCCCCGTTCTCGACGTAGTGCTCGATCGATTCCGGCACATTGGCGAGACGTTCGGCAATCGCCGCAGCGCCGGCTGTTGCGGCGAGGCGCTCCGCTTCGGCCGTCAGGATCGCGTTGCGCAGCGACTGCACCCGTTCGACGGCGGCCGTCCGGTCCGCTTCGAAGTCGGACAATCCGTTCGAGATCAGGAACTGGTCAAGCGCGTCCTGCGCAGATTCCAGCGCGGCACTCGCCTGGGCCCGCCGGCCGACGACACCGCCGACCCCGTCCCCAACGAGCACCTCCACACGGTAGGAGAGGTAGGAATCGACAACGGCATTGAGCGACAGGGCTGCAACATCGGGATCGGCGTGTTCAAATACCGGGATCAGCACCGACGCATTCGGTGCCCGGTTGATCGAGAAGCCGTCGCGCAGGACTTTCAGCGCATCCGCCTCGTTGCCCGACTCACCGAGAATCACCGCCGGCCCGATAAATTCGACAGCCCGCCGCCGGACCGCATCGGAATTCAGAATCTCGGCTTCGGACTGCAGCACCTGCTCGAGCATGAAGGCCCCGCCCGAACCAGCCGCGCCGGGCGTCGGGTCCGCCTCGTCAAGCAGAACGAGCAGACGTGAATGGGCCTGAAAACTGGGCTTGAGCAACACGATCGACGCGACTGCACCGGCCAGGAACACAACGGCAAAGATGATGGCGATCAGCCAGCGCTCGCCCCAGGCCAGTTCAGCGAGATCGAACAGGTCAAGTTCCCCGCGCGCCGGCGGACGGCCGTCCGCGGCGGGCGAAGCAGAATCGCGGTCGTGAAAGTGCGCCTGCGTCATGGCCCCGATAGAGCCGCCGGGCCGATTAATTTTTCCTTATCCAAAGCGCCAAATCTTCAGGCCTCATAAGGAATCAGAACTCAGGGTCCACCATGCGCTTACTCGCCCTCATCCCGACCGTAGTGCTCGTGTCATCGTGCGGAATGCTCGGTGGGCCGGAAGATACCGCCTACGAACGCGTACAGGACAGCCAGCGTTGGCAAGCGGTGAGGTTCGAAGACTGGCGTCAGGACGATCCCGCTTTCCGGTTCTTTCCGGGCGATACGCTCGACATCACAGTTCACAGCGCGCCAGAGCTGTCGCGTACGGCGACGGTCGGTCCGGACGGACGGGTCAATCTCCCGCTCGCACCATCCATCATGGTTGCGGGCCTGAGCGCGCCCGAGGCTGCAGGCCGCGTGGCCGATGCCTATGTTGGCACGCTGCGCGATCCCATTGTGGAAGTGACGCCCAACACGTTCGGCGACCAGAACATCATTGTCGGCGGCCAGGTCAATTCGCCCGGCCTGTTCGCGATGCCGTCCCGCATCGGCGCGCTTGAAGCGGTCATGCTGGCGGGCGGTTTCCGCGATACGGCAGCGCGCGGCGAGGTCGTTGTCCTGCGCCGGGCGGCCAATGGCGGCGTCATGATGCGGGTCGTGGACCTGCGCGCCGCGCTGCGCGGGGATGGCGGAGCCGACCCTTTCCCGCTGCGGCGCCACGACATCGTCTTCGTCCCGCGCACGACGGTGTCCGAAGTCACACTGTTCATTGAACAATATGTCTACGGCATCCTGCCGCTGGATCAGGCCTTCTCTTACGCAATCGCCGACGCGATCACGAACAACTAGGCCGCATTGCCGGGACTGCTTAGTGACGTGTGGAGAGCCATTCGCGAGCCGCGCGCTGCGCAGTCGCGACATCGGCCGGGTCCATCTCGTCGGACAGTTCGCGGCGATAGTGCTTGGCCGCCTCGCTGCCCATCAGGGCTGCCAGGTTGAACCATTTGTGCGCTTCGACAAAGTCGATCGCACCGCCCTGTCCGGTCGAGTAAAGCAAGCCGAGCTTGCACAGGTCGTCGCCATTCGGATCGCTGAGGATCGCCTGGTGCGCCTCGGCCGTTTCGATATCGGTGAAAGCCATTCTGGCCCCCCATCATCTGTTGCGGATCCGGGGCTGTTCTCGCCCTCATGTCTCCGCGGTCCACCCATGTCCGGATAACTCCGAACACGCTGGAGCCTGATCGAAGGGTTTTGCCATAAGGTTAAGAAAAATCAGGGTTATTACGCCTTAATGGTTTAAATCCGTTAGGCAATCTTTCCAGAGTCTTTCACGAGGCAAACAGGTAAAGACATGTGGCCAAGGTCTGTCGTATTGGTAAGAAACAGGCCACTAACTAACTGTTTTATTTCAATATTGACATGACAACGTGACGCTCTCGTAAGCTAGGAATTCCAAGATTGGCCTTCAGCTTCGGATTTGGGACGGCAGCGTGACACCAATGGACGCATCCAGCGCGGACACACAGGCTTTCTGGCGGCTGCATGCACTCGACTTTCACCGGAGCGAGGCCGTCCTGCATCGTATCGGTGATCCGGCCGTCCTTCGTGCTGCGCCCTTCTGGGATCACCGCGTCGCGCCCCTGGCCATCGAGACTCGGCACGAACCGCTTCAATTGGCACTGACACGCTATCGGGTCGGCGCGCACTCTCACCCTGCTGGGCTGATCCTTCACAACGCGCTGTGCGGCTCGACGTTGATGGCCAAGGCCCTGTCCCATCCCGGTAAGCGGCTGGTGGCACGCGAGCCCAAGGCCATGACCGATCTCGCCGACTTCCGCCGGCACGGGCATGCCTTGTGGCAGGACCGCAGCGCGCGCCAGCGATTGATGGACTTCACCCTGACCCAGACAGGGGCTTCACCGGTCAATGGCGAAACCGCCATCCTGAAGCTGACCAATTCCGACACCCCGCTCGCTGCGGACATTCTGGATGCCTTCCCGGACATGAAGGTCATCTTCCTCTATTCCGGGCTTGAGGACTTTTTGCTGTCCGTCATGGCGCGCGGCCTGCAGGGCGCGGTCTTCATCCGCCAGCTTCTCGATGTCCTCGCCTTCGAAAACGAACCCGTGGCAAAGGTCAGTCAGAAAGCGGCGATGAAAATGACGGACCTGGAAGCGGCGACCCTGGTCTGGCGCTCCCAGATGGAACGGACGTTTGCACTTGCCGAGCGGTTCGGCCCGCGCCTGCGTACGCTCAACGCCCGCGACTTCCTCAAAGACCCGGCCCGGGGAGCCGAGGCGGCCCGCTGCCACCTGGACCCGGACGGACCGCCCTGCCCCGGCGCGGCGGACGCCGTTTACCGGCGTCACTCCAAGGACGGTCAGCGCGATTATTCCGCTCAGCGGCGCTCAGCCGAGCGCTCGGCGCTGCGCGACCGCCACGCGGGCGACCTGTTCCGGATTTCAGGCTGGGCGGAAACCCTCAAGCTTGATCGCCGCTTGCCCGCGCACGACCCCGCGCCGTTGCTGGACGCCGGCTAGCGGGCCCGCTGACCGAAGAGAAGCTTTCGCGCGGCTTCCGCATCCTTGCCGTCAGCGGCAAGATTTCCGCGCAATTCCTTACCCACGGCCCGGCCGGCCTGGACAGCCGGTCGTTGCCCGACGCGTTCATGCCAGGCTTTCAGGTGCGGAAAATCGTTGAGGTCTTGCCCCTGCCCATCCGGCAATATCCACGGCCAGATCGCCATGTCGGCAATGGAGTATGGCCCGGCGATATAATCATGCCCCAGTGCCAGCCGCGTCTCGAGGACGCCGTAGAGCCTGTTGACCTCGTTGGTATAGCGCGCTGCGCCGTATTCGAGCTTGCTTTCATCAGGCTCGATCTTTCTGGCATAGGACCGGAAATGGTGCGCCTGTCCTGCCATCGGCCCCAGACCACCCATCTGCCAGAACAGCCATTCGTCGGCCGCGATGCGCTCGCGCTCGTTTGACCCGTAAAACTGACCTGACTTGCGCGCGAGATATTGCAGGATCGCGCCGGACTCGAAGACCGAGACCGGCTGGCCGTCCGGGCCATCCGGGTCGATGATCGCCGGCATGCGGTTGTTCGGACTGATCTTCAGAAAGCCGGGCTCGAACTGTTCGCCGATACCGATATTCACCGGCCGCATCTCATAGGGCAGGCCCATCTCCTCCAGCGCGATACTGACTTTCCAGCCATTCGGGGTCGGCCAGTAATAGAGCTCAATCGGCGCGCTTGAAGCCATGGGTCATGTCCTGTTCTTGAGTTCGGCGACAGATCGGGTGGGTGTCCGGGTTCCAATAGAGTGGGAAACCAAAGCCTTTGCCGCAAGGATTTGCGCGCACTCTAACCTTTCCAGAATGTCATCTTGCTTGAAAACTTGCCGGAACACGGCGACAATAAGGACCGGTGTGACCGCGAAGCGGGACCAGAGGGCGTTCCGCGCGGCACTGCAAAGGGGAAGGTATACCTGTCATGAAACGAGTTATTGGAACGACCGCGCTGGCGCTGATTCTGGCGAGTGCGGCTGCCTGCACGCCGGCCGAACAGGAAGCGGCCGAAGACAATATGGAAGCGGCAGGTGAATCCATAGAAGACGCCGCAAACGACGCGGGCGAGGCGATGGAAGACGCCGCCAGCGACGCCGGCGAGAACATGGAAGACGCCGCCAACGACGCCGGTGAGGACATGGAAGAGGCTGCCGGCGACGCCGGTGAAACCATGGAAAACATGGCGCATGAAGCGGGCGAAGCCATGGAAGGCCTGGCCCATGAAGCCGGCGAAGCCATGGAAGACGCAGGCGAAGCCATCCAGGAAGCCACCGACGATGATGGCGAACCGTCCGACGACGACACACCGGAATAAGGCTTTTGCGACTGACAGATGCGGCGCTGGAGTCAATCGGCTCCAGCGCCGTTTCTTATGGGGCCTGCACGCCTGCCATTCCGTTGCTCGCCATTCGGGGGTATGGGAAAGCCCGAAACCCTGAAGTCTGCGCCCCGGAATATTCATGACCGACGCTACCATTCCCGCCATATCCCTGTCGCTGAACGACACCGACAAGGACGCGTTCTCCGCACAACTCGGCGGCAGTTTCCGGCGGTTTGGGTTTGCCGTCATCGCTGATCATGGGCTCGACCCGGAAGTGATCAACCGCGCGCTGGCGGCGACGAAAGCCTTCTTCGCCCTGCCGGAAGACGCCAAGCGCCGCTATTTCATCGCGGGCGGTGGCGGGGCTCGCGGTTACACGCCCTTCGGCACCGAAAATGCCAAGGGCGCGACAGCCAAGGATTTGAAGGAATTCTGGCATGTCGGACGCGACCTTTCCGACGGGCATCCCCACAGGCAATGGATGGCCGATAATCTGAAGCCAGAGGAGGTCAGCGACTGGGACGCGGTCCACGACCTCTATGCCGAGCTGGACCGTCTGGGCGCGATCATCCTTGCCGCCATCGCCCGGCATCTGGACCTGCCGGAGGATTTCTTTGTCGACACGGTCCGTGACGGCAATTCGGTATTGCGCCTGCTCCACTACCCGCCGCAGGCCGAGGTGCCCGAAGGCTCGGTCCGGGCCGCCGCGCACGAGGACATCAACACGATCACGCTACTGCTGGGGGCCGAGGAAGCCGGGCTGCAGGTCAAGGACCGGCGTGACGGGAAATGGATCGACATCAATCCACCCGCAGGCTGCCTTGTCGTGAATATCGGGGACATGTTGCAGCGGCTGACCAACAATGTCCTGCCGTCAACGAGCCACCGCGTGGTCAATCCGGCTCCGGAACGGCAAGGTTTCTCGCGTTATTCGACGCCCTTTTTCCTGCATTTCCGGCCGGGTTACGAAATCCGGACGCTGGAGAACTGCATCAGCGCCGACAATCCCGACCACTACCCCGAACCGATCACGTCACAGGCCTATCTTGAAGAACGCCTGCGCGAGATCGGGCTGAAATAGTCAGCCGGTCGTCCCGACGAAAATCGCAACGGCCACGGCGAGGATGGCAGCGCCCCCCAAGGTCGACCAGAGCAGGACATGCTCCTGCCAGCGTTTGCGTTCGCCTTGGCGGGCTTCGGTCTTTTCTACTTCCTCGCGCATGAATCTCTCCTGCTGGTTTGACTGAATAACGGCCAAGTGCCGTGTTTCGTTCCGAGCGGAGAGATGGGGCGATCCGGTTTCCAATCAAATTCAATGATTTGATCGGAGGTATAGAGCCTGCCGATCCGGCAGGGCCGCGCATGGACCTAAAGGGCGAAAACCGCGACGCTGAGCGCCAACAGAACAAAGACCGCCGTGGTCGTGACGCTCGTCACCTGGTCCTGCCAGGTCTTCGGAGCCTTCAGCACGTCATGATGGGTTTCGAAAGTCTTGTGCATGTCCCTGCTCTCACCAAGCGCCGTGCGGGCCTCTCCCGCGCCGACAAGGCAGGGTTTCACCCACACCAGCTGAACGCGGCATGAGCAGGCAGAGTTCCCGGAGTTCAGGATTGGGGACGCGCGTCCAGCACTGGTTCGAAGAGATAATCCGGAGTTCCAGCGAAAGCTGGAATCCAGCAAAAAGTCCGGACCCTTGGCGCAAGCCCAAGGGCCCATGAAGACCAACCGCTAATCCAGCAGCTTGGCTTTCAGGATCTCGTTGACGGCTTGCGGGTTGGCCTTGCCGCCCATCGCCTTCATCACCTGGCCAACGAACCAGCCCATCGTCTTGGGCTTTTCCTTGACCTGTGCGGCCTGTTCGGGATTGGCGGCGATGAGGTCATCAATGACCTTTTCGATCGCGCCGGTGTCGGTGACCTGTTTGAGGCCCCGGGACTCGACGATCTCAGCCGGGTCGCCGCCCTCCTCCCAGAGGATTTCAAATACGTCCTTGGCAATCTTGCCCGAAATGGTCATGTCGGAGATGAGGCCGACCAGTCCGCCCAGCTGCGCGGCGCTGACCGGGCAATCGGTGATGTCGAGGCCTTCCTTGTTCAGGCGGCCATAGAGCTCGTTATTGACCCAGTTGGCCGCGAGTTTCGCATCGCGGCCCTCGGCCACCGTCTCGAAATAGGCGGCGCGTTCCTTGTCGGCCGCCAGCACGCTGGCGTCATAGTCCGACAGGCCCAGTTCGGTGACGAAGCGCTTGCGCTTGTCGGCGGGCAATTCGGGCAAATTGGCGCGGATGCCGTCTACCCAGGCCTCATCCAGCACCAGCGGCAGCAGGTCGGGATCGGGGAAATAGCGGTAGTCGTGGGCCTCTTCCTTCGACCGCATCGCGCGCGTGACGCCCTTGTCGGCATCGAACAGCCGCGTTTGCTGGTCGACCTTGCCACCCTCTTCCAGGATGTCGATCTGGCGGCGCGCCTCGTACTCGATCGCCTGCATGATGAAGCGCAGCGAGTTGACGTTCTTGATCTCGCAGCGCGTGCCGAGATGGGAGAAATCCCCGCTCGCGGCGAATTTCTCGTAGTCACCCGGACGGCAGACCGAGACGTTCACATCGGCGCGCATCTGGCCCTTCTCCATATCCCCGCCACAGGTTTCCAGATAGCGCAATATCGTGCGGATCGTCTTGACATAGGCCGCGCCGTCGGCGGGCGAGCGCACATGCGGCTTCGACACGATTTCCATCAGCGCCACGCCGGAGCGGTTCAGATCGACATAGGTCGCGTCCGGATCGAGATCGTGGATCGACTTGCCGGCGTCCTGCTCCATGTGCAGGCGCTCGATACCGACCTCGAAGATCGAGCCGTCATCGCGTTCGCACTCGATCACGCCCTCGCCGACAATCGGGTGGGCGAACTGGCTGATCTGATAGCCCTGCGGCAAGTCGGGATAGAAGTAGTTCTTCCGGTCAAAGCGCGAGAAATGATTGATCTGGGCATTGAGGCCCAGACCGGTGCGCACCGCCTGTTCGACGCAGAAGCTGTTGATAACGGGGAGCATGCCCGGCATCGCCGCATCCACCAGGCTGACATTCGTGTTCGGGGCCGAACCGAAGGCGGTCGAGGCCCCGGAAAACAGCTTCGATTGCGACAGGATTTGCGCATGGATTTCCATGCCCACGACGATTTCCCAGTCGCCGGTCGCGCCGGTCAGAGTGTAGCTGTGATCGCTCATGTTTTAGGTCCGGAATCCTGAGTGTCGGCGGCGCTTTTCAGCACCCGCCAGGCCATCACGGCCAGAATTGCGAAAAGAAGAAAGGCGATACCGACGCCGAGCGCGATCCCGCCATAGAGCGGCGGATTGGCCGTCGCGATATGACCGCGCAGCATCAGCGCGCCGAGAATGGCGACGAGGCCGCCGATCCAGATGGCGGGGCGCACGAGTTTCATGGCCGCGGGTCTAGGCATCGTCCGGGTCCAGATCCATGGAGCGCCACTCACCTGTCGACAGCTTCTCGTAGGAGGAGCCTTCGGGCAGTTCGGCAATCTCGGCGATGGACGGGTCGTGCTTCGCCACGGCGTTGATGTCGTGGAAGGCGAAATTGTCGAGATCATTCGAATAGGCTTCGCTCTCGTCACCGGCAAAGAAGCGCCAACCGGAATCATCCGCCTTCACCGCCTCGCGATAGGCCCAGCCCACCGGCTTGCCATCGCGCATGATGCGGTTCGAGGCCACACAGATGCCCTTGGGCAAAAGGGGTTTGGATTGCTTTTCTTCAGCCATCCCTACCACCACTTCTTGGGCTTGCCGGTGAAGCCGGCCTGGGCTTCCAGAGCCGCACCGACGGCGAACATGGATTCTTCATCGAGCGCGGGGGTGATCACCTGCAGGCCGAGCGGCAGGCCATCCTTGTCGAGCCCCACCGGTACCGACATGGCCGGAATACCCGCGATATTGGCCGTCACGGTGAAAATGTCATTCAAATACATCGCAATCGGGTCGTTCGAGCGCGAGCCGATCTCGAAGGCCGCAGATGGCGTGGAGGGCGTCAGCAGCGCGTCGCACTGCTCGAACGCCGTCTTGAAGTCTTCGAGGATCCGGCGTCGAACCTTCAGCGCGCGCAGATAATAGGCGTCGTAATACCCGGCCGAGAGCACATAGGTGCCGATGAGGATACGGCGTTGGACTTCCTTGCCGAACCCGGCGGCGCGGGTCTGCTCATAGGTGTCGGTGAGGTCCTTGCCCTCGACGCGGTTGCCGTAGCGCATGCCGTCATAGCGCGCGAGGTTGGACGAGGCTTCCGCCGGCGCGATGATGTAATAGGTCGGCAGCGCATATTTCGTGTGCGGCAGCGACACGTCGACAATCTCGCAGCCCGCATCTTTCAGCATGTCGACGCCCTGGGACCACAACGTCTCGATTTCCTCGGGCATGCCGTCCATGCGGTATTCCTTCGGCACGCCGATGCGCATGCCCTTCACCGCACGCTCCGCTGCTGCCGCAAAGTCCGGCACGGCATTGGGCAGCGAGGTAGACTCTTTCGGATCGTGCCCCGACATCGCCTGCATCAGCACGGCGGCATCGCGCACTGTCTTGGCGATGGGCCCCGGATGGTCGAGCGAGGAGGCAAACGCCACCGCGCCCCACCGCGAACAACGGCCATATGTGCCTTTCACACCGACCGTACCGGTGAAGGCCGCCGGCTGGCGGATAGATCCGCCGGTATCGGTGCCCGTTGCGCCGAAGCAGAGATCGGCTGCGACCGCCGCTGCGGACCCGCCCGACGATCCGCCGGGGGTGAGTTTCGCGTCGCCCGTGCGCCACGGATTGACCGCCGGTCCCTGGTTCGAGGTCTCGTTCGACGAGCCCATGGCAAATTCGTCCATCGACGTCTTGCCGAGGAAAACGCCGCCCGCCTCCCACAGCTTGGCCGACACGGTCGACTCATAGGTCGGCTTGAAGCCTTTCAGGATGTTCGACGAGGCCGCGGTCTCGACGCCCTCGACCGCGAAGAGGTCCTTCATGGCGATGGGCGCGCCTTCGATGAGGCCGCCCTCGCCCTTCGCCAGACGGTCGTCGCTGGCCCTGGCCATCGCCATCGTCTTGTCGGCATCGAAGCTGGAAAACGCGTTCAGCGCACCATTGGCCGCCTCGCTTGCCGACAGGGCGGCGTCGGCCAGCTCTGTGGCGGACACCTCGCGGCTTTTCAGCTTCGCGGTGATCTCGGTAAGCGACAGGGACAGAAGATCAGACATGGGAAACCATCGTTTCAGCCGGCGAAAGCCGGATCTCGTAACAGAAATTATGGGGGCTATCGGCAGGGTAATCGCCAAAGGCCGGACAGCGCCGGTAGCCGGCCGACTCATAAAGGCCAATTGCTGCGAGTTGCTGGTCACCGGTTTCCAGACGCATGAATTCGAACCCGTCCGCGCGCGCCGCATCGTGGACCGCGTCGAGCAAAAGGCGTGAAATGCCCTGCCCGCGCGCTCCGTGCGCCACGAACATGCGCTTGATTTCGGCAAAACCCTCATAGGGCCGCATGGCGACACAGCCGACCGGCTGGCCCGACCCGTCACGCGCCACGAAGAACCGCATGCCCGGACCGGCCAGACCCTCACCCGAGACGAAATGATTGAATTGCGGCTCGTAGAGACCCGACAATTCGGCATCGAGCGCCGCGATCAGCGCGCGCGCATCGTCTGAACGCGGATCCTCGGCCGCTACCGTGACGGTCATCACTCCACCGCCTTGGGCACCACGAAGAAGCCCTCTTCCGACTTTGGCGCGTTCGCCAGGACAGCATCGCGCTTGTCGCCATCGGTCACGACATCGTCGCGCTGCGGCAGCGGAAACGCCACCGGCGTCGTCATCGGCTCGACACCGTCGACATCGATTTCATTGAGCTGTTCGACCCATTGCAGGATGCCGTTGAGTTCACCCGTCAACGCCTCGAGGCGCTCGGTCGGCTCGGCAATCCGGGCCAGGCGGGCGATACGGCGGACATCATCCTGAGTGACGGACATGGGAACGGCTCCGGCCTTTGGAAAAAGCGAAGCCCGGTGAGTATCAACGCCCGTGCTGCAGCGCAAGATTTTCGCTGTGTGAAGGGGATTGTTGTGGCGCTCTCCTTCCCCTTGATGGGGAAGGTGGCTGACGCGAATTAGCCCTCTCCCTGCAGGGAGAGGGTTGGGTGAGGGGTCTTCATGCTAGGTTTGGCCGATGCCTGAACGCCTGACACCCGTTGCACGCCGGTTGCGGCGTGACATGACGCGACCAGAACACGCGGTCTGGCGCATGCTCCGGCAGCGCCCGCTTGGTTTCAAGTTCCGGCGTCAGCAGCCGATCGAGACCTACGTGCTCGACTTCGCCTGTTTCGAACTCCAGCTGGTGATCGAAGTCGATGGCGGTCAACATGCCAACTCCACTACCGATGAAATCCGAACCCGTGCGTTGGAAGCCCTCGGCTGGACGGTCATCCGCTTCTGGAACAATGACGTCAATGAAACGCCCGATGGCGTCCACGAGCGCATTCTCGATGCGCTGCGAATGCTCGACGCAAGGCGAAAAGACCCCTCACCCTGACGGCTTCGCCGTCTTCCCTCTCCCTGAAGGGAGAGGGTGAGGCGCGCCTCGCGCCAACCAGAATACCCTAAGCCGCCTCTTCGCCATCCTCGGCGAGGGTGACGAGCGCGTCGCCCTCCCCGACCTGGGCACCAGCGGACACAGAGACGCTCTCCACCACCCCGTCGCGCGGGGCAGTCAGCGCGTGTTCCATCTTCATGGCTTCGAGCACGAGCAGCGTGTCGCCCCTGGAGACCGTGTCGCCATCCTTGACCGAGACCGAGAGCACCTTGCCGGGCATCGGGGCCTTCACCAGCCCACCGGCTTGGAGTGCATCGGCCGCCGCGTCGGGACGCGGGATATCGAAACGGTGGGTTTCGCCGCCGGCAAAGACCGTCAGGCCGGCGTCATCGCGCACCAGCCGCGCAGAAGCCGCAAGGCTCGCAGACACCGCAACGGCATTGCCGTTGATCATACCGGTGATGTCACGCCCGGTGCCGCTCGAGAGGCTGACCGGTATGGCATCGGTTTCGCCCGGACGGACAAAGCGGACCTGGCGCACCGGATCGGCATTCAGCCGGAAGCCGTCACCGGCGGACCAGACGCCCCCGGCCCGGCCGTGACCGGGCCCGGCGTCGAGCACGGCGCGGGCCGCAAGGAGCGCCGCCTGGAGCTCGAATTTCGGCGGCAGGAGATCATCGAGCTTGTCGCCAATAAGACCGGTCGAGACATTGCCGGACGCAAAGTCGGCATCATCCAGGCAACGGATGACAAAACCGCCATTCGTCTTGACCGGATAGACATGGGTCTCGGCCAGAGCGCCTTTCAGCGCACCGATTGCCTCGTCGCGCCCGCCGCCATAGGCGATCACCTTGGCGATCATAGGATCATAGTGCAGCGAGACCTCACCGCCCTGTTCCACGCCGGTATCGACACGAATGCGCGGATCGCCGGTCGGCAGGTCGAGAATGTCGAGCGGGCCGATACTCGGCAGGAAACCGCTCGCCGGGTCCTCGGCATAGAGACGCGCCTCGATGGCGTGGCCTTTGAGGGAAATCTGGTCCTGTTCCGGGACCGACCCGCCGGCGGCAACGCGTAGCTGAAGCTCGACCAGATCAAGCCCGGTGACCATCTCGGTGACCGGATGTTCCACTTGAAGACGTGTGTTCATCTCCATGAAATAAAAGCCGTCTTCACGAAGTTTGCCTGACCCGTCGACGATGAATTCCACCGTTCCGGCCCCGACATAGCCAACGGCCTTTGCGGCCTGGACGGCGGCCGAACACATGGCGGCGCGCACATTCGGCGTCATGCCCGGTGCGGGCGCTTCCTCGATGACTTTCTGGTGGCGGCGTTGCAGCGAGCAGTCGCGCTCGAACATGTGCACGACCCGGCCGCGGCTGTCGCCGAAGATCTGGACCTCGATATGGCGCGGATTGGTGATGAATTTCTCGATGAGGACCGCATCCTCGCCAAAGGATTTCTGTGCTTCGCGGCGGCAGCTTTCCAGAGCGGCCAGGAAGTCCTTTTCCCGGTCGACCTTGCGCATCCCCTTGCCGCCACCCCCGGCGATGGCCTTGATGAGCACCGGATAGCCGATCGCATCGGCGGCATTTTTAAGATGTTCCGGGTCCTGATTATCGCCATGATAACCCGGCGTGACCGGCACATTAGCCTGTTCTATCAACGCCTTGGCCCGATCTTTTAATCCCATCGCGCGGATGGCATCAGCCGGTGGCCCGACGAACACGATCCCCGCCTTGGCGCAGTCCTCGGCGAATTTGGCATTCTCTGACAGGAAGCCATAGCCCGGGTGGATGGCGTCGGCACCGGTCCCTCTGGCCGCCTCGAGGATCTTGTCCGCACGCAAATAGCTTTCCGATGACGGGGCCGGACCGATCAGCACCGCTTCGTCGGCTTCGCGCACATGGGGCGCATCCGCGTCGGCCTCGGAATAGACCGCCACGGTCCTGATCCCCATACGCCGCGCTGTGCGCATGACGCGGCGGGCGATCTCGCCCCGGTTGGCGATGAGCAATGTCTTGAACATGGGCGTCCCGTTGCGGCGTTTCAGTGCTTCCCCCTATGCGCCTGAAAACCCGTTTCAGGTCAAGGCGGCAGACACTCGGGTCGTCGGTCCTGATTAATATACTAATTAATTAGTTGACGAGGGCGAGAGCCGCGCTCTAGCGTCGTGACGGTCGATTGAAACCCGAAAAGAGGAAGGACATTCCCATGATCACCACACTCCCGCGCCTGCTCGCCCTGCTCCTGCTGTTCAGCCCCCCGGCCACCGCTTTGGCCCAGGTTCCTCCCGGCGAAGCCGCCAACGCCATAATGGTGGAAGTCATGGCCGAAACACCGGTCCCAGCCTTCTCCGGTGCCGTCTGGGCCGACGGCGATATCGCCTGGGCGCAAGCGTTCGGTACCGACAATATCGAAACCGGCACTCCGGCCCGGACCTCCCACCGCTTCCGGCTGGGCAGCGTGTCGAAAGTCGTGACGGCCACCCTCGCCGCGCGCCTGGCCGATGACGGCGTCATAGATCTCGACGCGCCGATCTCGACCTGGATGCCGGACCTGCCCGAACACCACCGCGCCACGACGCTGCGCCAGCTGCTCGGTCACCAGGGCGGCGTTCGCCACTATGGCCGAGCGGACTTTGACCCCACCGCTCCCGGCGGCATTATTGACCGGCGCTTCTATCCGGATTCCGCATCGGCGCTTGCTCTCTTCATCGAGGACCCGCTCGTCAACGAACCGGGCACGGCCTACGCCTATACGACGTTCGGCTACACGCTCGCCGCAGCCGTCATGGAGGCCGCTACTGGCGAAGACTTCCTCTCGCTGGTGGAAGCCCAGATCACCGTACCGCTCGGGCTCGACACGCTCGGTCCGGACCGGCCGCTGCAGGTGACGCCGAACCGTGTCGGGTTCTATGACCCGATCGACTTCGTGCAGCAGCGCATCGACGCCACCGTGACCGGCGAGGTCGCCAACGCGCTCGACATCAACCCGGCCTACAAATGGGCGGGTGGCGGCTTTATCGCCACGCCGTCCGATCTGGTGCGTTTCGGTGCCGGCGTCCTTGGTGACGGCTTCCTGTCAGAGGCCACCCGCACCGACATGTTCACCAACCAGACACTCGCCGATGGCGAAGAGACGCTGGTGGGCCTGGGCTGGCGGATCGATACCGACGCGACCGGACGGGTCCGCTATCACCATGCCGGGATGCAGGAAGGCGCGCGTGCCGTCCTGGTTGTCTATCCGGAACATGGTGTTGCCGTGGCCCTGATGAGCAATCTCGGCGGCACGCCGCAGGATATCCTCGGCTATGCGACCCGGATTGCGGAGGGCTATCTCGACTGATCCTTGATCCCCTTGCCGCGCCGGTGCACCCCCGCGACGAGGACGAAGGAAATGATCATCAGGAGATACCAGGACCCCAGTTTCTGAATGGAGACCGGGGTCCAGCTCTCCCCGTCCTGACCGGGATAGGCCCAGGCCCGGGCATAAGTCCCGATATTCTCCGCAAACCAGATGAACAGCGCAACGAGCAGCAGGCCGACAACGAGCGGCATCGGCCTCTCGCGTTCATCGGGACGGAACCAGAGGAGGCACGGCCCGTAGATCAGCACCGTCGCCACGAAGAGGCCGAGCCGGATATCGATCGTGTAGTGATGGGCGAAGAAATTGATGTAGATCGCCAGCGCCAGAAGCCCCTGGAGCCAAAGTGGCGGGAAGCGGACGAAACGAAAGTCGAAAATCCGCCAGACACGAGCGATATAACTGCCAACAGACGCATACATGAAGCCGGAGAAAAGCGGCACGCCCGCGATACGCAGGAAGGCGTCTTCGGGGTAGATCCAGGAGCCCGCCCCGGTCTTGAAAATCTCCATCGCCGTGCCGACGATGTGGAAGACGAGGATGACCCGCGCCTCCTCCCAGCTCTCCAGTTTCGTGGCCAGCAAGGCGATCTGGATCGCCAGTGCCGACAGCGTCAGGAAGTCGTACCGCCCCAGCGGCGCATCGTCCGGATAGAAGAAATGCGTGGCCAGCAGCAGGACCACCATCGCCCCGCCAAACAGGCAGGCCCATGCCTGCTTCACTCCGAAGCTGATGAATTCGAACAGGAATTGGGTAAACCAGCCGCGCACGAACGCCGCACGCCAGGCGACATGCCGGTCATGCAGCCACCCGCGCGGATCGCGACAGAGACTCACCCGTAATTCTACTCCGCCCAGTTCGGTTTGCGCTTTTCCAGGAAGGCGGTGAGGCCTTCCCTTCCCTCATCACTGGCCCGGCGGTGGGCGATGCGCTTGGCGAGATCCTTCATCAGCCCGTGGGAGATATCCTTGCCTGTGACGTGATCGACCAGCTCTTTGGCGTCGGCGACAGCACCGGGCGCGGCGGCAAAGCCGAGCTTGACCAGATATTCATTCATGCCGCCGAGTTCATCGGCGTTTTCAACAAGATACTGGACGAGGCCGATCTTGTGCGCGAAGTCGCCATCGAAGCTTTCGGCGCTCGCAAACAGCGCCCGCGCCCAGCGCGGCCCGATGGCCTTCACCACGAAGGGCGAGATCGTCGCCGGCGTCAGTCCCAGGCGCACTTCGGAGAAGCGGAAGGCGGTATCCTTGACCGCCACGGCGATGTCGCAGGCCGCGACAAGACCGGCCCCGCCGCCCATGGCAGCGCCTTGCACCAGGGCGATCGTCATCTGCGGCAGGTCATGGAGCCGGCGCAGCATCTCGGCCAGCGCTTCGGCATCCTCGCGGTTCTGGTCGAGCGTGTAATCAGCCGCATCCCGCATCCAGTTGAGATCGGCCCCGGCGCAGAACGTCTCGCCCGCCCCGCGCAGGACGACCACCCTGACCTCGTCGTCGTTCTTGGCGATGAGCTCGAAGATTTCCGCCAGCCCGTCGATCATCGCGCGATTGAAAGCATTGCGCTTTTCGGGCCGGTTCAGCGTGACGACGGCGGTCTGGCCGCGGGTGATATTCAGAAGGACGGGGTCGGACATGTCGATATAGCCTTGAAAGCTTCGGTGCTCGCAACATTTCTATTCAAGCAGGTTCTGACCGTCCAACTCGGCTGTGTCGACTCCGGTAATCACCCACGGCTGGTCGGCATTCGAACCAATGGACTGTACACGGACCAGGAGACGCCCAACGCCACGGGTATTTCCTCGCGAAGTCTCAACGAGGTTCATATACAGTCTGCACTCCGTGGGCGTTTCACATCCAAGGTAGTACGGTTCAAACCGAATTCGCCGTCCACCGCTAAATGCACTATAGGGGCCCAAGGCAGCAAGAAGACGCTGGACCCGGCGGGCCGCTTCACCGGAAGGATCGGCATATAAATCCCAGCGACGGGCCGCGTAGCTGGAGGGATTGGCACCCCCGCGAAGATCATTCAGGTGTCCGGGGATCATGGTTGTGAAGATCGCCCAGCCACCAGGCGAGTAAAACGTGCGAAGCGTATGCCAACTCTGGTTGTCGAGCGCGTTTGCGGTGGCCTCGAGCCGGGCCCTGCAGTCGCTGCGCTGACTTTGCTCCAGGACATAAAGACCAAGCAATGCCCGCGCGTATTCGATATTCCTCTCACTGGAATTGCGCTGCAGATGCGCCTGGACGGCCAGGCCGAAATTCGAACACGCCCGGGCCGATATGTTCGATCTGACTGTACCGGATAGATAGTCACCGACAAGCGCATCCGCTTCGTCGGGAAATTCCGACGAATAAAGCTCGAATGCGGCCACCACGCCGCCGCCGATCCGGCTATTGCGATAATTGCCCTCGATAAATTCGCGCAAGGGCTGGCCAAGCTCGGCGACACCTGTCCGCCTCAGGAGACGCGCCAAAGCGCGAGCACCGTCGAGCTGGCTGGAGTTTCGCAGTCGTGCGAAATAAATTTCTGCTGCTCTGGCCCGGGCCGAATCCTCTCCAAATTGTTCCCAAAGTAGAAGAATTGAGCGCTCCGCCACGTGAGCATCGGAACTGTCAGCAAGAGCACGAAGCCGGGGCACAATATAATCAGGGTCAATTACACCCACTATTTCAAGCGCCCTATTGGCAAGGGTATCGTCAGGATTACCCATTACCATAAGCAGCGGATCTACAGTTTCGACTGAATGAACCTGCTCCGCAATGTTAAGAAGTGCCCGCAATTGGTAATCGCTGGCGCGAAGCAGGGCCTCATTCAGAACCCTGATCGAGCCCTCCCGGATCTCTGAGATCACTTCGCTGTCGGGATCGATCCGCCTGACCTCATTCATGACGCCCAGCGCCCGTTCGAGATTCGTCGCGGCATTTCTTCCACTTCGGGCATCCATGAAAAAACTCTCGGCGAGCAAACGCCGGGCTTCGATATGCTGGGGATATTCCTGGATCAGCGCGTAGATTTCCGTTCGCGCATTTTCCGTTTCGCCAATCTCCATCCATTCATTGGCTCGCCGGAGCTCATTGGCACCTGGCTGGGAACACGCCGACACCATGAGCAACAGTGCGACCAGAATTACTGCTTTTCCGCTTCCCATCGATTGCCTCTCCCTCTTCTCCAATCGAAACGAAGGCAAAATAAAGCAGGAAAACTGTGTCACCAAATGTTCTGGAAATGCTTCATTGAATTCAACCGAAACCAAAAACGGCCGCCCGGTCACCCGGACGGCCGCTCTCGTGTCGTAGTCCCTCCCCAGGAACCCGATCAATCGCCCCGGAACACCAGCCCTTTCAGGATGGACAGGACAATAATGGCCAGGAAGTATCCGGCGGCGAGTGCCGCGAGATAGCCCAGATAGACCATGTTGACGCCACCATCGGCCATGAAGGGCGGCATTGCGAAGGCCGCGCCTTCACGGACCATCGGCATGACGACATCCACGATGACGTGGATGATTACACCGACAACGGTGAAGATGAGAATAGCCCCGAAGCTGCGCATCAGGATGGTGAGCACAAGGGCGATCACGCCCAGCTGGATTGCCAGCGGCATCCAGCTGATGGCCGCGCCGTCACCGGCGTAGGCGATCAGGCCCGGTTCAAAAAAGTCCCAGACCGGCGCGAACCAGCCTTTGACGGTGTCGAGAAATTCCATACGGCGTCCCCTCCGATTTCCTCGCCCGAGTTTACCCCAAGTCGAGCTCGATAAGAAACCATCTTGTTAATTTATCTTAAGGAAAGCGCCTTCTCCTGTAAGGCGAATTTACACGCAGGCTGAACTCATGCGGCAATAGCCCGCTTTTTCTCTGACATTTCTGCCAGATAGCGGCTCGTCATCCCCCCCCCAAGCAGGCCGAAATGTCCGCACATTCGCGCATAGGGTGTAGTGCCGTCGGTTCTGATTTCTTCCGACTACACGCCTGACACGGCCCATTAGGCAATCACTTTCACCTCTCACGCGAATTCCGGGCCGCTGCTTGACCTTGCCAGCCATCGGGCGCAGGGGAGAGCCAATGCCGCAACTTGCCCTGACCGATCTGCCGCCCGGCCCGCTTCTCGGACTCGATCCGGGCGCAAAAACCATAGGTGTGGCAGTCAGTTCGAGCGACCGGGCCATCGTCACTCCGGTCGAGACGATCCGGCGCGGCAAATTTACCGCTGATGCCGCCCGCATTTTCACCCTCTATGACGAATTCACATGCTGTGGCCTCGTGATCGGCCTGCCGGTCAATATGGACGGCAGTGCCGGGCCGCGCGTGCAGTCGGCGCGCGCGCTCGGGACCAACCTCCTGCGCCTGCGCGACATTCCCCTCGCCTATCAGGACGAACGCCTATCGACCCATGAAGCCGAAGAGCGCCTGATCGCGCTCGGCATTAAGCGGGATGACCGCAAGGCTGTCATTGACGCCCATGCCGCCGCCGTGATCCTGCAAAGCGCGATCAATGCCATCGCGGCACCAAAGGCATGAGCCCGCTTCTCGCCTCGCTCCTGCCGGTCTTTGGCGTCATCGCCCTGGGCTGGGCACTTCGGCGCTCGGGTCTGGTCAAGGCCGACGCCTGGCCAGGCATCACGCGGCTGACCTATGTCGGCCTGTCACCTGCCCTGCTCTTCTCGGTCATTTCGACGGCTGACTTCGACGGGATTACGGTAGGCCCGGCGATCCTGGCGGTAGCCGCGGGTTTCCTCGGCATGGGAGCGCTGATCCTTGCCCTGCGCCCGCTGATCCCGGCGAGCGGGCCATCCTTCACCTCGATCTTCCAGGCCGGGGCACGCTGGAACGGTCTTCTCATCCTCGCGCTCGCCGTCATTGCCTGGGGAACCGAGGGCGAGGTGCTGGTTTCGCTGATCATGGTGGTCACGATCCCCATCGTGAACATCATGGCCGTGACCGTTTTGTCGGTCTGGGGCGAAGGCGCAAAGCCGGACCTGCGCAGCGTGGCACTGCGGATCGTCACCAACCCGCTCATCCTCGGCTGCCTTGCCGGCGCGGCCGCCAATGCGTTGGGCCTGTTCCAGAGTGGAGCCGTCGCCGACATCCTCGCCCTGATCGGCCGGGCGGCGCTGCCGTTGATCCTGCTGTCTGTGGGCGCTGGGCTCGACTTTGCGGCGCTGAAGGAACGTCCACACCTGCTGGCGATTTCGGTCGTGCTGAAACTCGCCATCGCGCCGGTCATGTTCGGCCTGATGGCGTGGATGCTCGGCGCGACAGGCGACGCGTTTGCGCTTGTCGTGCTGGTTGGCGCCTCCCCCAGCGCGGCGTCGGCCTATGTGCTGGCTCAACAAATGGGCGGCGACAGCCGCCTGACCGCCGGCGACGTCACGGCAACGACCCTGCTGTCGCTGCTGACCATTCCGCTAGCAATGGAAATCGCCACACGGATCGCGCCGGTCTGAAGGTCTTACAGCCCCATGAAGTCGCGCTTGCCAAGCGGGACCCCGATCCGGCGCAAGATGGCGTAGGTCATGGAAGCGTGAAAACCGACATTCGGGATTATGGCGTTTGTGGCGTAGACGCCGCGCGGCAGCGTCATCGTCTGGTCACGGCCCGCCGGGAAGGTCACATCGCCGGCCGGATCGGCGTCAATGGCTGCCGTGTCGAGGCCTGAAATCACCTCCATCGCCTTCGTCAGGCGCGCCTGCAGCTCGGCAAAGCTGGTTTCCGTGTCGGGCAGGCTGACCGGATCGGTTCCGGCCAGGCGTGACAGGCCACGAATGCCGAAATCGGTCGCGATCTGCACCTGGCGCACCAGCGGGAACATGTCGGCGGCGAGCCGCCAGTTCAGATACACCGACTCCTCGACGCCGTGCGCCTTGGCGTGTTCGGCGGCCGTGGCCAGCATGCCACCCATGGCGCGGTAGTACTGGCCGATCTGCGCCAGCGCGACGCCCGACGTTGTGTGAGACATGGAAAGTTCGCTCCCCGTGATTGATTGAGGCCGTCAGATAGGTATTCGCTCGCGCCTAAACGAGAGACCCGGTCCGAATTTCAGCCATGCAGCATTATCGAGACGCTACCAGCCTACAGGCAATGCCGGTCCCCGCGCCTTGCGATGCCATAACCTGCCTCTTCCACCGCCCGACTTTCCGGACTGCCGGTAAAGCGGATCGGGTTGGTGTGGTTGACGTGGATGAACTGGATCTTCGCCCGCTCGATCAGCGGAAGGTGTGCGAACCGCTCCATCGAATGGGTGACGAAGGGATGCGGGAAACCGCTCATGTCGCGGCCCGGCATTTCGCCGTTGGCGTAGAAGGTCGCGTCGATGAAAACGAGATCAACTGATGCGATGAGTGCGTCGAGATCGACGCCTTCCGCCTCCCATTCTTCCCAGCTGTCGATGTCGGGGATGAAGATCGCAGAGCGGTTCGGCCCGTCGATGCGAAATCCGGCGACTTCTGAAAACTCCTGCCGGTGCGGAACGGTGAAGGTTCGCACCATGACGTCGTCGGTGATCCCGAACCCGTCATCGGCCTCCGTCTCGCGCAGATCGATATTGCCATAGGTGACGAGCTGGCTCCACGGACCGTTGGTACGCAGGAACTCGGCCATGCGCGGCAGGGCAAAGACCGGCACGCCCTGCGCGCCCATGGACTCATGTCCGAGGAACATTAGCCCGGTGTAGTGACCGATATGCGCGTGGGTCAGGAAGACGCCGTCAAGCACCGGCCCCTCCCCGTCACCGGCCTCGATCGCGTCAAGATCACGGAACTGGGTGCGGATATCCGGTGTCGCCTCGAACAGGAAACGGGTGCGTGTGTCGTGATTGACGAGGCCCAGCGAAACCGTCAGGCGGCGCTCGCTGGCGTCCGTCCAGGCCGGGTCGGCATGTTGGCCCATCTGCGGTGAACCGCCATCCTGCGCGGTACCGAGAACGACGAGTTCGATGGGACAGGTTTCCGGCGAAGTCGCGAGCAGCAGGCTGGCCAGTATCGAAATCATCTATTCCACCCCCACGCGGTCGCTACGGCGTTCCATCAGGACGACATCGCGCCACTGGCCCGCCATCGGCCCGTGCCGCATCTTGCCGACGCGGGCCTGCCGGCCCAGCCGACGATAGCCGCACGCTTCATGTAAAGCGATGGAGGCCACGTTCTCCGGAAAAATACCGGCGTTGAGAGTCCAGTAGCCCTCCGCCTCGCTGGCTTCGATAAGGGCGGTCAGCAATGCCCTGCCGACGCCCTTCCGCCGTGCGGCTTCGCCGACATAGATCGTGCTTTCCCCGACCCCGGCATAGCAACAACGCGAGGAAACGCCCGACATGACCGCCCAGGCTTCGACCCGACCATCGATCTCGGCGACGAGGCGCGGCGTTTTCAGCCTCGCCCGGTCGAACCCGTCCCAGTCAGGTGTTTCGGTCTCGAAGGTGGCATGACCGGTGGCGATACCCTCGGCATAGACGCGCAGCACATCGGGCGCGTCGGCCTGCGCCATAGGACGTATCTTCACCGCACCGGCCTCCCCTTCCGCTCGCCTCGCATCTTGCCCGAGTCGCGCGCCCGCCGTATACCGCCGAAAATCGTCAGGACGTTTGAATGACGCGCGCCGAATTCAGCTACGACTTTCCCCACCGGCGGCTAATCTCCATTGCCGATCTCAACCCTCTGGATGTCGACATTCTGTTCGACCGGGCCGAGCACTGGCTGGAGGTTTGCCGCACACCGGCGAAAAAGGCCGACGCACTGCGCGGCCTGACGCAGATCAACCTCTTCTTCGAGCCGTCCACACGGACGCAGGCCTCGTTCGAGATCGCCGGAAAACGCCTTGGCGCGGACGTGGTGAATTTCTCCGCGGCCTCCTCCTCGACCAGCAAGGGCGAGACCCTGCTGGATACGGTGAAGACACTGGCGGCGATGAACCCCGACCTACTGGTCGTACGCCACAAGGCCTGCGGCGCGGCGGCTTTCGTCTCTGATGCCACTGGTATTGCCGTGGTCAATGCCGGGGACGGCATGAATGAACACCCGACGCAGGCGCTTCTGGACGCCTTCACGCTGACCCAGCGTCTCGGGCCCCTGGGCGGACGGCGGGTGTTGATCGTTGGCGATGTGCTCCACTCACGTGTCGCGCGGTCTGGCGTCCAGCTCCTCAACCTGCTCGGGGCCGAAGTGCGGCTCTGCGCCCCGCCCACCCTGCTCCCGCTTGATGCCGACCGCTGGGGTGCCGAAGTCTTCCACGATCTCGACGACGCGCTCGACGGATGCGATGCGGTCATGGCGCTGCGCCTGCAACAGGAGCGGATGATGGCGGGCTATATCCCCTCCCTGCGCGAGTATTTCCATTTCTACGGCCTAACAGCCCGGCGGCTCGAAGCCGCCTCGCCCGGCGCGCTGGTCCTGCACCCCGGACCGATGAATCGTGGCGTGGAGATCGACGGCGCGCTCGCCGATGACGAAGAGCGCAGTCTCGTCCTTGATCAGGTCGAAGCCGGTGTCGCCATGCGCATGGCGGTGCTGGAAGCCATCGGCACGCTGGCCCGCAAGAACGAGGAGCGCCGCCAATGAGCCGGGCTTTCGCCATCCTGAATGCCCGCCTCGTTGATCCGGCGAGCGGACGCGACGAAGCCGGCGGCCTCCTGGTCGAGAATGGCCGCATCGTTGACATCGGTCCCGCCGTGCGCGGCTCACACCTCACCGATGACGGTTTCGACGGCGAGCTGATCGACGCGAAAGGCGCGATCCTCGCGCCAGCACTCATCGACCTGCGTGCGGCGATAGAACCGGCCTTTACCCCCGGCGGGGAGACGCTCGATACGCTCTGCGCTGCGGCCGCAGCGGGCGGGATCGGCACGCTGGTCGTCGCGCCGAATGCAAGCTTGCCGCTCGATACGCCCGAAGGCCTTCGCGCCCTGCGTCACGACTTCCGGCCGCAGCGCCTGCGCCTCCACGCCGCTGGGGGAGCCACGCGCAACCTTGCCGGCGAGGCGATGAGCGAGATCGGCCTGATGGGCGATGCCGGCGCGCTCTATGTCTCGCAGGGCGACGGCGCAATCGCCGACGCCGGCGCGCTGCGCAGCCTCCTCGCCTATGCCAGCGGTTTTGAGACCTGGGTGGCGCTGCGCCCGTGCGACGCAACACTGGGCGCGGACGCGGCGGCCAGCGAAAGCGAATGGGCGGCGCGCCTCGGTCTTGCCGCTGAACCAGCCATCGCCGAACGCATGGCCATCGACCGGTTCGCGGCGCTCGCCGAAATGACCGGCGGACGCGTCATCATTGACCGGCTCTCCACCGAGGAAGGGTGCGAAGCCCTCTCCCGTGCCCGGCGCAAAGGGTTGGAGATTGGCGCGATGGCGTCCATCGCTCATCTGTCCCTCAACGACGTCGACGCTGCTGACCTTTCCGGCACCAAACGCCTGACCCCGCCGCTACGCGCTGAAAGCGACCGGCAGGCCATGGTCGAGGCAATCCGCTCCGGGCTTGTCGATGCCGTTGTCAGCGACCACCGGCCCCTGCCCGCCGACGCCAAGGCCCGCCCCTTCGGCGATGCAGTGCCGGGTTCAACAGGCGTTGAAACCCTGCTCGGCGCCCTGCTGGGTCTCGTCCATGATGGTCAGCTCGAGCTGATCGACACACTGCGCGCCGTGACCTCCGGCCCCGCCGACCTGCTCGGTCTGCCGCAAGGACGGCTTGCGGTCGGCGCACCGGCCGACCTTGCCCTCATCGACGGCGATGCGCCCTGGGTCGCGCATGCGCAGGACGGACGTTCGGTCCGGCGCAACTCGGTCTTTGAGGGGCGGCGATTCCAGGGCCGGGTCTTGCAGCTTTTCGTCAAAGGCGCGATGGTGTTTGCGCAAGACAATTAGAGGTCGAGTATTGACATGACGATGTGGAGTGCCATCGCCTTCGCCATGGCCGCCTTTGGCGGCTACCTGCTCGGCTCGATTCCCTTCGGCCTGGTGCTGACCCGCATGGCGGGCCTCGGCGACATTCGCGAGATCGGCTCGAAGAATATTGGTGCCACGAATGTCCTGCGCACCGGCCGCAAGGATCTGGCCGCTGCCACGCTCGTTCTCGATGCCGCCAAGGCCGGGATTGCGGCGCTGATATTCTGGTGGCTGCTCGGCTACGAGGCAGGGCTTGTTGCAGGCGGTGCGGCCTTCCTCGGCCATTGCTTCCCCGTCTGGTTGAATTTCAAGGGCGGCAAGGGCGTCGCCACCTTCTTCGGAACGATCCTCGCCGTCGCCTGGCCGGTCGGTGTGCTCGCGGCCCTCGTCTGGATCGGCATGGCGCTCCTGATGCGCATGTCGTCCCTGAGCGCGCTCGTCGCGGCCGCAGCGGCCCCCGTCATCGCCTATGCGTTCGACAAGCCGGGCGTTGCCCTGCTGTCCCTCTTCCTGGCTGTCCTCATCTATTGGCGGCACCGCGCCAATATCGCGCGCATCCTCGCTGGCGAAGAGCCGCGCATCGGCAGAAAGCCGGCTTGAACCGCGAGGCGCTCAGCCCGTCCGAACGGACCGCCTGGCTGCGCCTCGCCCGCACGCCGCAAGTCGGGCCGGTCACGTTTGCCAAACTGATCGCGCGTTTCGGTACTGCCTCTGAAGCCCTCGACGCCCTGCCTGATCTCGCGCGGCGAGGCGGTCGTTCGACTCCTCTGACCTCACCGTCCCGCGAGGAGGCCGAAGCCGAACTCGAGGCCACTGAAGAGATCGGCGGGAAAATCCTGATGGCCTGCGAGCCGGACTATCCGGCGCGCCTTGCCGAGATCGACCCGCCCCCGCCCGTCATTTCGGTGATGGGCCCCCTCAATCCGAACGAACGGACGAGCTGCGCCATTGTCGGTGCCCGCAATGCCTCGGCCGTCGGCGTGCGCTTTGCGCGGGAACTGGCGCAGGGCCTCGCCGACGCCGGGGTGATCGTCGTCTCCGGTCTGGCGCGCGGGATCGATGGCGCGGCCCATAACGGTTCACTGAATGGCGGGACGATCGCCGTGCTCGCTGGCGGCATTGATCATATCTATCCGCCTGAACATGCCGAGTTGCATCGCGAGATCGCCCGGCGCGGCCTGATTGTCAGCGAGTCGCGCCTCGGCATGTCACCGACCGCGCGCGATTTCCCGCGCCGCAACCGGCTGATCTCGGGTCTGTCACTCGGCACCGTGGTGGTTGAAGCGGCGATGCGGTCCGGCTCGCTGATCACCGCGCGGCTGGCCGCCGAACAGGGACGCGAGGTGATGGCGGTTCCCGGCTCACCGCTCGATCCGCGCGCCAAGGGCTCCAACCGGCTCATCCGCGACGGCGCGGCGCTGGTCGAAGGTGTCGACGATGTTCTCGACATCCTGGGTGGTCTCCGCCGGGACGCCGCCGAGCCGTCTCCCCCGCCTTACAGCCCGGATCCGGACCTCGCCGGAATTGCAGACGACGATATCGACAACATCCGCGAGCGCATCGCCGACCTCCTGTCGCCGTCACCGGTCTCGGCGGACGAGTTGTCCCGGCAAACCGGCGCGCCGGCCGGCTTGGTCATGGCGGCTTTACTGGAACTAGAACTGGCGGGCCGGGCCGAAGTTGCGCCGGGCGGGCAGGTCCGCGCGGCCTATCCCGACCCGTCCTGACTTTCGCGGTGCCGGGCTTCCAGCTGTACGACGGATATCGCCGCAGCAATAAGGACGCTGGACCGGTACAGACCGGCCTCGCGGGACAGGGTGGAGAGGTTCTCAAGAAGATCGGCGACAAAGTCCGCCGTGTCCTTGCCGCCATTGCCGCGCATGGCGGCGAAGCCCGCCCCGTGATCCATTTCCCGCACCTGCGAATCCCCCCGAAGCCAATCAACCTATAGGGGTATTTGTACGCAGGGCTTTTTCAAATTGCAAGGCAGGCGCGAGTTGACAGAGTCGAGGGCCTCCCCCACGTTCCCGCGCCAAATTCGAATGCCAGTCATCCCCACGAATCCGGACCTTCCATGAACGTCGTCGTTGTCGAGTCGCCTGCCAAAGCCAAGACCATCAACAAGTATCTCGGGGGCGATTTCGAGGTGCTGGCGAGTTTCGGCCACGTCCGCGACTTGCCGCCCAAGGACGGTTCGGTCCGTCCCGACGACGACTTTGCCATGGACTGGGAAGTCGATGCCGCCTCGGCCAAGCGGGTCAAGGCGATTGCTGACGCTGTTAAAGGGGCCGACCGGCTGATTCTAGCGACTGACCCGGATCGCGAGGGTGAGGCGATTTCCTGGCATTTGCTCGAAGCGCTGACCAAGCGCCGCGTCCTGAAGGACGTGCGGGTGGAACGCGTCGCCTTCAACGCCATCACAAAGCAGGCCGTCGATGAGGCCATGCGCCATCCGCGCGCCATCGACATGGAACTGGTCGATGCCTATCTCGCCCGCCGGGCCCTCGACTATCTCGTTGGATTCACGCTCTCTCCCGTTCTCTGGCGCAAACTGCCCGGTGCCCGTTCGGCCGGCCGGGTCCAGTCGGTCGCCCTGCGCTTGATCTGCGAGCGCGAGCTCGAGATCGAGAAATTCCGCCCGCAGGAATACTGGTCGGTTGATGCCGACATCGTCTCGGGCGGTTCGGACCCCTTTCGCGCCCGCCTCACCCGCTTCCGGGGCGAGAAGGTCGAGAAGCTCTCCATCGGTGACCGCGACACGGCGACCGCCGCAGCCGACGCGATCAAGGCCGCCAGCCTGTCGATCAGCGCCGTCGAGGCCAAGCCTGCCAAACGCCACCCCTACGCTCCCTTCACGACCTCGACCCTGCAACAGGAAGCCGCCCGCAAGCTCGGTTTCAATGCCCAGCGCACGATGCGGACCGCCCAGAAGCTCTATGAGGGTGTGAATATCGGCGGCGAGACGGTGGGTCTCATTACCTATATGCGGACCGACGGTGTCGACATGGCCCCGGAGGCCATCAGCCAGGTCCGCGACGTGATCGGGCGCGATTTCGGCTCCCTCTACAAGCCCGCCTCGCCGCGAATCTACAAGTCGAAGCAACGCAACGCCCAGGAAGCGCACGAAGCGATCCGCCCGACCGATTTCGCCCGCGCGCCGAAGGACCTTCGCCTCGATGAAGACCAGGCCCGGCTCTACGAGCTGATCTGGAAACGCGCCGTGGCCAGCCAGATGGAAAGCGCGCGGTTTGAACGGACCACGATTGATCTGTCTGACGCCAGCGGCGATCTCGCGCTGCGCGCGACCGGTTCGGTCCTGTTGTTCGACGGTTTCCTGACGCTTTACCAGGAAGGCACGGACGACACCGAGGACGAAGGCGAAAACCGCCTGCCGAAAGTCACGCAAGGCGCTGGTGCCGAGGCGAAGAAGACCCATGCCGACCAGCATTTCACCCAGCCGCCGCCGCGCTTCTCCGAAGCCTCGCTGGTCAAGCGGATGGAAGAGCTCGGCATTGGCCGCCCCTCGACCTATGCCTCGACGCTGACCGTGCTGCGCGACCGCGACTATGTGCGCATGGAGAAGAACCGCTTTGTCCCCGAGGACAAGGGCCGGGTTGTCATCGCCTTCCTGGAGAATTTCTTCTCCAAATATGTCGAGTACGACTTTACCGCCGACCTGGAAGACCAGCTCGACCGGGTCTCTGCCGGCAAGCTCGACTGGAAACAGCTTCTGCGCGATTTCTGGACCGAATTCTCGTCCGCAGTCGAGGGCATTGGCGAGCTGCGTATCGGCGCTGTGCTGGATGCGCTGAACGAGGCGCTCGCGCCGCATATCTTCCCGGAAAAGGAAGACGGCTCAGACCCGCGCCTCTGCCCCTCCTGCAATGAAGGCCGCCTCAGCCTGCGGCTGGGCAAGTATGGGGCCTTCCTGGGCTGCTCGAACTACCCGGACTGCAAATTCACCCGCCAGTTGGGCGCGACCGACGAGGACGCCGAAGCCGCGGGCGACGGAGATCTCGGCACCGATCCGGAGAGCGGCGAAACCGTCTACCTGAAGGACGGGCGCTTCGGCACCTATGTAGAAATGGCCGTTGCGGGCGAGGACAAACCAAAACGCTCCTCCTTGCCCAAGGGCTGGTCGAAGGCGGACATGACGCTGGAAAAAGCGCTCAAACTGCTCACCCTGCCCCGCCCTGTCGGACCGCATCCCGAAGACGGTGAAATCATCGAGGCGGGCCTGGGGCGCTACGGTCCCTTCGTGCGGCATGGCAAGCTGTATGCGAACCTGCCAAGCATCGACGAAGTCTTCGAAATCGGCCTCAATCGGGCTGTGTCCGTTCTTGAGGACAAGAAGAACAATCCGCGCGGCAACGGCCCGACGGCGCTGAAAGATCTCGGTGAGCATGACGGTTCGCCGGTGAAGGTCATGAATGGCCGCTATGGGCCTTACGTGAAATACAAGTCGGTCAACGCCACTTTGCCCAAGGGAACCGAGCCGGAATCGGTTACGTTGGAACAGGCGATGGAGCTTGTCGCCGCCAAACAGGCCAAGGGCGGCAAGAAGAAGCCCGCAGCGAAGAAGAAAGCTGCGCCGAAGAAGAAGGCACCGGCCCAGAAGAAAACGGCCAAAGCTGCCAAGGCCAAGGACTAGCGGCGGCCCCTTGAGAGGACAGTTTGACCGCCAGCTTTGACGACGCCGAAGACGGATTTACCCGTGAGACCCTTCTCGAAACGATCCGCCGGGGCGCGGGTCGCTTCGGCAAGCGTGAAATCGCCCGCGAACTCAAACTGAACAGCGCCCAGAAGGCGGGGCTGAAATCGGCCCTGCGCGCTCTGGAAGCCGAAAAGGCGATCCACCGCGAAGGCCGCCATGGCTGGGCTATTGCCGAGACACTACCGGGTGTCACCGTCGTGGAAATCCATGACCGCGACACCGATGGCGAGCTTCTGGCCCGTCCGCATAAGCCGCGCGGCGACGCCCCGCGCATCCGTATGGCTCCCGGCGAAGGCGCGGGCGGGCGCGGCGGACCGGCCCTGGGGGTCGGCGACCGCGCGCTGGTCCGCCTCGAACCCGATGGCGAAGGCGGATACGAGGCCCGCCTGATCCGCCGTCTCGGCCAGAGTGCGCACGCCATTCTGTGTGTCCTCAGAAAGGGCAAGGGTCAGCCCCGGCTGGTTCCGGTCGACCGCAAATCACGCCATGAGCTCGTCCCGGTGCGCGGCGACGCCGAGAAGGCACGCGACGGCGATCTTGTGCTCTGCCGAATTGCCAAGGAGCGCCACCACGGGCTGAAGACCGCGCAAATCGTCGAAGTGATCGGCGATGCCAGCGCCGCCGGAGCCGGATCGGTCATCGCCCTGCACGCCCACGGCATACCCACCGGATTTTCCGAGGCCGAGGCGGCGCAGGCCGAGAAGATCAAACCGGTTCGCCAGGGCAATCGCGAGGATCTGCGCGATATTCCCCTGATCACCATCGACCCGGACGACGCGCGCGACCATGACGACGCGGTCTGGGCCGCACCCCATGACGACAAGGCCAATGCGGGTGGATGGATCGTGCTCGTCGCCATCGCTGACGTCGCGGCCTATGTCACCGCGGACTCGCCGCTCGACCGGGGGGCGCTCAAACGGGCCAATTCGGTCTATCTGCCGGATCGTGTCGTGCCGATGTTGCCGGAGAAACTGTCGAACGATCTCTGTTCGCTGCGAGAGGGCGAGGAACGGCCCTGCATGGCCGTACGGATGATTTTCGACAAATCGGGCGAGAAACGCAGCCACCGTTTTATCCGGGGCTGGATGCGCTCGGTGGCCAAGCTCTCCTACACGCAAGCCCAGTCCGCCATCGGCGGCAGCCCGGACGACGTGACCGGTCCGCTGCTCGAGCCCGTTCTGAAGCCGCTCTGGGGCGCTTACGCCGCACTGCGTGCCGCCCGGGAACGCCGCGCCCCGCTGGAGATTGATGCACCCGAACGCAAGGTGAAAGTCGGCGAGGATGGCCGCGTGCTGGGTGTCGAGGAACGCTCCCGCTTCGATGCCCACAAGCTGATTGAAGAGTGCATGATCCAGGCGAATGTCGCCGCCGCGGAAACGCTCGAACAGAAGCGCGTCCCGCTGATCTATCGCGCCCACGAACCGCCAAGCGTTGAAAAGATCGACGCCTTGGCCGACTTCCTGCCGACCATTGGCATGAAATGGGCGAAGGGCGAACCGCCGCGTCCGGACCGCTTCAACCGCCTGCTGGAACAGGCCAAGGGCGGCCCGCACTATCTCACGGTCAACGAGGTTGTCCTGCGCACCCAGTCCCAGGCCGTCTATTCGATCGAGAACCCGGGTCACTACGGCCTCAACCTGCGCCGCTATGCCCACTTCACCTCACCGATCCGGCGCTACGCGGACCTGACCGTACACCGTGCCCTCATCCGCGCGCTGAAGCTGGGCGATGACGGCCAGACCGAAACCGAGGCCAGCCAGCTCGACGCCATCGCCGGTGACATCTCGACCGCCGAGCGCCGGGCCATGGCTGCCGAGCGCGACGCGACGGACCGCTTCATCGCGCTCTATCTCGCCGAACATGTCGGCGGCGAATTCGCCGGACGGATTACGGGTGTCACGCGCTTCGGAGCCTTCGTAAAACTCGACGAGACCGGCGCGGACGGGCTGGTCCCGATCAGCCGCCTTGGCGACGACCGGTTCAATCACGACGAGAAAGCGCACGCCCTCGTCGGCCAGCGGACCGGAGCGATCTATCGTCTTGGCATGCCGGTCCGGGTGCGTATCGACGAGGCCGCGCCGATCACCGGCGGGTTGTTGCTCGACATGTTGACCGAGCCGGAAGGCCGGAATGGCAAGCGTCCCTCAGGCCGCCGCCCCGGCAAGCCGGGCAAGCGCGGCCCGCGCCACAAGGGCAAGCGCAAGACGGGCCGCAGGCGGTGACGCTGCGGCCGAAATTCGCCGGATCACTCTTGCTGACGCGCGGCGCGGGCGAGGAGATGGAAGTGCTGATGGGCCGTCGTTCCTCGGCCCATGCCTTCATGCCGCAGCGCTATGTCTTTCCGGGCGGCCGCGTCGACCGCGCCGACCATTTTGCGGCCTATTCCGGAGATCTCGACGACCGCTCGCGCGAGGCGATGGAGACGGTCCTGTCTGAACGGCGTGCCCGCGCCATCGCGGTCGCCGCCATCCGTGAAACCGCCGAGGAGACGGGACACCTGATCGCCCGGCGCGGACAGATGCGCTCGCGCCACGCCGCCTGGGAGCCCTTTCGCGAGGCGGGAGCCAAGCCGGACCTCTCGGGCCTGACGTTGATCGCGCGGGCGATCACGCCGCCCGGACGAGTGCGCCGGTTCGATGCGTGGTTCTTCCGCGCTGATATCTCATCAGTCATGTGTGAGACCGGCGCCTGCAGCCGCGAAGAGCTCGAGGATGTGCGCTGGGTCGACCTTCAGGCGGCACGGAAACTGGAACTGCCCAAGGTGACCCATTTCGTGCTCGGCGAGCTCGAGCGCCATATCGCTGACCCTGAGGCGCGCCCGCGCCATATCCGCGAACTCGCCCGCAAAGTCCGGCTCGACACGCTCTAGTGACGGGACACGGGCGGAAAGGCCCGCTATAGGGCGGGGATGATCGCCCGCGCCCTCCTCTCTCCTGATCTCGCCCGCCCGCGCTCCATGGCCGCGGCGATCATCTGCGCGACATTGTCGGGGTGCGGCTTCACGCTGCTGATGCCGGTGTTGGCGCTCAACCTGGAAACCATGACCGGTTCGGGTCTGATCGTGGGCCTCAACGGCGCAGTGGCCGCATTGTCCACGATAGCCGCCGCGCCCTTCGTGCCCCGCCTGTTGCAGATCGTGAAGGGCCGAGCGCTGATCCTGGCGAGCCTCACCTTCGCGGCACTCAGCCTGCCGCTCTTTCCGTTCTTCCCGGACGTCGCCTTCTGGTTCGTCGCCCGCTTTGCAATGGGCATCGCGGTCAGCATTGTCTTTGTCGCCTCGGAGACCTGGATCAACCAGATCGCCGATCCGGCGCGGCGCGCGACAATTCTCGGCATGTATGCCACAGCGCTGGCGAGCGGGTTCGGGGCTGGCGGCCTGCTGTTCGCGGGCCTCGGCCATGAAGGCTGGGCACCGTGGCTGGCCGGGGCCGCATTGTTCCTCGCGGGCATGCTCCCCATTGCGCTGTTGCGCGGTCCCGACGTGGAAGCCCCGGGAACAGACGACGCCGGCCTTGTCTCCATGCTGCGCGCGGCCGGAACCGCCCGGCTCGCCATTGCGGCGGCGCTCCTCTTTGGCGCAACCGAGACGGTCTTCTTCTCGCTGATGCCGGTCTATGGCGCGCGAATCGGGCTGGAGCCGCATGCTATCGGCTTCATGATGGCCGCCGGTGCTGTGGGCGGCATCGTGTTACAAATTCCCCTGGGCTGGCTGGCCGACCGGTTCGGACGCGCCAACGCCATCCGGGCCATCGGGCTGATCTGTCTCGCCGGACCGGGCGCGGTCTGGCTGGCAGGCAGTGAAACGCTGCCTATCTACGCGATCATGTTTGTCTATGTCGGCGTGACGATGGGGCTCTACACGATTGGCTTGTCGCTGATCGGCGAACGCTTTACCGGCGGCGGGATTGCGGCCGCCAACGCCGCCTTCATCTTCACCTATGGCCTGGGCTCACTTGTCGCCCCGCCAGCGGGCGGCTGGGCCATGGATGCCCGCGACCCGGAAGGCGTTCTGATCATGCTGACCGTGCTGGCGGCGGCCTTTCTATTGTTCGCCGCCCTGCCCGCCGGCAAGCGCCGCAGCACGGGCGCGCAGGACAGTTGACAAGGACGCGCCCGCGCGTATGTTCCGCGCCTTCGTGGCGGGCGGTGTCCGCCCTTTCCGCATGGACCATTTTCAGGGATTTCGTCATGGCGAAGCCGACAACCATCAAGATCCGCCTTAATTCGACGGCTGATACGGGCTATTTCTACGTGACGAAGAAGAACGCCCGCACCATGACCGAGAAGCTCGTGCTGAAGAAGTACGACCCGGTTGCGAAAAAGCACGTCGAATTCAAGGAAGGCAAGATCAAGTAGGATCGCGCCTCTCCCGGAGTTTTCGGGATATCAGGAATTCATGCGGCCTGGCGGAAACGTCAGGCCGCTTTCGTTTGGGCGTCGCCCGCGATCACGCGATTGCGCCCTTCCGCCTTGGCCCGGTAGAGCGCCTTGTCGGCGCGGCGCAGTAGCGTGTCCGGAGAATCGCCCTGAGCGAATTCGGCGACACCGATCGACACGGTGACTTCCTTCGCGGCCTCGCCACGCGGCAGGCTGAACGGGTTATTTGCGGTCGCCGCGCGCAGACGTTCCGCCCCGGCGCGCGCCTCTTCCAGACCGGTTTCGGGCATCACGATGACGAATTCCTCGCCGCCATAGCGGGCAGCGAGATCCAGCGCGCGCAATCCGCCGCGCAGCCGGTCGGAGAACTGTTTCAGGATGGCGTCGCCGCCCTCGTGGCCGAACGTGTCGTTGATCCGCTTGAAATGGTCGAGGTCCGCGATGAGCACGGACACGGTCGCCCCGCCATTGGCCGCCGCGTCGACTGCCTGGTTGAGCCGTGACGCGATATAGCGCCGGTTATGCAGCCCCGTCAGCGGATCGGTGATCGCCATTTCCAGGCTCTCGTCGAGCCGGGCCCGCAAGCGGTCGGCATAGGTCTTCCGGCGCAACTGCGTCCGGATACGGGCGTTCAGCTCCTGCGCATCGACCGGCCGGTGAATGATGTCGCTAACCCCGAGATCCAGCGCGCGCACGCTGCGCTCCACCTCGTCGGGGCTGACCACGGCAATGATCGGCACATGGCGGGTCGCCGCTTCCGAGCGCACGCGGGCGCACAGACGCAGGCCATCGAATTTCGGGCTGGTCAGGTCGATGAGCAGAATATCAACGCCGCTGACCGCCACTCGGGCCGCCAGGGCCGGGTCGGTGACGACCTTTGACTGTGTGCAGGCAGGCAGTTTCGATTGCAGATGAGCCCCGGCGCGTTCGTCACCGGCAACAATCAGCGCCCAGGGCTTGGCCTTGGGATCAGCGTCGACGAGATCGCCGGCATCCGGCGTCGCGCTGTCGCGGGTCCGCAATTCATCAAGGACGACTTTCAGGCGCAGCAGCGAGCGGACTCGCGCAAACAGGGTCAGATCGTCGACCGGCTTGGTCAGGAAGTCATCGGCTCCGCATTCCAGACCCGAGACACGATCTTCGCGCTGATCGAGCGCGGTCACCATGACCACCGGGATATGGCGTGTCGCGGTATCGGCCTTCAGCCGGCGGCAAACCTCGAACCCGTCCATGCCGGGCATCATGATGTCGAGCAGGACGATATCGGGTTGCTGGGATTTCGCAGCGACCAGCGCATCGGAGCCGTTCGTGGCCGTGACCACCTCGAAATACTCAGCCTTCAGGCGCGCCTCGAGCAGCCGGACATTCGGCTCCTGGTCATCAACAACAAGGATGCGGGCGCTCATCGTCCTGTCCCCTAGGCCAGAAACCGCTGCACGGTCTCGATAAAGGTCGTGACCGTGATCGGCTTGGAGAGATAGGCCTCGCATCCGCCCTCGCGAATGCGCTCTTCATCACCCTTCATGGCAAAGGCGGTGACGGCGACGACCGGAATGCCGGACAGCTCGTCATCGTCCTTGATCCACTTGGTGACTTCCAGACCCGACACTTCGGGGAGCTGAATGTCCATGAGGATGAGATCGGGACGGTGCTCCCGCGCCAGTTCCAGCGCCTTCAGCCCGTCCTTGGTGCCAAGCGTGTCGTATCCATGAGCTTCGAGAAGATCATGAAACAGCTTCATGTTCAGCTCGTTATCCTCAACGATGAGAACTTTCTTCGACATGACCTGAAGCATGACGCCGTCGCGTTCCCCGTGCTTGTTGTGCGCGTTTCGCACACGCTTTGACACCCCGCAGACAGTAAACCCGATCTTCCTTAATCAACGGTGAGTCAGGGCGCGACTTCCTTCCCCTTCCGGAACAAGATAAGAACAACATCCTTAATCATAAAGGCATTCCGGGCAAAACCATGGTCAGGGCGGGCATTGATCTGGGCGGCACGAAAATCGAGGCCATCGCGCTCGACGACGCGGGCCAAACCCTTGCCTGCAAACGGATTTCAACGCCTTCTGGCTATGACGCTGCGATTCGCGCCGTTGCAGGGCTCGTAACAGATTTCGAACGCCAAGACGGACCCATTGGGCGGGTCGGCGTCGGTCATCCCGGATCGGCGAGCCCCGCAACGGGACTGATTCGCGGGGCCAACTCGACCTGGCTCAATGGCCGTGACTTCCGGTCGGACCTGTCTGCGGCACTGGGTCGGCCCACGCGATTCGCCAATGACGCGGACTGTTTCGCCATGGCCGAAGCCACCGACGGGGCCGGAGCCGGGTGTCGCACCGTCTTCGGCGTCATCCTCGGGACAGGGGTGGGCGGTGGAATCGTCATCGACGGCCAGCTCCATTCCGGTGCCCAGAACATCGCCGGGGAATGGGGCCACACCGCCCTGCCCCGCCTGACAGAAGAGGAGTATCCCGGCCCGGACTGCTGGTGCGGCCAGGTCTCCTGTGTCGAGGCCTGGCTCTCCGGCCCGGGGATTGCGGCCGAGCATGAAAGCCGTACAGGACGTCAGACTGACAGTGCGGCCATTCTGGCAGGCCCCGCCGAAGTCGAAATCTATGCCGGCCGTCTGGCGCGCGCCCTGTCGACCGTCGTGAACATTCTCGACCCGGACGCGATCATCCTCGGTGGCGGGGTATCGAATACGGCCGGACTGCCTGAAGCGGTCGAGACGGCCCTGCGCGATCAGGTCTTCTCAGACGTGCTCAACACGCGTGTCCTCAGGCACAAACATGGCGACGCATCCGGCGTGCGCGGTGCGGCGATGCTGTGGAGTGCGAAGGAATGAGCACCGATCCGGGCTATTGCCGGACTTGCCTGACGCCACTGCCACCGGAGACACGGTCCACCTGCCCCGCTTGCGGCAGCAAGCGCCTGTTGCGCCACGCCGAAATCAACGCGCTGTCCATTGCCCATATCGATTGCGATGCCTTCTACGCAGCGATCGAAAAGCGCGATGATCCGTCCCTCGCCGACAAGCCGGTCATTATCGGCGGGCGGCAACGCGGCGTGGTCGCGACCGCCTGCTATGTCGCGCGGCTCTATGGCGTGCGGTCCGCCATGCCGATGTTCCAAGCCTTGAAGCGCTGTCCCGACGCCGTCGTCCTGCAGCCACGCGGCAGCGTCTATGCCGCCGAAGGCCGGCGCATCCGGGAAATGATGGAAGCGGCCACACCACTGGTCGAGCCGCTCTCCATCGACGAGGCTTTCCTGGACCTCACCGGTACGCAGCGCCTGCATGGGCACCCCCCCGCCCTGACCCTCTTGGAGCTGCAGCGGCACATCTTCACCGAGACCGGACTGACTGTGTCGGTCGGGCTTTCCTACAACAAGTTCCTTGCCAAAACCGCTTCCGACCTCGACAAGCCGGACGGGTTTGCCCTGATCGGTGAGGCCGAGGCGGGTGATTTCCTGAAAGACCGCCCGGTCGGTTCGGTCTTTGGCGTCGGTCCCGCTTTCGCTGCCCGCCTGCAGCGCGATGGAATCCGCAAGCTCGCCGATGTCCTGCGCCACGGCGACAAGGCGATGGCCCAGCGGTATGGCGAAGCCGGATTGCGCCTGTCCCGGCTGGCGCGCGGCGAGGATCACCGCCGGGTCTCCCCTGACCGCGAGCGAAAGAGCATTTCCAGCGAAACCACGTTCAATCGCGACATTGCCGACCGGGCCGGGCTGGAATCACGGCTCTGGTCGCTGTGCGAAAAGACCGCCGCCCAGGCCAAAGTCAAAGCCGTCTCCGGCACTGTCGTGACGCTCAAACTGAAAACGGCGAAGTTCAAGTCGATTACCCGCCGGAGAACACTTCGCGCGCCAACCCAGCTGGCCGACACGCTATACCGGGTCGGGTGTGAGCTTCTCGCGCCCGAGGCGAACGGTACGGCCTACCGGCTGATCGGTATCGGCCTATCGGGACTGGAGGATGCCGCTCCGGATGCCGGGGACTTGCTCGATCCGAATGCGCTCAAGCGCGCTGCCGCCGAACGGGCGATGGACCGGGCACGGGAGAAATTCGGCGGCAAGGCCGTCATCAAGGGCCGGTCGCTTCGCCGCGATCCATGACCTCTTCGAACCAGTCGAAGGGTTTGGGCCAGAACGCCTCGCCCTTGCGCGTGAACAGGCCCTGGTGGCCAATGACCGTTTGGCCGAGCTCGGCCGGGTCCAGCCAGATCTCCTCGACCGGCGCGCGCGAATAGAGGCGCAACAGATCCGGCGTCGAGGCGCGGTTGGCAATCGGGTCGTCCGTCATCCCCCAGGACCGGATCGGCGCGGTGACATCATCAAACCAGTTCGGCCGCAAGTCGGGCAACTCACCGCAAAAATAATCGGGCTGGAAACACCAGCGCCGCCACTGCGTGAACACGCCCTTCGGGAGCGCAGTCCCGCCCCACAAACCGCCGCCAGGGATATGACCGAGCGCGGCCAGACAGGCCGGACCGTAAGCAAGCCAGAAGAATAACGCTTGCGGCTTGTAATGGGCCGCGTGCTTGCCCCAATAGCCCGACCCGACATTGACGAAGGCATGGGCCAGCGCCTTGTCCGCATTCGGCGCAAACCCGATCAGATGGCCGCCGACGCTATGGCCCACCGTGAAAAGCGGCTTGCCCGGTGCCAACGCCCCGGCGGCGTCAATGGCGGCGGGCATGTCGCGCCGCCCCCAGATCGTCATGTCCGCCTTGAAGCCGCGCAGGCTTTCCGGAACCGAACCGCCAATGCCGCGATAGTCGTAGAGGAGACAGGCAAAGCCGCGCGCAGCGCCATGCTCGGCGATCCGGGTGTAGAATTCCTTCGGGAAACCCGTCCCCGACGAGATCAGCACGGCCGCCTTTGGCCGCTCCGGCACGACTGCGTGCGCGGCCAACGGATAGCCGTCACGCGCCCGGATCGTCAGGGACTCGGTTCGGACATCGTGGCCGGTCATGGCGTTTCTTGTCCTTCAATCGCGCTTCTTGCCTCCTTCTGCCCGATGACGCGCGCGTCAAGTCAAGCCGCGTTGCGCACGGCCCGGCCCGCCCCTATCAAGGGTCAAACCGATCCAGATGGAGCCTCCGCCATGTCCGATATCGACGCCCGCCTGTCCGCGCTTGGCATCACGCTGCCCGAACCGGTCGCGCCGGTCGCGAATTACGTGCCCTTCGTCAAAAGCGGCAACCAGGTCTTCATTTCGGGCCAGATCTCCATCGGACCGGACGGCCTCGTTGCGGGCCGTCTCGGGGAGACGATGAACCTCGAAGAGGGGCAGGCTGCCGCGCGCCTGTGCGCCATAAATCTCGTCGCCCAGCTCAAGGCGGCGTGCGGCGGCGACCTGTCGGCCCTGCGCCGCGTCGTGAAACTGGGCGGATTCGTCTGCGCGGCTCCGGACTTCACAGACATTCCCAAAGTCATCAATGGCGGTTCGGACCTGATGGTCGAAGTGTTTGGCGACAAGGGCCGCCACGCCCGCTCGGCGGTTGCCTGCCCCGTCCTGCCCCTTGGCGCAGCGGTGGAAATCGACGGTGTGTTCGAGGTGGCGTGAAAGCCATAGCCGCATGACCGACATCACGCTCCGCGCCATATCCTCGCTCAGCGGCGTTGACCGTGCAGCCTGGGACGCGGCCGCCAATCCGCCCGGAGAGGCATTCGATCCATTCCTGAGCTGGGATTTTCTCGAGGCGCTGGAAGCCAGTGGCTGCGCCAGCGACGACACCGGCTGGTCGCCGCGCCACATCATCGCCGAAGACGAGAACGGAAGGCTATGCGGCGCGCTGCCGCTCTACGCCAAGGCGCATTCCTATGGCGAATACGTCTTCGACCATGCCTGGGCGGATGCCTATGAGCGCGCCGGCGGGCGGTATTATCCCAAGCTTCTATCGGCTGTTCCTTTCACCCCGGCAACGGGCCGCCGCCTTCTTTCGCCTGACACAGGGGTCCGCCGTGCGCTCGCCGAAGCGGCAATCAGCCTGACCGGCCAGTGGGGCGTTTCGGGCTGGCACGTGAACTTTCCCGGGGAGCGGGACGCGTCCGACCTCGACGGGCTGGACCTCCTGGCCCGCATCGACCGGCAATTCGTCTGGTTCAATGACGGCTATGAGACCTATGACGACTTCCTTGCCGCCCTCTCCTCACGCAAGCGAAAAGCGCTGAAGAAGGAACGCGCGCAGGCCCAGGACGGGCTGGAGGTCGTTTCACTGACCGGCGATGCGCTCGCGCCGGAACACTGGGACGTTTTCTTTGCCTGTTATCAGGACACCGGTTCCCGCAAATGGGGTTCGCCCTATCTCAATCGCGAATTCTTCGATCTCGTCCACCAGCGAATGGCTGACAATATCCTCATGGTCATGGCGAAACAGGACGGGCGCTTTATCGCCGCCGCGCTGAATTTCATCGGTTCCGAGGCGCTTTACGGCCGGTATTGGGGCAGCCTCGTCGAAAAGCCGTTGCTTCATTTTGAGCTTTGCTATCACCGCGCCATCGATTTCGCGATCGACCATGGCCTCTCACGCGTGGAAGCGGGCGCGCAGGGCGAGCACAAGCTCGCGCGCGGTTATCGCCCCGTCGAGGTCCGCTCGGCGCACTACATTGCCGATCCGGGATTGCGCGACGCATTGACCGAGTATCTGGAGCGCGAACGCGCCGCCGTTCGCGCCGAAATCGCTGCAGTCGCGACCGAAATGCCGTATCGGAAATCTTGAGTCGTCGGAGACACGCCAGATAGTTAATTGACATGATTTATGGTAGTGATTACATATTTTATCTATGTATCACCTGCGACGAGAGAACCCGCCATGAAGTACGAACCATTGGAACGGTTTCTAGCTGATCAATCCCGGGACGCCGTCCCCATGACCTTTGATGAAATTGAGAAAATTCTCGGCAAGGCATTGCCGCCGTCAGCCCGGACGCACCGCCCGTGGTGGGGAAACCGGGGTGCGAGCCATGTTCATGAACGCGCGTGGCTCGAAGCCGGGTACCGTGCGGAGAACATCGACATGGAAAGGGAAAGGCTGGTCTTTCGCAGAATCCAAGCGGTGAAGAATACCCATCGCCCGCCTCTGCACGGCGCGCTGCGCAATCTCGTGCAGGTACAGTCGGGCAAGCTGACCGACCCGGCCGGCGAGCTTTGGAGCGCGGATGCGGGCCGTCTGAAGTGACCGACCGCCTCCTTCTCGATACATGCGCGGCGATCTGGCTGATGAATGGCGACCGGATGGACTATGCAGCGATCGACGCCATAGAGAGCTCCGCAGAGACAGGAAATTTGAACGTTTCGGCATTTACGGCTTGGGAGATCGCGACCCTCGCGGCACGGGGCCGCATCTCCATCGCGATGCCGCCGGAAGTGTGGTTTGACCGCCTTGTCGCATTGTCGGGCGCAACCGTTATCGAGGCATCAGCGAAAATTCTGATACGATCAGCGCAGTTACCAGGTATCCCGCCCAAGGATCCAGCGGATCGGATCATACTTTCCACGGCTCGTGAGGACGGTCTGGTTATCGTCACGCGTGACAAATGCTTGTTGCGGTATGGACGCGAGGGGCATGTCGGTGTGATGTCCTGCTGAGCCGCAGGAACAAAGACGGAGCAACCCATGAGCCTCACCGGCACATATGACGACGCCAATATCTTCGCGAAAATCCTGCGCGGCGAGGCCCCGTGCGTGAAAGTCTACGAGGACGATCACGTCCTCTCCTTCATGGATATCTTCCCACAGTCGAGCGGGCATTTCCTGGTCCTGCCCAAGGCGAAGTCACGCAACCTTCTCGAACTCGACGATGCCGCACTGCAAGAGACGATGGTGCGGGTCAAACGCCTTGCGGCTGCGGCCCGCAAGGCGTTCAATCCCGACGGTATCGTCGTGACCCAGTTCAATGGCGCGCCCGCCGGCCAGACCGTCTTTCACACCCATTTCCACATTATCCCGCGCTGGGAGGGCGAGGCTCTCGGCCGCCACGGCGGCGGTCAGGCGGACATGGACGTCCTGAAGGACCAGGCCGCGAAGATCGCCGCCGCACTCTAGCGGACATCGAGAGGGCCGGTTCGTCGCCCCGCCCTGTTAAATGTGCGGACTCCACATGACATTCCACGCCCCGAAGACACCGATCGCCGTGACCGCGGTGGCGGCCAGTGTCAGGCCCGCGGTCGACAGTTTGAACACGTCTGACCGGCTGTCGCTGGCCGCGAGATAGATCTCGAGTACGGCCCACGGAACGAGGTAGCTGCCGAAGGCGATGAAAAGGTCGAACGGCCCGTCCAGTGACCGGCTCATGCCGGTCCCGCCGGTCAGGATCGCCCAGGCCATGTAGCCAAGACGGGTGAACCAGACGCCGCTGACGAAGATGAAGAGCCGCATCGCCCAGCGCCGGTGCCGGTCAATCTGCCGCCGGACGGCGAACGTCACCGCGATGGCAGCGGCAACCAGGATCAGGACCGCGTTGAGTGTCGTCCCCCAGCCCCCGATATCGGTCAGGCGGCTCCCCCGGCCCCAGATCATCCAGATGCCGCCCACGGCAAGGATGACCGCAACGATCAGGAAGGTCCGGCCCGTGAAACGGTGCACGGCCGGATAACGCTTCCGGAGCGGCGGCACCAATTGCAGGGTTCCGCCCACCGTGATCACGGCAGTCAGCAGCACGTGGGAAATGAAGACCAGATTTCCGATCAGGTCCCCCACCGTGTAGCCCTGCATCAGGCCGGTCTGGTCCCATTCCGACCACTGTCCCGTAGCCGTCGACGGACCGTAGGCCGCGAGCACGTAATACGCGAACAGCCATTGGCCGATAGCCGCAGGTATGAACCAGGCAATGGCACTGGCCTTCAAAAGTGAGTGCGCGGTGATTGGCCGCTTTCGCGGGGCCGGCGTGTCGATGGCCACCATGGCAATTCCTTCTCGTTCCAACGCTCCGGGGGGAGTCCGGATCGCGCCAAGACATGGCGGATCGCCAGGCTGTCCTCTCGCCGATTTGGAAAACGGCGAAAGATTTTTCGGCCATTTGCAGGAATTCACAGGGCTGGGGCATGATGGCGGCGAACGGAGGGGGACATGCTCGCACTCGCAGCCACGGTTAAGCTGGTATCCGCCGGTATGGCGGCAGGCTGGATCGGTGCCAATTTTTTCAAACGCCTGCCGCAGCCCCTCTTCGGCCTGTGGTCGATATTCTGCGCCGGGTTCGTCGCGGTGATGCTGATCGAGGTTTTCGGGGCATCTCTGGGACCGGCCTATCCCCTGCTCGCAGTCATGACGTGCGCGACCTGCTCGGTATTCTGGCTGACAGCGCGCGCGCTCTTTCGCCGGACATTCGAGTTCGGCTGGTTCGCGGCGGTCATTCTGGCGGGCATCTTCATACCGACAATTTTCGACCAGATGGCACTGGCGACGGGGGCAGACCGCTGGGTGGGCGAGAGTTTCATCGCCAGCGCATCCGACCGGCTCGATGGCGTCCAGACCCTGTTCAGTTCAGTGGCGCTCGCGCTCGCTTTCCGCGAGGGCCTGAAAGGCTGGGGCCCACGCCTGTCCCGCGGCGAGCGGCAAATGCGGATTCTCTTCCTTGTCAGTTTTGGCTGCGGCGTTGGGATCTGCGTCTTCCTGTTTGATCATGGCCGTCTCGACGTGATCTCGCCGGATGTGACGGCGACCATTCAGGCAGCCTGTGCGCTGACCATACTGACCACGATGACCATCGTCCTGCGCTACCGGCTGCGGCACCCCCTGCCCGCCCCGGCGCGGCTCAATCCGTCGACCGACGATGTCGATCTCGGCCGCCGGATCCGCAAGCTCGTGGAGTCCGGGGCCTATCTCGATGCTGATCTGAAAGTCGCCGACATAGCCCGCCGCTTGCAGGAGCGCGACTACAAGGTTTCGCGCGCGATTGCCGCCGGGCTGGGCGAAGCGAACTTCAATCGATTTGTGAACCGGTTTCGCGTCGACCACGCCAAGGCCATGCTGCGCGATCCGGCATTTGCTGACCGGTCAATCCTCGATATCGCGCTGGAAAGCGGGTTCGCGTCGCTGGGCCCCTTCAACCGCGCCTTCCGGGACGCGACAGACCAGACACCGCGCGAATACCGGCGCGGTGCGGACGGCGACGCATCTGCAAAAGGCCTCGTCACGTCGTGACGCGACGCCTCTAGCGCACCGGTTCCTTGGTTTTCTTCGTCTTGCCCTTGGGCGGCTTTTTCGGTTTCAGCCGGTCGCCCGGCGTGATGTCGAAATCGAGCCGGTCTTCGTCGGCGGCGTCGACATCGATCTTCACAAGACCGCCATTCTTCAGCTGCCCGAAGAGAATCTCGTCCGCGAGCGGCTTCTTGACATATTCCTGGATCGTCCGCGACAGCGGCCGCGCCCCGAAACGGTCATCATAGCCGCGCTTGGCGAGCCATTCGGACGCTGCGTCCGTCAGCTCGAACGTCACGCCGCGGTCGGCAAGCTGGGCTTCCAGCTGCAGGACGAATTTCTCGACCACGCGCCCGACGATTGCCGCTGACAGGCCATTGAAGGGAATGATGGCATCCAGACGGTTGCGGAATTCCGGCGTGAACAGCCGCTCGATGGCGGCAGTATCCTCACCGTCCTTCTTGCCGCGCCCGAAGCCGATCGCTTCCTTGGCCGCATCAGACGCTCCGGCATTCGTCGTCATGATCAGGACGACATTGCGGAAATCGACCTTCTTGCCGTTCGCATCGGTCAGCGCGCCGTGATCCATGACCTGCAACAGGATGTTGAAGAGGTCCGGGTGGGCCTTCTCGATCTCGTCGAGCAATAGCACCGCATGCGGATGCTGATCGACCGCATCGGTCAGAAGCCCGCCCTGATCATAGCCGACATAGCCCGGAGGCGCGCCGATCAGGCGGCTGACCGTATGGCGCTCCATGTATTCGGACATGTCGAACCGGTGCAGCTCGACGCCGAGGATGGACGCGAGCTGGCGTGCGACCTCGGTCTTGCCGACGCCTGTCGGGCCGGAGAAGAGATAGCAGCCGATGGGCTTTTCCGGTTCGCGCAGGCCTGCCCGGGCGAGCTTGATCGCAGCGGAGAGTTTCTCGATGGCATCGTCCTGGCCGAACACGACGCGGCGCAGGTCGACCGGCAGCGATTTCAGCGCCGTGGCATCGTCCTTCGTCACGGTTTTCGGCGGGATGCGCGCGATTTTCGAAACCACATCCTCGACCTCGCGCACGCCAATCGTCTTCTTGCGTTTCGATTGCGGCAGCAGGCGCATGCGCGCCCCGGCCTCGTCGATCACGTCAATCGCCTTGTCGGGCAGTTTGCGGTCGCCGATATAGCGCGCCGACAGTTCAACCGCGGTCTTGATGGCGTCGCTCGTGAACTTCACGTCGTGGAAGTCCTCGAAATAGGGTTTCAGCCCCTGCAGGATCTTGATCGAGTCCGCCTGGCTGGGCTCGACCACGTCGATCTTCTGGAAGCGGCGGGCCAGCGCGCGGTCCTTCTCGAAATGCTGGCGGTACTCCTTGTAGGTCGTCGACCCCATGCAGCGCAGCGCCCCGGCCTGAAGCGCGGGCTTGAGCAGATTTGACGCGTCCATCGCGCCGCCGGACGTGGCACCGGCACCAATCACCGTGTGGATTTCGTCGATGAAGAGAATGGCGTTGTCGCGCGCTTCCAGCTCCTTGACGACCTGTTTGACACGTTCCTCGAAATCGCCGCGATAGCGCGTTCCGGCGAGCAGCGACCCCATGTCGAGCGAATAGATCGTTGCTTCGGCCAGGATTTCAGGCACGTCGCCCTCGACAATCTTGCGGGCCAGGCCTTCGGCGATGGCGGTCTTGCCGACGCCGGGGTCGCCCACCAGGAGCGGGTTGTTCTTGCGGCGGCGGCAGAGCACCTGGATGCAGCGCTCGACCTCGGCCTCGCGCCCGATCAGCGGATCAACCCCGCCTTCTTTCGCCTTCGCATTGAGGTCGACGCAATAGCTCGACAGCGCGTCCTCTTCCTTTTCCGGCTTCTCGCTTTCGTCCTCGATCGCGCCCTTTACGGGACGGGGTTCGGCGGCACCGGCCTTCTTGGCAATACCGTGGGAGATGAAGTTCACGGCGTCGTAGCGGGTCATGTCCCGCTCGGCGAGGAAATAGGCCGCATGGCTTTCCCGTTCGGCGAACAGGGCCACAAGCACATTCGCGCCCGTCACTTCTTCCCGCCCGGCGTTCTGGACATGGATCACCGCGCGCTGGATCACGCGCTGGAAGCCGGCCGTCGGCTTGGCATCCTCGTCATCATCGACGTTGAGCTCGCCCATCTCGTTGTCGACATATTCGGTCAGCGTGGCGCGGAGCTCGTCGAGATCGAGTTCACAGGCGCGCATCACCGCGCTCGCGTCACCGTCATCCACCAGCGCCAGCAGGAGGTGCTCCAGCGTCGCATATTCGTGGCCGCGCTCATTGGCAAAGCCGAGCGCCCGGTGAAGCGTGTCTTCCAGCGAAGCGGAAAATGAGGGCAACAGACTATTCCTTTTCCATCGTGCATTGCAGCGGGTGCTGGGCGCGGCGCGCCGCATCCATCACCTGGGCGACCTTGGTTTCGGCCACCTCGAATGTGAACACGCCGCACAATCCAACCCCGTTCTGGTGAACGTGAAGCATGATCCGGGCCGCTTCTTCCGGAGCCTTGTTGAAGATGCGCACAAGCACCTCCACGACGAACTCCATCGGCGTGTAATCATCGTTCAGAAGCAGCACCTTGTAGAGGGACGGCTTCTTGGTCTGCGGGCGCGTTCGGGTCGCGACGCCGGTTTCGCGTTCCGGACCCGTGGGCTTTTTGGGGCGATCGTTCATCGAATCCGCTCTCGGCCTGCCCCATTAGATATGCATCGGATGGCTCGCGAAAAGCCCCTGCGACCGGTTGAGCGCAGTTTTTCGTCTCAGTGCGGCACGAAAAAGGCAATCGGACAAAAGAAAAGGCCCGGCGCTCGCGCGCCGGGCCAGTGGGGAGACTTGTCTCTGGTTGTCGCGGCTTAGCGCTGCGACTGAACCATTTCGACCGTCGCCGCGACGCGATCGTTCAGCGGCTTCAGCGAAGATTTCACGGCACCGGCATAGAGGTCGGTGGCCTTGTTGATTTCGGCCAGGTAGGCGTCCATCGAGGACTTCATGAAGTCGGCCTGGACTTCGATCATGTCCTGGACCGATTTCGCGGTGGTCATGGCCTTGGTGGCGGACACGGTGTCTTCCATCGACTTCTTGGCGAAGGCGACCGCGTTGGCATTGAGGGTTTCGATACCCTTGCCGGCGGCGGTGGCAGACGCCATCACGGCGTCCATGTTGTCCTTCGAGAAGGCGTTGATTTCGTTGACTGACTTCAGCGACTTTTCAAAACCTTCACGGAAGGCTTCGTTGCCGGCAGAAGTCATGGTCTGAATGGTGTCCTGGACCTTCTTGGTTTGGGCATTGGTCATGATCTTGGTTCCTTTACGGGGAGGAGTGTTCGACTTCGCCGCTTTCGCCTTGGTGGCCTTGCGGACGGTTTTCTTCGGGGTCTTGACCGCTTTCTTGGTGGCGGTCTTGGTGGTTTTCACGGTCGATTTGGCCACTTTCGCAGACGCGTCCACCGCAGCTTTCGCGGCCTTGGTTTCGGCTTTCGCCGTTTCCTTGGTGGCCGTGCTGGCGGCTTCGACGGCTTTCACCGGAGCATCGACAGCTCGGGTCTTGTTGTCATTCATGGCGCTTTGCCTGTTCTTTCCTGTTAGCCGCATTTCGCGGTTGCAGCATATGTATGGGGATTGTTCGCACTTGCGTCAAGGATAATTTGTGCAGCGCAGCAAAATATTCGTTCAGCCCTTTTTAACGGGCTGGCAATCCTTCGCCGCTGGAATGCCGCCCCATGCGCGCCTTTGTGTTGTGGATGGTCGGGCTAAGCGCCCTCTTGTCCTTTGCGGTCACCCCCGCAGAGGCCAATAATCCGCGCTATGCGGCTTTCGTGGTTGATGAATCCACCGGCGAGGTCCTGCATGCGCGGCGCGCTGACGCCCAGCGCTATCCGGCATCCCTGACCAAGATGATGACGCTCTACCTCCTCTTCGAGGCAATTGAGGACGGCGAGGTCGCGCTGACCGACGAGATGACGGTCTCCCGCCATGCCGCCGACCAGGAACCATCGCGCCTCGGCATACCGGTCGGGGACACGATCGACGCGCGCACGGCGATTCGCGCCTTGGTCATCCGCAGCGCCAATGATGTCGCCGTGGTCGTGGCCGAGCATCTGGCGGGCACAGAGCGCGCCTTCGCCACGCGCATGACCGAGCGCGCCCGCGAACTGGGCCTGACCCATACGACCTTCCGCAACGCCTCCGGCCTTCCCGATTCCCGCCAGACCACGACCGCGCGTGACATTGCCCGGCTGGCGACCGCCCTGCGCCGCGACTTTCCGCAATACGCCTCCTATTTCAACGAGCGCAGCTTCGTCTGGGACGGGCGGACCTACCGCTCGCACAACAATCTGGTCGGCCGTGTCGACGGCGTGGACGGTTTGAAGACGGGCTATATCCGCGCCTCGGGCTTCAATATCGCCGTGACTGCAGGACGCGATGGCCGCCGCATCGTCGCTGTCGTCATGGGCGGACCGACGGCCGCCTCGCGCGACGCCCATGCCACACAATTGGTCAATGCGGCCTTCCGCTCGCTGCGCATGCGCGAGACCATGCTGGTCGCCGCCGCTGAACTGACGCCGCGCCTCAACCCGATCCGCGAACAGGACGCCATCGCCATGGAGGTCGCCGCGCTCAATCTGCGTGGTCCGACTGAACAGGGCTCGTCAGCCGCCCTGCCCGCCCTGCGCGTGGTCATGGCCGATGATGCCGAAGCCAATCCGGTCGATGACGGGGCCAGCCTGCCGGCCACCCCGGTAACGGGGTCCGCGCCGGACACTGACGGTGCAGAACTGGAAGCTATTCCCTTGCGCGATATCGATCCTCCGGCCGAGCCGGTGCAGGTCCGCACGGCGGCGGTTGAGCAATCCGACGCCGGTGACTGGGCGGTCCAGGTCGGGGCCTATTCCGCGCAAGCCGCCGCACAGGCCCGGCTGGAGACCATCCGCGACCTGATGACGGACCTGACCAGCGCGCGGACGGCGACGCCGGGTGTCGACAGCGGTGGTCGTGTTGTTTACCGGGCCCGGTTCGAAGGGGTCACGCAAGGAACCGCTCGCAGCGTCTGCCGCCTGCTCGCCGAACGCGGCGAAGCCTGCTTCGCTGTCGCTCCCGGGGCCTGACCCCTAGCGTTTCGGCAACAGCGTGTCGCGCGCTTCCTGGATCTGCCGGGCCAGTGCATCCGAGCCACCCGCATCCGGGTGCATCTTCTTCATCAGCGACTTGTAGGCCTCGCGGATATCCGCCTCGCCGGCCCCGTCTTCCAACCCCAGGATTTCCAGCGCCTCGCGCCGTGTCATCGTTCCGCTGCGGCGCGGCGGCGTTTGCGGACCACCCGCCCCGGCTTGCGCCCGCGGCGACCGTGCTGAAAGACCAAGCAGGACCAGCCCCACGCCGATGATCGGTGTGCCCAGCACGGCCAGGCCGCGCAATGTCATGACTGCGCCGACAAAGCAGGCCCCGACGCCCAGCAGCATGCGCGACAAGCGCTGCGCCCGTTTCGGGTTGGTCCGCGACATCGCGCCAACCACGGCCATCGCCACGACGAGGCCCGCCAGGCCAAGCAGCACCAGCGGCAACATCAGAACGGTATCCGCTCACCGGCGAGGCCGGGGAGTTTCAGAACGATCAGCAGATCGCGCAGCTCCTGCCGCGCGGCGACATGGCTCATGGTGAACGCGACCGCCGACCCGTCTTCGGTGAGATCGAGCAGCGTGATGCCGAGCGGGAACAGCTCACGATAGATGACGCGCTCGCCGAAGCCTGGGGCGAGGCGGAAGCCGATCCGCGCCGACAGCGCCTTCAGCCCCTCACCCACCCGGCGCTTGTTGCGCGCGTCGAGCATGGACATCCGGTTGCGCATGACGATCCAGTCGATCGACTTCTTTTCCTTGACCGCCTTGCGCTTGCGGCAATCCCAGACAAGTTCGGAATAAAGGCTGGGCCGGCCGACCTGGAAGGTGTCCGGATCAATCTCGGCCAAAAGGTCGAAATCGACGAAGCTGTCATTGACCGGCGTGATGATCGTGTCCGCCGCGCCGTGGGCGAGCCGCGAATAAAAGGTATCGCTGCCCGGCGCATCGATCAGGATGAAATCGCATTGGGCCTTCAGCCGGGCCATGGCGGCCTTGAACCGCTCAGCCTCCTGCGCCTCGATGGCGTCGAGGTGGCGTTCCGCACTCGGCTCCAGCGACTCCTCGATCGGCATGGGCAGGTCGACGCCGCGTGTCTCGCACCAACGCCGCCGGTTGGCGAGATAGCGCGCGAAAGTCTGCTGGCGGATATCCAGGTCCATGACGCCGATGGACCGGCCCATGCGCATCAGGGCGACAGCGAGATGCATGGCGACGGTCGACTTGCCCGCCCCGCCCTTCTCATTGCCGATGACGATGACATGGCAGGTGCGCGCACCGCCGCCCCCGGAGGGAAAACGGATCTTGGAGGTCGCCTGCGTGGTCGCGGTTTCGGACATTACCCTGCTGGCTCTACCGGGCTGACATGACCGGAAGCAAGATTAAGTGTTTCGCGGCCCTTAGAAAGCGCGGGCCGCATACGCGGTATCATTCCCCAGTCATGGCCAGCGTTTCGCCGGTAAAATCGACCGGCACACACCACACGCCTGCCGCCCGGAAGGGGGCGCAGGCCGCGTCTGCTTCGCTCGCCGAATAGAACGGGCCGGCCTTCAGCCGCAGGAAAAATCCCTGGCCCGGAATGTCGACGCCCTCGACACGCGGCGCCAGCCCGTTCAGCGCCTCGGGGAACATGGCCGAGAGTGTCTGCCAGCCCGACCGCGCCGTGTCCTCACCCCGGTAGGAGGCAATGTGGATGGCATGAAACAGGCTGCGCGCGCCGGTCATGTCCGGCAGTGGCTCGGGGTCGATGACCACCGCGGCGTCCTGGACGACCGGTTCAACCGCTTCGGCAACGGGCTCGGTCGCAGATTCCGGCATGGCCGATGATCCACCAAAGGGTGACGTCGTCGCGCAGGCGGCGAGCGGCAGGATCAGCAAAGCAAAAGCGAATCGCCAGTTCATGCCGGATCTCCTAGCGCGAGTCGGCGGCGCTTGCCTCCCTTGAGACGTGGCGCTAGACGCGGAGGCAGGATGAGCGATCTGCCCCACTTGCCCCTTACCGCCGTCGACACTCCGGCGGACTTGCGCAAGGCCGTCATGGCCTGGCGGCGCGCCGGGCTGAAGGTCGGTTTCGTGCCGACCATGGGCGCGCTCCATGACGGGCATATCTCCCTTGTCGAGCTTGCGCTTCGCCACTGTGACCGCGTCGTCGCCAGCGTCTTCGTCAATCCGGCACAATTCGCACCGGGCGAGGATTTCGACGCCTATCCCCGCACGCTCGAAACCGATGCGGCGAAGCTCGCCGAAGCCCACTGCCACCTGCTCTACGCACCGACTGCGCGGGCGATGTATCCGGAGGGCTTTGCCCTAAAGGTCCAGGTCGGCGGCCCGTCCGAAGGCCTGGAGACCGACTTTCGGCCACATTTTTTTGACGGTGTCGCGACCGTCGTTGCCAAGCTGTTCAACCAGGTCCGGCCTGACATCGCCGTCTTCGGCGAAAAGGACTACCAGCAGCTTCTCGTCATCCGGCGGCTGGCCGCCGATCTCGACCATGGCGTCGCGATCATTCCCGGACCTGTCGTGCGTGAAGACGACGGCCTCGCCCTGTCTTCGCGCAACGTCTACCTCTCGCAGGACGAGCGCGCCCGGGCGGTCCGCCTCAATGAAATCCTGAAGGACTTCGCCCAGGCACTCGAACGCGGCGATGATGTCGCCACCGCGCAGGCCCGTGCCCTCGCCAAAGCCGCCAACGGGTTTGACGGTGTCGATTATGTCGAGGCGCGGTGCGCGGAAACGCTGGCCGAACTGCCCGCCGGGCCCATCGACCGGCCGGCCCGCGTGCTCGGAGCGGTCTGGCTGGGGAAAACCCGCCTCATCGACAATTTCGCGGCCGATCCCGCCTGACGGCCTACCAGGCCCCGATCTCGATCAGCTTGCGGCGCAATTCGTCGGGCAGTTCCAGCCCGCCGGTTGCCTCGGTCAGGTCGGCCGGCGCGTCTTCGGGCTTGAGATACCGCCAGCCCTGAAACGGTCGCCGCGGTGCCGGTGCGGTCCGCACGATTTCCGGGTCCATGACGATGGCGCAGCGCTTGATGCCGTCTCGTCCCGTCACCTCGTCGAGTGACAGGATACGCTGGCGGCACTGGATGACCCGCTTGATCACCCAGTAGAGGCTGCCGCCATCCAGCACGTCCTCGGCCTGTTTTGGTGTCATACGCGTTACGTGCCGTGACACGGGCGCTTCGCCAGCAGCCTTTGCACGCGCAAGGTCGGCCGCCCGGTAGGATTCAAGATCCTCCACCGAGTCCACACCCACGCACAGCTTGATGAGATGCAGCGTCATGACAGGGCTGAGCTAGGACGACTCCTCCCCGGCGTCAAAGCGGGCGGCCAAAATTCACGGCGCGGTATAGACGATGTCCGAGAAGCGGAACTCGACGAATTGATTGACCCTTTGCATCATTGCGCTGGCCTCGACCCGGGTCAGGAAGCGGGTCATGACCGGAGCCGGCAGACCGTCCCGCCGCTCGAAATCCAGCTCCATCTCGAAGGCGTGAATCCGCACCATGAAGTTCGGCTTGAACGAGGCCGGGGCATGGATGCGCAAGCGTTCAACGAACGGATCGCGCCGCGCGACTGTCAGCTCGCCGCGCAGATTCTCACCCAACGTGCGGGCCATGGCATCGTCCTCGTCGTCATCGGCCAGGTCAGGATCAAATGCGTAGATGATCTGGTTGGGCGTGTTACGGATTTCCCGGACACCGCCGGCAATGAAATCCGTACTGCCGGCCCCGAAGAACAGGCCGGACCCGCCACCGCCAACACTGAAAGAGCGGCTGTTTCCGTCGTCGGAGTCGGCTTCGTCTTCTGCCGCGTCATCATCATCGGGCTCACGGGTGTTTTCCCAGGTCTGCCGCAAATCATCGCTCATCTGGTCGGGTGACGCCGGTTCGATCAGTGTCCAGCGCTCGGCCTCGGGACGGGTGCTGTCGAACCGCGCGGTAAACTGCCCGTGCTCGCCCATGTCGGCGACCATGGTGAATTGCCAGTGCGCCTCGTCCGGCGCTTCGGTCCCGGCGGCAAAGGCCCGTTCGACCAGCGGCGGCAGGGCGCGGTCATCTTGTGCAGACGCGCCAGCACAGCTCGCAGCCAGCAGGGCCGCGGCAATCATCCATTTCATGAAACGAGAACTCCCGAGCGTGATCTGCCCCGCCAGAGCGATTTAGATCACGCGGATCGCAGTGCGTCCAGAAGCAGCTGTCAGGCCGCACCCCGGTCGCGGAAGCCCGTGGGGGCATCGGGATCGATATCAAAGGTGCGCTCGCTCTTGGGCATCGGCTTGTTCTCGCGGAACAGCTTCTTCGAAGCTTTGGAGAGGACGAGTTTCAGATATGCTCCCGGCCCGTCCGTATCCGCCGATTTCGGATTGATCCCGAATTTGCGGCGCAGAACGCCATTGGCGTGCAGCACACCGTTTTTGAGCATCGATTCCGGTGTCACGATCTCCATCGTCACCGAGACATTCAACCCTTCCAGGTTCTGCACCCGATGCGGCCCATGCAACGGCCACGCGGTGAACATGCCGGGCTCCAGGTCGACTGCCTCGCAGGCATCATCCCAGGACGGATCGAAGGGTAGGTCCTCTGTCTGTTCGAGATGGAGGATCGCCTCCATACGCTCGTCGGTCACGTAAGGGGCTTCGGCCGGATAGACGCGAATGCGCTTCTTGCCGCGCACATGCCAGAGAATGGTCTCCGACACATCGGAATGGATGAAGACCTGCGCCGTCGGCGATGAAATCAGGATGCCGCTCTCGTGATTGAGTGCCCGGTAGCCGGGATTAAGCCGCTTCATGTCTGCGACCATCGCCTCGAAGAGCGGGCGATAGACCGCGTCATCGGTCATCGCGCGGCGCAGATTGATCCACAGCTTGCCCTTGCGGACGCTGTCCATCAGCTCGGCTCCCGAGCGGTCGCCCGGATCGCCGGCGCGCCAGCTGTCAGCCCCCTCGTCCAGGTCGCCCATCGTGCAGAAATCGGTCATGTCGCGCGGATGCCGCTCGATCAGGGCCGCCAGCGCAGCGTCGGAGAATTCCGGGCGTTCGTGCAGATTGTGGCGGGCGACGACGACCTTCTGGCGGAAGTTCGCGCGCGTACCTGCGTCCCAACCGGAGACGACTTCGCCCGCAGTGACCGTTTCGCCTGTCCCGTTCATGGCCATTCCTCCTGTTCGCGTGTCAGGCGAGCAGGATTCAGGCCAATTGGCCGCTAGCGCCTATTCCACAGGCGGGGCATCGACATGGTTCCACATGTAAAGCGCCAGGTACGAGCGATGCGGCGCAAAGAACGAAGCGGTCCGGACGGTCTTGCGGCGCGGGCTGGTCAGGCGTTCCAGCGTCTTGCGCGCAGCGACATCACCATCGGGCCAGACATCCGGGTCACCGAAATAGAACATGCTCATCATGTCCGCCGTCCACTGCCCGACACCCCAGATCGCGGTCAGGCGCGCGGCACGATCCGGTGTGGAAAGGGCGCGAAGTTCTTCCGCATCCAGCCCGCCCTCCCGTGCCGTGCGCGCGATGGCGCAGATCGCCCTGGTCTTGGCCCCGGACAGGCCGCAACTCCGCAATAGATCAGTATTGTCCTCGCAGAAATGGGACAACAGATCACCGCCCCCGGCACTGGACTCGACCCGCCCCCAGATTGTGCTGGCCGCCTTGGTGGACAGCTGCTGGCCTGTGATCGCCCGGCACAGATACTCGCCAAAAGGTAGATCGGCGCGGCTGCGCATCTCCAACGGCCCGGCCATCTCGATCGCGCGGGCCAGCGCCGGGCTGATCGGGGCAGCGGTCTCGACAAAGCGGGCGTGAATGGCGCGATGGGGCATTGGTTTTCTCGGCGTCGCTGGCGCGACTATCAGTTCCGGACAACGATGCTGGGGTCCAGCATCGCGGCACGGTAGGCCGGAATCACGCCCGATACGAAGCCCGCTGCGGCACCGACCGCCGAGGCCAGCACAAAGGCGTCGAGATCCAGGATCACCGTCCACCCCCAGATCGACTCCATGACGGCACCGCCGGCCACTGCCATCGCCATGCCCGCAAGCCCTCCGGCCAGTCCGAGAAGCAGGTTCTCGACGGAAAACTGGAGGAAGATATCCCCCGGATAGGCACCGTGGGCCATCACCAGGCCGATATCGCGCCGCCGCATGGTAACGGCAGACCAGGTGTTCGCCCCATAGCCGATCACCGCTGCGGCCAGCGAAATCGCCGCGATCGCGAACAATAGCCGCGCGATCAGCGTGCGTTGCTGCTCCAGGCTCGCAACCGGTGCCCCCGGATCGGCATAGAGGAAGGGTGAGGCTTGCGAGAGCGGAGCCCCGTATTGCCGCCGCAACAGGCGGTCTGCGGAAATCGTCGCCGAATGGAGGTCATCCCGGTTTCGCAACACGACGGTCAGCCGGTCTGCCTCTCCCGGCGCGAGGCTGGTATTCGCCGTGAAATAGCGTGCCGTGACATGGAAGGGCGCGATCACGGCATCGGCAAACCGTGCCGCCAGCCGGGTATCACCCGGCGCGAACACCCCGACGACATCACAGGAAATGCCATTGACCCGGATACGGCGGAGCGGGCCGGCGTCGCGTGGCAGGAGATCGCCAGCTGCCTGGTGCCCCAGAAGGCAAACGCGCCGGGACCCCTGCAAGTCCTCACGGCTGAGTAGGCGTCCGCTCGCCAGTGGCATGTCGGCCTCGAACCGGTAATCACCCATGACACCGTAAACGTCGATATCCCGCCGCCCGTGGAGCGATTGCGCCGGAATGCGCCGCGCAATCCGCCACGCAGCGGCTCCGTCGATGGGCTGGGGCAGGCCGTCACGCAGCCGGTCGAGATCGGTCAGTTGCGGCGAGACGGCGCGTTCGGGCGCATAGAAATTCGGCGAGATCACAACGGACCGCGCATACGCCCCATAGGACAGTCGCTCGATCTCGACAGAAAAGCCCTGCAGGATACCGATGGACAGGACGACCGCCGCCACGCCGGTCCCGAGAATCAGAACCATCAGGGCTGATCTCAGCGGCCGGCTGGTCACAGACCAGATCGCCAGGGCCGCATCGTGCAGCGGCCGCATTCAACCGCCTTCGATCGACTGGACCCGCCCGCCCTCGAACGTGATCGTGCGGGTCGCGAAATGCGAGGCTTTGAGAAGAATCGGATCGTGCGACGCCACGATCACGCACGCCCCCCGCTCCGCTTCCTTCCGCAACAGGCGCAGCACAAGTTCACTGGTCGTGGCATCGAGCGCGGCCGTCGGCTCGTCGCAGATCAGCAGGCGCGCTTCACGGGCCAGGGCGCGGGCCAGTCCGACCCGGTGGCGCTCACCCCCAGACAGGCAATGGACGAGCCGGTTGGCCTTGCCGCCAAGCTCGACTGCCTCGATGGCGGCCCGTGCCCGCTCCACGGCATTGGCATGGCGGTCCGAGCAAAAGCGAAGCGGCAGCAGGACATTGTCCAGCACGCTCATCCGTTCGATCAGGCCGCCATCCTGAAACAGAAAGGCGATATTGTTGCGGCGGACCTGCGCCTTCCCCCACGAGGAAAGACTGAGGCAACATCCGCCGTCGATCTGGAATTCACCACCGCTGGGACTGTCGAGTGCCCCGAGAATGTTCAGGAGCGTGGATTTCCCCGAACCGGACCGTCCCGCGATCACCGTGACTTCGCCGCTGCGGAAACTCATCGTCCCGGCCAGGGTCAGCGCCGTCACCCTGTCGCGGCCGGATCGGTAGTGACGCGACAACTGGTCGATCCGGATATGCAGCGCTTCGGAGCAAGCTGGTCTGGCGGGCTCTGCGGCCGGCCGCAGCCAGCCGAAGAGGCGGTGCAGGGTGGCCCGGATGTCGGGACGCTGGGCCACCCGGGACGTCATGACGGCCCGAGCTCCCGTGTGATCACCTGGTCCCCGATGGCGAGGTCGCCCTCGAGTATTTCGACGAACTGTTCGTCCTCGGCCCCGAGCCGCACCGCCAGCATGCGCGGCGCGCCATCGCGCAGGACGAACAGGCGGCGCTGGCCCTGGCGGATCATCCGTCCGGCAACAAGGCCGATATAGGCGGCCCGGCGCAAATTCTCGGTCGGGAAATCCGGTTCGATCCCGACGGCGCGTATATCATCGTCGGTGATCCCCTCGGGGAACCAGTCCGTTGGAATCACATAGAGCGCCGCGACCGGAACGCGAAGGACGAAGCGGGCCTCGGCGTGAACTAATTCGACCGAAGCCGTCATTCCGGGCAACAGCTGCTGTTGCGGGTCTTCGGCCTCTATGATGACCGGATAGCTGACAAAGCGCCCCTGCGTGCGCGGCGACGGCCTGACCGGTCCCGCCACGCCCTCGAAGGTCTCGTCAGGATAGGCATCAACGGTGAACCGGACCCGCATTCCGGGCTGGACCCGGCCAATGTCGCCTTCGGCAACCAGAGCCTCGATCTCGACCCGTGACAGGTCCGCCGAGACCAGGAACAGGGTTGGAGCACTCTGGGCAGCACTGACGGCCTGCCCGGCTTCGACAAGCCGGTCCTGGACGAAGCCGTCGATCGGACTTCGGATTTCGGTGCGGGACAGATCGAATTCGGCCTGCTCAACCCCGCTTTCGGCGAGTTCCAGCGATGCGGCGGCTTCAGCAAGCCTGGCCGTGGCGGTATCGAGCCTTGCCCGGCGCTCATCGAGTTGGGATTGCGGCAGCGTGCCGCGTTCGACCAGTGCCTCGCCGCGCTCAAGCTCCCGATCAGCCGTCTCCTGTTCGATCCGGGCGACTTCATGACGGGCCCGCGCGGTACGGGCCGCGGCCCGGGCCTGGGTCAGGCGGGCTTCAAACGGGGCCGGGTCAATGCGCGCGAGCAACTGGCCTTCCGCGACCGGATCACCGAAGTCGGCGAAAATCCCGGTCAGCCGGCCTGAAATCTCGGCACCAACCTCGACCTGGGTCGCGGGCTGAATGCGGCCAACAGCCGGGACGATGTCCTGAATGTCACCGCGCTCAACGGCGGCCGTTTCGTACTGGGTGCGGGATTCCCGGGCCGCAGCATTACAGCCCGCCAGTGCGAGGGCAGACAGGATCGCGACCAGTGCGCGTCCGTTCATGCCCTCCCCCTCGGCTACTTCGCCCGAAGGAGACGATATAACAGCCAGGCCGCATTCTGCCAACAAAATTCACAATCCATGCTTGAGAAAGTCTTGCCCACACTAGGGCTCCGAAAGCGTAACCGCCGTCATCACAAGTCCCGTTCGGCTGTTCTCTTCACGCAGCCACCACCCCGTCCGCGAAGACAGGGAAACCTGCTTGTTCTGCGCGGGCCCGTCACCGGACGATTGCAGATGGAAGGTGTGGACCGGATGGGTTTCGCTCCCGACATCGACCACGCCGCACCCGGTCAGCGTCACCGTGTGTTCCTCGCGGCGGCCTCCGGGCCCCTCAACCGTGAACCGGACTGATTGCCCCGGGGCCAGCGCCGCAATTGCCGGGCCGGGGTCACGGCTATAGCGCCACTCCTGAACAGTCTGTCCCCCAGACCCCAGCACACGCAGGGGCAGAAGCACGCCGCCAATCGTGTCGAGAAGCGTGCCCTCGTCCATGCCGATCTCGTCAGCGCCGGCACCCGCGCCCTGGTGATAGCGGACCCGCAGGCCGTCGCTGCCCGCGACGACATTGCGAAGGACCACCGGATAGGGCGCGCCATTGAGCCGGCCCTCATAAGTGGCGGAATAGCCGGGCTGAAGCGGTGTGATCGGTCCGATCGGGCCACACAAGTCGCTCTGCGTCCCGGATTGCAGGAAAAGGGTCAGCGCCGCAAATACGTCGATCATGAAAGGCAACTCCGGACGGTGCGGCGGGACCGCAGCCCCGCCGCGCCCGCTCCGCTACTCGATTTCGGCCATCGTGCAGGCATTGTAGCATGTGCCGAAACACATGGTGAAATCCCCGCCATAGAGGCCTTCGCACTGGCCGAGGCAGGCACTGGCGCACGGCGAGGCCATGGCCTGCGAGACGACCGCGAGGGCGAGCAACAGCCCGCCGGCGAGTTTCTGTCCAAGTTTCATGCTTTCCTCCCCTGGTTAGCGCCGGGAAGGAATCCACAACTTTTGCGTGTTGTCTAGATCGCGCTTGGGTTGCGCTAGAAAGCAGGTCGCCTCTCCGGTGGAATCTTTCACCGGACGGGAGCTGGCCATAACGGGAAAAAGTGGTGCGGGCGGCCGGACTTGAACCGGCACGGGATTACTCCCAACAGATTTTAAGTCTGGCGCGTCTACCAATTCCGCCACGCCCGCACTGACGATCCGCATTCATATGAAGTTTCCCGCCGGCTTCCTAGACCACAAGCCGCGCTGAACACCGTAGTCGGGAGTCAGAACCAGGGCTCGTCTGCAGGCTGTCCAAATTTTAATTTCATAATTTGGCGTTATTTTGATTATTTGGGTGCATGACACGCTCATACATCGACCCCGATCACCCGGACACCTACTGGATTCTCGATCCCGACCAGATGGTTTGCCTGGCTTCGGCCACGCGCATGACGCTGCTCGACCGGCTCGCCGTCGACGGCCCCATGTGTCCCGAAGACCTTGCCTATGCTGCGGCCCTGAAGCCGACGGCCGTCTATCACCATGTGAAGAAATTGCTGGCCGTCGGTCTCGTGGAAATCGCCGGTCAGCGCCGCATGCCCGGGGCGAAGAAGCCGCAGACCCTGTACCGGACACCTGCCCCGAAAATGCGGCTTCTTCGGGCCTTCGGCGATCCCGCCAATGCGACGCGCCTGTCCAACACCGCCATGGCTATTCTGCGCCAGGCCGAGCGTGATGTGGCCGATGCCTTCTCCATGGCGGACACGCATGCAGAAGGCCCCGAACGCAATCACGGTTTCTTCCGGCTCGCAGCCCGGCCGGATGCCGCGACACTCGCAGCCATCAACGACCATCTCGATGCCATCGCCGATCTTCTCTGGTCGTCGAATGCCGAAAACGGGCGGCCCGTCTCGCTCGCCTGGGCGCTCGCCCCCCTTCCCGAAACCCGCAACGCCGGTTCGACAAACGGAGACAGCTAGATGACACGTATGATCGCGGTATCGCTCGCCGCATTCGCCTTTGCCGCCCCGGCCACTGCGGATGACTTCGACACGGCCTACAACGCCATAACCGGGGAAAATATCGCCGCCGACGTCGCCGTTCTGGCGTCTGACGAATTCGAGGGCCGCGGCCCCGGCGGACGGGGCGAACGCCTGACCATCGACTACATCGCTTCGCGGTTCGAGGAAGCCGGTGCCGGCCCGGCCTTTGACGACAGCTATTTCCAGCCCTTCGGCATCGCCGAATACGTCAAGAGGAATACCGCGGACTTCGACCTGTCCGGTCCTTCCGGCACCCTCGGCCTCGCGCTGGCGAGCGACTATGTCCTGTTTGCCGGACAACCGGGGGAAAGGCTGGAACTGACGGACAGCACTGTCGTCTTCGGTGGCTTCGGGATTACCGCGCCGGAAGAGGACTGGGATGATTATGCGGGCCTCGACCTGACCGGCCGCACGCTGGTCCTGTTCCGGGGTGATCCCGGCACCGCTACCAATGACGAAACCCTGTTCGATGGCAATGCCCTGACAGTCCACGGCCTCGTCGGGACCAAGTTCGAGACCGCCGCAGCGCAGGGCGCGAGCGCGGTGATTCTGATCCATACCGAACAGAGCGCGGGCTATCCGTGGGCAACCCTGTCGTCCGGCGGTGTCGGCGGCACCCAGTATTTCCTCACCGAGGACGACGGTGACCATCTGACCATGGTCGCCCATGTCAGCGAGGAGGCCGGACGGCGCATTTTCGACGCGGCGGGACTGGATTTCGACACCGTCTATACCGAAGCCGCGACACGCGGTTTCCGGGCCATTGAAAGCGAGCTGACGGCATCCGGGACTCTGGAGGGCCAGGTCTCACTCGCCGAGACCAACAATGTCGTTGGCCGTATCACGGGCAGCGAAGCGCCCGAGGAGTGCGTCATCTACACCGCGCACTGGGACCATATGGGGATCAACCCGCTCGCGCCGACCGACGATACGATCTTCAACGGCGCGCTCGACAATGCGACCGGCACCGCGATGCTGATCAATCTGGCGCGGGCTTATGGATCGCTCGACACCAACCCGCGCCGCTCGGTTTATTTCTTCGCCACGGCGGCCGAGGAACGGGGCTTCCTGGGTACCGAGCACTATATCTCCGACCCGGCCTGCGCGCTGGCCGACACGGTCGCGGTCTTTAACATGGATGCCCACTTCCCCTTTGCCGATCATTGGCAGGCCATGACCGTTCCGGGACTGGGGACCAGCGAACTGGAGGACATTCTGGGTGACGCGGCGGCCCGGCTTGGCCGCGAACTGCAGGAAGATTCCAACCCGGCGGCGGGCGGATTTTTCCGGTCCGACCACTGGCCGTTCATCAAGGTCGGTGTGCCGGGCATCTATGCCGTGGGCAGCCCGAATGAAGCCCAGGTCGAGGCCGACCCCGACATCCTGCCACGCTTTGCAGCCTACATGACCGGCGGATACCACCACGCTGCCGACGAGTACGACGCCGAGGCCTGGCTGATGGGCGGGATCGAAGGCGACGCCCGTATCTATTTCGAAGCCGGGCATTCGGTCGCCAATGACGACCGCTACCCGAACTTCTATCTCGACACGCCCTACCGGCGCTTGAGGGATGCCATGCTGCGCTGACCGGGGCTTCTCGGTCCCTCAGCCGATCACCGGCCAGCGCGGGGGCATCGCGGCCCGGATTCCGAAAGGAAGCCGGGCCGTCGTGTCTTTCCAGGCTCTAATTGCCGGGCTTTAGGGGCGACTGGTCGGCGACGCGGCCCGCCCGCTCGACCAGCGACACGAACTCGGCGCGATAGCCGTACGGATCCTCGCCCTGGACCAGCGACGCGGCGTGTGCCAGCGATCCGAACCCGTAGTCGCTTTCCGCGATATACGGGTCACCGCGCAGCATCTGGGCGAACCCCGCGACATGGATCGAGAACTGCGTGTCGGCACTCGCCTCGCCCAGGTCCGACACGGCGTCATCAAGTGTCACCGGGCGTTCGATCAGGATGCTCTCGTCTTCGCCGGGCCGCTTGTAGCGGATACGCAGGAAGGCGAATTCTGTCCCGGCTTCACCCGTTGCCTCTGGCGTACCATAGCGCAGCGGGTCAACCAGGCGGGCGTCTGAATCCGGCGCCGTGATCTCGTAGATCGCCGTCACCGAATGACCCGAGCCAATCTCGCCGGCATCGACCGCGTCATTGTTGAAATCCTCGCGGTTCAGCATCCGGGTCTCGTAACCCACGAGCCGGTATTCGGCGACCATGGCCGGGTTGAACTCGATCTGGATCTTCACGTCATTGGCAATCGGGAAGAGCGCGGACGAGCTTTCCTCCACGAGGAAACGCCGGGCTTCACGCTCGCTATCGATATAGGCCGCGATGCCATTGCCGTTCTGGGCGATGGTCTGCATCAGCTGGTCGTTGTAGTTGCCCCGGCCGAACCCCATCACCGAAAGGTAGATGCCGCTCTCACGCTTGCGCGCGACGAAATCTTCCAGTCTTTCGTCTGACGTGATGCCGACATTGAAATCGCCATCAGTCAGCAGCATGACCCGGTTGACCGCGTCCGCGTCGAAATTCTCCTCGGCGAATTCATAGGCGAGACGCAGGCCTTCTCCGCCAGCGGTCGACCCGCCCGCTTCGAGCATGTCGAGCGCTGCATGGATGCAGTGCCGGTCTTCGCCGCGCGTCGGTTCCAGGATCGCCCCGGCGGCACCGGCATAAACCACGATCGAGACCGTATCATCGTCGTCGAGCTCGTCGGTCAGCATGTGCAGGCCGGCCATGGCCAGCGGCAGCTTGTCCGGGGCTCCCATGGAACCCGAGACATCGACCAGAAAGACGAGATTGGAACGCGGACGCTCATCGGCCGGAATGTCATAGCCCTGGATGCCGACATGGAGGAGCTGGGTCTCGGCATTCCACGGGTTTGGCGTCACGGTGACATTGGCCGCAAATGGCGCGTCCAGGCTTTCCGGCAGGTCGTAGGCATAGTCGAAATAATTGACCATTTCCTCGATTCGCACCGCGTCACGCGGCGGCAGGCTGTCATCATTGAGGAAACGGCGCACGACCGCATAGCTCGCCGTGTCGACATCGATGGAGAAGGTCGAGACCGGTTCTTCCGCCGTCACCCGGACCGGGTTGGCATCCACGTCCTCATAGCGCTCCCGGTCGATATCGCCGGGCATGGGCTGGGGCTGCAGTTGGGGACTGGCGATACCAGCGGATCTTGGCAAACCCGTTGTCGCGACTGTCGCCGCATCAACGACCTGCAGCGGCGAGTTAGCGCTGAATTCCCGTTCCTGCCGACTACCGGTAACGGCGACGGAATCGCTGGAGTCCGCAGCTTCAGGAGCGGGAGGCGGTGGCGGTGGCGGCGGCGGTGGAGGGGGTGGCGGAGGCGGCGGTGCAGGAGGTGGCGGCGTTCCGGTGGCGGCGGTCCGGATACGACCGGCATAACCATTGTTTTCGCGGCCGGCGCGATGGGCCACCAGAGTCGGACAGGCTTCGAAGATATCGGCCTGTTCAGGAGCCGGACGGCGCTGCGTCAGTGCGGACGCTTCCGGCGCTTGCGGAAAAGATGTCAGCGCGACGGCGCACACCGCCGCGCCCATCAGAAAACGGTTTCGCATGAAGTCTCCCCTTCCCTTGCGATTCCCCAGCGCTACTACCCTTCCGGGCGAAAGCAACGAGGTTCGGGCCAAAAAAGGGCGATTTCGGGATTCAGCGCTTCGCGCCATCCTCCAGCACCGGTTCGCCACCGGCGTCCCGGACGATCTGCATCAGGGCCTCCCCGGCGGAGTTCAGGGCACCTTGGTCTGTGGAACGGGCGACCAGGTTGGTGCCGCGCCTGGGCGCGCCGTCACGGGTCTCGATAAAGAAGGGATACGACCCGATGGAGACTTCCAGTGTACCCGCCTGCAAGGTGCGGAGCGCTTCGGCAAGGTCGCCTTCGCGCAGCCCGCCCGCAGAGACGGTAATGGCGTGGGTTACCGCCCCGCCTTCCAGCCTGTGCGCGACATCTTCCAGCATGCCGCGCATGATTTTCGGGACCCCGGCCATCACGAAGACATTGCCGATCTGGAATCCCGGTGCGCCAGTCACCGGGTTGGTGACCAGGCTCGCGCCATCGGGGATCCGCGCCATGCGCTTGCGAGACTCGGTCAGCGGTGTCTTGGAGCGCGAATACCAGTCCTCGATCACCGCAAGCGCATCATCGCGCACGTCGATGGACACACCGAAAGCCGCCGCGACCGCATCGGCCGTGATGTCGTCATGGGTCGGGCCGATCCCTCCGGTGGTGAAAACATAGGTGCAGGACGTGCGCAGCGCATTGAGCGCCATGACGATCCGGTCAGCCTCGTCGGATACGATGCGCGCCTCGGCCACCGCAATGCCCAGCGGCGCGAGGAAGGTCGCGATTTCCTGCAGATTGACGTCCCGGGTCCGGCCCGACAGTAGCTCGTCACCAATCAGCAGCACGCCTGCGGTTACGCGTTTTGGTTTTGCCATGGAGGCCTTCCCTCTACTTTCACAGGCTATATAGGACCAGATGTGATAGCTGGCGACGACCGTGTTGGGAGAGACGAGATGCATGACAGCTGGGACCTGCCCTGCCCCCATATTCACACGATTACGGCTGTGAAGGCGGACGAAGACGAATTCGGTCACGTCAACAATGCGCGCTATCTCAACTGGGCCGACGAGACGGCGTGGTCGCACTGGGATGCCGATGTTCCCGAGTATCCGCGCAAGGACTTCGCCACCTACGACCTCGGCATGGCGATCGTCCGGTCCGAGGCTGACTATCTCGGCCATCTGCGCGCGGGGGACCGGATCGAAGCTGCCGTCTGGGTGACGATGTCGGACAGACGGCTGCGAGCCGAACGCCGCTTCCAGTTCCGCCGCGCCGACACCGGGGACACCGTCTTCCGGAGCGTCTGGAAGCTCGTCTGTTTCAAGCTTTCGACCGGACGCCCCGCCCGTATGGGCGAAGCCCTGAAACGGCACTACCGGGTCCTGCCCGCCGTTGCTGACGCACTCGTGACGGAAAATTAAAGCCCTTGCGCATTGCCGGGGCGGACCGCGTGCCTATAGTCCGCGCGCTGACTGATTTGGATTGCTGGGAGATGTCCATGAAAGCGATTTATGCCGCCCTGGCCGCGGCCGGGCTGGGACTGAGCGCCTGTTCGCAAGGCAACGAGGCCGCCACCACGATGGACACCGCCTCGGCTAACTCGGCCACGGTACAGACCGGGTCCGCGGGTACCGGCCTTCCGGATATCTCCGCTGGCAATATCGAAGCCCATATCCGTTTTTTGGCCCACGACCTGATGGGCGGCCGCGACGCGGGGTCTGAAGAATTCCTGCTGGCGGCCAATTATGTCGCGACGCAGTTCCGCCTCATGGGCCTGGAGCCCGGCGGCGATGACAATGGCTACTTCGCCATGGCCCCCTTCCAGCGGGTTTCGGTCGACGCAGACGCGTCGTCCCTGACTGTAGGTGAAGGCGCGGATGCCGTTTCCTACACGCATGGCGAGGACGTGTTCATCAGTGCCAACCCCGCGCTCGACGACGGCACGGCCACAGGCGAGGTTGTTTTCGTCGGCTACGGGCTGACCCTGCCCCATCACGACTATGACGATTATGCCGGCATCGACGTGACGGGCCGGATTGTCGTCGTGATGAGCGGCGCGCCCGATATCATGGCGTCCGACGAGCGTTCCCACCAGCAGCGCAGTTCGACCAAGCGGGCCACGGCCGCCGCGCACGGCGCGATTGGCATGATCACGATCTCTTCGATGGGGGCCGAGCAATTTGCCAGCACCTATGGCAATTACGTGGGCCGCTCCAGCGTGGAGCTTGCACCCGAAGCCGCCGAGGAGGCATATCGCCAGCTCGTCGCCAGCGCGACCATTTCCGCCGATGTCGCCGCCGAAATCTTCGCTGACGCTCCGATGTCGCTCGATGAGGCGGTCGCGGCGATGGAAAACGGCCCCTCCAGCTTCGCGACCGGCACAAGCGTGTCGATTACCCAGCGGTCGGTCCGCGAACTCTACGAGGAACCCAATGTCGTCGGCATCCTGCCCGGAACCGATCCCGAACTGGCCGATGAATACGTCATCCTGACCGCCCACCTCGACCATATCGGCACCTTCCCCGAGGAACAGACCGGCGTGATCAGCGGCTGCCGCGTATCAGGTCCCGAAGACCACATCTGCAACGGTGCCGTGGACAACGCTTCGGGCGTTTCGGTGATGCTCGAAACCGCCCGCACCTTCATGGAAGAAGGCGCGCCGCGCCGGTCCGTCGTCTTCGTTGCCCTCGCGGCCGAGGAGAAGGGCTTGCTGGGCTCGGAGTATTTCTCAACCAATCCGACCGTGCCGCATGACGCCATGGTCGCGAATGTCAATCTGGACATGCCGGTTATCGTCTATGAGTTCTCTGACGTGATCGCGTTTGGTGCCGAACGGTCCGAACTCGGCCCGATCGCCACACGCGCCGCCGCACGCCTGGGGGTAACGATCAGCGATGACCCGATCCCGCAGCAGAACCTCTTCGTTCGGTCCGATCACTACAATTTCGTGCGCCAGGGCGTCCCGTCCCTGTTTCTGATGACGGGATTCTCCTCGCCCAACCCGGCCTGGGACGAAGGTGAAGGCTTCATGGGCTTTCTCAACACCCACTATCACCGGGCCAGCGACCAGCTCGATCTCGACCTGCTCTATGACCAGGCGGCCAAGTTCGCGAACATTAACTACATCATCGCGCGCGAAATCGCAGATGCCGACGAGGCGCTGACCTGGAATGAGGGTGATTTCTTCGGCGAGTATTTCGGCTCCGGAGACTGAGTGTTAACCCGGCCATCAACGGGCCCGGTGTAAAACTTCAGGGTGCGCGGCGTTTCCATCACCGCGCACCCTCGCTATATGTGCCACAGACAAGCCATTACGAAGACGATCAATGAACCTCGCCTACGACATCCAGGAAGACGACGACACGCTGACCCGCGACGGGCGGATCAAGCTGCATGACGCGGCCGGGTTTGAAGGCATGCGCAAGGCGGGCCGTCTGGCGGCCGAGACGCTCGATTACATCATCCCCCATGTGCAGCCCGGAGTGACGACGCAGGCAATCGATGACCTGATCCGCGAATACATGCTCGACCATGGCGGCGTGCCGGCCACGCTCGGCTATCGCGGCTACACCAAGTCGTCCTGCACCTCGATCAACCATGTCGTCTGCCATGGCATTCCGGGAACAAAGCCGCTGAAGGATGGCGATATCGTCAATATCGACGTCACCGCCATCGTCGATGGCTGGCATGGTGACACCAGCCGCATGTATGTCGCCGGTGAGTCGCGCCGGAAGTCCGAACGCCTGATCGACGTGACCTATGAGGCGATGATGGCGGGCATCCGCTCGATCAAGCCGGGCATTACGCTCGGTGACCTCGGCGCGACGATCCAGACCTATGCCGAACTCAACCGCTGTTCCGTGGTCAAGGATTTCTGCGGCCATGGCATTGGCCGCATCTTCCACGACACGCCGAACATCCTTCACTATGGCCGCAAGGGCGAAGGTGCCGAGTTGAGACCCGGCATGTTCTTCACCGTCGAACCGATGCTGAACCTTGGGCGCGCGGACGTGAAAATCCTCGCTGATGGCTGGACGGCGGTGACGCGCGACAAGTCGCTGTCGGCGCAGTTCGAGCATTCGGTGGGCGTCACCGAGGACGGGGTGGAAATCTTCACCGAGTCCCCGACCGGGCAGCACAAGCCCCCCTATTCCGGCTGAACCGGGACGGCATGGCGGGCGCGGACGGAACTCCCCATCATGCCGGTCACCGTGACCGACTGCGGGCTCGCTTCACCAGCGCGGGCGGGGATGCCCTCGCTGACTACGAGCTGCTCGAACTCTTCCTGTTCAACGCGATCCCGCGCCGCGACGTCAAACCGCTCGCCAAGGAACTGATCGCCGCCTTCGGTGATCTTGGCGGCGTGGCGGCGGCCCCGATCGAGCGCCTCACCGAAATCAAGGGCGTTTCGGCGCGTGTCGCGGCCGATCTGAAACTCCTGCAGGCGATCTCGGCGCGCATGGCCCGCGAAGGCGTCATCGACAAGCCGGTGGTCTCGTCCTGGTCGGCGCTCGTCAATTACTGCCGCACCGCGCTCCAGCATGAGCGTACAGAACAATTCCGCGTCCTCTTTCTCGACAAGAAGAACCGCCTCATCGCCGACGAAATCATGAGCCGCGGCACGGTCGATCACGCCCCGGTCTTCCCGCGCGAAGTGGTCAAACGCGCCCTCGCCCACGAGGCCAGCGCCATTATCCTCGTTCACAACCATCCCTCTGGCGATCCGACCCCCAGCCATTCCGACGTGGTGATGACCAAGAAGATGGCCGAGGCCGCCCAGCCCTTCGACATCGTCCTGCACGACCACCTGGTGATCGGTCGCGAAACCACGGCCAGCTTCAAACAGCTGGGGCTTATTTAGGGGTTCTCCCCCTCTCCCCTTGAGATAGGGGAGAGGGCCGGGGTGAGGGGTTGGTGACAGGCTGGCGCCTTGTTCTGCTGGACCCCCTCACCTCAATCCTCTCTCCCAAGGGGGAGAGGAGGAAACTGCACCCCTTGTCCCCTCGCCTCTCGCGATGACAAGATCACCGCACGCCGGTAGGTCCCGGCACGGGCGGCCGGGACAGGCGATGAGTTTCGCGAATTTCTTCACCCATCTCGAATGCTCGGCGAATGGTGAGCGCTATTCGAAGGATCAGCCGCACAACCTTTCCGACGCCGGTAAGCCGCTGCTGGCGCGCTATGACCTGGAGAAGGCGAAGCCGCTGCTCGACCGCGGCGAAATCTGGTCGCGCGAGGGCGGGTTCTGGAAATGGCGCGAGCTGTTACCCGTCGCGCGCGACGCGGACGTCGTCGCGCTGGGAGAAGTCGACACGCCGCTGATCGACGTACCCGCGACCATGCGTGCCTGCGGAGGCACGGGCCGCCTGATCGTCAAGGACGAGGGCCGCCTGCCCACGGGGAGCTTCAAGGCGCGCGGCCTGGCACTCGCCGTGGCGATGGCGAAGTCCTATGGCCTGTCACGCCTCGCCATGCCGACGAATGGCAATGCCGGTGCAGCGCTGTCGGCCTATGCCAGCCGCGCTGGCATGGAAAGCTGGAGCTTCGCGCCGGAGGACACGCCGGAAGTCAATTTGCGCGAGATCGCCCTGCATGGCGGGCATGTCACCCAAGTCAACGGTTTCATCCATCATTGCGGTGCGCTGGTCGCGGCGGGCAAGGACGCGATGGGCTGGTTTGATGTCTCGACGCTGAAAGAGCCCTACCGGATCGAGGGCAAGAAGACGATGGGGCTGGAGCTGTGCGCCCAGATGGGCTGGTCACTGCCCGATGCCATCCTCTATCCCACCGGCGGCGGCACCGGCCTAATCGGCATGTGGAAGGCTTTCGACGAGATGGAAGCGCTCGGCTGGATCGGTCCTGAACGCCCGAAAATGATCGCGGTTCAGGCGGCCGGCTGCGCGCCCATCGTCAAGGCGTATGAGGCCGGCGAAACCCACGCCGAGGAGTGTCTGGACCCGCACACGAAGGCGATGGGCATCCGCGTGCCCAAGGCCATCGGCGACTTCCTGATTCTCGATGCGGTGCGCCGGAACGGCGGCTTTGCCATTGCGGTTGATGAAAACGCCATTGAAGACGCCCGCACGCTCTGCGGCCGTGAAGACGGCCTCCTCCTCTGCCCGGAAGGCGCGGCGACGCTCGCCGCTTACAGGCAGGCGGTGGCGGACAGACGGTTGGAGTCCGACGCGACGGCCATGTTGTTCAACTGCGGCAATGGCCTCAAATACCCTATGCCGGACCGCGCGAAAACGCTGGATCGGCATGAAGAGGTGGATTGGGGAAAATATTAGAATTGCGCGTGTCTTCAAACTCGATGGCTTGATGACATCAGACGGCCCATTTCACACTTACGAGACAGAACAGCACATATATTGCATTAGTCCAATTCTACTTCATTCGCGGCTAGTGCATCATTGTATGAACGCTGCAAAATAAGAGTTCGAGTATCGCCTTGCTTTTGCACCACTACCAACATCCCACTAAAGTCTTCCAGCGCGGGTACCCAAACTAGGCCGGTGATATTGCCGCCGGGGGGAAGAGACCCCATTGCCAGCGATCTGCGACGAAAGGCTTCTGTGACCCGTTCTTGCCGATCCATGCGGCTAAGCCAACGATATGCTCCAATTCCTCCTGCTATCAACGTTGCTGGCGGGAACACAAATGCGCCAACAATCATGCCGCCAGCAGAAAGCGTCGCTCCCTCCACCACCATCCGCGCGGTACTGGGCTGGTCCAGTAATTCCAACCCTGAACTTGCAACCTGCAGTATGGCACCGGTCCCTAATTGCTGGCGAACTTCTGTGACGTGAATCGTGCTATCTGAATTGTTGGACACCCGAAGTGTGACTTGTATCCAGTTCGGGTCACCCGGAATAAACCCTTCGTCGTCATAAAGTGTTACTGCCAAGACTTCTGACAGGACACCTGCATCCTCTGCAGACTGAAACTCGAAGGACTGGTTCTCAAAATTGACCGTTGGTTGATTGCCAAACGAGGTCATCCCCGACATCGCGCAACCCGTTGCAAACATGACAATAAATGCGGATACAATTGCTTTCTTCATAAATCTCCCCAACGTAAATCTAATATAAGGATAAGAATTAAATGTGGTGAGTCAACATGGACGCAATTCATTGAATTATTTAAAGACCTACCGGTCACGGCAAGCACTCGCATTGCGGCGACTTGGTATCAAAACCGTACGGATTGCGGCCAGTAGGCCACTGCCACCAACCAGCCAACTCCGACAACGGGTTGAAATGACGCGACGGCCATGATGTTCAACTGCGGCAATGGCCTCAAATATCCGATGCCTGATCGCGCCAAGACGCTGAACCGGCATGAAGAGGTGGATTGGGGAGCTCTCTGACCCCCTCACCCGGCCCTGACGGGCCACCCTCTCCCTCGAGGGAGAGGGTTGGAACGCGCGGACCTGTTTCCCTCTCCCTGCAGGGAGAGGGTCAGGGTGAGGGGTCTTCCTCTTGACCAAAGCCCCTGCCCGGCCCATCACGCCGCCCATCCGCGACGCGCAATGACGAGGCTGCCATGATCCCCCGCTATACCCGTCCCGAAATGGCGGCCATCTGGTCGGACGCCAACAAGTACCGGATCTGGTATCTGATCGAGGCGCACGCGACCGAGAAGCTCGCCGAGCTGGGCGTTGTCCCGGCCAGCGCGGCCGAGGCCGTGTGGAAAGCCAAAGACTCCGAATTCTCGGTCGCGCGGATCGACGAGATCGAGGCCGAGGTCAAACACGACGTCATCGCCTTTCTGACGCATCTGGCTGAATTCATCGGGCCGGACAGCCGTTTCGTCCATCAGGGGCTGACGAGTTCCGACGTGCTCGATACCTGTTTGGCGGTTCAACTGCGCGACAGCGCCGACCTCTTGCTCGCCGGACTCGACCGGGTGCTCGCCGCGCTGAAAACCCGCGCCGAGGAACACAAATACACGGTCTGCATCGGGCGCAGCCACGGCATCCACGCCGAGCCGACGACGATGGGGCTGAAATTCGCGCGCTTTTATGCCGAGTTCGCCCGCAACCGCGAGCGCCTGGTGCGCGCCCGCGAGGAAATCGCGACCTGCGCCATTTCCGGCGCGGTCGGCACTTTCGCCAATATCGATCCGCGCGTCGAAGCCCATGTCGCCGAGCAGATGGGTCTGTCGGTCGAACCCGTCTCGACCCAGGTCATCCCCCGCGACCGCCACGCCAACTATTTTGCCGTGCTGGGCCTCATCGCCTCGGCGATCGAGAATCTCGCCATCGAGGTCCGTCACCTCCAGCGTTCGGAAGTCCGTGAGGCGCAGGAATATTTCTCGAAGGGCCAGAAGGGCTCGTCGGCCATGCCGCACAAGCGCAACCCGATCCTGACTGAAAACCTGACCGGTCAGGCGCGCCTCGTGCGTTCAGCCGTCACCCCGGCGATGGAGAATGTCGCCCTCTGGCACGAGCGGGACATCTCCCACTCCTCGGTGGAACGCGGGATCGGACCGGACGCCAACGTCCATCTCGATTTCGCCCTGCACCGCACCGCCGGCATGATCGAAAAGCTGATCGTCCATGCCGACCGCTGCCGGGAAAATCTCGAGGCCTATGGCGGTATCCACAATTCCCAGCGCATCCTGCTGGCGCTGACCCAGGCCGGAGCCTCTCGGGAGGACTCCTACCGGCTGGTTCAGCGCAATGGGATGAAGACCTGGGATGAGGGCGGAAAGCTGGTCGACCACTTAAAGGCCGACGACGAGGTCACGACGCTGCTCTCGACCGAGCAGATCGATGCGTGTTTCGACGAGGCCTATCACCTCAAGCATGTCGATACGATTTTCGCGCGCGTGTTCGCGAACTAAAGACACACAAGCGCATAATCCAGACCCAACAAACGCCTGAAATCTGCTTTGGTTCCATTCACTTGCTGCATTTTTTCACTGCAGTGAGTTGGAACAACCCGCCGGGTTTCCGGCGTTCCTTTGTCAAAGTGTTGAACACGGGACAAAGGTGCCGACATGCTGTTTTCCAAGTCGATTCTGATCGCAACCAGCGCCGCAGCCGCGCTCGTGGCGGGCACGACCGCGATGACCACCCAATCGAACTCCGCGACGCCCGCCCCCTTCTTCAGCGAGGCCGGCATTGCCGTCTCGCAAGCCGATATTGTCGGCGAACAGGCTGGCCCGAGCGGTGTCATCCCGGCGGGCAGTGTCTCGGCCCTGATCGAAACCGGGTTGATGGAAGCCGCCCCCTCGCCCGACACCGTCGAAGCAGCAGAAAGCCAGCCCTCCCCGCTTCTCGAGGCGTATGCCACCCGCATTTTTGATCCGATCTGGTCGCGGTCCGGTGCCCGGGACCTGCAGGTGTTTTTGCGTGACGCGGAACGGCGCGGCATCGCCGTTGATCCGGCGCTGATGGACCGCGTCGACCTGGCGGTGAATGCCCTTGCCAGCCGCAATCCGGCTGAACGCGCCGAAGCGGACATATTGTTGTCCCGGGTTTTCATTGCCGCGGCGGATCACATGCGTAACGGCCCGCTCAACGATGTTCCGGAACTGACTGCCCAGATTGAAGCGGTCGACCCTGAACCGCTGCATCGCCAGCTCGCTTTCGCGGGTGAAGGCCGTTTTGACTATCGCGACCTTGACCCGGCCCATCCCGAATATACGGCCCTGCTGGAGGCACGAGAAATCTACGTGCGGCACGTTGAACAGGGCGGGTTTACGCCCGTTCCGGACATCGAAGGCGCGCTGGAGCTCGGCGACGAACACGCGGTGCTGGAAACCGTGCGCCAGCGCTTGCGGGAAGAAGGCTTCGCACCCGAGCCGAGCCGGCTCATGCTGTTTGCAGAGAACGCCCCATCCCACATGAAGGAAAGCGAGACGCCGGAAGATGACGCCGAGGACGCGGTTCCGGCCAGCCACCGCTTTGATGCCGCGCTGGAAGCGGCGCTCATCGACTTCCAGGAACATAACGGGCTGGAGACGGACGGCGTGCTGGGGCCGAATACGATCGCCGCACTGAATGTCACCGCCGAGGAGAAGCTGGCGCGGATTGACGCCAATCTGGAGCGCTGGCGCTGGGCACCGCGCGACTTTGGCGACACCCATGTCCGCGTGAACATCCCGGCCTTCCGGGTCGACGGCTATGAAAATGCCCGCGCGACAATCTCGATGCGGTCGATTGTCGGTATGCGCAGCCGCCAGACGCCGATCTTCTCGGACTCCATCGAGCACATCGTGGCCAATCCACGCTGGTATGTCCCGGAAAGCATCCTGCAGCGCGACAAGCTGGACGACATTCGCAGCAATCCCGATTTTCTGGCCAATGGCGGCTATTACGTCCTCGACCGCCAGACCGGCGAGCGCGTCGATGGAAGCCTCATTGACTGGAACGCGGAAGGCGTAGCGGACCAATACCGCCTGGTGCAGAACCCGAGCGCCCGCAATGCGCTGGGACCGGTGAAAATCATGTTCCCCAACCGGCACTCGGTCTATCTGCACGGCACGCCGAGCCAGTCGCTTTTTGACCGCTCGATCCGCGCCTTCTCGTCGGGCTGTATCCGCCTGGAACATCCTGAAGACATGGCGCGCTGGGTCGCCCGGGCCGGTGGTGCGGACGCGGGCGTCACCGCGATGAACGCGGCCTGGGACACGGGCGAAGAGCTGCGTGTCGATCTGGATCGCCCCATTCCTGTCTATATTCTCTACTACACGGTTGAGATGGACGATCAGGGCGGGGTGATGTTCCACCGCGACATTTATGATCGCGACGAGGCGCTGATTACGGCCCTCGCCGAGTGGGAACTCACGCTGCCCGGTAATGGCGAAAGCTGATATCGAGCGAGACCAGACGACATGAAAGTGTTGATGACGGGGGTGGCAGCCGCCGCCCTGGCCGGGGCCGGCCTTACCTTCCTGCCTCATTTCCAGATGCTGGGCGGCGCGGCCGCCGAGGCCGCAAACGAGCCGGCATCCGATCGCGCGCTGGCCGAACCGCCTGACGGCGGCGAAGTCGCCATCGCGGCCAGTGAACCGGTGGACCTTTCCGCGACACCCCTCACGGTTTCGCTGGATGGCGAGACTGTCCCGCATCCGGTCTGGCACCATCTGGTCATGCCGGGCGAAACCATTGCCTTGGCATCCAACCTGCCGCTCAGCATTGAAATGAATGGCGAGATGCTGGCCCAGGACGCCGACATGGCCGACTGGACTGCGCCGGACACACCGGGCACCCATCGCCTCGTGATGACTGACGCTGCGGGCCGCACGGTCGAAGTCTCGGTTTTCGTTCTCGCCCCGCTGGGCGAGGAAGAAATTCTCGAAGGCTACCGGATCGGCACATATCCCGCCGATGCCCCGGAAGGCCTTATCCGCCTGACCGAGGCGGACATGGACGCGCCGGTTTCTCCCAACTTCACCATCGGCCAGTTCATCTGCAAGCAGCAGCCCGGCCACTGGCCGAAATTCCTGCTGGTTTCACCCACCATGCTCACACGCCTCGAAGCCCTGCTGGCCTCGATGCAGGCCGAGGGCCTGACCGAGGCGTCCAGCTTCTTCGTGATGAGCGGCTATCGCACGCCCTTCTACAACACGGCGATCGGGTCGGCGCGATTTTCCCGGCACATGTATGGCGATGCCGCCGACATCTATCCCGATGTCGTGGGCGGGGACGGCGTGATGGACGATCTCGACGGTGACGGACGGATTACCCGCGCCGACGCGGAATATCTCTACGACTATGCCGAAAGTCTCTACACGGCCGATCCGGCCATGCCCGAGGGCGGTATCGGGGCGTATAGCGCCAACGCTGTCCATGGTCCGTTCGTCCATATTGACGGGCGCGGCCACGCGGCGCGCTGGGGACGGAACGGCTAGGCCGGTCTTGGACACAAACCGGAACGATTTGTAACGAGCTTCGCGCGCGCCGGGACGCTAGTCTTCCGCGCATGTCCAAGCTCCACGACTCCATCGACGACCGGGTCGCGGCCTTCATTGGCGCGCAGAAGATGTTCTTTGTCGCGACCGCGCCCAGCGCCGCATCCGGTCACGTGAATGTCTCGCCGAAAGGCTATGACAGTTTCCGGATTTTGGGGTCCAACCGTGTCGCCTATGCCGACCTCGGCGGGTCCGGGATCGAGACGGTCGCCCATCTGCGCGAGAACGGGCGCATCACCTTCATGTTCTGCGCGTTTGAGGGGAAGCCAAATATTCTCCGGCTTTACGGCAGGGGCGAAGCCGTCTGTTTTGGCGATGAGGGCTTCGACGAAGCTGTCGGGGCCTTTCCCGATCTCGGGAAAGTCCGGGCCGTCATCACCGCCGACATCACCCGCATCCAGGATTCCTGCGGCTGGGGCGTGCCGTTCTACGAATTTGCCGGCGAGCGCGACCAGCTTCTGCGGACCAACGCCCACCGGTCAGATGAAGAGTGGCGGGAACGCCGCTATGCCAGCAACGCCCAATCCATTGATGGCCTTCCCGGCCTTGTCCGTCCGGAGACTTCCGAATGAGCGACGAAGACCTGATCCGCGACGTGCTCGCCCGCATGTATGCGATGATCTCGGGTCCCGCAGGACCACGCGACTGGTCAACCCAGCAAGACGTCTTTCACCCCGAAGCGCGCCAGATCCGCACGACAATTGACGAAAACGGGCATCCGCGAATGACGATCATGTCGCCGGAGGAGTACCGGGACAATACGCGCGACTTCTTTGCCAACAATGATTTCTTCGAGATCGCGCTGGGCTGCGAGATCCGGATATTCGGCAATATCGCCCATGCCTGGAGCGCCTATGAAGCGCGCAGCAATCGGAAAGACACGGCCCCGGAACGCCGGGGCATCAATTCGATCCAGCTGTTCCGCGACGAAAACGGACGCTGGCGGATCATGGCCATGATCTGGGACAATGAGCGCGAGGGGCTGGCACTGCCGGCGGAACTCTCGGAACCCTGAACGGGCCACCGCGTTGGGTGAGGATGGATGCCGTCGCTGACATCTTCTCGACGCATACGCCCTACCCCGCCGTTCTGTCCCGTCTCGCAGCGGCGGCGGTATTCGGCATGGCCATCGGCATCGACCGCGAGCTGAACCGGCACCGCGCCGGTCTGCGCACCCACATGCTGATCTGCGTGGCGGCCGCCCTCTTCACCATCATGGCCATCGAGCTGGCCTATCTGTCCACCGAAACCGGCGAAGCCGCGCAGGCCGACCTCCTGCGGATTATCGAGGCCGTAACAGCGGGTGTCGCGTTTCTTGGGGCCGGCGCGATCATCCAGGCGCGCGGGGCGGTTCACGGCATGACAACGGCTGCCGGCATGTGGCTGGCCGGGGCCATCGGCGTGGCGGCGGGTGCCGGATTCTACGGGATCGGTCTCGCGGCGACCCTGATAGGTGTACTGATCCTAACGGCCCTCGGCCTCCTCCAGAAGCGCATCGGCAAGGAGGAGTCGCAAAGCCGGGCCTAGCTTACTGGCCGGCCTGGACCTGCTGACGGGCCTCGGCCATCAACTCGTCCATCTTGCGGCGCAGCTGGTGTTCGGAGACTTCCACGCCCTCGCGGTCGAAATCGCCTTTCACCTTGCGGTAGACGTCTTCGTGACCGGCTTCCTCGAAATCGGCCTTCACCACTTCCTTGGCATAGGCTTCGGCGTCGGGACCGCTCTTGCCCATCCATTCCGCGGCCCACAGGCCGAGCAGCTTGTTGCGCCGGGCGACAGCCTTGAATTCCAGTTCCTGGTCGAGCGCATAACGCCCTTCAAAACCCTTTTCGCGATCATCCATTCCCGACATGGCGGCGTCTCCCCGTAATTCCGGCTGCGTTGAGCGCTTTCGTTAGCTTGGCCCAGCGCCTAAATCAATCGCGCAACGCGGGACCTTTCAGCCGCGTTGCGGGACTGGCGGAGCGAGTCTAGTTTCTGCCCCTGATACGCGGCCCTGCACAGCGATTCGGGCCGCGTTGCGCTTTTTCGCCCACGGAGCACGGCCATGGCCCGCCGCAAGAAAATCTACGAAGGCAAAGCCAAGATCCTGTACGAAGGCCCCGAACCGGGGACCATCGTCCAGTATTTCAAGGATGACGCGACTGCCTTCAACAACAAGAAGAAGGCGACTCTGGAGGGCAAGGGCGTCCTCAACAACCGCATCAGCGAATTCGTGATGGTCAATCTGGGCCGGATGGGTGTGCCGACGCACTTCATCCGCCGCCTCAACATGCGCGAACAGCTGTGCCGCGAAGTCGAGATCATCCCGGTCGAGGTTATCTGCCGCAATGTGGCCGCCGGGTCGATCTGCCAGCGCCTCGGCATCGAGGAGGGCGAGCCCCTGCCCCGGTCCATCGTCGAATTCTGCTACAAGAACGATGCGCTGGGTGATCCGCTGGTTGCCGAAGAACACGTCACGGCATTCAGCTGGGCGACGACGCAGGAACTCGACGACATCATCTCACTGACCCTGCGGATCAACGATTTCCTGTCGGGCATGTTTGCCGCAGTCGGTATCCGCCTGGTCGATTTCAAGCTCGAATTCGGCCGGCTCTATGAGGGCGACATGGTCCGCACGGTCCTGGCTGATGAGATCAGCCCGGACTCCTGCCGCCTGTGGGACATCGAGACCAATGAGAAGCTCGACAAGGACCGCTTCCGGCGCGATCTCGGAAACGTGACCGAAGCCTATGCTGAAGTCGCGCGGCGTCTCGGTATCATGCGCGAAACGCAGCGCGCCGCGAACGACGAATCCGACCTCTAGGATGGTTGGCTGGAGTTGGCAGACGCGCTTCACCTGTCTGCCGCTTCGGGAGTTGCCCCATGCTTGTTCTGCCTCTGGTTCTGAGCCTGTTCGCAAGCCAGCCCGAAGCTGATCCCGTTATTGAACGGGTCGAAACCGGCATGCCCGAGGGGCGGACTTTCGCCCCGAGCGACTATCACGACGGGACGCTGAACGTCTTCACCTTCCAGCCGCCTGACAGCCTGCCCCAGCTCTGGCAGCGCCGCCGAGGCGCAGATGGCGCGTGGTCAGCCCCTGAACCCGTTCCCTTCGCCGATCCGGCGGGCGATGCCGACGCCTATTTCCAGCCGGGCACGGGCCGCCTCGTCTTCATGAGCCTGCGCGGTAACGACGCCCCCAACTGGGACATCTGGGAGGTGCACTGGGACGGCTTCGCGTGGGGCCAGCCACGCCGCATTGATGCGATCAACGGGCCGGGACCGGATATCTACCCGACTGTGGCCGCTGACGGCACCATCGCCTTCGCCACCGTCCGGGACGGGACTGGCGCCGACCGGCAGATCTGGCTGGCCCGGCCAGACGGTCCTGAGGGTTACGAGACGGCCGTCGCGCCGGGCGCGATCAACCGCGACCCGCGCGTGTCCAATCCGCTTATTTCTCCTGATGGCCGCCGGATGATCGTGTTTGAAAACCTCGATGGCGGATTTGGCGGACCGGACCTTGCCCTGTCCTGCCTCGGGGACGACGGCTGGTCCGAACCAGTCAATCTCGGCCCCGGCATCAACACGGCTGCCGCCGAATATGCGCCCGGAACCAGCGCGGACGGCCGTGTCTTCTATTTCTCCCGCGATACCGATCTCTACCGGGTCAGCGTGTCCGATTTACCGGCCATCCACGGATGTTCAGACCAGGACTGAACTGACTAGCAAGCACGGTCCGCGAGCATCCGCCCGACTGCACCCCGAATGCCCGCGTTCAATTGCGCTGGCGGCGAGTCCGCTTTATGGAGTGCTCAACATCCGAGCCCCCAATTGCGAGTTGAGCCAGTGAAAGCGCGCATCCACGTCTATCTGAAACCCGGCGTTCTGGACCCCCAGGGCGCGGCTGTTGCCGGTGCCCTGAAGAATATGGGCTTTGATGAGGTCACAGCCGCCCGTCAGGGCAAGCTGATCGAGCTCGACCTCGACGGCAGCGACACCGCCGCCGCCGAAGCCCGGGTCGACGAGATGTGCAAACGCCTCCTCGCCAATCCGGTGATCGAGAGCTACGCGGTCGAGATCGAGTAGGCCGATGAAATCCGCTGTCATCGTGTTCCCGGGTTCGAATTGTGATCGTGATGCCCACGACGCGATTGCCCGCGTCACCGGCGAAAAGCCGGCCATGGTCTGGCACCAGGAAAGCGCCCTGCCCGACGGTACCGAATTCGTCATGGTTCCGGGCGGGTTTTCCTATGGCGACTACCTGCGCTGCGGCGCGATGGCCGGCACCTCGGCGATCATCCCGGCGGTCAAGGCCCATGCCGAGCGCGGCGCGCCGGTACTGGGCGTGTGCAACGGCTTCCAGATTCTCATCGAGACGGGCCTCCTGCCCGGCGCGCTGATGCGCAACGCCGACCTGCTCTTCGTCTGTGAAAAGACGCCGCTGTCGGTGGAAAACGGCAATACGCAGTTCACCTCCGCCTATGGCGGCAAGCGCGATCTCGTCATCCCGGTCGCGCACCATGACGGCAATTACTTTGCCGACGAGGCAACGCTCGACCGGCTGGAAGGCAATGGCCAGGTCGTCTTCCGCTATGGCCGCAATCCGAACGGCTCGGCCCGCGACATCGCCGGTATCGTCAATGAGCGCGGCAATGTCATGGGCATGATGCCCCACCCCGAACGCGCGGTGGACGAATTCCACGGCGGAACGGACGGCCTGCCCGTCTTTGAAAGCCTGCTGGGGAGTGCGTGACATGACCCAGTATGCTGACGGCATCACGCCGGAAATCGCCGCCGAACACCTGCCCGCGGACGAATACGCCAAGGCGGTCGAAATTCTCGGCCGCGCGCCGAATATCGTCGAACTCGGCATCTTTTCGGTGATGTGGTCGGAGCACTGCTCCTACAAGTCGAGCCGTGTTCACTTGAAGAAATTCCCGGTAACCGGCGAGAAGGTCATCCAGGGCCCCGGCGAGAATGCCGGCGTCGTCGATATCGGTGACGGTCAGGCCTGCATCTTCAAGATGGAGAGCCACAACCACCCCTCCTTTATCGAGCCCTACCAGGGCGCGGCGACGGGCGTGGGCGGCATTCTGCGTGACGTTTTCACAATGGGCGCACGTCCCGTGGCATTGATGAATGCGCTGCGCTTCGGCTCGCCCAGCCATCCCAAGACGCGCCGCCTCGTCGCGGGCGTCGCGGCCGGCATCGGCGGCTATGGCAATTGCGTTGGCGTGCCGACGGTCGGCGGCGAGACGAATTTCCATTCCGGCTATGACGGCAACATCCTCGTCAACGCCATGGCGGTCGGGCTCGCGGATGCCGACAACATCTTCTATGCGCGCGGCGCGGAGCCGGGCCAGCCCATCGTCTATGTCGGCTCGAAAACCGGCCGCGACGGCATCCATGGCGCGACGATGGCCTCGGCTGAATTCGACGACGAGAGCGAAGAAAAACGCCCCACCGTCCAGGTCGGTGACCCCTTCACCGAGAAGAAGCTGATCGAAGCCTGTCTCGAACTCATGGCCACCGACGCCATCGCGGCGGTGCAGGACATGGGCGCGGCCGGGCTGACCTCCTCGTCGGTGGAAATGGCCGGCAAGGGCCAGGTCGGCCTCCTGATGAATCTCGACGACGTGCCGCAGCGCGAAACCGGCATGACGCCTTACGAGATGATGCTCTCGGAATCCCAGGAGCGCATGCTCTTCATTCTGAAACCCGGCAAGGAACCGGTCGCCGAGGCGATCTTTAAAAAGTGGGAACTCGACGTCGCCACGATTGGCGAGACGACCGATACCGGCCGCATGGTGCTCACCCACAAGGGCGAGACGGTCTGCGACATTCCGCTCGATCCGCTCGCCGAAGACGCGCCGATGTATGAGCGTCCGTGGACGCGCGCCGCGCGCCCGCCTGCCATCACCGGCAAGGACGTGGCTGAACCGGACGACATCGCCGAAGCCCTGCTGACCCTGATGGTCTGTCCTGATCTCGCGTCGAAACGATGGATCTGGGAACAGTATGACCGCCACGTCATGGCTGACACGGCGGCGAGCTCTGAAGACCCGAGCGATGCGGCCATCGTGCGTATCCACGGCACTAACAAGGCGCTGGCTATCACGACCGACTGCACGCCGCGCTACTGTCAGGCCTTCCCCATTGAGGGCGGGCGGCAGGCCGTGGCTGAAGCCTGGCGCAATCTGACCGCTTCCGGTGCAGACCCGATCGCGATTACCGACTGCCTCAATTTCGGCAATCCGGAACGTCCTGAAATCATGGGCCAGTTCGCCGAGTGCGTGGAAGGCATGGCCGGCGCGTGCGCCGCCCTCTCCTTCCCCGTCGTGTCGGGCAATGTCTCGCTCTACAACGAGACCAATGGCGTCGCGATCCCGCCAACCCCGGCCGTCGGAGCGGTCGGCCTGATCCCTGACCTGACGAAACGCTCCGGCTTTGGCGGCATGAGCGAAGGCGACGCGCTGGTCCTCATTGGCGACACGACCGGTCAGCTTGGAGCCTCGCTCTATCTGCGCGAAGTCGAGGGCCGCGAAGACGGTGCCCCGCCCCCTGTGGATTTCACCGCCGAAAAGCGCAATGGCGATTTCGTGCGCGGCCTCATCCGCGCCGGTGAGACCAGGGCCGTCCATGACCTCTCAGACGGCGGCCTTCTGGTCGCCACCGCCGAAATGGCGATGGGGTCGAATGTCGGCGCGACCCTGCTCGCCGATACGCCGGTTCCGCTCACCGGCTTCCTCTTCGGGGAAGACCAGGCCCGCTATCTGCTGGCTGTTGACCCCGGCAAGGCGGCCGATCTGCTCGATGCCGCCCGCGACGCCGGTGTCCCGGCCCGTCTCGTCGGTGCCGCCGGCGGTGACGCGGTCGGTGTGGAAGGCAAGTCAGCAGCGAGCCTGGCCGCCCTGCGCGAAGTCAACGAGGCCTTCCTGCCCGCGTTGATGGAGCGGTAGGGCCTCCGGCTTCCCTCTCCGCTTTCGAAAAGCGAAGAGATAACCGATCGCCCAGCGCCAACACCTGAAACCCCGGCCGAGCCGCGCCAGCGGCGCAGAGCCGGGGCCTCCATCATGGCCCACGGTCCCGGATCGGCTTCGCCGTCCGGGATTTCATGTGTCTTTGTTTTCCCCAAAGGGGAGAGGAAGAATTATTCCATTCCGGGCTTGACCATCGAACCCTCAGCGGTGGTTTCCGCTACCGGTGCGTTGGCCTGCATCTCGGCAAGGTCGGCGGCAATGGCGTCCAGCTCGTCATCGAACAGGCGTACCGCATTGAGGACCGTGCGGGCATTGGCCACGAAGAAGTCCTGGTGAACGACTTCATACTCGTCGGTCGGTTGGTGATAATGTTCATGAAAATCAACGCCGTAATAGATCCACGGAATGCCCTGATCGTGGAAGGCGGCATGGTCGGACGAATAGGTCCAGTCGCCCTGCGGGCCCCAATCCGGTGAATCATAGCCCTGGATAAGCTGCGCCGGTTCGACCGCACCCGCCCGCTCTATGCGTTCGCGCAGGAAGGGGAAATGGAAGGCTCCGGCGGCGGGAAGCTCGTTCTCGTCATTGATCGCAAGCATGTCGAGATTGATGTTGAGCGCCACACGCTCCAGAGGGATGGGGAAATCCGCAACCAGCGCCCGCGCGCCGCGCAGACCCACTTCCTCGGCATCAAGCGCGACGATGTAGATGTCATGTTCCGGTCGGTCGGCCACCAGCGCCCCGGCCACGGCAATCATCGCTGCCACGCCGGACGCATTGTCGTCCGCGCCATTGCAGATTTCACCATCGCAATTGCCCAGATGGTCGTAATGCGCGGTGATCACCATCACCGGTCCGCCCTCGCCCGTCCCCTCGATCAGACCAACGAGATTGGTGCCTTCGCGGTCCTCATCCGAATTGTTGGTCCTGTAGGTGAAATCACGCGCATAATCTTCATAGACAGGCGTCAGGCCGATTTCCGTGAAACGGTCGGTGATATAGCTCCGCGCAATGGCTGCGCCGCGTGTGCCGGTGCCGCGCCCATCCATGAAGTCAGCGGAGAGCGCTCGCAGGTCTGCGAGTGCAGCCGCGCCGTCGAGCTCGGCCTGTGTGGTGCCGGTATCCTGTGCCGCAGCCTCAAGGCTGACGCAGGCGGCGAGTGGCAGGACAAGAGCCCCGAAAACGGAAGTGGACAAGCGCGTGAACATGCGAATTTTTCCCGAGGCTGTTGAGACCGTCCCTCGCTTTCTGGTCTAAAGGGAACCCAGCGCGTTCACCAGAGGCGATTCCACCCATGCCCATGCAAGCCGACGACATTGCCAGCCTGATCCGGGAGGGTATTCCCGGTGCGAAGGTCGAGATCATTGATCTGGCCGGCGACGGCGACCATTACCGGGCCGTCGTCACGGCCGAGGCCTTTCGCGGAATGCCGCGCGTGAAACAGCACCAGCTTGTCTATGCGGCGCTTCAGGGCCGGATGGGCGGCGAGTTGCACGCCCTGGCGCTTGAAACCCGTACGCCGTGACGCCGGTGCGCACGCTGGGACGGACGGGACTGCCGGTGTCGCCGCTCGGATTCGGCGTGACGGGTCCCCACGCCTCTCCGGTCGTGCCGCGTCAAGACACCATCACCCTGATCCACCAGGCCATCGATCTGGGTCTTACCCTGTTTGATACCGGGCCGGCCTATGGCGATGGCGAAGCAGAGTCCCGCCTGGGCGAGGCGCTCGCCGGCCGCGACCGGTCGCGCTTGATCATCGCGACAAAGGCCGGCATTCCGGCGCGCGGTCAGCGTGATTTCTCTCCGGACGGAATCACCGCATCGCTCGACGCCAGCCTTTCCCGCCTGGGAACCGGCCACGCCGACATCCTGCTCCTGCACGGTCCCCACTCCAATGAATTGACCCCGGACCTGTTTGAGGCGCTCGCGCGGATAGAGTCCGCTGGAAAAGCGCGGCATATCGGCCTTTGCACGCGCGGAGACGCGACCGCAGCCGTACTGGCTCATGATCTGTTTGACGTGTTGATGGCCCCCTGTCACAGCGGCCTCAGCCAGACAGAAGCCGATATCCTGGACCGTGCCCATACCGCCGGCATTGGCGTCATCGGGATTGAAGCCATGGCCGGGGCCGGAGGGCGTTGGCGCTGGCCCCACAGCCGGGGCGACCTCTGGTATCTCGCCCGTGCCGCGCTGCAGACCGTCAAAGGCCCCGCTGCGCCACCCGCGCGTGGCAATCCGCAAGACGCCATGAGCGCTGCGCTGGCGCATCCGCATGTCGATAGTGTGTTGTCACTGACGACGCGGGGCACGCACCTGGCTGAGAATGCCAGGCGTGCCGGGCTTGACCGCACACGCGCGCCCTCCTAGCTGAAGACCAAGGCAATGCCCGTCGAAAGGACACTCCCATGACCGACACGATTCAGGACGACATCAAGGCTTTGGTGGACAGCAATGACGTGCTGCTCTTCATGAAGGGCACACCTGTTTTTCCGCAATGCGGCTTCTCGTCCGTCGTGGCCAAGGTCCTCGATCATCTCCAGGTCGAGTATGCATCGGTCAATGTCCTGGAAGACCCGGCGATCCGCGACGGTATCAAGGTCTATTCCGACTGGCCGACCATCCCCCAGCTCTATGTGAAGGGCGAATTCGTCGGGGGCTGCGACATCGTCAAGGAAATGTTCGAGGCCGGCGAGTTGCAGACCTATCTGCGCGAAAAAGGCGTTGCGCCTGCTGCGGCCTAGCCCGCCACCGGATTGACGACGCGGACCTGGCTTCCGGGCCGGACGCCGAGTTCTTCAAACCCCCACGGGATTTCCACGCCATTGGGTAACAGCGCGCGGCAGTAGTCTTCGCGCGTGCGTTCAATCGTGACGTCGTGCTCGCCGCCGCGCCGGCGGACCGTAACCGCGAAGTCGCCCTTCTGCGTGCAACCGTTGGACGCCACCCGAACGACCAGAATGTCGTTGCCCACGATACGCGCGTCGAGAATGGTTTCCAGCCGCGCCGTTTCGTCTTCCCTGTTTCCGCCCGGCACCCCCGGTATCCGCTGAACCGTCGAACAGGCCGAAAGGGCAAGAAGACCGGAAAGGCAGAGCGCGCGGATGAGCATGGGAATCGAGTCTCCTGAAAAGCGAAGGGGAATTGATCACACCGGGTGCGCCACTGGCAAGGCTGGGTTCCGGCAGTCAGGAAAAAAGGCGCGGAAATCCGGTTTCCGCGCCTTTCTTCAATGTCAGTCTGAAACCGGACCGGTCAGGACGAATAGAATTCGACGACCAGGTTGGGTTCCATGCGGACCGGATACGGCACTTCCGCGAAATCCGGGGTGCGCACATAGGTCGCCTTCATCGCCTTGGCGTCGACATCGACATAATCGATGAAGTCACGCTCCTGGCTTTCCAGTGCTTCGAGCACGAGGGCCATCTGACGCGACTTTTCGCGCACTTCGATGACGTCACCCGGCTTGCAGCGGAAGGACGCGATGTTGACCTTGCGGCCATTGACCTTGACGTGGCCGTGATTGACGAACTGGCGCGCGGCAAAGACGGTCGGCACGAATTTCGCGCGGTAGACGATGGCGTCCAGGCGGCTTTCCAGAAGACCGATCAGCTGTTCGGCGGTGTTACCGCGCAGGCGCTGGGCCTCGGCATAAATGCGGCGGAACTGCTTCTCGGTGATGTTGCCGTAATAGCCCTTCAGCTTCTGCTTCGCCATCAGTTGCAGGCCGAAGTCGGACGTCTTGCCCTTGCGGCGTTGACCGTGCTGGCCGGGACCGTAGGGACGTGAATTGATCGGGCTTTTCGGACGACCCCAGATGTTTTCGCCCATCCGGCGGTCGATTTTGTACTTTTGCGACTGGCGCTTTGACATGTCTTCTCTCTTTTGCGACGCGGCCCGGCAGGCTCCCGGATTGGATCCTGCGATTGAAACGGCGGTTCACGCATCTTCCGTCACACACCAGCCCCACGGAGGCCGGTGAAGCGCGGGTTTTAGCCACGATGGGCGATATGTCAACGGGCACAGGTGAGTGCGCCTTGCGGGCACGCACGATACGCCGTAACCAGCCTGCATGTTTATTGCCTTCGCAGCATTCGCCCTCGCCATCACATCGGCTGGCTCCGCTCAGATCGAAGCCACCCTCCAGTCCCGCATCGACGCTGCCGTCGAACAGGGGGCTGCACCCGGCATCAGCGTCGCCGTCATTCTGCCGGACGGGGATGTGGTATGCGCTGTGGCCGGCATGGCCGACACCCGCACCCGGAGCCCGGTGACCTGCGAAACGCGTTTCCTCTCGGGCAGTGTCGGCAAGTCTGTCACGGCGCTGCTGGCCGTCCAGCTGGCCCGGAACGGCATGCTGGATCTCGACGCGCCGGTCTCGAACTGGCTGTCAGACCGCCCCTGGTGGGACCGGCTCCGCAATCGGGACGCCATCACGCTGCGCATGTTGCCCAATCACTCTGCAGGCGTGCCGGACTATCTCGAAGACATTGACTACTTTCTCGCCGGATTGACGCGCGGCGATCGCGGATTCGCTCCCGATGACACGATTGCCTTTGTCGCGAATGACCGCCCCTCAGGCGAGCCGGGTGCTCATTACGCCTATTCGGACACCCACTACATCATGGCAGGGCTCGTTCTCGAGGTGGCCACGGGCCGAACTTACCACGAACTCCTCGACGAGACCGGTTTGCTCGATGAGGTCATGACCGACACCACGCCGCTCGCCGGACGCCAGTTCGACCGGCTTGCCGATGGCCACGTTCCGGGACTGTTCGGACGAAGGCGCACCGCCACGGGTCACCGCCTGCACCGCAATCTCGATCACGAATGGGCGGCAGGCGGGCTGGTCACGACACCGGCCGATCTCGCGCGATTGTTTGCCGCGCTCGGAGGTAGCGGAGCTGAAGCCGATGCCGGGCACATCATGCGCCGCGATATCAATGCCTTCAACGACGCCGGAACGAGCGGCTATGGGCTAGGCATCTTTGTCCGGCGCTATGAGACCGGCGAATACCGGCTGTCTCATGGCGGCGATTTCGGCGGCTACCGGTCTGCAGCACTCTATGACAGCGAGACGAGGATCGCCCTTGCGGTCCAGGCCAATTCAAAGGGCTTCGAAGCCCCGGACTTTGCCTACGAGCTGATCGAAGCGATTGCAGCGTCCGCTGACTGACAACGCCGGACGCGAGCCTAGTCCTCCCGGACGATCCGGGCCTTGCCGCGGCCGAGGGCGAGCGCCTTGATCGCTCCGCGGAAGGTGCGGGCCTCCTGCTCGGTAAAGCGGGCGCGGGCCAGTGCGGCGCGCAGATTGTTGACCATCAGCGGTGTCTTCTCCGGCGGGTGAAAGAACCCCGCCCGGTCGAGTTCCTCAATGAAGTGATCGTAGAGCCGTTCCATATCGGCCTTGCTCGCCGGGTCGCTTACAGGCTCGAAATCGTCGGGCGCAGGATCGCCAGCCCGCCACTCATAGGCGAGCACGCCAACCGTTTGGGCAAGATTGAGCGACGAGAAATCGCGTTCGACCGGCAGGGTAATGATCGCGTCCGCCCCCGACACCGCCTCGTTGGGCAAGCCCGACTTTTCACCTCCGAAAAGAATGCCGACTGCCTCGCCCGCCTCAGTCGCGGCGCGGGCTTCGGCCATGGCCTCGCGCGGGGTCAACACCCGCTTTTCCATCCCGCGCGGCCGGGCTGTAGTGGCGTAGATCCGCGTCAGATTGCCGATCGCATCGTCCAGCGTGTAGGTCAGCGTCGCGTTTTTCAGGACAGGAGAGCCGACCGCCACCGATTCCGCCTTCAGATTGGGCCAGCCATCGCGCGGATCGACGACCCTCAAGTCCGGCAGACCGAAATTCCCCATCACGCGCGCTGCTGCCCCGATATTTTCGCCCATCTGCGGCGTCACGAGAATGAAGGCTGGCGATGTCATTGCGGGAATTCCAGTTCGCTCAATTGCCCGGCCTCGTCGAATACAGGGTTCAGTCCCGACGCCACCATCGCGGCGCGCAGTGCCGATTCCGGATCAGCCAGACGACTACCGACCAGGGCCCGAAGCTGGTCGACCACGGCCGGGTCGGCCCCCAGCTCGATCAACGTCGCGAAATACATCTCACCAGTCGTGCCTGGTTGGTCCGTCGTGCGTCCGCCAACTGCCTCGCCAATGATGTAGATGTCGGCATCCGGCGTCGCCGCCCAGCTCATCAGGCCGATCAGGTCACCGCAGAGATAGCTGGCCTCATGGTCGCCGCGGCGCACCGCCTCGGTCAACGGACCAGCTGCCAGACTGCGCAGGCAGCCCGCATAGGACCGGCGGTATTCGGCCAGACGTCGCCCTTCCGGGAGACCGTCAAGCGTGGCCAGAACGGCATTGGCCATCGTGTTGGCACCGCCTTCGGTGATCCAGGCATGGTCAGAGGTCGAGGCATAAAGACCCGCGGCATTCTGGAACAGGTGTACGCCTTCGTGGGCGAAGAACCATTGCAGATAGGCCAGTACCTGGGGGGATGGCTCCCGCAGGGCCTGACCGCTCGACTGCAGCATCAACAGCGACCGCGTCGCCCCGCCCTTGTTGGAAAAGCCGGGATTGTCATAGCCCTCGAATGCGAAGAACACGCTGGCCCGCTGCGGCAGCTCGAACCCCCACCCCGTTTCCAGCGCGCCGAAAATCGTCGCCAGATCAGAATCGAACCGTTCCCGGATCCAGGCCGGCAATGCCCCGTCGAGTACGCCGACAAAACTCTCGCCCGTCTCGATCTCGCCGTCGCCGATATAAACGAACGCGCCGTCGCCCTGGCTGATATCGTCGGCATGACCGGTCAGCACTTCGCCATTCATCACCATGCGGTCCGGCGAGACGATCCGGACGCCCAGGACGGGCTGCTCGCCACTCCAGGCCCGGATGTCGCCATCCAGCGCGAGGACCGCATCGCGGTCCGCGACAGGCAGGATTTCGAACTGGCCGGTAAACAGCGCCACCGCGCCATCGGAAAATTGAACGTAGGGCGAATAGTCGCCCGTAATCTGACCGAACCAGGGTTCGACAACGAAGCGCGCTTCGGTGCGCGGTCCGTCGAAGAGGAGCGTGTCAAAACCACCAACCCGCTCGAGCGTCACGCCATCGTCCAGCGACGCCCAGTGTGCAGTCCGATAATCGCCGCCCGACCGGGAGAAAAAATAGCCCGTTTGCGGTTCGGCGAAGCGATAGGCGACCTCGAACCGTCCGTCATCAAGGGCAGTGACGACAGCGGTCACGCCCGTTCCGTCCAGCATCAAGCCGTCCGCCGACGCCGCGTCGTCGACAACCGCGGCCGGCGCGCCGCACGACATCAGCAGGAGCGCCGCAGCGCCGCCCGCAAACCAGGATTCAATTCGCATAAGTGTCCCCGCAGACCCGTTCCTGCACTGGCCCATTTTGACCTGTTCGCGCTTCCTGTTATAGCCCGCGCAACTCATCCTCAAATGACAAGGATTCCATCCGATGGCCAAAATCAAAGTCGATACGCCGGTTGTCGAGCTCGACGGTGACGAGATGACCCGCATCATCTGGCAGATGATCAAGGACACACTGATCCTGCCCTATCTCGATATCGACCTGAAATACTACGATCTGTCGATCCAGAAGCGTGACGAGACCGACGACAAGATCACGGTCGAGGCCGCCGAGGCCATCAAGCATTACGGCGTAGGCGTGAAGTGCGCGACGATCACGCCGGACGAGGCCCGGGTCGAGGAATTCGGCCTGAAGAAAATGTGGCGCTCGCCCAACGGCACGATCCGAAACATTCTCGGCGGTGTGGTTTTCCGCGAACCGATCGTAATCTCCAACGTCCCGCGCCTGGTGCCGGGCTGGACCAAGCCGATGGTCGTCGGCCGGCATGCCTTCGGTGACCAGTACCGCGCGACCGATTTCAAGGTTCCGGGGCCGGGCAAGCTGACCATGAAATTCGAGCCCGAAGGCGGCGGCGAGCCGATGGAATTCGAAGTCTTTGACTTCCCCGCCTCCGGTGTCGCCATGGGCATGTACAATCTCGACGAGTCGATCCGCGACTTCGCCCGCGCCAGCCTGAACTATGGCCTGCAGCGCAAGTGGCCGGTCTACCTGTCGACCAAGAACACGATCCTGAAAGCCTATGACGGCCGCTTCAAGGACCTGTTCCAGGAAGTCTATGACGCCGAATTCGCCGAAAGCTTCACCGCCGCCGGCATCTCCTACGAACACCGCCTGATCGATGACATGGTTGCCGCCGCGATGAAGTGGTCGGGCGGCTTCGTCTGGGCGTGCAAGAACTACGATGGAGATGTCCAGTCCGACACCGTTGCGCAGGGCTTCGGCTCGCTGGGCCTGATGACCTCGGTGCTGATGAGCCCCGATGGCAAGACGGTCGAAGCCGAGGCCGCGCACGGCACGGTGACGCGTCACTACCGCCAGCATCAACGCGGCGAGCAGACCTCGACCAACTCGATCGCGTCAATCTTTGCCTGGACGCAGGGCCTCCACCACCGCGGCCGCATGGACGGCAACGAGGCCGTGATGGGCTTTGCCGACAAGCTTGAAGACACGATCATCAAGACGGTCGAAGCCGGCTACATGACCAAGGACCTCGCCCTCCTCGTCGGCGATCAGCAAGGCTGGCTGACGACGGAAGGTTTCCTCGAGAAGGTTGCCGAGCGTTTCGAAACCGCCATGAAGGGCTGAGAAGGAAGGGTACGGGCAGGTCCGGAATGAACGCTTTTCTGGTTTCCGTCCTGAGCGGCCTCGTGGCTGCGATTCTGTTTGAAGCGATCCGCTCGCCGCATTTGCGGCGGCGGATCGGCTCCCTCCTCATGTCCCGCCAAGGCGAGACCGTGCCCGCACCGGCGATTTCTCCCGTCTGGCTGTCGGTCCGGATTGTCGTTACCGTCATCGGGGCCTTTGTCGGCGGCAGTTTCCTCGCCGCCATTCTGGAACAACTTGGCCATGCTCCGATCGCTCTTGGAGAGGTCGCGGGCATTCTGTTGGCCGCAATTGCCGGTCTGGGGGCCTGGAGCGCCGGCCGGACAGCGCGCCGCCTGATCCGGGTGACCGTTTCCTTCAGCATATCGCTGACGCTGATTCTCTTCGTTCTGTTGCCCGTATTGCGGCCGACCGGATGGCTGGACCCGCCGGCCGCCGCCATCGCCCTGTTATTTCTGGTCTATCTCGCACTCTGGGAAGGGCTGGGTCTCCTGCCTGCGCTGAAAGCCGGCGAACCCCGGTAAGACCTGCGCGAGCCAGTCTGGCTCAGTGACACAACAAATCTAGTCGCTCTCCAGATCCGGTTCGGCATAACTCGCCTCGCGTACCTGCGCGAGCCGGGCGCGGGCCGCATCGGGTGACAAGCCGAACTCCTGCAGTGCCCGGCCCGCAAGCTGAAGGCCGACTTCGACTGTTTCGTGGATGACGAAATCGGCACCGGCTGCGAGCAGCCGGTCTGCATGGTCCCGGTCGCGCGCCCGTGCGATGAACCGTGCGCCCGGTGCTGACTGTTTCAGCGCCTTTGCCAGTTTCTCGGCCTTTGCCGCATCATCGAGCGTGATGATCACAAGCGCCGCCTGTGCCGCATCGGCCTTGGCCAGCGTTTCGGACCGGCTGGCGTCACCATAGAAAATCTCGACCCCGCGATCCTGGCAGGCCGAGACCCGTTCCGGGTCGATATCCAGCGCCAACACATCGGCATTCTCGCTGGCCAGCAGCTCACCAATCGTGCGTCCGACCCGGCCATAACCGGCAATGATGACATGACCCTGCCGGCCGCCGGGCCGTTGTTCCGGACCGTCCACCTCATGATCGGCCGGGGCGAGCTTTCGCGCCGCATGGCTGCCCAGTCGCGCGAGCAGCGGCGTTGCCAGCATCGACAGGCCGGCAATGGCGGTGATCATCCCGCCGATACCCGGCGCCAGCACGCTGGCCGCGATCGCCGCCCCGACGACAACAAAGGCAAACTCCCCGCCCGGTCCGATCAGCCCTGCGACCTGGACGGCCCGCCCAGAGGGCAAGCCGAATCCGCGCGCTGCGGCGAAGACGATACCGCCCTTCAGTACAATAAGCCCGGCCGCCAGACCGGCAATCAGGGGCAGGTTGGGCAGCAGACCGACCGGATCGAGGCTCATCCCGACCGTCATGAAGAAGAGGCCCAGCAGCAGCCCCTTGAAGGGTTCGAGGTCGATCTCGATCTGCGGGCCATATTCCGTCTCGCCCAGCAGAAGCCCGCTGAGGAAGGCCCCGAGCGCCAGCGACAGGCCCGCCCATCCGGTCAGGCCGGCCGCGCCGATAATGGCCAGAAAGGTCAGGGCCAGCATCATGTCCCGGCCGCCGGCGGACGCCGCAAGCCGGAAGGCCCGGCGAGCGATGAACCGCCCGACCAGGAAGATCAGGCCCACCGCCAGCAGGCCGGCGACCAACGCCTCGCCCAGTGCGGCAAAAATGCGTGTCCCCTCCCCGACACCGAGGAAGGCCACGGTCATCAGGATGGGCGCGACCATCAGATCCTGGAACAGGAGGACGGAAAAAGCCGTGCGCCCGGTCGCACTCGCCGCCTGGCGGGATTCGGTCAGCAATTGCATGACGATCGCCGTCGACGACAGGGACAGCGCGAGCCCTGCCACTAGCGCCGCCGCGGGTGGCAGGCCAAGGAGCGCGGCGGCACCCGCGATGAGGGCGGCCGAGGCAATGACCTGCAGCCCGCCGAGCCCGAAGACATAGCGGCGCAGCGCCCACAATCGTTCGAACGACAACTCCAGCCCGATCAGAAACAGCAGGAAGAGCACACCGAGTTCGGCAAAGGGCTCGACCGCATGCGGATCGCCGATGGTAACAAATTCGAGGAAGGGAAGTTCGCCAGCGAACCGGCCGAGCCCGAAAGGACCGAGCGCAATTCCCGTGACCAGGAAGGCAAATACGGCGCTTTGACCCAGGGCACGGAAGACCGGTGCCGCGACACCTGCCGCGACCAGGAAGACGACAACGTCCTTCAACCAGGGCTGAGTGTCCACGCGCGGCGCTCCCGATTCTCCAATCCGGTGAGCCTAGCGCATTTCGCGGCGCGGTTTAGCCTGCAATAGCCTTGCGGATCGATTCCAGCGCCGCGTCAGCCTTGCCGCCATCCGGTCCACCAGCCTGGGCGAAATCGGGGCGTCCGCCACCGCCCTTGCCGCCAATGGCTTCGGCCCCGGCACGGACCAGATCAACGGCGTTGAACCGCCCGGTGAGATCCTCTGTCACACCCACGGCCAGCGCAGCCTTGCCGTCATTGACGCCGACGAAGACAGCGACGCCCGACCCCATCTTGGCCTTGGCTTCGTCGATCAGGCCGCGCAAGTCTCGGCCACCAACGCCTTCGGCGACCTTGCCGATAAACTTGACGCCGCTGACATCCTCCGGGCCACTGTCCGCAGGTCCGGCACCGCCGCCGAGCGCCAGTTTTTTCTTGGCGTCCGCCAGCTGGCGTTCCAGCTGCTTGCGGTCGTCCAGCAGGGCCTGAACACGGGCCGGAAGGTCGGCCACCGGCGATTTGACCGCGTCGGCCGCGGTCCGTGCGAGGCCCGCCTGGTTCTCCAGCCACAGGCGGGCGGCCTCGCCGGTCAGCGCCTCGATCCGGCGCACACCAGACGCCACCGCCGCTTCTGCGACGATCTTGAAGAGCGCGATATCGCCCGTGCGCGCCACGTGGGTGCCGCCACAGAGTTCGACCGAATAGGGTTTGCCGCTATCGGTGTCTTCGCCCATGGCAAGGACGCGGACCGTGTCGCCATATTTTTCGCCGAACAGAGCCAGCGCCCCGGCCTTGATGGCATCGTCGGGCGACATTTCGCGGGTCGTCACGGCGTCGTTCTGGCGGATAACCGCGTTCACATCGGCTTCAATCCGCGCCAGCTCGTCCGGCGACAGCGCCTTGGGATGGGAAAAGTCGAAACGCAGCCTGTCGGGGCCCACATAGGACCCCTTCTGGGTCACGTGCGGGCCCAGCACATCGCGAAGCGCGCGATGCAGAAGGTGGGTCGCAGAGTGGTTGGACCGGGTCCGGCGGCGGCGGCCATCGTCCACCAGCAGCTTTGCTGCATCGCCAAGCCGGATCGACCCGCTCTCGAGTTTGCCGACATGGCCATGAATATCGCCGGCGCGCTTCTGGACGTCGTCGACGACAAAACGCGCGCCATTGGCAAACTCGATCACACCGGCATCGCCGATCTGGCCACCGGATTCGCCGTAGAAGGGCGTACGGTCAAAAACCAGTTCAGCATTCTGGCCCGATTCCAGAGTTTCAACCGGAGCCGAACCGGTCACGATGCCCTTCAGCGCTCCCTCGCCTTCGGGACTGTCATACCCGAGGAAGTCGCTTGAACCGGTCGTTTCACGCAGTTTCGCCCACACCGCATCCGGTGCGACCTCGCCCGAGGAGAATCCGCTGGCCCGCGCGGTTTCCCGCTGCTGGTCCATTGCGGTCTCGAACCCGGCTTCGTCAACTGTCATGCCGCGGGCGCGCAACGCGTCCTGCGTCAGATCAAGTGGAAAGCCGTACGTGTCATAGAGCTTGAACGCGGTTTCACCCGGCAGGGCATCACCGGTCTTCATCCCGCGGGTTGCCTCGTCAAGCAGCGCCAACCCCCGGCCCAGCGTGCGGCGGAAGCGTTCCTCTTCCGCTTCCAGCGTCGATTCAATCGCGGCCTGCGCCCGACCAAGTTCGGGATAGGCCTCGCCCATTTGCTCGACGAGCGCCGGGACCAGGCGGTGCATCACCGGGTCTTGGGCACCCAGCAGGTGGGCATGGCGCATCGCCCGGCGCATGATCCGCCGCAAGACATAACCACGGCCTTCATTGGACGGGCTGACGCCATCGGCCAGCAGGAAGGATGTCGAGCGCAGATGGTCGGCGATGACCCGGTGGCTGGCGAGCGCTTCGCCCTGGGCCTTCGCACCGATCACGTCTTCAGACGTTGCGATCAGCGCTTTGAAGAGGTCGACTTCGTAGTTGTTGTGGACGCCCTGGAGAATGGCAGCAGTACGCTCCAGCCCCATGCCGGTATCGATCGAGGGTTTGGGCAGAGCGATCCGCTCGCCACCCTCCTGCTGCTCGAACTGCATGAAGACGAGATTCCAGATCTCGATGAAGCGGTCACCATCTTCATCCGGCGAACCGGGCGGGCCACCGGGAATATCCGGGCCATGATCGTAGAATATCTCCGAACACGGGCCGCACGGCCCGGTATCGCCCATCATCCAGAAATTGTCCGACGTGGCGATGCGGATGATCCGCTCATCCGGCAATCCGGCAATCGACTTCCAGAGCGCGGCGGCCTCGTCATCCTCGGCATAGACCGTCGCGAGAAGCTTGTCGGCCGGAAGACCGAAATCCTTGGTGATCAGTGACCAGGCATGTTCGATCGCCTCGGCCTTGAAATAGTCACCGAAGGAAAAATTCCCCAGCATTTCAAAGAAGGTGTGGTGGCGCGCGGTGTAACCGACATTGTCGAGGTCATTGTGCTTGCCGCCCGCGCGGACGCATTTCTGCGACGAGACGGCACGCGGATTGGCCCGCTTCTCCTGTCCGGTGAAGACATTCTTGAACTGCACCATGCCCGCATTGGTGAAGAGCAGTGTCGGATCGTCCTTCGGGACGAGCGGGCTTGAGGCCACGACCTCGTGACCATTGCGCGCGAAATAGTCCAGAAATGCGCTGCGGATGTCGCGCAAGCTCGTCATAGAGTGTCCTTCCCGGGGCGGGCGTGTCTGTCGCGCACATATAGAAACAGGCACCCGGCATCGCCAAGCGCCTGTTTGCTAAAACTTCAGATGACAGGCGGTGCGCACGCACACCGCCGTCAACGCTGGCCGATCAGCTGGCGATGGCATCCTCGCCCGGATCGCCCTCACCGGTATCGTCCTCGGCACTGGGGCCGACCAGCATTTCCTCGGCAATCAGTCCGGCATTCTTGCGGACCTGAGCCTCGATCGTCGCGGCGATGTCGGGATTGTCCAGCAGGAACTGGCGCACATTCTCCCGGCCCTGGCCGATGCGCTCGGAATTGTAGGAATACCAGGAGCCCGACTTCTCGATCACATTGCCCTTCACGCCGAGATCGATGAGCTCGCCGGTCTTGGAAATGCCCTCGCCATACAGGATGTCGAATTCGACTTCACGGAAGGGCGGGGCAACCTTGTTCTTGACCACCTTGACCCGGGTCTGGTTGCCAATCACCTCGTCACGGTTCTTGATCTGGCCGATCCGGCGAATGTCGAGCCGGACCGAGGAATAGAATTTCAGCGCATTGCCGCCGGTCGTGGTTTCGGGATTGCCGAACATCACGCCGATCTTCATCCGGATCTGGTTGATGAAGATGACCATGGTCTGCGACTTGGCGATGGAGCCGGTCAGCTTGCGCAGCGCCTGGCTCATCAACCGGGCCTGGAGGCCGGGCAGGCTGTCGCCCATCTCACCTTCCAGTTCGGCGCGCGGCGTCAGGGCCGCGACCGAGTCGATCACGAGAATGTCGACCGCGCCGGAGCGCACCAGCGTGTCGGCGATTTCCAGCGCCTGTTCACCGGTGTCGGGCTGGGAAACCAGAAGCTCACCCACGTCGACGCCCAGCTTGCCGGCATAGACCGGATCAAGCGCATGCTCGGCATCGACGAATGCAGCGACACCGCCCATTTTCTGCGCTTCGGCGACGCTGTGCAGGGCCAGCGTCGTCTTGCCCGATGATTCGGGACCATAGACCTCGATGATGCGCCCCTTGGGCAAACCGCCAATCCCCAGGGCAATGTCCAGCCCCAGCGAACCGGTCGGAACCGCCTCGATATCCATGTGCGGGCGTTCGCCCAGCTTCATCACCGAGCCCTTGCCAAAAGCCCTGTCGATCTGGCTCAGCGCCGCATCGAGCGCCTTGCGTTTATTGGGATCACCGTTCTTCACAAGTCTAATCGCGCCTTCAGCCATTTGCGTCCTGCTCCCTTGTCTCACGTCCCCGCGAGCGGGGCAATTGATAGACTATGTACCGCATTTGTTCCGGGAACACAACCGGAACATTTAGCTGGTCGGGAACCTGACGAAATCAGGCTGCTGTCTTGGCCGCAGCGCCGATTTCCGACTTCACCTTCTCGGCGAGCTGGGTCAGCGTGAACGGCTTGGGCAGGAAGCTGACATCGGTCTCCGCACTCAGCGTCTTGGAGAATTGTTCCTCGGCATAGCCGGAAATGAAGACGACGCGGGTGGACCCCAGCCGGTCGCGCGCCTTTTCCAGCAGCCCCGGCCCGTCCAGCCCCGGCATGACGACATCGGAGATCAGGAGATCGAATCCGCCCTCCTGCTCGATAATGATGTCGAGCGCCTCCTCACCGTCACACGCCTCGATCACCTCATAGCCGCGCTTGGTCAGCGTCTTGGCGGCGATAGCGCGCACCGCGTCCTCGTCCTCGACCAGCAGGATGCGTCCGCGGCCAGCGAGATCGGCGGGTTCCGGCTCGACCGCCTTGGCGGCCTTCTCTTCGGCGGCTTCGGTCTTCTCCACCTCGGTCGGCTCATAAGCCGGCAGGAAGATACGGAAAGTCGAGCCCTTGCCCGGTTCGGAGTCCACGAACAGGAAGCCACCGGACTGCTTGACGATGCCGTAAACCGTGGCGAGGCCCAGCCCCGTCCCCTGCCCGGCCGCCTTGGTGGTGAAGAAGGGCTCGAAAATCTTGTCGCGGGTTTCCGCGCTCATGCCGCAGCCCTCGTCCGACACCGCGATCTGGACCCAGTCCCCCGCAGCCGGGTTCGGGGCACCGGCAGCGCGGACATCGTCCGCAGTGGCCATCGAAGTGCGGATGGTCAGCGTGCCGCCTCCCGATTCGCGCATCGCGTCGCGGGCATTGGCGGCGAGGTTGAGGATGGCGGTTTCCAGCTGCCCCTTGTCGGCGCGGATCGGCGCGACCTGACGGCCGTGAACGATCTCGAGCTTGACGCTTTCCTCCAGGATCTGACGCAGCAGAACCGAGAAATCGGACAGCACGTCGGGCAGTTCCAGCGTTTCGGTGCGGAAAGTCTGCTTGCGCGAGAAGGCCAGAAGCTTGCGCACCAGCCCGGCTGCACGTGCGACCGTCTGGTTGATCGACTGCAACTCGCCATAGGACGGATCACCGACCGGGTGACGGCCCAGCAATTCGTCGGTGTTAAGCCGGATCGCGGTAAGCAGATTATTGAAATCGTGCGCGACACCGCCCGCGAGCTGGCCGACCGCCTGCATCTTGTTGCCTTGGGCAAACTGGCGCTCGAGTTCCTTCCAGGCGGTAATCTCGATCACATAGGCCGCCCGCTTACCGCCCCGTGCAGCCGCGAAGACCAGGTGGGCATCGCGGCGCGGTTCGCCTTTCAGGACAACTTCAGCCGGCTCGCCATGCCCGCTCATGGCCTTGGCGAACGTCTCTTCGGCGTTACGCCCTTCACCCCAGTCAAAGAGGTCAGCAAAGCGCACGCCGGGAACGGCAGAGCCGCCGCAGAGCTGCATCAGGGCCGGATTGGCATCCTCGATGATCGACAGCTCCGGATTGGCGTTGTCCAGTCTGGCCACCCCGAACGGGGCCGAGACGAACATTTCGTCGAAAGTCCGCCCGGCCTTCGCGGGCGCGGTCCCGGTCATGGCCTGGGCGACACCGGGAGGCGCGCCGGTCGCTGACAGGCCATAGACGACCGCGCGGCCGACGGGAGCTTTGCCGGTCTCCCACTCGATCGCCACGGCGACGGGGCTTTCAACGCCTTCGCGCGCCAGTAGGCGTGCATCGACGCGTGACACATCGGGATTGCCGCGCGATTTCAGAACGGTCTTTGCGCCCTCGCCCGCCAGCATCTTGCCCAGCGCAGGAAGTGGTTGCCCGGCCTCAATTCCCAGCCATGACCGAAGGGTCGTATTGGCTTCGAGAAGCTGCCCGTCGGCAGACACCGAGAACAGTCCCACAGGCGAGCGGTCCGTCCAGTCGACCGGCGCATCGGCACCGCCAGTGCGAACGTCGTGAACCGGCGAAAACCGCCAGACGATGTTGTAGGGCCCCGAGGGCCGGGCCTCGACATCGAACAGGCGATCATCGTGACCGTCCCGGCACAGGGCCGGCATGCGCTCACGGCGCACCTCGCCCGCTGCGGCAGCCTTGCACAGGCGATAGATGGCTCCATCACCGCCGCCCGGCCAGACCCGGTCGAGCGCCGGCAGGCCCAGGCTCTGGCCCAGCCGTCCGGCACCTTCGCTCAACTCGCGATAGGCCGCATTACCCCAGCGTGCCGCGCCGCGCCGGTCCGTCACGACGACCGGGTCATCGAGATATTCCAGCGCCTCATAGGCGAGCCGCGTGGCCCCCGGCGGCTCGGTCCGGCTGGCCTTCTCTTTCAGGGAGCGTCCTGCCGCCTCGCCGGCGGCAAGCGCGTAAAGCAGGAGGAAGGCCGCCGCGGCTGCGCCTGACAAGAGGATGAAACCGTGACCGCCAGCTTCCGAAGCCGCGAAAAAGGCAACGCCCAGCGCCCCGACCGTGCCCAGGCCCGCCATCCAGAACAGGCCACGCGCGAGCCCCCGGGTCGGAATGGGCGAGCGCATCGCTTTGAGCGGTTTCACAAGTCCAGCCATTCCCTGCTCCCTTCAGGCGAATCGAATCGCCGTCCGTATCAAGATTACATCGCTTGGGGCCGTCTGGCCCGCCCGCGGGAAAGTGACAACACGTAGCCGATGACCTTGGCGACGGCCGTGTAGTGTTCTTTCGGAATTGCCTCGTCGATATCGACACTGGCGTGAAGCGCCCGCGCCAGCGGCGGGTCTTCGACAATGGGTACCGCGTTCTCTTCGGCCAGCGCACGAATGCGCAGCGCGACGGCATCGACGCCCTTGGCAACGCAGACCGGCGCGGCGGTTTCGCCCTGTTCGTATTTCAGGGCCACGGCAAAGTGCGTCGGGTTTGTAATAACGACTGTGGCCTCGGGTACGGCGGCCATCATCCGCCGGCGCGCCCGGTCCTGGCGGATCTGGCGCAACTTGGCCCGCACCATCGGGTCGCCTTCGGTCTGTTTCAGCTCATCACGGAGTTCGCGCCGCGACATGCGGTTGCGCTTCATGAAATTCTGCCGCTGGAACAGGAAATCCAGTGCGGCGATCACCGCATAGGCGGCGAGCGCCGCCAGCATCAGCTGAACTGCCGAATCGCGGACAATGGTCAGGATGGCTGCGAGGTCGACCGCGGGCAGCTCGGCCAGCATGTCCCGCTTGGGCCAGACGACTAAAAAGGCCGCCGCCGCGACCAGCGTCATCTTGCCCATGCCCTTGAGGAAGTTCGCGATCCCTTGCGGGCCGAACATGCGCTTGGCACCGTCCACCGGGTTCAGCTTGGACAGCTTTGGGTTCATCTTTTCGGTGGTGAACAGGAACCCCGTCTGGATCAAATGACCGGCCAGGCCCGCCCCGGCGAGCAGCAGAAAGGCGAACGCGACCACCAGTCCGACGCGCCAGACGGCGGACTGGACCAGTGCCATCAACCCGGCCGGGTCGACACTCATCGTGTGCGGATTGGCCAGGAATAGTGTCAGCGTGCCCGACAGCTCCCGTGCCATGCCGGGGCCCATCACCCCCATGACGACGAGCCCGGACGCGAGCACGAACCAGCCCGGAATTTCCTGCGATTTCGGGACATCGCCCTTCTTGCGTGCGTCCTGAAGGCGTCGCGGTGTCGGCTCTTCTGTCTTCTGACTTGGGTCCTGATCGTCGGCCATGGCCTATCCGAACTCCACCGCGAAACGCTCCATGCGCTCCAGCCAGACCATCGCCATCGTGCCGAGTGAAATCGCCACGATGAAAAACCCGGCGAGAATGTTGGACGGCATGGCGATGAAGAAGATCTGCGCCTGCGGCATCAGGCGCGACAGCACACCCAGCGCCAGATAGAAGATGAGACCGAACACGATTAGCGGGGCGGCAATCTGAACGCCGATCCGGAAAGCATCGACAAAGGCGGTGACAGCCCATTGCGCGGCATCCCCGATCAACGGGATTTCGCCAGCGGGGAAGACCATGTAGGACCCGCGGGCGGCCTGCAGCAGCAAATGGTGCAGATTGGTCGCGAAGATCAGCGCGATGAAAAGCAGGTTCAGAAATGCGCCCATCAGCGCGCCCTGCTGCCCCTGCGTCGGGTCAAAGGACTGCGCCATGGCAAGGCCCGACTGCATGCCGACCACCTGTCCGGCGATGGCCGCTGCAGAGAGGAACATGCGCGACACGGCCCCGATCATCAGCCCGATCAAGAGTTCAGAGACCAGCAGTCCGCCCATGGCCATCGGTTGTTCGGGCATGGGGGGCAGGCTCGGCGCGATGGCCGGGCCCAGCGCCAGCGCGAACAGGAGCGCGAACGCCAACCGGATTCGCGGCGGGATCGATGGCTCGCCGATACTGGGCATCAGCATCAGGATCGCGCCCAGCCGCGCAAAGATCAGCGCGGCGGCATAGATCAGCGCCGGGAGTTCCAGCGTCATGGCATCGCGATCCGGTCAGCGATGCCGTTCATGAAGGCCGACATCAGCGCGCCCATGAAAGGCAGGAAAATCAGAAGCGCGACGAAAATGGCGATGATTTTCGGCACGAAGACCAGGGTCATTTCCTGCACTTGGGTCAGCGCCTGGAACAGGGCAATGGTCACGCCGACCGCCAGACCGACCAGCATGATCGGCGCGGACATGGCCAGCATCAGCCAGATCGCATCGCGCCCCAGATCAATGACTTCACTGCCGTTCATGTTTCGCGAATCCGTGCGCCAGAAATCAGGCCTGAAACCAAGCGTACGCTCGCGCCGTTCGCGTTAAGAAAGAGTCAATTAAGGTAAACGCGGGGGCGGACAGCCCAGCGCGGCCTAGTCGGTCACTTGCAGCGTCCAGGTCCGGAAATTCTGGGGCTCCCAGCTCCCGTTCTCACCCCGCCGATAGGTCTGGGTCGTGTGGGTACGCCGATCCACCGGAATGATCTCGTGACGGAGGATGTGCATCGACCCGTCCGGATTGTGCGCGATCTGGTCGGAGACGTGGCTGTCGCCAAAGGCCAAAGGCTCGGTGAGAACAGATTCATGCCCGGTCAGAAGCGCGCCATTCCAGCCCACCTGGGAGGACACGACCTCGCCCGTCACCGGGTTGTGAAAAAAGTAGATCGTCCAGAACACGGCCCGCCGGCCGTCCGGCGTGACACCCGTGATCTCGGCAATGACATGGGACCGGTCGTCCGACAGTCGGTAGTCAGCCCCGTAAAACGACATGCCGTTGGGGTCTTCCGGGTCAAAGTCCTCATTGGGCGTCCGCCACTGGCCGCTGCCTGTCAGCATGTGTGCGAAATGGATTTCGATTGGGCCGAACGTGCGATCCGGTGTTGCGTCCTGCGCCCGGGCCGCGGCCATGAGAGAAATCAGCAAAAGCGCTGAAATGAGGGTTCGGGAAGCAAGGGCCAGCATGGGGCACTCCGGGACAATTGATACCGGCCCGGAGCCTGCGCCTGCGACCGGCACAGGCAAGCCGGCATCGCCTTAATTAGTCTTACGGCGGCCTCTGTTTGCGCTTAACCCCTCGACCTTTGCGCGTTGTCTCGCGACAATCCCTCCATGCCGCACCACTCGACCCCGCCCAGCGCTGTGAGTTACCGGTTCGGGCCCTATCGGCTCCGATCCCGCCCGCTGGGCCTTTATCGGAATGGTGCCAAGGTCGCCCTGCCGGTTCAGCCATTGCGTCTGTTGAACCTGCTGCTGTCGCGTGGCGGGGACCTGGTCACGCAAGACCAGATACGTGAAACCGTCTGGCCGGACAGAACCGTCGATTTCACTGGCAGCACGCATGTCGCCATCCGCCAGATCCGCGCCGCGCTCGGCGACGACGCGGCCAACCCCGTCTTCATCGAAACCGTGCCGCGACAGGGCTACCGGTTTGTCTCGCCGGTGAAAACGGAATCTGCCGGACGGTCAAAAGCCGTCTTGACGGCGCTGGTGATCGCCGTCACGGCGGCGGGCCTGGCAGTATTCACCTACTGGCAAACCAATGGCGCGGACCGTTTGGAGGCCCCGCCGCCCGTTTCGGAGGATGTCCGCCTTGGCGAATACCTGCTTGGCCGAAGCGGACCGGATGCCGCGCGTCGCAGTCTTGCGTATTTCGAGGCCGCCCTTGCCGACAGCCCGGATGACGCCCGGGCGCTTGCCGGTGCGGCAAAGGCTGCCCTGGCACAATCCGATTATGAGTTGGCGCAGTCTTTCGTACAGCGCGCCCAGGCTGCGGCACCGGATGAAGCCGCCACCCATGACGTCGTTGGCGCGTTGTACATGCTGCGGGACTGGGACTGGCCTGCCGCCCGGCAGTCGTTCGAACGCGCTCTGGATCTCGATCCGGAACGGGCCTCCGTTCACCATGGTCTGGCGGCACTGGACGCGCTGGCCGGAGATTTCGACCGAGCCCTCACCCATATGGAAGAGGCTCGACGCATCGATCCGGCCTCGACGCTGATCGAGGCTGATTACGGCTGGTTCCTCTATTATGCCGGCCGCTACGACGCGGCAGCGGACGTGTGCGAACGGACTTCCCGGCTCGAACCGGGCTCCCCGGCCTTCCCCCTCTGCATTCTTCGCGCACGTGTCATGCAGGGCCGCTACCAGGAGGCCCTGCCTGCTGTTCGAACGCTCCTTGACCAGACCGGAACGTCCGAGGCGGATATGTCCGCCATTCTTGACCTTCCGCCGCAGCAGGCCGTCGACGCGTTCAATCAGTGGCGGCTGTCCCGCTATCTCACCGCCGACCGCAACGGGACCGTTGACGATCTTGCACTGGCCTACACCTACGCTTTGGTTGGCGACCGGGAGGGGACTCTGGCCCGCCTTGAGCAGGCAATTGCCGCCGGATCAGGCGCGGCCCCATTTGCGCTCATTGATCCCGCCTTCGCGCCTCTGCACACTGATGACCGCTTCCAGCGCCTGGTCGACGCCGTTTTGCCGGCACGGTAACGCGCCGGGCAGATTACCAATTCGTCAGCTTTAAACCTGCGCGCTTCTTGTTAAGAAGGCGTCAATGAATTCGCAAATTCGAGGACGGGGAGGTCTTCATCGACATGCGTGTATTTCTTCTCAGTGTAAGCGCCGCAGCCCTGCTGGCCGCGTGCGGCCCGGCCAACAACGATGCGGTGGATGCCGCAACAGACCAGCCGGCCACGGGCCAAACCGCCGCCGCTGCGGATACGACCAGTAACGCCGCCGAGGCCGAAGCCACGGAAACCGACCGCCTCATGGCCTTATTCGAGGAACGGTTCCAGCGGGAGCTGGCCTTCTCGCCGATCACGCAGACCACGCTGGGACTGACCGATGATCTTGAAGCCTATGGACAGTGGGATGATCCCAGCCGCGCGGCCTTCGAGGCGTCTGTCGAGCGGACCCGCAACGACCTCGCCCGGCTGCGTTCCGACTTCGATTATGATGCGCTGACCGAAAGCGCTCAGGTGTCCTATCGCTTCTTCGAGTTCGTGCTTGAAAACCAGATTGAACAGGCCGAATTCTGGGATCACAACTATATCTACACCCAGTTCTTCGGGCCGCATTCGGGCCTGCCCAGCATCCTGATCGGCTATCATCGCGTCGCCGATGCGGACCAGGCGGAAGCCTATGTCAGCCGCCTGAACGGCCTGGGTGACGCAATCCGCATTTCGGTGGAGCAGGCCGATGAGCGCGCCCGCAACGGCGTTCTGCCGCCCGAATTTGCCTATCCGGTCGTGATCAACACAGCGCGCGGTATGATCACCGGTGCGCCCTTCGATGACAGCGGCACGGACAGCCCGCTCTGGAGTGACTTCCAGGCGAAAGTCGCGTCTCTGGACCTGCCCGAAGACGACGCGAATGCCCTGCTCGACGCCGCACGGACGGCCCTGCTCGACTCGGTTGGCCCGGCCTACGAGACGCTGATCGAAACGATGGAAACCCATGCCGAATGGGCCCGCCAGATCGAGATCGACGGCGTGTCGCGCCTGCCGCGGGGCGAAGCCTATTACGCGTCCCAGCTGGCCAATTACACGACGCGAAACGACGTCACGGCTCAGGAAATCCACGATATCGGTCTGGCCGAAGTCGACCGGATTCACGGCGAAATGCGTGAAATCATGGCCGAGGTCGGTTTTGAAGGGACGGTCCAGGACTTCTTCGTACACCTGCGCGAGAGCGACGAATTCTACTATTCGAACGATGTTGCCGGACGGGAGCGCTACCTGGCCGAAGCCACGGCAATGATCGACCGCATGCGCGATGTGCTGCCGGACTATTTCGGTCACTTGCCGCAAGCGGCGATGGAAGTCCGCGCCGTAGAAGACTACCGGATCGAAACCGCCACCGGTGCCTTCTACGAGCCCGGACCGCTCGATGGGTCTGAGCCGGGGGCCTACTATGTCAACCTGTCAGACATGCGCGAATTGCCGGTCTACCAGATGGAAACGCTCGCCTATCACGAAGGCCTGCCGGGCCATCACATGCAGATCGCCATCAGCCAGGAACTGGATGATGTGCCGATGTTCCAGCGCACGACCTGGTATTCGGCCTATGGCGAAGGCTGGGCGCTCTACACAGAGAATCTGGGCAAGGACATGGGCTTCTTCACCGATCCCTACCAGGATTTCGGACGACTGGGATACGAGGTCTTTCGCGCCGCCCGCCTGGTCGTCGATACCGGAATCCATGCGCTCGACTGGAGCGAACAGGACGCCATCGACTACATGATGGAAAACACGCCCATGACCGAAGGCGACATTACCAACGAAGTCCGGCGCTATATCGTCTGGCCGGGGCAGGCTGTATCCTACAAGATGGGGATGCTGACCATTCTCGACCTGCGCCAACGGGCGATGGACGCGCTCGGTGACGACTTCGACTACGGCGAATTTCACGACGTCGTGCTCGGTAACGGGTCTGTTCCGTTATCCCTGCTGAGCGATATGGTCGACGACTACATTGAGGAGGCGTCGGCCGCCGAATAACTGCCCGGGTCGACGCCTGTTCAATCCGGCTCACTTGCCGGACTGGACAGTTATTGCCGATACCGTCACCTTCGTTGCAAACGCGTTTGCGGCTTTCTGGCAAGCCGTTGAACCCTATCTAAAGGACTGATCATGACGCTCCTGAAACTGCTCGCGCTTGGTGCTTCGGCAACCGCTCTCCTCACCGCTGGATCGTCAGCCCTCTACCAGGAGACGCCCGCGCCCGCCGCCGAGGTGGCCGCAGCCGAACAGACCGAGAGCGAGCGGCTGAATGACTGGTTCCAGGACGTCTTCGAGGCCGGCATCGCCCGATCGCCCATGACCCAGACATTCCTGGGGATGAAGACCAGCTATGACCAGTGGAACACGGTCACCGAGGAATTCGCCGCCGAAACGCTTCGCATCAACCAGGAAAACCTCGCCTACATGCGCGAGAATTTCGATTTCGATGCGCTCGACGAAAGCGCGCAACTGTCCTGGCGTCTGTTCGAGTACGATGCCGAACGTGCCGAAGACGCCTGGCAGTGGCGGAACCACAATTACACCTTCACACCGCGTTCCGGCCCGCACATGGGCATCCCGTCCTTCCTGATCAATTCGCACCGGGTCGATACGGTCGAGGACGCCGAGGCCTATATCGGCCGGCTGAACAATGTCGGGACCTATCTCGACCAGAATATCGCCAATGCGCGCACCAGCTTCGACATGGGGGTGTCGACCCCGCTCTGGACCTACGAGCCGATGATTGTCACGGCGCGCAATGTCATTTCCGGCACCCCCTTCGATGACAGCGGTGAGGATAGCCCGCTGATGGCTGATTTCCGCTCCAAGGTAACGGCTCTGGAGCTGGGCGAAGACGAGACCGCGCGCCTGATCGCCAACGCGGCAGCCGCCCTGACCGGCACGGTCGGCCCGGCCTATGAGCGGCTGATCGCCATGTTCGAGGAACAGGCCGAAACTGCCGGCACCGATGACGGCATCTGGCACGTGCCGGACGGCGAGCATTATTACAACTTCCTGCTGGCCGGCTACACGACCACCGACATGTCCGCCGAGGAAATCCACGCGCTTGGCGTCGCCGAAGTCGAACGCATCCATGGCGAAATGCGCGACATCATGACCGAGGTGGGGTTCGACGGCACGCTGCAGGAATTCTTCGAATTCATGCGCACAGACGCGCAATTCTACTATTCCAATGACGACGAGGGCCGCGAACGTTACCTCGCCGAAGCTACCGCGCTGATCGATACTATGCGCGACACGCTGCCGGAAATGTTCAACACCTTCCCCGAAGCCGAACTGGAAGTCCGCCGGGTCGAGGAATTCCGTGAGGCATCAGCCGGCAAGGCCTTCTATGGCCGCCCAGCTCCGAACGGTTCGCGCCCCGGCATCTACTACGCCAATCTGCGCGACATGGCCGACATGCCGACCTATCAGATGGAGGCGCTGGCCTATCACGAAGGCATTCCGGGCCATCACATGCAGCTCGCCATCATGCAGGAGCTGGAGGGCGTGCCCGCCTTCCGCCGTTTTGGCGGCTACACGGCCTATACCGAAGGCTGGGGTCTGTATTCGGAATACCTGCCGCTGGAATACGGCTTCTATGACGACCCCTATTCCGACTTCGGCCGGCTGGCGATGGAGTTGTGGCGGGCCTGCCGTCTCGTGGTCGACACCGGCATTCACCACTATCGCTGGGACCGGCAGGAAGCGATCGACTATCTCGCGACCAACACGCCCAACCCGATGGGTGACGTGCAGAATGCGATCGACCGCTACATCGTCTATCCGGGTCAGGCGACGGCCTACAAAATAGGCATGAACGAGATCCTGCGCCTGCGCGGCGTGGCCGAGGAGGCTCTGGGCGATGCCTATGACATCCGTGACTTCCACGATGTCGTCCTGACGCAAGGCGCGATGCCGCTCTCCATATTCGAGGAGCGGGTCCAGACCTGGATCGAGAACGGCGGCGGCTAGTTCGTGTCGCAATCTTAATTTAAACGCTAAAGCCGTTTCATAATTCAATCGCCATCATGCGCCTTTTCCTCCAAGGGGTGCATGACGAACAATGAAACGGTTTTTAATTTCAACGGCCAGCGCCATCGTTGCGCTTGGTGGGGTTTCCGCTGGGGCGTTCGCGGAAACCCTCGCCGCGGCCAGTTCGGTCCAGTCTGAAGCCGAGCAGACGGAGAGCGACCGGCTGAACGCCCGGTTCGCCGAGATATTCGACGCGGATCTCCAGCTGTTTCCGCTCGCGAAAACCGGCCAGGGCATCATCGACGAGGATTACGGCCGGTGGAACAATCCGTCCGATGCGTTTGGCGTTGAAATGTACGAGCTGGGCCAGGCCCGGCTGACCCATATGCGAGAGACTTTCGACTTCGACGCCCTCGATGCATCAGCGCAGATTTCCTACCGCCTGTTCGAGTACGAAGCCGAACGGGCGCGCGCCAGCTTCCCGTTCCGCCGCCACGGTATCATTTTCAATCAGCTGTTCGGTCCGCACACGGGGACAGTCGCAATCCTGAGCGGCCAGCACCGGATCAGCGAGGTCAGCCACGCCGACGCCTATATCCAGCGTATCGAAGGCGTTGACGAATTCCTGGACGTGCTGATCGAGGAGTCCGAAACCCGCGCCGGGATGGGCATTGTTGCCCCGGAGTGGGTGTATGACCGTGTCCTGCAAACAGTTCGGGCACTGGCCAGTGGCGCGCCGTTCGATGACGGCCCGGATCACCCGGTTTGGGCGGATTTCCAGCGCAAGGTCGCAGCCCTCGAGATCAGCCAGGACGAGCGTGACGTCCTGCTCGCGCGCGCGGAAACGGCGCTGCTGGAGAATTGGGGTCCGGTCTACCGCAGACTGGCAGAAAGCCTTGAGGCCCAGCGGTCGATGGCAACGCAATCCGATAGCGTGTCGATCTATCCGGACGGGGATGACTTCTATGCCGACCGGCTGGCCGTCTACACCACGACCGGCATGACGGCACAGGAAATCCACGCGCTCGGCCTGTCGGAAGTGGCCCGCATCCACGAGGAGATGCGCGGCATCATGGCCGAAGTGGACTTTGACGGGACGCTGCAGGACTTCTTCGAGTTCATGCGTACCGACCCGCAATTCTACTATCCGAACGATGATACGGGCCGCGAGGAATACCTCGCCACCGCCACCGCGATCATCGACGACATGCGCGAACGCCTGCCGGATTATTTCGGACGCCTGCCGCAGGCCGATATCGAAGTGTGGCGGGTCGAGCCCTTCCGCGAGCAATTCGCCGGCAAGGCCTTCTACGAGAACCCGGCCCTCGATGGGTCACGCCCCGGCGTCTACTACGCCAACCTCTACGACATGGCAGACATGCCCATCTACCAGATGGCGACGCTGGCCTATCACGAAGGCATTCCGGGACACCACATGCAGCGCTCCATCCAGCAGGAGCTGGACGGCATCCCCATGTTCCGCGCCTTCACGGCCTATACGGCCTACAACGAAGGCTGGGGGCTTTATGCCGAGTTTCTCCCTCTCGAAATGGGCGTCTACGAGGACCCCTACATGAATTTCGGGCGGCTTGCGCTGGAATTGCTCCGGGCCAGCCGGCTCGTGGTTGACACCGGCCTGCACGATCAGAACTGGTCGCGCGAAGAGGCAATTGCCTACATGGCAGAAAACACGCCCAACCCCATTGGCAATATCACCAATGAAGTCGAGCGTTATGTCGTTCTGCCCGGTCAGGCGACCGCCTATCTGATTGGCAAGAACCGGATACTGGGAATGCGCCGCACGGCCGAGGCCGCACTCGGCGATGACTTCGATATCCGCGCTTTCCACGACCTGATCCTGTCGAACGGACCGCTTCCGCTCGTCATCCTGGAAGAGCAGGTCAATGACTGGATCGCCCGGCAGCATTCCCCCTCTGGCGGAGCCTATTCCGGCAACGCCAACTAGCCGGGCGCACCCGACAGCCCCTGCCCCGACGGGCGGGGGCTGTTTTGCCCCCTGCACCGAAGCGGCGTAATCTCCACCCCATGACCACGGCTCCGGTCAAACTCTCCGATGCCCTTTCCCGCGAGGAGTTGCGGGCGCTGTCGCGCGCCTCGGACTGGCGGGGCCTCGCCATGCTGGGTGGAGACTTTCTCCTTCTGGCCGCAGCCTTCGCCGCCGCGATCTGGCAGCCCTGGCTCAGCCCGCTTGCGGTTCTCGTGATTGCCGGACGCCAGCTCGCCTTCGCCATTGCCATGCACGACTGCGCGCACCGGGCGCTATTCCGAACCGGCTGGATGAACGAAATCGCCGGCAAGTGGATTGGCGGCGCGGCCATCGACGCGCCCTTCCTCGCCTACCGGGCCTATCATCTCGACCACCACAAATATGCCGGTACGCCGGACGATCCCGACCACCGCCTTGTCGAGAATTACCCCGTCCCAAAGGACAGCCTGCGCCGCAAATTCATCCGCGACCTGACCGGGCAGACGGGCGTGAAGGAAATCATATTCTCCTGGAAGGACGCGACGCTGGCCGGCAAAGCGCCCTTCCTCGTCTTCCAGACCGTGCTGGTGGCCGCCCTTACGCTCGCCGGAGCCCTGTGGGCCTATGCGCTATGGTGGATCGCACGCCTCTTCGTGCTGCCCGCCCTGATGCGGATGCGCAATATCGGTGAACATGGCGTGGCGATGGACCGCTATGATCCCGAACCGCGCCGCAACACCCACACCACGCGCGCCAACCTGATCGAGCGCCTGCTGGTCGCGCCTAACCGGGTGAATTTCCACCTCGAACACCACCTCTTCGCGGCGGTACCGCCCTATAACCTGCCCCGCCTGCACCGCACGCTGAATGCGCGCGGCTATCACGCGGGGTTTGATTGCGTCACGGACGGCTATCCCGCCATGCTGAAGAAGGCCGTACGGGCGGATTAGGCCGCCCTACTTCCCCGACTCGAACTGGCCCTGAAAGCGGACCGCGAGGGTGAAGATCAACAGGGCCAGGCCGTGACCGGCGAGGCCGACCGTCCACCACATGGCCGGCGGCAGCATGATCAGATATCCCATGGCCACACAGATCGCGGCGAAGATCAGCATGCCCAGCGCCCAGCTGCCGAGGTGAATCCAGAACACCAGGCGAAACACCGCGAGGCCTTTGAGCTGCTCGGCGCGGACCATGCGCGCGGCCTCCGACTTGGCATCGAGCGCCAGAGCCATGACATCGACATTGAACGCCGCCGCCAGGGCGGTCAGGGAATCGCGGGAGGCATTCTCGCCATTCTCGATGCGCTGAATGGTACGCAGTCCGACATCGGCCAGTTCGGCCAGATGTTCCTGCGACCAGCCGCGTTCATTGCGCCAGCGTTTGATTTTCGCGGCATCGGGGGTGATATCCATCGTCACGATCTCCAGTCGTTGGGTGAACCATAAACACCCCGGGAGAAAGCGCGAACCCCGCACCCACCGCTACGTCAGGCGGCCGCCAACACCCCGCCAGTGTCATGCCAGCGGGCCGTCAGGAGCCAGTTCGTTTCTCCTCTCCCTTGATGGGAGCTGTCATCCCGGCTGACCCGTAGGGGCAAGCCGGGACCTTGAACATCGAGCGCCCGGGTTTCAGGTCCCGGATCGGCTTCGCCGTCCGGGATGACAGAGTTTAGTTGCGGTAACAGACCCCTTCCGGCCCTTCGGGCAACCTTCCCCATCAAGGGGAAGGAGAATAAGCGCTCTCCCTCTCCCTCCAGGGAGAGGGTCGGGGTGAGGGGTCTGTTATTCGGGCCATGCCAAGATCCCGCCGGCGGGGCCTTGGCATCCATGGACCATGAGGGACTTCGCCCTGCGGTGAAGTGTGAATTTGTTTTCCCGGCGGAAGCCGGGACCCAGTCAACAGGACGTCTGGGCCCCGACTTTCGTCGGGGAAACGGGCATGGCTTATCGGCGAAAATCCAACTCACGCGGTCCCGGCGAAAGCCGGGATCCAGATGCGCGAATTACCGTAAGACTGGATTCCTGCTTCCGCAGGAACCCCGGAGAAATCTGTTCGAGCAGGCGTGCGCAAAGCCTTTACTGACGTTCCCCGGTTTTGCGCAGCAAAGACCGGGGTCTAGTCAATTCAAGCTGGAAACGTCAGCTATCCCAATTGGACCGTGATCACACCGGACAGAAAAACGATTACTGTATATTTTCCGCAATATACCCTCCGGCGCAGGCATCTCCCACAACATCAATATGACAAACAACGCCGGCTCGACGAGCAGACCGATTTAGCACTCCTAACTCTAAGCATTTGAAATTATTACAACTTGCTAGCCTCTTACAATTACAAATCGAACAAACCACGAACAAATGTTGCAATTAACTATTACGGTGCGTTTGACAGGTGGAAAAAATCGGGGTCCAATAATTTTTCCATCTGATTCGCACAAATCAGCTCAATGGCGAGGTGCGTCTGATGGTTCCCCAAACTGACAATCGATCAACGGCGATCCTCGCTTTTGCAATCCTCCTGGCTTCGACCCCACCTTACTGGGTCGTACTGTTGGCTTTTGCGTTACTGATCGCCGCCCCGAAGCTCTCTTCGGCAATTGAGAAGCTCATTCGCCCGCCGGGGGAAAATCCCTAAAGCGGAATATTATCGTGCTTCTTCCAGGGGTTCTCGGCCTTCTTGTTCTTCAAGGTCCGCAGCGCCCGGATGAGGCGTTTGCGCGTATTGCGCGGCTGGATGACGTCGTCGATATAGCCCCGCCCCGCCGCGACAAAGGGATTGGCGAAGCGGTCTTCGTAATTCTTGGCGTGCTCGGCCATCTTCTCTGCATCGCTCGCATCGGCCCGGAAGATGATTTCCGCCGCGCCTTTCGCGCCCATCACCGCGATTTCCGCGGTCGGCCAGGCATAGTTCACGTCGCCACGCAGGTGTTTTGAACTCATCACGTCATAGGCCCCGCCATAGGCCTTGCGGGTGATGACGGTCAGCTTCGGCACGGTGGCCTCGGCGTAGGCAAAGAGCAGCTTCGCGCCGTGCTTGATGAGGCCGCCATACTCCTGCTTGGTCCCGGGCAGGAAGCCCGGCACGTCGACGAAGGTGACGATCGGGATGTTGAAAGCGTCGCAGAAGCGCACGAAGCGCGCCGCCTTGCGGCTGGCGTCGATGTCGAGCACGCCGGCAAGGCTCATCGGCTGGTTGGCAACGAAACCGACCGGCTGGCCGTCGAGGCGGCCAAACCCGACGACGATATTCTTGCCGAAATCGGGCGAGATTTCGAAGAAATCGCCCTCGTCGGCGACCTTCTCGATAAGCTCGACAATGTCATAGGGCTTGTTCGGATTGCCCGGTACCAGCGTGTCGAGACTGGCTTCTGAGCGTTCCGCCCGGTCATAGACGGGCCGCGTCGGCGGGGTTTCCCGGTTCGAGAGCGGCAGGAAGTCGATGAGGCGGCGGATCTGGACGAGCGCTTCGAGATCGTTCTCGAACGCGCCATCGACGACACCGGATTTCTTCGCGTGGACCGATGCTCCGCCAAGGTCCTCGTGGGAGACTTCCTCGTTGGTGACGGTTTTGACGACGTCCGGGCCGGTCACATACATGTAGGACGTGTCCTTCACCATGAAGATGAAGTCGGTGATGGCGGGCGAATAGACGTCCCCGCCCGCGCACGGGCCCATGATGACGGAAATCTGCGGCACCACTCCGGATGCCAGCGTATTCTGCAGGAAGATGTCGGCATAACCGGCGAGCGACGCGACGCCTTCCTGGATGCGCGCACCGCCCGCGTCGAACATGCCGATCACCGGCGCGCCGTTCTGGATCGCGGCCTTCTGCACCTTGACGATCTTCTGGGCATGGGTTTCCGACAGGGAGCCGCCGAACACGGTGAAATCCTTGGAGAAGACATAGACCAGGCGGCCATTGATCGTGCCGTGGCCGGTAACCACGCCGTCACCGGGGATCTTCTTGTCGTCCATGCCGAAATCGGTGCAGCGATGCTCGACGAACATGTCCCATTCCTCGAACGAATTCTCGTCGAGGAGGAGTTCGATCCGCTCGCGCGCGGTCAGCTTGCCCTTCTCGTGCTGCTTGGCGATCCGCGCCTCTCCGCCGCCCTTGCGGGCCGCGTCGCGTTTCTGCTCCAGCGCTTCGAGAACGTCTTTCATGGGCGGGCAATCCTGTCGTGATTTCGTATTGCGCCAGTTAGCACCGGCGGGGCAGAAGGGGCAATTCCCGGACGCGGATGGGGGGATGCTATCGCGGCCGTTGCGTTTCGATGCGGACGCCCTCGATGAAATCCTGGAAGGGCTGGAGATGGCCCATCAGCATCCCGCCCGGCAGGCCGCAGGATATCGTCACCATGTGGTCGGCACCACCAATGATGACGCTGACCAGATCAACCGGTGTGCCCTCATGGTCGGTGGTCAGGAGGTTGCGCATGGCCCGGCGTCAATCCATCTCGAACACGGTCGTCAGATAGGCATGGGTTACAATCGTGCCCGATTGCGCCATCTGCGCCGCGAAACTCTGTGGCGTACTCGATGTGAAATACTGGCCATAGTCCGCCCAGGAGGCGCCAACCATCTCAGCCATGGAAATACTGCAGCTTGCGAACCGATTCTCCGGGCAACGCCCGTCTGAATCCAGGTCGGCAGGCCGAGTTCAGCGGTGGAGTCCGCACTGTATTCCCAGCCAAACACAGACGTGGCGTCATAGACCCATGGCACGGCCTGTTGGGCATGGACAGCCGCCGCAGTGAGCGCAGCGGTCAGGGCGGCGGCAGCAAGGCGGATCACGGGGCTGAAACTCGGTGTAGCGGTCACCGGGACGCTAGCACGGGGACGCGTATGCGCGACACCCGTATTCCCTCTCCCCTTTCTCGTGTCCTTCCTCCTCTCCCTTGATGGGAGAGGTGTCGACCCCGGACTTGGTCCGGGGGAGGCGGAGAGGGTGGGAAACAGAGCTTTCCCTCTCCCCTTTTAAAAGGGGAGAGGGCCAAGGTAAGGGGTTGGCCGAGGATCAAGCACACTCCGGCACGACCCCCTCACCTCAATCCTCTCCCCCAAGGGGGAGAGGAGGAAATCACATGAGCTTTCGCTTTGGCGAAAACCGCCCTACTGGAACGGGTTCAGCTTCTTGAGAAAATACTGCAGCCCGCCGCGGTTTTCCTTGCGGTCGAGCTCTTCCTGGCTGGTCAGGAAGGTGGTCTGGACGACATAGCGCTCGCCTTCGAACGGTAGATGCCCGTGCCAGGAATTGTCCGAGCGCAGAAAGGCAAAGACATACCCTTCCAGCGGCGGCACTTCCTCGGCGTAATCCTCAAAATCATCCGGGCCATTGAGGACGCGGATACAGCCCCTGCCTGTGCCGTCCCACTCGGCATTGAGATAGGTCAGCATGGTCAGGATTTTCGATTTGGAATCGTTGTGGATCGGCCCGTCGGACTTCTGCGACAGACGGCGCACGGTGATCATGCGTGGCTTGTCGGTGAAATCGACACCGAATTTCTCGGTCAGCACCTGCGCCAACTCGGCGCTGTTGAGATCAGCCATCAGCCGCTCGAACGCGCCGGTGGCTTCCAGCTTCGACAGCGGCAGATAGCCCGGCTTGGCGATCTCGGGGTAGTCCGCGCGCACCGAGGCTGCTTCCTCCGCGTTGAGCGCGCCTTCCGCGACGAAATAGCTGTAGGGCTCGGTCCGCGTCGCCGCGCCGCGCAAAACGTCGAAATCGAGAATGCCGCCGGGGCCGGTCTTCGCCATCGCTCACGCTCCTGAACTCTTTTTCACGGGCCAATCTAGGCCCGGATGTGCCGTCAGCCTAGCGCGGCGAGGAGTCGCGCGCAGGCTTGCAGCTCGCCTTTGAGAACGGCAGCCGCGGCGGCGGCTTCGGAATCCTCGCCCCACTGGCTCGCCTGGAAATCCTCGTCGACGCGTGAGGCAGCGAACACCGTCTCGCCATCGGCCTTGCCCTCCACGAGCGCAAAGCCCAGCACCGCCGAACAGGACAGGGACGCCGCCTGGACCAGCGCGGTCAGCCGCCAGTCATCGTAGATCTCGGCGCGGGCCTTCAGCGCATCCAGCGCTTCGGGGCGCGTGTCGGCAGGCAGAATACCTGTGACAGCCGGCAGGTGTGCGCCCAGATCCTGCTCCGCCCAGTCAAGGAAAGGCTGCCAGACGCGCGTCTGCGTTTCAACCAGCTCACCAGGCCCGTCCGCGCGATGGCGCAGCAGATCGGTTTCGGCATATTTCAGGACTTCGGCGATGAAGGCATCGCGGCGCTCGCCGGCCTGGTCAACCGTCACATTGGACAGCCGGGTCAGCGGCATGGACGGCGGGTCGACCCGCTCGCCCTGCGCATCCCATTCAGCCGCCACCGCCTCGGCCAGCTTCTTTGTCGGCAGGACCAGCGGACGCTTCATCACCGTGCGTACCGGACGCCCATCAAGCGTGACCGCGAAACCGCCGTCCGCCGGTGTTGTCCCGGCGGCCTTGTAGAAGCGCTTCGGGCGCGTGTCCTCGGGTCTGGGGACTTTCACGCCAGGCTTGGTTTCGAACCGGCTCATGCGGCAACCTCCTTGCGGCCCCGCGCGAAGCGATCAAGCCCGCGTTGAAGGCAGGCGAAATCGTCGTGGATGTCGTGCGCGCCAGCGGCTTCGATTTCCTCGCGGGTGTGGAAGCCCCAGGTGACACCGGCCCCCCTAACCTTCGCATTCACCGCCATTGCAATGTCGTGGCTGGTATCGCCGATCATCACGCAAGCGTCGGACGCAAGTCCGGTCTCGCGCAGCGCGTCATTGACCATGCGCGGATCGGGCTTGCCCGGCCCGGTACAGGAGGTGTTGAGCGTAGCGAAGACACCGCCGAGATCGTGCGTGGTCAGAATATGATCCAGCCCGCGCCGGGGCTTGCCGGTCGCAACACCCAGCACCCAGCCATCGGTGGCCAATGTCTCGAGAATGTGGCGCGCGCCGGGATAAAGGCTTTCGAGTGAAGCATCTTCCTCACGCAACCTGACAAAGGTTTCCCGGAAGGTGTTGAAAACGCCATCCACCAAGGCGTCTTCGGCATCGTCCGGCAGGAGCAGCCGGATCGCAGCACTGAGCTCGATCCCGACAATGGTGCGGACATGATCGTAGGCACAGCCGCCCAGCCCGTTTAACCGGAAGGCGTCGTCCATCGAGGCGTGGATCAGGCGGCGGGAATCAACGAGCGTCCCGTCGAGATCAAACAGGGCAAGCGGCGCACTCATCCCAGCACCTCTTCCATCTCCGCCTCGTCGATGAGGTCGTCGTCAAAGCCCAGCGCGGCGAAGGTCCGCGCCATGTGCTCGGGCAGCGGGGCCTCGATCACCAACCGGTCGCGCCCCAGCGGCAGGACCAGGCGGCGGGCATGGAGGTGGAGGCGATTGGACAGCTCGCCCGGCGTTTCCCGGTCGCACGTATATTTGCGGTCGCCGACAATGGCATAGCCCATGCCGGCCATGTGAACGCGCAGCTGGTGGGTGCGCCCCGTGATCGGGCGCAAAACGACCCAGCTCGCCTTCTGCCCGGCCTCAGCGGCGACGGCATAGCGGGTCAGCGCGTATTGCGCGCCCGGCTCGCCATGCTCGGCGGCAACCATCTGCTCGCGGTCACCCCCGTCCGTGCTCTTCTTGACGAAGCCCTTGATCTCGCCCGTCCTTGGACGCGGCACGCCAACAACAACCGCCCAGTAGTATTTTTCCGTCTCGCGCGCCTGAAATGCTTTCGCCAGTTTCGAGGCGGCATTGAGCGACTTGCCTGCGACCAGAACGCCGGACGTATCCTTGTCGAGCCGGTGGACGAGGCGCGGCTTGCGGTCACCCTCCCCGAAGGCGGACAGGAGGCGATCAAGATGCTTCGTCGTCTTCGACCCGCCCTGCACGGCCAGACCGGCGGGCTTGTTGAATGCGAGCACGTCGGCATCCTCATAGATCACCAGCGAACGCGCATAGGCGATCTCGTCCTTGGACAGGCGGTCGTCATGGCGGATTTCGCTCGGCTCGGGGAAAGGCGGAATGCGCACTTCCTGCCCAGCGTCGAGGCGCGTGTCGGCTTTGGCCCGCCCGCCATCGACGCGGATCTCGCCCTTGCGCAGCGCCTTCTGGATGCGGCCATTGGGGACGTGCGGAAAGCGTTTCTTCAGCCAGCGGTCCAGCCGCGCGCCGTCATCGCCCTCGCCAATGGTCAGTTTCTGAACCCCGCTCATGCGAAGACCCGCCGGGCAATCAGTAGACCCACGAACAGCGCCAGAACGGCCAGCACGACCGAGCCCAGCGTATAGCCGAGCGCGTTGAACCACTGCTTGCGCTCAATCATCACCACGACATCGAGCGAGAACGCCGAAAACGTCGTGAAGCCACCGAGTATCCCGACGGCGAAAAAAGCGCGCAGCGCATTGGCATCGGCCCGGCCCGCCTGCGACAGCCAGCCAATGAATCCGCCCATCATGAGGCCGCCGATAACGTTCACGAGGAACGTCCCGTGCGGCCATTCCGGCCCCAGCGCGCGCAGCGCCCACTGGCCGGTCAGATGGCGCGACACGGCCCCGATGGCCCCGCCCGCAGCGATGAGAAGAAGATTGGTCATACTCCCGCGCGGGATACGCCCGTGCGCGCAAGGTGGCAAGGGGATGGCATTGGCTGAAAAGCGGTTGCAGGCGATGTGGCTTCGTTTCTAGAGTTGCCAGATGACGGACGCGACGCCGAACACGACGGAGAACATTACCTATCGGCTGGGTGCCTGGCTTCCCGTCGGGCGTACGCCACGCCCAATTGATATGGCACAGGAGCCACTCGAAAACCGGCGCTCTGTTGTGCAGTTTTTCATTGGTTGGGGGCCGACCATCATTCTGATCGGCGTTGCCATTGGTCAGCTCTTCCCGGTTTTGGAAAGCTTGCTGGAGGAGGCGCTGGTCATGCCAATGCCCTATTTTATAAGGGCAATTGTTCCGCTCTTACTGCTGGAAGAATACCGAAGGTTCTGCTGGTCAGCCAAACGGCTCCACGACCTCGACCGTTCGCTCAGCGGCTATGCCATCAGGCGTATTCCGGTCTGGGCTTTCCTTTTCGCGGTCCTGGCAGCCAATGAATTAGTCTCCTCCGGGCTCATCCCCACAGGTAGTCTCGGCGGATCTGTTATCTGGGGAATTCTTTTCATTGTGGGCTTTGTTGTCTTGCCCATGGGAGCGCTGATCGCCAGCTTCTGGCTTCACTCACATGTCTACCGGCCGTTCAACGCCTACCTCTTGAGAACGCCCGGCGACCCCGAACCCAACCGCTACGGTCCGCCGCCGGCAACAGGTTAGTACAGCATGTTTCGAGCGGTTCTCATTGCGCTCCATCCCTTTGGCCGAGCCGGACCTGCCGGGCCATACTGGCAAAGCCCCTTCGGTAACGGCCGGAGTTCACTCTGGATATTCCCTATTGTTGCAGCGGTTCTGATCGGCGGCCACTTTCTAGGGTTGATTTTCCCCGACGTTCCTTTGGTGAATTCCGGCGGAGCATTCTTGGCGCTCCTCGCCCTCCAAACCCTCCTGCACCAGTTCTGGCTTATCCGGCGGCTGCACGATCTTGGGCGGACCGGGCTTTGGCTGGTGCTGATTACGCCCGTGCCCTTCCTCGCCATCGCTGGATTGGCGGCATGGCTGATGCCCGAGCTGCGCGCCTGGGCGTTCGCCGAGGGCCGGGCCCTTTATATGATAGGCACCATCGCCGCGATCATTTTCCTGCTCGAATTCACGCGCTGGCATGCCGTCGCCGCTGATGGCGATCCCGCCCCTAACCGCTACGGCCCGCCGCCAAAGTAGATGCATCTCCAGCCATGCATTTCAGCATGGCTCTGTTGGCCGAACGGCGATTGTCCCGGCAATCTAAAGGTTTATCTCTGCGCTCGCCCGGTGGATGTGCCGCCGGGCCAAGAAAAAGACCAGGGTAAACACATGAGTCGATTGAACCAGAGCCTCGCCGTCTTCGCGCAACTCGTTTTCGTCGCCGCCGTCACCGGCGGGATGATCATCGCGATTGCCCCGACGATTGCGTAACAGGCCATCCCCGCTCCGGCCGGTCAAACGGGTCGGAGCGCACGAAATTCACGAACGGGAGCCGCGCATCATGCCGGCTCCCGTTTTGATTCAGCCCTTCGCACGAAACGCCTGGATCAGCATGATCAGCGCCGACAGCATAATGGCCACCGCTGACATGCCCGCGATCGGGCCATAGGTCGCCGGGTCGCCTTCACCATAGAGGCCGAAGAGCGCATAGATCATCACAGCGGCCCCGGCCTGGTGCACGATCAGGTGGATCCAGGCGATAATGCCCAGCGGCACCGACCACACGCGGTAGATCATCGCCCACAGGATCGACAGCACGCCGCCGACCAGCATCATGTGCGCGTGGGTCGGCATCTGGCCGTGGTCCTGCGTGCGGCCCATATGCTCGCCCAGAGCCATGCCACCCAGCAGCCAGAGCAAGCCAAGCAGCAAGAACAGACGATCAACTTTCATGGAAATTCCCTCCCCCAAAGGACGGAACGAGAATCCCACACCCGCTGCAACTCTGGCAAGAGGGATTTTCGAATCGAGGTCTATCCGCGCCGTGATACCCGTTTGGCGCGCCAGCGTTCGAGCCGTTCCCGAATGGCAGCTTCCCGGCCGATATCCTTTGGCTCGTAGAAAACCGGGCGGTCCGTCATCTCGTCAGGGAAATAGTCCTGCCCCGAAACCCCGCCGTCCGCGTCATGGTCATATTCATAGCCCGCGCCATAGCCTTCTGATTTCATCAGCTTGGTCGGCGCATTGAGGATGTGTTTGGGCGGCATCAGCGAGCCGGTCTCGCGCGCGGCCGCTCTCGCGCGTTTGTAGCCCTTGTAGACCGCATTCGACTTCGGCGCGCAGGCCATGTGGACGACCGCCTGCGCGATGGCGAGCTCGCCTTCGGGCGAGCCGAGGAAATCATAGGCATCCTTTGCTGCGAGCGCGGCGTGGAGGGCCGACGAGTCCGCGAGGCCGATATCCTCGCTTGCCATGCGCACGACGCGCCGGACGATGTAGAGCGGGTCCTCCCCACCTTCCAGCATCCGCGCCAGCCAGTAGAGCGCGGCGTCCGGATCCGACCCACGCACGGACTTATGCAGCGCGGAGATGATGTTGTAGTGCTCCTCGCGGTCCTTGTCATAGACCGGCGCGCGGCGCTGGAGCACCTCGCCGATCTCGCGCAGATCCATCTTCCCGGTCCGGTCGAGCGCAAACAATTCCTCGGCGAGATTGAGCAGATAGCGCCCGTCCCCGTCGGCCATCGCGATCAGGCCCTCGCGGGCATCGGCCTCGACCGGAAGCGACTTGCCTGTCTCCGCTTCCGCGCGGTCCAGAAGCAGGCCGAGCGCTGCCGCATCCAGCCGTTTGAGGACCAGGACCTGCGCGCGCGACAGGAGCGCCGCATTCAGTTCGAAACTCGGATTCTCGGTCGTCGCGCCGACCAGCGTAACAACGCCTTCTTCCACCACGGGCAGAAAGCCGTCCTGCTGGGCGCGGTTAAAGCGGTGAATCTCGTCAACGAAAAGCAGCGTGCCCCTTCCGGCCTGCCGCCGGGCCCGCGCCCGGTCGAACACTTTCTTCAAATCCGCGACACCGGAAAAGACCGCCGAGATGGGTTCGAACTCGAGACCGGAATCGGTCGCCAACAGGCGCGCAATAGTGGTCTTCCCCACACCCGGCGGACCCCACAGGATCATCGAGGCAAGCCGGCCTTGCGCCCGCATCCGCGCGATCGGGCCCGTGCCGGCGAGGAGGTGATCCTGGCCGACGACCTCATCGAGTGATTTCGGGCGCAGCCGGTCGGCCAGCGGCCGGGGAGCTCCGTCATCAAGGCCGGCAGCTTCGAACAAATTGCTCATGGGCTTCTTTTAGGCGGCTTCCGCCGCGGCGCGAAGCCTGTCATGTCAGATTGCGTTTTTAAATTGTTGCAACCCTGTGATTTTGTTTGTTTATTGGATGCCAGTCAGGGAGTTGGGAATGTTCCGGAAAATTGTGTTTGCGTTGGGTGCGCTGTCGTTTTCTGCGGCCGCGTCGGGAGAGGATTTGTCTGTCTGGACGCTCGAGTCCGACGTGGCCGAAGACCAGCAGGCGGTCGCCGAACGCGTCGTTCGCCTCCAACTCAATCCGGACATCTTTGCTCAACGTGCGGGGCGAACGCTGCACCTCGCCATGCCGGACGGATCGACCGAGACGCTGCGCATTCGCTCGGTTGGCCCCACGCTGTCAGGCGGAACCGCACTGTCGGCATACAGCCTCGATGGTGCAGGTGAACTCTACCTGTCGCGCGGCCTCAATGCCGACTTCGGCACGCTCCTGATCGATGGCCGCAGCTGGCAGGTCGAGGGCCACCGCAATGGCTACGCCACCTTGCGGCCCGCGCCGGACACCGCCCAGGGACCAGATGCTGTACCGGCACCGCTCACCTCGGGCCGCCCTCCGGTTTCGGCCCCGAGTGCAGGCAATGGCGTTGTCGACATGTTCTATGCCTACGATCAGAGCATGATCGACCAGTATGGCTGGGGCCTCGTGGATCTCGCCGCAGCCGACGTCGGGCGCGTCACCACCGCTTTCGAAAACTCGAACGTCGCGATGTCGGCCTCGATTGCCGATATGGGCTTTGTCGATTTGCCCGCCGAACGCGGGGGCTACACCCTGCTCAGTGAAATCTTCAACCAAACCAACGGGTTTGAGGGTGCCGGGGCCGCCATTGACCGGCTAGGGGCGGACATCTACTCAATCAACCGCGTGCAGGTGTCTGGCCGCGACAATTTCTGCGGTATCGCGTTCATTCTTGACCCGACACGCGAGTACAATATCGCACCCCAGTACAATGTCTGTCACAACGGCGCGGTCATGGCCCACGAGACCGGCCACAATCTCGGTCTGGCCCACGGGCTCGATACAGATGACAGCCAGGGCTTGCCGGTCGACTGGGCGCGCGGTTTCCTGATCAGCAACGACTATGCGCTCGGTGGCATCTATGGCTCGCTGATGTCCTACGGACAGGCCCGCCAGCTGGAGTTTTCCGATCCGACCCGGACCTGTCCTGACCGGGGCAGTATCTGCGGAATTCCCGTTGGCGAACCCCGGGCCGCAGACGCGTCCCGCGCCTTGCGCGAATACAGCGTCGCGGGCAACCGACAGACGGCTGTTCCACTGAACCGGTTGCGTTCCGCCGTCCTGCCGACCAGCCGCTTTGTTCAGACTGGGCAGGCTGCAACGGCCTTCATGACCGTGATCAATCCGAACACGGTCGTGGCCGAAGACTGCCGGATCTCCCATCACGGACCCGACCGCGCGGGCTTCACCTATCAACGGACCGACCCGGCGACCAACGGGGCCGTTGGCGACGTCAACACGCCGGTCGATATCCCGGCCCGTGGCGTCCAGACCTTCGTGATTTCCCTGACGCCGTCCACCGATGTCTCCGGTGTCTCTTTCGCCCCCTTTGCCTCCTGCGCGAATGTGCCCATGGCCGAGATCACGGCGGGGCTGAACACGGTCAATCTCGGCTCCGATGCCGGTGGCGGGCCTGACATCATTGCGCTAGCTGCGACATTGAACGGCAATGGCATCGTCGACATCCCGGCCGGCCGCCGCGGGGCCTTCTCGGTTGCAACCGCGAATATCGGCGGTGCCGGCACCGTCACGGTCCGGGCGCTGTCGCTCGACCCGTCCCTGCCCGCAACCGGACAGGTGTGCCAGACCGGCGGGACCGGCGCGTGCATGGCACCCCCGGCAGACACGCTTACGCTGGACATCGGGGCCGGCGAGACACCGACCTTCGCCGTCTTCGTCAGCACGGCCTGGCCGACACCGTTCGCGTCCCGCAGCCGCTTCCAGGTCCAGATGGAAGTGGGAGGTACGGTACGCGGATCGACCTCTGTCGCCATCCGCAACGAGGCCGGTCTCGAGCCACCCACCGTTGAGGCCTTCACGGCAACAGTCCAGGCCACCAAGACTGTCAGTGGATCGCTGGCTGATCACGTAACGGGATACGCGGACTCCTTTGCCATCCTGTCCCAGCCCACGCTCGGCTCGGTCACACTGGACGCGGCGACCGGCGAGTTCACCTATACGGCCGGCCCGGTCGGGGGCAGCGACAGCTTCACCTATCAGGCGCTCAACGGGTCGGGTGCCGCCACCGCGGCCAGCGTGGGCGTGACCATCACCGCCCTGCCCCTGCCAACTGTGTCCAGCTTCGCCGAAGGCGACGATCTGGGCGGCACCTATCGGGTCGATCTAGACAACCATGCGGGCGGCGACATTGACCGGTTCGCCCTCGTGACGCCGCCAAGCGTCCCGCACACCTTCGATGAGATCACCGGCATCCTCGAAATCGAACTGCCCGAGACCGGAAACTCGGTCAGCTTCCAGTTCCAGGCGATCAACTCGACCGGGGCGACACAGCCCGCGACCGGGACGGTCAATCTCGAAGCCTTTTCGAACTGCATGCCGGACCGCCCCACCAATGCGCGGATGCTACGCCGCCTGGCCAATTTCAACGGTGATGCAACCGGCACGGTCTCCATCGACGAGGCCGAGGATATCATCGAATTCCTCTGCCTGACGGTGACCGACCGGTTCGACTTCATCGTCAATGGCGAGAATGGCGATGGCAGCCTTGCTGCCGGTGTCTTCCCGGAACAAAGCCGCGGGCCAGTGCCCTATTACGCGGTCAATTTCCGCGGACCGAACACCGGCAATAATTTCGGCCAGGTGCAGATCTGCAAGGTCGAGGGCGTCGCCACGATGGCCGAGTGCGAGAACTACACGCGCTAGCCGGTACGCCCTCCCGGTTTCAAAGCTTTCGCGTTCGGGACTAGACTGGTCCTGAGCGCGCGTGGCGCAATCGGCAGGAGGGCCGGGAACATGGACGGTGTTGTACCCTATCTCAGCGTTCGCGGCGGGGACGCCGCCATCGCCTTCTACAAGTCCGCTTTCGAGGCGGAAGAGCTGGAGCGATATGACTGGGAAGGCAAGCTCGGCCACGCCGCGCTGCGTATCAATGGCGGCATCGTCATGCTGGCCGACGAATTCCCGGACATGGAGGACCAGATCGGCAATGTTGCCCCGCCGAGCCTGGATGGGCGTACGACTTTCACCATCAACCTGTCGGTCGACGACGCTGACACCTGGTTCGACCGCGCCGTGAAGGCCGGCGCAAGCGTCATCCGCCCGCTCTCAGACGAGTTCTACGGGCGTCAGGGCAAGCTGCGCGACCCGTTCGGACATGTCTGGAGCGTGGTGACGCTGAAAGAGGGCCACGACGCTTAGAGCTGAAGCGTGCGTTCCATGCGCTGGCCGCGCCGTTCGATGGCGATGGGCCAATCCTTGACGTCATCATCGCGTTCCACCGTATCGGTCAGCTGGTCGACCGTCGTCACCGGCGCGCCTTGCAGTTCCAGCACCCGGTCACCCGGACGGAAGCCGAAATAGTCCGCAGCCGAGCCGCGCTGCACCGAGAGGACGATGACACCGCGCACGAACGGGTCGAACCCGATTTCCTCGTTGAACGCCGGCGAGAGGTTCGCCACCTCGGCCCCGGCCAGCGGATTGCGGCCGGCAATCTGGCGGCGTTCGGGAGCGGGGTCGGACGGAGCCACGTCGACCGGTACGCGGATCGTGCGTTCGCCACCGTCGCGCAGCACGGTGAAGTCCGCCGTGTCCCCAACAGCGCGCGTGGCATAGCGGAAGCGCGCACCCGGCTCGTCATTGACGTCCACACCGTCGATGGCGAGCACAATGTCGCCGCGTTCCAGCCCGGCTTCTTCGGCAGCGGCACCCGGATAAATGTCCGAGACCAGCGCCCCACGCGGGCGATCGAGATCGAGCGAGGCGGCGATATCCCCGGTCACGGTCTGCAGGCGTGCGCCCAGCCAGGGCTGGATCAGCTCACCTTCGGTCAGGGCCGCATCGACGACACGCCGGACCATCTCGATGGGGATGGCAAAGCCGATCCCGTTCGATCCGCCCGAGCGGGAATAAATGGCTGAATTCACGCCGATCAGCGCGCCGTCCATATTGACCAGTGCACCACCGGAATTGCCCGGATTGATCGCCGCATCGGTCTGGATGAAGAAGGCAAAGTCCGAGACGCCGACTTCGGTGCGCGCCAGCGCAGAGACGATGCCCGACGTCACGGTCTGGCCGACGCCGAACGGGTTGCCGATCGCCAGCACCAGATCGCCAATCTCTGCTGCGCCCGGCTGGGCATAGGGGACAGAGGGCAGAGGCACGTCGGTTTCAATACGCAGGACCGCCAGATCCGTGCGCTCGTCGGCGAGCAGGATTTCCGCCTCGAATTCGCGGCGGTCATTAAGGACGACGCGCAATTCGGTCGCGCCCTGAACCACGTGATTATTGGTGATGATGACACCCGACGGATCGATGATCACACCGGAACCAAGTGAGCTTTGCGTTTGCGAGCGCGGGCCCTGGCGTCCGAAGAAGCGCTCGAAGAACGGGTCCATCGCCGGGCGCTGTACGACGCGCGAGGAATAGACATTCACCACGGCCGGAGCGACCTCGCGCACAATCGGCGCAAAGGACAGCTGCATCTGGGTCTGGCTTTCCGGAACGGTCCGGAAACTCGGTTCGGCAAGGGTTTCGGTTTCCTGTGCGCTACCAGCCAGGGCTGGGCTTTCCGGCTCCTGTGCCTCACAGGACGACGTCAGAAGGACGGCCAGACTGGTTGCAGCAATCAGCGCAAGGCGGGTCATGGGCATACTCCTAAGGTGGATCGGACTTCAAACCGGATACTGAGATAAGAAAAAGGCGGCATTGCGCAAGCAAGCCGCCTTTCCCGTGAATTCATAATGACGAGAGTCTTACTCGTCCGTAGCCTCGAACTCGGCCTCGCGGGCGCGATCAGCGGCACCGCGGGCTTCCGGGTCACGGTCGACCAGTTCAATCACGGCCATCGGCGCGTTGTCGCCATGGCGGAAACCGGCCTTCAGGACGCGGGTGTAGCCACCGGCGCGCTCGGCATAGCGCGGACCGAGGGTCTCGAACAGCTTGGACACCTGTTCGACATTGCGGACCTTGGAAATGGCCTGCCGGCGGGCATGCAGATCGCCGCGCTTGGCGAGCGTGATCAGCTTGTCCATGAACGGCTTCATTTCCTTGGCTTTCGGCAAGGTCGTGACGATTTGCTCGTGCTCGATCAGCGACGCGGCCATGTTCGCGAACATGGCGTTGCGGTGCGTGGTCGTGCGACCGAGTTTACGATGGGCGACGCCGTGGCGCATGACGCATTCTCCTTTGAGTAGAGGCCTGGCCGATGCCTAGGCGTGCTCGTCGAAACGTTTGGCGAGATCCTCGATATTCTCCGGCGGCCAGTTCGGCGCTTCCATGCCGAGATGGAGACCCATCTGGGCGAGAACTTCCTTGATCTCGTTGAGGGATTTACGGCCGAAATTCGGAGTCCGCAGCATTTCCGCTTCGGATTTCTGAATCAGGTCGCCGATATAGACGATGTTGTCGTTCTTCAGGCAGTTCGCCGAACGCACGGACAGCTCGAGCTCATCAACCTTCTTCAGGAGCGCCGGGTTGAAGTCCAGCTCGGGACGGTCGTCCTCGGCCGGGCGCTGCTCGACGGCTTCCTCGAAGTTGATGAAGATCTGGAACTGGTCCTGCAGGATGCGCGCGGCATAGGCCACGGAATCTTCCGGCGTCACGGTTCCGTCGGTCTCGATGTCGAGAATGAGCTTGTCATAGTCGAGCACCTGGCCTTCGCGGGTGTTTTCCACGCGGTAGGCGACCCGCTTGACCGGGCTGTAGAGCGCATCGACGCCAATCAGGCCGATCGGCGCATCTTCCGGACGGTTGCGGTCGGCCGGGACATAGCCCTTGCCGGTGTTGACCGTCATCGTGAAGCGGATCTCCGCGCCCTCGTCGAGCGTGCAGATGACGTGCTTCTTGTTGACGACTTCAACGTCGGCGGTTTCCTCGATGTCACCGGCGGTGACGACACCCGGGCCGGTCTTGCGCAGGACAACGCGCTTGGGGCCTTCACCATGCATGCGCAGGGCGATTTGCTTGATGTTGAGGACGATGTCGGTGACGTCTTCGCGCACGCCCGGAATGGACGAGAATTCGTGCACCACGCCGTCGATCTGCAACGCGGTGACGGCCGCGCCCTGCAGCGAGGACAGAAGGACACGGCGCAGGGCATTGCCCAGCGTCATGCCAAAACCGCGCTCGAGCGGCTCGGCGACGATGGTCGCGTGCTGTTCCGGATTGTGGCCGGGTTTCACTTCCGGCTTCATCGGGCGGATCAGTTCTTGCCAGTTCTTCTCAATCACGGGTCTTGCCCCTCTCGGTGTCGCGCGTGACCTGGACCGGTCCGGTACGCGCGATGCGTAATGCGTTGTCGTGAAGCGGCGCTTGTCTAGACGCGGCGGCGCTTCGGCGGACGGCAGCCATTGTGCGGAATGGGCGTGACGTCGCGAATGGTCGTGATGGTGAAGCCCACGGCCTGCAGGGCGCGCAGCGCCGACTCGCGGCCCGAACCCGGACCGGAGACGTTCACTTCCAGCGTCTTCATGCCGTGTTCCATCGCCTTCTTGCCGGCTTCTTCAGCGGCAATCTGCGCGGCATACGGGGTCGACTTGCGCGACCCTTTGAAGCCGTTCGCGCCGGCGGTCGACCAGGAGATCGCATTGCCCTGCGCGTCGGTGATGGTCACCATCGTGTTGTTGAAGCTGGCGTTCACATGCGCGACGCCTGAGATGATGTTCTTCCGCTCTTTACGGCGGACGCGTGTCGGCTCTTTGGCCATAAGACTTCTCCGCCCTTACTTCTTCTTGCCGGCGATCGGCTTGGCCGGGCCCTTGCGGGTACGGGCATTGGTGTGGGTGCGCTGACCACGGACCGGCAGGCCGCGGCGATGCCGCAGGCCGCGATAGTTGCCCAGGTCCATCAAGCGCTTGATGTTGACGGCCACGTCGCGGCGCAGATCACCCTCGACCTGGTAGTCGCGGTCGATCACTTCGCGAATCTGCAGCACTTCCGCGTCGGTCAGGTCATGGACCCGGCGCTCGCGGGCCAGGCCGACCTTCTCGCAGATTTCCTTGGCCTTTGCAGGACCAATGCCGTGGATATAGCTCAGCGCTATCTCAACACGTTTATTCGTCGGTATGTTGACGCCGGCGATACGGGCCACGATGCTCTCCTAACCTTGGTCACGCCTTCACGGACGATGCGCGCCCTGCCCCCTTGCCTTGAAGGGAGAAGGTCGCTCGCCGCCCGTTTCGCGAAGGGCGCTATCTATAGTGCCGAGCCTGTCCCCGTCAACGGGGTCAAGCGCGTTTCTTCATCCCTTGTCCAGCACGTCCGCAATGGCCGCACTGACAGCGTCCATCGAGCCCATGCCATTCACGTCATGCAGGACGCCCTGACCCTCATAGTAAGGGATCAGCGGCGCAGTCTGTTCTTCATACACGGACAAGCGCGTCTTGAACGCCTCGACCGTGTCATCGGCCCGGCCCTGTTCAGCAGAGCGCTTGGCCATGCGGGTCACCAGCTCGTCATTGTCGACGACAAGACGGATCACCGAATCGATTTTCTGTCCGCGCTTGGCCAGCAGCTCATCAAGTGCCTTGGCCTGGGCGACGGTGCGCGGGAATCCGTCAAAGATCGCCCCGCCGGCCGCTTCGGCCTCGCCGAGACGCTCCGCGATCAGCTCGATGACGATCTCGTCGGAGACCAGGGCTCCGCTGGCCATGATGCCGTCCACGCGGCGGCCCAGTTCGGAACCCGACGCAATCGCGGCGCGCAGCATGTCTCCCGTCGACAGCTGAATCCAGCCACGGCTTTCGACGATGCGCTTGGCTTGCGTGCCCTTGCCGCAGCCCGGCGGTCCGAACAGTACGAGGTTCATCGGCGACGGCCCCGCAGCTTGGTCTTCTTGATCAGGCCCTCATACTGGTGGGCCAGCAGGTGGGACTGGATCTGGGAGACCGTGTCGAGCGTGACCGACACGACGATGAGGATCGAGGTCCCGCCGAGTGCAAAGGACGCGCCGGTCTGGCCGCGCAGCATTTCCGGAATCAGGCAGACGATGGTCAGATAGAGCGCGCCAACCAGCGTCAGCCGAGACAGCACGTAATCGAGATACTCTGCCGTCCGCTTGCCCGGCCGGATGCCCGGCAGGAAGCCGCCATACTTGCGCAGATTGTCCGCCGTATCTTCCGGGTTGAACACGATCGACGTATAGAAAAAGGTGAAAAAGATGATCATCGCCGCATAGAGCGCCAGGAAGACGGGTTGGCCCGGTCCCAGGTTCGACGTGATGTAGAGCAGCCAGTCCGGTCCCGACTGCGACATGAAGCTGGCAGCAGTGGCCGGCAGGAGAAGCAGCGACGAGGCGAAGATCGGCGGGATCACACCAGCCGTGTTCAGCTTCAGCGGCAGGAAGGAGGTCTCGCCACCGACCATGCGCGAGCCTTGCTGGCGCTTCGGATACTGAACCAGAAGCCGGCGCTGCGAACGCTCCATGAAGACAACGAAGACCAGGATCGCCAGGACCAGCGCGATCATCGCCACCACGAAGCCCGGGTTGATGGCTCCAATGCGCCCCTGTTCCAGCGTCGCAAAGAGAACGCGCGGAAGCTCGGCAATGATGCCCGCGAAGATGATCAGCGAAACGCCGTTGCCGACGCCGCGTGCGGTGATCTGCTCACCCATCCACATCAGCAGCATGGTGCCGCCGACGAAGGTCGTTACAGTGGTGATGATGAAGAACAGGCCAGGATTGAGCGCAATGGACGCACCGGTATTGGGATCGGACTGGGACATGCCCATGGCGATTGCCAGGCCCTGCGCGGCGGCCAGCAGCACCGTCAGATACCGCGTGTACTGGTTGATCTGCTTGCGGCCCGCTTCCCCGCCTTCCTTCTTCAGCTGTTCCAGCTTTGGAATGGTCGCACTCATCAACTGCATGATGATGGACGCAGAAATGTACGGCATCACGTTGAGCGCAAAGATCGCCATACGCTCCACGGCACCGCCGGAGAAGACATTGAAGACGTCCAGCATGCCCGACTGGTTCGAGAACGCGGCGGCGTACTGAACCGGATCGATCCCCGGCACCGGGATATACGTCCCGATGCGGTAGGCGATAAGGACGCCAAGCGTGAACAGGATACGCTTCTGCAGCTCCTTCGCGCGGGCGAAAGAGGAGAAGTTGATGTTCTGGGCAAGCTGTTCAGCGGCGGAGGCCATGGCGTCCCCTTGTCAAAACGGCGAGTTGAATGACGCGCCGCCTATTCCTCGGCTGCCGGAGCGGGCTTGGTGATGGTCACCTTGCCACCCGCCTTCTCGACCGCTTCGACCGCAGCCTTCGACGCACCGGCAACGGTGATGTCTACTTTGGTCTTCAGCTCGCCTTTCGCAAGGAGGCGCACGCCGTCGGTCTTGCGGCGGATCACGCCGGCTTCGACCAGGACCGCTTCGTCGATGGCCTTCTTTGCGTCGATCGACTTGGCGTCGATCGCCTTTTGCAGACCACCGAGATTGAGCTCGGCATAGGACGCACGGTTCGGCTTGTTGAAGCCGCGCTTGGGCAGGCGCATGTGGATCGGCATCTGGCCGCCCTCAAAGCCCTTGATCGCGACGCCGGAACGGGACTTCTGCCCCTTCACACCGCGTCCGCCGGTCTTGCCCTTGCCGGACCCGATGCCGCGTCCGACGCGGATCTTCTTTTTCGTCGCGCCATCATTGTCGCGCAATTCGTTGAGACGCATGTCGTTCTCCTTCAAAGAGCCGGGCGCTCTAGGCCTTCTCTTCGACGATTTCCACCATGTGGCTGACCTTCGCGATCATGCCGCGAACCGCCGGGGTGTCTTCCAGTTCACGCACGCGGCCGATACGGCCGAGGCCGAGACCGACGAGCGTCTGACGCTGATCCTTCGGGCGGCGGATCGGGGACCCCGTCTGCCGCACGCGCAGTGTTTTCTTCTTCGCAGCCATAATCAGCTCTCCTTACGCCTCAAGCGCTTCGGGAGCCGAAGCCCCGTCATTGCGCCGGGCCACCAGGTCGCCGACCTTCAGGCCGCGCTTGGAAGCAACCGAGCGCGGGCTGCGCTGGTTCTTCAGCGCGTCGAATGTCGCCCGGATCATGTTGTACGGGTTCGAGGAACCGGTGGACTTGGCCACCACGTCCTGGACGCCGAGGGTTTCGAGCACCGCACGCATCGGGCCGCCGGCGATGACGCCGGTTCCCGGAGGCGCAGCGCGCAGAACCACCTTGCCCGCGCCATGACGGCCCGGGGAATCGTGGTGCAGCGTACGGCCTTCGCGCAGCGGAACGCGGACCATCGACTTCTTGGCCTCTTCGGTCGCCTTGCGGATGGCTTCCGGCACTTCGCGCGCCTTGCCCTGTCCGAAGCCGACCCGGCCCTTCTGGTCGCCGACGATCACGAGCGCCGCGAACTGGAAGTTCCGGCCACCCTTCACCGTCTTGGCGACGCGGTTGATGTGAACGAGCTTGTCGACGAGTTCGTCGCCCTGCTCCTCGCGGTCCCGGTCCCGGCCGCGACCGCGTCCACGTCCGCGATCTTCGTTGTTACGCGCCATGAGCCGCTCCCTTAAAAGTTCAGGCCGCCCTCGCGGGCAGCGTCTGCGAGCGCCTTGATGCGCCCGTGATAGATGTAACCGCCGCGATCGAAGACGACGTCTTTGATCTTGGCCTTCTTGGCCCGTTCCGCGATCCGCTCGCCCACGGCCTTCGCCGCGGCGACATTCGCGCCCGAACCCTTCACGTCGGCTTCCTTGGTGGAAGCGGCGGCCAGGGTGCGGCCGTTCACATCGTCAATGATCTGAGCGTAGATGTGCTTCGACGAGCGAAACACGGACAGACGCGCGCGGCCATTGGCGACCTTGCGCAACCGCGAACGGTTGCGCAGGGCACGGCGCTGGTTCTTTTCCCGATTCGATTTCATCGTTGCGCGTCCTACTTCTTCTTGCCTTCCTTGCGGCGGATATACTCGCCGGCATACCGCACGCCCTTGCCCTTATAGGGTTCGGGGGCACGGAAGCGGCGGATTTCCGCGGCAACCTGGCCAACTTGCTGCTTGTCGGCACCCGTCACCGTGATTTCGGTGGGCTTGGGCGTCGCCAGCTGAATGCCTTGCGGCGGCTCGTACACGACGTCGTGGCTGTAGCCGAGCGCCAGCTTCAGGTTCGAACCCTGCATCTGGGCGCGGTAACCAACGCCTTCAAGCTCGAGCGTCTTGGAGAAGCCTTGCGACACACCAGCCACCATGTTGGCGACCAGGGCGCGCGTCATTCCCCACATGGCGCGGGCGCGCTTGGACTCGTCGGACGGCTTGATCACGATGCCTTCGGCTTCCTTGGAAGCCTTGACGTCGCGGACCAGGGTCAGCGCGAGCTGGCCTTTCGGTCCCCTGATCGCCAGATCGCGGCCGTTGAGATTGACTTCTACGCCTGACGGAATTTCGACAGGCAATTTTCCGATGCGTGACATCAGTGCGCTCCCGTCAGGTGATGTGGCAAAGGATTTCGCCGCCGACATTGGCTTCGCGCGCCGCATTGTCCGACATCACGCCCTTGGGCGTGGAGACAATGGCGATGCCGAGGCCGTTCGACACGAGCGGCAGGTCCTTCACCTTTGAATAGACACGGCGGCCCGGCTTGGAGACCCGCTGGATCTCGGCAATGACCGGTTCGCCTTCGAAATACTTCAGCTCGATCTCGAACTCGCGCTTGCCATCGGCATGCTCGACTTCGCTGTAGCCGCGGATGAAGCCTTCGGCCTGAAGCACGTCCAGGACGCGCTTGCGCATCGCGGAAGCCGGCGTCGCCACCGTCTTCTTGTTGCGCATCAGGGCGTTGCGGATACGCGTGAGCATATCGCCAAGAGGATCATTCATAGACATTGTTCTTCAACCCTCCCAATCACCAGCTCGACTTGACCATGCCGGGGATCAACCCGTTCGAGGCCAGGTCGCGCAGCGCGATCCGAGACATACGCAGCTTGCGGTAGAAACCGCGCGGCCGGCCGGTGATCTCGCAACGGTTGCGGATCCGGCTGGGCGCGGAATTGCGCGGCAGCTGAGCCAATTTCAGCTGAGCGGCAAACCGCTCTTCGACCGGCTTTTCGGTGTCGCGGGCGACAGCCTTCAGCTCGGCGCGTTTGTCGGCATAGCGCTTGGCCAGCTTCTGGCGCTTGCGATTCCGCTCGACGGCACTTGTCTTCGCCATTTACTTCCTCCTGCGTGCGGAACCCTCATGGTCCCGCTCTCCTGTCGCGTTAGTTCGAAAACGGAAAATCGAACTCGGCCAACAGGGCCTTCGCTTCTTCGTCGGTTTTCGCGGTCGTGCAGACCACAATGTCCATTCCACGGATCTTCTCGACCTTGTCATAGTCGATCTCCGGAAACACGATGTGCTCCTTCAGGCCCAGGGCGTAGTTGCCCCGACCGTCAAAGCTCTTGCCGTTCAGGCCGCGGAAATCCCGCAGACGCGGCAAAGCGATGGTCACCAGCCGGTCGAGGAATTCATACATGCGGTCATGACGCAGCGTGACCTTGGTCCCGATATACTGGTCCTCGCGCAGCTTGAAGCCGGCGATGGAGGTCCGGGACTTGGTCTTGACCGGCTTCTGGCCGGCAATGCGTTCCAGATCGTCAACCGCGCCCTGCAGCTTCTTGGAATCCTGGGCGGCTTCGCCGACGCCCATGTTCAGCACGACCTTTTCGATGCGGGGGATCTGCATCGGGTTGGTGTAGCCGAACTTTTCCTTCAGCCGGTCACGGATCTCGTCGCGGTAACGCGAGCGCAGCCGCGGCTCATATGTCTTGGTGTCAGCCATCGACGACCTCGCCTGATTTCTTGGCCACGCGCACCTTCTTGCCGTCCTTCAGCGTGGTGAAGCCGACACGTGTCGCTTCGCCCGACTTCGGGTCGGCAAGCGCCACGTTGGAGACGTGGATGGACAATTCCTTGGTTTCGATACCGCCGGGCGAACCCTGCGACGGGCGATTGTGGCGCTTGACCACGTTCACGCCCTGCACGACGACGCGCGATTCCGACGGGATCGACTTGATCACTTCGCCGGTCTTGCCCTTGTCGCGACCGGTCAGGACGACGACCTTGTCACCCTTCTTGATCTTCGCAGCCATGGTTAGAGCACCTCCGGTGCCAGCGAGACGATCTTCATGTGGTTCTTGGCGCGCAGTTCGCGGGGAACCGGGCCAAAGATCCGCGTGCCGACAGGCTCGTTGTTGTTGTTCACCAGGACGGCGGCATTGGTGTCGAACCGGATCACCGAACCGTCCTTGCGCTTGATGTCTTTCGCGACGCGCACGACCACGGCCTTGCGCACTTCGCCCTTCTTCACGCGGCCGCGCGGAATCGCTTCCTTGACCGAGACGACAATGATGTCGCCCACGTGGGCGTACCGGCGTTTCGCGCCGCCCAGCACCTTGATGCACTGCACACGGCGGGCGCCGGAATTGTCGGCCACGTCCAGATTGGATTGCATCTGGATCATCGCATTCCTCCTAAATCGGGGTCTGCTCCGTCACACCTGGGATCAGGCGTTGGCCGGAACGACCTCCCACCGCTTGAGCTTCGACTTGGGCGCGCATTCCTGGATCATCACAGAATCCCCAGTCTTGAACGCATTGTTCTCGTCATGGGCGTGGTAGCGCTTGCTCCGACGCACCGTCTTGCGAAGCAGCGGGTGCAGGAACGTCCGTTCCACGCGGACCACAACCGTCTTCGCGCCTTTGTCGCTGACCACGACGCCTTGCAATATGCGCTTGGGCATCGCCTAGCTCCCTTTGCTTTCTTGCGCCGAACGCTCGGTCCGGGCCGTCTCGATGCGCGCAATCGTGCGGCGCAGCTTGCGGATGCGGGCCGTGTTCTCCAGCTGGCCGGAAGCGCGCTGGAAACGCAGGTTGAATTGTTCTTTCTTCAGCTTCAGGAGCTCTTCCTTCAGCTGGTCGTCGCTCATCGCGCGGACGTCGGCAGCGTTCATCGGTTCAGCTCCTACTCGCCGATCCGGGTGACGATTTTCGTCTTCACCGGCAGTTTGGCAGCACCGAGCGCGAGCGCTTCACGCGCCACGGCATCGGGCACACCGTCAATTTCGAACATGATCCGGCCGGGCTTGACCTTGGCGGCCCAGAATTCGGGCGAGCCCTTACCCTTACCCATCCGGACTTCGGTCGGCTTCTTGGAAACCGGCACGTCCGGGAAGATGCGGATCCACACGCGGCCGGCACGCTTCATGTGGCGCGTCACGGCCCGGCGGGCAGCTTCGATCTGGCGCGCGGTCACGCGTTCCGGCTGCATCGCCTTCAGGCCATACGAGCCGAAGTTCAGCGTAAAGCCACCCTTGGCCGCACCCTTGATGCGGCCCTTGTGCGCCTTGCGGAACTTGGTGCGTTTCGGTTGCAGCATAACTTCGCTCCGTCGTCCCCTTAAGCGGCCCGGCTTCCGGTGCGAGCGCGTTGCTCGCCGGATTCCTGAAGGCGGCGTTCCTGTGCCAGCGGGTCGTGCTCAAGGATCTCGCCCTTGTAGACCCACACCTTGATCCCGATGATTCCCATCGCGGTCGAGGCTTCAGCCGTACCGTAATCAATGTCCGCGCGCAGCGTGTGCAGCGGCACGGAGCCTTCCTGGTACTGCTCGGTCCGCGCGATTTCCGCGCCGCCCAGACGGCCGCCGCAGATGATCTTGCAGCCCTTCGCGCCCATGCGCATCGCCGTCTGCATCGAGCGCTTCATGGCGCGGCGGAAAGCCACGCGGCGTTCAAGCTGCTGGGCGATGGATTCGGCGACCAGGTTGGCGTCGACTTCCGGCTTGCGAACCTCAACCAGGTTCAGGAAGACTTCGCCGCCGACGATCTTCTGGAGATCCTTGCGCAGCACTTCGATTTCCGCACCCTTCTTGCCGATCACGACACCCGGACGGGCGGTATGAACGGTGACGGTGCATTTCTTGTGCGGCCGCTCGATGATGATCTTCGAGACGCTGGCATTCTTCAGACGCTCCTTGAGCATCTTGCGGATCTTGATGTCCTCGTGCAGCAGCTCGGCGTACTCGCCCGTATTCGCGTACCAGCGCGAATCCCAGGTGCGGTTGATGCCGAGCCGGAGCCCGATCGGATTGACCTTCTGGCCCATCAGGCGGCCTCCTCAACTTCGCGAACGACGATGGTCAGTTCGGAAAACGGTTTCATCACGCGGGCACCGCGGCCACGTGCGCGCGCCCGGAAGCGCTTCATCACGAGGTTCTTGCCCACATAGGCTTCGGCGACGACCAGCGAGTCGATGTCGAGACCGTGGTTGTTTTCCGCATTGGCGATCGCCGACTGCAGCGTCTTGCGCACTTCGAGCGAAATCCGCTTGCGCGAGAATTCCAGCTCGGCGAGCGCTTTCTCAACGGACTTGCCGCGGATCGAAGCGGCGACCAGGTTCAGCTTTTGCGGGCTGATCCGGATCATGCGCAGCTTGGCGCGCGCTTCGTTGTCAGCAACCCGGCGGGGATTGTTCGTCTTCGACATCGCCCTAGCCCCTCTTGGCTTTCTTGTCCGCCGCGTGACCGTAATAGGTCCGCGTGGGCGAGAATTCGCCGAGCTTGTGGCCGACCATGTCCTCGGTGACGAGGACAGGGACGAACTTGTTCCCGTTGTGCACCTGGAACGTCAGGCCGACAAATTGCGGCATGATCGTCGAGCGGCGCGACCAGGTCTTGATCGGCTTTTTCCGGCCTTCCGCATGGGAGGCTTCGGCCTTCTTCAGGAGGTATCCGTCGACAAACGGACCTTTCCAAACTGAACGCGGCATATTCGCGCTCCCTACCGTTTTTTCCGCTGATGACGCGAGCGGATGATGAATTTGTCGGTCGCCTTGTTCTTGCGGGTCTTGCGGCCCTTTGTGGGCTTGCCCCAAGGGGTGACCGGGTGACGTCCACCCGAGGTGCGGCCTTCACCGCCGCCATGCGGGTGATCAATCGGGTTCATGGCCACGCCACGCACAGCCGGGCGCTTGCCCAGCAGACGCTTGCGGCCCGCCTTCCCGAGATTTCTGTTCATGTGGTCCGGATTGGACACCGCACCAACCGTAGCAAAGCAGGTTTCCGGAATGGCCCGCAGCTCGCCCGACATCAGGCGGACCTGCGCCATGCCACCGTCGCGGCCAACCAGCTGGGCATAGGCCCCGGCGGAACGCGCGATCTGGCCACCCTTCTCCGGCTTCATCTCCACATTGTGGATGATGGTGCCGACCGGCATCGACTTGAGAGCCATGGCATTGCCCGGCTTCACGTCGGTCTTGAAGCTGGAGACGATCTCGTCACCAACCGCCAGGCGTTGCGGAGCCAGGATGTAGCTCTTCTCGCCATCGGCATAATTGACCAGCGCGATGAAAGCCGACCGGTTCGGGTCGTATTCCAGACGCTCGACCGTCGCGGTGACGTCCAGCTTGCGGCGCTTGAAGTCGACCATGCGGTAAAGGGTCTTGGCACCACCACCACGACGGCGGGCGGTGACGCGGCCGGCATTGTTGCGGCCGCCCTTCTTGGTCAGACCTTCCACGAGCGACTTTTCCGGACGTCCCTTGTGGAGACCGGAGCGGTCGACGAGCACCAGGGCGCGGCGGCCCGGTGAAGTCGGATTGAATGTCTTGAGCGCCATGGCCTACAGCCCCGTCGTCACGTCAATGGAGTCACCCTCGGCGAGGGTCACGATCGCTTTTTTCTCGTCCGAGCGCCGGCCGGCAATGCCGCGGAAGCGCTTGGTCTTGCCTTTGGTGCGAAGCGTGTTGACGCCGGTCACCTTGACCTTGAACAGGGCCTCGACGGCCTCCTTGATCTCGGTCTTCGTCGCGGTAAGCGGAACCTTGAAGACGACCTGTCCGGCTTCGGACAGAAGCGTCGACTTCTCGGTGATCACCGGGGCGATCAGCGCGTCGTAATGCTTCGCGGCAATTTTGGTCTTGGTCGCCATTATGCCGCTCCTTCCACGCCAAAGCGGGCATGGATCTTTTCGACAGCAGCCTTGGTCAGGACCAGCGCATCGCGCTTCAGGATGTCATAGACATTCAGGCCCTGTGCCGGCAGCACGTCGACATTGGGGACGTTGCGCGCGGCCAGTGCGAAATTCGCATTGACCTCGTCACCGTCGATGATCAGCACGCTGCCGCCACCGAAATTGGCGAGCGCCTTGCGCACGTCCTTGGTCTTCGGGGCTTTCATGTCCACGTCGTCCAGGACGAAGAGCGTCTTCGAACCGGCCTTCGAGGACAGGGCATGCTTCAGCGCCAGGGCACGGACCTTCTTGGGAAGCTCGTGAGCATGGCTGCGCACGCGCGGGCCGTGGGCCACGCCGCCGCCGACGAAGATGTGCGAGGAGCGCGCGCCGTGACGGGCGGTCCCGCCGCCCTTCTGACGGCCATAACGCTTCTTGGTCCGGGCAATCTCGCCGCGTTCCTTCACCTTGTGCGTCCCGGCCTGACGGCGCGCGAGCTGCCATTTGACAACGCGCTGCAGAAGGTCGGCCCGGACGTCTTCGATGCCGAAGATCGCGTCGTCGAGATCGACCGCGCCGGCATCCTTGGCCGCGAGGGTCTTCACATCGACTTTCATGACTTGGTTTCCTCTTCACCGGTGGTGGCTTCCGCCGCCGGCGCTTCATTCGTCGCCGCCGCGTCGTCCGCCGGAGCCGCTTCGGCGTCCGCCGTCACGGTTTCGGTTTCGTCCGCCGGGGCTTCGGCTTTGTCGTCCTTGGCCGGCGCGTTCTGCTCATCGAGCGAACGGAACTTGCCCGGCATCGGCAGGTCGTCGGCGCGGACGCCTTTCACGGCGTCGCGGACTTCAACCCAGGAACCCGCCGCACCCGGAACAGAACCGAGCACCAGGATCAGGCCCTTGTCGGCATCGACGCGCACGATTTCCAGGTTCTGGGTCGTGACGCGCTCGTCGCCGAGGTGACCGGCCATCTTCTTGCCCTTGAACACCTTGCCGGGGTCCTGGCACTGACCGGTCGAACCGTGCGAACGGTGCGAGATCGACACGCCGTGCGAGGCGCGAAGACCACCGAAATTCCAGCGCTTCATCGCACCGGCAAAACCCTTACCGATCGACTTGCCCGCGACGTCGACCTTCTGGCCAACGACGAAGTGGTCAGCCGTCAGTTCGGCACCGGCGTCGATCAGGTTGTCACCCGAGACGCGGAACTCGACCAGTTTGCGCTTGGGCGCAACCTGCGCTTTGGCGAAGTGGCCACGCATGGCCTTCGAGGTCCGCTTGGCCTTGGCCGAGCCGACACCGAGTTGCAGGGCGGTGTAGCCGTCGCGCTCGTCGGTGCGCTGGGAGACGACCTGACAGCCGTCCATGTGCAGCACCGTGACGGGCACGTGCGCGCCGTCCTCGGCGAAAACCCGGGTCATGCCGAGCTTCTTGGCGATAACTCCAGTGCGCATGATCTTACGCTCCGAGCTTGATCTCGACGTCCACACCGGCCGACAGGTCGAGCTTCATCAGCGCGTCCACGGTCTGCGGGGTGGGGTCAACGATGTCCAGAAGGCGCTTGTGCGTCCGGATTTCGAACTGCTCACGCGACTTCTTGTCGATGTGCGGCGAACGCAGCACGGTGAATTTCTCAAGGCGTGTCGGCAGCGGAATCGGTCCGCGGACCGTTGCGCCGGTGCGCTTGGCCGTGGAGACGATTTCACGCGTCGAGGTATCGAGCACGCGGTGATCGAACGCCTTCAGGCGAATGCGAATACTTTGCTCCATGGGTCCGATTCCGTCTTTCCAGTTTCCTTTAAAGGCTTGGGGTGGCCACCGATGTCAGGGCCACCCCTCGCCGTTATGCCTTGCCTAACTACTCGATGATTTTCGACACGACGCCGGCACCGACGGTGCGGCCGCCTTCGCGGATGGCGAAGCGCAGGCCCTGGTCCATCGCGATCGGCGTGATCAGTTCCACCGTCACTTCCACATTGTCGCCCGGCATGACCATCTCGGTACCCTCTTTCAGGGTCACGACACCGGTCACGTCCGTCGTCCGGAAGTAGAATTGCGGACGGTAGTTCGAGAAGAACGGCGTGTGACGGCCACCCTC
>NZ_JAZDRO010000004.1:0-333210 GCF_036330325.1 Hyphobacterium marinum
GGGGGGCGGGCAGGGCTTGGCGCGAACCTTCAACCAACCCCTCACCCCGACCCTCTCCCCTTGGAAAGGGGGAGAGGGAGAAGGGAAAGGGGAGAGTGTGAAGTGACCCCTACCTGTGCTCTTCCTCGTGCACATCAGCGAGCGCGCGGGCATAGGCGGCGTGGGCGTCGGCCTTCGACAGATAGCCGATAATCCTGCCGTTGCCGGAACGGGAGCGCACTGCGGCACCGTCGACTTTTTCCGCCGACAGGAAGCCGATCGCGCGGCCGAGATAGTCGTCTTCGTAAAGACACGCCGCTTCGTCACCGGCATCGGTTGCGGCTTCGCCTTCGTCGAGCGGCGTCATAACGGCCCGCACACGAATGGTTTGCAGGAGCACACGCGCCTGACCGCGCGAGAGATCATAGCCCTTGCGCTGGATCTGCAGCTGAAAGAAGGACCCGCCGGTCACGGACTGGGTCAACAGGGTGGCGAGCGAAACAGCGATCAGCACACCGAGCGAGGCTTCGTAGCTGGCGGTCAGTTCGAACACGATCAGCGTTGTCGAGATTGGCGCGCCCAGCACCGCACCGGAGACCGCCCCCATGCCGACAAGGGCGTAGAAGGTCGTCCCGCCTGTTTCCGCGCCCATCGCCATGCCGGCGACCCCGCCGAAGGCAGCGCCCAGCACCGCGCCGAGATAGAGGGATGGGGAGAAGACTCCGCCGCCAAAGCGGAAGCCGAGCGTGATCACCGTGGCAAGGATTTTCAGGACCAGCAGTACGATCAGTGCCTGCAGCGCGTACCCGCCCGCAAGCGCGTCTGCGGTCGTTTCGTATCCGACGCCAAGCACTTCGGGAAAGGCGAGCGCGATGGTCCCGACAAGCAGCCCGCCAAAAGGCGGCAGCGCCCACAGGGGCAGGCGGACGCGTTCGGCGATCTTCGCAATGCGGGCCGGGGCGGCGAGGGTGAGCCGCATGAAGAGGATCGCCACGCCCGCTGCGGCAAAGCCGAGCAGGACAACGCCGATGAAATCCCACAGGCTGGCCGCGGCAACGGGCGGGACGGAAAAGGCGGGGCTGGCCCCGAAGGACAGGCGAGCGACAAGCGCGCCCATCACGCTGGAAATCGCGACAGGCGCGATGGAGCGGAGCGCATAATGGCCCAGCACGACTTCCAGCGCGAACACAGCTCCGGCAATGGGCGCGTTGAAACTGGCGGCCACCGCTGCCGCCGCGCCACACGCGAGGATGATGCGCGCCGCCCGCGCCGGCAGGCCCAGCCCCTGCGCGACGATGGAGGCGAGGGCACCGCCCAGGTGGACCGCGGGACCTTCCCGGCCGGCCGACCCGCCCGCCCCGAGCGTCACTGCGGAAATGACGGCCGAGAGCAGTCCGGTGCGAATGTCGATCTGTCCGGCCCGGACGGCGCGCGCTTCGATGACATCGGCGACGGCATGGCTGCGGGTTTCCGGCAACCAGCCGCGCAGCTTGCCCAGCCAGAGCAGCGCGCCAACGACAACGCCGCCGCCGACCGGCACCAGAAGGATGTGCCACGCAGGCAAGGCTGCGACCCCGCTTGCAAGTTGCTCCCGATGCGCCCCGAAAGTCAGATAGCTGATCGCTTCGATCGCGAGGATGAAGCCCAGCACCGCATATCCTGCCGCGACCCCAATCAGTAGACCAAGTATCCAGAGCGCGGGTGAGCGCCCCTCGCGCCATTGCCGGGCGATCCACGTCCAGAGGGCCTGAAAGCGCGTCGGCGGCGCGGGTTCGATGGGCTCGGTCACGGGTTACAGCTTAGAGCGCCGACAGGGCTTTTGCGTCAAGGGTTTGGGATTTTACTGCGCGTCATGCCCCGCTTCATGCGGGGCATCCCGTGTGCCTCAGATTCCCCGGACAAGCCGGGGAATGACGCGGTAGATTGTGCATTCTCCCTCCCCCTTGGGGGAGGGTCGGGGTGGGGCCTACTTCATAGCCGACGCTCCCCGGACGTGCGTGAGCTCGGGCCGGGGTCCAGTTGTTGGGCAAGGCTGGGTCCCGGACCGGCAATGCCGTCCGGGAAGCGTCCGCACATTTTTGCTTAAGGTCGCCCGTCGAGACGCCGCGCCTTGCGCAATTCCGGAAAGAGATGGGCGAACAGGCCGGCAACCAACACGGCCCCCGCACCGCCGGCGACGACCGCCGCCTTGGCCCCGATCCAGACCGCGACGGTTCCGGCGCGAAACTCGCCCAGCTCATTGGACGCCCCGATGAAGATCATGTTGACCGCATTGACCCGGCCGCGCAGCCGGTCCGGCGTCCAGAGCTGGATCAGGGTCTCGCGCACATAGACCGAGACCATGTCCGCGCCACCGAGGATGATAAGGGCGACAATGGAGAGCCAGGGGATTGTCGACAGGCCGAAAACGACCGTCATTGCGCCGAAGAGCGCCACGAAAATGAAGAGATAGAGACCGGCATGGTCCTTGATCGAATGCGTCGTCAACCAGATCGCGACCGCAATGGCACCAATGCCGGGACCGGCGCGGAGCAGGCCCAGACCAATCGGTCCGACATCAAGGATGTCGCGCGCGAAAACCGGGAGGAGGGCGGTCGCACCGCCCAGCAGCACTGCGAACAGGTCGAGCGAGATCGCGCCGAGGACGATCTTCTCGCTCCAGATATAGCGGAAGCCGGCAAGCACGGTTTGCAGGCTCGGCTTCTCGACCTCGTTCTTTTGTTCCGGCTTGGGGATTTGCGTCGCCAAGAGGGCGGCGGTCACGAGCAGTGCGGTGGCTGTGCCATAGGCCGCGAGCGGAGAGACACCGTAGAGCAGCCCGCCCGCGACGGGGCCGAGTATCGTCGCCAACTGCCAGGCCGACGAGTTGAGCGCGATAGCGTTGGCCAACATGGTCGGTGGCACGATATTGGGCAGGAGTGATTGTACGGCCGGTCCGAAAAAGGCGCGCGCCGTCCCGAAGGTTGCGAGCAGGGCAAAAACGACGATGACCGTGCTGCCCCCGAGCGCGGTGAAGGCGAGCAGTGAAAAGGCAACCGCCGCCTCGATCATGAGGCAGACGATCATGATGCCGCGGCGCGGAAAGCGGTCGGCGACCGCGCCCGTTACCAGGACCAGGAGCAGGGCCGGAAGGAATTGCGACAGGCCGATCAGTCCCAAGTCGAACGGGTTGCGGGTCAGGTCATAGACCTGCCAGCCGATGGCGACGATCTGGATTTGCGCGGCGAAGACAGCCGCCGCCCGCGCGCACCAGTAGATCAGATAGGGCCGGTGCCGGAAGGCCGCCCATTGCGAGGCAGGCGCTTCGGGCGCGCCGGAATCAGGCGGGAGATCAGACACCTCCGTCTTGAACGCCCGCGCGGGGCCGAAATCAAGCAGGCGGCTTGACTTTTATCGTAAGTTATTACTAACGTAAGTTATGGCTTACGAAAAAGCACTCACCGTTCTGTCCGATCCGACCCGCCGCGCGGTGTTCGAAAAGCTGCGCGCCGGACCACTGGCGGTTTCGGCGCTGGCGAAGGATTTCCCGGTCAGCCGCCCGGCCATTTCCCAGCATCTCGGCATTCTGAAAGGGGCCGGGCTGGTCGAGGACAAGGCGGAAGGAACGCGGCGCATCTATGCGATCCGGACAGGCCCGCTGGAAGAATTGCGCGACTGGCTCGACAGCTTCTGGGGCGAGGCGCTGGACGCCTACAAGACGGCACTCGAAAACGAGGGAGACGACGGACATGGGCAAGATCGCACCGGTTGAGAAGACAATCGAGGTCGACCGCGACCCGCAGACGGCGTTCGAGTTTTTCACCACCCGCTTTGGCGATTGGTGGCCGAAGGCGACCCATTCGGTCGGCGCAGACTCGCATGGCATTGTTCCCGAACGCGTCCTGATGGAGCCCGGCGTCGGCGGTCACATTTATGAAGTCCTGCCCGACGGCCGCGAATTTATCTGGGGCCGGATTACGGTCTGGGAGACGGGCACGCGGCTCGTCTTTTCCTGGCAGATCGACAAGCCCGACGAGCAGGCGACCGAGGTCGAGGTCACGTTCACGCGTTTGGAGAGCGGGCGCACCCGTGTCCAGCTGACCCACCGGAACTGGGAGAACGATCCCCGGGGCTCAACGCTCCGCGACAACTACGACGAGGGCTGGGACCCGGTCGTGGCGGCTTATGCGGACCTCGCCGCTTCGGCCTGAACCGTTTTCAGCGCATGCACCCGGCAGGCCGACGACAGCGGCTGGTCCGGGTCGGCCTTGACTCGTGCCTCGTCTATGCGGGCGATCAGGGCCGCAAAGGAGAGCTTGCGCGCCACCGCCTCGGCATCGAGCACCGCCCAGAATTCCGGCTCCAGCGCGAGGCTGGTGCGGTGTCCGCTGATGGCGAGGGATCGCTTTTCAAGCATGAGCCGGCGAATTCCGTTTGGTCCTGATCCGCACCAGTCTATCCTGCCGCGCGAGGGAGGACGAGCCGTGCGCTCATTTGACGAGATCCATGCGCTTGCCGAAGACCACCATGGCCCATCCGGTGTGGAAGAGAAACTCTCCCGCCCGGTGCCGGCGAAAGAGCTGAAAAGCCGGACCGACGCCTGGTGGCTAGGGGAAATGACCAAGGCCGTCTTCCAGTCGGGCTTTTCCTGGAAGGTCATCCAGGCGAAATGGCCGGGCTTTGAAGCCGCCTTCGACGGGTTCGATCCGCACACCGTGGCGATGTATTCCGATGATGACGTGGCGCGCCTGACATCCGATACGCGCATCGTCCGGAATGGCGCGAAGATCATGGCAACGGTGGCCAACGCGCAATTCGTCCTCGCTACGGCGAAAGAGCATGGCTCGTTTGGAGCCTTCCTCGCCGGCTGGCCGGTCAGTGATCAGGCAGGCCTGCTGGAGCATTTCAAGCAGCATGCCTCGCGCCTCTCCGGCTCGACGGGGCAGTATTTCCTGCGCTTTACCGGCTGGGATGCGTGGATAGCCTCGGGTGACGTCGTCAAGGCGCTGATCCGCGAGGGCGTCATCGACAAGCCGCCAACCTCGAAAACGGCCTTGAAGAAGATGCAGGCAGCCTTCGATGTCTGGCGCGAACAGTCGGGCCGGTCACAGACCGAGATCTCACGCATTCTGGCGCTGAGCGTCGGGCCATCCGGGGAGCATTAAGCCCATGACCGATTACGAATATGCCAGTCTCTTCTTCGCCATTCTCGACGCGGCGCAGGCGACCTTCGCCAACTTCCTCGCCATCGTCTCGGGCATGATCGCAGTCAGTTATTTTTTCGCGCACAAGCTGGATCGGACGCTCTCCGGCCTGCTCCTGCTGATCTATTCCCTGTTTTCGCTGGGTTTCATCAACGAGCTGTTCTCGGCCTACAGCGATTTCGCCCGCCTCGGGGCGGTGCTGGCGCAGCGCGGTGCCTTGCCTGACAGCGGGCTAGGGTGGATGGGCCCGGTCATCGCCGGGCCGGGCGGGCTGGCCGCCATCCCATTCGTCATCCTCGCCATGACGCTGGCGTGCTATTTCGCCACGCTCTGGTTCTTCTTCCACGCCAAAGGGATGGAGCGGAGCGAGGGGTAATTATTTCACACGAGGTGTCCGCCCCCTGGACTTGATCCAAGAGTCCATCCCACGATCGTGGAATCACACGCCTGTCCAGACTGGGTCCCTGGATCAAGTCCAGGGACGGAAACTTCAAACGAAACCACCTCATCCTGAGGTGCCCGCGAAGCGGGCCTCGACGGATGGGAAGACACACTCAGCGTGCTTCGAGGCTGACCTGTCGGTCAGCACCTCAGCATGAGGAATGATTGTGCGATCCCGAAAACGTCGCGTCCCTCCCTCAAGGGGAAGGAGAACAGACCCCTCACCCCGACAGCTTCGCTGTCTTCCCTCTCCCCGGCGGGAGAGGGAGCGCGCTCAGCCCTCCCTTGACGGAGCGGGTTGGGTGAGGGGGACTATTTCGGCTTGATCATGTCGGCGGGGACGACGGCCCTGTCGAACTCCTCCGCCGTGACAAAACCGGCCTTGACCGCTTCCTCTTTCAGCGTCGTGCCGTTCTTGTGGGCGGTTTTCGCGACCAAGGTGGCGTTGTCATAGCCGATCGTGGGGGCGAGCGCGGTCACCAGCATCAGAGAGCGCTCCATCAGGTCGGTGATGCGCGCTTCGTTGGCGACGATCCCGGCAACGCACTTCTCGGTAAAGCTGACCGAGGCGTCGGCGAGCAGGCGGATCGACTGGATCATGTTGTAGGCCATCATCGGCTTGAACACGTTCAGCTCGAAATGGCCCTGCGCCCCGCCGACCGTGATGGCGACGTGATTGCCCATCACCTGCGCACAAACCATCGTCATCGCCTCGCACTGGGTCGGGTTGACCTTGCCCGGCATGATGGATGAGCCCGGCTCGTTCTCGGGCAGGGAAATCTCGCCGAATCCGCAACGCGGGCCGGAGCCGAGCAGACGAATGTCGTTCGCGATCTTGTTCAAGGACACAGCCAGCGTATTGAGCGCGCCGTGGGCCGAGACATAGGCGTCATGCGCGGCCAGCGCCTCGAACTTGTTCGGTGCCGTCTTGAAGGGCAGTCCGGTATAGGCCGCCACGTCTTCGGCAAAGGCAACGTCAAAGCCGGGCTTGGCATTGATGCCGGTGCCGACCGCCGTGCCGCCCTGGGCGAGGTAGAAGAGCTGGTCGAGCCCTGCCTTCACGCGGGCCATTCCGAGATCGATCTGGGCGACATAGCCGGAAAATTCCTGACCCAGCGTCAGCGGCGTCGCGTCCTGGAGGTGCGTGCGGCCGATCTTGATGATGTCCCTGAAGGCTTCCGCCTTGTCGTTCAGCCCGTTGCGCAGCACCTGAAGCGCGGGCAGCAGGCGGTGATGGATTTCCTCGGCCGCGGCGATATGCATCGCGGTCGGGAAGGTGTCGTTCGACGATTGCGACCGGTTGACGTGATCATTCGGGTGAACCGGGTCTTTCGAGCCGACCTCGCCGCCGAGGATCTGGATCGCGCGGTTGGCGATCACCTCGTTGGAATTCATGTTCGACTGCGTGCCCGAGCCGGTCTGCCAGACCGAGAGCGGGAAATGATCGTCGAGCTTGCCTTCGGCGACTTCCAGCGCGGCCTGTTCGATAGCGTCGGCGAGGCGCGGTTCGAGATTGCCCATCTCCCGGTTCACCCGCGCCGCGGAGCGCTTGATGATCCCCAGCGCACGGATGATCGCGGCGGGCTGGGTTTCGGTGCCGATGGCGAAATTGATCAGCGAGCGGGCCGACTGCGCGCCATAGAGCTTGTCGGCAGGCACATCGAGCGGGCCAAAGCTGTCGGTTTCGGTGCGTTTCTCGCTCATCAGGGGAGGCTCCTTGCAAGGCGGGGTGGTGTGGGCCGATCATTAGCATTGCGATTCGGCTGTGGCGACGTGTATCACCGCAAGGCGATGGATCAAGCTGCGGCGCAACAATGGACGGGCAGGGGAAAGGTTCAGGCACGCATGGCCGGTGACAGTCTGCATCTTCGGGTCGATGCCCTGACGACGCGTACGCGCCGGTTCAAGGTGCTGATCGGCGAGTTTTTCCGTACCGAGTTCAAGCGCGCGCGCCCGAAATGGGGGCCGTACGAAGTTGCCATCACCATCGAACGTACCGGGAACAGCCCCGTCCACGATGTCGACAATGTCGCCAAGGCCGTGCTCGACGCGCTGTCCGGTGTGGTCTTCCATGATGACAGCCAGGTCGAGAAGCTGACCGTTGAAAAGGTCGAGGGCGAACGCGCCCGGGTCCGGGTCAAGGCCCGCCCGCTGGTTCGCGCGGAGCCGGAAGCGGCGTGAACCGGGTCCGCGAGGGCGTCACCTGACGGCCCCTCTACGAAAGTCACCCCGTCTGGGGTCACGGACAATTGAACCGGATATCGTGAAAAGCCGAGACGGTTCGCCTCCCCCGGGCTAGGGTTCGGCGTGGACACACGATCGCTTCTCTTCCTTCCCGCTCTCGGGAAATTTTCCGATCTCGGCCTTCTGGGCCTGCGCGTCCTGACCGGGGCCTTCCTCGTCTATGGCGTGATGGACAATGTCACCAGCGCCGCGCATATGGCCGAGTTCGAGGCTTTCCTGACGGCGAACGGCTTCGCGATGCCAGAGCTGATGGCTCCGCTGTCGGTCTATGTCCAGCTGTTCTGCGGCGTGCTCTTCGTCATCGGCCTACTCACGCGCTGGGCGGGGCTGATTATCGCCTTCAACTTCGTCGTTGGTGTCGTGATGGTCCACTGGGCACAGGATTTTCGCGGCTGGTGGCCAGCCATCGTGCTGGTCTTCATCGGGCTGCAGTTCGCCGCGACGGGCGGCGGCCGCTACTCGCTCGACCGGCTGTTCTCGCCTCGCGCCTGACGGGCGCGCGCGGCTTTCACCTTGTCATGCGGCCGGTGGATGCAGGTCGCCGTGGCGTGGGCCAGCAACTGACCCTCCCGGTCCCACAAACGTCCTTCCGTGAAGAAGGTCTTGCGCCCTTTTTTCAGGACCTGGCCCTTCGCGCGGACGAAACCGGCCATGACCGGCGCGAGGAAGCTTGTCTTCATCTCCAGCGTTGGCACCACACCGTCAAAGCCCAGCGCCGAGATCGCCGCGAGCGACATCGTGTCGTCGAGCATCGCGGTGATGAACCCGCCCTGGATCGCTCCGGCCGGACTGCACAGCTCCGGACCCGGATTGAACGTGCATTCAAATGTCATCGCTGTCGTGTCGACATCGACGAATTCGAAACCGAGTAGTCTGGAATAGCCGGGCGCGAGTTCAGGCCGGGAGAAATACTGCCGAATCGTGGCCTCGTCCCACGGCGGACGCGGAAAGTTCATTTCTTGCGGAAGCTGTCGAGACTGACGACTTCGGCACCGTCACCAGCCGCCGCGGCGCTTTCCTTGGCCGGCTTGGCTTTCGTCTCTTTCGGCGCGAAGCGCGGCACGCTGCCATCGTCGGGATTCAGCTCGAACTGCAGGTGGAAGCCGACGGAAGGGTCGTGGAAGCGATTGACGGCGGAGTAGGGAACTTTGAGGTATTTCGGCACGCCGTTGAATTTCAGAGTCACCTCGAAATGCTCTTCGTCCGCCTTCAGGTCCCAAAACTGGTGTTCCAGCACGATGGTCATCTCGTCGGGATATTTCGCCGCGAGCGATTCATCGATGTCGGTGCCGGGGGCCTGGGTCTTGAAACTGATGTAGAAATGGTGAGAGCCGGGAAGCCCGCCCGGCGCAGCAGCGCGGCCCAGCGCCTCGCGGATTACCCCCCGCAGCGCTTCCTGCGCCATGATGTCGTAGCGCATGAGGTCTTTGGCCACGATAGCAACTCCCCCCGAAGTTCACGGTCTTGAAACCTAAACCCTTGATACGGGGGGTCAACGGAATCCGCCACTTTGGTATATATTTTGACAGTTGGACCCGTCTTGCGGGTAATCGCGATGACGGCTGAACCCAGGTCCTGATGTGATCATCCCTCCGATACCCGTACGCCAGTCGGCCCCGATGTCCCTCTTGCAGACAGCGCGGACGATGCGGCGCAATCCGGTCGAGCTGTTGCCGGTGGAGGCCTTTGAATTCACGCGGATTTCGGTCCCCTTCTTCGGCCGGACAGTCCACACGATTTCGGGGCCCGAGGAGATGAAAGCGGTCCTGCTGGACGATGCGGACGCCTGGCGGAAGTCGCCGTTGGTGATCCGCATGCTGCGGCCCGTCCTCGGGGATTCCATCCTGACGGCCCATGACGACAGCTGGCGGCGCCAGCGCAAGGCACTCCAGCCCGGCTTTGTGAAGGCGCGCATTCTCGACCTTGTCCCGGCGATGGCGGAAGCTGCGGACCGCGTCAGCGCCTTCGTGGGACAGGCCAGCCAACCCGCTGACGTGACGCCCGCACTGAACGAAGCCGCGCTCAGCGTCATCGAAAACGCGCTCTTCACCCAGGCGAAGTCCTTCAACCGCGCCATCATGCGCAAGGCCGTCGAGGATGTATTCGAAGGCCTGGGGAGAACCCGCTACAGCGATTTGTTGCCGCTGCACGAAGCCACGCCGCGGCTGATGGGCCGTAAGGCGCAGCGCGCCCGTCAGGTCTTGCGCAAGGCCCTGACCGGGGAAATCGCGGCCCGCCGCCTGTCCGGCGACCGCCATGAAGACCTGCTGCAACTGCTCCTGGATGCACGCGACCCTGACACCGGAGGTGGGTTTTCTGACAATGACGTCCGCGACAACCTGATCAGCCTTGTCGCGGCCGGGCACGAAACCACCGCCATCGCGCTGACCTGGGCGCTCTACCTGCTGGCTATCGACCCGGAGACGCAGGACCGGGCCGCAGCGGAGATCGACAGCGTGCTGTCCGGCGGGCCGGTTACGAAGGAGTCCATCGCGAAACTGGTCTTTCTGCGGCAGGTGCTGGAGGAGACGATGCGCCTCTACCCGCCCGCGCCGATGATCGGACGCCGGGCGATCCGCAATACGCAGATTGCCGAGCGGCAAGTAAAGCGCGGCGATATAGCGCTCGTGGCTTTTTATGCGCTGCAGCGCCATTCGCGGTACTGGGACAATCCCGACGCGTTCGACCCGGACCGGTTCTCACCCGAACGCCGCCCGACGGATCCTTGGGTCTACCGCCCGTTCGGGGGCGGACCGCGTGCCTGCATCGGGTCGGGCTTTGCCATGACCGAAGCGATTGTGATCCTGGCGACGTTGCTGCGCGACTATCGCTTTGCGCCGGTCCACGGCCATGCGGTCAATCCGGTGATGACCATCACCTTCCGTCCCGAAGGCGGCCTGCCGCTTTACATCACGCCAAGACAATAAGGGGAGAAGTGGGGGCTTCTGTTGCCAGGTGCCCCCGAACCCCGCCTGCGGCTTGCTAGAGCCGAGGACTTAGAGCGAAGTCATCGCGCCGCATTACGCAGCGAGAGCGACCTCTTCAGCATAGTTGTCATTCGCAACTACAATAATGGGCATTTAACGGTACCCATGCGGACGAAAGCTGACGTCTTTAGCCGTCTGTCGATCCTAATTCGGCCCCTTAATGCTCCGGCGCTTTTGCATCACGCGGGAGGAAATTGGTGGAGCCGCCGGGAATCGCACCCGGGTCCAGTCCGGTTATTACACGCGCCTTTATCGTCATAGCCGGCAAGCCGGCAGCCCTAATATAGGCCTTCGAGAGGTTGATTTAAAGTGAGCGGTGCGGCGCGGTGCCCTTAAAGCGTGGAGACGAAGATCAGTCCGATCGCCACGAAGACCGCCGAGGTCACATAGCCCATGCAGATGAGGACGGACCGCAGGATCGCGCCGAACCAGCTCGAGGCGTAGAAGCCCCGGTCATACAGGGTGACGGCAGCATTGGACGTCAGGATTGCCGTGACCAGGACGGTGATCCCTGCCCAGGCCGGCAGCGGAATAAAGACGGCGAACACGACCAGTGCGGCCAGCGGCAACAGGAAGGCCGCGTGGAAGTATAGCGCATGGATCGTATGCTCGATCAGTTTTCGGCGCGGATGGAGTATGAGGCTCATCAGCGCAAAGACGAACACCATCAGGATGAGCGCCTGGCTCGAGGCCGCCGACGCACGTTCTTCCAGCATTTCGGGATGGTTCATCGCGTCCAGGGCGGTGTCGTTCCAGAAATCCGAGACCCCCTGCTCGCGGGCGCGATCGATGACGATGGCCTGATCTTCGGGTGAAAGAGTTTGGGCCTGCCCGTCACGCGGACGCTGGAAGATCGTCACGAAGATGGACGGTGCCCCGTCGGCCGACGTGGTGGTCTCGACCGCCACGATGCGCACGCCGGAAAACGCAATGGCGGCGAAGAAAATCAGGCTGGCGATGATGTAGAGCCGCACCGGCGGGGTGAAGCTTTGTCGCTTGCCATCGACATAGTCGCGCGCCACGCGGCCGGGCCGCGTATAGAGCTGGCGGAAAGTGGTCAGGATCCGCCCGTCCCAGGAAAACAGGCCATCGAGCGTATCGGTGACCAGCGACCAGGCCGGGCGCCGGATGTCTTCGCGCGACTGGCCGCATTCGGCGCAATAGGCCCCGTCGAGCGCCGCGCCGCAATTGGCGCAGGTGTCAGGCTTTACGTGTCCCGCCTTGGTCGTCATGCGGTCCCTCCCCGGTCACCACGCTAGCGCGGCGCGCCGGGCGAGGCGAGAGACTCATCCCTGAAACCCCGGCCGGAGCGACAGCGAAGAGCCGGGGCCTCATGACGGCTCAACGAGGTCCCGGATGCCGCTCGCGCGGCTCCGGGAATTCAAGAGTGTGTTTTGTCCGAACAGGAATGCGCAGGGCCCTCTGACTGGATCAGAAGGCCCGGCTTGCCCCGGTTCTTCCGGGCGAGGCGAGGGGGTTACAACGTTGCCACGAGGATCAGGGCGGTGACGACCAGGATGGTGGTTGCCGAATAGACCACCAGGATGACCAGAGAACGCAACACAGCTCCGATCCAGCTCGATCCGTAAAACCCGCGGTCGAACAGCGTGTAGGCCGACAGTGACGCCAGAGACGCAGCCGCGATCAGTCCGAGGGCTAGACCGGTCGGCAAATCGAGCCAGACCGCGATGATCAGGAGGAAGCCTGCCACCGGCAGGAAGGCCGCGTGATAATAGAGTGCGTGGATGACATGGCGGATGACGGCTGTGCGCGGGTGCAGCGCCATGTTCATCAGGATGAAGACGAAGACCATCAGGATCAGCGCCTGATTGGCCGCTGCGGCGGTCTTTTCCTCGGTGCCGCGTGGATCTTCTGCGGCCCGCAATGCGATGCGGATCACGCTCTCCGGATTACCCAGGCCGCGGGCGAGGGCATAGAAGTCCTCCCGCTCCTCGTCCGTCAGATTGAGAGGTTCGCTGGTGCCCGGCGGCTGGAACATGGTCAGGCTGATGCCCGGCCCGGCTTCGCTCATCGACGTGTTGACCGCGATGATCCGCACGCCCGACAGCGTCATTGCCGCGAAAAAGACGAGGCTGACAATGAGGTAGAGCCGGATCGGCGGGGTAAAGCTCTGCCGCTTGCCGTCGGCATAATCGCGCGCCACGCGGCCCGGCCGCGTGTAAAGCTGGCGCAGCGTCGTCAATAGCCGGCCGTCCCACGAGAACAGCCCGTCGAGCGTATCGGTCGCCAGCGTCCAGAAGGGCCGATTGATATCCTCGCGCGACTGCCCGCACTCGGCGCAATACGCGCCGGTCAGGATCGCGCCGCAATTGGCGCAAGTCTGTGATGGCTCCGTCGTTTCGGTGTTCGCCACGCTGTCCCTCCCGGAACCGCCACGCTAGCGCGCCGGACCGGGAGAGGCGAGGGGAGTATTCTTGAAACCCCGGCCGGAGCATTTGCGACGCGCCGGGGCCGTGTGAAACTGGCCAAGGTCCCGGCTCTCGCTAGCTCGGCCGGGATTTCGGTGCTTTGTTGGTTCGCGCCACACGAAACCTGAAACCCCGGGCGCGATAGCGACCCGGGGCCTCAAGAAGGACAACTAGCCCATCGTGAAGACGTTCAGCTTGTTGCCATCCGGGTCGCGGAAATAGCCGGCATAAAAGCCGCTGTCGCCGCGCGGACCGGCCGCGCCTTCGTCTTTTGCGCCGAGGCTGATGGCGAGCGCATAGACCTTGTCGACCTGTTCCTTCGAGTCCGCCTGAAACGCCGCCATGACGCCATTGCCGACCGTGGCGGCCTGGCCGTCGAACGGTTTGGTCGCGGCGATGCCGCACCCGCCGCCGGGCTTGCCCCAGGCGATGAAAGTGTCGAAATCCATCATCCGGCCGACGCCAAATTCGGCGCAGATCTTGTCGTAGAATTCCGCGGCGCTTTTGAGGTCGTTGGTGCCGACCGTCACATATCCAAGCATGTAAATGTTCCCTCTATGTTCCGATCTGGTCACCATAGCCGAACGGCCCCGCGAGGCGAGTCAAATTTTTGTGTCGGCACGATGTAAGGGTGAATTGGCCGTGGAAAACTCGCCCCCCGCCTGAGACCCGTTAACGCGTTCCGGGCCCAGGCGCGTTAGGCTGGCTCCAGCGAATCGGTATGCGGAGCGAATTGCCATGGGCGAGGCAGTACGGATCGAGGATTTCCCGAGAGCGGGCGGACGGGCCTCGGCGGTCGAGACGGCCTATCTCGACCTGCTTGAGGATATCCTCAAGAACGGCACCCCTCAGGAAGACCGCACGGGCGTGGGCACGCTGTCGGTCTTCGGGCGGCAGTTGCGCTGTGACCTCTCCGAAGGCTTTCCGCTTCTGACCACCAAGAAAGTACATTTCCGCTCGATCGCCATCGAGCTGCTCTGGTTTTTACGCGGCGAGACGAATGTGCGCTGGCTGCAGGACCGTGGCGTGACGATCTGGGATGAATGGGCTGACGAAAAAGGCGATCTCGGCCCCGTCTACGGCAAGCAGTGGCGGCGCTGGGAAGGCCCGGACGGCACCGAGGTCGACCAGCTCTCCGATGTCCTGGAACAGATCCGCACCAATCCGGCCTCACGCCGCCTGATCGTGTCGGGCTGGAATCCGCCCGACGTGCCGAACATGGCGCTGCCGCCCTGCCACACGCTCTACCAGTTCAATGTCGCGAACGGCCGGCTCTCCTGCCAGCTTTACCAGCGGTCTGCCGACATGTTCCTCGGCGTGCCGTTCAATATCGCCTCCTATGCGCTCCTGACCTGCATGGTCGCACAAGTTGCCGGGCTCGAGCCGGGTGAATTCATCCACACTTTCGGCGATGCGCACATCTACACCAACCACATGGACCAGGTGCGCGAACAGCTCTCTCGCGAGCCGCGCGCTCTGCCACGCCTGTCGCTCAATCCGGACCGGGCCGACCTCTTCGCCTTCGAGTACGAGGACATCACGGTCGAGGGCTATGACCCGCACCCGGCCATCAAGGCCCCGGTGGCGGTGTGAGTGCAACGGGCCGGGTCAAGGACATCCACATCGCTCTCGTCGCCGCGCGCGGGAAGAATGGCGTCATTGGCCGGGAGGGTGATCTGCCCTGGCGGCTGAAGTCCGACCTCGCCTGGTTCAAGCAGATCACCTTCGGCAAGCCTGTCATCATGGGCCGCAAGACCTGGGACAGCCTGCCGAACAAGCCCCTGCCGGGCCGGGCCAATATCGTGGTGACACGCCAGCAGGGTTTCGTCGCCGACGGCGCTTTGGTCTGTCATTCGCTGGAAGACGCCATCCAGACCGCCCGCCAACGGGCGAAGGAAACCGGCATCGACGAGGTCTCGGTCATCGGCGGAGCGCAGATCTATGCCGAGGCGCTTCCCCTGGCTGACCGGCTCTACCTGACCGAGGTCGATGCCGCGCCGGACGGCGAGGCGGTTTTCCCGGACATCGACGAAGCCGCATGGACGGAAAAGCATCGCGAGGCGCGCGCGGCTGGCGAAGCGGACGACCATGATTTCGTCCTGCGCGTCCTTGAACGCACCGCCTAGCGGGACGCGGACGCGGCGGGTTCCGCTTGAACCTGCGGCCCAAGGCGTCCAAATAGACACCTGAGACGCGAATATCCTTGGAGGACAGCACACCCTATGCCGTGGAACGAGAATAACGGCGGCGGAGGCCCTTGGGGCTCCGGCGGGAATAACAATGGTGACCGCGGAAACAATCCGTGGGGCAATCGCGGCGGTTCGAACCGCCCCGGCGGCGGGGGACAGGAGCCCCCTGACCTCGACGAGCTGATTGCCCGCCTGAACCAGAGCCTCGGCCGCATGTTCGGCGGTGGCGGCGGCAAGCGTGGCGGATCGGGCGCCGGCGGCGGCAAGGGCGGGAATTTCCTGACCGTGCTGGTCGTCTTCCTGATCATCGGTGCCGGCGTGCTGTTCTGGCCGGGCCGCGCGATCTATTCGGTTGGCCCTGAACAGGCCGGTGTCGTGCTGCGCTTTGGCGAATACGAACGCACCACCGCGCCGGGCCTGCACGTGAAACTGCCCTGGCCGATCGAGACGGTCGAACTGCCGGAAGTCACCACGACCAATACGATTTCCATCGGTGCGAACAATCTGGCGGAAAGCCAGATGCTGACGCGCGACGAGAACATCGTCGACATTGCCTTCGAGGTGCAGTGGCGGGTCAATCTGGCCTACGCTGACGGCGTACGCGACTACCTGTTCAACGTTCGCGATCCCGAAGCGACCGTTCGCGCGGTGGCCGAAAGCGCCATGCGCGAAGTCGTCGGTACGTCGGACCTTGTCCCGATCATCACCACGGCGCGGAGCGAGGTGTCGCAACGCACCCGTGACGTCATGCAGGCGACACTCGACGAGTATGACGCCGGTATCCAGATCCTGCAGGTCAACCTGCAGCGTGCCCAGGCCCCGCAAAGCGTCATTGACGCCTTCCGCGATGTCGACGCGGCGGCGCAGGATGCCGAGCGCGCCCGGCTCAACGCCACCGCCCACGCCAACAGCGTGATCCCGGCGGCGCGCGGTGAGGCGGCCAGCATCACCCAGCAGGCCCAGGCCTATCGGGACTCGGTGATTGCCGAAGCCCAGGGTCAGGCCGACCGCTTCGTGGCGATCTACAACGAGTACACCCAGGCTCCGGAGGTCACGCGCCGCCGGATGTTCCTGGAAACCATGGAGCAGGTCCTCGGACGCTCCGAACTCATCATTCTCGACGAACAGGGAGGGGCTGTGCCCTATCTGCCTCTGGATCAACTTGGCCGGAACCGCGCTGCGGCGGGAGGTGACCAATGAGCCGTATTGTCACGATCTTCGGGTTCGTCCTTCTGATCGCAGCCGTGATCGGCCTGTCGATGTCGGTCTTTACCGTGAACGAACGTGAACAGGCCCTGGTCCTGCGCTTTGGTGAACCGGTTGGAGCCGTCAACGAGAACGGCGACGAGGCTGGCCTGCACTTCAAGGTCCCGTTCGTGGACTCCGTGGTCATGTTTGACCGCCGGAATCTCGAATTCGACATGGACCCGGAAGAAATCCAGGCCGCCAACCAGGAGCGCCTCGTCGTTGACGCCTTCCTGCGTTACCGCATCGTCAATCCGCTACGCTTCTATCAGACGGTTCGCAACGAGAATGGCGCGCGCGCCCGTCTCGGCTCGATCATGGATGACAGCCTGCGCGGTGTGATCGGCTCGATCGCCTCCCAGGACGTGATCTCCGGCCAGCGTTCCGCCTTAATGGACCGGGTGCAGGCCGCTGTGGACGCCCAGGTCGCGACCCAGGACCTCGGCATCGACGTCATCGACGTACGGATCCTGCGCGCCGACCTGCCCCAGCAGATTGCCGAACGGGTCTTCCAGCGGATGCGCTCCGAGCGTGAGCAGGAAGCGGCCCGGATCCGCGCTGAAGGTGAACAGGTGGCCCGGGAAATCCGTGCCGCAGCCGACCGTGACGCGACCATCATCCGTGCCGAAGCCCGCGCCGAAGGCGAGCGGCTGCGCGGTGAGGGCGATGCCCGCCGGAACGCCATCTATGCGGAAGCCTATAACCGGGATGCGGAGTTCTTCTCCTTTTACCGCTCGCTGGATGCCTATCGCCTGGCGGTGCGCGAAGGCACCCCGATCGTCATTCCGCCGGATAGCGAATTCTTCCGCTATTTCCGCAATCAGGACGGCGGCGAGTAACCGCTTTGTTGTTGATGGCAATCCGATGACGATTGCGTCAGCGCGGGTTGCCGTTGAAAGCCTGAAGCGGCAAGAGTAAACGGGGCCGGGCAGACATGCCCGGCCCCTTGTTTTATCGGAGTATGCCCATGCGCGTCTTTCTCGCCTTCTTCGCGATCCTTCTGGTCAGCGGAGCGGCCCACGCGCAGCGCTTTCCGTCCGAAGGCTTTGCCGACCTCAATGAGCGGCTCTCGCCCGCGGTCGTGAACATTTCCGCCGCGCAGCGTGTTGGTGGCGAAGCGGGCCTGCCGGCCTTCCCCGAAGGCTCGCCGCTGGAACGGTTCAACCAGCTCTTTGGCGACGACGCGCCGCGCATTGCCAACTCGCTGGGCTCGGGCTTCGTTATCGACCCCGATGGTGTCGTCGTCACCAATAACCACGTCATCGACGAGGCCGACGAGGTCGAGGTCACCTTTCCCGATGGCCGGACCTTCCCGGCCGAAATTGTCGGGCGTGACCCCGCGACCGATCTCGCCGTTCTGCGTATCCAGTCCGACGATCCCTTTCCCCATGTCAGCTTTGGCGATTCCGACGCGGCGCGGGTGGGTGACTGGGTCATTGCTATCGGCAACCCGTTCGGCCTGGGCGGTTCGCTGACGGCGGGCGTCATTTCGGCGCGCGGACGTGATGCCGGTGGTCAATATGACGACTACATCCAGACCGATGTCGCGATTAACACCGGCAATTCCGGTGGCCCGCTCTTCAATCTCGATGGCGAGGTCGTGGGCGTGAACACGCTCATCTATTCGCCGACGGGTGCCAGCGTCGGCATCAGCTTTTCCATTCCGTCCGCCATTGCAGAACCCGTCGTCAGCCAGCTGCTCGAATTCGGCGAAACCCGGCGCGGCTGGCTTGGCGTGAACGTCCGCCCGGTTAACGCCGGCGTCGCCGAGGCACTGGGGCTGGGTAGCCCGCGCGGCGCGGTGATTTCCGCCGTCGATCCGGATGGTCCGGCGGCTGCGGCTGGTATCCAGCAAGGCGATGTCGTCCTGCGCTTCGATGGCCGTCTCGTCCCGGACTCGCGCTCCCTGCCGCGCTTCGTGGCTGAAACCGAGATTGGCCGCCGGGTCGAGATCGTCCTCAATCGCCGGGGCCAGTCCCGCACCGTGACGGCGACCGTCGAGCGATTGGAAGAAGAAGGCGCACCGGCATCCACCCCCCGGACCGCAACCCAGACCCCGGTCAATGGCGGCGAAGTCGCCGGACTGACACTAGCTGTGCTGGATGATGCCTCGCGCCGCCGCTGGCGCGTTCACGCCGATGCCGCGGGTGTGCTGGTGACGGCAGTCGATCCGACCAGCGACGCGGCGGGCAAGGTGCGCGCAGGCGATGTTATCGAGGAAGTGGCTTTCACCCGCGTGGAAACCATCGCCGATGTCCGCCGCCTCGTCGGCGAGGCCAATGGCGAGCCGGTCCTCTTCACGCTCAATCGCGGCGGGCAATTCGTCCTGCAGACGCTGGAGCCGTGAGCGGGCACGCGCGTCCGGTTCTCCTCGTTGGCGGACCGACCGCGTCCGGCAAGACCGCGCTCGCGCTGACCGCGGCACGTGAGCTTGGCGGTGAAATCATCAACGCCGACTCCATGCAGATATACCGGGAAATTCCGATCCTCTCGGCCCAGCCGTCTGTCGACGAGCGCGGTGATATCCCCCATCACCTCTTTGGTGTTCTCCCCGTGGAGGACGCTGGCTCGACCGGCTGGTGGTCGCGCGAAACCGTCCGGCTGATCACCGACATTCGCGGCCGGGGCCGTATTCCGGTCATTGTCGGGGGGACCGGGCTCTATTTCAGCGCGCTGACCGACGGGATCGCCGACATTCCCGAAACCACGTCCGAAGCCCGGGCCGAGGCGGACCGTCTCGAAGAGGCCGGTATGGACGTTCTGCGGGCTGCGGCGGAACGCTACGATCCTGACGCCGCCGCGCGGGCGAAGGGTGATGACCGGGCCCGTCTGCGCCGCATTGTCGAAGTCGGTGTCAGTACCGGCCGCGCGATCTCGGAGTTTCAGGCCGATACGCGCCCCGCGCTGCCCCCCGGTGACTGGACCGGGATCGTCATCGAACCGGACCGCGAAGCCCTCTACGCCCGGATCGACGCCCGCTTCGAAGCCATGCTGTCAGACGGGGCGTGGGAGGAAGCCAAGGCCCTGCAGGGACACAATCGACGGCTCCCGGCGCTCAAGGCTGTCGGCCTGCCCTGGCTTCTGGCCCATCTCGATGGCGAGATCGACGCGGACACGGCGATCGCCCATGCCAAGCGCGACAGCCGCCGCTATGCCAAGCGGCAATACACCTGGTTTCGCAACCAGTGTTCCAATTGGTCACGAATTCGTACGCTTGACGTCAGGAAGGCCGAAGCAGAGTTTCGCGCCCTCAACCGGGGGCCGAATCTGAACTAAGGATACCGATGCCATGACCCGTACGCTTTTTCTTGCCGCCAGCCTTGCCTTTCTCAGCACTCCGGCGGCGTTTTCCGACCCCGCCGATGACGCGCTGGCCGGCGCGATGCAGGCCGACCGCGACTTTGCCGCCATGGCCGCGCGCGATGGACTGGGTGAAGCCTTTCGGCACTACGCTACCAGTGATGCGCGCCTGATCGGACCGAACAGTGACGATATCGTCGGTCCCGACGCGATCGCCGCGGCCCGCCAACTGCCCGAAGGCGCGATCCTGCACTGGGATCCGCGCGGCGGCTATGCCGGCGAGGCGGGCGATTTCGCCGTGACCTATGGCAGCTGGGGCTTCTACCCGGACGGAAACCGTGACGCCGATCCGGCTGCGACCGGTGACTACATCACGGTCTGGCGGCTGGAAAACGGCGAATGGCGTTACGTCCTGGACGGCGGCAATTCTGATACGCCCCAGCCGCCCGCTGCTGACACCGAATGACCCCGATTGGCGATCTCTCCGCGCTTGACGGGCGCAGGATCGCCATCGTCGGCTATGGGAATCATGGCCGCTCGCACGCGCTCAATCTGCGCGATAGCGGGATTGGGAACATCGTCATTGGTCTGCGCGCCGGCTCGCCCTCGATGGAGACGGCGAAGGCTGACGGCTTCGAAGCGGTGACGGTAGCGAAAGCGGCGGCAAGGGCGGACATCGTCTCCATCCTCGCCGCCGACGAAGCCCACGCCTCGATCTGGGCTGACGACATTGCGCCGAACCGGCCCCGGGGCCAGGCGCTCATCTTCTGCCATGGCTATTCGATCCGCTATGGCCTCGTTGAACCGTCGGAGGACGCCGACGTCATCCTCGCGGCCGCCAAGGGGCCGGGCGGCGCGGTGCGGACCGAATACGAGAAGGGCGGCGGGCTGATCGGCTATTGGGCCGTGCATCAGAACCCGTCCGGCGAGGCCGAAGCGATCGCAAAGGCCTATCTCGAAGGCATCGGATCGGGCCGGGTCGGGATATTCGAAACCTCGTTCGAGGAAGAGGCCGTCTCCGACCTCTTCGGCGAGCAGGCGGTCCTCGTCGGCGGCATGGTGGCGCTGGCGAAAGCTTCTTTCGAGCGCCTTACCGCCGCCGGGGTCAGCCCGCGCATGGCTTATATCGATTGCGTGCACGAGTTGAAATATCTCGCCGACCTGATCCAGGCGCGCGGCATTGAAGGCATGTATGAGGCGATATCCGACACCGCCGAGTTTGGCGCGCGCCTGACCGAACCCAACCTGGCCAAGGCCGTGGGACCTGAATTCGAATGCCTGCTGAGCAATATTCGCAGCGGCGACTTCGCCCGCGACTGGAACGCCGAACATGCCGCCGGGGCCCCGCGCATGGCGCAGTGGCGGGAGGCAGGCCGCGCCGAACCGGTCGAAACCGCAGGCCGCGAGCTGAGGTCCCGGCTCAAAAAGCGGACTTGAGCGCGCCGGTGTTGTAGGCTAGGGGCGAGCCTCGTAGGTTGCGGCCGCGCGGCAAAACCCGCGCGAGAGGGATTACCGTCATGGCATTCAAACCGGTCAAGGCACGGCCATATGGCGAGGCCAAAGCCGTCGTCGCCCGCCTGTTCGAGGAAGCCGGAGGGGTGCCGGCCGTCATGGAGATGCTGGAATTGTCACGGACGCGCGTCTATGCGCTCGCCGATCCGGACTCCAGCAATGACATCTCCTATACGCGCGTGGCCAAGCTGACCGAGGCAACCGGTGCCACCGCCGCGGCCAAGGATCTCGCCTTTCTCGCCGGGGGCATTTTCATGCCGCTTGATCGCGATGACGACGACAACTGGCTGACGCTGGCGGGCGAAGCCAGCCGTCGCCACGCCCGCAACATTGCCGCCCTGATGGATTCCTTAAGCGAGACCGAACGTTCACCCGGTGTGATCGACCAGGAAGAGGCCCGCGAAATCCTTGAAGTGCTCGACCAGCAACTCTCCGTGTTGGCGCGGCAACGAGCCAAGCTGGCGCGGATCGCGGCGGGCGAACCCGATACCGCCTCGGAGACCAAGTCCTGACACGGCGGTCCTGCCGACTGGCCCACCGCCCGGAAATCCGTGATGTCGTTTCGTAAATTCATCGACTTCTTCACCCACATGGACGCGCGCGCGCTGCGCGCCAGTCTGATCTCGATCGCGCTCCTGGTCGTCGTCGGCCTGATCTTCGTCTTCGGAAAACTCTTTTTCGGGGCGGATGCGGACGCGCTGGGCGAAATTTTCGACCAGGCGGCGAGCCGCTGGTACGCGCTTCCTGCGACGATCCTGATTTACATACTCCTGTCCTTTGTCGGTGCACCGCAATTCGTGCTGATGGCGGCGACCGTACTGGCTTTCGGGCCGGTCAACGGCTTCATATTCGCGTGGATCGCGACGATGTGCTCGGCCAGCGTCAATTTCTGGATTGCCCGACTCGCCGGGGCAGACGTACTCAAGCGCTTCGGCGGCAACTGGATGAACCGCGCCTCCGAATTCGTTGGGCGTAACGGGCTGCTCGCCAGCGCGCTGGTCCGCATCGTGCCCTCCGGTCCCTATATCGTCGTCAATATGGCCTTCGGTCTGTCTCCGACACCGTATTGGGCCTTTGCGACCGGTACCGGGCTGGGAATCACACCCAAAATTCTGGTCGTGGGTCTGACCGGGCAGGGACTGATCGCCATGATCTCGGGGCAAAGCCTGCTGCTGGCGGGAACATTGGCCTTTGCCTTCGCAGTCTGGCTGGCGATGATGCTGCTGGCGCGCCGCCGTCTGCCGCACACCGACACCGAAGAAGAATAGCCTTGACGCGTGGCTGCAAAGCCGCGCTTGCAATCAAGAGCGCGTCATCGCACAAGGAATATCCTGTTTCATCACGTAGCGCTTGCTCCACTTGGCGCCCAGCTCGTCCGGCCTCCCATGATCAACAGCCTGTTCGGTTTCCTATCCGCTGATATCGCAATCGACCTCGGCACGGCCAACACGCTGGTCTATGTCAAGGGACGCGGCGTGGTCCTGAACGAACCGTCTGTCGTGGCCTACAAGGTCGAGAAGGGACGCAAACACGTCCAGGCCGTTGGTGCGGAAGCGAAAATGATGCTCGGCAAGACACCGGGCAATGTCGAAGCCATCCGCCCGATGCGCGACGGTGTGATTGCCGATTTCGATGTGGCGGAAGAGATGATCCGCTACTTCATCAAGAAGGTGCACAACCGCCAGACCTTTACCTCGCCGCAGGTCGTGATCTGCGTGCCGTCCGGGGCGACGGCGGTGGAACGCCGCGCGATCTATGAGTCCGCGCGCCTGGCCGGTGCCCGCAAGGTCTATCTGATCGACGAACCTATGGCCGCCGCGGTCGGTGCCGGCCTGCCGATCGACGAGCCGACCGGCTCGATGATCGTCGATATTGGCGGCGGCACGACGGAAGTCGCCGTGATGTCGCTCTCGGGCATCGTCTATTCGCGCTCGGTTCGCGTGGGCGGTGACAAGATGGACGAGTCCATCATCAGCTATATCCGCCGGTCGGCGAATTTGTTGATCGGGGAAACCAGCGCGGAACGGATCAAGAAGGAAATCGGCTCGGCCATGCCACCGCTGAAAGGCGAGGGGCTGGCGCTGGATATCAAGGGCCGCGACCTGATGAATGGCGTGCCACGCGAGATTTCCGTGACCGAAGCCATGATCGCCGACGCCCTGTCCGAACCGGTCGAACAGATCGTCGAGGCGGTGAAGCAGGCGCTCGAAGCCACGCCGCCGGAACTCGCCGCCGACATTGTCGACAAGGGTATCGTTCTGACCGGTGGCGGCGCGCTGCTGCGCAATCTCGATTCGGAACTGCGCGAGCGTACCGGACTGCCGGTCAGCCTCGCCGACGAACCGCTCTCCTGCGTCGTGTTCGGATGCGGCAAGGCGATTGAAAACCTTAAGATTTGGCGACCCATATTGTCCGAAGCGGTGTAGTCGGTTCGCACCGCGTGGCGGGAGAACTTCGAATTGGCGCTTCGCAGCCCAGCACGCCGGGATCAGGATGAAGGCGTCCGGTTTTCCCGGACGCTGACCGTCACGCTGTTCGCGGCCTCGATTCTCCTGATCATCTTCGATCGGCCCGAAGTCCGGCCGCCGCAACTGGCGGCCGTCCGGTCGGCTGTCGTCGATGTCGCCGCGCCGGCGCTCGACCTAGCGGCCCGGCCCTTGCGGGGACTTGGCAATATCGGGCCGTACTGGCGCCGGCAGGGTGAACTGGCGCAGGAAAACGAAGAACTTCGTGACCAGTTGAATGAGACGCGCTACTGGCGTGACCTGGCGCTGCGGCTGCGCGACCAGATCGAGATATATGAAGAGGCGCTGGAGCTCGACGTCCCGGCAACTCAGGAACGGGTCGGGGCCTGGACGCTGGCCGATCCGACCGGCCCCTTCGTGCGCTCGCGCATCATCGGAGCCGGAGCCCAGCGCGGCATCGAGGACGGTGACCCCGTGCTCAACGTGTTCGGGCTGGTCGGGCGGGTGGTCGAGACCGGCCAGCGGTCATCGCGCGTGCTTCTGCTGACCGACCTCAACAGCCGGGTCCCTGTCATGGCCGACCGGTCCAATGCCCGCGCGGTGATGGTCGGCAACAACACGAATTTCCCGCGCCTCGATTATGTCGGCCGTGATGCGGACCTGCAGGAAGGCGACCGCATCGTGACGTCGGGCGATGATGGCGTCCTGCCGCGCGGCCTGCCCATCGGCGTGGCCGCGCAGGACCGTGACGGGCAATGGCGCGTGCGGCTGTTTTCAGACCAGGCGGCCGTGGATTTCGTTTGGGTCTTCCCCCACTCGCGCGTTCAGCCCCCTGACGCCGATCCGGTTCTGGACCCCGTTGTGCCGGATGACAGCGCCCCGGACGCCGGTGAAGCCCTGGCTTCCGGCGAGACGTCCGATCCGGTCCAGGCCGCGGCGGAGGGTGACCAATGAGAGCGCCGATTGAACGCCGACCTCCCTATGGCCTGGCAGTCTGGGCGGCCGTGTCGGTCATCCTGTCGCTGATCGTCTACGCATCACCCGCGCACCTCACGCAGGGGCCGGACCTGATGCCGCTCCTGCCGCTGATCGCGATCTATATCTGGTCCTGCCTGCGTCCGCGTTTCATGCCGCCCTTTATCATCTTCCTCATCGGCATCATGCAGGATCTCCTGACCGGTGGACCAATGGGTATCTGGGCACTGGCCTTCCTGACGGCCTTGATGATCCTGCGCGTGAGAAAGGAAGAAGGCGCGACACGCGAACTGGGGCCGATCTGGCTCCGCTTCGTCGGTGTTGTCGCCATTGCCACAATCGTGGCCTGGTGTACCGGCAGTCTGGCCATCGGCGGGCCGGCAGCGGTCCGCCCGATGCTGATTGAGGCGGTCGCCTCGGTCCTGATGTTCCCGCTGATCGGTTTGTTGACCATCCGTAAGCGGACGGCCCGGTCGAGTTTCGGTTGAGACAGTCATGAGGATCGACAAACAGGAACAGGAGACGATCTTCACCCGCCGCGCGCTGTTGCTCGGCGGAGGGGGTGCGGCTGTCTTCCTCGCCCTGGGTGCACGGCTCTACACGCTTCAGGTTCTCGAAAGCGCCCGATACCGGACGCTGTCGGAGAACAACCAGTTCAACTTTCTGCTGACGCCGCCGTCGCGGGGCCGGATCCTCGATCGCAACGGCGCGATCATCGCCGACAACCGCGACAGCTACCGGGTCCTTCTCGTACCTGAACAGGCGGGCGATCTCGAAGCGGCTATCGACCGGCTGGGCGAGGTCGTGCCGATGACGCCGGGAACGCGTACCCGCATTCTCGACGCCGCGCGCCGCGCGCCGGGATTCCGGGCGGTAACGGCTTTCGAGGACCTCGACTGGGAAACCTTTGCAGCGGTCAATCTCAACGCGCCGGATCTTGCCGGCGTGATTCCGGATGTCGCTGAAGTGCGCCGCTATCCGTCCGGCCCGGCCTTTGGTCATTTAATTGGCTATGTCCAGCCCGCCAGCGAGGAAGTCGCGGGTGATGACCCGCTGCTACGCCACCCCGGTTTCCGTATTGGTCGGGCAGGCGTCGAAGTTGCGCGGGACATGGATCTGCGCGGATCGGCCGGGTCGCTCAAGGTTGAAGTCAACGCGCACGGCCGCGTCATTCGCGAATTGCCGGAGCAGTCGGTCCAGCCGACAGCGGGCGAAGACATCCAGATGACCGTCGATGCCGCGGTCCAGAATTTTGCCTATGAGCGCCTCGCCGGGGAAAGCGCCGCGGCCGTCGCCATGGATGTGCGCACCGGCGACGTGCTGGCCCTGTGTTCTGCCCCGGGGTTTGATCCGAACCTCTTCGTCACGGGCATTTCCACCGCCAACTTCCAGGCACTGCAGAACAATGAGCGCCGTCCGCTCTTCAACAAGGCGCTGCAAGGCACTTATCCGCCGGCCTCGACGTTCAAGGCGGTGGTCGCCCTGGCCGGCCTTGAAGCCGGTGTCATCCGGCCGAATGAACGTGTGGTGTGCCGCGGCAGTATCCGGCTGGGCGATCGCGACTTCCATTGTTGGCGGCGCGGCGGACACGGGCCGGTCAATATGCGCGACGCGGTCAAGACCTCGTGTGACGTCTATTTCTACGAGCTGGCCCAGCGCCTTGGTATCGAACGCATCCATGACATGGCGCTGCGTTTCGGGCTGGGGCCGGCACCCGAGCTTGGCGTTCCGGGCGTCCGTGACGGCCTGGTCCCGAATGAACAATGGAAGCGGGCCCGCTTTGGCCAGCCCTGGACGACCGGCGAGACCCTGATCAGTGCGATCGGCCAGGGCTTCATGCTCGCCTCGCCTTTGCAGATGGCGATCATGACCGCCCGGATCGCCAGCGGTCTGCAGGTGTCCCCGCGCCTCTATGCCGACCGGGGTAATCCGGCTCCGCCCTCAATGGGGATTGCCGAGGACCATCTCGCCCTCATTCGCGACGCGCTGCACGCTGTCGTCCATGAGCCAGGCGGGACCTCGCACTATTCCCTGGGCGGGCTCGGCGTTGAGGGTGTCGAGATGGCGGGCAAGACCGGCTCGTCACAGGTCTATTCCATTACGGCGGCCGAACGCGCGGCCGGGGTCCGCAGCCAGGACGACCTGCCCTGGCGATTGCGTGACCACGGCATGTTCGTCTGCTACGCGCCGCACGACAGGCCGCGCTATGCGGTTGCCACCGTGGTCGAACACGGTGGCGGCGGCTCACGGGCCGCGGCCCGTCCGGCGCGGGATATCCTGCGCTTCATCATCGAGCGCGATCCTTCGCGTGCCGGTCCCTATGTCCAGGCCCCGGCCAGCACGGAGGCAGGCTGATGGCCGTCTTTCGCGATGCGGTTCCGCGCGGCTTTCGCGCCAAGCTTTATGAGCTGAACTGGGCGCTGGTCCTGTTGCTGGTCCTGCTCGGCTGTGCCGGCATCGGCATGCTTTATTCGGTCGGGGAAGGGTCTTGGGATCCCTGGGCCATCCGCCACGCGACGCGGTTTGCCCTCGGCATGTCGATGATGCTGGTCGTGGCCCTGTTCCCGCCGCGCTTCTGGATGGGTATGGCCTATCCGATCTATCTGGGCGCGCTGGGCCTGCTTGTTGGCGTCGAGCTGTTCGGCCTGACCATCCAGGGCGCGCAGCGCTGGATCGATATCGGCCCGATCCGGATGCAGCCGTCGGAAATCATGAAGGTGGCCGTGGTTTTGGCCCTGGCGCGCTTCTACCACGACCTCCCGGCCGACAAGGTCAACGGCCCGTTCGGACTGCTGACCCCGCTCTTCCTCATTGGCGCACCGGCCGCGCTGATCCTGCACCAGCCGGACCTGGGGACCACAGTTCTCCTGGTCGCCAGCGGCGCGGTGATCGTGTTCCTCTCGGGCCTCAGCTGGAAGATCATCGCCGCCGGGGCCGGGGCTGCCGCTGTCGGTATCCCGCTCTTCCTGCGCTTTGGCCTGGAGGACTATCAGCGCGCCCGGATCATGACCTTCCTGAACCCGGAGGCCGATCCGATGGGGGCCGGTTATCACATTCTCCAGTCCAAGATCGCGCTGGGATCGGGCGGCTTTACCGGGCGGGGCTATATGGAAGGCACCCAGTCCCATCTGAACTATCTTCCAGAGAAACAGACCGACTTCATTTTCACGATGCTGGGCGAGGAATTCGGCTTCGTCGGCGGTATTGTCATCCTCCTGATCTACGCCCTGGTGCTGGCCAATGCGGTGGCGATTGCGACATCCTGCAAGTCGAAATTTCTGCGCCTGACCGTGATGGGCATCGCCACCACTTTCGCGCTCTATGTCTTCATCAATACCGGCATGGTCACCGGCATGTTGCCAGTCGTCGGCGTGCCCCTGCCGCTGATTTCCTATGGTGGGACCGTGATGATGACCGTGCTGTTCGGCTTCGGCCTGATTTTGGGGGCACACATCCACCGCCATGCCGAACCGCCGCAAGGGGCGGGCCTTTTCGGCTAGGAAAACTGCATCACACCCCTGTCAGGCCGCTTGACCGTTTCATGACGATAGGGAAGGGTCAGCCCCCGAAAAGTCCGGCGCACACAGGCCCGGACGCCTTGGGGAGAAATTCATGGCAGTGGCACCTTCGACCGGCCAGTCCGGCTGGTCTTCACATTTCGGTTTCCTGATGGCCGCAATCGGCTCATCGGTCGGCCTGGGGAATTTCTGGCGATTTCCGTACACGGCCGGGGAGAACGGTGGCGCGGCCTTCGTCCTCGTCTATGTGATCTGCATTATCCTGATCGGCTTTCCGCTTCTGATGTCCGAGCTGTCGGTCGGTCGCCACGCCAAGCTCTCCGCTGTCGGCTCGGTCCGCAAGATCGCGCTTGACAACGGCTCGTCCGGGGCCTGGTCCATCGTCGGCTGGGTCGGCCTCGTCGGGGGGATGTTCATCCTCTGCTTCTATTCGGTCGTGGCTGGCTGGGTGACCGCCTATATCACCAAGATGGCCACCGGTGAGTTCGTGGGGCAGACCCCGCAGCAAATCGCCGATGGTTTTGAAGCCTTTACCGCCGATCCCTACACCGTCATCGCTTGGCATTCCGCCTTCATGGTGCTGACCATCGCAATCGTGGCCCGCGGCGTGACCGGCGGCATCGAGAAAGTGGCCTCCTTCCTGATGCCGCTCTTCTTCATCATGCTGCTGGGTCTGGTTGGTTACGCCATTTACGCCGGGGATCCGGGTGCCGCGGTGACCTATCTGTTCTCGGTCGATGTCAACGAGATCCGGCCCAGCATGGTGCTCGCCGCCGTCGGCCAGGCCTTCTTCTCGATCGGGCTGGGCTCGGCGATCATGATCACCTACGGCTCATACCTGTCGCGCAAGGAAAACATCGCCCAGTCTGCCGGCATCATCAGCTTTGCAGACACGTTCGTCGCGATCATCGCCGGCATGGCGATCTTCCCCTTCGTCTTCGCGTTCACGGCCCTGGAGCCGAATGCCGGTCCGGCACTCTTCTTCCAGGCGCTTCCGGCGGCGTTCGAAGCGATGCCGGCGGGGCATATCGTGGGCGCGGCCTTCTTCTTCCTCGCGCTGATCGCGGCGATCACATCGTCCATCTCGCTTCTGCAGGCCGTTGTGGCCTGGGCGGAAGAGCACACAGATCTTGGCCGGGGCATGATCGCGGTCGTCTTCGGCGGCCTGATCTGGCTTGTCGGGGTCGGTGCGGCTTTCTCGGCGCAGTATTTCGATTTCCTCGACTTCATCTCGGGCAGTATCGCCCTGCCGCTCGCCGGCCTTCTGATGGCGGTCTTCATCGGCTGGATCGTCAACAAGCAGCTGATGGCTGACGAGTTGACCCATGCATCCAAGCCCATGTTTGGCTTCTGGCGTTTTTCCATGCGCTTCATCGCCCCGGTCGCGCTGACCGTGGTTCTGGTGCTCGGCCTGGATGATCGCTTCGGCTGGGGACTTTCCGCGCTGCTGTTCGGCGGCTAGCGGAACTGATCGGCAAAGGCGTCGGCGGCGCGAATAATCGCGTCGGCGACGCCAGGCTCGCCTGCTGAATGCCCGGCATCGGGGACGAACTCGAACCGGGCCTTCGGCCAGGCCTTGGACAGCGCCCAGGCGGTCCGGGCCGGCGTAATCACGTCATAGCGTCCCTGGATGATGACACCGGGCAAGTGATTGTACCGATCCGCATCCAGCAGCAGTTCCGCGTCGCGCTCGAAGAAGCAGTTGTTGACGAAGTAGTGCGTCTCGATCCGCGAAATGGCGTCATTGCGCGGGCCGGTCGCGACAGGCCCACCATCGGGCAACAGCGCGATCAGCGAGGATTCCCAAGCGGCCCAGGCGTCGGCATCGTCCCGCCGCGCCGCGGGGTCAGGGTTGAGCAGGCGTTGATGATAGGCGGCCAGCACGTCCTCGCGCTCTTGGCTTGAAAGTCTTTCGGTCAGCGCATCCCAGGCATCGGGGAAGAGGGCGTTGGCTCCCGCGCGGTAAAACCAGTCGAGCTCGGCCTGCGATCCCAGGAAGACACCCCGCAGGATCAGGCCCGGCACCCGATCTGGATGGGCACGGGCATAGGCGAGCGCCAAGGTCGACCCCCAGGACCCGCCATAGACCACCCATTTGTCGATACCGCGCGCCTCGCGAATCCGTTCGATATCGGCAACGAGATGCTGCGTCGTATTGGCCTCAAGCTGACTGTGCGGGGTTGACCGGCCGCACCCGCGCTGGTCGAACAGCACGGTCTTGTAGCGGTCCGGGTCGAAGAAACGCCGCATCAGGGGTGAGGAACCGCCGCCCGGTCCGCCGTGCAGCGCAAGCGCGGGCAAACCGTCGGCATTGCCGCATTCCTCGACGTAAAGACGGTGTCCATCTCCCACGTCCAGCATGGTCGTGAAGTGCGGGGAGAGGGGTGGGTAAAGCGGCTTGCGCGCCGGCTGGTCGTGCGGGCTGATCATGACGGGTGGAACGCCTCATGCATTCAATCGTTTCAATCGGGTATGGCGTAAACTTCGCGCATAAGCTATCGTGAGGAGATTGGGGTTTGGGGGCAAGTGATCTGAACGCGCCGGAGACACGGATGCTGAGATCAATCGCCGTTGCCGTCGGGTTTGCACTCGCGGCCGGTGGCTGTGTCGCGACGCCTGCAGCCCGCCCCAATGCGACCGCCGAAATCCAGCTGACCGAGAATGAACGGGCACTACGCACAGCCGTGCGCGCGCTGGATGCGCGCTATGAGGAGGCTGGCTGGTCCGTGGGCGATGCCGGCCAGTCCGCCATGCGCCTCGCGGCGATGCTGTTGAATGGCGGCTCGGACGAAGAGCGTCCGCTGCCCTCCATGGCCTATCTTGAAAGCCGCCGCGCCGATGGGGCACCGGCGAGCGCCATTCTCGCCGATGTTCGCGAGGCTCGCGATCTCGCCGCCGAGGTGACCACGGCCTCGATGGCCATTTCCAGCCGGGGTCTGGTCCAGTCGCGGGAACGCCTTGCTGCCGATCTGGCCCTGACCGAACGCGCCATCGCCGATGTGCGCCGGGCGGTCGATCTCTTCGAGACCGTCGCCGGGGAATTGTCCGCTGAGTTGAACGAAGACGACCGCAATGCCCTCAACGCCCGGATCCTGACCCTGCGCCAGGAATTCACACGCCTGGGCGAAGCCGCGGATGCACTCTCCGAGCGCCGCCGCGCGCTGCCCGGCAGCATTATCGGCTGAGCGGTCGTCGCACGTGATCCATCCCGATGACGTGAAGGGCTTTCTGGCCCCGGACGAGGGCGAGGCGCTGGCCACCCACGCCCGTGAAAGTGGCGCGCTCGGTCCTATCGTCGAGATCGGGTCTTATTGCGGAAAGTCGGCCCTTTATCTTGGCCCGGCCGCGAGGGAGGCGGGGACCCATCTGTTTTCGGTCGATCATCATTCGGGATCGGAGGAGCACCAGCCGGGCGAGGGCTATCACGATCCCGACCTGTTCGATGCCGGGGCTGGACGGGTCGATACGCTGCCCTCCTTCCGCCGCACGCTGAGATTGGCCGGGCTGGATGATTGCGTCATCCCGGTCGTCGGGCGGTCCGCCGATGTGGCGCGGCACTGGTCAACGCCCTGCGGACTGGTCTTCATCGATGGCGGGCATTCCATGGAAGCCGCGCAGGCCGATTATGACGGCTGGTCGCCGCATGTCGCCCCAGGTGGCATCCTCGCCATCCACGACGTTTTCCCCGATCCGAAGGATGGCGGGCGACCGCCCTACGAGATCTGGAAGCAGGCGGTTGAGTCCGGCCGGTTCGAAACGGTGACGCGGGTCAATACGCTCGAAGTGCTGCGCCGGTCAGCCTGACCGGGTGCGGGGTCTGCGGACGGATCATCACGTCCGAGCCCGGGGTCAGCGATTGCAGGGCGTCAGCAGCCAGCATAACCGCTGCGGCAGTCCAGCCGGGGCGTTCCTGTGGCCAGATCACTTCTTCGGCGAACTGCCAGCCCATCCAGTAGCCACCCTCCTTGGCCGCCAGCGGCTTGAGGTGCCGGATCAGGCGTTCGGCGCGTGTCCGCCAGCCGACCGAGGCACAGGCGAGCGCGAGTTCGGCGGTCTCGGCCGCGGTGATCCAGGGCTCGTCCGCGACACAGCGGCAACCGGCTCCGTCCACGACGAACCGGCTCCAGCCGGCTTCGAGCCGTCTCTGTCCATCCAGCGACGGCAGGACCCCGGCCAGAACGGGATAATACCAGTCCATCGCATAGCGCCGCCGGTCGATCCCGTCGCGATCAAACCGCCAGTCCTTGTCATGCAGCGCATCGCCGATGCCGCGCCTGAGGGTCTGCCAGTCAGGGCGATCCTTGCCGAGATGGGCCTCGATGGCGATGGCGCATTCCACGCTCTTGTAAAGACAGGCATTGCCAGCGCGCAGCGAGTCGATGTTCTCGCGCAGCTCGCCCGCCTCCGGCGCGCGCCAGACGATATCGCCGTGGCGTGTCTGACAGCTTGCGACGAAATCCATCGCCGCGCGCACCATGCCAGCGTAACGCTTCAGGATGTCCGGCGCATCAAGCGCCAGCGCCGTCCGAAGCACGGTGACCGCAGCATAGCCGGCGAAATTCGTGTCCCGCGCCGTCGCGGGCTTGTCGACCACGAGGAAGCGGTTGGTATCGTCGAGCGGCACGCCGGCACCGAGTTCGCCCGTCCAGCCGCCATCGCCTTCCTGACGCGCGGCGAGGCAATCAAGGCCAGCCCGCGCTTGGGCGTCGTGCCCGGCAATGGCCAGCGCCATGACGGCTTCACCGTGATTCCACGGATCCCACAGGCCTGCTTCGATCCACGGAATCGCGCCGTCGCCCTGTTGCAGGGCGAGAATGCGGCGCGCGCCCGCGGCGATGTCGGTCAGCGCGCTCATGCGGCGGGCCGGGTGAAATAAAGGACGAGGCTCTTGCCCATGACCGGGTTGAGCAGAGCTTCCAGCACACGCGTCAGCAGCGGCCGTTTCAGCAAGTCCCACTCGAGAAAGCGGCGGTAGAGCGCAACCCGCCGGCTGGAATCGCGGTTCCGCCAGAGCGCGCACTGCAGCCACCAATACGGGCTGTGCAGGGCATGCGCCCAGTGCCGGGCATCGATTGCAAGTCCGGTACGCTCGGCGGCGTCGCGCAACTGGCGCTCGCGGAAGATCCGGACATGCCCGCCCGGCGTCTGACTGTACTCCGGTGACAATGACCAGCAGATTTTCTCAGGCCACCAGCGCGGGACCGACAGGGCCACCTGACCGCCGGGCCGGGTCACGCGGACAATCTCGGCCAGAGCAGCCTGCGGGTCGGGGACGTGCTCGAGGACTTCGCTGCAGATGACCGCATCAAAACTGCCGTCTGTGAAGGGCAGCTTTGCCGCGTCCGCCGCGGTCAGCGAGGCGGACCGGTCCGGCGACTCCGGTGGCGGCGGAAGCTCGAAAAAGCCGTTGGCGGTCGCGTGGACTTCGCTTTCGGAAAGATCGGCCCCGACCACATGGACCGGGGTCTCACCCCAGTAGAGCGCATAGACATGCCGGCCCCGCCCGCAGCCCAGGTCCAGTACGCGGTCGCCGGGCTGGAGATCAAGCCGGTCGGGCTGGATAGTCAGCATTTCGCCAGAGCCCGGCGATAGAGTTTGACGGCAGCTTCGGCATGCCTGCGCCAGTCGAACTCCTGGCGGGCCCGGGCTGTTCCGGTTTCGCCCAGGCGGCGCGCCAGATCAGGGCCGTCGAGCACGCGCGCCATGGCCGAGGCGAAGGCACCGGAATCGCCGGCCGGTACGACAAGGCCAGCGTCACCGACCACTTCGGGCAGGGCCCCGCCATCGCTGGCCACCACCGGTGCGCCGCAAGCCATGGCCTCGGCCGCCGGAAAGCCAAAGCCTTCAAACCGGGCCGGACAGGCCACCAGCGTCGCGCGGCGGTAGAGGTCGGCGATTTCCTCGCGCGTGACACCCGACCGGCAGATGACGCGATCAGAGAGGCCCGACGCATCGAGCCGCGCCTTCGCCTTGCCCTCACGCAAGCGGCCAATCAGTTCGAGGCGCAGGTCCGGGCGCTTTCCCGCGAGGTCACAGAAGGCCTCCATTAGCACGTCGACACCCTTGATCGGGACGTCGGCGCTGGCGGTCGCAGCAATCAGCCCGGCCTCGCGCTGGGTTGAGGGATCAGGACGGAAGACATCGTGATCAATTCCGTTAAAGGCGACGCTGATGCGGCTCCGGTCGAGACCATAGATGCGCGCATGACTGTCGCGGGCCGCGGCAGAAACGGCCAGCAGGCCGGACAGGCTGGCTGCGGTACGCGCCTGCATACCGGTAAAGCCGTACCAGCGCCGTGTCAGCCAGCGATCCACGCGCTTCTCCGCGCTGGCGAGGGCGAAGTCGCGGTCGATTGCGACCGGGTGGTGAATGGTCGCCACAACGGGAATCCGGCGGTTGATCCGCGCGAAGGCCGACGCCAGCGTCTGGTTGTCGTGGATGACGTCGAAGTCGCCGTGATGGGTTGCAAGATAGCGCGCCAGCCGTTCGCCAAAGGCGTAGGGCTCGCCAAAACCGCCTGTATTGTGGGACGCCCATTCGCAGAAGTCGGCCCAACGGGTCAGGAAACCGGGCCGGAAAGCCTTGAAGGCATTCTCGGTCTCGAACAGGTCCAGCGATGGCAGTTTGACCAGCGCGATGCCGGCGTCGAGCTCTGGATAGGGCGGGCCGGACGCTACGGTCACCTGGTGGCCCAGATCGCGTAAGGCCCGGGCCAGTTCGCGCAGATAGACGCCCTGTCCGCCGACATGCGGATGCGAACGGTAACCGGTCAGAAGGATGCGTAACGGCAAGGCGTCTGCTGAGGCCGGTGCGGCGGCGTCGGGCAGGGGCGTCTGGATATTCATCAGCAGGCGGAGCGTCCTTGGCGGGGCAGCGGGCAGGGGAAGCTATCGGCTCATTCCGCAATGGCCAAGCCGGTTTAGCGCCTCGATCAGGGGAAAGCCCTTTCGCCAAAGCCCATGAGGGCGTATGCGGGCGGCCATGCTGCGCGCGCTGACATATTTCCCCGGACTGAAATACGCCGCGCACTATGCCGCCTTCTTCTTCGTTTTCGGGGCGGTCCTGCCCTATCTGCCAGTCTGGCTGGAAGGCCGGGGCCTGTCGCCCGAGGCCATCGGTATTGCCGCCGGGGCCGGCATGGTCGGCCGCGTGATTGTTTCGCCCCTGGCCGCCCGGTTGATGGACGGGGCCGGCCGAAGACGCGACGTGCTGATCGGCATTTCCTGGGCCAGCCTGGCGGTGTTCCTTGCCCTGGTCCCAGCCGCCGGCACCGCGGCCCTCATCGCCGTTCCGGCCCTCGCGCTGGCGATCAACGGCGGACAGACCCCGCTCCTCGATGCGCTGGCCATTCGCGCGGCGCAGCGCGAAGGCTTCACCTTCGGCAAGGTGCGCGCCGTGGGCTCGGCGAGCTTTGTCTTCGCCAATGTCGGTGCCGGTTTCCTGGTCGCGCGCCTGGGGGGCGAGGCCGCTCTGGGCTGGGCTATCGCCGGATCGGTCTTCGCGCTCGGGACGGCTTACTGGCTGCCAAAGGACCCGCCCGCGAACGCGGCATCGCACCCTGATGCACCGCGCTGGCGGTTGCGCTCCATGCTGACCCTTCCGGTCATTCTGGCGCTGGTCTCGTCGGCGCTCGTGCAAGGGGCGCACGGCTTCAACTATGGCTTTTCGACGCTTGCCTGGAGCGATCAGGGGATATCCCCGGACGTGATCGGTTTGCTCTGGGCGTGGGCGGTGATCGCGGAAATCGTCTTCCTCTGGCGCTCGGCCAGCTGGCTGAAATCCTGGCCGCCGGAAACGCTGATCCTTCTGGGAGCCGGAGCCTCGGTGTTGCGGTGGGGCCTGTTCTCGCTGGCACCGCCGCTCTGGATGCTCTTCATCTTCCAGACCCTGCACGCACTGACCTACACCGCCACCTATCTGGGCTTTATCCGCTTTGCTGCCCTGCACGTGCCGGAGCGCTACTCGGCCAGCGCCCAGGCGCTCAGCTCGGCCCTGTCGGGCGGGGTGGTCCTGGCCGCGACCACGGCCATTTCAGGCATTCTCTTCGAGCGCTACGGGTCGGCCGGCTTTGCCGGAATGATGGTCCCGGCCGCGCTCGGCGGCGGCTTTGCGCTGTTGCTTGTGGGACTTATGCGTTCCCAACCCGCCCCGGAATCGCCTAAAGAGTAGGCGAAGGGGAACCCCATGAACGGCCATCCGAAGCCTGCGGTCATGACACGCAAGGAAGGCGGGCAGCTCATTGTCGAGCCGTCCGGTGACTGGACCGTGGAGACGATTGGCGACGTTGTCTCGCGCCTTCGCGAACTCGAACGGGGGAGCGAACACGGACGCACCGTGATTGACCTGTCGGCCCTGGGCCGGCTCGACACGGCCGGAGCCTACCTGCTGGGCCGTGCCGTTTACCGGTGCGAAACGCCGTCCGCCGACTGGCACTTCCGGGGTGCCCATCCCAGTGGCCGCGAACTGATCCAGGAGGCCCTCGCCAGTGCGCGTGATTGCGGACCGGAAATCGATACCAGCCGCTACGGGTTCGTACGGGCCGCGGAGCGGATTGGCATGGGGCTGGAAGGGGCCTGGAACGAGGCTTATGCCACCTTTGCCTTCCTGGGGCATACCATTCTTGTTTTCCTGTCGAGCCTGGCCCGGCCCTGGCGTTTCCGTATCACGCCGATTTTCCACGTGATGGAACAGGCCGGCGTCAACGCACTGCCCATTATTGCCGTCCTGTCCTTCTTCATCGGCGCGGTCGTTGCCTTCATGGGCGCGAACCTGCTGGAAACCTTCGGCGCATCGGTCTTTACCGTTGAACTGGTCGGCCTCGCGGTGCTGCGCGAATTCGGCGTTCTGATCACGGCGATCATGCTGGCCGGACGGTCGGATTCGGCGTTCACCGCCGCCATCGGCTCGATGAAGATGCAGCAGGAAATCGATGCCATGCGCGTGCTGGGCCTCGACCCGTTCGAGGTCCTGGTCATCCCGCGGGTAATCGCCTGCGTGGTGATGGCGCCACTGCTAGCCTTCGCCGCTGTCGTGGCGGGTCTCCTCGGTGGCCTGCTGGTGTGCTGGAGCGCACTAGACATCTCGCCGGCCTTCTATGTGTCGCGGCTGCAGGATGCGATCGACATCAGCCATTTCTGGGTCGGCATGTCGAAAGCCCCGATTTTCGGCCTGATCATCGCCATCGTCGGCTGCAAACAGGGTATGGAAGTCGGCGGTGACGTCGAGTCGCTCGGCCGGCATGTGACCGCCTCCGTCGTGCAATCGATCTTCGCCGTCATTGTCGTCGATGCGTTGTTTGCCATGATGTATCTGGAGCTCGACATATGACCGCCGGTGATGACGTCATCGAGGTCCGCAATCTGCGCACCGCATTCGGCGATCATGTCGTCCATGATGACCTCAATCTCACTGTCAAGCGCGGCGAAGTGCTCGGTCTGGTCGGCGGATCAGGGACCGGTAAATCGGTTTTACTCAACACGATTATCGGTTTGCGCAAGCCCGATGCGGGCGAAATCTGGTTTGATGGCCACCGGCTGGGACATATGAGCGGGGACGAGCGCCGCATCCTGCAAAGCCGCTGGGGTGTCCTGTTCCAGTCCGGCGCGTTGTTTTCGTCACTGACCGTGAAGGAAAATGTTCTCGCCCCGATGCGCGAGCACCTCGACCTGCCCAAAAAGCTGATGGGCGAGATTGCCGACATGAAGATTGCCATGTCCGGCCTCGCCGAGAATGCCGGTCCGAAATTTCCCGCCGAATTGTCAGGCGGCATGAAAAAGCGGGCCGGTCTGGCCCGCGCCCTCGCGCTCGACCCGGACATGCTGTTTCTCGATGAGCCAACGGCGGGGCTCGACCCGATCGGGGCCGCGGCGTTCGATGAGCTCATTCTCGATCTCAAGCGGACAATGGGGCTGACCGTTTTCATGGTGACGCACGATCTCGACAGCCTTTATGCGATCTGCGACCGGGTGGCCGTGCTCGCGGACCGGAAATGCGTGGCGGTAGCGCCGCTGGACGAACTCCTGCAACATGACCATCCGTGGATCCGCGAGTATTTCCACGGACCGCGGGGACGCGCCGCCGGTGCGGCGAGGAGAGTTTAGGAATGGAAACAAAGGCCCATCACGCCCTGGTCGGCTTCTTTGCGATGTTTCTCGTCGCCGCCGGCGGATTCTTCATCCTCTGGCTCAGCGCCTATTCCGGAAACACCCAGTACGCGGACTACGACATCGTCTTTGACGGACCGGTGCGCGGCCTTCGCGAGACCGGCGAGGTGCGCTTCAACGGTATTCCGGTGGGTGAAGTGACCTCGATCGAGCTCGATACCCAGAACCCCAACCGCGTCATTGCCCGGGTGCGTGTCGCTGCCACCACGCCTGTCCGCGTGGATTCCAGCGCCCAGCTCGAGCCCCAGGGGCTGACCGGTCTGGCCTATATCCAGATCACGGGCGGTTCGCCGGAATCCCAGCGGCTTTACAGTCCCGCCGGACGCCCGCCCCCGCGCATATATGCCGTACCGGCCCAGCTCGACAGCCTGTTCCAGGGCGGTGAGGACGTGCTCGAAGCGGCAAACCGGGCCCTCATTCGTATATCCGCCCTCCTCAATGAGGAAAACCTGCAGGAGTTTGCCGAGACGCTGGAAAACCTCAACACGCTGACCAACAGCCTGGCCGAGGATGACAGGCTGATCGACGAGCTGAGTGAGGCCATCGCCACGCTCAACCAGACCGGTCGCGATATTTCCGCCGCCGCGGTCGCACTCCAGCAATTCGGTGAAGACTCTTCGATGCTGATCGAGGGCGATCTCGGGCGCGCCACGCGCGAAACCGCGCAAGCCGCCATCGATCTGCAGGTTGCGAGCACCCAGGCCGCCGAACTGCTTGAGACCATCCGCCCGCAGGTCGAGCGCTTTTCCGAGGACGGCCTGACCGATTTGACCCTGGCGGCCAATGATTTGCGCCGCCTGATCGCGACCATGGAACGCATCGCGATTGACCTGGAAGATAACCCGTCCGGCTTCATATCCGGCGAACCGCGCCGCACGGTGGAGGTACCCCGATGATCCGTCGCACTGTCCTGATGGCTGCAGCCGCCCTGACGCTGGGCGGGTGTGTGAACCTGATCCCGCAGGCCGAACCGGCTGCCGTCTACCGCCTGTCGGCACCCGAACCATCGGGTGATTTCACCACCGACCAGACCATTGTCAGCGTCGGCGTGCCGCTCACGCCGCGCGCCCTGTCGAGTGACGACATCGCGATCTCGCTGGAACGCGGCGAACTGGCCTTTATCGAAGGCGCGAAATGGATCGCGCCGGTCCCGCGCCTGATGCAGGACCTGATCGTGGAATCGATTGATGCCTTCGAGGTCGATCTGGCGGCCGCGCGTCCCGAGGACGGGGTCGAGGCCGAATACGAGATCAACACTGAAGTGCGGGCGTTCGAGGCAGTTTATCGCAATGGCGAGGATGCCGCTCCGACGGCGGTTATCCGCATGCGGGTGCGACTGGTCCGGCTGGATGGCCGCCGCCTGATCGGTGTTTATGCCGCAGGGGCGCAGGCGCAGGCGATGGATAACCGGATCGGTGAGATCGTTGCGGCCTATGACGCGGCAGCGCAGGAAACGGCAGCCGAGATTGCCTCCTGGGCCTCGGCCCGGATCGAGGCTGACCAGGCCGAACTTGCGACTATGGCAGCAGAGGAAGAGGCTGCAGGCTAGCGCGTCTTCCCGCGTTCCTTGTTGTCGTCGGACTCGCTCTCTGCCTCACTGGCCGAGCGGCGTTCGGGCACGTCCTCGCTCTCGCCGGGATTCATCGAGGCCAGCAAATCCTTCCAGCGCCAACCGGGATCCGTGGCCCGTCCGCGTTCGGGGAAGGCGACCGCTTCGCGGCGCGGAGCGGCCGTATCTTCTTCGCTTGCTGGACGGTCGCCGTCGTCGTCGGATGCCGGTTGTTCCGAGCGCGGCTCAGGTTCGCTTTCGGCTTTTGGTGTCGCCGGGCGGCGGGGCAGCGGATCCGGGACTTCGTTGACGCCGAGGTCGAGGGCGCGGCGTCCACCGGCGACCGACCCCATGCGCAGCATGAAATCGCTGAGGAGTTCGTAATTCTGGCGGATGCGGGCCTGGAAGGCGGCGTCGATTTCCTGGGCTTCCTCGGCGGCGGTGAGGGCCGCAGCATTGAGGCCTTCCAGTCCGCGCCGGAGCGCATCGGCGGTTTCGCGCGCTCGCTCCCGTGCCGTGTCAGGCAGGGTGGACAGTTTCGCGGTCAGGTTCTCGATCTCGCGCTCGACCGTTTCGGTTTCGCGCCGGGCTGCGGCCAGAACGCCTTCCAGACGGGTCCGGACCGCATCGCTGGCCGCGTCAGCGGCGGTAGCCGCTTGGGCGGTCAGCTTCTCGGCGTCTGAAAGCCGGGCCTTGAAATTCTCGTCGGCGCGCTGAGCGGCCCCGAAGGCTTTTTCGTTGAGCGTCTCGACCTGTTCGGCGACCAGTCGTGTCTGTTCCTCGAAGGCTTCGGCCGCCGACGCCGACGCCGCACGGGCTTCTTCGGCCGCCTTTTTCAGGCTGGCAAGCGCGGACTGGTGGGACTGGGCGGCGTTGTCGGTCTCGGACTTGATCAGGCCGGACATCGAGCGGGCGCGTTCCAGCGCGGTCTCGACCGTGTCCTTGAACGCATCAGCGCCTTCATGAGCCGCGGAATTGAGCGATTCCGCGCCTTCGCGGGCCGTGCGTGACATGACTTCGAGTTCGGCACGGTGGAAGTCGAGCGCAGCGGCGATCTTCTCCTGCTCCTTGCGCAGGGCTTCAGAGGCATCCTTCAACCGGTCGCGATGGCGCAGGTAAGCGGCGTCCAGCGCATCGGAGCGCTCCTTCATGGCCAGCGTCAGTTCGGTCATCCGGTCGCTTTGCTCGGTCATCGACGCAGCGGCGCGTTCGCTGCCTTCCAGGACGACGGCCCCGGCTTCGGCGAGGCGGTCCGCCCCGGCGAGGATGCGTTTCTCGCTGTCCCCGGCCTGGCGGTGGGCGAGGTCGGCAGCGGCCGCGACCATTTCCGACTGCTCGGAGATCGCAGCGGCAATCAGCGCCGCCTTGTCATCGAGCGATTCCGAGACCGCCCCCAGTTTCTCGCGTTCCTCGCGCAGGCCTTTCAACAGTGTCTCGGCACGGTCGCGGGCGTCACCGGCGGACCGCTCCAGCGTGTCCGCATGGTGGGCGATCACTTCTTCCATCGCCGCAAGGCGGGCCAGTGCGCTTTCCAGTGCGGCATTGATGCGGTCGACCTCGCCAGTCACCGCCTGGGCCAGGGTACGGACTTCACGCTCGGCGGCGTCGGCCGGGACCGAGAGGCGGGCAATGGCGGTGTCGATACCGCGCGTACGGTCCACCGCGCGCGCCAGTTCGCGGCCCAGGAACCCGGTCATCAGGATCAGGAGGGCGGGCGCAATGGCAAAAACCGACAGGCCGGCCAACTGGGCCGGGGTCAGGCTTTCAAACGGGTTGGACGAGAAGTCGATGCCAGCGTAGCCGATGATATAGGCCGCCGCGCCCCCCACCCACAAAAGCGCCATGACGATCCCGGCCCAGGCAATTCCCGATCGCTTCGGAGCAGGTGGAACCTGCGGAAGGGCTGTATCGCGCAAATGCGCCGGTGGCGTCCCGTCATCGGGATCGCTCAGCGCGATGGATGCGTCGTCTCGTGTGCGTGTGTCGTCTGATTGCTGCATGGATGCGTCAACTTCTGCCTGTTCCGGTCCCGCTCGAAGCGGACGGGTGCGCGCGGGTGGCCGCTTTGCGGGATCACCCTCTCGTCATACGCCAGCTTATGCAGAAATCGAAGCCGGATACACTCCCCGCATTCAGATGCGGATCAGGATGATCTCGTCCTCGGCTGGAACCAGGAATTCCGGCTGTGTGGCCGTGTCGCAGGCCGCGGGGTCCGCGACATGCCAGCTGGCATCGCGATAAAGCGCCGCCGCAGTCCCTTGCGGTCCGACATATTCGATGGGCAGCGCTTCGGCTTCCAGGGCCGCGCAGGCATCCTGGGCCGGCTCGTAGCCAATGCCGAGCAGGGTCAGCCCCGCCAGGGCGATCCACTCAATTGCAATGGCCAGTGCCTGAAGCATGACATCCCTCACCGTCTGAGTACGTGCAGACCCCCCGTGTCTATGCATCTGCGCGGCAAGGGACCGCAACCGGCAATTGCCAAATCGCGCATGAAATCTTGGTAAGTCTTGCGCTCGGTCCCGAAACCGTCAGGATTGCAGCCCGAGAGGGACAAGAGGGGATTGCGGCATCATGGCTCAGCCGAAATCAGATCGCTTTGCGAGTATCGACACGCTGCGCGGACTCGCCGTGCTTGGCATTCTGATGATGAATGTCCAGGCCTTTGCGATGGTCTTTGCTGCCTATACCTGGCCGCCCGCCCATATGGACCTGACCGGCGCGAACGAGACAGTCTGGCTCATCGGAAACGTCTTCTTCCACATGAAATTCATCACCATTTTCTCTGCCCTGTTCGGGGCGGGCATCATCCTGATGCTGGGTGAGGACAAGACCGCCAATCTCGGTGTCCACTACCGGCGCATGGCCTGGCTGCTGGTCATTGGCCTCGTTCACGCCTGGGTGTTCTGGTTTGGCGACATCCTCGTGCCCTACGCCATCATGGGGATGCTGGTCGTTCTGGCGCGCCGGATGAAGCCGATGGGCCTGACCATCATGGGGTCGATCTTCATCGTCATCGCCGGCCTGCTGATGTGGCTGAATTTCTATTTCATGCAGTACATGCCGCCCGAACAGCTCCAGCAGTGGATGACGCCTACGCCGGAAATGGTTGCGGAAACCGAGCAGGTCTATCGCGAAAGCTTCATGGCGCGCCTGCCGGCCAATGCCAGCCTGACAGCCATCGCAGAAATTGCGCAGATCACCGGGTTTGCACCGCGCCTCGCCGGCGTGATGTTCCTCGGCATGGCCCTTTACAAATGGGGCTTCCTCACGCTGCGCTGGTCGTTTGCCGCCTATCTCGGAACGGCTGTCGTGATGCTCGGCATCGGTCTTCCCGTGACCTGGTGGGCCGCTCACCATCACCTCGAAACCGGTTTCGCGGTCGATCAGATGTGGATCGGCGAGACGATCAACTATTTCACGTCGCTTATGATTGCCTTCGGATACGCTGCGCTGATCATGCTCGTGTGCAAGCTGGGCTTCCTGAACCTGCTGCTGAAGCCGCTCGCTGCGGTTGGGCGCATGGCCTTCACCAACTATCTCACCCACACGCTGGTGATGACGTTCATCTTCGTCGGAACGCCCGGGCTGGGCCTCTTTGGCACGGTCGAACGGGTCGGCCAGTTCCAGATTGTCGTCGCGGTCTGGATCGCACAGCTGATCATTTCGCCGCTCTGGCTCAGCTGGTTCCGTTTCGGACCGATGGAGTGGGTATGGCGTTCGCTGACCTACTGGAAGCTTCAGCCCATGTTGAAGCGCAAGGGCTCTGAAGCGCCGCCACCGACACCGGCCTGACGTCTAGTGTCCGTCTTCCGGAGCGTCGGGTTGGCGCTCCGGTTCAGCGGCGATAAAGGCCGGGTGCTCGCGCGCGGTCGCGTCGGCGGCCATCAGCCGGGGATAGGCGCTCATGTCGACGCCGAAGCGGCGGGCATTGTAAGCCTGCGGCACCAGATAGATGTCGGCGAGGCTGGGTGCCTCACCGCATAGATAGGATCCAGGCAGGGCGTCTCGTGCGGCCATGCGTTCCAGCGCGGCAAACCCGTCCATGATCCAGCGCTGGCACCACGCCGTCACGCCGTCATTGTCCTGCCCGTGCTCGGCGCGGATATAGTTCAGGATGCGCAAATTCTGGACCGGGTGAATGTCACAGCCGATGACTGCGCCATAGGCCCGCACCAACGCGCGTTCGCGCGGCGTTGCCGGCAGAAGCGCCGGTTCGGGCCAGGTTTCCTCGATCCATTCCAGGATAGCCGGTGACTGGATCAGCACGCCGTCGTCATCGGCCAGCGCCGGGACGAAGCCTTGCGGATGAATGTCCCGGTGTGCCTCGGAGCGTTGCACCCCGTCCTTCAGATTGACCGGTTTCTGCGTGTAGGCGACGTCTTTCAGATTGAGCGCGATGCGCAGCCGGTAGGCCGCGCTTGATCGCCAGTATCCGTAAAGTGTCAGGGCCATGTCAGGCCTCCTGCGGTGCGATGGAAAACGTAAGGGGGTCCAGACCGGCGATGCGGGCATTGACCCGGTCGCCGGGGTGGAGCGGCCCCACGCCGGCCGGTGTGCCGGTGAAGACCAGGTCCCCGGGCAGGGGCTCAAAAAAGCGGGCGAGCTGGACCAGGAGGTCATCCAGTCCGCGCGTCATGTCGGAGAGATCCGCACGCTGGCGGGTCTCGTCATTGACCGAAAGCTCGATTGTCCCGGCCGCCGGCGCGGGGCCTGGCGTGATCACCCCAACCGGGGCAGAGCGGGGAAAGGCCTTTGCCGCCTCCCACGGACTGCCCGCCGACTTGGCGGCGGCCTGCAGGTCTCGCCGCGTCAGGTCGACCCCGACCGCAGAACCGAAAACAGCGCCATCGGAGCCAATGGCCACGACCAGCTCCACCTCGTGATGCAGGTCGGACGTCTCTGGCGGGAAAGCGATGGCCGTGCCGGAGGCCACGACCGCCTCGGCCGGCTTCATGAAGAACACAGGGGCCGCTTTGGCCGGGTCTCCGCCCATTTCCTTGACGTGGTCGGAATAATTCCGTCCCACACAGAAAATACGGCGCACGGGAAAGGCGCTTTGGGAGCCCTTGATCGGCACGAGCACGGGGGCGGGCGGGGTAAAGACAGGTGTCATGGGCTCCCGCATAACGCGGCGGGCAAACCCCGTCGAGCGGACAATTTAGTTGCAAATGATACTATTTTCCGGCATCCCTCGCTTGAACGGGCCGGAGCGCCCGCCTGCCGCGCCGCACCCTGCCAGGGAACCGCGCCGGCCCGAAAGCGACCACGAAGATACGTGAAGGAGACGACACCATGGCCGATCAATTCGAGAACCCGCTCGGCACCGACGGTTTCGAGTTTGTGGAATATACCGGCCCGGACGCCGAAGCCCTGGCGGCCCTGTTCAAGCGGCTCGGCTTCACCCCCGTCGCCCGGCACAAGACGAAGGACATCGTCCGCTTCAAGCAGGGCGATATCAACTTCCTCCTGAACAATGAGCAGACCGGTCAGGCCGCCGATTTCCGCAAGGTCCACGGTCCGTCCGCCAATGCCATGGCCTTCCGCGTCAAGGACGCGAAGAAAGCCTACAAGATGGCGCTGGAACGCGGCGCGGAACCCTATGGCGAGGGGGTCTGGACCGATACTGACACCATCCCCGCGATCAAGGGTATTGGCGGGTCCGTCCTCTATTTCGTCGATAAATATGGTGACGAGACCATCTACGACGACGCCTTCGAACCGACCGGCGAAACCGACACTGGCGGGGTTGGCCTGCAGATTCTCGATCACCTGACTCACAATGTTCACCAGGGCCAGATGAAGGTCTGGGCGGACTTCTACGAGCGCATCTTCAACTTCCGCGAAATCCGCTATTTCGACATCGCCGGCAAGCATACCGGCCTGTTCTCGAAGGCCATGACCGGTCCGTGCGGCAAGCTGCGCATTCCGCTCAACGAGAGCCAGGACGACAAGTCCCAGATCGCCGAATTCCTCAAGGAATATAATGGCGAAGGCATCCAGCACATCGCCCTGACCACCGAGAATATCTACGAGACGGTCGATGCGCTGCGCGCCAATGGCACGGTGTTCCAGGACACGCCGGAAACCTATTACGAGCTGATCGACGCGCGCGTGCCGGGCCATGGCGAACCGGTCGAGGAACTGCAAAAGCGCCGCATACTTCTCGACGGCGATCTGGAGAACAAGCAGGGTCTCCTGCTGCAGATTTTCACCGTCACCGTGATTGGTCCGGTCTTCTTCGAGATCATCCAGCGCAAGGGCAATGAGGGCTTCGGTGAAGGCAATTTCAAGGCGCTCTTCGAATCCATCGAGCTCGACCAGATCCGCCGCGGCGTGCTCGACGCGCAGGATGCCTGACGCGACCGAAACGAAGGCCCGGCTCAGCCTGCCGGACTACCTGCCCTACCGGCTCAGCGTGGCGTCCAACCAGGTCAGCGGGCTCATCGCCCGCGCCTACCAGGACCGGTTCGGCCTGACGATCTGGGAATGGCGCGTGGTCGCCGTCCTGGGCGAGGCCGAGCCGCAGACCGCGCAAGGCCTCGTCGAGGCCACGGCCATGGACAAGGTCACCGTGTCGCGCGCCGTACGGTCTCTGGCCGGCAAGGGCCATGTTGCCCGCAGCCGTCACCACTCGGATGGACGCTCGGCCATGATCCGGCTGACGCCGCCGGGGCGCGCAATGTATGACGACATCGCACCCGCCGCCCTGAAGCTGGAACGCGATCTTCTGGACGGGTTTGGCAAAAGCGAAATTGCCCGCTTCATGGGGATGCTGGCGGAGCTGGAAAGCCGCGCCGGTACGCTCGCCGAGACCTAGGGAAAGAGCAGGAGCGTCAGCCATTCGGCGCGCAGGGCAGGGCGCTCGCTGCCCTCGATTTCCACTGCCGCATCCATCCGCATCAGGTATTGCCCGCGCTTGCGCTGTTCGACATCGGCGAAGGTAAAGCAGCCCCGGATGCGCGAACCGACAGGAACGGGCGCGGCAAAACGCAGCCGGTCAAAACCGTAATTGATCGGCACAGCGCCTTCCGGGAAGGGCGGCAGGCACTGCTCGCCAAAATGCGAGAGCAGCGACAGGCTCAGGAAACCGTGGGCAATCGTGCCGCCAAACGGCGTCTCCCGTTTCGAGCGTTCGACATCGACATGAATGAAGTTGTGATCCAGCGTCGTGTCGGCAAAGGTGTCGACGCGTGCCTGATCGATCTCCATCCAGTCGGAGGTGAATGTTTCGCCGATCCGTTCGCGGAGGTTGAGAAGTTCGGGCATGTCCTTGAAAATGCGCACAACCCGGCGAGGGGTCAATCGGAGAGCGCGGAAAATTATGGCCGACAATGACAGCATCTTTGACCGGTCGGCGCCTGCATACCTTCCGGTTCTGTTGCGCCGCGTAGCCAGCAGGCTGAATGCCGCAGGAGATCAATACGCGCAAATGCACGGGATTCCTTGGCCAGCCCGAAGCAATTCGATTGTCGCCTGGCTGGCCCGGAATGACGGCGGAACGGGCAAGGAAATTGCTGAAGCGCTTGGTCAGTCTCCCCAGCTCGCTGGTCAGAAACTGGCGCAACTGCGCAAGGCGGGCATTGTCTGTTCGCGCCGGGATCCCGAGGATCGCCGCCGCCAGATCGAATCGCTGACGGCCCTGGGCAGGCGTGAGTTCGCCAAGCTGGAACGCCTGGAACAGGAAGCGACGGCAGCATTCGCCGATCTGTTCGACGAATTGGGGTGTGACGTCTGGGACGTGCTGGCCCGTATGGACCAGGCGCTGGAACACGAATCCTTCAACGACCGGATGGCGCGAGCCAAGCCGCGCTGAATGCCGGTCAGCCGATGTGGTTGAGCCAGCCCTGCGAGTCCGGTGTCGACCCGTCGAAGAGGCCAAAGAAGGCTTTCTGCACGGCCCGGGTCACGGGGCGTTCCCCGTTCCCTACCGTAAAGCCGTCAATGGACCGGATCGGCGTGATCTCGACCGCAGTGCCCGTGAAGAAAGCTTCGTCACACGTATAGAGCGCTTCTCGCGGCAGGGGCTGTTCAATCACCGCGTGGCCGAGATCGGCGAGCAGCTTGATGGCGGTATCGCGCGTGATTCCCTTCAGAATCGAGGCCGCACCGGGCGGGGTGCGGATGACGCCATCCTCGACGAGGAACAGGTTTTCGCCCGACCCTTCGCTGAGGAGGCCGTCACGCCCGAGGCCAATCCCCTCGTGAAAACCGCGATCCTTGGCCTCATAGCCAATCAGAATGGAAGACAAATAATTTCCGCCCGCCTTCATTCCGGGCGGAACCGTGTTCGGAGCGAGCCGGTTCCAGGACGAAACGCAGACATCCACGCCGTTTTCCAGTGCCCCATCGCCCAGATATACCCCCCAGGGAAACGCGGCGATAATCACGTGAATTGGCGTATCGCGGGCACAAACGCCGATTGGTCCTGCGCCGCGGAAGGCAAGGGGGCGGATATAACCGCACTTGATGCCATTGGCACGAACCGTCTCGCGGCAGGCTTCAACGAGTTCCTCCTGGGTGTAGGGCCATTCGATCCTGTAGAGCCGGGCCGATTTGAACAGGCGCGCGATATGATCTTCCAGACGGAAGACGGCAGGGCCATCGGGTGTCTCGTACACACGGATGCCTTCGAACACCGAAGATCCGTAATGCAGAGCGTGGCTCATCACATGGACGGTGGCGTCCTCCCAACGGCGCAAACTTCCATCCATCCAGATGTGATCGGCACGCTTGGTCATGGACTTCCCCTTTGAAATCTGTTTCCAGGCCATTCAAGGCTGGCGATAGACCGGCGGTCAATGCGTGATCGCGACTGCAATTGCCCAGGTCAATCGCAGCGGGCGTGCTTGTGATGTCCGGTTCAGTTACGTTACGCGCAGCATTCCTATCGGCAGCCAGCAGGCGCGTGTTTCATGCCAGCCACCATTACCTTCGACAGCGATGTGCGCGCCGTCATCTCCGTGTCAGGCCCCGAGGTCACACGCGATTCCATGTCCGATGCGATCCGGGTGATCATTTCCCAGCTCGCCGCGAATGACAGCAACCGGCTGATCGTGGACATGTCGAGATCGGACATCGCCGTGCCCGTTGAGAGCACGACGATCATCCTCGACCGGCTCCTCAACGCGGTGCATTCCAGCCTGATCGTCGCGATCATCGTCAACGACAACCAGGCGGCCCACTTCGACCATGTCGCAGACTACCTCGGCGCGGGCATGGTCGAAGTCGAGCGTTTCGCCACGCTGGATGCGGCTCGCGACTGGCTGGCCGGAGACCGGGGTAACGCCGCCTAGTCTTCCGCTCCCGGCAGGATGGCCCGGCCGATCGTGTTGGTATCGGCCCCGAACCAGATCTCGTTCATCGGCGCATAATACTGCATGTGCCGCACAACGCTGCCGCCTGATGGAACCGGTGTCTGCGAGAAGAAGGTCTCGGTCGCCGGATCAAAGCCGACGAAATTGTTCACCTCCGGCCCGGTCTCGACGAACCAGATCCGGTCCATGCCGTCGACCGCCATGGCATAAGGATAACTCTCTTCGGCCGACGGCGCGCGCCATTCCTCGACACCGCCCGTTTCGGGCGACAGCGCACCGAGATAGCCTTCCGCATAGTCCACATACCAGACAAGGCCATCACTCGTGTGGCCAATCCGGCGCGGGCGAGTGCCCTCGCGCGGCAGGACATATTCGGTCAGCTGCATCGTCTCGGGATCGATCATGGCCAGCTTGTTGGTGCCCAGCAGAGCCACCCAGACCCGCCCGTCCGGCGTGATCGTGATGCCATAGGGCCGTGCGCCTTCGGTCGGAACGTCGAAAATATCGAGCTCCCAGGTGCCCATTTCCAGCCGGCCGATCCTGTTGCCCCCCTGCGCGGTGAACCAGATATTCTCGCCCGCCGCGTCAAAGATCAGCGTGTGCGGATCGCGCGGCACGCCATTGGGCATGTCAACGCGAAGGAACTGGCCGGATTCGGGATCATAGCGGCCGATATGGGCGGACCGGTTGCCGGCATACCAGATCATGCCGTCCGGCCCGACAATCTGGTTGTGTGGCCCGTCACCGGGCTGCAGATCGGCGCGGCCAAACTCGCCTGTATCCACGTCCAGCCAGCCGATATAGTCGCCGGCCTGACCGACAAACCAGACGCGCTCGCCATCGACGGTGAAGGGGTCGCGCGGACGCGTGCCCGGCCAGGGCGTGGTCCATTCCTGGATACCGACCGACCCTTCAGCGTCCGAGACGAAGTCCTGCGCCAGCGACGGCGCGGCGAGCGGCAAGGTCAGGGCGAGGGCGAGAACGGACGTGCGCATGGGCGATGCTCCGGATGGCTGAAAGACACCCGGAAACCATAGCGCGAAACGGCCACGCGCCCAAAGGTAATCGAACGGAAAGTTTGGGAATTACGCCGCCGCCTTGATCGCCTTGACGATCAACTCGCGGGCCGTGTCGGCACCCTCCCAGCCCCTCACCTTCACCCATTTTTCCGGTTCGAGATCCTTGTAGTGCTCGAAGAAGTGGGTGATCCGCGCGAGCTGTGCCGGCAGGATGTCGGAATAGTCCTTCACATTGTCATAGTAGGGCGTCAGCGCGCGGTGCGGCGCGGCGAGGATTTTCTCGTCCAGCCCGCTCTCGTCCTCCATGAGGAGGACACCAATCGGACGCGCGCGCACGACACAGCCCGGCATCAGCGTCGTCGAGCCCAGGCAGAGGACGTCAATCGGGTCGCCATCGTCCGACAGGGTGTGCGGAATGAAGCCGTAATTGCACGGATAGCGCATCGGCGTGTGCAGGAAGCGGTCGACAAAGACCGCGCCGGAGGCCTTGTCCATCTCGTACTTGACCGGATCGCCGCCGAGCGGAACCTCGACGATCATGTTGAAATCGTCGGGCGGATTAATGCCCACGGAGATGGCGTCGATATTCATGGCGGTGTCACTCTTTGGCGGCTGCGGCGGGCGTCCCCGTAGAGCAGGAGGGCGGACGGGGCAAGCCTGAAAGCCCGCTGCGGCATTCTGCCGGAACTGGCCGGTTGCGGCTGGCTTCGCACAATCTTAACGGAAAGCGAGCTGCGATCGCCTCGCACCGCGGGTGAACGATTCGTAGACGTGCTGCGAGTCAGAGCGCCAGCGGGCATACGAAAACAGGTGCAGGGGGTATTCGCGATGCTTCGGTCCCATTGGCTGGCGTCGGCAGCAGCAGGCGCAATTGTAGCGGTTCTGGCAACGGGCGAAGCGTCCGGGCGGCAGGCAGCATTGGGCGGATTCTTCGATTGGCTGCCCGATATTCTGTCCATCGCCGAGGCGTCACAGGCCACTATTGGAGCCGAATCGGCGAACCTGCAGATGCCACAAATCCCGGGTGAAAACGGCACCGTCGAGGTATCAGGAAAGGGCGCTGGCGTAGCGAGCCCGTCCGGAGCGGGCGCGGGTTGCGCAACAGGCTCGGGCATAGCTTCCACGGAATGCGGTGTCGGATCTACGACGGGAACAGCCACGACTGCTACAGCGGTCGGGGCAGCGGCCAATGCGTCTGGCAGCGGGGCCACGGCGCTGGGCCAGAACGCCCGTGCCACGGCGACCGATACCGTTGCAGTCGGGCGTGGATCCCTGGCATCGGGGAACGATGCGGTCGCCTTCGGGGCGGGGGCTGCCGGGACAGGGACGCAATCCATCGCCATTGGCTGTGACGCCGACGCGACCATGGACGGGTCCATCGCCATCGGTATGGCCGAAGTCTGCGATGGCTCGGTCGCGGGCACGACAGCAAACGGGGCCTCGGCGATAGCGCTGGGTGAATCCGCTGCCGCATCGGGCGACTCGGCAATTGCCATGGGTGAAGATGCGCGCGCTCGCGCAACCGATTCCATTGCCGTGGGCAATGGGGCTGAGGCTTCGGCCAGTTCCGGAGTGGCTCTCGGCAGCGGTGCCCTCGTCGACGGCAGCTTCGCTGTAGCGCTGGGCGATTCAGCCGATGCAGGCGGCCTGAATGCGATTGCCGTGGGTTTTGCCGCCAATGCAGCGGGGGCAAACTCCATCGCGGCCGGGTTCGGCGCGGCGGCGTCGGCTTCCAATGCGCTTGCGCTCGGCAATCTGTCTGATGCCACGGCCAGCGGGGCTATCGCCATCGGCGCCGATGGGGGGGACGCCAACAGCGACGGTGCACAGGCGACAGGCAGCGGCTCCGTCGCACTGGGGACTGACACAATTGCGAGCGCCGCGGGAGCTGTCGCCATTGGTGCCAACTCCGTCGCCGATGTCGCCAACACTGTTTCGGTCGGCTCGACCGGAAACGAGCGCCGAATCGTCAACGTCGCGGATGGCACGCTGGCATCGGGCTCACATGACGCGGTGACGGGGGGGCAGCTGTTCACCCTGCAGAGTAGTGTGACGGCCAACACGACCAATATTGGCACCAATGCGACCAACATTGCGTCCAATGATACCGACATTGCGAACCTGCTGACGGTGACGTCTGCCAACGCCACCGATATCGACAATATCGAGGCGGTAACAGATTTCCTCGCGGTGAATTCCACCGGCGCTGCGGCCAGTGCTGCGGGTATAGATGCCATTGCATTGGGCGAAGGCGCTTCCGCTGCCAATACCAGCTCTATCGCGATTGGCAGTGACCAGGATGACGATGGCGTCGGCGCAGAAGTGGATGCCGACAATGCTATCGCCATCGGCGCTGATTCTTATGCTGGCGGTGTAGCGGCCGTCGTCGTCGGTGATGCAGCCAGTGCATGCGGTGATTTTTCTGCGGCGTTCGGCACCGGTGCAGCGGCTTGTGCGGACCGTACCGTGGCTATCGGCGCGTTTTCGGTTGCGGATTCTGCCGCTTCGGTCGCAATTGGTGCTGGCGCGGCAGCCGTCGCCAACGGTTCGACCGCATTGGGCGGCGATTTTGACGGAGACGGCACCGGTGCCGTGGCCAGCGGTTTGGGGTCGACATCGGTGGGGTCGGAATCCGCTGCCACGGCAGATCTGGCAACCGCTATCGGTGGCAGCGCCACCGCAAGCGGTGACGAGTCCGTTGCGCTCGGCGAGAATGCCCGGGCAACGGGAAATGACTCCACGGCTTTGGGTCAGGACTCCGTCGCGTCAGGTGAGAATTCCACCGCCGTCGGTGAGAGCGCGCTTGCGACCGCTCTCGGCGCGACGGCGCTGGGTGAAGATGCCTGGGCCTCTGCGGACGAAGCACTGGCCATCGGCAACGACTCCGATGCGTCTGGCTCCCGCTCCATTGCCATCGGTGCGAATTCGGAGGCGACGGCCCTGAATACAATTGCGCTGGGCACCGATTCGGTCTCGACAATGGCTTCCGCGATTGCCGTCGGGACGGAGGCCGAGGCCACCGGCGCGTACTCGCTGTCTCTTGGCAGCTTTTCTTCAGCCCTGGGCAGGAGCTCGACCGCACTGGGTACGAATTCCTCGGCATCGGGCCTCAGTTCCGTTGCCCTGGGGGTTCTGGCATCGTCAACAGCAGAGAGCGCCATCGCCGTCGGTACCCAGTCGAGCGCATCTACAGTGCTGTCGACATCGGTCGGGTCGTATTCGGCTGCGTCCGGTACCAGCGCGACCGCGCTGGGCGCTCAGGCTGCGGCAAGCGGGTATTTGACAACCGCGACAGGCGTCGCTGCCACGGCGACCGATGCCCGGGCGACGGCAAACGGGGCGTTTGCAGCCGCAACGGGCTATGAATCCACGGCGCTGGGAGGCTATGCGGCCGCTTCTGGCCAGAGGGCGACTTCGGTGGGGGTCAATGCCGCGTCAGGTGCAAATTTTGCCACGGCTATCGGCGGCAATTCCCAAGCCTCTGCGCAGGGCAGCACGGCCATCGGGGCGCTGTCTACGGCTTCGGGAGCGCAGGCGCTCGCCTTTGGATTTCAGTCGGAAGCCACGGGCACGGGCGCAGCAGCAATCGGAACACAGGCGTCGGCGGGTGCCAGCTTGGCCAGTGCCTTGGGCGGATACTCCCAAGCGACCAATACCAGCGCGACAGCAGCCGGCGCGCAGGCCAATGCCTCCGGTTACCAGTCGAGCGCGTTCGGGGTCGCCAGTGCGGCCTCGGGCCGCAATTCGATGGCGCTTGGGGCCTTTTCCCAGGCCGGATTCGAGAACTCGGTCGCGATCGGCAATGGTGCCCAGACGACGTTTGCCAACCAGATCCTCCTGGGGCTGTCGACGAGCTTCTACACGATGCCGGGCATCGTCTCGCCGGCCAACCAGGTGGGCAGTGCGGACTATGTCGTCGTCTCGGACCTTTCCGGGAATCTCAAATCCATGGCGATGTCGAGCTTCGCGATGACCGCGCCTGACGCGTCGGACTCCTACAATACCGTGCAGAACGCCGAAGTGGCTGCCCTGCGGGCCCAGGTTACTGCCCAGAATGCCCAGATCGAGGCCATGCGCGCCGAGTTCGCAGCGCTGCGGGCCGAGCTGATGGGCGAGCCGGCGATTGCGTCTTCCGGCGAGGACTATGCCGATCTTGGCGGAGGCGGAAGCGGCACCGGTGATGGCGGTGAGCCGGCGACCGGCGGACCGGGCCAGGCCATTGGCGGCGGGATCGGCTCGGGCCGGACCGGCGGGACGGGCGGTACAGGCGGCTACGGTGGTTATGGTGGCTATGGCGACCGCACCGGCACCATCATCACCGGGACGATGGCGGCCAATACCGCGGCCATCGCGGCGAACACCGATTCCATTGTCGCGCTGCAGGACGATGTGAACACGCTGCGCATGGACTTCTCCGAACTGCAGACCACCGTCTGGAGCCAGGCTGACCAGATCAAGGTCAACCGCGACGGTGTCGCCATGGCGCTGGCCATGGCCGGTGTCGGCGGGCTGGACAGTGACGAGCGCTTCGCGCTGGCCGCCAACTGGGGCTTCTACGACGACGCCCACGCTTTCGCCTTCTCCGGCGCGGCGCGGATCAACGAAACCTTCAGCCTCAATGGCGGGATCGGTTTCGGAGCCGAGACCGGCGAGGTTGGGGCCCGCGCCGGCGTCCGCTGGGGCTGGTAGTCAGCGCTCGGCGAGAACGGCCCGGATGGCCCGCAGCAACTCGTCATCGCTGAACGGCTTGGCGAGGACCGCCGTCGCGCCATCGCCATTCCGCTCGACAGCTCCGGGATCGCCGGTCGCAAAAATGACAGGCAGTTTCGCAGCCGTCGTGCGCAGGGCCAGGGCCAGTTCCGCGCCTTTCATGTCGGGCAGATTGTAGTCGAGAATGGCGAGATCGGCGGCGAGTTCCCGGGCCGCGTCACACGCTGCCTTGCCGCTGCGCGCGATGCGCACCTGGCACCCTTCCCGTTGCAGGGCCGCCTGCATGCCGATGGCGATGATCGGCTCATCTTCGCAAATGAGAACCGACAGGCCTTCCAGGGTGACATCGGGGCCGGCAGATTTGGGGGTCGCTCCGGACCGGGCCAGCGTCTCCCTGATTTTCAGGGCCAGCTCCCGCCGGTCATAGGGCTTCGCCAGAAGATTGACGCCCTTGTCCAGATGTCCGTCGCGGGAAATCACGTCATGGGAGTATCCCGAGGTAAAAAGGACGGGGAGGGGCGGGGTCCGCTTTCCGGCGGCAACACCGATATCGGTGCTCTTGCGCCGTCCCGGCATCACCACATCGGTGAACACCAGATCAAGCGGCTGGCCGCTTTCGATAATGGCGATGGCCGTATCCGCATCCCGCGCTTCGAGCGTGCGGTAACCCAGTTCCCGCAGCAGCGTGAGCGTCACTTGCAGGACCGCGTCGTCATCCTCGACAACGAGGATGGTTTCCTGGCCGCCTTCAGCGGTCTCAGCGGCCGGGGTGTCGTCCATCTCCGCCGGCCGGTCGCACCGGGGCAGGAAGAGGTCGATCCGTGTGCCCTCGCCAACGCGGCTCTCGATCGCGATGTCGCCGTTGGACTGCTTGACGAAGCCATAGACCATCGACAGGCCCAGCCCGGTGCCGCGTCCGCTTTCCTTGGTCGTGAAGAAGGGCTCGAACACATTGGTCAGTAATTCAGGCGCAATGCCGCAACCGGTATCTCCCACCGACACGACGACGTAATCGCCCGGGGCGAGGCCATTGGGTGACGCACGGTCCTTCGCTCGCACGGTCCGGTTGGCGAGTGAAATCGTCAGCGTGCCCTGGCCCTTCATGGCATCCCGCGAATTGATGGCAAGATTGAGCAGGGCGTTCTCGACATTTGCGGTATCGATGAGCGTATTCCATAGGTCCGCCCCGGTCCTGATATCCAGCTCCACACCTTCACCGAGCGCGGTCCGTAACATGGATTCGATAGACGGTATGTGTACCGACAGGTCCACGACTTTCGGATCAAGCGTCTGCCGGCGGCTAAAGGACAGCATCTGCGCGGCCAGCGCCTTGCCCCGTCCGACGGCGTCGCGGGCCTGTTTCAACAGGCGGGCCGGTTCGGACTCACCATCCAGCCGGCTTTCCAGTGTCTGCAGGCTGCCGCTGATGACCTGCAGGATATTGTTGAAATCATGGGCGACACCGCCGGCCAGATTGCCGATGGCTTCCATTTTCTGGGCCTGACGCAACTGGTTCTGGGCGTCCTGCAGCTCCTGGCTGCGTTCCTCGACACGGTCTTCCAGCGTCGCATTGAGTTCCGCCAGCGCCGCTTCGGCGGCATAGCGCGCGTCGATATCGGTATTGGTCCCGATCCAGCGCGTGACCTGATCGTTCTCGTCGCGCAGGGCCGAAGCCCGGACGAGAAACCACTGGAACGCGCCATCATGGCGCAGGACGCGGAACTCGATTTCGTAAGGATCCCCGGTCTCGATGGAATGGCCCCAGGCAGCAATCGCGCGTTCCTGGTCCTCGGGATGGATGACATCGACCCAGGCCGAGCCGGTCAGCGATGCAGCGACTCGGCCAGTGTATTCCTGCACCCGGTCATTGACCCAGTCGAGCTGCCCGTCCGGCAAGGCTGTCCAGACATGGTTGGGCATGGATTGTGCCATCGACTGGAAGCGCGCCTCGCTTTCCCGTGCGGCCTGTTCGACCCGGACCTGCTGGGTAATGTCATTGGTCTGCTGCAGGATGTGTGTAACCCGGCCGCTTTCGTCCTTGATCGGGGTATGGCTGGCTTTCCAGAACCGCTCCTGCATCTGCCCATCGGAGGTCGGAATGGCATAGGGGATGAGCGGGATCAGATCCGGTTCGCCCGTCTCCAGCACGCGCGCCAGCGAACCGCTCAACAACGTGTGCGGTTCCGATCCGGGTTCGGACGGAAAGGCCTCCATCAGGCGTTGGCCACGAATGTCCCCAGGGTCGCGTCCGGTGACATCAAGATAGGCCTGGTTCATCCAGACAATGCGCTGGTCGTGATCCAACAGGACGAAGGGCAGAGGCGCGAGGCGGAAAGCTTCGAGCAGGAGCGAATCGATCAAGCAGATTTCCCAGGCAGCGGCGGTTGCCAGCATATACGCATGCAGGTCCCGCCCGGATCATCCATTCGTGACCAATCGTGTCATTGAGTGCAAGAAAAACTGGCGCAACCTGCTCGGGAAAGCGAGGGAAATCGGGTCCAGCCCGTGAACGCCCGTTCCATCTGGTTGCGGGATTACGGGATTTTTCAGGTATTCGCTGGAAATTGGTGCGCCCACAAGGATTCGAACCTTGGACCCGCTGATTAAGAGTCAGCTGCTCTACCAACTGAGCTATAGGCGCCCCGGATATCGGATGTGATCCGGCTTCGCTTCAAGCGAAGGGTGGCGGAACATACGCCTGAATTCCGCAAAAGCAAGAGGGCAGGACGCTACTTGTACATGCCTTCACGGATGTTGAGGCCGTGTTCCACCCACGCCTTCATGGCGCACAGCATTTGCGACCAGCCCATGCAATTCCCGTAAGAGGATTTTCGGCCGGCTTCGGTCGGCCGCCAGCCTTCTTCGGCGATCGTGACGAGCGTGCGGCGGCCCTCATCGATCGGCTCGAATGTCAGCGTCACGGTCGTATCATAAGGTGAGGGGCCATCCGACGGATCAACCGGATCGGTGTCGTTGGCCTGCCATTCCAGGATGATTTTCCGGTTCGGCTCGACCTCGATGATCTTCACCGGAAACGCGCCGGGATAATCGTGGAATTCCCACATTACGGTCGCGCCGGTCTCGAGACGCCCCTTGGCACCGCCCGTGGTGAAATAGCCCGACAGCTTGGCCGGGTCGGCCACGGCCTCGAACACCTCGTCAACCGGACGCGAAATCCGGCCCGACACGGAAAACTTCAGATCCATGACACACCTCCTTGCCTCGCGATCAATAATGTTATAAAAATATAACATGTCAAGACGCGAAGAAAACGACAGGATATTCAAGGCGCTGGCGTCCGATGTCCGGCGGGATATTCTCGACAGCCTGCGGGATGATCCGCAAACGACCGGAGCGCTGTGCCGCCTGTTTCCCGATCTCAGCCGCTATGCGGTGATGCAGCATCTCGGCGTGCTGGAGGCGGCTGGGCTGGTCATTGTCAGACGGCAGGGGCGTAAGCGCTGGAATTATCTCAATGCCTTGCCGATCAAGGACATCCACGACCGGTGGATTGGGCCCCACGCCGCGCGTGCGGTTGATGTGCTGGCCAATGTGAAATCGGACCTGGAGCGGGATACGCCGGGCACGGGAAAAGTTGAGACATCGGAAACGGGCGGCCGGCTGCAGCGCCGATAAGGATTCTCGTAACGCATGGATGCTACGGGAATCGCATGAGCGAGTCTCTTCAATCCCGGCCCGCGCCCGTCTTCGACACGGCCCACCTGGCCCAGTATACCGGCGGGGATAGCGCGCTCGAAGCCGAGCTTGCCGGACTGCTGCGGGAACAGGCGGACCGGTGTCTGGCGGCCATGGAGGCTGCTGAGGATCCCGTAGCCTGGAAGGCGGCAGCCCACACGCTGAAAGGCGCGGCACGGGGTGTCGGGGCGTTTGCCCTGGGCGAGGCGTGTCAGCGCGCCGAAGAGGCCGGGCCGGTCAGCTGGCCGGCTGCCTGCGCCGACGTCCGCCGCGCCTGCGAGGACGCTTTTGCCGCGATCGAGGCGACTCTGAACGCCTAGCCGCGCGTCGCATCCCAGACTTCAAACTCATAGGCGATCGAGCGTTCAACCAGCTCGCGCCAGACCGGCTCGGCAATGGACCGTGACAGGCCCGCCGCGTCGGCGCTGGCGCACACCTTGGTCAGGACATCCTCGATCCGGGCTTCGTCCCGAACGACGTCGCGCGAGGGCTTGATGCGGGCTGCCGCTTCCATGTAGCGCGCGCGTTCCGCGATCAGCTCGACGAGCTGGCGGTCGAGTGCGTCGACCCCGGCGCGGACGTCCGCCATCGTGGTGCAGTCCTCGGGCGCGGCCGGTGCGTCATAATGCATCTGAAGTCCTTTGGGCCATGGGGGTGGAGCAGGCGGCATTCCTCCCTTATATGCGGACCGCGCGCCGGGCCGAAAGCGGCAGTGCGCCGCAGACCTGTCATTGCCGACTGCCGGACGGACCATCCCCATGCCCACCGAGCCCCAAATCGCCGAGCCCGGCGCGACCCATGAAACCGATGTCATCGTCGTCGGCGCGGGGCCGTGCGGCCTGTTCAATGTGTTCGAACTGGGACTGCTCGACCTGAAGACACACCTGGTGGACATCCTCGACCGCCCGGGCGGGCAGTGCGCCGAGCTCTACCCGGAAAAGCCGATCTACGACATTCCCGCGCTTCCCGTGGTCACCGGCCAGGAACTGACCGACCGGCTGATAGAGCAGATTGCGCCCTTCGACCCGGTCTTTCACCTGTCGCAAATGGCCGTCGCGCTGGAAAAGCGCGCCGATGACCGCTGGCAGTTGACCACCGATGCCGGCACGGTGCTGATCGCCCCGGTCGTGGTGATTTCGGCGGGTGGCGGATCCTTCCAGCCGAAAAAGCCGCCGATTCCCGGTATCGAGGCCTATGAAGACCAGTCGGTCTTTTATGCCGTGCGCAAGATGGAGGCGTTCCGCGACAAGCGCCTCGTCATTGCCGGGGGCGGAGACTCGGCCCTCGACTGGACGCTGAACCTGTTGCCGGTTGCAAAGTCGGTGACATTGATTCACCGCCGCCCGGAATTCCGCGCTGCGCCGGATAGCGTCAACAAGATGCTGGCCCGGGTCGAGGCCGGCGAGATGGAGTTCCGTGTCGGCCAGATCGCCGGTCTGGAAGGCGGGGATGGACAGCTGACCGGCGTGCGCCTGCGCAGCGACACCGGTGAAGATGTTCTCGAAGCTGATGCGCTGCTGGCGTTCTACGGCCTCACGATGAAGCTGGGCCCGGTCGCGGAATTCGGCCTCAACCTGCATGAAAACCTGATCCCGGTGGATACCGAGAAGTTCGAGACCTCCACGTCCGGCATTTTCGCGGTGGGTGACATCAACTGGTATCCCGGCAAGCTGAAACTGATCCTGTCGGGCTTCCACGAAGCCGCGTTGATGGCGCAGGCCGCTTTCCGCATCTGCCGCCCGGACGCGAAACTGCGCTTCCAGTACACGACCTCGTCCAGCGAACTCCAGAAACGGTTGGGCGTGAAGTAAACGGGCGCTAGGCTCCCGCTTGCAACGCGATGGAGTGATTCATGTCCGTAACCGTGTATGGGGATAGCCGAAGCGGAAACTGCCAGAAAGTACGCTGGGTCGCCGAGCGCATGGGTGTGGATTTCGACTGGATCGAGGTCGACATCACGTCGGGCTTTACCCGGACGGCTGATTTTCTGGCGATCAACCCGGCAGGCCAGGTGCCGTGTCTGGTGCGCGAGGACGGGCGTGTCCTGGCCCAGTCCGGGGCGATCATGCTCTATCTGGCCGAAGGCTCCGACCTGATCCCCGAAGACGCGTTCGACCGGGCCAAGATGCTCGAATGGATGTTCTGGGAGCAGTATAGTCACGAACCGGCCATTGCCGTGCGCCGGTTCCAGAAGGTGATCCTGAAGAAGCCGGAATCGGAAATCGATCCCTATCTGATGAACAAGGGCCGCCGGGCGTTGGGCGTCATGGAAATGCGGCTGATGGCGCGGGAATTCTTCGTCGGAGAGGGGCTGACGCTCGCCGACCTGGCACTTGTGGCCTATACGCGGACCGCGCCGGAGGCTGGATTTGACCTCGACGAATTTCCCGCCGTCCGGGCCTGGGTGCACCGGGTGGAACGCGAGCTCGGGCTTGATCCCATTGGGGACGATCTGATGGTCGAGGCCTGATCCCGTGGGCGAGGAACGCACCCTGATCGTCACCACCCGCGAGGGTGAAACCCACAAGCTCGCGGCGCTGGATGGTTGGCGGGTGATGGAGATCATTCGCGACCACGGCCTGCCCATCAAGGCCGAGTGCGGCGGTGCGGCGGCCTGCGCGACCTGTCACGTCTATGTTGATCCAGCCTGGTTACCGAAACTGGCACCTCCCAACGAGGAGGAGGAAGACCGTCTCGACGAAGCCTTCGAGGTGATGGGCAATTCACGCCTGTCCTGCCAGATCCTGATGCGTCCCGATCTCGACGGCCTGCCGGTCACGCTCGCGCCCGGCAGCGAACCCTGAGCCGATGACCAAGCTGCCGGCCCCGACTTTCGGCAAGAAACTGCCCGGAAAGCCGTATACGAAACGCCCGTGTGCGTTCGGCATCGCGGCCAATGAGGACGGGCAGATCGCCTGTGTGAAGATCACCCGCCCCAGCTATGTGCGCTGGGACTTGCCGGGCGGCATGCAGGAGAAGGGCGAGACCATCAAGCGCGCCCTTATACGCGAATATGCCGAGGAGACCGGCCTCAAGATCAAGGTCGGCGAACTGGTCGCCCGCACACGGCAGTACCTGGTCAAACCCGATGGCGACCGGCGCTTCAACCGGTCGAGCTATTTCGAGGTCGAGATTCGCAAGAAAGCGCCCGAAGGCAAGGCCGAGGACGACCACGAGCTGGTCTGGCTCGATCCGGTCAAGGCCCAGCGCCGGGTTCGCGATGATGCCGCCGCATGGGCGATTGCCGCCTGGCTGCGGGCCCGCGCCAGGCCCGCGGATTAAATTAAGGAATTTCCCCCTTTGCATTGACGCGCGGGCGCGCCTCGCGGTCCAATGATTGCCACCAATACGCGAATGGGGGGAACACATGGCACGCGGGATAAAGACAGGAGCGGTACTGGGCTTGCTGGCCGGGAGCCTTGCCAGCACTTCCACTGCCGCGGACCCGATCCGGGTCGAGGTCGAACCCGGACGGTTTGCGACAGAAGCGGCGCTCGTCGATCACGTCCATGCGACCCTGCGCGGTGTGACCGCCGATATCCGCGGCGCGGACCCCGCCGGGGGCGTGGTCCTGCTGGACGGTGATGAGGCGGCAGCCCGCGCGCTGCGTGCCGACCCGGTCTTCCTCCGTGTCGCCCATGATGGTCCGGAAGAGCCGCGCCTGCGCAATGTGCTGATCGAGATATCCAATGACGGCGCGACCGCTGAACCCTTCCGGGATTCGGCACGTCCCGATCCGGTTTTGGACGGGCCGACCGGCTGGCCGGGTGAGGTGGTCCGCGTTGATGCGCTCGCGGCTGACGGCGCTGTGATCGCCACGGTGTTTGTCCGAGATCCGCGTTTCGTCCGCTATGAGGGCTGGAATCCGGACGGCAGCCACGAGACCGGCTCGAACCGGTCCTTTGTCGATGATACCCAGGTGCTCGATATCCTCGTTGCCCTGCCTGCCGAGGCCGAGCGCGTTGTCGTTTATGACCGGCTGGACGTTCCCGAAGAGCCGGACGGCCGCCGCCGGCTGGGCGATTTCCGGATCAGCGAGGCGGAGGACGCGCAATGATCCGCGCGCTCGCGAGCCTGGCTGCCCTGGCGCTCGCGGTCCCAGCGGCGTCGGCACAGACGCTGGTGCCCATACATCTCACCGGTGATCCCGATACGCGGATCAACTACGTCATCATGGCCGACGGTTTTACGGCTGGTGAGATGGACAGTTTCCGGACTGCGGCGGACACATTCCGCGACCTGCTGCTCGGGTCCTCGCCCTATGTGCGCTATGCCGACTACATCAATGTCTACCGCCTGGAACTGGTCTCGAACGAAAGCGGTGTCAGCACCCCGTCCACGACCGTTGACACCGTCTTGCGATCCGTCCTGGGGTGTTTCTCGATCGACAGGCTGTTGTGCGCGGACAATGCGCGCGGATCCGCTGCGCTGACTGCCGCCGACCCGGACATCAACTTTCATATCCGGCTGATCGTTGCCAATTCGCAGACCTATGGCGGCGGGGGCGGGTACTTCGCCACGACGACCCTGCACCCGGCGGCGGGCAGCGTGTTCGAGCACGAGATCGGCCACAGCTATGCCTCGCTGAACGATGAATACGAGGACGCCAATATCTGCGCCCAGCAGCCCGGCCTTTACGGTCCGCCGGGCGAGATCAACACCAGCGCCCAGTCGACGCGCGCGGCCAGCCCCTGGACGATGTGGATCGATGCCGGAACACCGGTGCCGACCACGGGCACGACGCCCAGCGTGCCGGGCATGTATGAGGGCGGGCACTATTGCTCCACCGGCGTGTGGCGGCCGACCTATGACTCGCTGATGCGGTCACTGAACCGGCCGATGGACCCGATCAATTCCGAGCAGTTCGTGCGCGTCTTCCACCGCACGGCCTCGGGGTTCGATGCGGTCAATCCGCCTGCCGGCGCGGTCTCGGTACCGCGTGACGGGCGTATCCGCTTCACCGCCATCCCGAAGACCATAACCGGGACCGCCTTTGGCTTGACCTGGCGGGTCAATGGGCAGGTAGTCCAGGCACCGGCCGCCGCTGACAGCGGGGTCGAAGGTCCATCCGCCGACGGTATCGGCTTCTTTGCTGACGGGACCCGTTACGCCTTCATCGCGTCCGCCTTTGGGCCGGGACAACACACCGTGACGGCGACATTGCGCGACGACACGGCGCTTGTCCGCAATGATCCGGGCACGGACCTCGTTCACGAACAAAGCTGGACAGTCACAGTCGAGGATCGTGATACGCCGTCCGCCCGGCTTGCCGCCGCCGTTCTGCCCTATGCGCGCTCGGTATCGGGCGGCGCGGCCGCGACAGCGTTCGCGACGGTGATCAATTCCGGAACCGACACCGCGACCGGCTGCACGCTCGCGCTTCAGGACAGTGCGGGCAATGCCAGTCCGGCGACGTTCAGCTACCGTGCGACCGACCCGGCCACGAATACGCCTCTGGGCGGTGACAATCCGACATTCACGACCGGACCGGGCGCCTTCTCGACCTTCGTGTTTTCGGCGGCCTTTGCCGGCACGGTGTCAGGGTCCGAGAATTTCGTGGTCGCCGATTGTGCCAATTCCGATCCGTCCCCGCGCGGTGCAGGTGTGAATTCGGCGCTGATCTCCAGCGGGCCGACGGCGACCCCGGATATCGTCTCGGTGGCGGCGACGCTGGGTACACCCGGTGTCACGGATCTGCCCAGCAATGGCGGGCGCGGCGTTTTCGCGGTTTCGGCGGTCAATATCGGCGCGGCGGGTGACGTGATCGTACGGGCTGATCTCGGCCCGGTCAGCCTGCCCATCGAAGCCGATATCTGCGAGACCAATCCCGCCACGGGGCAGTGCGTTACGGATCGTCTGAACCGTCTGCCGGTGACGTTCGGAGCCAATGAGATCAAGACCTTCGCGGTCCGGTTGCGGGCGCGGGGACCGATCCAGTTTGCACCGGAACGCTATCGCATCTTCCTGCTGTTCCAGGACGGGGGCAATGTCAGCCGGGGCGGAACAAGCGTGGCGGTCCGGACCAACGAATAGCCGCAACGCCCCTGTACAATGCTGGTCCGCGGCTGTCTCTGGATTGTCATTTTGCTATCGTAAGTTAGAGTGGCCGAAAGCTTGTGGGGGATTTGACATCATGCGTTCTGCACTCATTGCGGCTGCAATTCTGTTTGCGGCTCCGGCTACAGTTCATGCCCAGGCGAGCATTTCCGGCTCGATACTGCCTTCGGCACGATCAACGGGCGTTGGAACACCGGCGACGGCGTTTGCGGCCATCGCCAATGGCGGCGACGCCCAGGCCGACAACTGCCGCCCGGAATGCTTCAATTGCGGACCCGGTGCCGTCGATGCGGCCTTCAGCTATCAGACCACCACGCCGGCGAATGCACTGTCAGGGACGCCGAATACTCCTGCCAACATCCCTGCCGGAGAGACGCAGAACTACCTGTTTTCGCTGACGCCGAACTCGGTCTTCAGCGGCCAGGCGGCGGTGATCGATTTTGTCTGCGACAACGGCGTGCGGGGCACCTACCGCCCCGGGCTGACGGATTTCATTCTGTCATCTGATCCCAATTCGCCCGACATCCTGGCCATTGCCTCGACGATTTCCGGTGACGGCGTCGCCCGCATCACGACCCCCAATGGCTTCATCCCGTTTGCCGTATCGGCCGTGAATATCGGATCCGGTGACCCGCCTGCCGGGGACCTGTCCAGCCCCTCAGCCGGAAACAACCAGGCAACCATCCGCGTCTATCCCGAAGCAGGCGGGCTCGACCTGCCTCTGCTCTACGATATCTGCGAGGCCAATAATCTCAGCCAGTGCATCGGGCCGCGCGGCACCAGTGTCAGCGCGCAAATCGGCGACCAGCCCTCATACTTTGTCGTGCGGGCTCTGGGGCAGGGGGCGGGCGTGCCCTTCTTTCCCGATATCGTCCGGGTCAATGTCGTCTTTGAAAGTCAGGACGAGACCCAGCGCGGCCGGACCAGCGTTGCCGCAATCGTGACCGGCCCCAGCGTCGGCCAGAACGACACCATGCCGGTTGGCATCTGGAATATGGACGTCAGTGGACCGGCCGCAGGTTTCGGCGAGATCGGTGAAGGCATGATCGTCATTGATGGCGGTGGCGGACTGACAGCGTTTGCCAATGTCGAGATACTGGGGGCCAACGGATCTGAATACGGCTTCTTTGGCGAGGTTGGTGCGGACAGCGGTGCCACGCCGCCCACCTTCACCGGATCGGTCTTCGACATCAACGACAATAACCCCGCCGTCAGCTATGACTTCAACGGGATATGGGGTCCGCAGACCGTCGTGCGAGGCAATCTGACGGTCCCCGCCACCGACGGACCAGACCTGTCAGGGCCACAGCTGGCGAATAACCAGACACGGCGTATCCGGGCTGTCTATGACCAGCTGACCGACCGGGCGGTGACCCAGGCCGGGATCGCGGGAACCTATGATCTGGTTGATGAAGACGGCGGAACTCCGCGCGATATCGGTGACATCACGATTGATGCGCAAGGCCAGTTGTCCGGCACGGTCAGCGACCAGAGCGCCAATATCTGTCAGGCAACAGGAGACATGACCCAGGTTCAGGCCGGCAAGAACATCTTCTTCGTCAACATGACCCTGACCGGGGCTTGCCAGTTTGCGTCAATGTATAGCGGTCATGCCGCCCAGATGGATGATCCCGACAATGGCATTACCAATGGCCTGGCGATGATATTCGGGAACCAGAACGCCATCGTTCAGATCGCCCTCGTCCCGGATGCCCAGTTTCCATGACAAGACCGGTCTGTCGGCTGAGTTGTTGACCAGTCCTTGGCTCGGCCTCCTTGGCAGCAGCCTGACAGCGCCATTGTCTTGTAGGCCGACTCCAAACATGACTCCAGGTGGTCCCTCCGGCACCGCCCAATGCTGATCTTGAATTCGTTTTGCTCGGAAGCCCCATCCGCGGCCGGGATGACTGGCCGGCATTGTTTGGCGGCGATGTCTGGGGTCATGCAATATTTAGCATTGCTAAAAAATACTGGGACAGGGCGCGAGCGCGGCCAAAAATAAATTCAATGCACATCCCGCGTTCATCGCTGGTTTATATACATTACATTTTCAATAGACTCGCCAGAATCCCGATTGACTCAAAAATCGAAGTATAGTGAAGGGCGCTCCGGTTAATCGCTGCAAGGAGCTTATATGCGCGCATCACTGTACTCAGCCGTTTTCGCCATGATCGTGGCGCTTTCGGCCCAGGCCCAGGCCCAGACGTCGATTTCGGCGGCCATTCTGCCAACGGCCCGCACCACCACGGTAGGCCAACCGGCAACCGCCTTCGCGTCCATCGTCAATTCCGGCAGTCAGATGGCAACCGGTTGCCGACCGGCGCTGATGGACGGTTCACTGCCTGTCGCCTTGGCCTACCAGACGACCAGTCCGGCCAATGCGCTGACGGGGACAGCGAACACGCCAGCGGACATCGCGCCCGGTTCAACGCAGAACTACCTGTTCAGCCTGACGCCGTCCCAGTCCTTTGACTCGCTGCCCGTGATTATCGACTTCCTGTGTGATGACGGTGTGCGAGGGGCCTATGTCCGCGGCGTCACGACATTCGAACTCTCGAGCCGTGCCTTTGCGCCGGACATCATCGCCGTTGCCGCGACCCTCTCCGGGGACGGCGTGGCGCGGGGTAATGCGCCTGACGGTTTTGCCGCGTTCACCGTGTCGGCGGTCAATATCGGCGCCGGTCCGGCTCCGGTCACGGTGCGGCCGGTATCGGGGCTGCTGGACATGCCGGTGCGGTACGACATCTGCCAGACCGATGCCCAGTCGCAATGCCTTGGCCCGCGGGCGTCCAGCGTGACCGTGACCATGGGCAGCGAGCCGGCCTTCTTCGTCGTCCGGGCGATCGGTCTCGGGGCGGGTATCCCGCTGTATGCCGACGTTCTGCGGACCGATGTCGTGTTTTCCGATGCCGAGCATGTTGTGCGCGGGCGAACCAGTGTCGCAGCGACCTTCCCTGGTCCGCAGGCTGATCCGGCCGCCGGGCAAATGCCTGCCGGGCTGTGGACTCTGGTTGTCGATGGCAACGGTCTGGACCATGGCGACCGGATTGTCGGCCGGCTCGCGATCGACCCGCAGGGGGGTGTGTCCGGGGATGCCGACCGCGTCCGTTACGAGACCTATGCCGGGGATTACGGATTGCAGGGCATGATCACTGCCGACGCCGCTGCGCTGCCGCAACCGGCGCTGCAGGGCAGCCTCGTCGAAGCGTTCGACATCGAGACGGGCGAGATCCCGCCCTACCCGGTCTCTGGCGTCTGGAGCCACCGCACCGGTCTGCGCGCCACGGTCGAGCCGCACGCCACGCTGCGCCGCCGGATCCGGGCGGTCTACAGCCCGGATTCGCTGCGGACGGTGACGCTTGCCGATCTGGCGGATCAGTATGACTTCCTCTACCGCGACGGCAATGCGGAGCCTGCCGATCTGGGCAATGTCGCGCTGACCGCTGCGGGCGGCCTGACGGTCAGCCTGCCGGGCCTGCTCTGCCAAGTGGACGGAACACTGTCCCAGCCCCAGGCCGGCTTCAACCTGATGACGGTTTCCCTGACGCTGTCGGGCGGGGGCTGCCTGCTGGCAGGGGTCTATACCGGTCACGCGGCGGTCGTGACCGAGACCATCGGAGGTCATGAAACCGAAGTGATCGGCGTCGTTTTCGGCGACGAGTCGATGATCGACTCCTTCATGCTGGCGCGCCAGTAGCCTGGCTGGGCAGGGCCGGCGGACGCCAACGCCGCCGGCCTACCGACCCAGCTCCTTCATCGCCGCGTCGACACCGTCGAGCGTCAGCGGGAACATGCGGTGCGGGCCGATGATCTCGCGGATAAGGCGGATCGAGTAGGTATTGTCCCACCATTTTTCCGGTTCGGGATTAAGCCAGACGAGCGAGGGGTAGGCTTCGACGAGGCGTTTGAGCCAGACCGAGCCGGCCTCCTCATTCCAGCCCTCCACCGAGCCGCCGGCATGGGTGATTTCGTAAGGGGCCATCGCCGCATCGCCGACGAGCACAATTTTCCAGTCGCGCGGGTATTTGTGCAGCAGGTCCATCGTCGGCACGGTCTCGGCCCGGCGGCGCAGGTTTGACTTCCACACGCCCTCGTAGACGCAGTTGTGAAAGTAGAAATAGTCGAGATTCTTGAAGGTCGAGCGGGCCGCCGAGAACAGCTCTTCACAGGTCCGCACATAAGGGTCCATTGATCCGCCAACGTCGAAGAGCGCGAGCACCTTGATGGCGTTGCGCTTTTCCTTGCGCATCTGCACGTCGAGCCAGCCCTGGCGCGCCGTGGCGCTGATCGTGCCGGAGAGGTCGAGCTCCTCGTGCGCGCTGTCGCGGGCGAATTTGCGCAGGCGGCGCAGCGCGACCTTCAGATTGCGGGTTCCGAGCTGGCGGTCTCCGTCGAGGTCCTTGTAGCGGCGCTGTTCCCACACTTTCACCGCGCGCCTGTTGCGTGACTGTCCGCCAATACGCACGCCGGCCGGGTTGTAGCCCGAATGCCCGAAGGGCGAGGTGCCGCCGGTCCCGATCCATTTCTTGCCGCCCTCGTGACGTTTCTCCTGCTCCTCGAGGCGCTGCTTCAGCGTCTCCATCAGTTCTTCGAAGGGCAGCGCTTCCATCGCCGCCATTTCTTCCGGGCTTAACAGGGCTTCCATCGCCGCGCGCAGCCACTCCTCGGGGATGTCCTTCTCTTCGAAGAGGGCAGTGAGGGCTTCAACGCCCTGGAAAACGTGGCCGAAGACTGCGTCGAACTTGTCGAAGTCGCGCTCGTCCTTCACGAGAATCGTCCGGCTCACCGAGTAGAAATGGTCGATGTCGGGGGCCACCGCGCCCTTTTCCAGCGCCTCGAGCAGGGTCAGGTATTCCCGGGTCGTGACCGGGATTTTCGCGTCGCGCAGGGTGGAGAAGAAGCGGTGGAGCATGGGGCTTGGTCCTTTGGTTCAGACTAGCCCCGCAGCCGTGTCATTCAATCCCGCGGGGGCAGCCCCTCACCCTGGCCGGATTCCCTTTCGGTGAAGGCGGCAATATCCGCCGCGATCTGCTCGGCCGCCAGGCGGCCGTCCGCGTCTGGCGCAGTCTCCGCCGCGACACGGGCAAATCCGCTGGCCTGACGCAGGGCGAGGCCGGGCGAGACGCCACGCAGCGCGTCCCGATACCGGTCATGGGCCGCTTGCAGGGCGAAGGCGTGAACGTCCGGATCCGGTCCGGCGGGCGTGTGGCCGGCGATCAATCCTTCGACTAAGTGGCGTGCGAAATCGCTGATCGCGGACTGGGTGGTATCATCCGGCGGTGTCTCCGGCTCGGCGATGATGGCGAAGACCGTCGCGCCGGCGCGTCCGCTGCGCACACTGACCGGGGCATTAGGATAGAAATCCGGATAGGTCCGGAACCGGACCGGCAAGCCACCGATCTGCGCGGTATAGGGACCGTCTGTTGCTTCGCCCGTCAGCCGCCAGCTGAGAAGATTGTCCTCTGCGTCGGGATTGCTGTCGCTGTCAACAAGGGCTTCGGTACGCAGATGAACGCGATCATCCATCCGGTAGTCGCACCGGACATGATGGGGGAAGGGCGATTCCAGTGAGACGAGACGGGCCGTGCCGGTCGAGGCGCACACCAGCCCTGTCGCCCGATGCAGATAAGCGTGCTCGTAAATGTCCCAACTGTCGGGTTCGGCGAGGGCTGAGGCATGAAGTGCCTCGTCTGCTGCGCGCCGGGCGAGGCTTTCATCGCCGGTCGCCCTGGCAAGGAAGCTGGCCCCGGTATGGAATTGCTGGCGCAGGGCGGCTGCTTCGGGTGATGAGCCAGCGGTCAAGGCCAGGCCTTCCTCCACGATCCCGGCCAGTGTCAGCCAGTCGTCGAGCCGGATGGCGACCTGCATGCGGACCTGAAGCGCAGCGGCGCGTTCGAGGTCCGTGCGCGCGCTGTCATAGGCGGCCCGGGCCAGGCAATCCGCATTGCGCGTCTCCGGGCCGTTGGCGGCACCATAGTGTTCGGCCAGGGCGTCGCGTGCGGCCGCGAGCTGGCCTGGATGGGCGATCTGGTCTGTCGAGAAATCGGAACAATTGAACAGCTGCGCGACCGCTATCAGCCCCACGAGCATGGTTTGGCTCCTGCAAGGTAAAGCCCCGGCAATTCAGCATACGGCCGGGTCGTACACCAGCGGAATTCGCGTGTGGATCTGCTAGCCCTCATGCTTGATCAGCCAGCGCCAGACCCCGAGCAGGTTGATGCCGAAGAGAACCAGGTTCTGGACCATCAGGCTCCAGGTGTCGTCGAGCCATCCCGCCGTGATCCAGGCAATTGAGGAGAGGGTGAAAAGCGCGAATCCCCAGCCGGTAATCCGTCCGCCGAACCGGCCGGCGATCATGAGGGCGGCGACAATCCCGGAGATCGCCGCCGCCCATCTGACGGTTTCGTCAAGCATGACCTGATTGGATTCAGTCGACCGGCGTCAGCGCCGGCATCACGACCTTTTTGCGGGCGTCGAAGCGCCGGCCCAGGTCTTCCGCTTCCTCCTCGGTCAGGTCCTTGCGGGCGAGTTCGAAGAATTCGTCTTCCTCCTCGTCCATGTGGTGTTCGAGCAATTCAGCCAGGGCATGGAATTTCTGGCCCCACTCTTTGTTGGCCTTGGGCATGGTGTCGAGTTCCTCGAGAAGTGAATTCACCATGTGGTGTTCGTTCTTTGCTTCCAGGGACTCGTCCTCGTCCCCCTTGGACTCCAGGCGGGAATAGAAGGTCGCTTCCTCGACCTTGTTGTGGGCCCAGAGGTCGATCTTGAACTTGTCGAACAATTCCTGGCGCTTCTTGGCCGCGCGGTCGGTTGTATCCTCGATCTGGCTGATCAGTTCGCGGGCCTTGTCATGGTCTTGCTTGATGCGCTCGAAAATATTGCTCATGGGGTCGCGTCCTTCGCGTTGGGGGAGGGTTCGCGAGGGAAACGCCCGACGGGCGCGCCAGTTCCGGGCTCAGTCTTTTTCGTCGATATCCTGACCGAAGGTGATCAGGATCCCGGCGGGGTCGAGGACCGCAAATTCGCGATAGCCCCAGGGCTTGTCGCCGAGATCGCCATTGGGATGAACGACCCCGGCCGCCTTGGCCCGCTCATAGATCGCCTGCACGTCGTCGACATCAACCCGGCAGGACGTCCACGCGCAGATCTCCTTGCGGTCGGTCGAGGAGAAGTGCAGCTCCGCGCCGTCCAGCGCCGCCCCGCCATAGGTCGGCGGATCATCCCAGGTCCAGCATTTGAAGCCGAGCGTGTCGCGCACAAAGGCCAGGCTCTCGGCGACATTCGTGGATGGCAGGACGGGTATGGCGCGCAGCATCTTGGTCATGCCGGCCAGCCTAAACCGGTCAGCCCGGCGCGAACATGGAGAGCGCCTGAACATCGGCCTTCATCAGTGCATCGGAGGCCTGCGCGATGCGCTCGACCGGCCAGTCCCACCAGGCCAGGTCCAGCATGGCGGCGATGTCGGCCTCGGGCAGGCGGTATTTGGCCACTTTGCCCGGATTGCCCGCGATGATCGCATAGGGCGGCACGTCCGACGCGACGACGGACTTGGCCGCGATAATCGCGCCATGCCCGACCGTGACACCGGGCAGGATGGTCGCGTCCCAGCCGACCCAGACATCATGGCCAATCGTGATGCCGCCCTTGTTCGGCCACGGGCCGGGGTCGGGCCCCCCGAACGCCTCGCCAAAAATCGGGAAGGGGAAGCTCGACAGCCGGTCGGCAAAGTGATTGCCGCCATTCAGGACAAAGCTCGCCCCGTGGGCGACCGAGCAGAATTTCCCGATCTCCAGCCGGTCGTCGATGAAATCGAACGCGTATTTCACGTTCGACCGGAAGTCCTCCGGGTCCTCGAAGGAGTGGAAATAGCTGTAGTCCCCGGCCGACATTTTCGGCTCGTTTTCCAGCAAGGGTTTGAGGAAAACGATGGACGGGGCGTGGGGCAGGGGGTGGAGCGTTTGCGGGTCGAGCGATTGCGATTGTGAAGACGGCACGGGACGTCCTTTCCAGTGAAGGAGGTTTCAATTGAGAATTGAAATCGCGCCTTCGGGTTGCCCCGTCTCTAGGCGCGTTTAGCCGCGCTGAATCATCGCCGTCTCCCTGGCTCGTCAAAATATCTAGTCGCGAAAATCCCCGTTGTCACGTTTGACGCGCCTAAGCCGCGCCCGGTCCCTGCGGGCCGCCGGGGCCGGAATTGCGCCGCGCCATGAAGGCGAGTTTTTCAAACAGCATCACGTCCTGCTCGTTCTTCAGAAGCGCACCGTGGAGCGGCGGGATCAGCTTGCGCGGGTCCCGCTCGGCCAGAAGGGCAGGGTCGATGTCTTCCACCAGCAGCAGCTTCAGCCAGTCGAGCAGTTCCGAGGTCGAGGGCTTTTTCTTGAGACCCGGCACGTCGCGGATCTCGTAGAACAACTTCAGGGCTTCGGCGAGCAGGCGGCTTTTCAGCTTGGGGAAATGGACCTCGACGATTTCGCGCATCGTCGCCTCGTCGGGGAAGGCGATGTAGTGGAAGAAACACCGGCGCAGGAAGGCGTCGGGCAATTCCTTCTCATTGTTCGACGTGATGATAACGATGGGGCGTTTGGCGGCCTTGACCGTCTCGCCGGTCTCGTAGACGTGGAATTCCATCCGGTCGAGTTCCAGGAGGAGGTCGTTTGGAAACTCGATATCGGCCTTGTCGATCTCGTCGATGAGAAGAATGGGGCGTTCGTCGGCCGTGAACGCCTCCCACAGCTTGCCCTTACGGATATAGTTGGTGATGTCGTGGACGCGCTCCTCACCCAGCTGGCTGTCGCGCAGGCGTGCCACAGCGTCATACTCGTAGAGACCCTGTTGGGCCTTGGTCGTTGACTTGACGTGCCATTCGATCAGCGGCGCGCCAATGGCGCGGGCGACCTGGTGGGCCAGCTCGGTCTTGCCGGTGCCCGGCTCGCCCTTGATCAGCAGCGGGCGTTCCAGCGCGATGGCGGCATTGACCGCCGCGCGCAGTTCGCCATCGGCGACATAGCTGTCGGTACCTTCAAATTTCATCGGGTTGGGATGCCTTCCTGTCCGGGGTCCGTCTGGCCGGCCAGAATAAGGCGGTGAGCCGGGGCGTAAAGCCGTGTGTCAGGCTGCCTTGGCCGCTTTGACCCGCTCGGTAAGCGCCGTCGCGACCTGGCTCATGACGCCTCTCCAGTCGCCGTATCCCTCACCGGCGAAGAGCCGCGCACTGGGGTAGCCGGGATAGTAATCTTCTCCGAACGCTGTCCAGCTACCTCGGTGCGATGCCGTCACCCACGCTTCTCCCCCGACCGCGCAAGTCAAGTTGATCGTCGCGTTCATGGGACCAATCGTGAAATCGAGCGCCTTGCCAAGGGCGGCAACCCGGTCGAGCTCGTCTTTAAGATCTATTCCCTCGGGCTGGTGGATTTTGACGCCGAAATCGCGCTCGGCCTGCTCCAGTTCTGCAGCCACGTCGCCATACTGAAGATTGACGAAGGTCACGCCCGGCGTTTTCAGGATCGGGGCCCAGAGGTCGAAGGCCGCGAAATTCTTCTTCCGCTTCGCCGTCATCTTCAGTGACTTCCAGAGCAGCCCGACTTTCAGACCCGGCCCCATGCCGGCGAGCGTCTTCTGCCAGCGTGCCAGTTCGCCGGAATCGGCGGTCAGGAAGGCCGGTTCGGCCGGGAAGTCGGAGACCTTGCGGCGGAACGCCCGGAAAGCATTGCCCATAGGGGCCCAGAGGTCGAACGGGCCATGTTCGTCGCGCATCGCCTTGACGACCCGGAAATCGCGGCCCTCGGTCCGCGCCGACGCGTGGGCGGCAACGACCGCCTCGGGGAAGGACCGCTGTATCAGCGGCACAAGCCGGCCTTCGCTGGCAATATAGAGTTTGCCCTCCGGACCGATCGCCTGGATCAGGTCGCGCGCGGCGTTGAGGAACATCACCTCGTCGCCCAGACCCTGCTCACCGACGAGAAGGAGTTTCTTGCCCGCCAGTTCGCGCGGGTCAGCCCCGTCCCAGAAGGCTTCCTTCATCACGAACATGGTCGCGTCGGGATAGTCCTGGTCGAGGCGGGAATCGTACGTGTCCCAGCCTTCTTCCAGCCGCCCCGCCGCCAGATAGGCGAGCGAGCGGCCATGGGTCATCACGATCCGGTCTTCGCGGTTGGCGGCATTCTCCAGGGCCTGGTCGAAGGCCTCGATCGAGGCGTCGAGATCGCCCATCAATTCCAGCGCGAAGGCGATATTGTTGTGGGCGCGCCCGAAGGCGGGATCGAGCCGCAGCGCTTCCTGGTAGAAGGTTAGCGCTTGCGCGGGGTCACCGGATTCAATCAGGACCGTTCCCATCGCATTCCACAGATCGGCATGGTCGGGCTTGGCATAGATGCCAGCACGGATCACTTCGATCGCGTCCTCGAACCGGCCCTGGTCGCGCAGCACACCGCCGAGATTAATTGGTCCGTTGGGTTCGGCCGGCAGCATCTGGCAGAAGAGGCGCAGGAATTTCTCGGCCGCCTCCAGCATGCCGAGTTTCCACGCCACCATGGCCAGCGACTGGTAGATGTCCGGCGAGGTCGGATCGGCCCGGTAGGAACGCTCGTAGAATTTCAGTGCGACCGACAGGCGCCCGAGCCGTTCCGCACCAACGCCAGTAATGTGCAGGGCGAGCGCGTTGTCCGGTGACTTGTCGAGCACTTTCAGCGCCAGCCGGATTCCCGCCGTGGGGTCGTCCTGCTGCACCAGCCGCAAGGCACGCATGAGAACCGCGGCCTGTTTGCGCAGCGTTTTGGCCGCCTTGCCGCCACTGCGGTCGATGGCTGCCTCGATGTCCGGCCCGCCTGTCCCGCGTGCCGCATCATTCAGGCTGTATCGGGCGGCCTCGACAGGTTGGGCGAGGAGGTCGGCGAGAGGAGCTTCGGTCATGAATGGGCCTTCGGCATTGGCGCAGCGAGCGGATGATCCGGGGCATCGCGCCCTGCTTCGCTTAACACCGCGCTAACGCCCTGCGGCAATTGGTCTGTTCGCCGAAACGCTTTCTTCACCCTCATTCCGCTAGCGTGCCGGGATGCAGGCAGGCAAAGACCTGCCGCGAGAGGGGATCAGAGGCGCATTCATGCCGCTTAAACTGTCACTGAAACCGGGCGAGAAATTTGTCCTGAACGGGGCCGTTCTTCAGAATGGCGACCGGCGGGCCACGCTCGTGCTTCAGAACAAGGCCTCTGTTCTTCGCGAAAAGGATATCATGCACGAGAACGAGGTCACGACGCCTGCGCGCCGGATCTATTTCCCGATCATGATGATGTACCTGTCAGAGAAGCAGGACACCAAGATATACGACGAATTCGTGGTTCGCATGACCGAATTCATGAATGCCGTCGGAAGCGCCGACGCGATGCAGGAATGTGTCGCTGTCTCCAGGGATGTGATGGCGGGCGAGTACTACAAAGCGCTCATCCGTTGCCGGAAACTGATCGATTACGAAGATGAGAGGCTGAAAAGTGTCGCTTCAGGCTTATCAGACAGCAACGACTCGTAGCGAAAACCCGCGCGCGACCGAATACCGGTTGTTCGCGCAGGTAACGCGGGCGCTCATGGCGGCGCGCGAGAAAGCAGACGATATCAAGGTCCGCGCCGACGCGCTCGACTGGAACCGGCGCGTCTGGAGTACGCTGGCGCTGGATTGTTCCGACGACAATAACGGGCTCCCTGAAGCGCTGCGCGCCGGGATCATCTCGCTCTCGCTCTTCGTGTCAAAACACTCCTCCGCCGTGCTGCGGTCCGGGGCCGATATCGACACGCTGATCGAGATCAACCGCATGATCATGCAGGGGCTGGAAGCCCAGGCCCAGCTCGCAAAAGAGCCGGTCGCGGCCCACGGCTAGGGTCCGGTCCGTTACCGGTCAGAAAATGTCACCGTGGCGGTTCTTGCCCGGCAGTTTTTGACTGCCGGGCTTTCCATTTTCGCGGCTCCGTGAAAACCATAAATATTTCAGTGTCTTGATTGGTCGATTGCGCATGCGGTCATGGCCCGCCGATTGCTGCCTGACGTCCTAGGACAAAACGTCCCCGGACCGGGCGCAACAGCGCGGTCTTCATGAGCTTCCAGAACGGAGGAACCCCAACAATGACGAATTCCGTCAACACCAACCCCGGCGCGATGATCGCGCTGCAGAACCTGAACCGGACCAACATGGAACTCGAAATGGTTCAGAACCGCATCAACACCGGCCTGGAAGTGGCCGGCGCGAAGGACAATGGCGGCATTTTCGCCATCGCCCAACGCATGCGGTCGAATGTGAGCGGCTACTCGGCCGTGACAGATTCGCTGAACCGGGCCATCTCGACGGTGGACGTCGCCCTTGCCGCTGGCGAGGCGATTTCCGATCTGATCATCGAGATGAAAGAGAAGGCGCTCGCCGCTGCGGACACGTCCCTGGACACCGCGTCGCGGACCGCATTGAACGAAGACTTCAAGGCCTTGCGTGACCAGATCAAGGTGATCGTCGCCAATGCCGAGTTCAACGGGTCAAACCTTCTCGACAATTCGATTGCGTCGATCACGGCGCTCGCGAATGCCGACGGGTCCAATACCATCACCGTCGCTGACGAGAACTTCGTGCTGGGTTCCACCGGCTCGCAGGTGACGATTGCGTCCAACGCCTCCTTCGCCACGGCGACGCAGGCCGACAATATCGCCAGCCAGCTCGGAACCACGCTCGACAACGTCAACGCATCGCTCGCACGTTTGGGCACCAAGTCGAAATCCCTCGGGATCCATTCGGCCTTCGTGACCAAGCTGTCCGATGCGCTTACGACGGGTATCGGCAATCTGGTGGACGCCGATATGGCGAAGGAAAGTGCCAAGCTCCAGGCGCTGCAAGTCAAGCAGCAGCTGGGGATTCAGGCGCTGGGCATCGCCAATCAGTCTCCCCAGGCCGTACTGTCCTTCTTCCGGTAAGGATAAACGGGGCCGCCTTCCCACCCGGGGCGGCCCCGCTTCTTTTTCAAGTAACACGAGGGTGGGTACATTTTGGTGTTTTCCCCGCCCGGAATTTTTGACCGCCCGGTAAATTCTGCCGGGCGTTTTTGCGTTCATAGCGGCAAATTTTTCCCGGTCGGCACCCCCCGGCAAAAACTGCCGGGCCGAAATCGCCCGCCTGGCTAGGTGAATCGAAAAAACCCAATCGGACCGGCCCAACTGGCCCCGGCCTTGCTGCGCGTAAAGACGGGTCAGAAGACCCCGGCCGGCAAAACGCCGGTGACACGACCAGAAAGGGAGTTGAGCCAAAATGGCTACGATCAATACCAATGCGGGCGCGATGATCGCGCTTCAAAACCTGAACAAGACCAATATGGACCTTGAGCAGGTACAGGCCCGTATCAATACCGGTCTTGCGGTTTCCTCGGCCAAGGACAACGGCGGCATCTTTGCCATCGCCCAGTCCATGCGGGCCGACGTCGCGGGCTATTCCGCTGTCGGCAATTCCATCGATCTGGCCGTGTCCAGCGTCGACGTTGCGCTGGCCGCCGGTGAAGCCATCTCCGATCTGCTGATCGAAATGAAGGAAAAGGCCCTGGCGGCGGCGGATACGTCGCTCGACACGGCTTCGCGGACCGCCCTGAATGAAGACTTCAAGGCGCTGCGCGACCAGATCGGCAAGATCGCGTCGAATGCCGAATTCAACGGCACCAACATGATCAAGAACGGCGGCAGCGGCGTCTCGGCGCTGGCCAATGCCGATGGGTCCAGCACGATCGCGGTTGCGGCGGAAGATTTTTCGCTGACCGGTTCGAAGATCACGATCTCTGCCACGTCGTCCTTCGCGACGGCCGGTGCGGCTGACACGATTGCCAGCCAGCTCGGAACATCGCTCGACAACCTGAATGCGTCGCTGGCGCGTCTGGGTACCGGTGCGAAATCGCTGGAAATCCACAAGTCGTTCGTTGGCAAGCTGTCGGACGCCCTGACCAAGGGTATCGGCAACCTCGTCGACGCCGACCTGGCAACGGAAAGCGCGCGTCTGCAGGCTCTCCAGGTCAAGCAGCAACTGGGTATCCAGGCGCTCTCGATCGCCAACTCGGCACCGTCAACGATCCTCGGATACTTCCGCTAATCGGCGGCACTGAACCGGCGGTGGTGACCCCGCCGCCGGTTATGGCCGGCAAAACGCCGGCGTCATGAACCAGAACGGGAAAGGGCCAAGAACATGGCTACCATCAATACCAATTCCGGGGCGATGATCGCCCTGCAAAACCTCACCAAGACGAATGCCGAACTGGAACAGGTCCAGGCCCGCATCAATACGGGTCTGGCGGTCTCCTCGGCCAAGGACAATGGCGGCGTCTTTGCCATTGCCCAGTCGATGCGGGCGGACGTCGCCGGCTATTCGGCGGTCGGAAATTCCATCGATCTCGCCGTTTCCACGGTGGACGTGGCGCTCGCTGCCGGCGAAGCCATTTCCGACATTCTCGTGGAAATGAAGGAAAAGGCCCTGGCGGCGGCGGATTCGTCGCTCGACACGGCCTCGCGGACTGCCCTGAACGAAGACTTCAAGGCGCTGCGCGACCAGATCGACACCATCATTTCCAATGCCGAGTTCAACGGAACGAACCTGATCAACGGCACGACCAACAGCGTCAAGGCTCTCGCCAACGCTGACGGGTCGAGCACGATCACGGTTCTGGACGAGGATCTGTCGCTGTCCGGTTCGATCGTCACGATCGCATCGAACGCGTCCTTCTCGACCGCCACCCAGGCCAGCACGATTGCTGGCCAGATCGGCACCTCCATCGACAACCTGAATTCGTCGCTGGCGCGTCTCGGCACCGGGTCGAAGTCGCTGGAAATCCACAAATCCTTCGTTGGCAAGCTGTCGGACGCCCTGACCAAGGGTATCGGCAACCTCGTCGATGCGGATCTCGCCACCGAAAGCGCACGGCTGCAGGCCCTCCAGGTCAAGCAACAACTGGGTATCCAGGCGCTCTCGATCGCCAATTCGGCACCGTCGACGATCCTCGGATACTTCCGCTAACCGCGGAACCGGAATTCGGTAGCGGTCCGATGGGCCGCTACCGGATCGGGCCGGCAAAAAGCCGTCCTTGACTAACCAGAACGGGAAAGGGCCAAGAACATGGCTACGATTAACACCAATGCGGGTGCGATGATCGCCCTGCAGAACCTGACCAAGACCAACAGTGAACTGGAACAGGTCCAGGCCCGCATCAATACGGGTCTGGCAGTCGCTTCGGCCAAGGACAATGGCGGCGTGTTCGCCATCGCCCAGTCGATGCGGGCCGATGTCGCGGGCTATTCCGCGGTCGGCAATTCCATTGATCTCGCGGTCTCCACGGTCGATGTCGCGCTCGCCGCTGGCGAAGCGATCTCCGACATTCTGGTCGAGATGAAGGAAAAGGCGCTTGCCGGTGCTGACTCTTCGCTCGACACCGCGTCGCGGACTGCCCTGAACGAAGACTTCAAGGCGCTGCGCGACCAGATCACGACCATCGTCAGTAATGCCGAATTCAACGGCACCAACCTGATCAACAACACGACCACCGGCATCGCGGCTCTGGCCAATGCCGACGGGTCGAGCACGATCTCGGTTGCGGACGAAAACCTGAAGCTGGGTGCGACGGGCAGCAAGATCACGCTGTCGGCCAGCGCCGCCTTCACGACCGCGACCCAGGCCGACAACATTGTCAGCCAGATCGGCACGTCCCTGGATAACCTGAACGCGTCGCTGGCGCGTCTGGGTACCGGTGCGAAATCGCTGGAAATCCACAAGTCGTTCGTTGGCAAGCTGTCGGATGCCCTGACCAAGGGTATCGGAAACCTGGTGGATGCAGATCTCGCGACGGAAAGCGCGCGCCTGCAAGCCCTCCAGGTCAAGCAGCAACTGGGTATCCAGGCACTCTCGATCGCCAATTCGGCACCGAGCACGATCCTGGGCTACTTCCGCTAAGGCGGATATCCGGCGGCGGGGGTTGAAGGGGTTCCGCCCCCGCCGTCACGCCTTCCTCCTGATTGAGGCGGGCAAGGATATCCTCCCAAAGGAGGCACCGGCGGTGTACCCGCCGGCGTGAAGACATGAATGAGCTGATCGAAACGGCGCTTTCGCCCGCGTCAGCGCCACAACGGCTCTCACCGGGGCACAGAATGGTCGAGCATGGTGCCCGGTCGCAGTCCCGCAAGGAGTCGGAACCGGAGCCGCAGACCCTGGATCCGCGTTCACAGGAGCAACTTGAGGCGGCCATTGACCGCCTCGCCGAGGAGGTCTTTGCCGGATCGCGTCTCGCTATCGAGAAGCACTCCGGTGCCGACACCTTCGTTTACCGTCTGATCGACACCGATACCGGTAGTGTCGTTCGTCAGTGGCCCACGGAAAGCCTGCTGCACCTGCGTGAATACCTCCGTACGCGTCAGGCCGGGGTGCTGGACCAGACAGCCTGAGGCGGACGCAAATTCGCCTCGGCAGATATTGACCGCACGCACGATGCGGACCCGGCAAAAATTGGCCTGCCCGCGATCTCCGGGCAGGTCGCTTTCTGTCAACTTACTGAATTAATAGAGAAAATATTCTCTGCCCAGACGGCATGCGGGTTGCGTTCTCCTCAGACAAACGCGCGCAAAATGTGTGTGCGGATGTTCGAAGGACACCCAAGGGGACCCCGCCATGACCCTCTCGATCCACACCAATACCGCAGCGATGATCGCGCTGCAGAACCTCAACAAGACCAATGATGAGCTGACCGGCGTTCAGAACCGCCTCAATACCGGTCTGAAGATTTCCGGCGCGAAGGACAATTCGGCGATCTACGCCGTCGCCCAGAACATGCGCGCAGACATCAAGGCGCTTGGCGCGGTCCAGACCAGTCTCGACCGGGCGACCACGATCGGGGATGTCGCCCTGGCGGCCGGCGAAGCGATCTCGGACCTGCTGGTCCAGATGCGCGAGAAGGCCACTGCGGCAATGGACCCGTCCATCGATACGTATTCGCGCGGAGCCTACAACGCCGACTTCCGCGCCCTGCTCGACCAGATCAACGTCATTCTCCAGAATGCCGAGTTTGACGGGGCCAACATCCTCAACGGCTCCATCGCCGGCGGGATCGAATTCCTCGCCGACGCTGATGCGTCACGCTCGGTGACGCTGAAGACGCAGAATCTCAGCCTGTCCGGTTCGGTGATCACGATTTCCAATTCCGCCAGCCTGGGCACGGTGACAATGGCGACCAATCTGGTCTCCCAGATCAAGACCAGCCTCGACAACGTCAACCAGTCGCTGGCCAATCTCGGATCGGACCTCAAGAAGATCGGCGCGCATTCCGGCTTTGTCGGCAAGTTGATGGACTCGCTGACCGAGGGTGTCGGCAACCTTGTCGATGCCGACCTCGCGGTCGAAGGGGCCAGATTGCAGGCCCTCCAGGTCAAGCAGCAACTGGGTGTCCAGGCGCTCTCGATTGCCAACTCCCAGCCGCAAATCATCCTCAGCCTGCTTCGCGGCGGCTAGATTTTACCCGCACCACGGGTCAGGAAAGGCGGCATCGCTGGCGGCGGTGCCGTCTTTTCTCATGGCCGACTCACGCCATTCTCTTGACCCGACCGCCAGTTCAGTGAGGCCGCAGCATGACCGGGCGTTTTCTGCCCTATGGACGCCAGATGATCGGCGAGGACGATATCGCCGCCGTCAATCGCGTCCTGCGCGGAGACATGCTGACCACGGGACCGGAAATCCCAGCCTTTGAAGCGGCCCTGCAGGGCGTGACCGGGGCGGCCCACGCTCGCGCCTGTTCGTCCGGAACATCGGCCCTGCATCTCGCGCTCGCCGGGCTTGGCGTGGGGGACGGTGATACGTGCATTGTCCCGGCCATCACCTTCATGGCGACGGCCAATGCCGCGCGCTATTGCGGCGCAGATAACGTGTTCGCCGATGTCGATCCTGACACGGGTCTTATGACGCCCGAGACACTGCGTGCCGCGATCAAGCGGGCGTCCGGGCCTGTCCGCGCCGTATTGCCGGTCCACCTGGCCGGACAGTGCGCCGACATGGCCGGAATCGCCGCCATCGCTCGCGGCGCAGGTGCGTTTGTCGTCGAGGATGCCTGCCACGCGCTCGGGACCGAAACGGCCGATGGTTCTGTGGGTAATTGCGCCCATTCCGATGCGGCCTGTTTTTCCTTCCACCCGGTCAAGACGATTGCCTGCGGGGAGGGCGGGGCGGTCACCACCAATGACGCGGCGCTGGCCGGACGGATCGACATCCTGCGCTCGCACGGCATCACTCGTGACCCGGAGGCCTTCGATGGTGATCCGGACGAACCCTGGCGTCACGAGATGATCGCGCTCGGCTGGAATTACCGGATGACCGACATTCAGGCCGCACTTGGCCGCTCCCAGCTGACCAAGCTGAACGCCTTCGCCGCCCGCCGCCACGAACTGGCTGAATGCTATGACCGGGCGTTTGACGGGCTGACCCCGTTGGCGAGGCCTCTGTCGCGGATGCCGGACTGCAAGCCTTGCTGGCATCTTTATGTCGTCCTCATCGATTTCGAGGCGGCCGGCAAATCACGGGCGGATGTGATGCGCGCGCTGGCCGAGCGCGGAATCGGGACGCAGGTTCACTACATGCCCGTCCCGTCGCAGCCTTATTACCGTGAACTTCAGGGAGACCAGACGCCCCCCGGCGCCGCCCGCTACTATGCGCGATGCCTCTCGCTGCCGCTGTTCGCCGGCATGGAGGATGGCGACCCCGAATTCGTCGCGGCCGCATTGAAAGAGGTTCTTGAACCCTGATGATATGGCTGCGCTTCCAGTTCGGTCCGCAAATCGGCATGGGTCACGCCGTGCGGTGCCTGACGCTCGCACGGGCCTTGGGCGAGGCGGGGGGCGAGGTCGGGCTGCTACTGGACGACGATGCGCCGGACCTGCCCGGTGCGAAAGACTTTCCGGTCTATCCGGTGGCACCGGATGGAAGCTGGCCGGACACGGGCGGCATCCTGTTCGACGTCAGCCACGCCCGAACCGGGGATACACTGTCCCGGTCAATCAAGGCGTTGACGCGAAAAGGCCGCAAGTGCGCGGTCATCGATGGGTTAGGTACGAACGCCTATACGGATAGCCCGAAGGCCAATCTTGTCCTGTCGCCCTATCTCGTCCCACCGGGCACACCGGCGCGCAGCGGCAAGTCCTGCCTTGAAGGCCCGCAATACGCCATTCTCGGTGCGGAATATGCCGACGAGCCGCCAGAGCTTTCGGGGCGCAAGAGCCGGTTGCTCATTACCATCGGCGGATCGGACCCCTGGGCGCTGACCGAGACGGCTCTGGACGCGGCACATGGTGCCCTGACGTTGCCGCGCTTCGACATCACGGTGATCGCTGGACCGCGGCTCGACACTAAGCGGCGGTCGCATCTGGCCGCGCGTTGCCGCAAGCTCGAGGTCGAATTGCTCGACGCACCGTCCAGCCTGCGCGACGTGTTGTGCGCCAGCGCGGTCGCCATCCTTGGGCCGGGCCTGACGAAATATGAGGCCGCCGCCTGCAACACGCCGGCGGTGATCCTTGCGCCCGACGAAGAAACGCGGACGGTGAACCGTCCCTTCGCCGAAGCCGGACTGGCCTATTTGCTGGACGCCGGGCAACGCAATTTCGCTGGCGAGCTGGGCGCGGCGCTGGGAACGCAGGCCGCGCGCAAGCGCTCTTCCTGGAGCGGGCGAAAGATCGTCGACGGCCAGGGCGCGGCACGGTCGGCTGCTGCAATCCGCGAGGCGCTTGGCGAGTAATCGTTAAGACGAATCGCGCGAGGCTGGCCGCCAGTCGAGGCAGGACAGGGCCGAAAACGGTCATGGACAGCGCAAATCAGACCCCGCGCGCGGCGCTGGAGATCGACGGACGCCGCATCGGCGACGGTGCGCCGCCCTATATCATTGCCGAAGTTTCCGGCAATCATAACAAGGACTTGTCCAAGGCCTTGAGAATGATCGACGTGGCGAAGGCGAGCGGGGCCGATGCGGTCAAATTCCAGACCTATACGGCGGACTCCCTGACCGTCCCGAGCGACCGGCCCGAATTCCAGATCACCACCGGTACCTGGAAGGGGTGGAACCTTCATCGTCTCTATCAGGAAGCCGCCACGCCCTATGACTGGTTCAAGAAGCTGTTTGCCCATGGCCGCGACATCGGCATCACCGTGTTTTCCTCGCCTTTCGATGCGGCGGCGGTCGACCTTCTCGAGGGGCTGAATACACCGGCCTACAAGATCGCCTCCAACGAGCTGACCGACTGGCCGCTGATCCAGAAAGCCGCCGCGACCGGCAAGCCGCTTATCCTTTCGACCGGGGCCTCCAGCTTGGCCGATATCGACGCCACAGCGGGATTCCTGCGCCGCATCGGCGCGCCGTCCTGGTCGCTGCTTCATTGCGTCAGCGCCTATCCGGCTCCGCTCGCCGATGCGCACATCGCCAATATCACGGCTTTGAGAGAGCGTTTCACGGTCCCGATCGGGTTCTCCGACCACACGCTCGACACCGTGGCGGCCGTGCTGGCCGTGGGGCTGGGGGCGTCCATCGTCGAAAAGCACTTCATTCTCGACCGCTCCGAGGGCGGTCCGGACTCCAGCTTTGCCATCGAACCGGACGAGCTGGCCGACCTTGTCAAACGCTGCCGGGAGGCGTTCGAGGCGGTGGGCAAGCCGTCCTTCGGGTCGAATGCGGCCGAGGGCAAATCGCCCATCTACCGCCGGCACTTCTATGCGACGCGGGATATAAAGACGGGCGAGGAACTGGGTGAGGACAATGTCCGCGCCATCCGTGCCCGCGAAGGTGTCCCGGCGCGCGAGTTCGAGCGCCTGTTCGGGGCGCGGGCGCGCCGCGATATCCCGGCCCACACCCCGGTGACCTGGGAGGTTGTCGATGGCGGAGCGTGAACTGGTGATCTTCGGGTCGGCGGAAATCGCCGAACTCGCGCGTTTCTATTTCGAGCAGGACGGCGGGCGGAAAGTCGCCGCCTTCACGGTCGATGACGCCTATGTCGAAGCCGACAATTTCGATGGTCTGCCGCTGGTGGCCTGGAGTGAAGCGATCAGGCGCTTCCCGCCGGATCGCTACGACATGCATGTCGCGCTTTCCTACATGAAGCTCAACCGCATCCGCGAGGCCAAGTTCAACCAGGCGCGCGAGGCGGGCTATTCCCTGGCGAGCTATTTCTGCTCGAAATCGGTGGGTTGGCCGGATCTCACCCATGGCGAGAATTGTTTCGTCCTGGAAAACCAGACCATCCAGCCGGGCGTCAGCCTGGGGGACAATGTCATGCTCTGGTCGGGCAATCATATCGGCCACGGCTCGATGATCGGTGATCATACTTATTTCGCCTCCCACATCGTCGTTTCGGGCCATTGCCGGATCGGAAAGCGCTGCTTCTTCGGCGTGAACGCGACGTTGCGGGACTTCCTGACCATTGGCGACGATTGTTTCGTGGCGATGGACGCCAGCATCACCCGCGATCTGGAAACCGGTTCCGTTGCTCTCGGCACACCGGCAACAGTCTTTGGCCCGGAGGACGAGAAGGGCCGGAAAATCCGCAACAACTACTTCAAGCTCGATGACTGAGTGGCGCAAGCTCGGCCTCGTGGTGAAACCTGATCCATCGTTGTGGTGGAACCGGACCCACGCCATGCTGCCGACGCCCTTCCACATCGAGGGCTCGCTGTGGCGGATCTATTTCGCCGGGCGCAATGACGCCAACCAGTCCCATGTCGGCTGGGCGCTGATTGATCTCGATGACCCGGCGACGGTCATTGAACGCGCCAGTGAGCCGGTGCTGACGCCCGGGCGGCTGGGGTGTTTCGACGACAATGGCGTTCTGCCGTCCTGCCTGATCCGCGATGGTGACGAGACGCTGATGTATTTTATCGGCTTCAAGCCCGGCGGCACGACGCGCATGGACCTCTATGGCGGGTTGGCGATTGCCAAGGGCGACGGCCCGTTTAAACGCTGGTCAGAAGCCCCGATCCTGGAACGCAACCGCGTCAATCCCTTCATCAACACCGCGCCGTGGGTCGTGCGGGATGGCGACAACTGGCGCATGTACTACGTCGCCGGGACCGAATGGGTGCATCGCGATCTCCCGCGCTACAACATCCAGATTGCAACTTCGCAGGACGGTCGGAACTGGCAGCGCGACGGCCGTGTCGCGATTGATTTTGTTCCCGGCGAGAACGCGCTCGCGCGCCCCTACGTCTATCATGACGGAACGCGCTGGGTGATGTGGTTTGCGTCCAAGGGCGAGGCCTATCGCGCCCGCATTGCCTGGTCTGACGACGGCCTGACCTGGACCCGCGACGAAGCCGGACCGGGCCTCGAGCCCACGCCGGGCGGGCCGGACAGCGATATGCTCGAATACTTTGTCGTCCTGCCGCACAAGGGCCGGCGCGTCGTCTTCTACAATGGCGACGGCTATGGCGAGCACGGCATCTGCGCGGCGGTGGAGGCATGAGCGCCGTGCCCGCTGCCCAAGCCGCCGGGAAAACCGTCGCCATCATGCAGCCGACCTTCCTGCCCTGGATCGGCTATTTCGCGCTGATAGACCGGGTCGACCTGTTCGTCTTTCTCGACGACGTCCAGTTCGACAAACGCTCCTGGCAACAGCGCAACCGTATCCTCACCGCGCAAGGTCCGCTCTGGCTGACCGTCCCGGTGCTCACCAAGGGCCGCCGCGACCAGACCATTGCTGAAGTTCAGATCAGCCCCGATCCGAAATTCCCCGCCAGCCTCCTGCGCACGGTCGAGAGCGCCTACGGGAAAGCGCCGCACTTCTCGCGCGTCTTCCCGGACTTCGCGGCGATCCTCGAAAGCCATGACGGCCAGCTCTGCACGCTCAACCTCGCTCTTATCAATTGGCTGGCCTCTGCTTTCGGGATCGAAACGCCGGTCGTGCGATCTTCCGGGACGCCCGTCGCCAGCGCCAAGGCCGATCGGCTGGCCGAGCTCTGCCTCGCCCATGGCGCGACGCGCTATCTCTCGCCGCCGGGGTCGAAAGCCTATCTCGATGAGAGCAATGCCTTCGCGCAGGCCGGGATCGATCTGGCTTACTTCGAATACGAACACCCGACATACGGCCAGAGTGACAAGGCGTTCCAGCCTTATATGTCCGCGCTCGACCTGCTCCTTCATGCGGGGCCGGATAGCCTCGCCATCCTCCGTTCCGGGGTGAAGACATGACCCGCCGGCTCGCCGTCATTCCCGCCCGTGGCGGCTCGAAACGCATCCCGCGCAAGAATATCCGCGACTTTGCGGGAAAGCCCGCCTTCACCCATGTGCTGGGTGCCGCGGCGGAAAGCGAAGCCTTCGACGTCATCCATGTCTCGACCGATGATGCCGAGATCGCCCAGGCGGCTGCGCTCGCCGGGTTTCCGCCGGGCTTTGATCGCGACGCGAAGCTGGCGGATGATTTCGCGCCGATCCGCGACGTCGTCAGCTGGACGGTGCGCGAATACGCCAATCGCGGCGAAGTGTTCGACACGGTCGCGCTCCTCTACGCGACGGCCTTCTTCCTGACGCCGGAGGTCTTGCAGACCGCCTGCACCGTTTTCGAGGACGGCGACCGGACACGGCCCCTGCTCGGTGTTGTCGATATCGGTACGCCGCTGGAAAAGCTGTTTGTCGAGGACGAAGGTGGGCTGTTGCGCACGGTCGACGAAACCCGTTTCGGTGACCGCACGCAGGACCTCACGCCGGCTTACCGCGATGCGGGGGCGTTCGGCCTGTTCGATGCGGCCGCCCTGATAGACGACAAGGGCGGCCGAAGCGCACTGCGCTTTCGCCCCTTCCGCCTGCCGCCCTGGACCGGGCTCGACATCGATACGCAAGAAGACTGGGCATTCGCCGAGCGCCTGAAAACCGCGCTCGATGCCCCGCAATGGAAGGACTGATTTGATGGCCTACAAGACCGAGCAGGAGGCCTTCTGGGCCGGGGAATTCGGCGACGCCTACCGCGAACGCTGTGCGCTGGAACCGGCGCTCGTTGCGGCGCGCACCGCCTGCATGGCGCGCATGCTGGCCAAGGCCGCTCCGGTTGAGAGCGCCTTTGAAGTCGGATGCAATATCGGGCTCAACCTCGTCGCGCTGAACCGGGTTTCGCCGCAGACCGAACTGGAAGCCATCGAGATCAATGAGGGCGCAGCCAGACAGGCGAGCGAGCTCGGCATCGCGAATATCACGCAGACCTCCGTTCTCGAATTCACGCCTGAACGGACCTACGACCTCACCATGATTTGTGGCGTGCTGATCCACCTCAACCCGGAGGTGCTGCCGCAGGTCTATGACGTTCTCTTCAAGGCCTCCAAGCGGCACATCCTGCTCTTCGAGTACTACAATCCGACCCCCGTTGAGGTGAACTATCGTGGCCATGAGGGTCGACTCTTCAAGCGCGATTTCGCCGGGGAAATGCTCGACCGCTACAAGGGCCAACTGAAGCTTGCCGATTACGGCTTCTTCTATCACCGCGATCCGCTCTCCTGGTCGGACGACGGGACCTGGTTCCTGCTGGAGAAGGTGTAGTTCGAAGTTCTCCATTAAGCCGATGGGCCGCGCAGGCGGGAAGTTGCTCCTTTGAACCCTCTCCCCTTTCCAAGGGGAGAGGGCAGGGTGAGGGGTTGGTAAAATGGCTGGCACCAACTTCGGCACGACCCCCTCACCTCAATCCTCTCCCCCAAGGGGGAGAGGAAGTGCGTATTGCAGGTGTCGCAAACACCAACCTTTACTGTGCGCTTAGTATCTCACCCGTCACCGCATCGATGACGGCGAGGGCCTCCCAGCCCGACGCAGCGATCTCGTCGGCGATCTGTCGGTTCCAGTTCGGTGAGCAGAGCAGGAAAATCCGCCTGTCCGCCTCGGCGATGACATCCGTCCCGGCTATAGACGTATCAAGGCCGGGGAAGGGCGTGCCGATCTTGCTCGCCGACCTGTCGATGACGCGGACGGTCTCGAAGCGCTCGGTCAGTAAAGGCGCAACCCGCTCGGCATATTCGTTCGCGCCCCAGGCGAAGACGCTGGCCTTTCCCGACGGATCAGCTTCGGCGGCGAGTTCGGCGGCGGCATGGGCGACCAGCGTACGGCGTGTGCGTTCCGCCTTCGCGACCTTGTAGGCGGCCTGCGCGCGTTCGAGCGCGGCTGCGGCGTCGTCGAAATAGACGTCGGATGGCTCGGCCGGTCGCGCGGCTTTGGCCCGGTCTACCAGCTTGGCCGCGATGGCCTGACCGTAGCGCACAGTGGCCTCCAGTCCGTCCTCCGGCTCCAGCCCGTGGCGGACGAGCAGTTCGCGCAAACTGCGCGGCGTGAAGTGCAGGAGGTGTTCGGGATTGAGCGAGTCCCCCGGATGGGTCTCGTAATTGGGGACTTCGAGGATCAGCGTGCCGCCGTCTTTCAGGAGATCGATCAATTCGGCGAGCCAGGCATTCGCGTCGATCACGTGTTCGAGCACGTAATAGGCCACGACCGTGTCGGCCGAGCGCGGCTCGGCGATGCCGCTCCTGCCTTCGCCGATAAAGCCCTTGCCGACGCTCTCGGCCTCGTCCGCTTCGACCGGGTCTAAGCCGAAGGCGTCAAAACCCATTTCGGTCAGCTTGGCGCAGAAGGCCCCGTCATTGGCCCCGATCTCGATGACGCGACCACCCTTGGGCGTGCGCTCTGCCACGGCGGCGAGGCGCTTTTCGCCGTCGAAATGCAATTCGCCGCCGCGATGGCCGATATGCGCATCGCGGTAGTAGGCCATGAGGAAGCCGCTGTCCGGCCGACGCGCGGCAAAGACAAAGCCGCACGCTGCGCAAGCCGCGTCCTCGAAATTCATCTCGAAATCGCGTGTGCGGCCGCGCACCGTGTAGGCGCGCTCGCCGAGCCGGATTGTTACTTGGCCGCCGCAAAGATCGCAGGGTGCGGGCGTCCAGTCGGCGGTCTCAAGCGGCCGTGTTGCGGGTGTCTTTTCGGTCATCGAGGTGTTCGGCCTGGCGGTCGAGAACGTAACGGGAGAGCGAGGGTGTATAGGTCGCGGTCAGGCGCTCGGCAGTGGCCAGATCGTTGAACCGGAACTGGACGGAAATCCGTACCCGGTCCGACCGGTTCGCGCCGCTCTTGTGCAGGAGCGCCTGGTTGAAGATGAGGATCTCGTCGCGGGCCATGGGCAGCGGCACGAAGTCCCCGTCCGGCACGGCGTCTGCCGCCTCATACCATTCATGGCCGGTCTCGTGCGGACGGAAGGGTTTCAGCCCGCCGGCGTGACTGCCCGGCACGGCAAGCAAAGGACCGATGTCGTCGTTGATGGTGCAAAGCGGCAGCCACAGTGTCACCGCATTGGGGCTGAGCATGGAATACCAGTAATCCTGGTGTGCCGGCGTCGCGAAGCGCGTATCGCCGGGCCGGTCCAACCGGACCAGCGGCAGCGTACCTGCCGAAGGCGCTTCGAGGCCCGCCCAGTCACACGCGGCTCTCAGGGCCGGATGGTCAATGGATGCGATCACGGCAGGCAGGGTCGGAAAAACCTCGTAGAGCGCGCGCGTGACCGCATTGCCGCTCTCCACGCGGTGCAGCCAGGCGATCAGCGTTTCGAGGCAATCCGTGTCCGGCGCGCCGCGATACAGGTCTTCGGGTAGCAGGCGTTTCGCGGCCAGCCGCGCAGCACCCAGCATGGCGGTCTCGAGCTGGGCTTTCAGATCGGCAATGGCCGGGCCGGAAATCCGCGCATATCCGTTGGCCTGGAACGCGGCCCGGTCGGGCAGGGTGAGGCCGGGCGCGCTCACGCTGTCAGCTGTTTCAGCTTTTCGCCGAGCAGCGTTTGCAGGGACCGCGCATCAAGCTTTTCCGGATTATTGTCCGAGGAATAGGCGAAGTCCTCGGGACAGGCCTTTGCCCCTTCAGTGAGATAGCGCGCGCGCAGCTCGCCATCAAAGGCCGGCAGGATGGCGTAGCGATCCTCGAATTCGACCGTCTGGCGCGCATCGTCAGCCGGGATCATCGTCTCGTGCAACTTCTCGCCGGGCCGGATGCCGACAATCGTGTGCGGCAGGTCCGGGGCCATGGACCGGGCAAGGTCGACCGTCGACATGGAGGGGATTTTCGGGACGAAGGTTTCCCCGCCGCGTGCCATTTCCAGGCTCGACAGGACGAGGTTCACGCCCTGGTCGAGCGTGATCCAGAAGCGTGTCATGCGCGCGTCAGTAATCGGCAGGCTCTCTGCGCCTTCGTCGATCAGCTTGCGGAAGAAGGGAATGACCGAGCCGCGCGAGCCGACGACATTACCATAGCGTACGACGCAGAATTTCGGCCCGTCGCGCCCGCCCATATGCTGGGCGGCGGTGAAGATCTTGTCGGATGCCAGCTTCGAGGCACCGTAGAGATTGATCGGGCTCGCTGCCTTGTCGGTCGACAGGGCGCACACCCGTTTCACACCGCGTTTGATCGCGGCGCGCACAACGTTTTCGGCACCGATGACATTGGTCTTGATGCACTCGAACGGATTGTATTCGGCGATCGGGACATGTTTGAGCGCGGCGGCGTGGATAACGATATCAACGTCGCGCATCGCCATGTCGAGCCGCGTCTCGTCGCGGATATCGCCGATGAAATAGCGCAGGAAAGGCCATTTCGACGGCGGGAAATCCTGCGCCATCTCGTACTGTTTCAGCTCGTCGCGCGAGAAGATGATCAGCTTCTTCGGCGTGTATTCGGCACACACGGTTTTCACGAAGCGGCGGCCGAAACTGCCCGTCCCGCCGGTGATCAGGATCGTCTTGCCATTGAGGTCGATACGCGGCGCGCGGAAATCGCGCCCGGCAAAGAGCCCGTCCATGGAATCGGTTGCGATTGAGGTCATGCGTCCCGTCCGCCGAATCGTAAATCGACCTTAACGCTTGGCCTGCGCCGGTTAACGCGGCGTTTAGGCGCGCGGCCCGGTGCCGCAGGCAATCCGGATGCAATTGCGTTAGGTTTCAATGCAGAGACCGGGAGTCACCGATGGAATTTGACGCTCTATTGCTGTCGCGATTGCAGTTTGCCTTTACCATTGGGTTCCACATTATCTTCCCGGCTTTCACCATCGGATTGGCGAGTTTTCTGGCGGTCCTGGAAGGGCTTTACCTGTTCACGAAGCGGCAGGTTTTCCTCAACCTGTTTTTCTTTTGGGTGAAAGTGTTCGCGCTCGCCTTCGGCATGGGTGTCGTGTCCGGCGTGGTGATGAGCTACCAGATCGGCACCAACTGGTCGGTCTTTGCCGACATGACGGGCAGCGTTCTCGGGCCGCTTTTCGGCTATGAGGTCCTGACCGCCTTTTTCCTCGAAGCTTCTTTCCTCGGGATCATGCTGTTCGGCTGGAAGCTGGTCGGTCCGCGTTTGCATTTCACCGCCACCTGTTTTGTGGCGGTGGGCACGCTGATTTCCGCTTTCTGGATACTGTCGGCCAATTCCTGGATGCAGACGCCCGCAGGCTACACGGTCGAGGATGGTCTGTTTGTCGCGACCGACTGGCTTGCCGTCATTTTCAACCCGTCCTTCCCGTCGCGTTTTGCCCATATGGTCGCGGCCGCTTATCTCACAACGGCGCTGGTCGTGCTGGCCAGTGCCGCCTGGCTGATGCTGGTGCGAAGGGCAACGGGCGAGGTCAAAGTGATGGCGCGCATGGCCATCTTCACGATCGCTCTGCTCGCGCCTCTGCAGATCCTCATTGGCCATGAAAGCGGGGTGGTGGCGCACGAGTACCAGCCCGCCAAGGTCGCCGCCATGGAAGGTTGGTGGGAAACCCGAGCCGGTCAGCCAACGCACCTCTTTGCGCTTCCCGATCAGGATGCCGAAACCAACCATTTCGAGGTGTCGATACCGGCACTCGGAAGTTGGGTCGTGGCCGGCGACACGTCCGCCGAGCTGGAAGGGCTGGACGCCTTCGCTGCGGAGGACCGTCCGCCGGTGGCCATCGTCTTCTGGTCTTTCCGTATCATGGTCGGGCTCGGCATTCTGATGCTGGTGCTGGGCGCATGGGGGGGCTTCCTGTGGTGGCGCGGCAAGATCCGCACCTCGCGTCTCTTCCAATGGTTCGCACTGGCCATGGGACCGTCCGGCTTCATCGCCGTGCTGGCTGGCTGGATCACAGCGGAAGTCGGGCGCCAGCCTTTTGTGGTCTATGGGGCGCTGAGAACGGCTGACGCGGTCTCTCCCGTGGATGGCGCGCAGGTTGCTGCATCACTGCTCGTTTTCATGATTGTCTACGCGATCATTTTCAGCGCCGGTGCGCTCTACATCCTGCGCGTCCTTCACAAGGGTCCGGACAGCGCCGAGCAACCCCCGGACAAGGACACGCCCGGGGTTGGCCTGGATCTGACCGGAGAACCGACATGAGCGTTGACCTTCCCCTCATCTGGGCCGGACTCATTGCCACTGCCGTCGCACTTTATGTCCTCCTGGACGGCTTTGATCTCGGCGTCGGCATACTGTTTCCGTTTGCAAGCCCTGAAGAGCGCGATGTGATGGTCAATTCCATCGCCCCCGTCTGGGACGGAAACGAAACCTGGCTGGTTCTGGGGGGTGGCGGGCTTTTCGCGGCTTTTCCACTGGCCTACGCCATTCTGATGCCGGCGCTCTACTTGCCGATCGGGGTCATGTTGACCGCTTTGATCTTCCGCGGCGTCGCGTTCGAGTTCCGGGCCCACGGGCGCAAGTCGGGGCGCAAATGGTGGACACTTGCCTTTTCCGCGGGGTCGATGATCGCCGCAGTCGCTCAAGGGTTCATCCTTGGCGGCTTCTTGCAGGGCGTGACGGTCGACGGCCGGTCTTTCGCTGGAGGCGGGTTTGACTGGGTCTCGCCTTATGGTGCGCTGATAGCGGCAGGTCTCGTCACCGGCTATGCCTTGCTCGGAGCGTGCTGGCTGATTTTCAAAGCCAAGGGAGACTTGCAGGCCCGTGCCCGACGCTGGGCCATGCGCCTCATCCTTGCCGTGTCGGGCCTGATGGCCGCCGTCAGTATTGCGACGCTGTTCGTCAATCCGGACATTACGGCGCGCTGGGGCATCAGTCTTTCAGGCGGGTTTGATATCGGCCAGTTTCTCCTCGTGTCACCCGCGCCCCTGGCCGCAGCTATCGCCGCTACCGGAGTGTTTCTCTGGGCGCGCAAAGGCCCTGATCTCGCGCCCTATCTGGCGGCTGTGGTGCTCTACCTGTCCGGATTTGCAGGGCTGGCAATCAGCCTCTTTCCCAATGTCGTGCCGTTCGACATCACCTACGTAGAGGCTGCCGCCCGGGACAATGCCCTGGGGCTGATGCTGGCCGGAACGGTTGTGCTCTTGCCGCTGATCCTGGGATATACCGGCTATGTGTACTGGCTGTTCAGGGGCAAGGCGACAGGAGGCTCCTATCACTGACCGTGCGACACCACGGATTGGCAAGCGGCTGATCTGGTTTGCGGCGCTCTGGCTCACCGGGCTGATCGTCGTGGGCGCGGTCTCTTACCTGTTGCGCTGGATTCTTTTCGCTGCGGGCTGACCGGCCGATTCGCCTTAACGTCTCCTTAAGCGCGTTCACGCGATCCTCTTCAGCATCAGGGGAGGGGATCGCCATGACGCTCGCAGTCATCGTGCAGGCCCGAATGGGCTCAACCCGCTTGCCCGCGAAAATCCTCGAACCTCTGGGTTTTTCCAGCGCCATCCTGCGTTGCCTGGATCGCTGCGCGCGCATTCCCGATATCGACTATGTCGCCGTCGCCGTGCCGTCGAACGAAGCCAATGACGAACTCGCCGAGGAAGCCTCTGACGCCGGCTATCTCGTCGTGCGTGGTCCTGAGGACGACGTGCTCGCGCGCTATGCCCGCGCTGCGCGCGAGACCGGGGCCGATCACATATTGCGCGTCACTGGCGACCACCCCTTTATCGACCCGGATATTTGCCATCGCGTCATGGCGCTGATGTCGGCGGCCGGCGCGGACTTTGCCTGCAACGACATGCCCAACCATTTCCCGCACGGTCTGCAGTGCGAGGTGTTTTCCAGCGCATTGCTGGCCGAGGCCGACAAGATGGCCAGTGCGCCCGAAGACCGGGGGCGGGTCACCTCCTGGATGCGGGCGCGAAACGACTTGCGCAAGGCTTGCCTCGTCGGCCCTGGCGGTGGGTTCGAGCGCCTGCGCTGGTCGCTGGAGAATGCCGAGGATCTCGATTTCTGCGCTGCCGTCTATGCCGATCTCGGCGAAGCCGCGGCCACTATCACCGCCGCCGAACTCGCCGCGCTCTGCCTGCGCCGCCCGGACCTGGTGCGCCTGAATGCGATGCATGTGGCAGAGGCTCCGGAAATCCGCGCTGCGGACATCAACACCGAGCCGGTCCGGTTTTCCCTGGCGGCTTAGAGGGCGTCAGCATTTGCCCCACCCCAACCCTCCCCCGGCGGGGGAGGGAGTATGGCGCGCATTCCCTCACCTTGAGGGGAGGGCCAGGGTGGGGTGGCAAACGCCAGCGGTAGGGGCAACCCACCCCTTCCGTCTGACGCTGCGCGTCAGCCACCTTCCCCCTCAAGGGGAAGGAGAGCGCTATAGCAAGCACACGAAACCCCTTCCGATTCACCACGAAAATAAACGAATTCCTCACCGCTCGCGGGCGATAAACGGGCCGGATAATGGAAGGGCTGCGTCCGCACGTGGACATCGTCGGTTTCGATCTCTCCGCCCTGTCGGGCTGGTACCAGTCGCGCAATGCCGTGCGGCTGGCCGGACTGTCGCCGCAACCCTCCGGCGCGTCCGCCGGTACATTCAATACCCAGAAGAGCGACGTCCTGGCTCCCTGGGACGTGCGCGGCGACATCACCTCGACCGCTGATATCGCCCGCCGCGTGCTGGCCAATGGGAAATTTTTCGACTCAACACTGGCCGATTTCTCAAAGCTCGACGCGCCGGATGATCACAAGACGCTGTTTGGCCTGCATACCGGCATGCGCGGCCTGTTCTCGCTCGCCGCCGAAGCGCAGGAAAAGACCACGACCGACACGCGCCGCGCCTTCCTGGACCGCCGCTTCGCCGAAGGCGTGGCCCAGCTCGACGAGTTCCTGCAGGGCATGGATTTGCAGTCGCTGACGCTTCTGAAGGGCGAGAAGCTGACCAAGGCCGAAAGTGATGTCGCCATTCATCGCGGCGTGTCGGAATACACGACCGGCATCGTCCATTCCGGTGAATTCGACGCCGAGGTGGCCAGCCTCACGGGCGATGTGCAGTTCACGGTATCAGTGAAGAAGTCGGGTGTGACGACCGACGTGAATATCGATCTTGCCGACATGGGCGCGACGGTCCGCAATCTCGACAACATCGCCGCCCACATCAACGCCGAGCTCGACGCTGCCGGAGTGATTTCGACCATCTCGCGGGTCAAGATCGGCGAGAAGGACGAGAACGGCATCGTCCAGGGCAATGATTTCGGTTTCAAGATTTCCGGCGTCCTGACCGAACAGATCAGCTTCTCCGCCGCCAGTGGCGCACCGGCGGTCTACATCGCCGGCGTGTCGGGCATTGGCGACGGCGCGGCAGGCCAGATCGTGAAACTCACCGATACCGCTGCCGCGCCGGAGACCGGCTTTTCCCGCCGCATCGAGGCCGCCAGCGATGAGGTCGAAACCGTCAAGGATGACGGCGAGACCAAGACCTCCACCGAGGCCAATCCCTTCACCATCAGTGCCACGGCCGTCTCGGCTGATGGCGGCGTCTACACGGTTGGCACGACGGGATCGAATGTCGACGGGCAGATCATCAAGGGCGAGGCCGACCTCGTCCTGCAAAAGCACGATTCCACCGGCAAGCTGGTCTGGACCCGCACGCTCGGGGCCGCGGGCGAAGCCTCCGGGGCCTCCATCGCGGTTGATGGTGATGGCAATGTCATCGTCGCGGGATCGGTCAGCGGCGCGCTGGGCACCACCACCGCGCTGGGCGGTGATGACAGCCTTGTCGTCAAGTATGACAGCGCCGGGGTCGAGCAATGGGTGCAGCGCTTCGGCGGCAGTGCGGCAGACCGGGTCAATTCGGTTGCGGTGGCCTCAGACGGCACGATCTATGTCGCGGGCGAGGCCGCCAGCGGGTTCGGGAACCAGGCCCACCAGGGCGGCAGCTATGACGGCTATGTCCGCGCCATTGGCAGTGACGGCGCGGTTCAGTTCACGCGGCGCGTCGGTGCCGCAGGCGATGAACGCGCCTCGGCGATTGCGGTCGCGGATGATGGCGGACTGTTGGTTGCCAGCAATGAGGACGGCCGCGCCATCCTGCGCAAATACGCTTCGGGCGACGGCAGTAGCGCCGCGATCTGGGAGCAGGACCTGGGCGATCTGGACGGCGGCCGCATCGGAGGCCTCGCGGTCGACGGGACCGACATTTACCTCGCCGGTGCCGCCGGAGCGGCTTTCGCGCCCAGCGCACCGGTGACCGCCAATTCCGGTGGCCGTGATGCCATGTTGGTCAAGCTGAGCGACGGTCCGGCATCAAGCATTGCCTATACGACCTTCCTGGGGTCCGACGCCGACGACAGCGCCAATGGCGTCACGGTCTCGGGCGGGAAAGTCTATCTAGCCGGCAAGACGACGGGCGAACTGCCCGGCGCGACACTCAACGGCTCGCGCAATGCCTTTGCCGCGCAGCTTGATGCCACCACCGGTGCCCTCGACTGGGCAACACAGGTTTCAGGGCGCGGTGGTCTGTCCGAAGCCGCCGGGATTGCCGTCGACGCCGGCGGCGACAGCGTGCTCGACGCGCTGGGCCTGCCGCGTGGCGCGGTCACCTATTCTGATACGCGCGTCGTCACAGATCGCTCGGCAGTGCGCGCGGGCGACCATTTCTACCTCTCGGTCAATGATGGCCGCCGCAAGAAGATCACCATCGAGGCGGGCGATACGATGCGTTCGCTGACCTTCAAGATTAACGCCGCACTCCTGCTCGACGGAACCGCTGACGTCCGCCGTTCCACCGAAGGCGACCGTCTGCGCATCACGCCGAAGGTTGGCACCACGATCGAATTCTTCGCCGGGGCCGAGGGCCGCGACGCGCTCTCCGGTCTCGGCCTGCCCGCAGGCGCGGTGACCAAGACCACCTCGCTCCTCGACAAGGACAAGACATCCGATGCGCCGCCGCTCTTTGCGATGGAACTGCCGACGGTGATGTCGCTGACCAGCCGCGACCGAGCCGCTGCGGCTTTCAAGTCGCTGGAGAATGCCATGACGGTGATCCAGCGCGCCTATCGCGACCTGACGACGCCCCAGGCGGTCAAGGACCTGCTTGAGGGCGGCAAGGGCAAGCAGGGCGGTACCGTCCCGGCCCACATCCAGGCGCAATACGCCAACTACGCGGCCGGCCTCTCACGCCTGCAGGGCGGGTAGGATAGCGTGCGTCGAGGCTTTCCTTGCGGAAAGCACCTCAGCATGAGGAATGATGGCGCATTCAAACCCCTCATCCTGAGGTGCCCGCGAAGCGGGCCTCGAAGGATGGGAAGGCTTGGACATACCTTGCCAGCAGAATTTTGGATTCAAGCCGACCGGTTCACCGCAATCGATGGCGCGCGGGTATCCTTGCGGGCTGCAGACGCGGCACCCGGGCCATAACCCGACAACGTGTCGCGCTGTTTCGCAGCCTCGTCGGCGACGGCTTTCACGACACCTTCGGTCAGGAGGCGCAGCGCATCGACGGCGCGGCCGTTTGCGGCCAGCGCCTCGGTAAAGCGTTCGGTCGCGGCCTTGAGGGCGGATTTGGTACCTGCGTCCGCACCTTCAAGACGGGACGGGTCGGATTTCACCGCGGCAATCTCGCGCCGGTAGAGGGTGGCGAGACGCGATTTCTCGCCCTGGAAACTTTCGGTCTCCAGCGGACGGCGCGCCTCGAAGAGTTGCGTCTCGCGCTGCAACAGGCCGGTCAGGCGCTCGGTCAGCCGCGTCAGCTCACGAGCCAGCGCGTCGGGCGTATCGGCGGCAAGCGTGCTCATGCGGTGTCTCCGGCTTCCTGGTAGCGCAGGATTTCGGCGGTGAGATTGTCAGCGAGGCCCACGCCGCCGCTGCCGGCCATGACCCGCGCATATTCCTCGTTCAGCATGCCGCGGAAGGCGCGCTCGCCCGCCCCGCCATCAAACGGATTGTCCTCGCCGACCCCGGCGAACATCGCCTCGACCATTTGCGACAGGAAGAAGGCTTCAAATTCTTCCGCGACCTCGCGCGCTTCGGCCTCACCCGAAACCTGCCGCAGCGACGGCTCGCGGCGTGAATTCGCGCCGGACAGCGCGGCGGACATCTGCAGGTCGGGGGAGAGGAGGCCGTCCATGTCTACAGCACCTCGATCTCGGCCTGCAGCGCGCCGGCCGCCTTGATCGATTGCAGGATGGCAATCATGTCGCGCGGCGAGACGCCAAGTGCGTTGAGACCATCGACGAGATCACTCAGCGACACGCCGGTATCGAGAACGCCGAGCTGGGCGGCGTCCTCGGTGACCTGCACATTGGTGCGCGGCAGGACCTCGGTCTCGCCTTCGCGTGCAAACGGGTTGGGCTGGCTGGCAATCGGGCTTTCGGTGACCGAGATGGTCAGGTTGCCCTGCGCAATGGCGACGGTGGAGACGCGTACATTCTCGCCCATGACGATCGTGCCCGTCGCCTCGTCGATGACGACGCGGGCGGGCAGGTCCGGCTCGACGCGCAGCTGCTCGATCTCGGAGAGCAGGGCGACCATGTCGCCGGTGTAGAAGTCGGGGCGGGTGAGGACGACCGTGGCGGGGTCGGCGGCGCGGGCGGCATCAGTGCCGAGATAGGCGTTAATGCTGTCGGCGGTACGGGTGGCGGTGGTGAAGTCGGGATTGCGCAGCGCCAGGCGGATGGCCGAGCGGTTGGCGAGGTCGAAGCGCAGTTCGCGCTCAATGAGCGCGCCGTTGGCAATCCGGCCGGAAGTTGGCACGCCGCGCGTCACGCTCGCCGCATCGCCCTGTGCCTGGAAGCCACCGACGGCAACCTGGCCCTGCGCGACGGCATAGACCTGACCGTCCGCGCCGATCAGCGCCGTGGCGATCAGCGTGCCGCCCTGCAGCGAGTCCGCATCGCCGATGGCGGAAACCGTGACGTCGGCGCGTGAGCCTTGCGTCGCGAAGGCCGGCAGGTGGGCGGTGATGATGACGGCGGCGGTATTGCGGGTGTTGAGCGTCGCATCGCGCGTATTGACGTCGAACCGTTCCAGCATCGCCGACAGCGACTGGCGGGTGAAGGCCGCGTTACGCAGGCTGTCGCCCGACCCGTCCAGACCGACGACGAGGCCGTAACCGACGAGCTGGTTCTCGCGCACGCCCTCGACGTCGGTAATGTCCTTGATCCGCGAATTCGCCTCGACGGGCGTCGCCAGCAGGAGCAGACCGGCGAGGGCAGCAAGAATGGCGAAAGTGTAGGGTCTGGCGCGCATGTCCGGGCTTCTCCGGTTGGTGTTTGCCAATCCCGTTGCCAGATGCATGCCACGCGCATGAGGGCAATATCACATTAAAAACAATAGCATACCGCAAACAGTCTTTCGGGTCCGATAGGCAGAAATGCCCTGCAGACCCGCAAGCGGCAATTTCTGCCGCGTCGCGGCGCAGCGTTTAAAGGCTTGTTAACGCGGCGCACCGGAATTTGGCGTTGAACTTGCCGTTAACCCTGTTGCCGCTAAGAGTCGTACCCGATGAAAGTCACCGGACCCCGCTCGACACAGTCAACGCAATCCGCCCGCCGCAAGCCGGGCGCGGGTGGCGGCGCGGACGGGTTTTCCGTCGGGAGTGCCTCTGGCCAGCGGGCTGCCGCACCGGCGGCCGGTACGTCGGGGGCATCCGGCGTCTCGTCGGTTGACGCCATCCTGGCGCTGCAGTCGGTCGGTGACTTCAAGGAAGCCAAGAAGCAGGCGACGGGCCGCGCCCTCTCCATGCTCGACGTGCTCGATGATCTCAAGCTCGCCCTGCTGGAAGGCGGCATCCCGCAGTCCAGGCTGGTCGCGCTGATGGATCTCCTGCGCTCGCGCCGCGAGGCGACCAACGAGCCGGGCCTGGAAGCCGCGCTGGACGAGGTCGAAGTGCGCGCCGCGGTCGAGCTCGCCAAGCTTCGCGCCTGACACGCAAGGCTAGGCACCGGAAATCAAACAATAATTCGGCGGCGTGACAATGCCGTGAGCGACAGCAGCCCTGCGTTGACTTGCCGCCTTCGATGAGTCAATACCGGCCCGCCTTTGCGAGGGGGCCATAAGGGGAGTGTGTCATGGGTAAGAAGTCCGAAGCCACCGAGTCCCGGATCGAACTGCCGGCCGGCTATTCACCGAGCGCCGACGAACCCTTCATGAACGAGCGCCAGAAAGAGTACTTCCGCCGCAAACTGCTGGCGTGGAAGGAAGAAATCATCGCGGAAAGCAAGTCGACGCTGGAACTTCTCCAGGAAGACATGGGCACTTTGCCCGACATGGCCGACCGCGCCTCGAACGAAACCGACCGCTCCCTCGAGCTTCGCGCACGCGACCGTCAGCGCAAGCTGGTCTCGAAAATCGATTCGGCCCTGCGCCGCATCGACGAGGGCACGTACGGCTATTGCGAGGAAACCGGCGAGCCGATTGGCGTCGCCCGCCTCGACGCCCGCCCGGTCGCGACCCTCAGCCTCGAAGCCCAGGAACGCCACGAGCGCAACGAGCGGGTCCACCGGGACGATTGATCTGCGTTTCCCCGACGCAAGTCGGGGTCCAGTCTTCCCCGTATTCTGGATCCCGGCTTCCGCCGGAAAAACAGACTAAGCGCGTCATCCCCCGGCTTGTCCGGGGGATATTTCTTTCGAGATGCCCCGAATAAATCGGGGCATGACGCCGGAGCACCTTTCTCCTTCCCCTTGAGGGGGAAGGTGGCTGACGCGGAAGCGTCAGACGGAAGGGGTGGGGGGCTCTAAGCGTTTGATGTTTCCCACCCTCTCCGCCTCGCATTCGCTCGGCACCTCTCCCCTCAGGGAAAGGAAGATTCCAACACTCACTTATCCCCACCCCCTCCCGTTACCCCCATACTCCCCTGACCTCACCGGGAGGAGAGAGGCGGGCTGCAGCCGTCTGATGTGTCCGGCCGGTGAGGGGAGATGCCTCGAGTTCGGCGGACTAACGAACCGCCGGGCAAAAGAGCGGCAGGATGGTGCGACGCGGCTGGAAACGGTCGCGGACGGGACATCCTTGCAGCATCGCTTCCGCGGTAAAGGTCCATCGTCGAGGCCCCCGGCCGTCTATGACGCGATGGAAACCGGACCCGGCCGCCGTTCCAGAGTACCGGGGCGGCACGATGCGGCGGGCTGGCGGAAATCAACTGAGCCTTAAGACGTGCCCGACCGGCTGTTAAATCATCTCCGCGCGGGAGGCCTTTGCGGGCCACCCAATAAAAAGTTTCGATGACGGCCCCGAGGCTTGCCTCCCGCGCCCTCTCTCCCTTTTCGCCTTCGCGCCCGGCAACGGGTGCGGGGTTGGAGGTGTTGTTCAAGACCCCTCACCCGGCGCTATCGCGCCACCCTCTCCCTTGAGGGAGAGGGAGGGGACCCGCGCTAGCGGGGAGGGTGAGGGGGGATGCGCGCACCGGCTGGCAGGCCCACAAAACCCAAAAAAATACCCCTGCAGCCGAGGCTGCAGGGGCCGAGGTGCGCCACTGGGTGGTGGGCTTTTGCTCTGGGTCGTTCGATCAGAACGGCCAGAGAATGTCGTAGATTTCCTGTCCGATGCGCGGGCGCTGGACGTCGGAGATATGCCCGCGTCCGCCGTATGAGATGCGCGCTTCGGCGATCTGGGTGTGCCGGATCGTATTGTCCGAGGCGATGTCCTCGGGGCGCACGACGCCGGAGATGAGGAGTTCGCGGATCTCGTTGTTGATCCGCACTTCCTGTCGCCCGGTGATCGCGAGATTGCCGTTGGGCAGTGTCTGGGCGACGACCGCCGCGACCGAGAGATTGATCGTCTCCTGCCGGTTCACGAGGCCCGTTCCGGCGTGCGAGCCGTTCGAGCCGAAACTCGTCAGCGAGGCCGGGTCGATCGCGTCATTGAAGAAGGAGGAGAGGGCCGCTTCCCCGCCCAGGAAGTTGGTCAGATTACTGTTTTCCGTCGCGGTACGCGAGCGGTTGGTCGTGTTCTGAACCTGCGCGGAGTCCGAGATATTGATATTGACCGTCAGGATGTCGCCGGGCCGCGAGGCGCGCGGATCGCCGAAGAAGGTGCGCGCGCCGGGAGCCCAGAGCGAGTTTGTCGGGGTGGCTTCATACGATGCCGCCGAATAGGCGGCCGAAGCCGGGTAAGGCTGGGCCTGGGGCTGCTGATAGGGCTGTTGTTGCGGGGCCTGCCAGGCCTGTTGCTGAACCTGCGCCTGGGGCGATTGCGGCGGGTAATAGGCTGGCGACTGGGCGTAGGCAGGCGCACCGGCATAGAGCGCCGGATTCTGGATCGGCGTCAGATCGGGCGTGGAGCCGACCGAGGCGAGCCGGTCCGTGGTCGAGCAGGCCGAGGCGAGCACACCGGCGGCGATAAGAGCGAGGACGGATCGTGTCATGGCGTGGGTTTCCTTGTCGCTATCGGGTTCAGGACGGGCCGCCGGAGGCGACGACGCGGGCGCGGCCCGGGCCCTCGACCATGGCTTCCACGGTGCGGTTCGACTGCAGATTGACGAAGCGGATGATCTCGTCGGCACCTGCGTCTTCCAGCGCCCGGGCGCGGGCATTCAGGCTGATCCCCGGTGCGGTGAAGACGAGGCTGACGATCTCGCCGCGCGAGATAACGACCGGCGCGCGCAGATCATAAGCGCGCAAGGGTTCGCCCGGGCGCAGGGCGCGGCGCGCCTCCTGTCCGGCGATGGCGTCGGCATTCAGAACGGCATCGGCGCGGATACGGTCGGCGCGGGTCGAGATCCAATCGATATCGGCTTCGGTGATCACCTCGCCAGCCGGGATTGGCCGGGCGAGGACCGGGACGTCTGCGGTGGCATGCGCCCGCCCGCTGATGCGAACCGGCTCGGCCCCGTCATGGGTCAGGACTTCGGCGGCGAAGAGACCGGTGCGCGTATCGTGCTGGAAATTGCCCAACCGCGGCAGGCCGGTCGAGTCCGCTGGGGCGTGGATCAGGGCCGTGCCGTTGATCTGCAGTGCATAGCTGCGTCCCTCGCGGGCATAAAGCTCGCCCTCGATGAGGTCGTGCAGCGTCTGGGAATCAATGGTGCGGCTGGCCCGTGTGACGGTGATCCGGCGCAGTCCCGTGGCGTTCGCCCAGGCGAGACCATGGCGGGCCGCAAGCGTGCGCACATAGTGCGGATCGATGGAGCCGCGCTGACCCGGTTCCGGGCTGCGCGAGACCATGACGGCACCGGTCTCGCCCGCGACGTCGAAGAGGTCGCCGAGCGTGACCGTCTCGCCGGTGACGCTGACGCTGTCGCGCAGGACGACCGGCTCGTTGGCGTCTGCGCGCGGCGCGAGCGCCAGCGCCGAGGCCGCGGCGAGAACAAGGAGAGTCGAGCGGATCATGGTGATCACCTTGCGCTAGCGGAGGTTCGAGGAGGCGGCGAGCATCTCGTCGGACGCGGTTATGACACGGGCATTCATTTCATACGCCCGCTGCGCCTGGATCAGATTGGTGATCTCGGCGACCGCGTTGACGTTCGAGGTCTCGACAAAGCCCTGGCGGATGATGCCGAACCCGGTCGAACCTGGCGTGCCGGCGGTCGGGGAACCCGATGCCGCGCTTTCCAGGTAAAGATTGTCGCCGATGGCTTCCATGCCGGCCTGGTTGAAGAAGGTGACAAGCTCGATCTGGCCGACGATCTGCGGCGCCGGATCACCATCAAGGATGGCCTGCACCTGGCCTTGCTGGTTGATCGCGACGTCACGCGCGCCCTGCGGAATGGCAATGCCCGGCGCGACCGTATAGCCGTCCGTGGTCACGATCTGGCCGTCCGGACTGATCGCGAAATTGCCGGCGCGGGTGTAGGCGTCCTCGCCCGACGGCAGCTGGATCCGGAAGAAGCCCTGACCGGAAATGGCAAGGTCGTACGGATTGCCCGTCTGGTTGAGATTGCCCTGTTCGGTGATGCGGTAGACCGAGGCGGCCTGCACGCCAAGACCGACCTGGACGCCGGTCGGGACGATGGTGCCGGCGTCGGAGGAATTGGCCCCCATGCGCTCGACACTCTGGTAGAGCAGGTCCTGAAATTCGGCGCGCTGGCGTTTGTATCCAGTCGTGTTCATGTTCGCCAGATTGTGGGAGATGACCTCCACATTCATTTGCTGGGCGAGCATGCCGGTGGCGGCTGTGGTCAGGGATCGCATGGGCTGTCCTCCTAGACCCGGCCAAGGCGTTCGATCGCCTTGCGGTCCAATTCTTCACCTTGCTGAATGAAGCGGGATACCGACTGGTAGGCCCGCATGGTTTCCATCATCCGGGTCAGTTCCAGCACCTGCTGGACGTTGGACGATTCCACATAACCCTGGTTGATGTTGATCTCTTCGGCGAGGTCGGCATCGACACCCTCGGGCGCGCGGTAGCGACCGTCGCCGGTCTTCTCCAGCGCGCCGAGATTTTCAAATGTGTAGGCCCCGAGCCGGGCGACTTCGTTGCCATCCTGCAGGATCGCTCCGCCCTGGACGGTGATATGCCCGCCACCGGGTTCGAGGAGGATGGGCGCGCCGCCTTCATCGAGAACCAGCGAGCCGTCCGTGGCGGCAAGGCGGCCTTCCTGGTCAAGGCGGAAACGCCCGTCGCGGGTATAGCGCAGGTCACCGCCTTCGGTCTCGACGGCGAAGAAGCCTTCACCCTCGAAGGCGAGATCGAGCGGGCGGCCGGTATATTCCAGGCGGCCCTGGCCGAAATCGCGGGCGACGCCCCAGTTCTCGACGAACTGAAGGTCGCGCGGACCGTCCTGCGACTCCGCGCGGCGGGCCGGCTGGTTCTGCAGCAGCAGCGATTCGACCTTGAAGCCGGGTGTGTTGGCGTTGGCGATGTTGTTGGCGGTCACATCCATGGCACGACGAAGCGTGAGCTGGCGCGACAGGCCGATCATCAGGGCGTTATCCATTGGCGCATCCGTCCGTTCTGGAACGTTTGTATTTTGCAGCGCCGTCTTTTGCAGCGCTTGCCAATTGCCATTGCACCCGGCATGCCAAGGTTAATATCGTTCAATAACAGAGGGTTAGTGGGGCGCTCTCTCCCAGCGGGGTCTGAATTCCGGCAAGCCCTTCCGCTCTGACCGGCAAAACTTGCCGCCTGCCGCCCGAATGCAAACGCCTCGTTAACCGGACCAGCCGTTAATCGTGGGCACCTGTTTGACGGAGCGACCGATGGCGGAAGAACCAACGGAAGAAGGGGCGGACGGCGCGGACGACGACGCCGAGGCAACCCCGAAAAAGAAAATGGGACTCATGAAGCTGGCGCTCTTCATCGGGCTGCCGGTCGTGATTCTGGGGCTGGGCGGTGTGGCCGCCCTGATGCTGTTCACCGGCGGCGGTGACGAGAGTCACGAAGTCGCCGAGCTCGACGAGCACGGCCAGCCCATCGCCCATGGCAGCGATCACGCGTCCGCGGAACCGGAAGACGTGTACTTCTATGAAGTGCCGCAAATGCAGGTGACCATCCAGAACGGGTCAGGCGGATTCGCGCACCTGCAGATTTCCTTCCACCTGGAAATCGCCGACGAGCACATCAGCGAGGAGCTCGACCACGAACTGCCGCGCATTATCGACCAGTTCCAGGGCTTCCTGCGCGAAATGCGCCCCGAAGACCTGGCCGGTAGTGCGGGTGGCTACCGCATGCGCCTGGAGTTGTTGCGCCGGGTCAACCTGGTGCTCGGCGAGGACAAGGTTCGCGCCGTCCTGATCGATCAGTTTGTCGTGGCTTGAGCATGGCTGACGCAGCAGAAGCCAAGTCCTTTCAGGATGACGACGCGCCCGAGGCTGCGGCAGCGGGCGGTGAGGGAGACGAGCTCGAGCAAGAATGGGAATCCATGGTCGGCGAGGGCGAGGGGGAAGCCCCGTCATCGACCGGCTCCGCGCCTGAGCGTATTCTCAACCAGGACGAGATCGATAGCCTGCTGGGCTTCTCGGTTTCCGATGATGACGGCAATGACCGGTCGGGCATACGCGCGATCATTAATTCTGCGCTCGTGTCCTATGAGCGCCTGCCCATGCTGGAAATCGTCTTCGACCGCCTCGTGCGGTTGATGACGACGAGCCTGCGCAATTTCACGTCCGACAATGTCGAGGTCAGCCTCGACAATATTTCCTCGATCCGGTTCGGGGATTATCTCAACTCGATCCCGCTGCCGGCGATCCTGTCGGTCTTCCGTGCACAGCAGCTCGACAATTACGGCCTGCTGACGGTCGACTCCAACCTGATCTATTCGGTCGTGGATGTTCTGCTCGGCGGCCGGCGCGGCACGTCCGCCATGCGGATCGAAGGGCGTCCCTACACCACGATCGAGCGCACGCTGGTCCAGCGCATGATCGAGGTCGTGCTGGGCGACGCCAAACAGGCCTTCGAACCGCTGACCGAAGTCGATTTCACGCTGGAGCGGATCGAGACCAATCCGCGCTTCGCCGCCATCGCGCGCCCGGCCAATGCGGCGATCCTGGTCAAGCTCCGCATCGACATGGAAGACCGCGGCGGGCGGATCGAGCTTCTCCTGCCTTACGCGACGCTCGAGCCGATCCGTAAAATGCTGCTCCAGCAGTTCATGGGCGAGAAGTTCGGCCGCGACAATATCTGGGAAAGCCACCTCGCCACCGAGCTCTGGTCGACCAATATGGAAGTCTCAGCGGTGCTGGATGAAACCCGCATGCCGCTCGGCAAGGTGATGAATCTCAAGGTCGGCGACACGCTCTATCTCGACGCGACGCCCGACTCGAGCATCGAATTGCGCTGCGGCTCCATTCCGCTATCGCGCGGGCGCATGGGCCGGATCGGCCGCAATGTCGCGCTGCGTCTCGACAATCCGCTTTCTCCCAGTGCCCGCAAGGCGATGATGAGGTTTACATGACATATGCCGGTTTGATCTTCGAAGGGGCCGTGGCGGTCCTGCTGCTGGTCGCGGCGGTGATGATGTGGCGCGTTGATGCCAAGCTGCGCGCACTCAAGTCCGGGCAGGATGGTATTCGCCAGTCCGTCATTGCACTTGATGAGGCCACCGACCGCGCCCGTGCCAGCCTGGCTGCCTTGCAGCGCGCGACCCGGGAGTCCGGTGACGAGCTGGAAGACAGCGTGCGCGAGGCCCGCCGTCTCTCCGACGAGCTGCGGCTTCTCACCTCCGGCGCTGAACGCCGCGCGGATGCGCTGGCCAGCCGGCCCGCGCGCCGGCCCGTCTCGGATGTCTTCCCAGAGGGTGGCCGCCGTACGGTCTTTTCCGACATGAAGGACGTCCGTTGATCTCATGAAGGCTCCGGTTCGCATCCTCGCTTCGATCGCCCTCCTCGCAGGGGGGCTTTTCGTCATGAAGGCGCTCGATTTCGGTTTCGGCGTGTCCGACGCCTGGGCGGCCTATACAGCCGATACCGCTGGAAGCGACGGTTCCGGTGATGCGGCTGACACCGACACCGAAGAGCCCTTCCTGCCGGACCTGTCAGCTGCAACCGAAGCCAACTGCCCGGCGGTCGAGACCACCACGGACGCCTTTGCCGAACGCGTCGGGGCCAGCCCGTCTGAAATCGAGGTTCTGCGCTCGCTCTCCGAACGCCGCCGCAGTCTCGATCAGCGCGAAGCCGAGATCGATACCCGCGAAAGCCTGCTCCAGGCCGCCGAGGCGCGGGTTGATGAGCGGATCACGGAGCTGCGCGCTCTGCGCGATGATATCGACACGCTGATGGGAACGCTGAATGAGCGGGAGCAGGGCGAGATCCTGCGGATCGTGAATTTCTACCGGACGATGGAGCCCGATAGCGCGGCGGAACGGATCGTGGCGCTCGACGAGCGGACGCAGGTCGCCATTGCTACGCACGAGAACATGTCGGCCCAGGTCTTTTCGGCCATCATGGCCGAGATGGATGTGACCGCGGCCGCACGCCTGACCGCGCTGATCGCGAACCGGTACACACTGCCCGAAACGGCGTCCGACCTGGAGGCGCGGCTTGGCCAGGAAGGCTAGGCATACGGTCTCCCTGACGGCGCTGGCGCTGGCCCTGTCCCTCGCGGGCGGGGCTTTCGCGCAGGAGCCGGTGACGTTCGAAGTCGAACAGATCGGTGATGTGTCACGTATCCGCGTGGTCTATCCCGAAGCCTCCGCCGACGACCGCCCGAGCGCGGAGATCGAAGCGGCTGCGGGCGGCCAGGTGCTGATTGCGCGGTTTTCCGAACCCATTGAAGGCAATGTACAGGCTCTGCTTGACGAGCTGGGTGGCCGGGCCGCTATGGCAAGGATTGATCCGGACGGCCGGGCGCTGCGCTTTGCCATGACCGGGGCCGCGCTCCAGCCGCAGGTCTCGTCGTCCTACAATATTGTTGCAATTGACCTTGTACCGGCGGGAGCGAGCGCGCCGCCGCGGGTGATTTCCCTGCGCGAACAGCGCGAGATTGATGCTGCTGCTGCAGCCGCCGCCGCACCACCCCCACCACCGCCCGAAGCGCTGGCGGTCGCGATCGAATACGGTCAGGCGAGCGAGTACACCCGGATCGAATTCGTCTGGCCGGAAGATGTCGACTACACGCTTTCCCAGAATGGCGAGACGGCGACGATTGTGTTCTCACGCCCCGCCGAAATGGATCTCGCGCCCCTGCGTGCCTCGCCACCGCGATTGCTGGAAACGCTGCAGGGCGCGCGCGGAGATAACGATTATACGCTCGTCCTGACGCTGGATCCCGAAGTCAGTGCGCGCGCCTGGCGTGAGGACAACCGGATCGTCGTTGACCTGCTCGACCCGTCCGCCGCCGATGCCGCGCAATTGCTGAGCGCGTTGGCGACGTTGAATGAAGCGGCAGAAACCGCCGAGACATCCGGGGCTCAAAGCCAGTCTCCGGATAATGATGTCGAGAGTGCGGACAGCACTACACCGTTGGCCACCGATGCCCCGTTGGAGGACCCGGCTGACGTGACAGCGGTCGCAACCGAGGCGCTGCCGGTCGACGACCCGGTCGGCGACCCTGTGGACTATGCGGAACTGGACGTGCCGCAGGCCGGGGATAGCGAAACGGGGTTGACATTGTCCCCGCCGGAAGTCCGGGCGGACCCCGTTCCGGCCGATGGTGAGGTTCGCGTTGCTGCGACGGAGGCGGCCGGAGACCTGGTCGCCCGGTTTGACTGGGCGGGACCTGTGGGCGCGGCCGTATTCCGGCGCGGTGAGGCGATCTGGATCGTCTTCGATGCCGAAGCGAGTCTCGACCTTTCCGAGATTGCCCACGGCAGCCGGGGGCATGTCACCGGTTTCGAGACCTATCGCGGCGATGGCTATTCTGCCGCGCGCGTGGTTACCCCGCGCTCGACGAATGCCGAGGTTCGCCAGTCCGGAAATGCCTGGACGGTGGTGTTCTCCGAGGCCATCGACACACCGCCGCGCCCGGCCACAGTGCAGCGGGAAGCCCGCCCCGGATCGCCCGCGCGTATCACGGTGACACTGGAAGGTGCGCAGCACAGCCTGTGGATTGATGATCCGGTCGTGGGTGATCGATTGGCCGTGATTACGGCGCTCGCGCCGATCGAGGGTATTTCCGCGCGCCGTGATTTCATGGGGGCCGCAATCCTGCCGTCCGCGCACGGCGCGGCTGCCGAGACGGCGGCAGATGATCTGACCGTCACGCTCGATGGGCAGGAGGCGGTCTTCGCCCGTCCCGACGGTCTGGCCCTGTCACCCACCAATTCGGGCCGCACCAGCCTGGTCCGCGCCAGTGCCGGGGCTTCTCCGGCCTTTGTTGATGTCGACGCCTGGCGCGGCGCCGGGGATTTCTGGGCCAATTATGCGCGGCTGGAACGCCTGGCTGCGCCCGAGGATGCGCCCGCCCGGGTCGCCTTTGCGCGCTTCCTGATCGCCAATGAGCTCGCCCCCGAAGCGCTGGGTGTGCTCGCCACGGCCATTGACGCCAGCCCGGCGGTCGGCAGTGACCCGCATGTCAATGCGCTGATCGGTGTGGCCAGTTTGATGATGGGCCGCGTCGAGGACGCGCGCGCCGCTTTCTCCCAGCCCGTTCTGATGGCCGATACTGCCGCGGCCCCCTGGCGCGCCCTGATCGCCGTGGAACGTGAGGAGTGGGAAGAGGCCAGCCGCCGCTTCGAGCAGGGCCGGGAGTCGATCTATGACTACACCCCGGCCTGGCGCGCACGCTTTCGTGTGGCCAATGCCCTGACCGCGCTGGAACTCAACGACTTCACGTCGGCCACCGAACACCTGCGCCGGCTGGGCAGTGACGCTCCCGACGAACACACGGCCGCCCGCGCCGAATGGATTGGTGCCCGCATTGATGCGGCTAATGGCGATGTTGACCGCGCCATGCGCCGGCTGACTGCGTTAGGAGAGTCCGGTTTCCCGGATGTGGAAGCTCGCGCCCTGTTCGAGCTTTACCGGCTCCAGCTCGATGCCGGCGACATCACCGCTCACGAAGGGGCCGAGGCGCTCGAAATGCTGCGCTACCGCTGGCGCGGCGATGACGTCGAACTCGATTCGATCCGCCTTCTGGGTTCGCTCTACATCCGCGAAGGGGCCTTTGCGCAAGGGCTTGAAGCGATGAGCAATGCCCGCGCCCGCTTCCCCGACAGCCCGGCATCGCGCCGTATCGGCGTGGAGATGAGCCGCGTCTTCCGGCGGCTTTTCCTCAACGGGGAAGCTGATCGTATGGACCCGATCGAGGCGGTCGCGCTCTTCTACGAATACTCCCACCTGACGCCCATCGGGGCGGACGGCGATCGCATGATCCGGCGCCTGGCCGACCGGCTGGTCGCATTCGACCTGCTGGATCCTGCGGCCCAGCTCCTGCGTCACCAGGTCGACAGCCGTCTGCACGAGCCGTCAGCCCGCGCCAGTGTCGCCACGGATCTCGCCGTGATCTACCTGATGGACCGGCGTCCGGGCGAGGCGCTCAACCTGCTTCGCGCCACGCGTGTCGCTGGCCTGCCTGCTGAAATGGTCGCCCAGCGCCGGCTGCTGGAAGCCCGCGCCCATGCCGAACTGGAACGTTACGACCACGCGCTGGAACTGGTCGAGAATGACTCCAGCGAGACCGCCGTGCGCCTGCGCGCCGATGTCGCCTGGGACCGCCGCGACTGGCCCGATGCCGGACGGCGTCTCGAAGCCGCGCTCGGCAATCGCTGGTCCGAGGACAGCCCGCTCCAGCCATCCGAACAGACCGATATCCTGCGCGCGGCCATCGCCTACAATCTCGCGGGAGAGCGCAGCAATATCGTCCGGTTGCGCGAGCGCTATGGCGCGGCCATGGCGGCGACCGATCAGGCTGCGGCCTTCTCGGTCCTGACCAGCGATGCCACGGTGTCGGGTGATGCGCGAGTGGGTGATCTTGCTCGTCAGGTCGCCGACATCGATACGCTCGATGCCTTCATGGACCGCTTCCGCGAGCGATTTGCCGGCGGGGCTTAAAGCCGATCAACCGGGTGGCAGATTCACCGTCCCAAAGCTTTCTACCAGGCTGCCCGTGACCAGCCGCCAGCCATCGACCAGCACGAAGAAAATCAGCTTGAACGGCAGCGAGATCACGATCGGTGGCAGCATCATCATACCCATCGACATCAGGATCGATGCGACGACGAGGTCGATGATCAGGAAGGGAATGAAGAGCAGGAAGCCGATCTCGAAAGCGCGCCGCAATTCCGAAATCATGAAGGACGGCGCAACAACAAAGAAGGGCGTTTCCTCTGCACTTTCAGGCGGTTCCCCGTCCATGAAGCCGATAAACAGCGCCAGGTCGTCCTCGCGTGTGTGGGCGAGCATGAACGTCTTCACCGGTGCGGAGGCTTCGGCGAAAGCCTCGTCCATTTCCATTTCCTGGTTCATCAGCGGCTCAATGCCGCGCTCATAGGCCTGGGTGAAGACCGGGGCCATGATGAAGACGGTCAGGAAGATGGCGAGACTGGTCAGCACCGCATTGGGCGGGCTCTGCTGCAGGCCGATGGCGGTGCGAAGCAGCGACAGGACAACCACGATCCGCACAAAGGACGTCGTCATGATGACGATGGACGGGGCCAGCGACAGGATGGTCAGCAGGGCGACCAGCTGCAGCACACGCTCGGTCAGCATGCCTTCATCGCCGAGGCTGAGCGAGACGGACGCGTCGGCTGCGCCTGTTGCCGTCAGTGCCAGACCGGCAGCAGCGGCAAGAAGAGCGATGAAGCGCATCATGACACCGCTCCGGGTCCGGTCTTTTCCGGTTTCCGGTCGATCACCGTTTCTGCATTCGGGCCGAGCAGAAGGAGATGGTCTTCACCGTCGCAATTGACGATGACCAGCCGCCGGCGTGGATCGAGGATCAGCGTTTCGCGTACCCGCATCCGGCGGTCATTCTGAATGCCCGGAAGGCGCGAATGGGCGACCTTGGTCATCAGGCGGGACAGCCAGCCTTGCCGTGCCCCGAGCGCGAGCAGGCCCAGCAGGCCCAGCACGACGGCGAGGGCGGCGAAATAACGGGCGAAATCAACGACGTCCATGGGCGCAGGTTCACGACTCATCAACCTTGGTTAACGCCCATTCGGGACGGACGTCGTTAACGGCGCGTTAAACGGCGCGGTTCAGGTTCAGACCCAGTCCAGATACACCGGTATAGCCATGGCCATTGGAGACACGAACGTCCTTTCGCTGCTGCGGGAATCCATGGGATTCCTGTCCGAGCGTCAGCGCGTGCTCGCCCAGAATGTCGCCAATGCCGACACGCCCGGCTACACGCCCAACGACCTGTCCGAAGCCGAGTTTCACCGCGCCCTGACGAGCCAGATGCGCAACAGCGCATCATCGTCTGCCGTAGCCATGACCGCCAGTCAGCCCGGCCATATCGTCCCGCAGGGCGGGGCGGGCGGACGCACTTATTCGGTTGCCTCGCGCCCTGACTCCGAAACGACGGTCAACGGCAATTCGGTCAATCTGGAAGAACAGATGGTCCGTGCCCAGGAAAACCGACTGCGCTACGAGACGGCGATGAGCCTCTACCAGAAGAGCCTCGCCCTGATGCGCATGGCTGCGCGCCCGGCGGGCCGCTAGGGACTGAAGGAGACACGCGATGACAGACGCTTCTGATGCTCTCTCGATTGCCGCGGCAGGCTTGCGCGCCCAGTCCGCGCGCATGCGCATCATTGCAGAAAACATCGCCAATGCCGGATCGACATCGAGCGACCCGGGCGGCGACCCGTACCGCCGCCAGGTGCCGATTTTCGAGGCCGAAATGGACCGGATGACTGGCCTGGAAGTCGTGCGCATGACCGGTGTCGATGCCGACCGGTCCGACTTTGATCTGCGATACGAGCCCGGTCACCCGGCCGCCAATGATGACGGCTATGTCAAATACCCGAACGTCCAGACGCTGATCGAGCTGATGGACATGCGCGAAGCGCAACGCAGTTACGAAGCCAATCTCAACATGGTCGAATCGAGCCGCCGCATGATGGAACGCGCGCTCGACCTGTTGAGACGATAACCCCTAGCGGGCGCAAAACGCGCCCGTTGCCGCTGGAGTAGCCAATGGCCATGGATCCCGCCGCCCTGCGCGCCTATCTCGCCGCCGCCCAGTCCGCGGGGCAAACGCCAGGTATTGCTCAACCCGACGAGACCGCCGCCACCGAGTTCGCCGCCATGGTCAACAACGCCGTAGCGAGCACTGGCGATGCGCTGCGCACCGCTGAAACCATGACGGCACAGGCCGCGACCGGCCAGGCCGAACTTGTCGACGTGGTCACTGCGGTGGCCGCTGCCGAGGTTCAGCTGGAAACCGTGATGGCGATCCGCGACGAGGTCGTGCGGGCCTATAACGACATCCTGAAAATGCCGATCTAGGCCGCGCTGACGGCCCTGGATGCTAGATTGAAGTGAGCCATTCCGGCTTGTGGTAGGGCACGCCGAGGTCGTGCGCGACCGGCTCGTAGGTGATCTCGCCTTCTGCGACATTGAGACCCCGCGCCAGATGCGGATCGGCATTGAGCGCACCAATCGCGCCGTGCCGCGCCAGCGCCGCGGTAAAGGGCAGGGTGGCGTTGGTCAGGGCCTGCGTCGAGGTGCGGGCCACCGCGCCCGGCATGTTCGCCACGCAATAGTGGACAATGCCGTCGATGATGTAGGTCGGATCGTCGTGGGTCGTCGCCTTGGACGTTTCGAAACAGCCGCCCTGGTCGATGGCGATGTCGACGAGAACCGCTCCGTCCTTCATGTCCTTCAGCATGGCGCGCGTGACCAGTTTCGGCGCAGCGGCACCCGGGATCAGGACTGCGCCAATGATCAGGTCGGCTTCGTGGACGGCCTTTTCCACCGCAGCCGGGGTCGAGAAGGCCGTTTTGACCATGCCGCCAAACTGGGTGTCGAGCTCGGCCAAGCGCTTGTTGGAGCGGTCGAAGACCGTGACGTCGGCGCGGGCACCCAGCGCCATTTCGGCCGCATGGGTCCCGGCGACACCGCCGCCGAGGATGACGACCTTGGCCGGCAGCACGCCCGGCACGCCGCCGAGCAGCATGCCGCGTCCGCCTTGCGTCTTCTCAAGGCAGTGCGCGCCAACCTGGATCGACATCCGGCCGGCGACTTCCGACATCGGTTTCAGGAGCGGCAAGCGGCCGTCGGCATCGGTGACGGTTTCATAGGCGATGGCAATGCAGCCCGATTTGCGCAGGCCCTCGGACTGAACCGGATCCGGTGCCAGGTGGAGATAGGTGAAGAGCGTGTGCTTCTCGGTAAGCATCGCGGTCTCGACCGGCTGGGGCTCCTTCACCTTCACGATCAGCTCACTGTCACCAAAGACCGAGGCGGCGTCGGGGGCGATTTTCGCACCGGCCGCCCTGTAGGCGTCGTCGGAATAACCCACGCCATCGCCGGCGCTCGTCTGGACGATCACGTCGTGCCCGGCACGGACCAGCTCGGACGCCCCGTCCGGGGTCAGACCGACGCGATACTCGCGAACCTTGATTTCCTTGGGGACGCCAATGTGCATGTCTCGATCTCCAGGCGTTTGTGCGGCCCCGTGTGGCAAGGCCGTTCCGTCTCGGGTTGAAAGCGGCGCCCTCATACACCGCGTTGGCGGGTGAGGCTATTGCCGCTGTCACAAATTCTGGTGATATCCGCGACGGACGGCGCGGGCAATTGCGCGCGCCGCCGCGAGCCGCTAGGGGAGCGGTCATGACCGACCCGAATTATCAAGAGCTGCGGCAGCTGGGCGACAGCGCGGCCACCGCGAAATCGCCCGATGAAGCGGTACTCGAACGCGTCGCCAATCCATGCGACGCGCCGTACCTGATCCGCTTTACCTGTCCGGAATTCACCTCGCTTTGCCCGGTGACCGGCCAACCCGATTTCGCCCATCTCGTCATCGACTACATACCGAATAAATGGATCGTGGAATCAAAGTCGCTGAAGCTCTTCCTGACCTCTTTCCGCAATCACGGCGATTTTCACGAAGCCTGCACGACCGGCATCGCCCAGCGGCTGGTGCGCGAGATCGAGCCGGCCTGGCTGCGGATTGGTGGCTACTGGTATCCGCGCGGCGGCATCCCTATCGATGTCTTCTTCCAGACCGGCGATGCGCCACAAGGCGTGTGGATACCCGAACAGGGCGTCGCGCCCTATCGCGGACGGGGCTAGGCTTCCCAGAATTCCACGGCCGATTTCGGGCGCAGACGTTCAACCGGGTCATCGGACGCTGTACCGAAGTACATGAATCCGGCGACCCGCTCGCCTGACCTGAGGCCCATCGAGTCCCGAACCGCCGGGTGATAGGCGTACCACTCGGTCAGCCATTGCCCGCCATAACCCATCGCATTCGCGGCCAGCAGCATGGTCTGGCAAACGGCTCCGGCCGACAGGATCTGCTCCCATTCGGGAATCTTGTGGTTCTCGATCACGGTCGAGATCACCGCAATGACCAGTGGCGCGCGGGTCAGGCGGCCGCGTTCCAGTTCGAGCTGCTCGTCGGTCATGGCGTCATTGCCGACTGAGGCGATCTTCGCCAGCACATGGCCGAAGCTTTCCCGCGCCGGCCCCTGGAATATCATGAAGCGCCAGGGGGCCAGCTTGCCGTGATCGGGTACCCGCTGGGCAATACGGATCAGGGTCTCGATTTCGTCCGGGGAGGGTCCCGGTTCCGACAGGGCGACCGCCGCGGTCGAACGGCGGCGCGCCAGCAGGGATAGCCGGTCAAGGCTGGCTTGCGCTGCGGTCAGTCGCTCTCCTGGCTCGGGTGCGGAAATATTGGGCTGGTCGGTGTTTTCGTCGGTCATGTAAGCGATTCCGGTGAGCGGCGACTTTGACGGTTTGTTGAAGGCGTTCTTATATGAGGGACAAGTCTGGCGAAACCGCCATTCGACCAAACGCTTGGGAATATGCCGGAATGACCGACATCGCCGTTGAAGACATTACCCCTGCCGAACGCCGCCGCCGCCGTGTCCGTGATGCCATCATTGACGCTGCCGAGACGATATTCGCAACCGATGGCGAAGCCGGGATCTCGATGCGGCGCCTGGCCGAGGCGATCGATTACTCTCCGGCCGCGATCTACAAGTATTTCGACTCCAAGGAAGCCCTGTTCGAGGAGATGCGGGAGCTGTTCTTCGAGCGTCTGATCTCGCGGATGGACGAAGCTGCGGAGTCCGGTGGCGAGATGCACATCCTGTGCGCCCGGTGCGGACGGGCCTATATCGACACCGCCCTGGAAGAGCCCAAACACTACCTGATGGCTTTCTCCAACTGGGACAATCACAAGACGCCGGACGAGAGCAGCTATGCTTTTGTGGCGGAGAAACAGCTGAAGGAAATGGTCACGGCGGGCATTTCCACCGGCGTGTTTCGCGACATGGACCCGGCGGTTGCCTCCAAGAGCGTGTGGGCTTGTGTCCACGGTCTCGCCACCCTGCTGGCGTCGATGGAAGACTTCCCCCACGGCATGCCCGGTTCGGAACACGTAACCCGTGACGCCGTCATCGATTTTCATACCGATCTGATCATTCGCGGCCTGCGTCCCTGACAGCGTCACATAATAAAGTGAACACCGTTCACTTTTCAAACGATGGTGGATGGTCTACATGCCTGCTCCGGCGTATGAGCAGGTGTGAAAGTGCAGGGCAGTCATGGCCACCCCGTTTGATCTGAGACGGCTCGGAGCCGGTGCGATGGTTGCCCTTGCGGCTGTCGCGATGGCGGGAATTATTGTGCTGGTCACGACGCTTCGCGGAGCCGATGCGCAGGAGGCCAGCAGCCGGTCCGGCATTCTCCCTGTCGAAACCCTTGTCGTGACCTATACGGCCGATGCCCGCATTGGCGAGGCCTTTCCCGGCCTGGTGACGGCACGGCGCGAAAGCGCGCTGGGGTTTGAACGCGGGGGACGGATCGAGGCCATGCGTGTCGATGTCGGTGACCGGGTCGCCGCGGGCGATGTCCTTGCCGAACTCGATACCAGCGCGCTGGCCGCCCAGATCGCCGCCGCCGACGCCCAAACGGCCGAAGCACGGGTCCAGGTCTCGCTGGCGCGCGCCACCGAGGAACGCCAGCGAACCCTGATGGAACGCGGGCATATCTCGCCCCAGCGCCTTGATGAGGCGACGACTGCGACCCAGGCTGCGGATGCGCGCCGCGCCGCCGCTGCAGCCTCGGCTGATGCCCTGCGGGCCCAGCTCGCCCTGTCTGTGATCGCCGCACCTTATGACGGAGTCGTGACCGCGCGCATGGTCGATGAAGGGGCCATAGCCGCCCCCGGGCAGGCCATTCTCAATATCGTCGAAGATGGTGCTCTTGAAATCCGTGTCGGCTTGCCGCCAGTGACAGCCGCCCGGCTCGTCGCCGGACAACCCTATGATTTCCATATCGATTCCGGAGAAATCGAAGCGATGTTCCGTGCGTCGACGGGTGTCGTGGACGTGCAAAGCCGGTCTGTTACCGCCGTCTTCGATGTTGCGGCGGGACAGTCGGCCCAGGCCGGTCAGGTCGCGCGCCTGGTGTTGGATGCGCCGATCGATGCCGAGGGCTTCTGGGTTCCCACCAGTGCCCTTGCCGAAGGACGCCGGGGGCTCTGGTCGGTTTATGCGCTGGCTGAAGCCGAGGGCGGGGCGTACCGCATTGAGCCGCACAGCGTTGAAGCCCTGCGCGTGGAAGCGGACCGCGTCTTTGTCCGCGGAGCCGTCGATCACGGTGCTCTCATCCTTGCCAGCGGCCTGCAGCGGGTGACGCCGGGGCAGCGGGTTCGCCCGCTTTCCGGGCAAGGCCAATGACGACGCTCTTCTATCGTTATTCCCGGCTGTCCATTCTGGCCGTCCTTCTGCTGATCGCAGCGGGTGCGGCGGCCTTCCTGACGCTGGGCCGTCAGGAAGACCCCAGTCTGACCGAACGCTATGGCGCGATCACGACCGTCTTCGCCGGAGCCTCGGCCGAGCGCGTCGAAGCGCTGATCACGGACCCGATTGAGCGGGCGCTGATGGAGTTATCCGAGGTCGAGGAACTCAATTCGGTTTCGCGGTCCGGTGTCTCCATCATCACGCTCGATATACGCGAGGACCTGACCGGCGCCGAAGTCGATCAGGCCTGGAACCGTATTCGGGAGCAGGTCAATGGCGTGACGCCTACCTTCCCGGACGGCACCATCGCGCCGGATATCGACCGCTTCTACACCGGTGCCGCGACCCTGATCGTCGCGTTGCAGTGGGACGATTCCAGCGAGCCGAACATGGCGATCCTGTCCCGCCTGGCGCAGGATCTGGAAGACCGTTTGCGCAATGTGCCCGGTACCGATGAAACCCAACTCTTCGGCGAGATCGAGGAGGAAGTCCGGGTCATCGTCGACCCCGATGCGCTCGCCCCGCTGGGCCTGACAGTTAATGATGTCGCCCGCCTCGTCGCGAGTTCCGATGCCAAGTCGCCGGCAGGTGAGTTGCGGGGCGAGGACGTCAATCTCGGGATCGAGGTCGCGGGTGAGTTTGATTCCCTTGACCGGATCCGGTCCGTCATCATTGCCGAGACCGCGGATGGCGGATTTGTCCGTCTCTCCGATATCGCCGAGATCGAGAAGGGTGCGCGGACGCCGGATCCCTCGCTCGCCATGGTCAATGGAACCCGCACGGTTCTGGTCGGGGCCTATCTCCAGCCCGAATTGCGGGTGGACCAGTGGACCAGCCGGGCGCGGGCGCTGGTCGAGGAGTTCGCGGCGGAAACACATGGCGTGTCGGTCGACGTGCTCTTCGCGCAGTCGGACTATGTCGAGAGCCGCCTCAATGGCCTTGCCGAGAACTTCCTCTATTCGGCGGCGATCGTCTTTGCGGTGCTGTTCCTGATGATGGGCTGGCGCGCGGCGCTGATTGTCGGGTCAGCGCTACCCCTGACGGTCCTCTTCGTCCTCTTCCTGATCAATCTCTATGGCGAGCCGCTGCACCAGATGTCGGTAACGGGCCTCGTCGTGGCACTTGGCCTGCTGATCGACAATGCGATTGTCGTCGTCGACGAATACAAGTTGATGCGGGCGCGCAGCCTGCCGCCGCTGGACGCCATCAACAGGGCGCTTCGTCACCTGTTTGCGCCGCTGACGGCATCGACCCTGACGACGGTGTTCGCCTTCGCGCCGATTGCCCTGATGCCCGGCGCGGCCGGCGAATTCATTTCCATGATCGGGATTTCGGTGATTTTCGCCGTCGTGGCATCCTTCATTCTGGCCATGACCGTCATCCCGGCCTTCGCCGGCTGGTTTGACGATGGCCGGACCGAGGACAAGAACGGTCCCTTCTGGCGCAATGGCCTGTCCAGCCGCTCGCTGGGCGAAGTCTATCGCGGCGTGCTCGACACCATCGTCAAGCGGCCCTGGACGGGCATCGCCGGCGCGCTGATCCTGCCCGCCGCCGGACTGGCCGCCGCCTTCACCCTGCCGATGCAGTTCTTCCCGGCGACAGACCGCGACATGTTCCCGGTCTCGATGACCCTGCCGGCCAACACGTCCATCGAGGAGACGCGCCGCCAGGCCGAGCGCGCGACCGAGCTTTTCCTGGCCCATGAGGGCGTTGAGGAAGTGACCTGGGTACTGGGCCGCAGCGCGCCGCGCACCTATTACAACATCATGGGGGCCCAGTCCTCGGCCCCGTACTTTGCCGCCGGTTTTGTCAGGACGGAGTCCGCTACTGCGACAGCCGAGCTGCTGCCCATCGTGCAACAACAGGTCGCCGAGGAGTTTCCTCACGCACGATTCCTGACCCAGCCGTTTGAGCAGGGTCCGCCCATCACCGCGCCGATCGAGCTGATCCTGTCCGGGCCTGACCTGCAGGTGCTCAACCAGATCGGCGACGAGGTCCGTGCGGTTCTGGCTGAAACGCCTGGCGTCGTCAGTACCGTGGCCACGCTCGAAATGGGCGCTCCGGTGGCGAGGCTCGACATCGACGAGTCTGCAGCCGGACTGGCAGGACTGCGCCTCGACCAGCTCGCCAACCGTTTGCGGACCGATTTTGACGGCGTCGAGGGCGGCAGCATTCTGGAAGGTGTCGAGGAATTGCCAGTCCGGGTCGTGACCCGGGATTCCCGCCGCTCATCGGTATCCGACATTTCAGGCACGCCCCTGCCGACGAATACCGGCGGGCTGACCAGCGTACCGGTCGGAGCCCTGGGCGGGATCAGCCTGCGCCCGGAAGTGGCGACCATTCCGCGCGAGGACGGCCAGCGGATCAATTCCATCTATGGCTATCTGGAACCCTTCGTCCTGCCCGACCCGGCGCTGAATGCCTTCCTGGAGCGGCTGGACGCGGCGGGTATTACCTTGCCGCCGGGCTATTCGATGCGCATTGGCGGCGAAGCCGAATCGCGCGGCGATGCCATGGCGGACCTGCTCAGCACGGCCATACCGCTGCTGATCCTGATGATCGGGTCGGTGGTGCTGGCGTTCAATTCCTTCCGCTATGCCGGCATCATCCTGGTCACGGGCTTCCTGTCGGTCCTGCTGGCGATCTTTGGCGTCTGGCTGTTCGGAACCCCGCTCGGATTTAACGCCATCGTCGGCTCGATGGGGCTGGTGGGCCTGTCGATCAATGGCTCCATCGTTGTCTTGTCAGCACTCAAATCGAACCCGGACGCGCTCGCTCTGAAACCGGGTGCGGTGCAGTCCACCGTCGTCGACGCGACGCGCCACATCGTTTCAACCACGCTGACGACAATCGGCGGGTTCACGCCGCTGCTGATCGAGGGTGACGCCTTCTGGATGCCGTTTGCCTCAGCGGTTGCAGGCGGTGTTGCGGGCTCGGCCCTGCTGGCCCTGTTCTTTACCCCGGCCGCCTTCGTGCTGCTGGTGCGCCTGTCGCGCCACAAGGCCGAATTCAAATCCGGCCTGATGGCCCGGGTTGCCCGCGGCAGCCTTCGCGCGTTCAATCGTGGCTGAAGCCAGCAGAAGTGATCAACATGGACAAGCGTGGCCCCTGGCAGGTCCTCGAGACACGTCTCGCCTATGAAAACCCGTGGATGCGCGTCGTCGACCACGATGTCATCCGGCCCGATGGCAAGCCGGGGCGCTATGGCGTCATGGTGCCGGCGAATTACGCGATCATCGTTCTGCCTGTGCATGATGACGGCACGATCACGCTGGTGGGCCAGCACCGCTTCGCGACCGACCGGTATGAGTGGGAATTGCCCGAAGGCGGCGGCCCGAAGACCGATACGCCGCTCGACAGCGCGCAGCGTGAACTGCGCGAGGAGACCGGGCTGACGGCCACGCACTGGAAAGAGACATTCCGGGCGGATCTGTCGAACTCCATCACCGACGAGACCGGTTTCGGCTTCATCGCCTGGGGGCTGACCGAGGGTGAGCCGGATCCGGACGGGACCGAGATCCTCGCCACACAGCGCCTCGCCTTCCTGGAGGCCGTCGCCCGGGCCGCGAAAGGCGAATATCGGGACATGCCGACGGTGGCGATGCTGATGCTGACACACTACATGGCGGTATCGGGACAGCTGGAAGAGGACCTGACCGGGCTGTTGCTGGGGCAGGGGAGAGGATCACGATGAGCGCCGCCGAACCCGTCAATGCCCGCACCGGTACCGCCGCCGTCTGGTCGCGCCTGCGCGTCGAAGCCGCGTCTGCGGCTGCCGAAGAGCCCATCCTTGCCAGTTTCCTGAATGCTTCCATCCTGCGCCATGACCGGTTTGACGGCGCTCTGGCGCACCATCTCGCGGCCAAGCTCGCCGATGCCCAGCTCGACGCCATGCTGGCGCGTGATGTCATCGCCAACGCGCTCGCCGCTGACCGGACGATCGCCGACAAGGCAGCGGCCGACATGCTCGCCGTCGATGAGCGCGATCCGGCCTGCCGTTCGCTTCTCCAGCCCTTCCTCTATTTCAAAGGCTTCCTGGCGCTGCAGTCGCACCGCGTTGCCCACTGGCTCTGGGGGGAGGGGCGCGAGACGCTCGCCTTCCACCTGCAAAGCCGCATGTCGGAGCGCTTCGGGGTTGATATTCACCCGGCCGCGCGGATCGGGCAGGGCGTGATGATTGACCACGCGACCGGCGTCGTCATCGGCGAAACCGCCGTTATCGGCAATGATGTCTCCCTTCTGCACGGCGTGACGCTCGGCGGAACGGGTAAGGCCGGCATCGACCGCCACCCCAAGATCGGCGACGGCGTTCTGATCGGGGCCGGCGCGAAAGTGCTCGGCAATATCACGGTCGGCGAGGAAGCCCGCATCGCGGCTGGCTCGGTCGTGCTCGAACCTGTGCCCGCGCATTGCACCGTGGCGGGCGTTCCGGCAAAACCGGTCGGAGGGCGCTGCGCCGAACCGGCCAAGCGCATGGACCAGCAACTCTCCGGCGACTGATACGGGTGCGGCGGTTTTCAACCCGCGCCCGACACGCGATAGACTGACACCGAATCGAACAAAGGACTGACCGACATGGCTCCCATCCTCACCGCGGAAGAGGCCACCAAGCTGCAGACCTTCCTCAGCCGGAAGCTCAATCCCGAACTGGTCGTCCAGCGCCGCCAGCGCCCCGACGAGTGCGCCGAAATCTATATCGGTCAGGAATGCCTCGGCGTGGTGTCGAAGAATATCGACGAAGGCGAAACCTCATACTCCTTCGAACTGGTCATCCTCGACCTGGACCTCGAAGAGCTTTGATCGCGGTCAGCTCGACAGCACGACATAGACGTAGCTGACGAAGATCAGGAAGATCAGGACGCTCGAGAAAAACGGGCGTTCGGTCATTCCGTCATCGGATTTTTGAGCGCTCGGATCGACGAGCGAGAGCAGTCCGTTCTGCAGCTGGCGATTGGTGCGGACTTCAAGCCGGTCAAAAATTGTGGACGTCAGGAATACGACAGCACTGCTGAGCGCCGGGGCCATCAACTCGGCCACCATGCTGTTGGGCCGGAAGATGTTCGCAATCGCCACGACCATCGTTGCAACGACGATGACGATAAAGCGTTCCCCAAACGAGAATATCGACATCTTTTTCAGGCCAAGGGCGTACAGATCCAGCACGAGTGACTTGGGCAGGGCGCTCTTGGCCTCGTCCAGGGTCTGCTTCACTTCGGCGTCGGAATTTGCCGCCCAAATCCGGATGACCCAATAGCCCTGCTTCTGGGCACCTTTGGAGTCCGCTTCAAATTTTTGCAGCAGGTCAATCACGAGCTGTTCTTGTGAATTGGCCCTCTGGAATACACGGTCGAGCATGAATGCGATCAGGATCGCGAATATGGCTGCGGGTACGGCCAGTGCATCATAGAACGAGTCCATCTCGAGACCCGGAACGTAGAAAACGTAGGTTGCCGATAGCATCAGCATCAGCAGGCTGGCCGTATAGGCATAGCTCGGATCAGCCCGGCCATAGATAAGAAGGTTGCTGGCGATGATCAGGATGGCACCGAGCGCGATGGCCGGGCCGATCTGATCAAGACCGAAGGCCGCCAGCAGGGCCAGGGACAGGACCGGCGTCAGGTAATAAAGAATGTTGATCGACGTGGACCGGGCCATCGTGTTGGCGACGAGATAGAAGCTGGCACCGATTGTCACGATGAACAGTCCCGAGCCCACGGCGAGCCCCAACCCCAGCCCGCTAAACTCAGTGCCCCGGGGCAGGAAAAGCGCGACGATGATCGGACCGAGCCCGGAGAATATTTTCGTGCCGAGCTGAACCATGAAGGAGGCGGGAAGCGAGGGGTGGTGTTTTTCGTAGAAGCGAGTGGTCCATATCCCGGCCCCTGAGCTGGTCGCCATGGTGAGGCTGGAGAGCAAGGCAAGGCCAATACCCAAGGCGAGCATTTCGCCGCTCGGAACGGCGACTTCGCTGGTTTGCGGGCCGCTGTAAACGACGATGGCCAGGCCGATAAAAGCAACGCCCGAAAACACGTAATCCGAAGCCAGAAACGGCCGGTAGTGATGCCGCATCCAGACATAGAACAGGTACATGGCAGCAATCGGCCACGTCTCGTAGAGCAGCGTGACCACAGCGGCGGGCGCGAAATAGACCGCCGCGAAAAGGCTCGCGTGGCTTATCGCATTCGTGATGCCGCCAAATGCAATTGACGCAAAGGCATAGCGGTTCTTGAAGCCGTCCAGCGTGGCCGCGAGATAGGGCCGGGAATCGCGCTTGCCCCAGATGAACAGGACCGCCGCAGACGCGATCAGCGCGGTGACATGGGCGATGCCGACAAACATCAACGGGTTGATCTCGCCCTGAGCAAAGACGGCGACCACCGGATACGATGCGTAGGCCGCGACCGATATCAGCATCAAGATGGCGGCTTGTGACCCCCGCATTTCCCAACCCGTTCCGTTGCTTACCTATAAAAGGGGCAAGCATATCGGGTGCGCCAGCACAAGAAAAAACGGCCCCGCCGTCGATTGCAGGGCCGTTCAATCCAAGGAACCAGCTTTCGAGGGCGTCGCGTTTGCCCTTGGACCGGGGGGCGGGACAGCCTTGCCAACCCTGCCAGACAACAGCTCGAACGCGGTGACGGAGCGCTACGTCCACGCCGGGGGCCTCGGCGCGCCGGTGGCGCAGTATGATGGCGCAGACGGACTCGTCGGGCGCTCTGGTGGGCGCGATCAACAGCTATGACCCCCGCTTTCGCGAGGGCAGGCGAGTAAGGCATCGAGGCCTCGGGCAATGCCGGCGCGTTCGGCTATGCCGGCCAGTTCCGCCTGCCGATGGATCACATGACCTTGAACCGCAACCGGGTCTACGGGGCCGGCCCCGGCCGCTTCCTCCAGACCGACCCGATCGGGCAGAACGGCGGGCTGAACCTCTATGGCTATACCGGCGGGGATCCGGTGAACTTCACCGACCCGTGGGGGTTGGCAGCGTGCGACGACTCCGAAGTCGAAGACTGTGTCCCTGTCGATGGAGACTGTCGAGGTGCCTATGCCCGATGCGGTTCGGTAAGCGGTGACCCACTCCGTGATTGGTTAAATGACCCTAACCATTGGCCGGCAGGTTTGATAACAGTCACGTATGAAGATGCTTTTAGTGTCAGGGATGTAATTACAGTGACCGCGCCCCGACCAAGAGAAAACAGGTGTGCATTGGGTACAGGGGGGAGGGCCAGTGAGGCCGCAATGATGGAGTCACTTGGGCTAGGACGCACCTTCCTTGAAGATTCCGACAATTTCGGAGGCAGAGTAACCAATTCTTTGATAAACCCTGTAGTTTTTAACTTAAGTGCTGGGCACCGATATCGTCTTATCGAGTTGCAATTCGCGAGCTATGGTCCTGCTCCTCCACTGTCTGCGGCTCGCAGCGGCTATAATTTGTCTAGGCCAGTCCCAACTGGTTCGTGGGGCCAAGGTATGCGAGCACTTAGTGTTGGTGGTTTAGCCAGTTCCTTAAATAATTCAGCATGGGTTACGTACCGTGCTAACGGTGGCACTTGGGATAGAACGTATTCGCTAGCGGCTAACGGCGCTAGAACAACCCAGTGGCTAGAAGTCAGACCTGGTGAGCCAGTATCGGCCACAATTCGTGGCCTTACACTTACGAATGTAAGCGTACGGGCAATTGGATATACATATTATCCGCAATTCTATTTGTGTGGTGATTGAGCATGAAAAAGGCTGTATTTATACCTTTTGTATTTTTGTGTGGCTGCCACTTTGTTGCCGACAGCAGTTGTTATGTTTCTCTAACAGAAAGTCGAGAATCATACATAAATAACCACCAAATTTCTAATTTATATGATGATATAATATCTTTATATAACAGTGGAATTTTAAATGAAACGCCAATTATAGAGGATAATGTGATTTTCTTTTATGGAAATTGTGAAGAAATATACGCAAGGTTTTCAAATCTAGAAAATTTTCATATTGATGAAATTGAAAAAAATCAATACGACTTAGCTAGAAGGAGGAGTTATGCGGACCCACCCCCATTGCGTCTAGAGTGACGAGCTACGCCTATGACAGTACGCACCGTCTGTTGACGCTGTCGCATGATCTCTCGGGCGCCACGAACGACGTGACCTTCACCTATGCCTATAATCCGGCCGGTCAGATCATCTCGCGCACGATCTCGAACGACAATTACGTCTTCGGTGGCTTTGCCAACGAGGACGTCACCGACCAGCATAACGGCCTCAACCAGTTGACTTGAGATCGGCTCGAGCAGCCTGACGCACGACACGGCGGGCAATATCACCAACGATACGCTCAACACGCTGGTCTATGACCAGGAGAACCGTCCGGTCTCCTCGACCGACGGAGTTGAAACACCCCCCAAACAGAACCGGCGGAGCCATGAGGCCCCGCCGGCGGTGTTTCAGACCTGACTGACGGTGAGTTAGAGCACGTCGAGCATGGAGGCGACGAGCGGATGGCGAACGATGTCGCCCTGGTCGAGCCGGACCACGGCGATGTCGTCGACCTGTTCGAGCTTTTCCGAGATCGCCGACAGGCCGGAGAGTTCCGGCAGAAGGTCGGTCTGGGCCGGGTCGCCGGTCACGGTCATGGTCGAGTGCCACCCCAGCCGCGTCAGCAGCATTTTCAGCTGGCCGTAGGTGCAGTTCTGGGCCTCGTCGACGACGACGAAGGCATTGTTGAGCGTGCGCCCGCGCATGTATCCGATGGGCGCGATCTCGATCAGACCTTCGGCCATGAAGGCTTTCAGCTTTTTCGGGCTTAGCCGGTCGGTCAGCGCGTCATAGAGCGGGCGCAGATAGGGGGCGAGTTTCTCCTCCATTGCGCCGGGCAGGAAGCCGATACTCTCGCCGGCCTCCACGGCCGGGCGCGACAGGACGATGCGCGAGACCTCGCCTTTTTCCAGCGCCTCGACCGCCTTGGCGACGGCGAGATAGGTCTTGCCCGTGCCCGCAGGCCCGAGCGCGAGGACGAGATTGTGCGTATCGATGGCCTTCATGAGCCGTTTCTGGCCTTCGGAACGCGGTTTGACGGTTTTCACATAGCTCTGGTCGCGCATCGGCTCGCGATCATCGGGGCTCCAGCTTGTGCCCGGGAAAAGGGCGCGGACTTTGGTCTGCTCGTCTTTATAGTGATCGGAATTGAATTCACCGGCAGTGCTGCGACGCTTTGCGGACCGTTTGGCCATGTCGAGGGTCTCCAGATACAAAAAACCCCCCGGCGGGAAGCAGGGGGGCGACAAACGCGGCTCAAGGCTTGGATTCCGGAACGGGCGTCCAGATGGTCTCCCGGCATGCCGGGCTCTGGCGGTGGTGTGCATTGCATGTGCACGATGGCTCTGTAGCCTCCCCTCCGGACCGTTTGCGACCCGACCCAACCCGTCGAATCGCATAGGCAGTATCAGTGTAATTCGGTGAACAATTCCTAAGCATTCTTTTCGCAGGAATTTCACAATTCGGATGAACGAGAAGGAACTCACCCCATGACGATCTTTGCGCTCGGCGACCGCGAACCCGTCCTGCCAGCCAGCGGCAACTATTGGGTGGCCCCCAGCGCGGAAGTGATGGGGCATGTGATCCTGAAGGAGAATGCCAGCGTCTGGTATGGCGCGGTGCTGCGCGGCGACAATGATCCGATTGAAATCGGGGAGGACTCCAACGTCCAGGATGGCTCGGTCCTGCATACCGACGAGGGCGTGCCGCTGACGGTGGGGAGAGGCGTGACCATCGGCCACCAAGCCATGTTGCATGGCTGTACGATTGGCGATTACAGCCTCATCGGCATTGGCGCGACGATCCTCAACGGCGCGAAGATCGGCTCGAATTGCGTGATCGGCGCGCATGCCCTCATTACCGAAGGCAAGGTCATACCCGACAATTCACTGGTCGTCGGCGCGCCGGGCCGGGTCGCCAAGACGCTGGGGCCGGAGATGGGAGAAATCCTGAAGGCGTCGGCGGATCATTATGTCGCCAACTGGAAACGTCACCGCGACGGGTTACGTGTCATCACTTGAACGGGTGCCGCCCGGGTTCCAGACCTCGCGGATGCGCTGGTCGATGGTGTCGCCGAGATTGAACCAGGCCGTCTTGTTGCGTGACGCATCGACGATGAAGAGGCTGTCATCGCGGTCGAGCAGATGGCTCAGCTCGTTGCGCAGGCGTGCCGCGCTGGATGCGGTCCGCAAGAGCCACACTCCGTCGACGATTTTGGTCTCGTCACCAAAATGGGACAGGGCGCTCTGGAACGCGCTTCCCGTTTCGGAACGGATGTCGGCGACAATGATAAAATTCGAGGCCTGGCCTTCGCCGCCAGAGCGGTCATTGGCAGCACCACGAGCCTGGTCCAGCCAGCCGCGCAGGATCTCGACTTCCAGCGCGGGTTTCCAGCCGCCATCGCGCTCGATGGAGACGAGCGAATGGGCCGCGACGCGGCCTTCCTGGATGAAGCCGCGCATCTGGGCCTGCGTGTACGGCCCGTAGACGCGGCCATCGACCTTGACGAACCACGTTTTCGTGGTTCCGCCATCGCGGGACATGCTGGACGCTCTATTTTGGCTTCGCTGGAACATAACCACACGGGTTTGGCAAAAATCGGGCCAGAGCCTGCACGCTCCGTCCTGAACCGGCGGTAACGAGCTTAACCGGCTTGTGCGACGGAATTGGTGTCTTGTGCAGTGGATCGCTGCGATTCGGGCGGATCGAACGCCACGGCAAAGCCGTTTTCCAGTATGCGGGCTACGTTCCCATGCATTTCGCCGACCTGAACGCGTTCGCCGACGCGGGGGCGTTCCAGGCAGGCAAAGGCCGCCCCGCTGATCGACACGTCAATGACGTCGGCCTGGATCATCACGCCATCGCGCAGCTTGACCGTTGCCCGTCCCTTGCCGGGACGGCGCGAGGCCACCCGGTCTTCGTCGAGGCCGAGGCGTTCCATATTGAACCGCCAGGTAATGGCGTCGGCCAGCCGGTCGCGCTTGGGCTGGCTGGCCTGAAAACGCAGGCTGAACCAGTTTGCGCCCTGGCGCAGAACTTCGCCCTCGATCCGGCCGAGCCCGTCAATCATCAGGACGACGCGTGTTCCGGGGGCCGGGGGTGCCTTGGCAAGGATTTTCGCGCCGCCGGGCGAAACATCGATCAGGCGGCAAGGCTGTTCACCGGCGCGCTCGGCCAGAAACCGGCCGCGCATGGCCAATTCGACACGGCGATGCCGCCGCCGCTCTTGCGCGCCGCGGGCAGCAATCTTGATCTTTCTCCGATCCAGGCGGCCGGGCTTGTCCAGCATCTGCTTGCTCCAGTGAGCGCGCAGTGTCGGCCAATCGAGTTAAGAAGGGCTTGCCGGATCAGCCGTCATTTGCAGGGCGCGGCGGCACGCGTGCGCTGCCATAAGACAGCCCCGAAAGGCCGCTGGGCCATTTGCGCTTCGGCAGGCGGGCTTCGATCAGGCTCTGGCGGACAATGGGCCGCCGTTTGAGCGCGTCGACCGGATCCATCGGCTGGAACAGTCCCAGGATACGGTCAGTCTGTCCGTCTCCGCCTTTCAGCGGCAGCAGCGTGATCTCGGCGGTGATGGTCGCACCGTCCAGCGTGCCGGCTTCGACCAGTGCCGAAGCGGGGGCCGGACCGCAGATCGCGGCCTCGAGGAGGGCCCGCATGTGGTCGCGGTCATAGCCCTGCCACAGGCTGAGGAAGTTCTGCTCGCGGAACTCGCGCCGGTAGAGATCGCACAGTCCCGTTCCGGCCAGGCGGAACAGGTGGTGATCCGGATCGGCACGGTAAAGGATGAAGAGGCGGCTCAGCAGATTGCCGATCTCGCGGGGCGCAATGTCCATGCGGCGCGGGATCGCCGCACCGAAACGGCGGGACTCCCAATATGAATGAAGCGCCTTGGAATGGGCGTGCAGCACGGCCTGGCTCCTGCAAATGGCTGAACGGCTGCGTTAACCCAGCGCCGTCCCGAATTGACCAGCAGGCTTCAAGTTCGGGGCCATACCCCAAAAAGGCGAGCCGCGGACACGCCAGTGGCGAATCCGGCCCGCCCCTTGCACGGCAGGGGGCAGAATCAAGGGAGCAGCATCATGCCCGTATCACTCCGGTACGCTTTTCTGGCGGCAATCGCGCTTTTCGCCGCGCCCCTGGCGGCGGTGTCCCTGCCTGCACCGGCCTTTGCCGGTGGCGAGGAGGGGGGCTGTACCCATGGCTGCGGCCATGGCGGCGGCCATCGCGTGCGTCCGCCGAACATCACCATTCACGGTCCGCGCATCAATGTCGGCGTCAATGTGAACACCAATGTGAATGTGACGACCAACGTCAACGCCAACGCCAATGCAGGGGCAAATGCCGGAGCCGGCGCAGGCGCGTCCGGCGGGGCAACGGCCATTGCCATCGCCGGTGGCGGTGGCGGGTCCTTTGGCGCGCCGCCGCCCGCAACGGCCATTACGGGACTGGCGCTGGCCGGGATCTACGAGACCGAGCTGATCGAGGAAGAGCGCACCCGCGTTCTCGAAGAATGGCGCGTGATCCGCGCGGTCTGCGTCGATGATCGCGGCACGCCGCATCCGGCCTCCCGTCCGAGCCCGGACGAGCGGGTTGAATCCGGTTTTGATGGCGAACTGTTCCGCTGCATGTCGGGAACGTTCATGCAGGTCACGATCGGCTGGCGCGTTGATGGTGCGGATGTGTGGGACGATGCCTACACGATGGTCTGTGAACGCAATGAAGCGCTGCGCCACGACGCGACGGGCCGCGTCTTCTGCGCGATCCAGGAGCCGCGCCGGAACTGCAACGAGCGGTCGCTTCTGCGGCTCTACGGCCCGGGCCTGAAACTGGTCTATATCCGCCGGGAAGAGACCTATACCGAAACAGTCGAGCGCCGCCGCGAAGTGGCCACGGCGACCAATATGACACTGATGCTCGACGGCGGGGTCGGCGGCTACCGCTAGATCCATGCGTTGATGGGGGTGGGCGAAAAGCCCCGGTCCGGACCGCCGGGCCGGGGCTTTTGCTTGTGCCTTGGCCGGGAGGCCATTTTCAAAGTCGAGCATCACGATAATCGGGCGCGAAAATCTCCACGCCGATATTGCAGCCCCGGATCTCCTCCAGCAGGCGAACGGAGGGGTTATCCAGCGTGATTGGCACTTCCACGACCGTGCCGACAGATCAGCCGCGTAGTTCGGCCGTTCTTCATTGACGAGGCGGGCCATGCCGGCCTCGGCCGACTCTGCCACGAAGGTGAAGTCGGCCCGGTCCTGATACGGGAGCGTCAGTGCGCCCGGCGCACCCGTGTCGACATGGCACAGGCGTACTTAGCAAGTCATCGTGACGAGCAGGGAGGGGCGGGGGTCTTTGTTCGCCCTCGAACGGCGAAGCCGGGCCTGCGTGGAAGGCCGCATTGCGGCAATGGGCATAGGATGCGCCGGCCGCCACCCGAGCCGGATTTGATCCGGTCCGAGCCCGAACCCTGGCCTGGCAAACGCTCGATGACGAAGAGAAAGCGGCCTTGAAGGGCCGCCTGAAAAGCGAGATCGAGCGGGGGCGCAACGCGCTGGAAACAGGCGAATTCGCCGGCCGCCCGCAGGCGGACCTCGAAGCCAGGCTTCACAGGTCACGCCTGGACTGGCTGGCTGATCAGTCCTGAGTGTAGGGGCTGGTGGTCACGAAGCTGGCCGAATTGCCCACCGCATTGGCCGCGCCGGTAATACCCCAGCCGGTCTGCTGCGTGGCCTGGAAAGTCGAGGTGACGCGCCCCGAATTGGTCTGGTTGACCTCGCCGGTCGCCTGGACGTTCGGGCATTCATTGCAGGAATAGGCCGAGAGCGCATTGCCGAAGGCGCTCGCTGATCCGATCACCTCGCCGCCATCATCACCGGAGAAGCGCATCGTCGCATTCACATTGCCGATATTGTTCTGGTCGAGGCCGACGAACACATCCGCGCCGATATTCGAGACAACGGCCGAATTCCCGAGGCTATCGGCGGACGCAATGATCGAATCCTGGTCAAAATTCCCCAGATTGATATCGGTCAACGCGTCGGCGTCACCGGAATTGGTCTGGCTGCCTTGGGCGTGGGCGTAGCCCCACTGGTTCTCCACCGACAGACCATTGCCCTGGGCCTGGGATGCGACCGTGGTGAAGCGCGATCCGCCGCCCGCTTCCATCCGGGCCGTGGCGCGAACTTCGCCGCGATTGGCCTGTTCCACATCGAGAATCTGGTCAGAGACATAGCCCGATGTCTGGACATTATTGCCCGAGGCGGTCGCGCCGAGCACAGCGGTCCAGCCCATCCCGCCGTTGCGGGCATCAATCGTGGCATCCGCACGGACGTCCGCACCGCTGTCCTGACGCAGAAGCCCGTTGATCGAGCCGTAATCGGCCTCGATCTCGACGGCGTTGGCCGCCGCATTCGCGGCCGTGACCGAGGAATTGGCATAGCTGCCCACGCGCAGGGTGGCCCCGGCGAACACGCTCGAACCATCGGCCGCTGCCTGGGTCGAGCTGATGTCGGAATCCCCGGTCATGTCCAGGGTCGCGCCATTGCCCATCGCCGTGGATACGGTCAGCGCCGTGCCGTCGACCGATGTCACGGACGTTTCGGCATCGGCCGTCACGAACCCGCCAAAGGATTGCGTGTTCTCGACATCGTGCGGCGCAATGGTCTCGACATCGAGCACATTGGCCATGGCCGTCGAGGCCAGCGTGGCTTCACCTGTCTCGCCAGCGTCCACGCGCAGGAGCGCGGCGACCTCGGCCTGCAGGTTGATCTGCCCGTTGAGGATTTCAGTCGTATCGTCCGCGAAGGCCGACACGGACATCGCGATCGCGGCGCTCGTGCCCGCGGCCAACGCTTTCACGCGCTTGGACATTCGAAGTCTCCGATGAAATTGCGTAGGCGGTGTGGGTGTTGACGCCGCCGGTGGTGTTGGTCGGACCCAGGGGGTCGCTGTGCAGGCAGGCCGAGCCTGGCGACACGCCGTAAAGCGTGGACGAGAATTCCAGAACGGCGCGCTCGATCAGCGAACGCACGGCCAGCTGGATCGGCTCCATGGAGCGTCCGCCGGTGGAAATGTCGACGACGGCATCGCCCCAGAAGCTGAAGACCCCGGCGCTGATTTCGCGGCCGATAATCTGCTTCTGGTAGGAAATGACATCGACCACTTCCATGGTGCGCGTGTTGATCAGGCGCAGGTCGATGCCGACATTCATCACATACATGCGCGCGTTGAACACGCCGGTGGGGTCGGAGGTGAGGCGGTTGCCGCCCAGCACATCCACGCCCTGTGAGCGAATATTGTAGTTCAGCTCGGTAATGCCGCCGATCAGGTGATAATCCGACCCCGGGATGGAGCCGGCATAGATCTGGCGATAGCCTTCGCCGCCGCGGTCGGCCTCGTCACCGATCAGGCGGTTGTTGGCATAGCGCATTTCCAGTTCCGACACGGAGGTATCGAAGCGCTCAACCAAATTGATTCCGGCTTTCGAGAAGGCCGAGATCGCCATCAGGGACGCGCCCTGGGTGATCGCCGGGCCGCCTTCGGGACCAACCGCGCCGGTATAGTCGGAGAGGCGGCCTACCGCGATGCGCGGCGAGCGCGCGCCCTGGCGTGCGGCATAGCCGGCCAGGCAGGTCAGGGCTTCCGAATACGGCGTCGGGTTGGGCGTCACCGGTGCGTTACCAATCGGCGTGGCATAGCGGCCGTCACTTCCCGAGTTCGGTGTCACGGCGCAGCCCGCCAGGGCAATCGCGCCAAGGGCGGCTGCGAGAATGCGCTTAGTCATGTTCGGCGACCTCCGGTTCCTGCGGGCCGCCGGAATTGGCGACGGCAGTGACGTTGCCGTTATTGGTCTGGGTGGAATTTACGATCACCGTGTTCCAGCTGCCGTTGACGACGACATTGAGCTGGTTGCCGATCGCGGTCGCGCTCGACGTACTGTTGTATCCGGTGCTGGTACTGGCACCGACGCCACCCGTGCCTTGCATCTGGGCCTGGACCCCGACGCCGGTCTGCATCACGCCATTGGTCACGACGCGATTGTTGTTGGCGTCGCGCGTACCGGCGCGGTACGGCTCCGTCGTCTGCGACTGGCCATTCGTGCCCCAGGGCCGCTGGAAGTCGCTGGCGCTCTGGGCGAAGGCCGGAGATGCCGAAACGGCCGCGGTGGCGACCGTGATCAGCAGGGTTGTCTTGCGCAGCGTCATTGTCCCGAATCCTCTTTCTCGATGCGAATTCAGGTCATCTGCTGCAACCGGCATGCCACCGGGGGAAGTCCCGGGGAGGCTTTCCCCTGTTGGGCGAAAAGGTTTTGTTAAGCAGATCGGGCCGAATCGGAACGGTATGAACGGGAAGGAGGGCCCATGAGCGTCCCAAGGCGAGACAGTCCCGTTTTCAATGACATGCCGTTGGTCGTACTGGCGCTTTCCGCCGTCATTGCGGCGGTCTTCCTGATCGGCACCATGCTGCCCGAATTCGAGTTATGGTCCCGCTATCTCGGCGTCGTCATCACGGCCGATATCGGTGAACATCCCAGCCCGCTCGGTCCCTGGTCGCCGTTTCTTCTCCATGTCTTCCTGCACAGCGGCTGGCTGCACTTCGCTTTCAACATGGGGGCCATGCTGGCTTTCGGGACGGCCGCGGCACGGCCCTTTGGACATGGGGGCAGGGGACAGCTGGGCTTTTTGCTCTTCTTCTTTACATGCGCAGCCGGCGGCGCGCTCGGCCATATAATCGCGAACTGGGGCGAGATGGCCCCGATGGTCGGGGCCTCCACGGCGCTGTCTGGATGCATTGCCGCCGCCGGTTGGGCGCGGGGCGGACGCAACGGCATGCTGCGGCTGGCCGTGCCGTGGCTCTTGTTCAACCTGGTCCTCGCCGTGTTGGGTACGCAGACCGCGATGACCATCGCCTGGGCCGGCCATGTCGGCGGGCTGGTAACAGGGGCCGTGCTGTATCCAGTGTTTCTGGCGGTCTTCGCGAGAACGCGCCGATTCTAGCGATTCTCAACGCGGACAGCGCCGGATTGTGCTAGACTGCCGGTTCGTCTCCAGAGGAGGTGACCCGCATGAAAGTGTCCGACATTCTTACAGACAAGGGCCGCGAGGTCCTGACCATAGACGCCGGTGCCACGCTGATCGAAGCAGCGCAAAGCCTGGATACGAATCGAATCGGCGCGCTTGTGGTGCTTGACGCCGACGGATCGCTGGCCGGCGTCATATCCGAGCGCGACATCGTGCGGATTGCCGCACGCAATGGCAGCGCAGCGCTGACCTCACCGGTCTCGGTCGCCATGACCCGCGACGTCCATACCGCCAGCCCGGGTGACTCGCTCGATGACCTGATGATCGAGATGACCGACCGGCGGATTCGCCATTTGCCGGTCATCGACGGCGGCCAGCTCGCCGGAATGGTCTCGATCGGCGACGTAGTGAAGCGGAAAATCGAATCCGCGGAGGCCGAAGCGGATGCCATGAAGCGCTATATCTCGGCCGGCTGACTCCCGATGCGCCTGTAAAAGCGGGGCAATCGGACCAAATTCAGCGCTTTGTGCAGTTTTCGCGACATTAGCGCTTGCGTCCAAAATCGCCTCCGCCTATACCCCGGCTCCTCGGCGGCGGGCACACGCTTTACCGCTTGCGCTGAAGGGGGAAACTCCTTATGTTGCCGAGCCTCTCCGCTCTGACGGGAGTTCATCAACGGCGTGTAACCGATCGCGCCGGCCGGAGCCTTTTGGTCTCTGTGTCCGGTGTTGGAAACACGACTGCGAAAACTCTTCGACAAGGCGGTTGACAGAGGTAGGGCGGGCGAATAGATAGCGCCCTCCTCGTTCGGGCGGGACGCGGTAGCGACCTCGCTCGGGCAAACGGGACTGGCAGCGGAAGCTGTCCTGGACCGGCTGTTTGACATCGTGGATATGGAAAGAGAAACGCAGGCGGCGGCGTCTGGCGGATGGCTCAGGCCATCAATCAGATACCGATGACGCTGTAGCGTTTTTCTGAAAATGACAAATTGCCAATCGTCGCCGGTTCGCCGGTGATGAATGGTTCTTGTCGATTTCTTGAAATGCCAAGCGACGTCGGGATCCAACTCAACCTGAGAGTTTGATTCTGGCTCAGAACGAACGCTGGCGGCAGGCTTAACACATGCAAGTCGAACGCACTCTTCGGAGTGAGTGGCAGACGGGTGAGTAACGCGTGGGAACATGCCCATCAGTACGGAATAGCTCCGGGAAACTGGAATTAATACCGTATACGTCCTTCGGGAGAAAGATTTATCGCTGATGGATTGGCCCGCGTTAGATTAGCTAGTTGGTGAGGTAAAAGCTCACCAAGGCGACGATCTATAGCTGGTCTGAGAGGATGATCAGCCACACTGGGACTGAGACACGGCCCAGACTCCTACGGGAGGCAGCAGTGGGGAATCTTGGACAATGGGGGAAACCCTGATCCAGCCATGCCGCGTGAATGATGAAGGCCTTAGGGTTGTAAAATTCTTTCAGCAGGGAAGATAATGACGGTACCTGCAGAAGAAGCCCCGGCTAACTCCGTGCCAGCAGCCGCGGTAATACGGAGGGGGCTAGCGTTGTTCGGAATTACTGGGCGTAAAGCGCACGTAGGCGGCTAGGAAAGTCAGAGGTGAAAGCCCAGGGCTCAACCCTGGAATTGCCTTTGAAACTATCTAGCTAGAGTTCGGGAGAGGTGAGTGGAATTCCGAGTGTAGAGGTGAAATTCGTAGATATTCGGAGGAACACCAGAGGCGAAGGCGACTCACTGGACCGATACTGACGCTGAGGTGCGAAAGCGTGGGGAGCAAACAGGATTAGATACCCTGGTAGTCCACGCCGTAAACGATGGATGCTAGTTGTCAGGCAGCATGCTGTTTGGTGACGCAGCTAACGCATTAAGCATCCCGCCTGGGGAGTACGGTCGCAAGATTAAAACTCAAAGAAATTGACGGGGGCCCGCACAAGCGGTGGAGCATGTGGTTTAATTCGAAGCAACGCGCAGAACCTTACCTACCCTTGACATACTCGTCGCGGTTTCCAGAGATGGATTCCTTCAGTTAGGCTGGACGATGTACAGGTGCTGCATGGCTGTCGTCAGCTCGTGTCGTGAGATGTTGGGTTAAGTCCCGCAACGAGCGCAACCCTCGCCGTTAGTTGCCAGCAGGTTTGGCTGGGCACTCTAACGGGACCGCCGGTGTCAAGCCGGAGGAAGGTGGGGATGACGTCAAGTCCTCATGGCCCTTACGGGTAGGGCTACACACGTGCTACAATGGCGGTGACAGTGAGTTAATCTCCAAAAACCGTCTCAGTTCGGATTGTTCTCTGCAACTCGAGAGCATGAAGTTGGAATCGCTAGTAATCGTGGATCAGCATGCCACGGTGAATACGTTCCCGGGCCTTGTACACACCGCCCGTCACACCATGGGAGTTGGTTCTACCCGAAGATGGTGCGCCAATCAGGCAGCCAGCCACGGTAGGGTCAGCGACTGGGGTGAAGTCGTAACAAGGTAGCCGTAGGGGAACCTGCGGCTGGATCACCTCCTTTCTAAGGATTGCCGATCGACCAGCGACCCGGACCCTTGCGGTCTGGCAAGCTTCCTTTGGCTTCTTGGACATCAGGTCGCACCCGCCCAGGGTGACGACCAAAACACAGCGGGCGTCGCCGTCTCCGTTTCTCTTTCCACGCTGCAACCGATCGCGGTTGCGGCGGCCGCGTTCCTCGTTAGGGGGCTGTGTGCGTTTGGATCGATTCCAATCGGGCCTGTAGCTCAGTTGGTTAGAGCGCACCCCTGATAAGGGTGAGGTCGGTAGTTCGAATCTACCCAGGCCCACCATGCGCTTTCAGCCTTTGAGGATCCGGCCGACTTCTTGCGTTTCTGAACGGGGCTGTAGCTCAGTTGGGAGAGCGGTAGCTTTGCAAGCTTCAGGTCGTCGGTTCGATCCCGTCCAGCTCCACCAGAACGCGGTTGCAAAAGTTTCATCCACTGGCACGGAAGTGCCGGCCGGATGGATGTATGACATCGTAAAAAGAGGATTCACCCGCTTTCAGGGTGGATTGAAGAGACATCCTGACCGATGGGCTCATGTGAGGTCGTTCCACATCACGGTTCTCGTTTGCACGAACGGGAATTGGACGGAACGTTCACCGCGCATGGGCTTCGTTGAAATCAAGCGTCAAAAGGGCGCCTGGTGAATGCCTTGGCGATAAGAGGCGATGAAGGACGTGGCACGCTGCGATAAGCTGTGGGGAGGTGCGAGCAACCTTTGATCCGCAGATTTCCGAATGGGGAAACCCACCCCTTTGGGGGTATCCTGTACTGAATACATAGGTGCAGGAGGCAAACCCGGGGAACTGAAACATCTCAGTACCTGGAGGAAAGGACATCAAACGAGACTCCGTTAGTAGTGGCGAGCGAACGCGGACTAGGCCAGTGCTCTCTCTGAATTTACCGGAACCATCTGGAAAGTTGGGCCATAGCGGGTGACAGCCCCGTACGGCGCGAAGACGAGAGAGACTCGAGTAGGGCGGGACACGTGAAATCCTGTCTGAACATGGGGGGACCACCCTCCAAGCCTAAGTACTCCTTATCGACCGATAGTGAACCAGTACCGTGAGGGAAAGGTGAAAAGCACCCCGACGAGGGGAGTGAAACAGACCCTGAAACCGGGCGCCTACAAGCAGTCGGAGCGCGCAAGCGTGACGGCGTACCTTTTGTATAATGGGTCAGCGACTTTGTCTCACGAGCAAGCTTAAGCCGATAGGTGTAGGCGCAGCGAAAGCGAGTCTGAATAGGGCGAATGAGTTCGTGGGATAAGACCCGAAAGCAGGTGATCTAGCCATGTCCAGGCTGAAGGTGAGGTAACACTCACTGGAGGGCCGAACCCACTTCTGTTGAAAAAGAACGGGATGAGGTGTGGCTAGGGGTGAAAGGCCAATCAAACCTGCAGATAGCTGGTTCTCCGCGAAATCTATTTAGGTAGAGCGTCGTATCTATACCTTCGGGGGTAGAGCACTGGATGGGCTAGGGGGCCTCACCGGCTTACCAAACCTAACCAAACTCCGAATACCGAAGAGTAATGTACGGCAGACACACTGCGGGTGCTAAGGTCCGTAGTGGAGAGGGAAACAGCCCTGACCGCCAGCTAAGGTCCCTAAGTTATCACTAAGTGGGAAACGATGTGGGAGTGCTTAGACAACCAGGAGGTTGGCTTAGAAGCAGCCATCCTTTAAAGAAAGCGTAACAGCTCACTGGTCAAGCGCTCCTGCGCGGAAAATGTAACGGGGCTTAAGTGATACACCGAAGCTGCGGGCTCGAAAGAGCGGTAGCGGAGCGTTCCGTAAGTCGATGAAGCCGGACCCGCGAGGGCCGGTGGAGATATCGGAAGCGAGAATGCTGACATGAGTAGCGACAAAGCGTGTGAGAGACACGCTCGCCGAAAGTCCAAGGGTTCCTGCGCAATGCTAATCAGCGCAGGGTTAGCCGGCCCCTAAGGCGAGGCCGAAAGGCGTAGTCGATGGGAACCAGGTCAATATTCCTGGGCCAGCAGAGAGTGACGGATTGTGTAAGTGGTTCCTCCTTATTGGATTGGAGGGGCTGCGAAACAGTCCCTGGAAATAACTCCTGCATTAGACCGTACCCTAAACCGACACAGGTGGACAGGTAGAGTATACCAAGGCGCTTGAGAGAACTATGCTGAAGGAACTCGGCAAATTACTCCCGTAAGTTCGCGAGAAGGGAGCCTCTGTATTGGGCAACCAGTATGGAGGGGCACAGACCAGGGGGTGGCGACTGTTTACTAAAAACACAGGGCTCTGCGAAGTCGCAAGACGACGTATAGGGTCTGACGCCTGCCCGGTGCCGGAAGGTTAAAAGGAGGAGTGCAAGCTCCGAATTGAAGCCCCGGTAAACGGCGGCCGTAACTATAACGGTCCTAAGGTAGCGAAATTCCTTGTCGGGTAAGTTCCGACCTGCACGAATGGCGTAACGACTTCCCCGCTGTCTCCAGCATAGACTCAGCGAAATTGAATTCTCCGTGAAGATGCGGAGTTCCCGCGGTCAGACGGAAAGACCCCGTGCACCTTTACTACAGCTTTGCAGTGGCGTTAGCGACGATTTGTGTAGGATAGGCGGGAGACTTTGAAGCCAGGGCGCCAGTCTTGGTGGAGTCATCCTTGAAATACCGCCCTGATCCTTGTTGACGTCTAACCGCGGCCCGTGAACCCGGGCCCGGGACCCTGCATGGTGGGTAGTTTGACTGGGGCGGTCGCCTCCCAAAGTGTAACGGAGGCGCGCGATGGTGGGCTCAGAACGGTCGGAAATCGTTCGTCGAGTGCAATGGCATAAGCCCGCCTGACTGCAAGACTGACAGGTCGAGCAGAGTCGAAAGACGGCCATAGTGATCCGGTGGTCCCGAGTGGAAGGGCCATCGCTCAACGGATAAAAGGTACGCCGGGGATAACAGGCTGATGATGCCCAAGAGTCCATATCGACGGCATTGTTTGGCACCTCGATGTCGGCTCATCGCATCCTGGGGCTGGAGCAGGTCCCAAGGGTTTGGCTGTTCGCCAATTAAAGCGGTACGTGAGCTGGGTTTAGAACGTCGTGAGACAGTTCGGTCCCTATCTGCCGTGGGTGTCGGAAACTTGAGAGGAGCTGTCCCTAGTACGAGAGGACCGGGATGGACGTACCTCTGGTGGACCTGTTGTGGCGCCAGCCGCATAGCAGGGTAGCTAAGTACGGAAAGGATAACCGCTGAATGCATCTAAGCGGGAAGCCCCCCTCAAAACCAGGTTTCCCTTGAGAGCCGTGGAAGACCACCACGTTGATAGGCCAGATGTGGAAGCGCTGCGAGGCGTGAAGCTGACTGGTACTAATTGCTCGATTGGCTTGATTTCACGAAGTTCATGTACGGCGAACGTTGCGTTCGCCTGATATGAGCCAGAAAGTCAGGCACATACGTCTCTTCAATCTTCAGATCGATCGCGCCGACCGGGTGGTTATGGCGGGGGGACCCCACCCGTTCCCATCCCGAACACGGCCGTTAAGACCCCCAGCGCCGATGGTACTAAGTCTCAAGACTTGGGAGAGTAGGTCGCCGCCCGGTCCGCACGATCGATCTGACCCTCTTTGACGATGTTATTGAAAAAGCCCTGCCGGAAACGGCGGGGCTTTTTTGCGTTTGGGCTTAACTTGTCGGTCTGTCATCACACGATTGTGGGTTTCCCGTGCCATTGGTCCGCGCAACGCTGCTCGCGGATATGATTGAATGGCGGAGGGGATTGTCATGCTGGACTTGATCGAAGCTGCTTGGTTGATGACCACGCAGGTTGGCACGGATCGCACCTGGGACGAGGTTCTCGGCACCGAGGTCACCGAGGACTGGCAGTCTGCCGAACACCGCCAGTACGATTTCTGGACCGGGCGGGGCGAGGGCAATTGGCGACCGCGAGAGGAAGCCGGGCTGGGTCATGTCGAAGACGGCCAGCGTCAGCGCCACTATGTGTTTCCGGCTCTCGACGGCAAGGCGATCATCGAGATCGCTGAACCGCGCGACCTGACACCGGGCGAGGCGCAGGGGCGCGGCTTCTCCATCCGCTATTACAATGAGGCCGCGGGCCGGTGGGTGATGGCTCAGCACTGGCCGAACCCGCAATTCGACGGCATCGTTTTCCTCGACCAGCTGACCGGCGAGGAACATCACGGACGCATTGCGGTCTATAGCGCCGACATGCGCGCGCAGACGCCCGAGGGTGAGCCGCAGATCCGCCGCTACCAGTTTTCCGACATCCGTGCCGACGGATTCCGGTGGGACGGCGCCAATACGGCCGATGGCGGCGAGACCTGGCGCACCTGGATGGTGGTCGACTTCCAGCGCCTCGGCGATATGCCGTCCCTGCCGGCAGCAGGTGAACCGCTGCCCGGCTATTCGGAAGGTCTTCTCTGCCAGACCGAACCCCATGGCGCGCTCGACGGCCTCGTCGGCGAATGGTCCGGGGAAGCGGTCAGCGCCAATGGCGACGTCGAACCTGCGCGCTTTACCGCCGGGCATATGCTGGACGGCTGTGCCATCGCTGGCGTGATCGAGCGCCCGGAGAGCGGTTATCGCGGTCTTCTGGCGTGGAGCTACACGCCGATCCTGCAGCGCTGGATCGCCTTCTATCTCAACAACACGCCGCGTTCGCCGCACCTCTATTTCGCCTCGGAGACCGCAGGCGAGGGCGCGTCCTTCTTCCAGCTTCCCGCCGTGATCGCGGACGAGAGGACGCCTTTCATCACCAATGCGCGCGCCGGTGAGGACACCGCCCGGGCCCGCACGGTCTGGGAGACGTTGAACGAGGCTGAGCTGGTCTGGCGGGTCGAGTACCGGGGCCAGGACGGCAACTGGCAACCCTACATCACCTATCGCTTTGCGCGGGACTAGCGCGTCAGGATGACATTGCGCCCGGTATCGAGCGCGACCGCATAACCCTTGGTCCGCGCCAGCGCGACAGGATCGCGCGTCTCGTTGGAATAAAGGCTTTCGAGAACCAGCGCGCCTGGCCAGCGGCCTTCGGGGGCCTCGTCGAAAAAGCGGGCCAGGATGCGCATTTCCATACCCTCGACATCGATCTTGATCGCACCGGGGCGCTCCAGACCGGTCTCATCCAGAAGATCGAGCAGTGTCAGGGCTTTGACCGTGATGGTCTCGCCCTCGGTGATGAGCCCGCTTTCCCCGCGATTGTTGGTGTTCACGTGGAAGGTCAGCTCGCCGGCTTCATCGCTGACGGCGACATCCATCACGCGCACGCGCTCGGTCAGGTCATTGGCGGCGAGATTGAAGCGCAGGCGGCGCAGCATTTCAGGCTGCGGATCGACCGCGACGAAACGCGCTCCGGGCCCGGCCTTCACCGCGAGGTGCAGCGTGTAGATGCCGCAATTCGCGCCGAGATCGATAAAGCTGAAATCACCGGTGAGGTGGTCGGACAGCCAGGCGAGTTCGGCCGGGTCGAAGCGCTGCGGGCTGACCAGCGCCCGCTTTTCGCTGAGATTGTCCTTCGGGTGCAGACGGGCACGGAAGCCCAGCGTCTCGATGTCGGCGGCATCGGGCGCAAACGCCATGGCCAGGCGGGCCAGCGCGCCGCTCCTGCTCGACCGGGCCGGACCCAGCAGGGCAGCAAATAGGCCGCTCGGGGCCAGCGCGCCCCAGGCCGGTGCCTCATCGGATATCGTCGCGTCCGTCATGGCATGAGGCTTACGCGAGCCCACGCCTCCCGCCAAGCTGCAAGCGGTGCGGAATACGGCCTTGAATCACTGCCGCTTATGGCCTAGATACGCCCCTCGCTCGGCAACGGGCGTACCACTGACGTAGGGGCGCGAGCAGCCCCGTCCGCCCGCAGGGTTTATCCCGAGGACGGACAAAGTTGAAAAGAGAGGGCTGCGGCCTGATCCGATCTGACGCTCACTCTGACGCGGGGTGGAGCAGCCCGGTAGCTCGTCAGGCTCATAACCTGAAGGTCGTAGGTTCAAATCCTACCCCCGCACCCAACGACAAAGCCCCCGCCGGTTTCCGGCGGGGGCTTTTTTATGCCTTCAGAGGGTGTGACGGACTATTCGGCGGCGACGGTCGCGGCCGCATTGTCCTTCATCACCGGGGCCGCGGCGCGGACATAGGCCGCGACATGGTCCTCGTATTTGACGAAGTTGGCGTTGAACATCGCGGCGAGCTTGGCGGCCTGCGCGTCATAGGCGTCGCGGTCCTTCCAGGTCGAGCGCGGGTCGAGAATGCCTGACGGTACCCCATGCACCGTGACCGGCACCATGAAGCGGAAGGTCGGGTCAGCGCGGAACTCGGTCGACTTCAGCGTGCCGTCCAGAACGGCATTGAGGAGCGCGCGCGTCTCGCGGATCGGCATGCGCTCGCCGGTGCCATAGGCCCCGCCGGTCCAGCCCGTGTTGACGAGCCAGCAATCGACATCGTGCTCGGCGATCAGCTCACGCAGGAGCGCGCCGTACTCGGCCGGGTGGCGCGGCATGAAGGGCGCACCAAAGCAGGCCGAGAAGGTCGCGGTCGGTTCGGTGACGCCCTTTTCGGTACCGGCGACCTTGGCGGTATAGCCCGACAGGAAGTGATACATGGCCTGGGCCGGTGTCAGCTTGGCGATCGGCGGCATCACGCCGAACGCGTCGCAGGTCAGCATGATCAGGTTTTTCGGCTGACCGCAGCGGCCCGTGTCGCTGGCGTTCGGGATGGCGTGGATCGGATAGGCCCCGCGGCTGTTCTCCGCGAGCGACGCGTCGTCGAGATCGAGCGTCCGGCTGACCGGATCCATCACGACGTTTTCCAGCACCGTGCCCCACATCTTCGTGGTGGCGTGGATTTCCGGCTCGGCTTCTTCCGACAGGCGGATCATTTTCGCGTAGCAGCCACCTTCGAAATTGAAGAGGCCGTTTTCCGACCAGCCATGCTCGTCATCACCGACGAGGGTGCGGCTGGCATCGGCCGAGAGCGTCGTCTTGCCAGTGCCGGAGAGGCCGAAGAAGATGGCCGCGCCGTCTTCCTCGTGGCAATTGACCGAGCAGTGCATCGGCATGACGCCCTTTTCGGGCAGCAGATAATTCAGGATGGTGAAGACCGACTTCTTGGTCTCGCCGGCATAGGACGTGCCGCCAATCAGGACGAGGCGGCGGGCGAAGTCGACCGCGATCACGGTTTCGGAGCGGCAGCCATGGCGCGCCGGGTCGGCGCGGAAGCTCGGCAGGTTCACGATGGTGAATTCGGGCGCGAAACCATCGAGCTCGGCGGCTTCAGGGCGGCGCAGCAGGTGACGGATGAAAAGGCTGTGCCAGGCAAATTCGGTGAACACACGCACGGGCAGACGGTGGTCGAGATCGGCCCCGCCAAACAGGTCCTGGACGAAGAGTTCCCGGCTGGCCATGTGAGCGCGGAAGTCATCGAGCAGGGTGGCGAATTGCTCAGACGTGATGGAGGCGTTGGCTTCCCACCACACCTTGTCTTCGGATTCCGCGTCGCGAACGGTGAACTTGTCTTTCGCAGAACGCCCGGTGTGCTGACCGGTTTCGACGACCAGCGCGCCACCTTCAGAAACCCGGCCTTCGCCCCGGCGTACGGCTTCCTCGTAGAGGGCCGCTTCGGGCCAGTTGTGATGGGCCGTTCCGACTGATGCGAGATCAATGGCGACAGGCCCGGCGGCTTGGCCGTTCAGCGTTTCTGCGGTCATGATATCCCCCGGCTGGCGGCCGGATCCCTTTAAAGGTTCCCGGCGCGGATAATAACGGTCTCCCGCCGCTGAATCATCCTTTTTCGGTTCGATCCGGGACAGGAGGCGGCGCTGGTATAGTCCAAGAGCAAGTGTCCGGCCAGACGCGGAATGCAATAAGCCTCATTCCGGCAAGGGGATATGCTCGGTCTCGCCGTCGGGCAGGCGAAACCGCGTGCCCTCAAAGCCGCCTTCGGCCGATCCCGTCCAGTCGGCCTTGGCCCGTTCGAGCCGGTCGCGGTCACTGGAGACGAAATTCCAGAAAATATGCCGCTTGCCAGGCAGAGGGGCACCGCCGCAGAGCATCACCACGCTGTCCGCCATGGCTTTCATCTCGGGCTCGCTGCCCGGTGACAGCACCGCCATGTCGCCTTCCTCCAGCGTTTCTCCGTCCAGAGTGACCTGGCCGCGGGCGATATAGACGGCGCGTTCCTCGTGTTCATTGCTGACCGGAACGGTCGAGCCCTCGGGCATGTCGGCATGCACGTAGAAGGTCGGCGAAAACACCTTGGCCGGGGCTTCCATTCCATAGCCGGTGCCAAGAATGACCCGGAGCGTCGCGCCGCCGGTCTTCACCACAGGCAGGTCGGCCTTGCCGTAATGGTGAAATTCCGGGTCGGTCTCTTCGTGCGCTTCGGGCAGGGCGACCCAGGTCTGGATACCGTGCATGGTGAAGCCGTTCTTGCGGGCGTCATCGCCGGTGCGCTCGGAATGAACGATCCCCTTGCCGGCGGTCATCCAGTTCACATCGCCGGGATAGATGGTCTGGTGGACACCCAGGCTGTCGCGGTGGTCCATCTCGCCTTCAAAGAGATAGGTCACGGTCGCCAGCCCGATATGCGGGTGAGGGCGCACGTCCACGCCCTTGCCGGGCGGGAATTTCGCCGGGCCGATATGATCGAAGAAGATAAAGGGGCCGACGAGACGGCGCTTGGGGTGCGGCAGGACACGGCGCACGGCGAATCCGCCGAGATCCTTCTCCTTGGCGCGGATCAATAGGTCGATCATGGTCGGGGCTCCTGTTGGTTGGCTGGAAGATAGGCCTGGATGGTCCAGACTTCACCCCGCTGTGCGGCAGAGGCGTGTTTCCGTTCTGTCGCCAATTGAGTGTCGGCGAGGGCTTCTGTAGCGTGCGCCTGAATTATTGCTGGGAGAGATTGTCACGATGCGAATGAATTGCGGACTTCCGGGGCTGGCCTTGGCCTTCGGCCTCGCCACGGCGGCGCACGCCGTCCAGGACACGGCACGTTTTGACTTCACCGATCAGCAGGAAGCGCATGCCGAAGCGCTGGCCGAAACCGCGCTCGACAGTGATCTGGCCTGGGACATCCTGGAATCGCTGACCACCGAAGTCGGGCCCCGCCTGGGCGGCAGCCCGCAAGAGGCCGTCGCGCGCGAATGGGCCGTCCGCATGCTGGAAGCCAACGGGTTTTCCAATGTCCGCATCGAGCCGTTCGACATGCCCTATTGGGAGCGCGGCCCGCTGCATGTCGAGCTCACCGCACCCTTCCCGCAGAGACTCTATGCGACCGATCTGGGCGGGTCCGCGTCTGGCCCCGAGGGGGGGATCGACGCCGGGATTGCCTTTTTCGACAGTTTTGACGATCTCCAGCAATCACCCGGCGGCAATTCGCTGGACGGTATGGTGGTCTATATCGATGACCGTATGGTCGCGGCGCAGACCGGTGCGGGCTATGGCCCGGCCAACGACAAGCGGCGCTTCGGCTGGCTGGAAGCCCAGGCGCGTGGTGCCACGGCGCTGTTGATCCGCTCGGTCGGGACCGATTCTCACCGCATGCCGCACACCGGAACGATCAGCACGCCGAATGCGACCAGTGAGTTGTCGCAGGCGGCACGTGATTATCTGGACGCTGAGTATCCCGACTATCTGGAAAATCCGGCACGTTCGCGCATTCCCGCAATCGCTTTGTCCGGCCCCGATGCCGACCAGGTCGAACGCATTCACGAGATGGGTGAGGCCATGCGCGTGCGCATCGAAGCCAACTCCGGATGGCAGGAGACGGCCCAGTCCGGCAATGTCGTCGGAGAAATTCCCGGAACCGATCTCGCCGACGAGATTATCCTGATCGGGGCGCACCTGGACTCCTGGGACGAAGGGACGGGCGCGGTCGATGACGGGGCCGGCGTCGCCATCGTCACCGCCGCCGCGCGCCTGATCGCAGACGCCGGAGATGCGCCGCGCCGCACCATTCGCGTGGTCCTGTTCGGGGCCGAGGAAGTCGGCCTTCTCGGTGCCTTCGCCTATGCGCGCGAGAATGCCGGCGAGATCGGCAACATCGTTTTGGCGTCCGAATCCGATTTCGGTGCCGGTCCTGTCTGGCGCTTCTCTTCGGGTGTGTCTGACGAAGCCACGCCGGTTTTTGATGCCATCGGGCGGAACATCACCGAGCTGGGAATCATCCGCGGCGACCGCAATGCCCGTGGCGGCGGTCCGGACATCATCCCGCTGGCGATGGCCGGCGTACCGGTTTTCCGGCTCGAGCAGGTTGGAACGGACTATTTCGACCTGCACCACACACCCGATGACACGCTCGACAAGGTTGATCCCGACGCGCTCGCGCAGAATGTCGCGGCGTGGGCAGCGACCGTTTACCTTGCGGCGCAGGCCGACACCGATTTTAGAACGCAGGATGAATAGAACCGCTGCGGCCTAGCCGCATTTGCCCCGCTTTAAGGCGGTCGTGCCCCGAATGCGGCACGGCCGCCTTTCTTTTTCGCTAAAGGGCCGCTTTGCGGCGGTCTTTTCTCCCTACTCCTTGACGAATTTCCACCGTGAGCACTCGGTCCGGTCGACCTGACGCCCGTCAGGTCTGTGCGCCCGGATCGTCGCGAGAACTGGGGATCGCGAGGGACGCTCGGTCCGCCCTCCATGGGCAGGCCGCACAAGGGGGGTAGCGATGAAGATCGCACTCATAGCCGGGACGCGTCCCGAGATCGTCAAGCTGGCTCCCGTACGGGATGCCATGAATGCGTTGCCAGACCTGCAATCCTGGTGGCTTGCGACCGGCCAGCATGGAAGCCTTGCTGAGCAGGCAATGGGCGTATTCGACATTGTGCCCGACCGGCAGCTATCGCTGAACTGGACCAAGTCGTCCCTGCCGAGCCTGTTCGCTCGTCTGATCGAGGGCTTGGCCGAGGAATATGAACGCAGCGGTCCGGACATGGTCATCGTGCAGGGCGATACCGCCAGCGCCTATGCCGGAGCGACCGCCGCGCACATGCTGCGCATTCCGGTCGCCCATGTCGAAGCCGGCCTACGCAGCGGCGATCTGGCCAACCCGTTCCCCGAAGAGGGTTTCCGGCGGATGATCGCGCCGATCACGGATTTACACTTCGCCCCGACACGGGCCGCGCGGGACAACCTGCGTGCCGAGAATATCGATGACGACAAGATCCTGGTCACGGGCAATACGGTCGTCGATGCCGTCGAGGCGCTGGGTGACAATGACGTCCGGCCTGCTGCGCTCGATGATGTCGCACCAGGGGCGAACATCGTCCTGGTGACCGCGCACCGGCGTGAAAACTGGGGCGAGGGGATCGACTCCATCTGCGAGGCGGTGCTCGACCTGCGCGGACGCTTTTCCAACACCCATTTCATCCTGCCCGCCCACGCCAATCCGCGCGTCCGGGATGCGGTGAACCAGCTTCTGGCCGGCGAACCGCAAATCTCGGTCGTCGACCCGCTCTCCTACCCCGAATTCATCGGCGTCCTGAAACGCTCCTCCCTGGTTCTTTCGGACTCCGGCGGCGTGCAGGAAGAGGCTCCAAGCTTCGGCGTCCCTGTTCTGGTGCTGCGCGAGCGCACCGAACGGATGGAGGCTGTGAAGGCTGGCACCGCGCTTCTGGTCGGGACCGATCGCGCGCGGATCGTCACAGAAGCCAGCCGTTTGCTCGCTGACCCGCGAGCGCGCCTGAAAATGACCAAGCGCGGCAATCCCTTCGGTGACGGCAATGCCGGTATTCGTATTGTCGCCGCCTGCCGTGATTTCCTGCAGTCAAGCGGGCCGGCTGCCCCGAAAGGCGGACTGCTCTCGCGGCTCGGGCTCGGCACGACCTCGATTGCGATGGCGGAATAGTCATGTCGCTCGAACTCGCAGCCATGGCCATGCCCATCACTGCCCAGCTGGGTGAGATGGGGGCCTATTTCGCGTCGGACGCGTTCAAGGAAACGATCGAAACCTCGACCCGTGCCTACTGGACCGGGCTGAGCTGGCTGACGGCCTATGCGGCGGTGGCGATCTTCATCTCCTCGACCGATGACGCCTTCCTGGACCTCTATTACTGGGTGCTGACCGGCCAGCGCGTGCTGACCCAGCCGTTCCGCTATGTCCCGTCCACGAAGAAGCTGCACGAAATGCCGCAGAAGAAATTCGCGGTCATGGTCCCGGCCTGGCAGGAATCCGACGTCATCGTGCGCATGTTGATGAACACGCTGTCGACGATGGATTACGCGCGCTTCGACATCTATGTCGGCGTCTATCCCAACGACCCCGCGACCATTGCCGAAGTGGACGCGGTCGTGAAGCGCGAACCGCGCGTCTTCAAGGCGACCGTGGGCCATGACGGCCCGACCTCGAAGGCCGATTGCCTGAACTGGATCATCGCCGAGATCGGCCGTCAGGAGATCGCCTCGGGCGAGGAGTATGACGCCATCCTGATGCAGGATTCCGAGGACGTGATCCACCCGATGTCGTTCAAGGTGGTCAATGCCTGGCTCGACCGCGCCGACATGATCCAGCTGCCGGTGCTGTCAATGCCGCGCAAGTGGAATGCGCTTGTTGCCTGTCACTACATGGACGAGTTCGCCGAATGGCACGGCAAGGACCTGATCGCGCGCTCACACATGACCGACCTTGTCCCGTCCGCAGGCGTGGCGACGGCGTTCAGCCGGCGGTCCATCGCCATGCTGTGCGAAGAACGCGACAACCTGCCCTTCAACACCGACTCCCTGACCGAGGATTACGATATCGGCCACCGCTTCTACGAGGCGGGCCTGAAGTCCGCCTTTGTTCGCTATTGGGCGAAAATGCCGGTCAGCGAGCGCGAAGCCGTGTTCGGCAATCACACGGTGACGAAATACCGGCGCGAGCTGGTTGCGACGCGGGAATTCTTCCCCGACAAGGCATCGATCTCGATCCGTCAGAAATCGCGCTGGATGCTGGGCATTTCCTTCATGGGCTGGAAACAGCTTGGCTGGATCGGACCAGCCGCGCACCGCTATTTCCTCTACCGCGACCGCAAGGCGATCTGGACCGCGCCAACGGGCATGCTCGCCTACGCCATCGTGTTCCAGTCCGCGCTCTACTGGGGCATCGCGACCGCCGTGCCCTCGCTGGGTGGGCTGCCGCCGCTGATCGACCCGGAGAGTTGGCTCTGGGGTATCGTCCTCATCAATTTCGTATTCCTGGTGAACCGGGTGGTTCACCGCCTGATCTTCACCGGGGCCCAGCACGGGCTGAAATACGCCGTCCTCGCCCCGGTCCGGATGATCGTTGCCAACTATATCGGCTTCATGGCCGCCTGGCGGGCGACGCGGCGTTATCTCTGGCACATGATCAGCGGGGTGAAGCTGACCTGGGACAAGACCGCCCACGCCTATCCATCGCTCGCCGAGATCAATGGCACGGCCGAGCAAAAGACACGGCTGGGCGAGGCCCTCATCTTCTGGGGCGCGCTCAATCAGGACACGCTGGACGCCGCGCTCGACGCGCAGGCGCAACGCTACCGGCCGCTGGGCCTCCTGTTGCTCGACCGGGGCGATATCACCGACGAGCACTTGGCTAACGGGTTTTCCGAGCATACCGGCCTGCCGGCCATCGCGCTCGATCCGCTGAAAACCCCCGCCGAGACACTCGAACGCCTGCCGCGTGACCTGGCGCGGCGCTATCAAGCCATGGCCTATGGCCGGGAAAACGGCGCGGTCCATGTCGCCATTGGCGAGCCGCTTAAGCCTGAAGACGCCGCCGCGCTGGAACGCGCTATCGGCAAGCCGGTCAAACTCGCCTTCGCGCCGATGAGCGACATCACGTTCGGGCTTGCCCACGCCTATGATCGGTCGCAGGTCGAGAAGGAGGCGCGCACCGCGCGCATCCTCGCGCGGCTCAATCTGATTGCGCCGGAAGAAGACACCGAGATCTGGAAGGCGATCCGCCGTCCGTCAGTCCGCTTTGCCGACCTGCTGGTCCGGCGCGGTGCCATCAGCCACGACAATTTGCGCACGGCTCAGGACCGGCTCGGCGCGGCGAGTGACGAACAGCTTGGCCACGACCTCATCGAAGCCGGTCTGATCGACCAGGCCGACCATGACGCGGCGATGCTCGCCGCCTCGCGCCCGCCCGCCGGATATATCCGCACGGCCCGCCGTCTCGGCTATCTGAAGGACCACGACATCGAGGTCCTCGCCGAGCGCCACGCCGAACTCCTTGAAGACGCATGAGGCCCGCCATGTTACATTCCAAACCCATGACCGCCCCGAAATCCCTCATTCGGACACGGCGCAATCTGCTCGCTTCGGTCACCTTCGCGAGCCTGACGATTCTGGCCGTATCGGCGGGCGCTTCGCCCCAGGATGGCGAGATCGCCTCGGCGCGCATGACGGCCCAAAGCGCGGTACAGTCAGGCGATTGCGTCGAAGCCTATGAGATTTACGCCCGTGTCGCCGTGCAGGGAGGACGGGCACTTGATTTCGTCGCCGCCGGGGAATGCGCGGTGCGGCTCGGGCGTCCCGCTGACGCGGCCCACGCCTTCTGGAATGCCGCTGAGCGGATCGATCAGCTGGACGACGCGCAGGCGCTCTACGTGCTGCGCAGCCTGGCTTATCAGGCCGAGGCGGCGGGCCAGTTGCCGCGCTCGCGCATGGCCTGGGACCGCGTCGCGAACCGTAGCGGCGAGTCCGGCGACCGCGTGATGGCCGCGCGCGCCGCCCGTCTCGACGGGCGGGGCGGAGCCGCTGGGGCCCAGCTCAACCGCGTCAATGCAGCCGACCTCTCAGGGGCCGCTCTGGCGACCTATTACGAGGAAATGGCCCGTTCGCTGGCCGAGCAGCAGCCAAGTGCGGCGGCGATGTATTTCGAGCGCGCCATCGCGGTCGAGGACGCCGCCTACCGCCAGTTTGAACTCGCCCTCCTGCTCGACCGGGCGGGACGCGGGGCGGACGCCGCGCGCGCCTTCGAGACGGCGCTCGCCCGTGAACCGGACAATGTCGATATCCTCCTCTCGGCGGGCTATTCGGCGCGCCGTAATGGCCGCAACGAGGACGCCGCGCGCTATTTCGAGCGGGCGATGGCGCTCGACCCGGACCGGGAAGGGCTGGCCGAAGATCTCGGCTATGCCCTGAAGGACGCGGACGACGAGGCCGGTGCGGCGAGTGCCTTCCGCCTCGCCGTCGATCGCCTGCTTGACGATCCAAGTGCTGATCCCGGCCAGACCTACCGGCTGCGCCGCGAGATCGAGGAGCTGGAAGACAATCGCTACGCCTATGCCTTCCTCAGCTATCGCGACACGGGCGCGGGCAATGGCCCGAACCTGCCCGAGCTGGGGCCGGTCGAAAGCCAGATTGGCGGCGAATTCGGCTGGCGTCCCGATGCGCTGAACGGGCAGGGGACGGGCGTGACGCTCTACGGGCGCGGCTATGCCTCGCTGGGCGGGCGCGATTTCAGCCTCGATGAAGACTCGCTGCAGCTCGGTGTTGGCGCACGCTGGAAACCCTTCGCGCAGCAGGACATAAACTTGAGCGTGGAACGCCTCATCGCGGGCGGCGACCTTGCCCGGGATGCCTGGCTTCTGCGCGCCAGCGCGGGCTGGTCAGACGGGCTCGACTGGAACCCGGCGGAAGACAGCTGGAACTACACCGCGCTCTATGGCGATCTCGCCTACATTCCGGACGACCCTGAATATTTCTCGGCCTACGCCTCGGTGCGTCAGGGCCGCCGTTTCCGCACCGGTGACGGCTGGGCGGTGACGCCCTATGTCGTCGGCGTGGCACAGTATTCAGAAGACGGGTTTGCCAATCGCGACCGCTTCGAAGCCGGGGCCGGTGTCGCTGTCTCGCGCTGGCTCGATCAGGACCGCTACCGGGCCTACCGCCAGCGCATTGATTTCGAGCTGGAATACCGTTTCGGCCTCGGCGATGACGACGAGGACGCCGCCATCGCAAGGGTGATCTGGAATTTTTAGGAAGCGGTTGCTGTGCTTCCCGGCAACTCGCCCCACCTTGCGCGGACACCGAGATTGCGGAACACGTCCGCCCAGTAACGGCGCAGCGGGCCGGCCTGGTCGTCCTGCCAGCCCTCGCGTTCGACCAGCAGAATTTCGATCTCGACGCCTCTGAGGCCGTCGCCAAATTCGGCTTCGAGCGCGTCCGCCACGTCGGCAGCATCAGGCAGGCGGTCTTCGAGCGAACCGCGCCCGCGGCCATAGACCGTGAAGAGATCAGAATTCTGCAGCATGTCGGACACCAGCACGACACGGCGGCCCGGCACGTCCGGAGTAAAGCCGCGTTCAGCCGAGAGGCGGGCGAGGGCTTCCAGGATCGGGCTTTGCGGCGCGTCCTTGGGCGTCATCAGATCGTCGAGCGCGTCGCTCAACGGTTCGGCAAAGGCGGCCTCGTAGCGCGCCTGGATGCGCGCCGGATTGCGGTAGAGCGGATTGACCTGATCGCCGCTGCCCGGATTGCACAGCGAGAAGGAATTGGTGTCGGAAAGATTGCCGCGCTCGTTGAGCTCGAAGAGCGAGAGCCGCTCGCCGACCGCCAGTGCATCGCGCTGGGCGAGGATCGCACCGGCAATCGCCCCGGCCTGTGAGGGCGAGTAGAGGTCGGTCTTGTCGACCACCACGACCCGGTGCGGCGGGACGGTATCGGCCAGGCACAGCGTGTCGGGATCGTATTCGGCGGGCCGGACGACAAAGGCGAGATAGCTGATCCCGGCGAGAATCCCCGCGATGATGATCAGGTTGAATACGCCGATGGCGTCGCGTCCTGTCATGAAATCCGCTCCCGGTTCCGCGTTCTAGCCGCGCCCGGGCATATCCTCGGCAAAGTCGCTGGCCATGTCCATGAGCAGGGCCTGGCCTTCCTCGATCTGGTCGGCCGAGGACTGGCGCGAACCGGCGGCGCGTTTCAGCGACCGGTTCAGTTCGCGCGCGGCCTTTTCCGCCTTGCGCTGCACCACGCCATAGCCCGGGATCGCATCGTCGAACGTGCGCCCCTTGAAGGCGGCGATGGCGGCGAAGGTCAGGCCGAGTGTCAGCAGGAGATAGGCTTCCAGAGTCTGCAGGTTGAACGGGTTGGCGAACACGGCCGAGACCGGGGCGAGGATTTCGCCCGTCACACCGCTGCCCCCTAGGGCGAGCGACGCCGCATTGAGTTCCAGCAGGTCGCGATACTGCGCGGCGGCGAGGTTGAGAACCACGATGAAGGCAATGCCGATAGGCAGGCCGATGGCCGCGGGAATGAAGAACCAGGTCTTCTGCGGGTTCATCAGATGCCGCATGCACAGGAAGCCGATGATGAAGAAGCTGGCGATGACGTTGGTGAAAGACACCGTGATCGCCTGCAGCCAGCCGCCCAGAAGGCCAAGATCGGAGCCGGTGGAGAAGAAGTAGGCGTTCGCCAGGCCTTCCACGAGGACGAGGCCAGCGAGGATGGAGAAGTGCAATATGTGCGAGTCCGGATAGATCGCGGCGCGCTCGATGGGGCGTCCGGCGAGCTTTTTCGACTCGTCACCGGCATGGTCGTCAAACGCCCAGCCGGACGTCCGGCGGAAGCGCTTCAGGTTGGCAAAGGCACGGCGCGCCCTCGATATGGCGAATTGCAGATCGTGATCGCGCAGGTCCGCATCGCGGCCGCGCGACGTGGTGCGCGCTTCAGACCGGCCCGTGTTTTCCGCCGATTGCGGATCACGAAACTGGCGCGATCCGGTGTCGATGACATTGAGTGCCATGACTGCCCCTTCTTCATCTGTTCATTCAGCCCACGTCCGGAGGGACGCACCGTTTTGGTTAACGGCGAATTGTGGCGAATTGGGGCGGAGGTTCCGGCCATTTTTGGATGAATTGTGACCGCGGCACTCAACCCGCTTGCGGCTGGGCGGCTGGCGGGTCAGGCTGGCGGCCACATTTGGGCCTTCGGGGAGAGACGAAAATGGCGCGTTCGAACACCACACGTCGTCGCTTGCTTCAGGGACTGGCGGTCGGCACAGCGGGACTGGCCGCCGGACGCGCCGGAGCGCAGCAGCAGGATGAGTCGATAGCCTCTGCGGTCGGGGTCGAGGCTCCGGCCAATGACGCGGGCCGCGGCATTACCGCCGAGACGCTCGCCGAAGCCGAGAAACTCTTCGACGTCCGCTATTCCGATGCCGAGCGCGAACAGATACTGATCGGCATCGATGACTGGGTGGAACGTTCCGCGCGGCTGCGCGCCGTGAACAAGCCGAACGGGCTCGCCCCGGCCTGTGTCTTTGATCCGCGCCTGCCCGGTGTTTCCTATCGCGAGCAGGAAAACGCCGTGCGCAGCTCGGGCCGCGACCCCGGACCGGTGCCATCGGGCGAAGCTGACATCGCCTTTGCCCCGATCTGGAAGCAGGCGATCTGGCTGCGCCAGGACGACATCACCAGCCGCCGCCTGACCGAAATCTACTTGGACCGCATCGCGCGCCACGCTGACCGGCTGGAATGCTTCGTCACAGTGACGCCGGAGATCGCCTTGCGCGAAGCCGACCAGGCCGACCGGGAACGTGCCGAAGGTCATTATCGCGGGGCGCTGCACGGTATCCCTTACGGGCTGAAGGACATTATCGACGTGGCGGGCGTGCGCGCGACCTGGGGTGCCACGCCCTATCGCGACCGCATCGCCGAGGCTGATGCCCATGTCACTCAGCGCCTGCGTGAGGCCGGAGCGGTCCTGCTCGGCAAGACCACGTCAGGCGCGATTGCCTATGGCGACCGCTGGTTTGACGGCATCACCCGCAATCCGTGGAATCCGAATGAGGGCTCGTCAGGCTCAAGTGCGGGATCCGCGTCCGCGACCTCGGCAGGTCTGGTTGGCTTTGCCATCGGCACCGAGACGCTGGGCTCGATCGTCTCGCCGTCGCAGCGCTGCGGCACCAATGGCCTGCGTCCGACCTTTGGCCGCGTGTCTCGCACCGGCGCAATGGCGCTGTGCTGGTCGCTCGACAAGATCGGCGCGATCGCCCGCTCGGTCGAGGATACGGCTTACGTCCTCGCTGCGATCAATGGGCATGACCCGATGGACGTGTCGTCCCTATCGGCAGGCTTCGAAGCGGACCTGTCCCGCGATGTTCGGGGCATGCGCGTTGGCTACAACCCGGCCTGGTTCGAAGGCGCAGCCGAGGCCGACATGGCGGCCCTGAATGCCGCGCGCGATGCCGGTGTCGAACTGGTCGAGCGGTCCATGCCGGACCTTCCCTATGACGCGCTCTTCGCGGTCGTCGAGGCCGAGGCGGCTGCCGCCTTCGAGGAACTGACGCTGACCGGGCGCGATGACGAACTGGTCTGGCAGGACCCGCCTGCCTGGCCGAACACCTGGCGACGCGCACGCTTCATCTCGGCTGTGGACATGATCAATGTCGACCGGCTGCGCCGCCAGGTGATGAATGCCGCCGGCGAGATGTTCGACGGGGTCGACGCCATGATCGGTCCGAATTTTGCCGGCGCGATGCTGGTCATTACCAACTACACCGGCCATCCCTGTCTTGCCGTACGGTCGGGCTACGCGCAGCAGCCGACACGGACGATTTTCGGCGGCGCAGCGGACGACAGCGAAACAACCTTTCAGGTGCCTCACGTCACCAGCCTGTGGGCACCTTTATTCGAGGAAGGCAATATCCTGGCGCTGGGACGGGCCATCGAGGACCGGCTGGGTGTCGTGGACGACCGGCCGGAGGGCTTCGCCTGATGGACGGCCTGGTTTTCTATGACTGTGCCACTGCGCCCAGCCCGCGCCGGGCGCGAATGGTCATCGCCGAGAAGGGACTCACGGTCGAAGCCCGCCAGGTCGATCTGCGCAGCGGGGAGCATTTCTTCGACGCCTTCCGGGCGATCAATCCGCGCTGCACCGTGCCGGCGCTCGATACGGGCGAGGGCGTCGTTCTGACTGACAATGCCTCTATCGCCGCTTATCTCGAAGCCATCCGCCCCGATCCGCCCTTGTTGGGAGTTACACCGGTCGAAAAGGCCCTGATCGCGGAATGGATAAACCGGACCGAGTTCGAAGGCCTGATGGGTGTCGCCGAAGCCTTCCGCAACAGCGCGCCGGGCTTCAAGGGCCGGGCGCTGACCGGGCCGGACAACTATGACCAGATCCCGGCACTGGCCGAGCGGGGCCGGGCGCGGGTCGCGGCCTTCTATCCGGTGCTTGAAAGGAGGCTGGCGGACTCGCCCTATCTGGGCGGCGATCAGTTCTCGATTGCGGACATCACTGCCTTTGTCTTTGTCGAGTTTGCCGCTCGCGCAGGCGTTGAACCGGAAGGCGATTTTCCCGCGATGGACGAATGGCGCGGTGCGATTCGTATCCGGCCGAGCGCGTCAGCCTGACTGATCGGCAGTGCCAGTCGGCGGCGATCAGGGTGCAAATCGCCAAGTTGACGCTTACGTCATGCGTTGCGGAAATGATACAGGCCGTCAAAAAGCCTCGCCGAAACGCCTATTTTGGACCTTCGACGGGCCAAGCCGATCCGATCACGCTTCTGAATTTTCCGGGAATGCGACATTCTCGTGACCAAGGTCCGGACAAGGGCCGCAAAAAGGCTCGGCAGTGGACCGGGTACCGGGAGGAAAACATGACGCATAAGTTTACGAAGGCCGCTTTGCTGGCGGCTGTCTCCGCAGGCGTGCTGGCGACGCCGGCACTGGCCCAGCAGACCGTGGATGTGATCACGGTCACCGCCCAGAAGCGGGAACAGGGCATCCAGGATGTGCCGATTGCCGTGACAGCGTTCAACGCCGAACTGCTGCAGAACTCGGGTGTCCGCGACATCAAGGACCTGGCCGTGATCGCGCCGGGCCTGAACGTTACCTCGACCTCCAACGAATACTCGACCACGGCGCGGATCCGCGGCGTGGGCACAGTGGGTGACAACCCGGGACTGGAATCCTCCGTCGGTATCGTCATCGATGGTGTGCCGCGTGCCCGGAACGGTGTCAGCTTCGGCGATCTGGGCGAGCTGGAACGGATCGAGGTGTTGCGCGGCCCGCAAGGCACGCTCTTCGGTGCCAACACGTCGGCCGGTCTGATCAATGTCGTCACGCAGGATCCGGAATTCGAATTCTCGGCCAATGCGGAACTGACCTACCAGACAGACGGGGCGGACGGTTACCGGGTGTCGGGCAGCGTCACCGGACCGATTGCCGAAGACGCGATCGCCTTCCGCCTCTACGGCGCGCGCGGCGACCGCGAAGGCTATCTCACGGTCCAGAATTTCGGCGGTCCGCGGACCATCACCGAAGACAATGACCAGGACTTCTTCACCATCCGGGGCCAGCTGCTTGTCAATTTCGACGACCGCGGTTCGCTCGAACTGTCCGGTGACTTCACCACCCGGGACGAGAATTGCTGCGGCGCGCCCAGCATCGTGTCCGGCCCGACCGCGGCGGCGATCAATGCGCTGGTGCCGGGCGGACGTCCGCTGCCGGGCCAGGAAGACCCGTTCAGCCGTGTTATCCAGGCCAACCGGGACACCACGCAGGACATCGATGATTCCGGCTTCCAGGCAGAGTTCAACTACGAGTTCGATGGGTTTGACCTCACGGCCATCGGCTCGATCCGGGATTACGAGCTGGTCACCGGTCAGGACACCGACTTTACCGGTGCCGATATCGTTTACCGGGACCCGTCGCTGAACTCGTTTGAGTTCTCCAACTCCACCTTTGAATTGCGCGCCAACGGACAGACCGACAATCTCGACTGGCTGGTCGGCTTCTTCTACTCGCAGGAAGACCTGACCCGCCGCGATGCCATCGTTTATGGGGCGCATTTCGAGCCCTATCTCGGCTTGATCGGCGGCGGCAATCCGGCGCTGGTGACGACGCTGGCGAACGGTCTCGGTGGTGCCTTCATTCCTGGCTACACGCCGCTGGCCCCGGGCCAAGGCGCTCCGGCCGGTGGCGGCAACAACCAGGGCGATACCTATAATCAGGACGGCAACACGTTCGCGCTCTTCACCCACAATACCTGGGCGATCGGCGAAAACACCGACCTGACTTTCGGCCTGCGTTATACCCAGACCGAGAAGAACGCCGACGCGCGCTTTTCGCCGTCCAACGTCCCGGCGTGTGATGTGTGGGAAACGGTCTTCGGCGAGGCGCTGGACTTCTCCACGCCGCAGGCACAGGCCATTCTCGCCGGCTTCTCGCAGGCCTCAGGTGTGCCGGTGCCAAGCCTGATCCAGTTCGGGACATTCACCTGCCTGCCGGGCGCGCGTGACGTCTACAGCAACATCAATTTCGACCAGACCCGGGAAGAAGATGAAATCACCGGCCTGATCTCGCTGTCGCACCGCTTCACCGACGACTTCCTTGTCTACGGTACCTATTCGCGGGGCTACAAGGCGGGCGGTTTCAACCTTGACCGCTTCACCCAGGCCGGGGCGCAACAGGTCAACTTCACCAATGTCCTGAACGGCACCGAGCAGTATCCGGCGCAATTCGAGCCGGAAATCGTCGACTCCTTCGAGCTGGGCTTTAAGACCGAAGGCTTCAACGACACGCTGTTGGCCAACCTCTACCTGTTCTATTCGGACTTCGAGACCTTCCAGCTCAACACCTTCAACGGGATCGCCTTCTTCGTGACCTCGCTGACGGAAGGGGCCTCGACCCGGGGTGCCGAACTGGAACTGCTGTGGTTCCCGGAAAATGCGCCGGGTCTGACCCTGCAAGGTGGCCTGACCTATGCCGACGCCACCTACAACTCCTTCGCGCCGACCGGCACCGCTGATGTGGACCGTCTGTCGGGCCAGAACTTCTCGCTGGCACCGGAATGGTATGCCTCGGGTGCGGTGACCTATCGCCGCGGCTTCGGCGACAACATGGAATGGCTGGCGCACCTCGATGGCCGTTACATGTCCGAGCAAAACACCGGTTCGGACCTTGATCCGGAGAAAATCCAGGACGCCTACTTCCTCTTGAATGCCCGCTTCGGAATCGGGGCGGAAGACGAATCCTGGGGGCTGGAATTCTTCGCCCGCAACCTTCTGGACGAAGACTACATCCAGGTCGGCTTCGACGGTCCCTTCCAGCCGGGTTCGTTCAACGCCTTCCTCGGTCAGCCCCGCGTGGTTGGCGTGACGCTGCGCGCGCGCCGCTAGGCCGGGAGTGCGCTGTGAAATCGGGCCGGGACCGGCATGGTCCCGGCCCTTTTTCTTGGCTGGGGTCTGGAAACCTGCCGGAAAAACGCCCACTTCCGGGCTACACTCACAGGTGGGCGACGTTGATTCGCAGATCGGGACCTAGGACATGACACCGCGCATCTGGCGCATACTGGCGGTGGCGGGCGGCGCTTTACTTCTGCTGGGGCTGTGGGGCGTCCACGCTGGCGGAGTTTCCGCTGGCCGCCTTGAAGCCCGTCTACAGCAGGCCGCCGAGGCCGCGCTGGCCGGGCGTGAGCACGGCTGGGCCGCCGTCAGCCTGAACGGTCAGACCGCAACGGTCACCGGCCAGGCCCCGAGCGATGCGGCGCGTCTCGATGCTCTGGCGGCCGTTGAGGCGGCCGAATGGGCGGGCGGCAGCTTTGCCGGCGGCGTGACGCGCGTTATCGATGACACCACCCCAACAGCGATCGACAGCGATTTCGGCTTGCGGGCCCGTGCGCTGAATGGCCGTCTGGTGATGACCGGCGAGGTCGCGACCGACACCACGCGGGACGCGCTGACGCGGTATGCCGAACGCCTGTTCCCGGCGGGCGCGGACGTTTCGCTGCAAATCGAGGCGGACACCAGCGCCGACCCGGCGTCCGAGGAAGCGGCCCGCCGCCTTCTGGCCGAACTGGCACGTCTCGACCGGGGTTCGATCGCGGTCCGGTCCAATCGCGGCGTCCTGCATGGTGTCGCCAGCAATGGTCAGACGGCCAGTTCAACCGTCCGCGGAGCGACCGATTTGCCTGATCCCGTCATTGGGGCAGCCTATATCGAAAATGGTGGGGGTGCGGCCCTGTCGGTCATCCCGGACGCCCAGGCCTGCGGCGTGCTCTTTCATGCCGCGCTGCGCGAGGGCGATGTTCAGTTTGACCCGGCGCTCGAAACTCTCGTGGACCGGTCACGCGGTCTTCTCACCAGCCTGGGGGCCATGCTGGAAACCTGCCCGGATACGCGGTTGACTGTGACCGTAGCCCGCGAAGGTGGTATCCCGCTCGATCCGCAGCGCCTGGCCGAGGCCCGGGCCGAGGCGGTCCGCGAGGCGCTGGTCTCCGGCGGTGCAGATGGCAGCCGGATCGGGACGGAAGTGGCCGAGCCGGGCGGTGCGATTGTCCGGTTTGAAACGACACAATTGGAAGGCGAATAGATGCTCTGGCTGATCTGGCAAATGTGGCTATTGCTGTTCCTGGCCTTTGGTATCGGGATCGCGGCCGGATGGCGCATCTGGTCGGGCGGTACAGGCGGCGACCGCCGGGCGCTGGTCTCGGCGCAGGAAGAAGTCTCACGTCTGCGCCGTCAGAACGATGACCTCAGCCGCTCACTCGCCGCTGCCCGCAAGGACGATGACGAGACTGTCGAGCCCGAGCCTGAAACCGAAACGCCGGTGCCCCACAACGACCTCCTGGTTATTCGCGGGCTTGGGCCGAAAGCGGCTGCGGCGCTGCGAGAAGGCGGCGTGACGTCTTTCGAACAGATCGCGGCCTGGACCGGGGACGACGTGGCGGAATGGGACGAAAAACTGAATGCGCGTGGCCGCATCACCCGTGATGACTGGGTGGGGCAGGCCAAGGCGCTGATCGACGAAGGCTGAGGCCGTCAGAGCGGCGGGACATTCGCGATCACGTCGTGCGCGTCGTAGAAGTCGGGACCATCGGGACGCGGGCCATCGCCCGTCAGAATATCCAGCGATACAGTGGTGCGCCGCACCCGGCCGGAATTGAAGCTGACGCCCAGTCCCACGCTGGACCCGCGATAGCCGCGCCCGCCAAAGCTCTGGCCCACAGATCCGCCGACACTGACCGGGCTGTCGCGGTCGCCGCGTGAATGCCGGTCGCGACCGATCACCTCGAACCAGTCGTCGCCCGCTTGCAGCGTGACCTCCGCCGCGCGGCGCAGGGCCAGGTCCTCCACCCGTCCAACGCTGACATCCGGCCCGCCGGTAAAGCCGACCCGGAAACGGTCATTCTCGATCTGGCTGTCGTGATAGCCCGGTTCGCCGCGCGCAGAGGGCGCATAGGCCGTTGGCGTGCTGGCACAGGCGGCCAGCAGGAGAGCAGGCAGGGCGATCAGATAGCGGCACATGGCGAGGCCTCCTGGACGGTCCCGCGATAGGCGGGTGACAGGAGTATACGCGATTTTGCCGCGCGATGTTCCGCTCTTATCCCGCGACCACCGCTGTGCCGCTGGCCGAGACCATCAGCATCGAGCCCTGCTCACCGATGACCTCATAGTCGAGATCGACACCGACGACGGCGTTTGCGCCGCGTTTCTGGGCTTCCTCCTGGAGTTCCCGGAGGGCGATTTCGCGTGCTTCGCGCAGGGATTTCTCATAGCTGCCCGAGCGCCCGCCAACGATGTCTCGGATGCCGGCAAAGAGATCGCGGAACAGGTGCGCGCCGAGAATGGCCTCGCCCGTGACGACGCCCTTGTATTCGCGAATGCTCTGGCCCTCGATGTTGGGCGTGGTCGTGACGATCATGGCTTCTGGTCCTTTCTGCCGCTGGGACAAAGAAGCCTAACCGGCCCACAGAATGATCACAGAGGGACGCGCTGCGGCACGATCCCGGACGATCTAGCCGTCGTCCTCGATGCCGAGTTTCTCCAGCATTTCCAGGGCCGTACGGGCGATGATGGCCCCGGGCGGGAAGACCGCCCGCGCGCCCATCTGGCGCAGGACAGGTACGTCTTCGGGCGGCACGACACCGCCGACGACGATCAGCGTGTCACTGCGTCCCCGGTCGACCAGCGCGTTGCGCAACTCGGGAACCAGCGTGAGGTGACCGGCCGCGAGCGAGGACGCGGCGACGATGTCGACATCGGCTTTCGCCGCATCGTCGGCGGCTTCGGAGGGCGTCTGGAAGAGCGGGCCGATATGAACCTCCCACCCCAGATCGCCGAGCGCGGAGGCGACGACCTTCTGGCCGCGGTCGTGACCGTCCTGGCCCATTTTCGCGATATAGATCCGCGGCTTGCGGCCATGCTTGCCGGAGAATGTCGTTGCGCGCTGACGGGCGGCCTCGATCCACTCGTCCTGCCCTGCGGCTTCGAGATAAACGCCCTTCACCCCGTCCGGCTCGGCGACATGGCGGCCCCACGCGGTCTCCAGTGCGGTCGAAATTTCCCCGACGGTGGCATGGGCGCGAGCAGCCTCGACAGCCAGCGCGAGAAGATTGCCCTTGCCGCTGCGCGCCGCCTCGGTGAGGGCCTCGAGCGCGCTCTCAACCGCGTCATCCTTCCGGTTGGCCCGGAGCGCGCGAAGCTTTTCGATCTGCTCGCGACGCACACGGGCATTGTCGACTTTCAGGACCGGGACATCCTCCTCTTCGTCGAGGCGGAACTTGTTCACGCCGACGATGGTCTGCTTGCCGGAATCGATGCGCGCCTGGGTGCGGGCCGCAGCCTCCTCGATGCGCAGTTTCGGCGTACCTTCGTCAATCGCGCGCGCCATGCCGCCCAGACGGTCGGTTTCCTCGATATGCGCCAGCGCGCGCGCGGCGAGGTCATGCGTCAGGCGCTCGACATAATGGCTGCCACCCCACGGATCGATCGCGTCGCAGAGCTTGGCCTCGGTCGCCAGCAGGAGCTGCGTATTCCGGGCGATACGCGCGGAAAAATCCGTCGGCAGGGCCAGCGCTTCGTCGAGCGAATTGGTGTGCAGCGACTGGGTATGACCATCGACGGCGGCGATGGCTTCGAGCGCCGTCCGCCCGACATTGTTAAAGACGTCCTGGGCGGTCAGCGACCAGCCGGAGGTCTGGCAGTGGGTGCGCAAAGAGAGCGACTTGTCGCTCTTCGGTGCAAAACGGTCCTTCACCAGCCGCGCCCACAGAAGCCGCGCGGCGCGCAGCTTGGCGATCTCCATGAAGACGTTCATGCCGATGCCGAAGAAGAAGGAGAGCCGCGGCGCGAAGGCGTCGACATCGAGCCCCGCCTCGACCCCGGCTTTGATGTATTCGAGGCCGTCGGCAATCGTGTAGGCGAGCTCCAGATCGGCGGGCGCGCCCGCTTCCTGCATGTGATAGCCGGAGATCGAGATCGAATTGAATTTCGGCATATTTTCAGCCGTGTAGGCGAAAATGTCCGAGACGATCCGCATCGAGTGCGCAGGGGGATAGATATAGGTGTTGCGCACCATGAATTCTTTGAGGATGTCGTTCTGGATGGTGCCCGACAGCTTCTCCGGGCTGACGCCCTGTTCCTCGCCCGCGACAATGAAGAGCGCCAGGATCGGCAGGACCGCGCCATTCATCGTCATCGACACGCTCATCCGGTCGAGCGGAATCCCGTCGAACAGCTCGCGCATGTCGAGAATGGAATCGATGGCCACGCCCGCCATGCCGACATCGCCGGTGACGCGTTCGTGGTCACTGTCATAGCCACGGTGCGTGGCGAGATCGAACGCGACCGAAAGGCCTTTCTGTCCAGCGGCGAGATTGCGCCGGTAGAAGGCGTTGGAATCCTTTGCGGTGGAGAAACCGGCATACTGACGGATCGTCCAGGGCCGCTGGAGATACATCGTCGGGTAGGGCCCGCGCAGGAATGGTGCCTTGCCAGGTACGCCGCCGATGAAATCCAGCCCTTCGGTACTGTCGGGACCGTAGGCGGGCGCTATGGCGATGCCTTCGGCAGTCATGGACTCGCGGCCCTCCGGCAGAGCGGCGGTGTCCAGTGTGTCGGGAAGGGCAATATTGGCGAAGTCAGGGAAGCGGCTCATCACGCAATCTCCAGCACGGCGTGGGCGGCGTCGGCGTCGTCGAGCGAATGGCTCTTCATGTGGATGAAATGATCCACCTCTGTGAAGTCCGGATCGGGCGCGCCCGCCAGCCAGACGGCTGTCGCGCCGGCTTCCTTGAGGGCCGCGGCCGTTTCGTTGGCCGCCTCGCCATAGGCTGCATCCGTGCCGCACAGGACGGCGAGCGGTGAACCGGATTTCTTGAAAGTCGCGATCAGCGCGTCACGGGTTTCGTAGGGCGCGGCTTCGCTCACGGCGAGCCCGGCCACGGCGAGCCGCCCGGCCGCAAAGGTCGCGCGGGCGTTGAAATCAGCGAGCGTGCCAAGCGTGGCAAGGAAGACGGTCCGCTTGTCCTTCGCCGCTGTGCTGCTCCGTGCGTGCCGCGCTTCGAAGGGTTCGGCGATTCGGACCGGTGCGAAGGGTGAGGGCGGCAGGTTGGCCTGCCAGTCCGTATCGGCGGCCAGGATCGGTTTCACATCGGCCGGAACGAATTGGCTGACACCGACCAGCGTGTCCCGGCCCGTCGCATGCCGTTCGATCAGGGCCGCATGGGCCGCAGCAATCTCCCCGGCAAACGGGCCTCCTGACACCGCTGCGTCGTAGCCGCCATCGCCTTCCAGTATGCGGAACTGCTCCCACGCTGCCTTGGCGAGTGACTCGGTGAGCGTCTCGTGGAGGAAGCTGCCACCGGCCGGATCGGCGACGCGGCCAATGCCGGATTCTTCCTGCAGCATAATGTGGAGATTGCGCGCCAGACGGCGGCCAAAGGCACTCGGACGGCCTATTGCATCGGTTAGCGGACGAACGGTCAGCGCATCCACGCTGGCGCACCCGGCGGCGAAACCGGCCGTCGCGGTGCGAATGAGATTGGTCCACGGGTCGCTGGCAGAGAGCGTGCGGAAGGAGGTGACCGCCCGGATGCGGGGGCGGCGATGCTCGGAGGAGACACCGAATTGTTCGAGAATGGCGGCGAAGATGCGCCGGGCGGCCCGGATTTTGGCGATGCCGCCGTGAATGTCGGCATCGACGGCGAGTGTGACACCGATCCGCTGGGCGGCCAGGTCTGCGGAAAGACCCGATTCCATCAGGCCGCGCATTGCCCGGTTCAGCCCGGCCGCGGCAAAGGCAAGTTCCTGGACTTCCGTCCCGCCCGCATCATGTATGGCGCGGGCATCAACCAGGTGGGTTTCGATACCCGGCAAGGCGTCGCCAAGCCGCGCGGCCAGCGCGTAGCCATCGGCATCAGTCGGCGTGAGGCCCAGTCCGCCTCTCAATTCGCCGGAGGTTTTGCGGGCTGCTTCGAGCAGCGGCAAGATGTGTTCGGCGATGTCCGGCGTCGTTCCTGCGTCGAGAAAGACCGGGGCGAGCACGATATCGACCCCGTCCAGCAGACGGGCTGCATCCGACACCGACTTGACGGCGATGCCGTGCTTGCCGGACGGATCAATCTTCAGGACAAGATCACTGACGCCACCGGCAAGGTCCTCCAGAATGGCCGAATTCGCGGTTTCCGGATCGGCGTCAGAAAAGCCTTGCGCGATGCCCCAGGGCCGATACGGATCGACCGCCGCGGGCAGGGCGGTAAGGGGGCGAGGGGCCTTGGTCTCGAAGAAGACCGGCCCGCGCGCCAGTCCGCCCTGTGTCTGGCGGATGAGCGTGCGCTGAAAATCCCGGTCGCCGATAGCTCTTTGGGCCAGCGCCTGCCATTCCGCCGGGGTGAAAGTCTCGAAATCCCCGGCAAGGTCGCGGATTGGTCCGCTCATCGCTTCGTCCTCATCATTGCACAATCGGCTTGCGGCTGCGGTTAGCACCACCCGACCCTACACGGCAATGCGCGGGGATAGTCCGCAAAGCATCCCCGGTCGGCCCCGGCAAGGCTAGCGTTCCGGGGATAGCGGACCAGGACAATGCCATGCCTATCGAGACGACGGCCAATCTTTCACTGGATTACCTCATGCCGGCGCAGGCCCAGAAGCATGTGACGGTCAATGAGAGCCTCCGCCGGCTCGATGCGCTGGTCCAGATGAGTGCGGCCAGCCGCTCGACCACTGCCCAGCCCGCGACACCGGAGGACGGTGCCGTCTACATCCTGCCGGACAGCGCGACGGGCTCGGCCTGGGATAGTCACCCCGACGGCACGCTCGCCTATTTCCGCGATGGCGAATGGGAGATGCTGGAACCGGGCCCAGGCTGGCGGGCCTATGTCGCCGATGAAAACCGGATGCTCGTCTTTGATGGTAACACCTGGATCGAGACGGCGAGCCTCGCCACCGAATTCCATAACCTCGCGAGGCTCGGTATCGGCACAGGCGCGGACGCGGCCAATCCCTTTTCCGCAAAGCTGAACGCGGCGCTGTGGACCGCCCAGTCGTCCGGCGAGGGCGGGACCGGCGACCTGCGCTACGTCCTGAACAAGGAGACGGCTGAGAACGTCCTCTCGCTCCTGTTCCAGTCGGGCTGGTCGGGCCGCGCCGAGGTCGGCCTTGTCGGGGATGACAATCTCGGTGTGAAGGTCAGCGCCGACGGATCGGCCTGGCTGCAGGCCCTCGCCATCGACCGGAGCACGGGCCGGGTCAGCGCCGGCCTTGGTCTGGACACCGCCGCGCTGAATGGCGGGCCGCTGGGCGGGCTGCGCAACACGGTCATCAATGGCGGATTCGACGTCTGGGCGCGTGGCGACAGCCAGTCCGCGAGCGGTTTCGGTTCCGCCGACCGGTTCAGTTTTGTCTCCGACGATGCCGGGTTCGCGGTCTCGCGCGAGGCTCTGGATCCCGGGGAGATCAACGCACCGCTGTCGAGCTTTGTCCGGATAGACAAGCCGAACGCGGGCTCGTTCGCCTATTTCCAGCAGCGCATCGAGTCCGTTTGCGCGCTGGAGAACACCGACGTGACGCTGTCCTTCTGGGCGCGTTCTGCGAACGGTTCGGCAATCAATGATATCGGCCTCTATCAGGACTTCGGCAGCGGCGGATCGGCGAAAGTCTTCAACACGTTCGACACATCAATCGCACTGACGACGGACTGGCAACGGATTTCCCGAACCCTGGAACTGCCGTCCATCGCCGGCAAGACGACCGGCGCAGGCAACAACCTCCAGCTCTTTTTCAACCTCTTCCCGGTCGCCGCGGCTAGTGGGTCCATCGACATTGCGGGAATCCAGCTGGAACGTGGAGCCCGCATGACCCCGTTCGAATCCCGTCCGCTGGCGCTCGAAACCGCGCTCTGCCGCCGGTATTTCCAGACCCTGACGGCGCAGTCGGAAAACGGCAGCCGCCATGTCGCGCTTGCCGGATTGCGGGCCGCGCCGACTCTTTCGCTGTCCGCCGGATCAGCGAGCGCCGCAACCGCAGACGGGTTTGAGCTCAGTCACACGAGCGCCACCGCCATCACAATCGAAGCCGACGCGGAGATCTGATCATGAGGCAATTCCAGGCCGCACGCTGGACCGATGACGGGCAAACGCTGGTCGAAGCCGTCCGCACCGATGGCCAGACCGTTTTCATCCCGGCCGATCTGCAGAACCGGGACTACCGCTCGCTGATCCATGGCGATCCGGAATCGCCCGGCCAGCCGGCCATCGCGCCACTCGACATCCAGCCTCCGCATTCCTCCTGACCGCAAGGTGACCGATATGGACTTGTTTGAACTTGGCAGCTCGGCCGCGACCGGCGGTCTCCTGGGCATGGTCGGCACCGCGATGGGCCGCGTCGCGGGCTACTTCGAAGCCCGGCAGGCCAATGCCCATGAACGCGAACGCTGGCAGCACGAACGGACGCTACAGGCCGGGGAGGCCGAACACGCAGCCCGGCGCAGCGATGTCGAGCACGCGCACGACCGCCAGATGGCATCTTATGAAGGCCTGAGTGAAAGCCTGCGGGCCGAGGCATCTCTTGGCGAGGCCTATCGCTGGGTCAATGCCATTCGGGCTTTGGTTCGCCCGATCCTCACGCCCATCCTCTGGGCCGTCTATCTGGTCGTCTTTTTCGCTATCATTGAGGGCAATGCCCGCAACTTCCTCTCGGCGGACGCGCAGGACGAATTCATCGGCTATTTCATCGCCAATATCGCTTTTGCCGCGTCGGCGGCGACACTGTGGTGGTTCGGGGACCGGGCCCTGCCGCCGCGCGACGGACGCCGTTAGGCGAGGCGGGACAGCGCCGCAATCAGCGCCGGATAGACGGCTTCCGTCATGGCGTGGCCATTTCCGGCAATCATGGTCAGGCGGGCCTGCGGACAGGCCTGGGCCAGGTGCCAGGCGGCGCGCGGCGGACAGACCATGTCCTGCCGGCTTTGGATGATCTCCATCGGAATGGACGCCAGCCGGTCTGCATTCGCCAGAAGCTGGCCCTCGGCGAGAAAGCAGTCGTTCGCGAAATAGTGCGCCTCGATAAGCGAGTGCGAGACGACATAGTCCTTGCCCCGTGCGGCCATGCTCGTGCGGGCGGTGTCCGCTGAACACGCCAGCCAGGACAGGCGCTCCTCATATTCCGTCCAGCGGTAGAGCGCCGAACGCCGCAGGTCGTCGATATCGGCACTGGCATCGCCCAGCCGGTCGAGGATCGGTGCGCCACCCTCGGCCTCGCGGCGCATCGCGTCGAGATACCAGTCGCGAACCTGCTTGGCTGTCGCCCTGAATCCCTCCGGCACCGGAGCGATGAAGTCAGCCCAGGCGTCGGGATGGAATCGTGGAGCGCCGTCTTCACTATGCCACCAATCGGTTTCTGATCGCGTGGCCAGATAGACGCCTTCAACCAGCAGGCCCGAGACGCGTTCAGGATGCGCTTCAGCGTAGGCGATGGCGAGTGTTGAGCCCCAGGACGGACCGGCGACAATCCACCGCTCATGCCCCGCCATTTCCCGCAGGGATTCGATATCGGCGATCAGGTCTGAGGTCGTGTTGGCATCGAGTCCCGCCTTCGGTGTCGAGCGCCCGCTGCCGCGCTGATCAAACAGGGTGAGGTCGAAGATGTCCGGGTCAAAATAGCGCCTGTGGGTCGGTGTGCATCCCGATCCCGGCCCGCCATGAAGGAACACTGCGGGTACACCACCCGCCTTGCCGCTGCGTTCCCAATAGATCGAATGCCCGCCGCTGACGGGGGTCAGTCCGGCCATCTGGGGATGTATGTCTGGAAAAAGGGTCATGAGGGGGATGGTGCCGCAAGGCAGGATTGAACTGCCGACCTCGTCATTACCAATGACGCGCTCTACCACTGAGCTACTGCGGCCCACTCTCGAGGATGCGGCGTATAACGCAAGCCTTCCCTCGCGCCAAGTGCTCCTTGACGTTCGTTGCAGACAACCCCATCACCAAGTCCATGACAGACAAATCCTCAAACCCGCCTGGCCGGGGGTCGAAGGCTCCTGGTGCCGAACGCGAGGCGCGGCTTGCCGAAGCGCTGCGCGCCAATCTGCGGCGGCGAAAAGCGGCATCAAAAACCAAGAAGCCGCCACAATGACACCTGTTTCCCCGGTCTATGCTGGGGTCTTCGACACACTTGGGAAAGCCAGTTAATGGATCGCATTCACGTTCGCGGGGGCAACCCGCTCAACGGACACATTCCGATTTCCGGGGCGAAGAATTCCGCCCTAAAACTGATGGCCGCCGCGCTTTTGACCGACGAGCCGGTCACGCTGTCGCGCATGCCTGACCTCGCTGACACGCGATTCCTGTCGCAATTGCTGCAGCATCTCGGTGCCGACGTTGAGCGCGGCGAGGGCACGCTCCGGATTCATGTCGGCGACCTTGCCGGTACCGAAGCCCCCTATGATCTCGTGCGGAAGATGCGCGCAAGTTTCAACGTGCTGGGGCCGATCCTGGCGCGCGCAGGCAAGGCCCGCGTTTCCCTGCCCGGTGGCTGTGCCATTGGAGCGCGGCCGGTCGACCTGCACCTGAAGGCGTTGAAAGCGCTGGGGGCGGCCATCGAGGTCGAGGACGGCTATGTCGTGGCCTCAGCCCCGAATGGCCTGAAGGGCGGCATCGTCGATTTCCCCTTCGTCTCGGTTGGTGCGACCGAACACGCCATGCTCGCCGCGACGCTGGCCAAGGGTGAGACGGTGCTGAAGAACACGGCCTGCGAGCCGGAAATTGCCGATCTCGCCGATTGCCTCAACAAGATGGGCGCGCGGGTCAGCGGTGCGGGCACCTCGACCATCGTCATCAATGGCGTCGATCGCCTGGCCGGTTGCGAACATCCGGTCGTCGCCGACCGGATCGAGGCCGGGACGTATGCGCTGGCCGCCGCGTCGGCGGGCGGTGATGTCACGCTGGAGGGGGCCGAACAGGGCCACAACGAAGCGCTGTGGTCGGCGATGGCCTCGGCGGGTGTCGAGGTGACGGCGGTCGAAGGCGGTATGCGCATTCGCCGCAATGGCACGCCGATCAAGCCGGTCGACATCGTCACCGAACCCTATCCGGGCTTTGCCACCGACCTGCAGGCGCAATTCATGGCGCTGATGGCGTTGGCGAAAGGCGAATGCACGATCCGCGAGACGATTTTCGAGAACCGCTTCATGCACGCGCCGGAACTGGCGCGGATGGGCGCGGATATCACGGTACGCGGCAGCACGGCGCTGGTGAACGGCGTCGACAAGCTGACCGGCGCGCAGGTGATGGCGACGGACTTGCGTGCGTCGGTCTGTCTCATTATCGCGGGGCTTGCCGCGCGCGGTGAAACCGTGGTCAACCGGGTCTATCATCTCGATCGCGGATTCGAGCATCTCGAACGCAAGCTCGCCGCCTGCGGCGCGGATGTCGAACGGCGATCAGACTAGGGACGGACGACGCTTTGGGACCGGATTTCAAACCCTTGCGGCTCGCGGCCGAGGACGCTGACGATCTGCCGGTGCTGTCTGCGGCACTGCAGGATGCCGTGTGCAAGGTCGCGGACCTGTCTTTCAAGCCCGGTGCGCGGCGATTCACGCTCGCGGTCAACCGCTATCTCTGGGAAGCGGGCCGGAAGGGGAAGGGCTGGCGCACGCGCAGCGCGCTCGATATCGGCGGCGTGCTGGACGCGAAATTCACACGGCTGCGCCGCGATGCACCCGACGCCGTCCTGTCGCTACTCTCGGTCAATTTCGAGCCCGGCGAAGCACCCGGCGGCTGGATCACACTGACCTTCTCTGGTGGCGGTGCGGTACGCCTGGAGGTCGAATGCGTGGACGCCTTGCTGGCCGATCTTGCCCAGCCCTGGCCGGCGGCACGGCGACCGAATCACCCGGACACGGCATGAGCGAAGACGAGCGCATATCCGCCCTTGAACTGAGCGGCTTCGGGGCCTTGTCCGAAACCCAGGCCGACCATGACCGGCGGATCGCGATCAATGACCTGCTCGATTCCAACCGCTTCGCGCCCGACGGCCTGAATGCCGGTCCCTATGCCGTCCGCCTCGCCATCGAGGAGGGTCGCCTGCACATCGAGGTGAAAGGCGAGGACGGTGATGTCCTGCGCTCGCACATCTTTTCGATGGGGCCGTTCAGGGGCGTGTATAAAGACTATTTCATGATTTGCGACAGCTATAACGACGCGGTCCGGGATGCCTCGCTGGCGCAGATCGAGGCGATCGATATGGGCCGCCGCGGCATCCACAATGAGGGGTCCGAACTGCTGCGCGAGCGCCTCGAAGGCAAGATCGCGGTGGACTTCGAGACCGCCCGGCGCCTCTTCACCCTAATCGGATCGCTGCACCGGCGCGCCGGCGGCGCGTGACGGCCTGCACAATCAAGCCTCGACGCGGGCGGGCATAAGGGCCTATATACGCGCCAGTTCGGGCGGGCAGGGATGCCGGCCTCATTCAACGTGCCTGTACCAAGAGGAGCCGTATGGCGAAGGAAGAGTTACTCGAATTTCCCGGAGAGGTGACGGAATTGCTTCCGAACGCCACCTTCCGCGTGAAGCTGGAAAATGATCACGAGATCATTGCGCACACCGCTGGCAAGATGCGCAAGAACCGCATCCGCGTTCTGGCGGGCGACAAGGTGCTGGTCGAAATGACACCCTACGACCTGACCAAGGGACGTATCACCTATCGCTTCAAGTAAGGCCGTGAGGCGCGGAGCGCGACAATGACAGCGACCCGTCCGCGCCTCGTTCTGGCCAGCGCCTCGCCGCGGCGTCTCGAATTGCTGCGGCGGATTGGCGTTGAACCCGATGCTGTCCATCCCACCGATATTGACGAAAGCGAGATCCCCGGCGAATTGCCGCGCCAGATAGCGCTGCGTCTTGCTTGTTCCAAGGCCGACGCTGTCGACCATGGCGACGCGCTGGTTCTGGGCTCTGACACGGTTGTCGCGCGCGGCCGCCGTACGCTGCCCAAGGCCGAAACCGAGGCCGAGGCTGACGCCTGCCTGCGCCTGCTCTCCGGGGCGTCGCACCGCGTCTGGACCGGCGTGGCGCTGAAAAGCCCGGATGGCACGATGGCATCGCGCGTGGTCGAAACGCGGATCAAATTCAAACGCCTGTCAGAAACCGAAATCGCGGCCTATCTCGATTCCGGCGAATGGCAGGGCAAGGCCGGCGGTTATGGCGTGCAGGGGCTGGCCGAAGCCTTTGTGACCAGCCTCCAGGGCTCCTATTCCGGTGTCATGGGCCTGCCACTGCACGAAACCGCGCAGATGCTGACCGGGATGGGCTATCCGGTCTTCGGGGGCCGGACATGAACCGCACAATCGTCGTGGAAGATGCCATCGGCGAAACCCGTGCCGCCCTGATCGAGGATGGCCGTGTCGCTGAGCTTCACATCGACCGCTGGAGCGCGCGGGAGAGCTGCGCCGCCGCCGGTGCGGTCTATCTGGGCCGTGTGCGCCGCGTGGATGGCAGTCTCAATGCCGCCTTCGTCGATCTCGGCGTGGGTCCCGACGGCTTTCTGCCCTTCGGCAAGGCCGGACGGCCGGCCGGGTTTCACGAGGGCGCGGCCTGGCCGGTCGAAGTCACGCGCGAAGCGCATGCCGAGAAGGGGCCGACGCTGGCGAGCGTCGAAGCCGAGGCAAGCGGCGACGCGCCGCGGCTGCTGACCCCAGCCCTGCCGCTCGCCGACCGCCTGGCAGCGCGCTATCCCGACGCCAAGGGGCTCTGGGCCGATGAAAGCGACATTGATCTCGATGCCGAGATCGAGGCCGCGCTCTCGGTAACGGCTGACATCCCCGGCGGCGGACGCCTGATCATCGAGAAAACCGCAGCCCTGACCGCCATCGATGTCGATGCGGCCGGGCGTACCGCGCAGGGCGGGGCGCAGAAGCTCGCCGCTGACCTCAATCGCTCGGCGGCCAAGGAAGCCGCACGCCAGATCCGCCTGCGGGGGCTGGGCGGTATCGTCGCCATTGATTTTGTTCACATGCGCGACCGCAAGGCCCGCACCGAGGTCGAACAGGCGCTGCGCCGCACCTTCAAGCGCGACCCGGCCCGCGTCGATGTTGCGCCCATGTCGCCCTTCGGCATTGTCGAGCTCGCCCGCCAGCGCACCGGCCGCTCGCTGTCTGAAATCCTGCTTGATGACTCCGGCGCGCCCACGGTTGAGACTTGCGCCCTGCGCGCCCTTCATCGCCTCGAAGCCGAGGGCCGCGCCAATCGCCGCAGCCGCCTCCGCCTCACACTTGCCTTGGAGGTCTCGGACTGGTTGAACAGTCATGCCGATCTCTGGCACGGCGCACTGACCGACCGGATCGGCCCGCGTTTCGATGTCGTGGCCCGGGACGGCGCACCGCGCGAAACCGCTGAAGTGAGCACGGCATGAGCAAACCGAAGAAACGCCCGGCCTGCCCGATCTGTGGCGAGCCGTCGAACGCCAAAATCAAACCCTTCTGCTCGGTCAAATGCGCCGATATCGATCTCGGGAAATGGTTTTCCGGGGCCTATGTCGTGCCCGGCGAACCGGTCGACCCCGAAGCGCTTCCGCCGGGCTCTGGCGAGCCGGACGAGGACTGATTGACGGCGCTGATTTTCGGGCGTGGACAGGCGCGCGGACGCGCCCTATAAACCGCCCTCCAACGCGCGGGAGTCGACTGTCTCCTGCCGCCCGGTGCCCGGGTAGCTCAGTTGGTAGAGCAGCGGATTGAAAATCCGCGTGTCGGTGGTTCGAATCCGCCCCCGGGCACCATTTTCTTGTCATTGATGGCCATCCCTATCAAAGTTGGACTTGCTTTGAAGGAGTTGGCAGGTGAGGAAACTCAGGTGGAACGATCCTCCGCGCGACCCTGATCCGCTCAAAGTCAGGCTTGATGACCGTGAATGGGCGATAGACGATCCAAAACGGCCCAAATCCGAGTTGCGGCTTCTCCGAGAAAGGCGTGACCGCGCTCGAAAGCGGGTGCTACGGCTTCGCAAAAACAAAAGTGAAGAATTGTCTCGCGCGCTTCAAAAGCGTCAATCCGTGGCAAAACGGCTATTTCGAATCCGCCGCAAAGGAATTGGTGGCCCTGAACTTCAGCGGCTTGAAGATGCCGACAGGAAGGCGCGCGATAGTTTACGGCAGATCAGGTTATTGCATGTATCTCCTGACCACCCAATCAATTTGGCGATTGCGTCGGAGAAGGCCAAGTTGTCTGAAATCGAGGCGATCTTGGAAAAGGCCAATGAAAGGAAGGCTGGGGGTGAGGACGATTCTCCAACCTGCTAGCAAGATCCAGATATATCTCAGGTGCAATCTACTGATCCGAAAATTACGAACTAGCTTGTAAAATGATCAATAAACTGCTCTAGCCGACTGAATGCGCCAGCTCTCTCGATTAGGTAGAAGGCTGCCCCTATTCCGCCGCCGATGAGCGCCCCATGGGCACGGGCCGCCCAATTGTCAGATGGACGAACTTCGTACTTTGGCTCCTCAGGTAGATCAGGAATGCCATCTTCGAATCGTTGCATCCCAATTACGTGAATTACCTTCATCGACCAATTGGTCCATTTGGACGGGAAATCTATCTGTTCAGAAACCGACTTGTTCAGAGAAATTATGCTGCAATATAAAGACCAAGAAAAGAAAAATATCGGTATCGTTAATAAAATAAATGCGCCTTCTGCATTCGGAATTTGACTCGCAAGTAATGCTATTGCGCCAGCTGCTCCCGCGACTCGATACCGTCCGACTTCGCGGCGAGCACTTTCAGCTCGACCTAACGCAGCAATTCTGTGAGCATCGGAGAATTCGATAGCCAAGTCACGGCGTTCGCGTTTTAATTTTTGCCATTCAGATTCAAATTGTTCGCTATCCATTCCCGTGCCTTTTAATCAGAATTATATGCGAAAGGTTCAAATACAACTAGATTGGCAAATGCGCCATCCACTTCTGTGGACATTCCATATTGGCTAAATTTTTCTATAACGCTGTTGAAACCTTGAGAGAACGCATGACCGAAACCGATCTGGATGTCCTGGTTGTCGGGGCCGGGATTTCCGGCATAGCCGCAGGCTACCACCTGCAAAAGCGAGCACCGGACCAGCGCTATGCCATCCTCGAAGCACGTGAAGCGGTCGGTGGCACGTGGGATCTCTTCCGTTATCCCGGCATCCGGTCGGACAGCGACATGTACACGTTCGGCTTTGCCTTCCGGCCCTGGACGGATGGCAAGGTTTTCGCCGACGGGCCGAGTATCCGCCACTATGTGCGCGACACGGCCGAACGCCACGACATCATGGAGAAGATACGTTTTGGCCATCGCGTCGTTTCGGCGGCCTGGAACACGGGGGCCGCGCACTGGACTGTGCGGGCGGAGACCGCCTCCGGGCCAGTGACGCTTACCGCGAAATTCCTCGTCATGTGCTCGGGCTATTACCGGTATGATCGCGGCCATGAGCCGGAGTTCGAAGGCGCTTCAGACTTCGCCGGTGAAATCATCCACCCGCAGAAATGGCGCGAGGATCAGGCCTATGCTGGCAAGCGCGTCGCCGTGATCGGCAGTGGCGCGACGGCGGTGACGCTGGTCCCGGCGATGGCGGAAGAGGCGGCTCATGTCACCATGATCCAGCGTTCGCCGACCTATATCGCCGGGCGGCCCTCGCGCGACGTCATCGCCGACACGCTGCGCAAGATTCTCCCCGAGAAGAGCGCTTACGCTATTTCGCGAACGAAGAATATTGCGCTCTCCATCCTCTTCTATGAGATGGCGCAACGCTGGCCGGGCTATATCAGAAAGCAGATCAAGACATACATCCGGGGCGAGCTGGGCGAGGATTTTGACGTCGATCGGCATTTCACCCCCGACTACGACCCGTGGAACCAGCGTTTCTGCCTCGCGCCCGACGGCGATTTCTTCGCGGCGCTTAAAGGCGGCAAGGCCGATATCCGCACCGACACAATCGAGCGGTTTGTGCCCGAAGGCGTGCGCCTGTCATCAGGCGAGACGGTCGAAGCCGATATCATCATCCCGGCCACGGGGCTGGATATCCTCCTGATGGGCGGGATCGAATTAACGGTCGACGGGCAGGTCTGGAACGCAGCGGAGCATTTCGCCTATCGCGGCATGATGTTGAGCGGTCTGCCCAACCTTGCCATCTGCTTCGGTTATACGAACGCGTCCTGGACGCTGAAGATCGATCTGACCTGCGAACGGGTCTGCCGATTGCTCAATCACATGGCGCGCGAGGGCTGTGACTATTGCGTGCCTGAACCGCCCAAGGACATTGAACCCGCGCCGCTGCTCGATTTTTCTTCAGGCTATATCCAGCGCGCCATCGACCGCATGCCCCGGCAGGGAACGAAACCGCCCTGGCGCGCCTATCAGAACTATTTCCAGGACATGCTCGCCATCCGCTACGGCAGGCTGGAGGATGGCGCACTGGCCTTCCGCCGTGCCGGAGACGTCCGCACGGACTCCTTTGCTGAAGCGGCTGAATAGCCCGCAAAGAGAAACAGGGCGGCTCCAGGAAGGAACCGCCCCGCTTCACGGGCCCTGAAGGTTCGCTGGAATCAGGGCTCGATGGTGCGCACCGCCACGCTGGTCATGCCAACCAGGCGCGGCTGGCCCCAGTTTTCAACGTCGAACTCGTCCACCTGGACAAAGGCAACGACGATGCGGTTGGCCGCCGGCGCAAAGTCCACCGCCTCTCCCTGACCGGTAAGTCGCACAGTCATCGTCCGGGTTTCATTGGGCCGGATGCTGCCCAGTCGCGCGACGGGCTGGAAGCCTTCACTGCTGAAACAGGCACCGGTATCGTCCGTCTGGCAGATCCCGATATCCAGCGGCAACGGATGGAAGGGCGGATTGCCATTGACCATCTCGACCAGGTTGAAGACGAGATCCGGCAACAGGCTCAGGGCTCGCTCGTCGGCGATAGCCAGGGGCACCGCGAAGACATTGCCTTCCGTCGCGTCGCCCAGATTGACGGCAGCCACGGCAAACCGGGTCGCCCCGTTGGGTGCCAGCGTGGCCGCCAGCGGGTCCGTCGTGGCCGGGCTGGCGACCAGGTCGACGACTGGTGTATCGCTGATCGTGACATGCATCCGTGACAGGAAGCGGTCGCCCGGCGACGCGCCATTGTCACAGACGACCTGCAAATCGATCAGTTCAAGACCGGCCATGGGGCCGAGACCTGGATTGGTGCTGAACTCCCCGCCGAAGGCGAAAATCTGGGATCCGCCAGCGGGAATGTCCGCACCGTCACCATTCTCGCCGGACACTGGCGTTACCGGCATGAAGCGCGACGCGTAAGGTGCGCCGCGTTCAGGAAAGACACCGCAATCGGTGGCATTCAGCGTGCCGCCAACCGAAGCTGCAGCCAGAGCCGTGGTGAAACCGCCCCGGCGAACAGCGCGGGCCATGGGCGCAATCGCGGCAGCGACCTGGGCGAACGCCGGATCAGGCGCGATCTGCCAGCGGAACAGCATTTCACCGGCCCGTTCGGACGGCGACGGAGTGCCGTATTGCTGGAGCGCGATGTAAAGGCCGCCTTCCGGGATTTCGAGCGTGGTGTCGAACGGGCGGAAGGTCGAGGCGCTCGCCAGGCCCAATTCCGTCAGATTGCCGAGCTCGCTGCCTGAATAGTAGGTCAGGAAAGTCGTATTCGTGACCTGGGTGATCGCCAGGCGGAGCCGGTCACCGGGCTGACCGGTGGCGTGCATCCAGATGGTGCCGGAAAAGTCCGGGCTGAGTGCATCATCTTCGCCGTCTTCGGTCGTGGAACCGGCAAAGCTGACAAGGCTCACGCCTCCCGGGGACGTCAATTCCAGCGCATTCGCGAACGAGTCATAGTCTCCCACAAGCGGGTCAACGACGAACCGGATCGGTTGCTGTGACTCACCCCCCAGCGAGTTGGGCGGCGGGGCATAATCGAGGGCCACGTAATAGGTTGCGTCCTCCTCGGCCTCAAAGGTCAGAATAACGTCGTCATTGGTCTGTGATCCGGCCGCGATCTGCTGCAGCGCGGCAATGGAGTTGCCGCGATACACCGCTATCGTGTTGCGCCCCAGTCGGCCTTCCATGGCGAGACGGACATAGCCATCGCGGATGGCCTCGATCGCGTACCAGATCGAACCGTACGTATCCTCACCGTCATGATCGGGCTCGCCGGCCTGGATCGTTGCACCATAGGTGCTGGCGTTCAGCAGGATCGAGCTGTCCGTGATCCGGGTCGCGCTGGAAAAATTGTCGTTCGCGGGCCGCTGGACAGTCGTCGGTCCCGCGTAGCCGGTCACCGTGGCCGGAATCTGAACGACTTGTGTGCCGCCCTGCCAGGGTGCCGTGACGCGGACAGTGCCGTTCAGCGTGCCATCGATCACTTCGGCAAGGTCGACCTGAACGCCGATATCAAACGCTTCGCCGCCGAGCAGTTCGACACTGAACTCGCGAATGCCTTCACCGAACATGATGGCGTCATTGCCGACCGAAGCCACCGTAACCGTGACAGCGGCGTCCCCAGTGTTGCGGATTTCATAGATCGCGGGGTCCGGTTCTTCGGGGCGATTGATATTGATCGACGCAAAATAGCGCAGTTGCGGCGTCATCGCGATCGGGCCCTCGATGGAGGCCAGCGAGGCCAGATAGTCGCGGGCCGCGGCAATGTTGATCCGCGGGCGCGTGAGGTTGTTGTCGGGGTCGGTGACAGGACGGCCCGTGACCCGGAGCGCCTGTTCGATATCGGTGACCGAGGCGTCGGGATAGGCCGCAGCCAGCAGAGCGAAAGCACCGGCGACATGCGGCGTCGCCATCGATGTGCCGTTCAGCGCCACTGCGCCGGGTGCTTCGCCATCAACCACATCGGTTGCCGAGCGGATGCCGACACCCGGGGCCAGCAAATCGACCGGAAAGAAGCTGTTGGAAAAGGCAACGACGGCATCGTTGCGATCAGTCGCACCAACGGTCACGGCGTCGGGGACACAGGCCGGCCCACCGACCGAGTCGTTGTAGTATTCGTTGCCCGAGGCGATCACGGTTGCCACACCGGCGCTGCGCAACAACGAAATGATCGGCGCACGGGGATCAGTGTAGCAATAGTCGAAGTAGCGGCCGCCGCCGAGGCTCATATTGATGGCGACCAGCGGTATCGGGTCTCCGCCTTCCGGGTTGGGCAACATGCGATTCTGGTAGAGCCATTCGAGGCTGGCAATCAGGTCACTGTCGAGGGCCGTCGTATCGTTTTCAATGGTGGTGAAGACGTTGACCGGCACCAGATAGGCTCCCGGGGCGACGCCGGATATCGTCCGCTCGGCCTCGTCAACCGTCGTGGTGAATGGGGCCCCCACAGCCGTGCCGGCGACATGTGTGCCGTGAATCGCCTCCAGGTCGCACCGTTCACAGGAATCACCAGCCCCCGGTCCGATCTCCACCGATCCGGCACCGGGACAGCGCGACGTGGTCTCCGGCGTGTAGCTGGAGAAGCATGCCGATGCGATTTCCTTGCCGGCGAACATCGGGTGGTCGATGTCCGTACCCGTATCGACGATGGCAACGGCGACGCCCTGACCGGTCAGGCCGGCATTGTGAAGTGTCGTCGCGCCGATCAGTGGCAGGGATTCGTCCATGAAGGCGTCATTCCGGCCGTCGGTAACAACCCGGTCGACACCGGGCACGGAACGCAACGCGGTCAGTTCCGCACCGTCGACGGTCAGCGCGAGCGCCGGCGTATAGTGGTAGGCGTGCCGCAGAACCGGGGTCGCGGGGACATTGCCATCCTCGGCGACGCCGTTGCGTAGCCGGGCGTCAAAGCGGTCACGTGCATCAAGCAGGGCCGTCCGGCCGGCTCCAAATACGGACTGAAGGACGTGGTCTTGGACGCTGGCAATCGCAGTGCTGTGGGCATCGCTGGCCGGGCCGGAATCCAGTCCCAGATCGCTGGCCAAATCGGGCACATCCAGCATGACCAGTACCGGAATGCGGCCGCCCTCGCCAAGGATCTGCCGGTCGGTCTCGGTCAGGTCGGCCGGGGCTTGAGCGAGCGCGCCAGCTGACAGGCAAAACGACATTACACAAGCAACTACAGCGAGCAGAGCGGTTTTCATCGTCCAGTCTCCGATAGGGGACAACGCGGAGTCCGGGAGCCCGGACTCTCACGCTGCGGATTTCCTTAATCTCAATGGACACCGTAATTTGCGGGGCCAGGCAGGTGTTAGCCGGTCCGTCTCAAATTGGCCGGTGGACTTGCATGAGCGTCTCAAAGCCGGTCAAATGAGCGTGGGGGTTGCAACGCACACAGAGCGTGCCCGGGGGGAGTATGGACAAGCAGCAGAGCACGCCGCCTCCGGCGCATTCCGGGGATGGCAGGGTGCAGCCGGTCGAAATTTCCGTTTTTGATACCGCCGGTCTGCCCGGTCATGAGCAATTCGCGCTCTGGGAAGACAGTATCGGCGTCCTGTTCGACGTGACAGCAGACCCCGACTGTGTGCGTCATGCCTATCGCGCGCGGCTGGACAGCGCACTTGTCGACGGAACGATGATTTCGCGCGTGCAGGCGGGACGGCAATCCTTCCGCCGGTCAGCCATGCGGCCGGTCATGGATGGCATCGAAAGCGTGATGTTCCAGGTCTTCGCGCGCGGCGGTATTCGCCAGCAGGATGACACCCGCCGACTGGCCGGAACCGGCATGGTTACAGGGTTCGACCTGACCCGGGAGTCCCGGACGGTCAACGACCAGTTCGACCTGGTGTCCTTTATCGTGCCCCGGCACGAGATAGAGGACAGGCTCGGCACGGCAATGGAAGGCGTCCATCTCAACACGGTTGGGGATGACACGCCGCTGGCTCGCCTGACCGCCGATTTCATGCTGGGGCTGCAGCGGTCGCTGCCCGAAATGGACGTGGAGGAAGCCAGGGCCGGTGTCCGTGCCGCGCTCGACCTTGTGACCGAATGCTATCGCGGCAAGGCACGAAAGACAGCCGGTGGCACGGCGGCACGAGCTGCCCAACTCCTGCAAGCCAAACATTTTATCCGCCGGCAGGTGCGCGAAGGACGGCGCGTCGACCAGAACCGGGTCCGCGACTTTCTGGGCTGCTCCCGTGCGACCCTCTATCGGCATTTTGCGCCGCTGGGCGGTGTGGCGTCCTTCATTCGCAAGGAGCGTCTGCGTGCCGCGCTGCGTGACATGGCCCATGACTGCCGCGCCGGACGCAAGACTCCCATAGGTGAAATTGCACTTCGCAACGGTTTTGAATCCGATCCGCATTTCAGCCGCGTCTTCAAGGCGGAGTTCGGACTGTCGCCGAAAGATGCCCGGCATGCGCTTTCACCGGGGTCAGGGAAGGACAGGGATTTGGCCACCGCCAACAAGGTCGACCGGCGCTACGAATTATGGCTCCGGGCCATTGGTGCATCCTAGGCGGCAAGAGCGAACGTGAGCGGACTGTCTGTTTTTTCGGGCCGAACGGCCGTCATCACTGGTGCGGCCAGCGGAATCGGCGCGGCGCTGGCCCGGACTCTGGCGGCGGCAGGATGCCATCTGGCCCTGGGCGATATTGACGGGGAGGGGCTTGCCGCGCTGGCGGACGAATTGCCGGAAAGCGGCGTTCGCGTGATCACCACCCGGCTTGATGTCGCTGACCGGGAGGCGATCCAGGAGTTTGCCGGCCTGGTCGACCGTGCCCATGGCGGCGCGAACCTCCTGTTCAACAATGCGGGCGTCGCACTCGGCGGTGACTTCCATCAGGTTCCGGCCGAGGATTTCGACTGGCTGCTCGCCATCAATCTGGGCGGTGTCGTGAACACGACGCGCGCTTTCCTGCCCCAGCTTCGCCGCGCCGGAACCGCGCATATCGTCAATATTTCCAGCCTGTTCGGCCTGATCGCTCCGGCCGGTCAAACGGCCTACTGCACCAGCAAGTATGCCGTGAGGGGGTTTTCCGATTCGCTCCGCCATGAGCTTGCGGGAAGCGGGATTGCCGTCACCACCGTGCATCCGGGCGGCGTGGCCACGAAGATCGCCGAGCGGGCGCGAATGCCCGAGTCGGTCAGTGACACCGACAGACAGGCCGGACTGGAGCGGTCACGGCGTTTGCTTAGGATGGATCCGGACCGCGCCGCGTCCATCATCCTCTCCGGTGTCGCCCGCAACAAGGCCCGGATTCTCGTGGGCCAGGACGCGAAAACAGCCGCCCTGCTGGAGCGGCTGTTTCCGTCGCATTACTGGTCCCTGATCGCCCGCTTTGTCGACAGGCGGTAAGGGCCGGCGCGTTTAGTGTTCGCCCTGGATGACCAGGGTGACATTGCCGCGGCCCGACTGGCGGACAGTGGCGTTCTGGCCATTGCCGACCTGGATCACGCCGGCGGTATTGTAGCTGCCCGACTGGATCGTCGTGGCGGTGTGATTACGGCCGATCTGGGCGATGCCGGCTTCATTGCGGTAACCGGTCTGGACGCTCGCCGCGTCGAGGTTGCGGCCATTCTGGCCGATCACGGCGCTGTTGGCATTGCCATATTGGTCGACCAGGGCCCCGTTGCGGACGCCTTCCTGATAGACGGTCGTGCCGTTGCCGGTCCCGTCCTGAAGCACCGTCACCCACTGACGCTGACCGTACTGGTCGATGATCATCTGGTTGCGGTAGCCGGCCTGACGACCGCCGACTTCGTTGGCATAGCCGGCCTGATTGACCGACACGCGGTTGCGGGACTGGGCGTCGGCGGCACCGACGATGCTGAACACCGAAGCCGAAACGGCCAGGACAGCGATGAGGTTACGGAATTTCATGTCTTCTCTCCTTGTCTGAAGCCGGATGCGTTCCTGCATCTGCGACCATGACCCTCTTCTAGCGAGGCCGATCTGAGCGCCGCGTGAGTACGAAATTCATATGAAAATCAGCTAGGTGAAGCGAAGCTGACTGGCGCGTTCATGCTGGGGAATCCGTATCGTCAGACAGCAAAACGCCCGGACCATGAGGTCCGGGCGCTTCGCAAGGCTCGGCGAATGACTGTACGGCTTACCAGCCTCCTGGGCGGCGGGCAGCCCCGCCCATGCGGGCCTGTGCCGGCATTTGCGCGAACTGATAGTCCGATTTGCGGCAGACGGTCCGACCGCGGTCATCAACGACCTCAAGTGTCACATCAAGCAGGGCATCGACACCGAGCGTGCCTTCCCGCAATTCATCCATCGTCCGGCGCGGGGCGTAGGGATTGCCGTTGATCGGCTGGCCCGCCTCCTGGATGTAGGCGGTGCTCAGAAGCGCCCGGGACAGAAGCGTGAACCGGCCCGGCACACCGCGGAAGTCGCCGCTCTGGTCAATGAAGGCGGCATTGCCGGGCGTCGCTGAGTCGGCAGTCAGGCGATAGCTCCCCGAAATGCCGGGAGCGACCTGGGCGATCACCGTGACCTGGCTGCCGCCCTGGACGACAAGCAACTGGCAGGGCTCATAAGGCAGGTTGTTGTAGTATTGGGCCTGTGCCGGCGCGCCGGCCAGTCCGGCGGCCGCGAAAGTCAGTCCGGCGGCGGCAACGGCAGAACGAAGTTTCTTCGACAGGGACATGGTCTTTCCTCCTTGCTGGTGTCCGCACTGGAGTGACCCGTACGGGCGATAACGGAGGCGAAACTGGCAAATCTCGCCTGACCCGTTCCTGAGCCTGAAATTCAGATCGCATTCATGGCCGGGCGCATCGCGCCAAATTGCGCGACGGCGGCGCGCCTGCTATGCGGCTTTCAAACGCGGGATTGCCGGGAGGGTGGCCGCGGGGGCGGGGCGGACATGCTATTCAATTCTTTCGAATTTCTGTTCGTCTTTCTGCCAGCAACGCTGCTGGTCTACTACCTGCTGCGCCACTGGGTCGCGCATCATGCCGCGTTGGTCGCGCTGACGATTGCCTCGCTCATCTTCTATTCCTGGTGGGACATCCGCTATCTGCCGCTATTGCTCGGCTCGATCGTGATCAACCACCTTTTGGGCTTGGTCATAGCCAATCACCGAACCCAGCCTTGGCTCGCCATCGGCATCATTGCCAATCTCGCCAGCATTGGCCTGTTCAAATACGCCGACTTTTTCGTCGGCAACGTCAATTCCGTGGCGGGAACCGCGATTCCCGAACCGCATTTCACCCTGCCTCTGGCGATCTCATTCTTTACGTTCCAGCAGATCAGTTTCCTCGTGGATGTCGCGCGCAAGCATGCGAAGCCCGGCTCGCTGACCGGACATGCGCTCTTCGTCTCCTTCTTCCCGCAGCTTATCGCTGGTCCAATTGTCCGGCATGACCAGATCGCGCCGCAATATGACGACGCCAAGCGCAAGGACGATCTGGCAGAAAATATCGGTGTCGGCTTGTCGATCTTCGCCATCGGCCTCGCCAAGAAAGTCCTGCTCGCGGACAATATGGAACCCTTCGCCGCCAGCGCTTTCGGTGCAGCGGCACGGGGAGACGAGCTGGGCCTGCTGGAAGCCTGGACCGGCGCGCTTGCCTACTCCTTCCAGATCTTTTTCGACTTCTCGGGCTATTCGGACATGGCGATCGGACTCGGACGCATGTTCGGCTACCGCCTGCCGATAAACTTCAATGCGCCCTACCGGGCGGTGTCGGTGATCGATTTCTGGCGGCGCTGGCACATCACGCTGTCCCGCTTTCTGCGCGACTATCTTTACATCCCGCTGGGCGGCGGCCGGAACGGCCTGGTCCGGCGGATGATCAATGTCGCCATCGTCATGCTGCTGGGCGGGCTCTGGCATGGCGCGGCCTGGACTTTCGTGGTCTGGGGCGGGCTACACGGGTTGGGGCTGGCCTGGTGTCACATGCTCAACCGCTTTTTCCCCAACGGGCTGTTTTCGAAGGCCAGGTGGCTCTCCATCGGGATCACCTTCCTCTTTGTGACGATTGCCTGGGTCTTCTTCCGCGCCGAGTCTTTCGATGCGGCTTGGCGTGTCCTTGCCGGGATGGCGGGGCTGAACGGGGTCGGCAACAGCGTCGGCGACGAGCCTTTCATCGCCATCGTCATTGGCCTGGCCATAGTCTGGGGCCTGCCGGACACCGTCTCGATTTTCCGCAATGTGCTGGACCGCATGACGCTGGAAACGGCGCGGGTCGAGTTCCAGAAGGGCTGGCGGTGGAGCCCGGGACCATGGACCGCGACAGGGCTCGCCTTCCTGCTCTTCCTCGCCATCGTCAACGCGTGGACCACGGCGGAGTTCATCTATTACAACTTCTGACGCCTCCGGGACGGGCAAGTCCATGCGGCGCTATGCGCTGACACTCGCCGGGGCTGCGGCGGGTTTCCTGTTGCTGTTCGGGAGCTTCACCTTCCTGGTCGATCCCTATGACGTGACCGGCTGGGTCACTATTGACGGTGTCAATGAACGCAAGACGCGCGCCCATGAAGATGGCTACCGGGTCCGCGTCGGCCACCGCCTGCTCGACACTGAAGCCGGCACGATTGTGCTGGGCAGTTCGCGGGTCGCGGACGGTTTTCCGCGCGAAATGCCGGACTGGCCGGGCGGGTATGAAAATCTCGGCATGGCGGGGACCAGCGCATTTGAACTGGCCCGCGCCAGCGTCATCGGATCGCGCAACGAAAACCTGCGCTGCGTCATCATCGGTATGGATCTGCGCGAATTCGGCACCTATCCGCGGGCACATGCGACCTACTGGATTACGCCGCTGACCGGCATGCCGCCGCTCTTCTCCCATGTTCAGACCTCGCTCTCGCCGAACGCCTTTGCCCGCGCCGCCCAGACCGTGATCGACAACGCGACCGGTGGTTCGGACGAGAAATGGGAGAATGCCTATGCGCCCGAGCTCCTTCCCGGGCGCTTTGAGGAGGAGATCGAGAAGCGCTATCGCGGCTATAGCGACTACGTCTATGACCCGGCACGGGTCCGATTCCTGTTCCGGGGCATCGATGCCCTTCTGGCGCAAGGCGTCCAGGTCACGGTCTTCGTCCACCCGGTCCATGCCTGGCAGGAGGAAGCCGCGCGCCGCGTCGGCATGGAGCCGTATGAAGACGCTCTGCGGCGCGACATCACGGCTGAAATCGCCGCGCGCGTCCCCTCTGAAGCCCGTGAGCCCTGTTTCGACGGGCCGGCGCTGCAAGCCTGGGATTTCGGCGGCTATCAGGACGTGTCGCTGAGCGCGCCGCCCGACCCGTCCGGCGATCCCGAAAATCCCTATTACTACGTGCCCGCACACTACCGCCCGGTGCTGGGCGAGGCGATCCTCACGCGCATGCGCGGGCAGGAGCAGGAACCACCCTTTGATACTGCCTCCTTCGGCCGCCACCTGACTGCCGATGCGGTCGATACACTGATGGCAGAGGCCGAAGAGCGCCGCCAGGCCTGGCTCGTCGATGATGAGTGGGCGCACTATGTCACGGACCGCTTTGACGCGCTCGACGCCGACCCGCCAGCGCCTGAGCGCGAGGCGCGGCACTATCTCAATCGCGACGATTTCCGCCAGCTCGAACGCGATGTCGCCCGGGCCGAACGTCAGGCCGGGCCGTAGATCGACGGGGCCCCATGGGCGAAATGCGCCGAATCGGCTTCGAGCGCCGCGACCGTGTAATCGAATGCTGCACGGATCCGCGCACTGCGCCGCACGTCCTCATGGGTGACAATCCAGAGATCCAGCGAGGTCTCGAAATCGGGCAGGACCCGTTCCAGCACCGGATGCCGTAGCGCCAGCCGGTGTGTGTAAACACCGATCCCGAAGCCGGCGGCGAGACCGGACAGGAGTGCGTTCGGACTGTTGGCCTGAAACGCCACGCGCGCGGGCAGGGTCTGTTCGCCATTGATGATGGACGGCCAGGTGAATTTCGCCGCGACCGACCAGCTGACCGCGTCATGGTCGGCCAGGTCTGCCGGTGTCCGGGGCCGTCCGTGTGCATCGAGATAGGCCTTCGATGCATACAGGCCCGCACCCACTGTCGTGCCGCGGCGGCCGATCAGGCTTTGCTGCTTGCCCGGCCCGTTCCAGCGCAGGGCGATATCAGCCTGGCGCTGGGCCAGGTTGGCGGCATGGTTGTCGATATTGAGTTCCAGGATGATGTCGGGATTGGCCTGTTTGAAGCCAACCAGGGCGCGCGGCAGCCAGTCCCCGCCAATGCCTTCCGAGGCAGTAAACACGACCGGGCCGGCCAGCGAGGTGTCGCGGCTGATGGCGGCGCGGGCAATGGCCCCGGCCTCATCCTCCATGCGACGGGCGTGATCGAGCACGGTCTGTCCGAACGCCGTCAGTTCCAGATGTCCGTTCTCGCGAAAGAAGAGCGGCGCGCCCAGCTTGTCTTCCATGGCGGTCAACCGCCGACCGATCGTGGGTTGGCTGACGCCCAGCTGGCGCGCGGCCGCGGTGTGGCTGCCGGAATCGGAAACGGCGAGGAAGACGGGGATATCGGACCAGTCAATCATGCATTCATGTATGGCGATTGTGCTGTAATGGTCAATTACATTCATACGTGTTCGGTCTGAAATGAGTGCGGTCATCCGTTCCGATCCCGAAAAGGACCTCCCCCATGAACCGCATTCTGTCTCTCGCCGGTGTGTGCCTTGCCGCGGTTTCCGGCCTGTCGATCGTCTCCGCAGCACAGGCGCAGGATGCGCCGGGTGAGCCGGTCTTCTCCGTCCAGCGCAGTTCGTCATCCCAGGTCAGCGCTGCGGCCTGGGCGTTCAACGCCGGCGATTACGAGCGCGCCGAGCGCCTCGGTCGCGCCTCGCTGCGCAATCCTGCCCGGCTGAGTGCCCCGCGCCGCTCGATCGCCTACGCCAACTGGTGCGCCGCCCTGTCGATGACAGACCAGCACGCCGAAGCCATCGCGGCCTGTGAAGAGGCCGTTTCGCTGCAGCCCGCCAATTGGCGTGCGCATCTCAACCATGCCGGTGCCCTCCATCGTGCCGGACAGGCCGACGAGGCGCGCGCTGCGCTGGCCGAAGCCCGGCGTCTTGCCCCGTCTGAAGACGCCGTTATCCGCGCCGCCGAAATTCTCGACTCCCGGTCTCTGGCCTCTGCCGGTTAGGCAGGTCCGGAGCCTAACTGGCGGGCCGGGGGCGCATCCGCGCTTCCGGCCCATTTTTCAGGAGTTTGCGGGACGGGTGAGGCTGGGGCATCATCCCGCTCAAACCCTCAACAGGAGACCCGTTGATGCGCGCCGTAATCTGCAATGAATTCGCCCCCTACAAGACATTGCAGATCGGCGAAATGGACGATCCTGTCCCCGTCGACGGCCAAATCGTCATCGACATCAAGGCCGCTGGCGTCAATTTCCCGGACATCCTGCTCGTCGAGGGTAAGTACCAGATGAAACCGCCTACGCCCTTCATTCCGGGCGGAGAGTGCGCGGGCGTCGTCTCTGCCGTCGGCGACAAGGTGCAGGGGTTCAAGGCCGGTGACCGGGTCATCGCGGCAACCCTGCTATCGGCCTTTGCCGATAAAGTCGCCGTTTACGCCACCCAGGCCGCTCCCATGCCCGACTCCATGCCGTTCGAGGAAGGCGCGGCCCTGATCACCACCTATGCGACGACAATCCATGCCTTGAAACAGCGCGCGGAACTGAAAGCGGGCGAAAGCCTTGTCGTGCTCGGGGCCGGGGGCGGGGTTGGTACCGCTGCGGTTCAGCTGGGCAAGGCTTTGGGCGCGAAAGTCATCGCTGCGGCCCGTGGCGCGGACAAGCTGGCGGCCGCCCGCAAGGCCGGGGCCGACGAGACGATCGACTACGACGCCGAAGACCTGAAGGCGCGAATCAAGGAGCTGACGGGCGGGGAGGGGGCCGATGTCGTCTATGACGCGGTCGGCTCGCATTATTCCGAAGCCGCACTGCGCGCCACCCGCTGGGGCGCGCGCTTCCTCGTCGTTGGTTTTGCCGCCGGGGATATCCCGAAAATTCCGCTCAATCTTGCGCTATTGAACAGCCGCGACATTCGCGGCGTCTTCTGGGGAGCCTGGGCCGCGCATGATCCCAAAGGCAATGCGGCGAACATGGCCGAGCTGTTCCGGCTTTACGAAGCCGGCAAGATCAAGCCCATGGTCTCGGCGACCTATCCGCTTGAAGACGTTACGAAGGCGTTCGACGACCTGATGGCGCGCAAGGTGACCGGCAAGGCCGTCCTGACCCTCTAGCCCGAGGCTAGAGCGCCTCGTTCTTCAGGCGATTGCGGTAGTGCAGGATTTCGCCCTTGTCGCGCCGGATCTGGTCCTCCAGCCCGCGGTCGATTCCCGACGTGTGAAAGCGTGCCCAGTCATTGGCGTAGAGCTTGCCCTCGACCAGACCGGCCGGGTCCGCACAGATATGGAAGATGTAGAAATACGGCAGCACGACGAGCCAGGCGGTCGAGGCCGCGCTCAAGGTCAGGGATTCGTCGATCTCCAGCCCGAGCAAAAAGCTCGCCGCGACAAAGGCCGCATTGAGCACGAACAGAATCAGGAAGCCGCCCCATTTGTAGAGGTCGGTATTTCGGCGGATCTGGAAGAGAATGTTGCGAATCCCCAGCTCGTTGAGGAATGAGCGCCAGATCATCCAGTGATAACACAGCATCCAGTCGACCGCCGAGTTCAGGACCTCGCCCTCATTGGTCTTTTCCTTCTCCGCATTCGCCGCTTCTTTCAGCGCGTCGGTCCGGATGGTGTTGATGCGGTTCAGGCGGGTTTCGACATAGCCGTTGAAGTTGGCCGTGTTGCGGATCTGCTGGTTCTTGTACGAGACGTAATAGGAAAAGACCGCGAAGATCAGGCCCACCGCCATGCCCAGGGCAGCCAGCAGAACTGCCGGATCCTGAAAAGCAGAAACTCCTGCAAAAGCATCTGATTGCAGGGCATGTTGAATGTAAACCGCGAACAGGGGTGCAAAGCCGATCCCGAGCGCCAGCGGCAGGATTTTCGCGAAATAGGTCGACGTGTTGGCATTGGTCGTATGCCGCATGCGCGTCAGCGTCCCGACATAATACCGGTCTTCCTCGTCAATGCTGCGCAACTTGCCGCTGGCTTCCGAGCCGTCACTGGCCAGAACCGATTCCTGTTGCGCATTCCCGTAGATTTCCTCGATATAGTCGCCTTCCGATTCCTCATAAAATACACTATGTTGATTAAATAAATTAATCGGATGTGCGAAAAAGCGCCGGGCTTTCAGCGCATAGACCCGGGCCGCCTCCATATCCACTTCTGAAGAGCGCAGCGCAATGATGGCAGGGCGCGGAAAACTCTTGAAGAAGACCGACTTTTCGACATCACGCAGGTTGCCGGATTGCACTTCGGCATGCGCGTTGGCCGCCGCCGAACCGTTCTCGGTTTCACCGCCGGTTTCCGCAGTCTCGCCATGACCGGCTGCCGCAGCGACAGCGGCTGCGCGCCCGGCGCGCGATCCCGCCGAGGCCGCGCCTGAACGCTTCAGCATGCCCATTGCTTTCTTCAACGCGAAACGCCTCCATTAACCCTATGTCGCATCATGGCGTCATTTGCCCGGCATTGTAATCGGGATTCCCGTCATAGGAGTCCTGCCTACCGCCGGGACGGGGCTTGCCGGGCCAGCCCCACAGCGCGATGGTGCCGCCAAACCATGACAGGAAAAGGACCGTCCCGATGATCCGATCGCTCAGCCTTCTCGCCGCAATGGCGCTGTCCGCGACCGCCCACGCCCAGGACCGCCCGGAATGGGCGATCGTCGTTCATGGCGGGGCCGGTGTCATCGAACGCGACTCGATGGATGCCGAAACCGATGCGGCCTATCGCGCGGCCATGAACCGGGCGCTCGAAACCGGTTCGGCGATCCTCTCCGAGGGCGGTACGGCACTCGACGCCATCGAAGCGGTGATCCGCGAAATGGAGGATGACATCCTCTTCAATGCGGGGCGCGGCGCAGTGTTTACAGCCGCGGGCCAGAACGAGCTTGATGCCTCGATCATGGACGGGGCAACGCTGAATGCCGGGGCGGTCGCCGGTGTCACGCAGGTGCGCCACCCGATCACACTGGCGCGGTCGGTGATGGAAAATTCCCGCCACCTGATGTTCACCGGCGCGGGCGCGGAGACCTTTGCCGCGGAGCAGGGCATGGAGCTGGTCGATCCGGCCTGGTTCTTCACCGAGCGCCGCTGGCAGGCGCTGGAACGTGCCCTGACGGCGCAAGGATTGCCCATCCCGGAACGTCCCGAAGGCGCGCCGGAGCCCGAGCCGGTCGATCACACGCTGCTGGAACGGCTCGATCGCGAGCACCGCTTTGGCACGGTCGGCGTCGTCGCCCTCGACAGCGACGGCAATATCGCGGCGGGCACCTCGACCGGCGGGCTGACCGCCAAGCGCTGGGGCCGGGTAGGGGATTCCCCGATCATCGGCGCGGGCACCTATGCGTCGAACAATTCCTGTGGCGTCTCGGGGACAGGAACGGGCGAATACTTCATCCGCCTGACCATTGCGCGGGAGATCTGTGCTCTGGTTGAGTACCAGGACATGAGCCTCCAGGCCGCCGCCGACGAGGTCATCCAGAACCGTCTGACTGCACTTGGCGGGGATGGTGGCATTGTCGCTCTGACACCAGACGGCGAGATCGCCTGGAGCTTCAACACGCCCGGCATGTACCGCGCGTCGCTGACCGCTGGCGGCGCGCCGCGCGTCGCGATCTATGGCGACGAGGACTAGGCCCGTGACCGGACCGCATGGCGCAGCACTGACCGGTATTTTCGCAACACCGCTGATCGAGGCCAAACCCGATGCCGCGCAAGGCCTGATCGCGCCCTTGAAGGCCGCGATCCTGGCTCGCCGCGACAGCCATCCCGGCATCGCCCGGTCGAACATTCTCGGCTGGCATTCCGACACCATGATGCTCGACTGGGCCGGCGAACCCGCGGGTCTGCTGGCACGCACCGTGGTCGAGACCTGCGCCGGGTTCACTCACGACATGGGAAGGCGTTCCGGCGGCGAGCCGCGCTTCGAATTCGGCATGGACATGTGGGCGAACATCTCCCCGGCCGGAGCCTCGAACCAGATGCACGCCCACCCCAGCTCGCTATGGTCGGCGGTCTTCTATGTCGACGATGGCGGTGACCCGGATTCGGGCGAACTCGTTCTCCTTGATCCGCGCTTTCCCATGAACCGCATGACGGCGAGCGATGTCGCGCTGGGCGAACGCCCGGCGGACGGCGCGCCGCTGTCGCAGGTTCATTTGAAGCCCGAACCGGGCAAGCTGGTCATCTTCCCGTCCTGGCTGATGCATTCGGTGCGGCCCCACAACGGGCCGGGCGAGCGTATCTCCATCGCGATGAACCTCCCGGTGCGGCAGGTGGCATGAGGGCGCTGCTCGCAGGAACGGCCTATTTCGCGATGGTCTTTGCCGCCGGCTTTGTTCTGGGGGCGATCCGCACGCTCATCCTCGCGCCCCGCGTCGGCGATCTCGCTGCCGTCCTGATCGAATTGCCGGCCATCCTCGCCATCGCCTGGTGGGTCTGCGGCCAGATCATCCGCCAGTTCCGCCTGCCCGGTGAGCTGACCTCCCGGCTGGTCATGGGGGCCAGTGCGTTCGTGCTGTTGATTCTCGCCGAGTACAGCCTTGTCTGGTTGATTTCCGGCCTGGAGGCGTCCGAATTCCTGGCAAGCTGGGGCATGTCTCTGGCCGGCGCGGTCGGTCTTGCCGGACAGGTCCTGTTCGCGGTTTTTCCGCTTCTGCAAGAGCGGCGGACTTCCATTTAGTTTCAAATGTAACTAGTTTCCGGGGCGAGCCAGTCAGATGGAGTCGCGTCATGGGCAATCGCAAATGGATTTCCGCCTCTCATGTCGAGGGCAATGCCTCGCGCCAGGCACATGCCGATTTCCCTGAGGGCACCTATGAGCGCGAAATGTCGAAGGAAGGGTTCTTCGGTCCTGCCGCCTTCCTCCATCACAAGAACCCGCCGACCGGCTGGACGCATTTCGAAGGCCCGCTACAGCCGCGCGCCTTTGACCTGACGAAGCTGAATGCCGCCGACCTCAGCCCGTGGGCGTCGCGCATAGTGTTGCACAACAAGGCGACCGAGATCCGCTTCTGGAAGCTGGCCGAGGCGATGCCCGCGCTGGCGCGCAATGGCGACGGCGACCAGCTGCTCTTCATCCATGCGGGGCAGGCGGATCTCTTTTGCGATTTCGGCCATCTGGCCGTCGAGCCGGGCGATTATGTCTATTTGCCGCGCGGCACGATGTGGCGGCTTGATCCGTCGCGGCCGCTGTCAGTCCTGATGATCGAAGCGACCAACACCCACTACACGCTTCCTGACAAGGGGCTGGTCGGTCCGCACGCCATATTTGACCCGGCCATGCTCGACGCGCCGGAAATGGACGAGGCCTTCCGCGCCCAGCAGGCCGGCGAGAACCGCGACTGGACGATCGAGGTGAAAAAGCGCGGCGAGGTCAGCCGCATCACCTATCCGTTCAACCCGCTAGACGCGGTAGGCTGGCATGGCGAACTCGCGCCGGTGCGCCTGAATGTGCGCCATATCCGGCCGCTGATGAGCCACCGCTATCACCTGCCGCCGAGCGCGCACACGACCTTCCTGTCGGACCGCTTCGTCGTGTGCACCTTCGCGCCGCGCCCCTTCGAGACCGATCCCGGCGCGCTGAAAGTGCCCTTCTTCCACAACAATGACGATTTCGACGAAGTTCTCTTCTACCACGCGGGCGACTTCTTCAGCCGCGACAATATTGATGCCGGGATGATGACGTTTCACCCGTCGGGCTTCACCCACGGTCCGCACCCCAAGGCGCTGAAGAACATGCTCAAACAGTCCAAAACGGCCACCGACGAATACGCGGTGATGATCGACACGCGCGATCCGCTCGATGTCGGCGAGGACGCCGCCTCGGTCGAGAATCGCGACTACGTCAATTCGTGGAAGCCGAAAGCGGCGGAATAAGTCGCCGACGCTTCCCGGAACCGGCGCAGCCGGTGTCCGGGATCCAGCCAACTCGGAGTACACTGGGCCCCGGTCTTCGCCTGCGGCGAAACCGGGGAGCGTCGGTGGTTGAGTAAAAGGGGAGCGTATTGAATATCCCGACTGTCTCCCGCATTGAAACCCGTGCGCCGAGGCCGTATCTGGCTCTTTAAGATCAACCGCTAGCGAGGTCTCGCCCCGTGATCCCCGAAAAGCTCGAAGCCGGCTTTCGCCGTTTCCGCGACGAACTCTATCCGCGCCACAAGCGCACCTATGAGCGTCTGGCCGACAAGGGACAGACACCGCACACGCTGGTGATCGGGTGCAGTGACAGCCGGGTTGATCCCGCGGCGATCTTTGATGCCGGTCCGGGTGAGCTGTTCGTGGTGCGCAACGTCGCCAACCTCGTCCCGCCCTTCGAGACCGATGGCGGGTTTCACGGCGTATCCGCGGCCGTCGAGTTCGCGGTCGGCAGCCTGAAAGTCTCCAACATCCTCGTCATGGGCCACCGCCAATGCGGCGGGGTCGAGGCCTGTGCCAGCGGGCATTCGCCCGAAGACAGCCTCTTCGTCGGCCACTGGATCAGCGCGCTGCACCCGGCGCTCGAAGAAAGCCGGGCCGATGTCGGGGCCGATGCGCCGCTAGGTGAATTGTCCGCCGATCTGGAATTGCGGGCGATCCGCCATTCCATCGAACGGCTGAAAACCTATCCCTTCGTCGAAAAGGCACTGGCCGAGGGCCGTCTGGCGTTGCACGGCGCACGCTTTGGCGTCGCCGATGGCGAGCTGGAATGGCTCGGTGATGACGGGACGTTCTCACCGGTCCGCATCTAGCGCCATGGCCGGGCTGTCCCCGCGGCGCTAAACAGGGCGCATACTCCTCAATCGCTTTGAACGGAAACGCATCCATGAAACTCGCCACGCTCAAATCGGACTCCCGCGACGGCCGCCTGGTCGTTGTCTCGAAGGACCTCGCCTGGTGCGCTGACGCCTCGACCGTCGCGCCGACCCTTCAGGCCGCGCTCGACGACTGGGACCGGTGCGAAGGCGCGCTGCGCGACCTGTCTGACCAGCTCGAACGCGGTGCCGTCCCGAAAGAGCGCTTCCACGAGCGCGAGGCGCTCTCGCCCCTGCCGCGGGCGTTTCAGTGGGCGGACGGCTCGGCTTACGTCAATCACGTCGAACTGGTCCGCAAGGCGCGCGGCGCGGAAATGCCGGAAAGCTTCTGGACCGACCCGCTGATCTATCAGGGTGGGTCTGATGCCTTCCTTGCCCCCCGCGGTGACATTCCGCTCGGCGACGAGGCCTGGGGCTGTGATTTCGAGGGCGAGGTCGCCATCGTCACCGGTGACGCCCCAATGGGCGTGAAAGCCGCCGAGGCGAAAGACGCGATCCGCCTGATCATGATCGTCAATGACGTGTCCTTGCGCGGTCTGATTCCCGGCGAGCTGGCCAAAGGATTTGGCTTCTTCCAGTCCAAACCGCCCACCGCCTTCTCGCCGGTCGCGATCACGCCCGATGAGCTGGGCGATGCCTGGGACGGCGGCAAGGTGCATCTGCCGCTTGTCTCCCATTTGAATGGCGAGAAATTCGGCGAGCCGGATTGTTCGGTCGACATGACGTTCGACTTTCCGCGCCTCATCGAACACGTCGCCAAGACCCGCCCCATCACGGCCGGCTCGATCATCGGCTCGGGAACGATCTCCAACAAGATGGATGGCGGACCGGGCAAGCCCGTTTCCGAAGGCGGAGTGGGCTATTCCTGCATCGCGGAGATCCGCATGATCGAAACGATCGAGAGCGGCAAGCCGAAGACGAGCTTCATGCGCTACGGCGACACGATCCGGATCGAAATGCTTGATTCAGAAGGGTATTCCATTTTCGGTGCAATCGAGAACACGGTGGTGAAATACGAGGCCTAATTCGGTTTGGGCAGATCGGTGCGTAGTTGGTAGCGCTGTCCGTCGAATAACTCGAACATTTCCCCGGCCTGCGGATGGCCGACCGGGCCGTTGTCAGAATCGGGCAGGAGATTCTGTTCCGAGACATAGGCGGTGTAGAAGCTGTCGTCGTTCTCGGCCAGCACGTGATAGAAGGGCTGGTCCTTCTTCGGACGGATCGCCTCGGGGATCGCCAGCCACCATTCTTCGGTATTGGCGAACTGGGGGTCGACATCGAATATCACGCCCCGGAAGGGAAAGAGCCGGTGGCGGACGACGTCGCCGAGCGTGAATTTGGCCTGTCTCTGTATCATCGGTCCGGGTCTGCTTATCGCGTCTCTGTCACAAATCGGTTCATGACGGCTTGATGATCGCCGCAAGGGGATTATCCTCCCCGGTTGAGGCAATAATCAGGCCGGACCCGCGGCGCGCCCCATGACCACCGGGCCTCGCGCGCCCGTCCCGGCAACGAAGGTAACTTGTTATGGCGCGCGAGCCAGTCCGCGCCGAGGAGCCGCCGTCCCGCAAATCCGGCGGGAGGCGTCCGCGGCGTGACCGCCGGCCCCCGGGGCCGGCTTATGCAGCCATTGATTTGGGCACGAATAACTGCCGGATGCTGATCGCACGGCGGTCCCCGGACGGATTCCGCATTATCGATTCCTTCTCCCGTATCGTCCGCCTGGGCGAGGGGCTGAACGAATCAGGAGCGCTGTCGTCCGCAGCGATGGACCGGGTGATTGCCGCGCTGTCGGTCTGCGCCGACAAGATGGACCGGCGCAGCGTGAAGGCCTCCCGCTGTGTCGCGACGCAGGCCTGCCGCATCGCCAGCAACGGCCCGGAACTGATGACGCGGATCAAGGCCGAGACCGGGCTCGATTTCGACATCATCACCGCCGAGGAGGAGGCGCGCCTGTCGGTCCTGGGATGCCTCGACCTGATGGACGAGAGCTTCGAAACCGCGCTGGTCGTCGATATCGGCGGCGGCTCGACGGAGCTGTCCTGGGTCGATCTCGCCGTCTGGCGCGAGCGCGGCGGATATGCCTCGGGCGGCCGTCCGCCAGTGCGCACCTGGGCCAGTGCGCCGGTCGGCGTCGTCACGCTCGCCGAGCGCTTCCCGGAAACCGCCGAGACCGCGGACTGGTATGCCGCCATGCGCGATTTCGCCGCCGCCCAGCTCAAAACGCCGAAGGGCGCAAAGAAGCTGCGCAAGCATTTCCGCGACGGGCGCGCGCATCTCGTCGGCACGTCCGGCACGATCACCTCGGTCGCCGGGGTCCATCTCGAATTGCCCCGGTACGAACGCGCCAAGGTGGACGGGCTGTGGATGAGCGCGGACGAGACACTGGCGGCCTGCAACCGCCTGTCGGCGCAGGACTTCAAGGGCCGCTCCGCCGAGCCCGTCATCGGCACCGAGCGCGCCGATCTGGTGCTCGCCGGCTGTGCCATCCTCGAGGCCGTGATGGCGGCCTGGCCGGCCGAGCGCCTGCGTGTGGGCGACCGGGGCCTGCGCGAGGGCCTGTTGATGAATCTGATGCGCAAGCCGCGCCGCCGCCGGGGTGGCCGCCGGGCCCGGTCCACAGCCCAGAGAAAGGCTGCCGAATGAGCGACGACACCGAATCCGGCGAGGAGCCGAAACGCCGCCGCAAGAAGAAGGCCGACCGGGAGGTCAAGCCGAGCGATGCGCGCGCCTCGAAACAGTTCCACGAGAAGGTGAAAACGGCGCGGGGCCGCAAACTTTCCTCCACGCGCTGGCTGCAGCGCCAGCTCAACGACCCGTATGTCCAGCGCGCCCAAGCCGAAGGCTATCGCTCCCGCGCGGCCTACAAGCTGATCGAGCTCGACGACCGGTTCCATGTCATCCCCAAGGGCGGGCGCGTGGTGGATCTCGGCGCGGCACCCGGCGGCTGGGTCCAGGTGGCGCTCAAGCGCGGGGCGAGCCATGTCGTCGGGGTCGACCTGCTCGAGATGGACCATATCGCCGGGGCCGAGCTGATGGTGCTCGACTTCTCAGAACCCGACGCCCCGGCGAAGGTGAAGGCCGCGCTGGGCGGTCCGGCCGACGCCGTCCTCTCCGATCTCGCGCCCTGGACGACCGGCCACAAATCGACCGACCATTTGCGCATCATCGCGCTGGTTGAACTCGCCGCCGCCTTCGCGCTCGAGACCCTCAAACCCGGCGGAGCCTTTGTCGCCAAGGTCTTCCAGGGCGGCACCGAGGACGAGCTGCTGAACCAGCTCAAGGGCCGCTTCGCCAAGATCCGCCACGCCAAACCGCCCTCGAGCCGTGCCGAAAGCGCAGAGACCTATCTCGTCGCGACGGGGTTCAAGGGGTGAGACGGGGGTGGCCCGATAAAGGCGGGGATAGCGCCCCGGCTATCCTCCGGGTGAGTTGCCAGACCCGGCTTATCCCCACCCCGGGGATAGCCGGAAATTTATTCCCCTAAATCCTGGTGGTTTTCGCGGCGAAAATCGGTCGTCTGTTCGTCGTCTTCTGGCGTCTATTCGCACTCTTCTGGCTGTGTTGCCGCTTTTGCGGGTTTTCGGGCTATTTCAGCATGAACTTATCCCCGCCCGGTGCGGCACGGTGCAGGGTGGGTGAGGAAAGCCTAGAACGATGCCGAAATCGCTCTAGAGCAGTACGTTCTGAGCTTCCGCCAAATGTGTAAGCGCGGACGCGATCAATCCGTCCATCGATTGGTCTTGGACAATTGTAATTTGCTGACCGGAATGTGAAAAACTCTCGGCATTATTAAGCATGTAAGGCAGGTCGGCGCGGTCATTAATGAGATAGATCGAGGGGATGTTCTTTCCCAAGGCAATACCCGCCTCCACAAGGACGCTGGATGGTTTGGGGGGAAGTGGCGATAAATACAACAAAATGAACAAATCAGCGCGTTCCAAAGCGGCAATATCTTGCTCAAGCGCTTCGTCAGAAAGATCCCATTTTTTACTGTCGGCAATTTCCAGGGCCGGGCAGAAAATTTTCGCACCGGGTGCCTTGCGACGTATGGCGTCCACCAATGCAATGACTTTTTCTCTGTTTTCCGAATATTTTCGGCTATCGAAAGCGGACATTGGCGTGGCAATAAAAATCTCAAGCCCTGCGGCTCGGGATTTTGCAGTCAGATTACCTACGGCCTGTTGCATTCCGCTCCACCTAGACTGACGAAGCGCAATAGATTCCGATTCTTGCGTCGCGTCACGATACAAACGAGCAATAAAAGAGGCTGATAATGCTAATCACTTGCCATCATTGAGTCGAGAGATGTTTCAGCGTTCCATAACGCCTTTCGCATTGCGCTGAAATTCGGCAATGGCTGCGTCGATTGTATCGAATTTCAGTCTGCGCACATGGTTCCTCGATTGGGGGACGTGATCGAGACCATCGAGTATCCAGGGCAGGGACGTCTGATTGGATATGCCGCTTCCCGGGGTCGTAATGAAGATGCAATTCCTCTTTTTAGCTAGCGCGTAGCCGGCTTCCACCAGACTGCCTGTTGGTGTTGGGTCGATATAAATCAAAATGAAATGCTTGCTGGATCGGATCTTCTTAAACAAATCACGCGTATTCGATGCGCTTTGTTCAAAGTTATTTGGGTTGGGAAGTGATGATATCGCTGAATGGCAATCGTACCCTGCAGCTTTCAGGGCGTGAAAAATTTCCATGATTTTTGAGCGAAAAACCTCATATGTCTTGGGATCTTCCGACATTGGTGCCGACAAGAAAACACGCTTGCGCCGACGCAAGTAGCGCGCGCACCAAATTAGCCCACGAACGACAAAGGCACCGACAATAGTGATTACCAAAGTCACAATAATTGCTTCAGCGGTCATACTTTCGAGTTCCCTATTACGGATGACTATGTTCGAGTTTGCATAGCCGCTTTCATTTGGCAAGCACAGGTTGTTCTGGTTCGCCTAAAAGTGATAAAAGTTTGTTCGGGTGCGTGTTTTTTGGTTCAAAACGCCATTTGGAAAAATTGTGCTACTGGCATGCGTGTTCGTACTGGCCGTACCATTAGGTATTGAATGAAAGTGATACGCACTAGTATTTGACCAAACCTACAATTGGGCTCGACCGCGGAAAGGACATTGCATGAGCGCCCTCAGCAGGCTCCAACGCGTCGCCTTGACAGACATCTGGACAACAGAAGCTCAGCATTTCACGCCTTGGCTGGCTCGGGAGGAAAATTTGGCCTTGTTAGGCGGAGCGCTGGAGCTGGAGCTTGAACACGAGGCGACCGAGAAAAATGTCGGGCCATTCCGCGCCGATATATTGTGCAAGGATCTAGCTGACGGAAGCTGGGTACTGATCGAAAACCAGCTCGGTCGCACCGACCATCCGCATCTGGGCCAGTTGTTGACCTATGCCTCCGGGCTGAAAGCGGTCACGATTATCTGGATCGCTGCCGCCTTCACCGACGAGCATCGCGCGGCGCTCGACTGGCTGAATTCAATAACTGAAGACGATTTCCGGTTCTTCGGGCTGGAAGTCGAACTTTGGCGGATCGATGACAGCGCAGCGGCCCCGAAGTTCAACATCGTTTCGAAACCCAATGAGTGGTCGAAGTCGGTTAGCAAGGGCAAACGCGAAATTGACGCCGCCGATCTAACGGGCGTCAAGGCAACCCAGTTTGAGTACTGGACGGCTTTCGCCGAAACTGCGACGGCACGCAGTAAGATACTGCGCCCGCAAAAACCACGGCCTCAGCACTGGACGTCCATGAGTATCGGGCGGTCCGGCTTTTATGTTTCGGCGCTGGTAAACAGCCGGGACAACCTGATTGGCGTCGAGCTCGTCATGGCTGACGAAAACGCCAAGCCCCATTTCGATCTGCTTGAGCAGGAAAAAACCGAAATCGAGTCCGAACTTGGAACCCAGCTGAACTGGAAGCGTCTTTCCGACGGCAAGCATTCCAAAATTGACGTATGGAAGGCGGATGTAGATTTCCGCAAGGAGACAGATTGGCCACAGCAACATGCGTGGTTGATCGACATGCTGGAGCGTTTCCACAAGGTGTTTTCCGACAGGATACGTTCTCTCGATGCCGAAAACTGGGAGCCACCTTCCGAACCGGATGAATTCGTCATTGAGACCTGACACTCCGCGAACGATATAAATCACGGTCCCAGCGCCCCCTGCTTTCGCAGGGGCCGGCGGCTGGGACCCAGTCTTTGGTTCGCTGGATTCCGGCTTTCGCCGGAACCGCATGGGTATATGTGACCTCCGCCCCGGACATCGTTCCGGGGCCCACCGATTGCGGCGGGTCAGGCGCCGCATTCGGGCACGTCTGTTGGGCCCGGAATAAATCCGGGACGGAGTGTTGGTTTCTTCAAAGTCCCGGCTCTGTCCCTTCGGGTCAGCCGGGATGCCAGGCATGCTTCCTCTCCCCTCCAAGGGGGGAGGATTGAGGTGAGGGGGTCATGCAGGTGCGCACGCAGGCTTTGACCAACCCCTCACCCCGGCCCTCTCCCCTTTTGAAAGGGGAGAGGGAGACTCCCCCCTTTGACAGACCTTCGATTCCGCACTAAGCCGCACCCGCAAGCAGCGAGGAGGTCTTCCGATGAGGGAGATTGGCGAAGGGCTCACCTTCGATGACGTGCTCTTGCAACCCGGAGCCTCAAGTGTTTTGCCCGCCGACGCGGAGCTGACCACGCGCGTCGCGCGCGATATTCACCTGAATATTCCGATCCTGTCCGCCGCGATGGACACGGTGACCGAGGCTCCGCTGGCCATCGCGCTGGCGCAGGCCGGCGGGCTGGGCGTCATCCACCGCAACCTGACCATCGCGCAGCAGGCCGAGGAAGTCCGGCGCGTGAAACGGTTTGAAAGCGGCATGGTGGTCAACCCGATCACCATCGCGCCGACCGCGACGCTGGCCGAGCTGAAAGACCTGATGGCCCATCACAAGGTGTCGGGCATTCCGGTTGTCGAGGGCGGCAAGGGCGGTCCGGGCAAGCTCGTTGGCATCATCACCAACCGCGATGTGCGCTTTGCCGACGACCCGAACGAGAAGGTCGCGAGCCTGATGACGCGCGACGTCGTTACCGTGCGCGAAGGGGCCGATCCGGACGAGGCGCGCCGCCTGCTGCACAAGCACCGGATCGAGCGCTTGCTGGTCGTTGACGGGGACGGGCGCTGCGTCGGCCTGATCACAGTCAAGGACATGGACAAGGCGCGCACCCACCCGCTCGCCGCCAAGGACGCCCAGGCGCGCCTGCGCGTCGCGGCCGCGACCACGGTCGGCGACAGCGGGATGGAGCGTGCCGAGGCGCTGGTCGAGGCTGGCGTCGATGCCGTTGTCATCGACACCGCCCATGGCCACAGCCAGGCCGTGATCGACCAGGTGGGACGGGTCAAGCGCCTGTCGAACGCGGTCCAGGTCGTCGCCGGAAACGTCGCCACCTATGACGCGACCCGCGCGCTCATCGATGCCGGGGCGGACTGTGTGAAGGTGGGGATCGGGCCGGGCTCGATCTGCACCACGCGCATCGTCGCCGGTGTCGGCGTGCCGCAACTGACGGCGGTCATGGAAGCGCGCCGCGCCGCGGACGGATCGGACGCGACGATCATCGCCGATGGCGGCGTGAAGTATTCGGGCGATTTCGCCAAGGCGCTCGCCGCCGGGGCGGACGCGGTGATGATGGGCTCGCTGCTCGCCGGAACCGAGGAAGCGCCGGGCGAGGTGTTTCTCTACCAGGGCCGGTCCTACAAGGCATATCGCGGCATGGGCAGCGTCGCGGCGATGGCGCGCGGCTCGGCCGACCGCTATTTCCAGAAGGATGTCGGCGACCAGATGAAGCTGGTGCCTGAAGGCATTGAGGGCCAGGTGCCGTTCAAGGGGCCCGTCGGGCCGATCCTGCACCAGATGGTCGGCGGGCTTCGCGCCGCGATGGGCTATACCGGCGCGAAGACGCTCGCCGAATTCCGCGAGAAGGCGAATTTCATCCGCATCACGGGTGCGGGCCTGCGTGAAAGCCATGCCCACGACGTGACGATCACCCGCGAAGCGCCGAACTATCCCACGCCGACTTAAGGGGCCACTTAGTTTTCCTCCCCCGCCTGCGGGGGAGGTGTCCCGGCCTTGCGCCGGGACGGTGGGGGGAGATTAATACCCCCCCCTCGGCCCCCTTTGGGCCACTCCCCCCGTGAACGGGGGGAGAAACCTGAACGGAGACACGTCCATGCCATACCCCGAAGGCACCTACATGCTGTTGCTGGCCATGCTGGCGCAGGCCGGGTTGATGACCGTCCTGTTGTTCGCGCTGGGGATCGGGCGGTTCTCCGCCGTCATGGCGCGCAAGGTGCGCTTCAATCCGGACGGGTCCCAGACCTTCCCGAAAAAACTCGTCTGGCTGTCGGACTGCGTGAACAACCAGTTCCAGGTGCCGCTGCTCTTCTTCACCGCCGCCCTGCTGGCGATGCATCTCAATGCCGCGAGTGACCTCTTCGCGATATTCGCCTGGGTCTTCGTGGTCTTCCGCTATCTGCATGCGGCGATCTTCGTGACGGTCAATCACATCCTCTCGCGCTTCGCGGTGTTCGTGGTCAGCGCGCTCGCCGTGCTGGCGATGTGGGTGATGCTGGCGATGCGCATTCTGGGAGCCTGACCCGATATGCGTGACGCCGGGCGCATCGCCGCCGCCATCGAGATCATCGACGCGATCGAAACCCGCCACCGGCCCGCACGCAATGCGGTCAAGGAGTGGGGGCGGGACCACCGCTTTGCCGGATCGGGCGACCGCGCCTGGATTGGCGGGCTGGTGCTCGACACGCTGCGCCACAAGGCGTCGGTTGCATTCGCCATGGGCAGCGAAGCCCCACGCGCCCTGGTGCTGGGCACGGTCACGCGTGCCTGGGGCTGGACGGCGGACGACCTCGCCTCGAAATTCGCCGGTGACGAACACGCGCCAGATCCGGTTACCGAAGAAGAAGCCGCGGGATTCACCCGCGATATTTCCGGTGCCCCGGCGAACGTGCAGGGCGACTTCCCGGCCTGGGCGGAACCCTCACTCAAGCGCGTCTTCGGCAAGGACCTGATCACGGAAATGCAGGCCTTCGCGGCGCGCGCGCCGGTCGATCTGCGCTTCAATGGCCTGAAAGTGCAGGGCGACAAGGCGATCAATGCCGTTACCAGCAAGATCCCGAGCGCGCATACCGGTGCACTCTCGGCGAGCTGTATCCGCATCCCCCAGACCGATCCGACAGGCAAGAATGCGCCTGCGGAGAGCATTCCCGCCTATGGCAAGGGCTGGGTCGAGGTACAGGACGAGGGCAGCCAAATCGCCGGTCTCGCCGCGGGCGCGCAAGCCGGCGATCAGGTGCTCGACTTCTGCGCCGGGGCGGGCGGCAAGACGCTGGAACTGTCGGCGATGACCGGTAATGCCGGCCAGGTCTATGCCTGGGATGTCGACTGGCGGCGCCTGCGTGCCATCTTCCCGCGCCTGCAGCGTGCGGGCGCAAGGAATGTGCAGGTCCGTGACGGCGACGAGACGACGCTGTCCGACCTCGAAGGCCGCATGGACGTGGTCTTTGTCGACGCGCCGTGCACCGGATCCGGGACCTGGCGGCGGCGGCCGGATGCGAAATGGCGCTTGAGTGAGAAGCAGCTGGAGCAGCGTATCGAGCAGCAGGACGAAGCGCTCGACAATGCCGCGAAATACGTCAAGCCCGGCGGGCGTCTGGTCTATGTGACCTGCTCGGTCTTCCCGGAGGAAAATGCCGACCGGGTGGAGGGCTTCCTCGCCCGCGAGCCCGATTTCGTGCAGCGTTCCACGCTCGACGCCGTCTTGGCGTCCGGCGGCCTCGCTGACGGAGCTGAAAACGTGCTGGCGAAATGCGTTGATGAGTCCGGCGCGCTGCAACTCTCGCCGCACAGGTCCGCCACGGACGGATTTTACATCGCCGTGCTGGAGCGGGTGGGGTGATTATATTTTCCGTGAAACCCCGGCCTTGAGCCGGGGCCTCCCGGCGATGACGAGGTCCCGGATACCGCTTTCGCGGTTCCGGGATTTCAAAGTTGGGATGCATAGGCGTATTCACCGGCCATTGCCGCCTGACATGACGGACTGGACCTTGGCCGGATAGATTGCTCCCATGACCCCCCAGACCCTCCTCGTCAAAGCCATCGGCTATGCGCTCGTTGCGGCGTTCTGGGCGGTGGTGATCGGCCTGCCGCTCGCCTGGTGGCTGGGCGGACACTACGCCTCGCCCTGGCCGTGGGGCATTGGTGCTGCGTTCGGCCTTGCTGCTTCGGTCTGGAGCGACTGGCGGGCGCGGGGGAAGCGCAGACTTGATCCTCCTCTCCCCTCTGGGGGAGAGGATTGAGGTGAGGGGGTCGGGCCGGATTGAGTTCGACCTTGCACCAACCCCTCACCCGGCGCTTCGCGCCACCCTCTCCCCTTGGAAAAAGGGGCGAGGGTCGTTCAGCCCACATTCAAACCCGATAGCCCAGCTCGGTCAGGCGCGCGCGGACCTGCGGGGTCAGGTGGCGGTCGAGCGCCTTGCCCGCTCCGATCTGCGTCCTGACCACCGGGCCGAGAAGGAGAGGCAGGCTGTCGCGTTCCAGCGCGGTGAAATCACCCTCCGCCACCTCACCAAACACGGCCTTGTCGAAATCCAGCCCGGCAAAACGCAACAGCGCCGTTAAGGTGCGTTTCGGCGCGCGCACCAGATCTTCATAGGTCACACGCAGGCATCGGTCGCCGAGCGCCTCTTCCGCGCCAAGGCCGATGGCGGAAAGGTCGGTCCAGTATTGCAGCGCGGCGTCGGGACGGCTGACATGGGCGAAGGCGCGTCCGTCCGGCCCGGTCCAGCTGCGCCGGAGCAGGGAGGCTGCGACATCGCGCCCGTCGCGGACGACATGGACGAAACGCGCAGCCGGAAACATTTCAGCCAGGGGACCAAAGGCGAGAATGTTCAGCGACGTCTTCTCGACCAGCACGGTTTTCGGAGCCACTTTCAACTTCTCGCCGATCAGCCCGGTCAGAAGCCCGGCCATCGCATTCCGGACCTGGTTGTCCTCCAGCGTGAAATCGCGCCGGTGCAGGTCACCCAGTGATCGTGCAAAATTCTGCCATTGCATGGCGATTGAGGTGGGCAATCCGGTATCCGGCCCGCAATGGATGGCAGGGTGGCCCATGAGCAGTCGGCGTAAGAGGGTCAGTCCCGACCGCGGCACCCCCCCGAGGAAGACGTAGCCCGACCCGTCTTCAGACATAGCCGAGGCGCGACAGCGCCGGTCCGGCAATGGACAGGACAAGATTGCGTTGCAACTGGTCGAGATCGCTTTCCCAGCGGCCGATGGCGGCGGTGTCGATCGGGCGCGAGACGCGCTCGGCGCTGGACTCGTTTTCGCCCGCGCCGGCTTCGAAGCCGCTGGCGTGATCCAGTGCGGCCTCGATGGCTTCCTGGTCTTGCCCCAGGAAGGCAAACAGGCCCGAAATCGTGTCACGCGGATGGGTGACAAGGGATTCGTAGCGCAGTTCGAAATAGTTCGGATCGCCACGCATGGCCTCACCCGCCTCGATGCTGGCCACCCACAGGCGGGCGGCGGCCCCGGCATCGCGCACAATGTCCATCGGCGCGCCGGTGCGCGCATCGGTCCAGTCCATCGACAGGAGCGAGGCGACGACATCCCGCCCGTCGCGAACGATGGCGACCAGCGGGCTATGCGGGAACAGACGGCGCAACTGGGCGAAATGCAGGATGTTGGCCGGGGTCTTCTCCGCAACGCGGCGGCCGGTCGCCTCGGCCATGGGTTCGAAGAAGGCATTGATCGCGGTGGCAAACCGGTCGTGCAGGGCGGCGGGCGCGAGCCCGTACTGGGCCTGAAGGACCGGCATGTGCATCGCCTCGACCTGGGCCGAAAGAGCGGCCAGCGCCGGAACGATACGCGCTTCGGGTCCGCAGGCGATGGTGCCGGAGGCGTTGACGATGGCGCGCAGCAGCGTCGTGCCCGACCGGGGCGCGCCGCCGATGAAAATCGGTGCTGAACGCGTCATGTGCCGGCTGCCTCCCTCGTGGCTGGCTGCCAGGGAGGAAGGGGTAGGGCGGTGCCTACTATTTATCTAGTTACGGAAAAGTCAGATATTACAAGGGCATTACGGAATTATGAGCGGGAAGGCTCCGGCGCGGTGTCGTCACGGGGAATTGAATGAGTTGTCGTCGACCTGCGCTGCTTCCTCTCCCCCTTGGGGACTGAGTGTCCCCGACGGGCTCCAGTGGAGCCCGGAAGGACACGAAGGATTGAGGTGAGGGGGTCATGCCGGATTGTGCTCCACCTTGAACCAACCCCTCACCCCGGCCCTCTCCCCTTGTGAAAGGGGAGAGGGAGATTGCCACCTTCACAGCACGCAGCAACACCGCTGAAGACTCGCCTTTCGTGGTGACTCACGCTATCGGCTCGCCATGACCGAGATCACTCCCTCCGACAATCACGAAAAAGCGCTCATCATCGACTTCGGCAGTCAGGTGACGCAGCTCATTGCGCGCCGTCTGCGCGAGGCCGGCATCTATTGCGAGGTCCACCCGTATAACCGGGCGGGCGCAGCCTTCATCGCGGATTACGCGCCGAAGGCGATCATCCTCTCCGGGTCGCCGCACTCCACCCACTGGGAGAATTCCCCCAAGGCGGACCCGAGCGTCTTTGAACGCGGCGTGCCGGTGCTGGGCATCTGCTATGGCGAGCAGACGATGTGCGCCCAGCTCGGCGGACGGGTCGAACCCCATGACGAGCGCGAATTCGGCCGCGCCGATATCCAGATCACTGCCGACAGCCCGCTCTTCGCCGGCTTCGGCCCGGTCGGCCATGAGGAACGCGTGTGGATGAGCCATGGCGACCGCGTCGTCTCCATCCCCGAAGGCTTTCATGTCGTCGCGGCCTCGCGCGGCGCGCCCTTTGCCGCCATCGCCGACGAGGCGCGGCGTTTCTATGGCGTGCAATTCCACCCCGAAGTGGTTCACACGCCGCGCGGCGCGCTGCTGCTCAAAAACTTCACACACGAAATAGCGGGCATGCGCGGCGACTGGACGATGGCCGCCTTCAAGGACGAGGCGATTGCCAAAATCCGCGAGCAGGTCGGCGAAGGCCGGGTGATCTGCGGCCTCTCCGGCGGGGTGGATTCCTCGGTCGCGGCGGTCCTCTTACACGAAGCGATCGGTGACCGGCTGACCTGCGTCTTCGTCGATACCGGGCTGATGCGCCTGAATGAAGCCGAGGAAGTCGTCACGCTGTTCCGTGACCACTACAACATCCCGCTGGTCCATGCCGACGAGGGCGAGCGCTTCCTCTCCGCGCTCGACGGCATCGACGACCCGGAAGCGAAACGCAAGACCATTGGCAAGCTCTTCATCGACGTGTTCGAGGCGCGGGCGAAAGAGGCCGGCGGGGCTGATTTCCTGGCCCAGGGCACGCTCTACCCGGACGTGATCGAGAGCGTCTCCTTCGACGGCGGCCCGTCGGTGACGATCAAGTCGCACCACAATGTCGGCGGCCTGCCCGCGCGCATGAAGATGAAGCTGGTCGAGCCGCTTCGTGAGCTTTTCAAGGACGAGGTGCGGGCGCTCGGGCGCGAGCTCGGCCTGCCGGAGAGCTTCGTCGGCCGCCACCCCTTCCCGGGGCCGGGCCTTGCTATCCGCATTCCCGGCGCGGTCTCGAAGGAGCGCGCGGACATCCTGCGCAAAGCCGACGCCATCTATATCGAGGAAATCCGCAAGGCCGGGCTCTATGACACGATCTGGCAGGCCTTCGCGGTGCTGCTGCCCGTGCGCACCGTCGGTGTGATGGGCGATGAGCGCACTTATGACCATGTCCTCGCGCTACGTGCCGTGACCTCGGTCGACGGCATGACGGCGGACTATTTCCCCTTCGATCACGACTTCCTCGGCCGCGTTGCCACGCGCATCATCAACGAGGTCCGCGGCGTCAACCGCGTCGTCTATGACGTGACGTCCAAACCGCCCGGCACGATCGAGTGGGAGTAGGGGCAGGGCACGCCTGCCACCGACGCCTCCCGGAATCGGCGTCAGCCGATGTCCGGGATCCAGTCAGTGTCGCTCTGGGCCCCGGTCTTTGCTGACGCAAAACCGGGGCGCGTCGTGTTGCACTGGCAGTGCTACTCGCCCTCCAGAACGGCCCGCTTTCCTCCTCTCCCCACCCGGGGGGAGAGGATTGAAGTGAGGGGGGCGGCAGAATTGAGCTTGGCCTTGAGCCAACCCCTCACCGGCGGCCCTCTCCCCATCTAAAAGGGGCGAGGGAAATCCCCGCCTGAACCGGACCGTTTTCTGTCCGCCCTTGTTTCGGCCACAGTCCGGTCTTAGACACTGCCCCACGATCTTGTTTGCCGAATGATTCCGGTGTGCGGTGCACGCCATCGACTGACTTCCTTCCAAAATCGTCTGTCAGGACCCGCCGGCACTCGGCTGGCGTGGCCTGTTGTTTTCGTGACCGATTGAAAGGAAATCGTCATGGCTGTAGGTACCGTTAAATTCTTCAATACTACCAAAGGCTTCGGCTTCATCCAGCCGGAAGATGGCTCGACCGACGTGTTCGTTCACGCCACCGCCGTTGAACGCGCCGGCATGCCGACCCTCGAAGAAGGCCAGAAGGTCAGCTTCGACGTCGTCGCCGACAAGCGCACCGGCAAGTCCGCCGCGGACAATCTGCGCGCGGCCTGATTGGCTTAGGCGCTGCGCAGACACGCTGCGCCACCTGCCTCTATGAAGAAAGGCCGGACGATCGTCCGGCCTTTTTTTATGCCCTGGGCCGGTCTTGACCCGGGCCGGAAGACGGCGCACCTGCCTGGTCAAAATAGCCCTGTGGACCTGCCATGACACCCGAGACCCGCCTGACCAATCTGGAATCCCATGTCGCCGAGCAGGCGCGCATGCTTGAGGAGTTGAGCGACGTGATCGCGCGCCAGCAGCGCGAGATCGACCGGCTCACTGCGCGGCTGGAAGCCTCCGCCGACCGCATCGGCGCGCTGGAAGCCCAGGCACCGCCCCCGGCGAGCGAGAAGCCGCCGCACTGGTAGGGTACTTCCTCTCCCCCTAGGGGGAGAGGATTGAGGTGAGGGGGTCGGGCAAGCAAGCGCTCGACCTTTCAACAACCCCTCACCCTGACCCTCTCCCCTTGGAAAGGGGAGAGGGAAAAAGTGAGACAATCCTGCTTTTTCTCCCTCCCCTTGTGGGGGAGGGTGCCGCGAAGCGGACGGAGAGGGTGGGAAACGCAAGGGAGCGACAGTCTCCCACCCCTTTCGTCTGACGCTCCGCGTCAGCCACCCCCGATCCAGTCGAGGGCAGGCCTTCCCCATCAAGAGGAAGGAGGGGGGCAACGCTTCATGGTCCAGGTCAGCTTGGCGGCGTGCAATGCGGTCCGGTGGCCTCGCTATCGGCGGCAGGATCAGCAGGATCCGCGTCCTCACGCTCGGCCACGAGGGACATGATTTCCGCGCCCAGCCGCAGGTCGGGGACATGGCCCAGGGATTTGCGCCGCAAGCGGCCGGCCCGGTCGATCAGAAGGGTCGATGGTGTGCCTTGCAGATCATATCGGCGCATAGTCTGGGGCATGAAACGCCCGTCCGGGTCGGGCGCATCGACGCCGACCGGAATGCTGATCCGGTATTCGTGAAGAAAGGCCTGCAAGGCTGTTGGTGTCATGGCGTCATGGTGTTCAAAAACGGTGTGTAGTCCGATGACGGCCACCGTGTCGGGCGAAAACAGCTCGCGTATGCGGCGGATCTGCGGAATGGAGTGCTCGACGCACGCCGGGCACAGCATCTGGAACGCGCTAAGGACGATGACGCGCCCGCGCAGCGTCGCCAGCGTGGGTGGGGTGGCGTCCGCATTGAACCACTGCGAGACGGTCCAGTCGGGTGCGGGGCGGAATGGATGTGCCATGTCTAAAGCCTCCGTCCGGAGCAGCGTGGCCGGGACCCGCCGCTCCGGATTGTCGATGGACCGGACTATTTCAGATCGCTGAGCGCAGCGCCGAAATTGATATGGAAGGGCTGTCCGGCCAGCACAACGGCGGGCACCGACTTCACCCCGGCGGCCTCGGCATCGGCGATCCGGCCCGCCTCCTGGCCCAGATGCACGCTTTCGACGTCAAACCGGTTGCGGTCCAGCGCATCGGCAAGCTGGCGTTCGGCGTCGACACAGACCGGGCAACCGGCGTGGTAGAAAATGGCTTTGTCTTTCATGTCACTGTCCTGGCGGGGCGCGTTGGGGGAGAGGAGCCGAGCCGCCCGCTGGCATCGACTCTAACAATTAGGAGTGCTAATTAAATGCCGGTGACGAGTCAAGACGATTAGGAGTCCGAACTATATGCCTTCGCGCAAATCCACTTCCGAGACCCGCCAGATCGGCACCGGCCTGGCCCGGATCGGCGACGCGTTGCGCAGCCAGGCCTGGCAGCAGGGCGCAGAGCTGGGCCTGACACCGACACAGGCGCGCGCGCTTGCCCTGATCGGGGCCTCACCGGATGGCGTTGGTCTGACGGCGCTGGCGCGTGGCCTGGGCGTCAGCGCCCCCTCGGCCAGCGAAACGGTCAAGGCGCTTGTCGCCCGCAACCTTGTCGCCAAGGTCCGGGGCACGGATCGCCGCGCGACCATCCTGACGCTGACGGACGAGGGTGAAACGGTCGCAAACGGGGTGGAGGGCTGGCCCGGCTTTCTTGAAGACGCTGTTGCCGCACTACCCGCGGACGACAGGACCGCCCTTCTGCGGGGCGTGTCGCAGGTCATCCGGACCTTGCAGGAGCAGGGCGGTATCGACCCGCAGCGGCAATGCCTGACCTGCCGGTATTTCCAGCCGAACCGATACGCCGGATCCGCCCGGCCTCACCATTGCGGTTTCGTCGATGCGCCATTCGGGGATTCGGGCCTGCGGATTGACTGCCCTGACCATGAAGCCGCAGCTGTCTGACGTGGCCGCCATTCGATGCTAGTCTCCCTCCCGGACTCACCGGGAGAGATGTCATGCGCCCATTCGCCCTCGTCAGCCTTGTCATTGTCCTTGCCGCCTGTGGTGCGCCAGAAACGTCTGACGCTCAGGACCGGCCGATCGAGGCCCCGGCCTGGGTGGCGGTCGACAATGTCGCGAGCGACGATGTGCTCAATATCCGCGCCGACGCGGATGCGGGGTCAGAAATCGTCGGGACGCTGGCCCCTGGTGCCGGACCGATTGAAATTGCCGCGACCCGGCAGATCGGTGAGGCGCGCTGGGGCCTCGTCGCGATACAAGAGGGCAGCGGCTGGATCAATCTCGCCTATGCGTCCCCCGCCGAGGTGACGATGATTGGCGACAGCCCGATACCCGCAGGAACTATCTGCGCGGGGACCGAACCGTTCTGGTCACTCGAATTGACCGGCGAAGCGGGCATCTACAGCGATTTCGAAATCGAGCGCGAAACCTATGAGATCAGCGAGTCCGAATCCGCGCGCAGCCGCCCCTGGCCGTGGATGTTCGGTCTGCGCGGCAGCGGCCTTGCCTTGCTCACACCCGAACTCTGCTCGGACGGGATGAGTGATCTGCCCTACGCCTGGTCCATCCTCCTGATTCGCCATGACCAGACCGGCCACGCGCTCTATGAGGGGTGCTGCCGGCTGCGGTCACCGGACACGGACGAATAAAATTCAGCCGGGCTGCATCCAATCGTAACCGTGGCGGCAACAACGTCATGACAGCGCGCCCATGGGGGAGCGCGAGGTGATGAAAGGACCTGATCGATGGACCAGCTTGGCGATATTTTCCGCTCTTTCTGGTGGCTGCTCTTCCCGCTGGCGTTCTTCGTGGCACAAGGCTGGTCGAGCTTCCTGCACTACAAGCAACAAAAATCGAAGATCGAACTCCTGAAGACCTATGCCGCGGCCGGCAAGGAACCGCCGGCCAGCCTCGTCGCCAGCCTGGAAGACGGCAGCAATCACGACGGCCACGACTGGACCGGCAGCGGTGACGACAGTTCGGGCCATTCGCGCGGCAGCAATGCCTTCCTGGTTGTCCTGTTCACCGGTCTGGCGGGTGTCTTCGCCGTGGCGGGATATCTCGGAATTCTGGGCGGTGTCGAGGAAGAACTCTACTTCGTGGCCGCTGTTCTGGGCGTGCTGGCGCTGGCCTTTCTGGTCAGCGGGATGTTCGGCGGCCGGCGGAAGGGCTGATGGAGACGGGCGCGGCCGACGCCGCGCTCGTCCGTGCCGCACGCGGCGGTTCGGACGCGGCCTTCGGCGTTCTTGTGAACCGGCATCAGCAGGCGCTGCGTGGTTTTCTGCGCCGCGTCTGCCGCGACCCCGCGCTCGCCGATGATCTGGCCCAGGAGGTGTTTGTCGCGGCGTGGACGCGGCTGGGCCAGCTGCGGGACACCGACGCCTTCCGGTCCTGGCTGTTCGCCATGGCCTGGCATCAGGCGGCACAGACGGCCCGCGCCGCCGGACGGCGCAAGGCGCGCGAAGCCGAGTGGGACCGGACAGAAGACCAGACCCGGCCCGAAGGCATCAGCCGGGAGGACTCAATGGCGCTGAATGACGCCATGGACTCCCTGACGCCGGACCAGCGCGCCTGCGTCGCGCTTTGCCTCGCGGGCGGCTGGTCACATAATGACGCCGCAGAGGCGCTGTCCATGCCGGTCGGAACCGTGAAATCACATATCGCGCGGGGCCGGGCGCGGCTGGCCGAAGCGCTGGGAGACGAGAGATGACGACAGATGACACGCTTGCCGCCTTCTTCGCACAGGACGAACCGCCAGCCCGCGACCCGGCATTTGTGCTCGGGGTGGCCGAAGCCATCGCCGCGCAGGACTTCCGGCGGGACATTGTCCGGCGCGGCGCGCTCGCCATCGCCGTGGGAGCCATTGCCTGGACACTGGCGCCGCTTGTTCCGGACCTGGGCGGAACGCCGGTCCTGCCGCTGGTCATTCTGGCGGCCGTGGTCGCCGGGGCGGGGGTCTTGGCCCCCCGCCTGTTGAGGCTGATTCCGGTGTTCGGGCCGACTCGGGCATAATCAACACCAGAGTGGGCGCGAGGGGGGATTCGCGATGGTCATGCTGATAACAGGGCTCGCCCTGTTTCTGGGAATGCATTCGGTCAGCCTGATACCGGGGCTGCGTGCGCTCTTCGCCCGGGCCATAGGCGAGGGCGGTTACAAACTGATCTATACCGTTCTGTCCGTCGTCGGGCTGGCCCTGATCATTTTCGGCAAGATCCAGGCGCACCCGACGCCCAATCTCTACTACCCCGAGGAATGGACGCGGACGCTCGCCCTGTTCGCCATACCGCTGTCGCTGATCCTGCTGGCCGCGGCCTATACGCCCAGCCATATCCGCAAAGTCCTGCGTCACCCGATGCTGCTCGCCGTTTTCATCTGGTCGGGAACGCACCTGATGGCCAATGGCGAGCAGGCATCCGTGGTGCTGTTCGCCAGCTTTTTTGCCTGGTCGGGCCTGTCTCTCATTGCGGCCTACATACGCGGTGGTGGCAAGCCGGCACCCAAGGGCTGGGGCGGTGATGTCACGGCGATTGTGGCCGGCGCACTGGTGTCGGCGATCTTCGCCCGCCTGCACCCGATCCTCTTTGGCGTCGATATCATCGGCTGACGCATCCAATTCGTGACCCCGGCGCATCTAGGGGGCAATGGCGGCCCCTGGTCGTGCCGCCGGCAAGAAACCGAAGGAGAAGAATTATGGGTCCTGATATTCTCGTCCCCGCCACAATATTCGGGTCTGTGGTCCTGATCGTGTGGGTCATCGTGTCCAACCGCACGCGGCGAAACCGCGAAGTTCTGGAAACCGTGCGCAGCGCGATCCAGTCCGGTCAGCAGATGACGCCGGAAACCATTCGCGCGCTCGGCGTCGAACGCAAGAAGAAGGGCGGCGACATCCGCTGGGGTATCATCCTGGTCTCGATCGCACTGGCCTTCGTGTCGTTGGGCTACACGATCGGTTCCGTTGATGGCGGCGACGCGGAAGAAGCCTTTGTCATCATGACCGGTGTCGCAGCCTTCCCGGGCTTTGTCGGCGTCGCGCTCATCATCATGGGCGTATTCATGCGCGACAAGTCCAACGACGACGACGCGTAAAGGCTAAGGTCAGGTCAGGTCGGTTCCATGAAGGCGTCGGACGAAGAACTGGTGGCTCTCGTTGTTGCGACACGCGACAACGACGCCTTCGGCGAACTCGTCCGCCGCCATCAGGGCCTGATCCGGGGCATGATGGCCCGGATGAGTCGGAACCGCGCCCTTGCCGAGGATCTCGCTCAAGACGCCTTCATAAGAGCGTTCGAGAAAATCGGCAGTTTTACCGGCGCAGGGTCGTTCAAGTCCTGGCTCTGCCGCATCGCCTACAACGAATTCCTGATGGCCGCGCGCAAACGCAAGGCGACGGAACGGGCGATGGAAAAGTTCAAGGGCGATGTCGATGACACCGAAGCCCCGCGTGACATGGGCTCCGTCGTCGATCTCGACCGCGCACTGGCTACGCTCAAGGAGGACGAGCGCACTGTCATTGTGCTATGTTTTTCCTGCGGAATGTCGCACTCTGAGGCGGCGGAAACCACGGGAATGCCGCTCGGGACGGTCAAATCCCACGTGAACAGGGGACGGGAGAAGCTGAAAGCCTTTTTCGAGACCGCGGAGGCGGTAGCGTGATGACCATGAATGATGCATTCGACGAAAGACTTCGCGCGGCCTTTGCCGCAGCCCAGCCGGGCGAGGACGAGGCCGATGCCTTCGTGAAGAAGGTCAAGGCGCGCATGTCCCACCCTGTCCGCCGTCGGGCAATCATTCTCGGCGGGGCCGGATCAACCGGTTCGGCCATCGCTGGCACGCAGCTCGAAGGCCTGTTCAACACCTTTCAGATCCCGGCCGAAGGCTGGACCGCCCAGCTCGCCGCCATCGCCTCGCCGGAAGTGATGGCCACCACGGTCCTCGCGCTGATGATCGGCGGGTTCGCTTTCATCCTGCCCAAGCGCATCTAGCCAGCCTGCACAAGCCGCGCTTTCGCAGGCGCAGCATCTGGACTAGTCTCCGCCGCTCCTGACCGCCACGCGACCAAGGAGCGGCGTTTTCATGTCTGCCCAGACCCGAAAGAAGCGTATCGGCGTGCCCGACATTCGCGCCCGCAAGGGGGGTGAGCCGCTGGTCTGTCTCACGGCCTATGACGCGCCGATGGCCGCGCTGCTCGATCCGCACTGTGACGTACTGCTGGTCGGGGATTCGCTGGGGATGGCTGTGCACGGCATGGACACCACGATCGGTGTCACGCTCGACATGATGATCCTGCACGGCAAGGCCGTGATGCGTGCCGCGAAACAGGCGCTTGTCGTCATCGACCTGCCCTTTGGCAGCTATGAAGCCTCGCCCGAGCAGGCCTTTGCCAGCGCATCTCGCGCGCTCGCCGAAACCGGTGCACAGGCGGTGAAAATCGAGAGCGGCACCTATGCGGGGGAGACGGTCCGCTTCCTGACCGAGCGCGGCATTCCGGTGATGGGCCATGTCGGCCTGCGCCCCCAGGCCGCGCTCAATGATGGCGGCTTCCGCGCCAAGGGCCGGTCTCAGGCCGAGCGCGACCGCGCTATTGCAGAAGCCAAAGCCGCCGACGAGGCCGGGGCTTTCGCCATTGTCATCGAGGGTGTCGCAGAGGACCTCGCGCGCGAAATCACGACAGCGGTAAAAGCCCCGACCATCGGCATTGGGGCGTCGGCCGCCTGTGACGGGCAGATCCTCGTCACACCGGACATGCTGGGCCTCTTCGACTGGGCCCCGAAATTCGTCAAACGCTATGCCAGCCTGCGTGACGAGGTCGATGCCGCCGTCGGCCAGTATGCCGACGACGTGCGCGCGCGCCGCTTCCCCGAAGCTGCGCAGACCTATGAATTCAAGCCGTCTGACGGTTAAGTCTATCTAGGATTGCATATTGACGTTGTACTATAGGGGGCGTATATGTTCCCCATACCCGCTGGCGGCGTGCCGCCGGTTCAAAGGCCGTTGCAGGTTCCCACTTGCGCGGCCTTTGCTGTTTCTACGGCGGTTTCATGCGCGTCAGCATCTACATAGATGGTTTCAACCTCTATTATCGCGCACTCAAGGGAACGACGCATAAATGGCTCGATCCCATCGCTCTGGCTCGCAAGCTTCTCCATGAGGACGACAGGATCGTCCGCGCCCGGTATTTCACGGCGCGTGTCAGTTCGCGGGCGGGTAACCCTGGTGCTCCGCGACGACAACAGATGTACCTGAATGCGTTATCCACCCTGCCTGAACTGAAAATTCACTACGGCCGGTTCCTTACCAAGACCAAGTTTCGTCCGACTGTCGGCCGTGATGGTGAGTACGTCGAAATACATGACACGGAGGAAAAGGGATCGGACGTCAACCTCGCTTCCTTTCTGCTCCACGACGGATGGCAGGACCAGTATGATGTTGCGCTTGTATTGTCTCAGGATTCCGACCTGTGCGAGCCGATGAGAATGGTCAAGAACGATCTGGGCAAACCGGTTGGCCTGATCTGGCTGGACGATTCCAATCCCGGACGCCGCATGAGGAATGCCGCGTCTTTCGTCCGACACGCCACGTCAGCTCGGCTCGCTGCAGCACAATTTCCGGACACTCTGATGGGAAAAAGCGGACATCTGGTTCGAAAGCCCATGGAATGGTGACAGGATGGTGCAATCGAATGCATGGAGTTCCCGCTTCAGACGGTTAAGCTCTGTTGCCCGGAAAGCCTGCTGCGTCTAGGGTCCGCGCCCGGCGTGGCAATCAGCGTATGGATACCCCCAAGTGGCCGATATTTTTAACGAAGTCGAAGAAGAACTTCGCAAGGACAAGTATCAGGAATGGCTCAGGACCTATGGTCCCTGGGTTGGCGGCGCTGCCGCTGCGCTGATTCTCGCTGTTGCGGGCTATGAAGGCTGGAAAGCCTGGTCCACATCGCAGGAACAGGCCGCGTCCGAAGAGTATTCCGAAGCCGTCGATTTCTACGAAGCCAACGACATGTCCGCGGCCGCTGCCGAGCTTGAGGATATCGCAGCGAACGGTCCCGATGGTTATGCCGCGCTCGCGCTGATGCGCCGTGGTGCCATCGCACTGGAAGAGGGCGACCGTGAAGCCGCCGCCGGTTTCTTCGAGGATGCCGCCGCGCGCACGTCTGACCCGATCATCGCTGATCTTGCGACGCTGAAGGCCGTCTGGGCCCAGTTCGAAGCCTATTCGCCGGACGACCTGGCCAACCGGCTCGCGCCGCTGACAGGTCAGGACCGGCCTTATCGTTTTCTCGCCCAGGAAGCCATCGGCATCAGCGCGATGCAGGCCGGGGATCATGATGCGGCGCGCCAGGCATTTGAAGCGATCATCTACTCGGTGGATGCGCCGCAAGGGGCCGCTGCCCGGGCCAACGCCGCGCTGGCCGTGACCAACCAGATGGACCCCGAAGGGGCCGAGGACGCCGCTGAAGCGGCCGACCCCGCTGGCGCTGTCGAGGACGAAGCGGCCACCGAGAGCGAATTCAGTCTTGGCCTCAGCCAGGACGGTGAAGGCGACGCCGGTGACGACAGCCCCTTCGACGACACGATGCCCGAGCTGAATATGCCCCGCGAAGAGCCGGTCAATGACGGCGCGCAAGAGGACCCCAATCCATGATCAAGACCCGTCATTCGTTTATCGCGCTGACCGCGATCCTGGGCCTGGCCGTTTCGGCCTGTTCGACGATTGAAAACACCGCCGACCGGCTGAACGTCTTCCAGCGCAATGATGAGGGCCCGGCCGCGCCGACCGATGGCCGCATTTCCATTCTGGCGTTCGAACAGTCGCTCCAGACTGATCCCGAGCTGGCCAACCGCCCGGTCCAGCTGCCGACGGCCTACGTGAACACGGTCTGGCCGCAGCCCGACGGCTATCCCACCCATGCGCTGGAACATACCCAGGCGACCGGCCCGCTGGCGGTCGTGTGGCGGCGCGACATCGGTGAGGGTTCGGGCCGCAATCGCCGTCTGAATGCCCGTCCGATCGCGGCCGAGGGCAATATCTTTGTCATGGATGCCGAGGGCGTGGTCAGCGCGCTCAATGCCGAGACCGGCGACCGTTTGTGGGAAAGCCGCCTGCGTTCGGGCAGCCGCCGCGACCGCATGTCGTTCGGGGGCGGCATCGCCTACGATGGCGGGCGCATCTACGCCCATGCCGGATACCGCTTCATGGTCGCGCTGGATGCCACCACGGGTGAGGAGATCTGGCGCGCCGAAAGCCTGACGCCGTTCCACGCCGCGCCGACGGCGACCGGCGGGCGGGTCTTTGCCGCGACAGATGACAACGAGCTGTATGCACTCGATGCCAACACCGGGGACGTGCTGTGGACCCACCAGGGCATCGTCGAGCCGGCGCGCCTGATCACCGCACCCAGCCCGGCCGTACTGGGCGATACGCTGGTCGTGCCTTACGCCTCGGGTGAGATCGTTGCCCTGCGGGTCGAGAACGGCAATCCGCTCTGGTCCGATGCCCTGACGCGGACCGGCGGCCTGACCCCGATCTCGGAAATCAATGACGTGGCGGGCAGCCCGATCATCGCCGGTGAGACCGTCTATGTGATGAACCATTCCGGCCTGATGGCCGCGATTGACCTGCGCTCCGGCGAGCGGATCTGGAACGCGCCTGCGGGCGGCCTCAATGCCCCCTGGGTCGCGGGTGATTATCTCTTCGTCGTGACCACAGAAGGCGAAGTCGTGGCGATGGAACGGGCCAGCGGCCGGATCAGCTGGATCACCGAGCTGGCGACTTTCGAAGATGCCGAAGACCGCAATGACCGGATCGCCTGGAGCGGTCCGATCCTGGCCGGCGGCCGCCTGTTCCTGGCGGGTTCGCACGGCGAGGCCGTCATACTCTCGGCCACGAACGGTGCGATCCAGAACACCATCCGCCTCGGCGATGACGTCTATGTCGCGCCGATCATCGTCAACGAGACCATTTACGTGGTGACCGACGACGCGCGCCTGATCGCCCTGCGATAACGCGCGCCAGAGCAGAAAAGCAGAGCCTTTCATGGCTGCGCCCAAGATTGCCATTATCGGCCGGCCCAATGTCGGCAAGTCGACGCTGTTCAACCGTCTGGCCGGCAAGCCGCTGGCCATTGTTGACGACCAGCCCGGCGTCACCCGCGACCGCCGCGAGGCGGACGGGCGGCTGGGCGATCTGAAACTGCGCCTGATCGACACTGCCGGGTTCGATGACCTGGCCGCGGCCGGCATGGAACGCGAAATGCGCGCCCAGACCGAAGCGGCCGTCGCGGCGTGTGATCTTTGCCTGTTCGTTGTGGATGCGCGCTCGGGTGTGACCGCACTCGACGAGACCTTCGCCGATCTGATCCGCCGCTCGGGCAAGCCGGTCGTGCTGATCGCCAACAAGGCCGAGGGCCGGGCCGGTGAGGGCGGACGCAACGAGGCCTGGGCGCTGGGGCTCGGTGATCCGGTCGCGATGTCAGCGGCCCATGGCGAAGGCCTGGGCGAACTCTACGCCGCCGTCGCGGGCAAGCTGGACGGGTTCGACGACCGTGATGTTGGGCCGGACGAAGATGATGGCGACACCCCGCCGCTACGTATCGCGGTGGCCGGGCGTCCCAATGCCGGCAAATCAACGCTGATCAACGCCCTGCTCGGCGAGGACCGGCTGATTACCGGCCCCGAAGCCGGGATCACGCGCGACGCCATCGCCGTCGACTGGCTGTGGGACGGCAAGCGGGTCCGCTTTCACGACACGGCGGGCCTGAGGAAGCGCGGCAAGGTCGCCGATCGTCTTGAACGGATGAGCGCGGCTGACACGCTGCGCGCGGTCAAATTCGCCGAAGTCGTGCTGGTCCTGATCGACGTGGAACGTCCGCTGGAAAAGCAGGACCTTCACATCGCCGATCTCGTCGTGCGCGAAGGACGGGGTCTCGTCGTCATCTTGTCGAAATGGGACACGGTCCCGAACCGCACCGCCGCACTGAAGGATCTGCGCTACGAGTTCGAACGCCTGTTGCCGCAGGCCAAGGGCACGCCGCTCATTCCTGTCTCGGCCCTGAAAAAGAAGGGCCTGGAGGACATCATGCCGGCGGTCGCCGATGTGCATCGCAACTGGTCGGCCAAGATCAAGACACGCGATCTGAATGACTGGCTGCGCGACATGACGGCCCGGCATCCTCCGCCCGCCGTCAATGGCCGCCGGGTCAAACCGAAATACATGTCGCAGACCAAATCGCGCCCGCCGACCTTCGTCCTGATGTGCTCGCGCGCCGCGGCCATGCCCGACGCGTACAAGCGCTATCTTATCAATGGGTTGCGTGAGGAATTCGACATGCCCGGCGTGCCGATCCGTCTGATCGTGAAATCAGGCAAGAACCCCTATGCCGACGGCGATCGCGGCGGGAGCGGGGGTTAGCCCCTAGCTCTTCTTCCAATCTGGAAAATCGACGGTCTTGCCGTGCATTGTGGACTCCGGCGTGACCAGTTCCAGCACGAGCGGGGCGAGGTCTTCTGGTGCCGGCAGGGTTTCGGGATCCTCACCGGGGAAGGCTTTCGCCCGCATCGCGGTCCGCATCGGTCCCGGATTGACGAGATTGATGTTGAGCCGCGAGCCGAGATGCTCGTTCGCCCAGCTTTCCACCAGCGCATCAAGCGCCGCTTTGGACGAGGCATAGGCCGCCCAGAACGCCTTGCGGCCGCGCGCCGCGCCTGACGTCATGAAGACGGCACGTCCGGCATCGGACTTCAGCAGCAGGGGTTCAAACGCGCGGATCAGGCGCGCGGGCGCGATGACATTGATCGCGAAGACTTCGTTCCAGGTCTGTGCGGACAGCTGAGACGCAGGCGTCAGCTTGCCCAGCACGCCGGCATTGGCGATGAGGATGTCGAGCTTGCTCCAGCGCTCCGTCACGATCGCGGCGAGTTTCTCGATCCCGTCCGGGCTGGCGAGATCCAGTGGAACGAGCGTGCACGACCCGCCCGCTTCGCGAATGGCGTCGTCCAGCTCTTCCAGCCCGCCTTGCGTGCGCGCCGTCGCGATGACGTGAGCGCCAGCTTCGGCCAGCGACAGGCTGAGCGCATAGCCGATCCCCCGCGAGGCTCCCGTGACGAGTGCGACGCGGCCTTCGAGCGGTTTCTTTGTCATGCTTCCACCAGAAATGAGAGTTGCCGGTCCTTGTCCGACAGCGCGCTGTCATGATCGCGCAGGCGGGTCGGGTAGGTGCCGGTGAAATAATGGTCGGAGAGTTGCGGGCGTTCCTCGTCGCGCGCTTCGCCCAGGATCGCTTCATAAAGGCCGTCGAGCGAGAGGAACCCCAGACTGTCTGCGCCAAGCGTCCTGGCGATCTCTTCGGTATTCATGCTCGACGAGATCAGCTCCTGACGCATCGGCATGTCGATACCGTAGAAATCCGGGTGCGTGATCGGCGGGCAGGCGGAACGGAAATGGACTTCCTTGGCTCCGGCATCGCGGACCATCTGCACGATCTTGCGCGACGTCGTACCGCGCACGATGGAGTCATCGACCAAGAGGACGCGTTTCCCGCGCAGGGCGGCGGCATTGGCCGAGTGCTTGCGGCGCACACCGAGATCGCGCTTGGCCTGGGTCGGCTGGATGAAGGTCCGGCCCGCGAAGTGGCCCCGGATGATCCCGAGGTCGAACGGCACGCCGGCCGCTTCGGCATAGCCAAGGGCGGCCGGAACGCCAGAGTCCGGGACCGGGACGATGACGTCGACCTCGGCGGGCGCGTCCTTATAGAGCCGGCGGCCCATCGCCTTGCGGGTCTCGTAGACGCTGATCCCGCCAATGACGGAATCGGGCCGTGCGAAATAGATGTATTCAAAGGCGCAGGGGCGGGCGCGGTGTTCCGGAGCGAAGCGTTTGCTTTCGATCCCGTCCTCGCTGAAGATCACGGCCTCGCCGGGCTCGACCTCACGCACGAAGCTGGCACCGATCATGTCGAGCGCGCAGGTTTCCGACGCCAGCACGTTCGCACCGTCGAGATCGCCGATAATCAGCGGGCGGATGCCGTGCGGATCGCGCGCGCCGATCAGCTTGTCATTGACAAGCGCGACGAGGGCGAACGCCCCTTCAATCTGTTTGAGCGAGTCAAGGAAACGCTGCGCGGACTTGGCGCGCTTGGATTGCGCGGCAAGCTGAAGAATGACCTCGGTATCGCTGGTCGACTGGAAGATTGCACCATTGGCGACAAGCTCGTCGCGCAATGACCGCGAATTGGTGAGGTTGCCGTTATGGGCGACCGCCATGCCGCCACCACGCACATCGGCATAGAGCGGCTGGACATTGCGCAACACGGTCGCGCCCTGCGTCGAATAGCGCACATGGCCGATCGAGGCCGTACCGGGCAGGCGGGCGGCGGTATCGGCCCCGGCGAAATTCTCGCCCACGAGGCCCATATGGCGTTCGGTGTAGAAGCGCGCGCCATCGTGCGTGGCGACGCCGCAGCTTTCCTGCCCGCGATGCTGAAGGGCGTGCAGGCCGAGCGCGGTCAGCAGGACCGCATCGCGCGCGCCGCGCACGCCAAACACGCCGCATTCCTCGCGCGGACGGTCAGTGGCGGCGTCATAGGTGAGACTGGGCAGTGTCATCCGTCGTCATCCTCGCCGGCGCGGTTGATGAGATCATCCAACCGGTCGCGCTCGTTGCGGTCATAGGCGGTGCCGTCGTCGCGGTCGCCCTCTTCATTGGCCGGTGATATGGGCGAAGTCCGCGCAATACGCGAGTCCTCCGGTGCGAGCGATTGCAGCGCCCGGGCCGAGGCATTGACCAGCGGGTAGATGCGCGCCTCGGCCATCCAGCCCGGCGGCGTACCGCCCGGCGTCGCCGAGGCGAAGACAATGAGGAGCAGGCCAAGGAAAACGAGCCCCCGGATGAGCCCGAAGATGAAACCCAGCGCCCGGTCGACCACGCCGACATCTTCGCCCTCCTTGGTCTTCTTGGTCAGCGATCCGGTCACGAAACTGACCGCGAGAAAGACCAGGACGAAGACAACGCCCAGCACGGCGATATTGGCGATGAGATCGTTGGGAATGAATTCGCGCCCCAGCCCGATGAAGACGGGCCTGGCCCACAAGGACGCCAGGGCTGCGGCCACAAAGGCGGTGATGGAGAGGGCTTCGCGCACGAAACCGCGCACCAGCGCCATCAGGCCGGAGCCAATGAGGATGAGCAGCGCAATGCCGTCAAAGGGGCTCAGACCGTCCATCCCCGGATACTCCTGTGTTATGACGCGCTGAGCGCTTCAATGCGCCCGACAAGCTCCATAACACTTTTCACTGAGTCGATGCGAATGGGTGGTTCACCTTCTCCGACCGGCGGCGGGGCGATGGCTTTTGAAAAGCCCAGCTTGGCCGCTTCCTTCATTCGCGCCTCGCTGCGGCCCACCGGCCGGATATCGCCAGAGAGACTGATCTCGCCAAAGACCACCATGTCGGCGGGCAGGGGGGCATCGAGCGCCGAGGAGATGATGGCCGCCGCGACGGCCAGGTCGGCCGCCGGTTCCCCGATCCGCAAACCCCCGGCGACATTGAGATAGACATCCTTGCCGCCAAACCCCAGCCCGCAACGCGCTTCGAGCACGGCCAGCACCATGGACAGCCGTCCTGAATCCCAGCCCACCACCGTCCGCCGCGGTGTGCCGAGCGGGGAGGCGGCAACGAGCGCCTGGATTTCCGTCAGGACCGGGCGTGTGCCCTCCATTCCGGCGAACACCGCCGCGCCCGAGGCCGGGTCGCCGCGTCCGTCGAGGAAGAGGGCGGACGGGTTGGCGACTTCGCGCAGGCCCGCATCGGCCATTTCGAACACGCCGATTTCGTCAGCCGGGCCGAAGCGGTTCTTCACCGCGCGCAATATGCGGAACTGGTGGCTGCGCTCGCCTTCGAAATAGAGGACCGCATCGACCATATGTTCCACCACGCGCGGTCCGGCGATCTGCCCGTCTTTGGTCACATGGCCCACGAGAATCACCGCCGCGCCGGTCTTCTTGGCGAAGCGTGTGAGCTCCTGGGCACAGGCGCGCACCTGCGCCACCGTGCCGGGTGCTGCGGCGAGCTGGTCGGTCCACATGGTCTGGATCGAATCGATGACGACGATGTCCGGCTTTTCCGCCTTCAGCCCGTCGAGGACCGAGACCAGCGCGGTTTCTGCCGCCAGCGCGACCGGCGCGTCAGCCAGCCCCAGCCGCCGGGCGCGGCGGCGGACCTGGCCCACCGATTCCTCGCCCGAGACATAGACCGCCTTCGCCCCGCCCGAGGCGAGGCGGGCGATCGCCTGCAACAAGAGCGTCGACTTGCCGATACCCGGGTCCCCGCCGACGAGAACCGCCGAGGCCGGTACCAGCCCGCCGCCGCAGACCCGATCGAACTCGTCGATCCCGGTGGAAAGGCGGGGCGGGTCGGGCGCATCGCCGCCAAGCTCAACGAGGTCCAGCTTGCCGCGCCGCCCGGAGCGCTTGGGCGCGCTGGCCGCCGTGCCAAGCGGAGCTGACCCGGCTTCTTCCACCAGCGTGTTCCACGAGCCGCAGGCGTCACAGCGCCCCGACCATTTCGGCTGCACACTGCCGCAGGACTGGCAGACAAAGACATTCTCGGTTCGGGCCATGGGCACTCGCACGCGATTCGGTTGGACCAGACTGGCTGTCGTCTCTGTATCAGACCGCGTCTTGATGTTCTACTAATGTTCTGCGACGCTATTCCTCCTCTCCCCCTTGGGGGAGAAGATTGAGGTGAGGGGGCCGGGCCGGTTCGTGCTCGACCTTGAACCAACCCCTCACCCTGACCCTCTCCCCTTCTAAAAGGGGAGAGGGGTGCAGCCACTACCCCTCATAGACCCGTTCAAACCGCCGGCCGAGGCGGACGAGAAGCTCGTAGGAAATTGTGCCGGACGCGCTGGCGAGGGCTTCGAGTTCGGAGCCCATGAAGCGGACATAGGCCCCAGGCTTGGCCGCATCGCCTGCACCGGTGACGTCGAGCGTCGTCAGGTCCATCGAGATCCGGCCCATCACGGGAAGGTGCTGGTCACCCAGCATCGCATAGCCGCCATCCTGCGCCGCGCGGAACAGACCGTCGGCATAGCCGCAGGCGACGATGGCGGCCTTGCGGTCCTCGCCGGAGGTGAAGGTCGCGCCATAGCCGACCGCATCGCCGGGATGAATGTCGCGCACCTGCAGGATGGGCGCGTCGATCGCCGCAGCGGACGTGAAGGGATTAGTGCCCTCAAGGCTCGGTGCGCCGCCATAGAGCGCTATGCCCGGCCGGACGACATCATACTGGTAAAGCGCGCCCAGCAGCGTGCCGGCAGAGTTGGAAAGGCTCGCCCTCACGCCGGGATAGGCGGCGAGAACCCGGTCGAATTCGCTTCGCTGGGCCGCGTTCAACGGGTGGCCCGGCTCGTCGGCGCAAGCGAGATGGCTCATCACCAGGCGCAGATCGAGCGCGCGCGCCCGGTCTGCGATGGTGATGGCGTCGTCCGGTTCAAGACCGAGCCGGTTCATGCCGGTATCGACATGGAGAGAGAAGGGGAGGTCGGGCGCGTGCGCCTCTAGCGCCGCGAACTGGCCGGGATCATTCACGGCCGGAATCAGCGACCAGCCCCTCAGCGTGTCGATATCCGGCGTCCAGAACCCGTTGAAGACGATGATGTCCGGGCCGTCGCCGAGGACGTCGCGCAGCTCGGCTCCTTCGCGGGTCGAGGCGACGAAGAAATGCCGGCACCCGGCCTCGACCAGCGCCGGGCCGACGCGATCGACGCCGAGACCATAGGCATCGGCCTTGACCACCGCCCCGACGGACGTGCCGGGCGCGATGGACTGAAGTTGAGCGTAATTGGCCCGGATCGCACCGAGATCGACGATCAGGCGGGGATGCGGTCCGCGCTCAGCGGGCGCTGTCTTCATACCGGCCCACGGGGTCGAGATCGGAGAACTTGGTGCGCGCACCGTCGAAGGCCAGCTTCACCGTGCCGATCGGGCCGTGACGCTGCTTGCCGATGATCACTTCGGCCTGACGCTCGATGAGGCGGAATTCCTCTTCCCAGGCGAGGTATTCGGGCGTGTCTTCCTTCGGCTTCTCGCGTTCCTTGTAGTAGGCCTCGCGATAGACGAACATCACTACGTCCGCGTCCTGCTCGATCGAGCCGGATTCACGCAGGTCGGAGAGTTGGGGCTTCTTGTCCTCGCGCTGCTCGACCTGGCGGGAGAGCTGCGAAAGGGCGATGACCGGGACGCTGAGTTCCTTGGCCAGCGCTTTGAGTGCCTGCGTGATCTCGGTAATCTCCTGCACCCGGCCCTGGCTCTGCTTGCCGGCGGACGCGCCGCAAAGCTGGAGGTAGTCGACCACGATCAGGTCGAGCCCGTGCAGGCGTTTCAGCCGCCGCGCCCGCGCCGTCAGCGCACCGATGGGCAGGCCCCCGGTATCGTCGATATAGAGCGGCAGGCCCTGGATCTCGAGCACCGCGTCGCGGATTTCCTCGTACTGGGCGGCGTCAATCTCGCCGCGCCGTATCATGAAACCGGGAATGCCGGTGTAGTCGGCGATAAGACGCGTCGCGAGCTGTTCGGCGCTCATTTCCAGCGAGAAGAAACCGACGACGCCGCCGCTGACGGTCTTCTTCGTGCCGTCGGGCTGGACTTCGTACTGATAGTTCCGCGCGACATCGAAGGCGATGTTGGTTGCGAGCGCGGTTTTGCCCATCGACGGACGGCCCGCAATGATGATGAGGTCGGAGCTGTGCAGACCGCCCAGCTTGTGGTCCATGGCCTTCATGCCGCTGGAAATGCCTGAGAGACCGCCTTCGCGCTCGAACGCCGCGGCGGCCATCTCGACAGACTCGGCGAGCGCATCCTTGAAGCTGACGAAACCGCGCGACCCGCCGCCGCTTTCGGCGAGTTCGAACAGGCGGCGTTCGGCCTGCTCGATCAGCATGCGGGCATGGGTTTCCGGCGGGCTGTCGACCGCATCCTTGGACAGTTCCGCGCTGACGCGGATCAGTTCGCGGCGCAGCGCCAGGTCATAGACGAGGGTGGCGTACTCGACCGCCGCGACACTGTCGGCCGCGCTTTCCAGCAGCACGGCAAGATAGGCCGCGCCCCCGATTTCCTGCAGGCCGCCATCGCGCTCGAAATCGGTCTTCAGGACAATGGCATCAGCCAGCGCGCCGCGGCTGATCCGGTCGGCTGTCGCCTGATAGATGCGGCCATGCACCGGGTCATAGAAATGGGCGGCTTTGAGCCAGTCCGCGACCCGGTGATACATCTCGTTATCGTAGAGAAGCGCGCCCAGAAACGCCTGTTCGGCCTCCAGGTTATGCGGGGCCGCGTCAAATTCCGGTTCATCGGCGGGGGCGAGGGCGGGCAGGTTCATGGGCCTTGTCTAGGCCCGTCATGTGGCCGCCTCAAGGCGTGATATCGGTTCGTGCACAGTTTTCTCGCCACTCTGTGGAAAAGTCGACCGGAAACGAAAAAGGCGGACCGCAATGCGGCCCGCCTTTAATCCGTACAAGGAAGAAAAAACTAATCTTCCTCGTCCTCGCCAGCGGCGTCGGCCGCTTCGGCTTCGGCCGTATCGTCGGAGCCTTCGCCCAGCTCGTCGGGCTCGGCACCGGCTTCGAACAGCTCGGCAGCCTGGGCTTCGGCGATCGCACGATCCTCGTCGGCGGCCGTCGCGATGACGTCCTCGCCGGCGGCCTGGCGTTCGGCTTCGTCCTCGGTCCGCGCCACGTTGATGGTGACGGTCACGGTGACTTCCGGGTGCAGGCGGATGCGGACCTCGTGCAGGCCGAGCGTCTTGATCGGCATGTCGAGCACGACCTGGCTGCGGCCGACTTTCAGCGCGTCGGTGGACACCGCTTCGGCGACGTCACGCGAGGTAACCGAACCGTAGAGGTGGCCGTTTTCGCCCGCCTGACGGATCAGGACATAGCTCTCGCCGTCCACGCCTTCACCGCTCTTGGCGGCTTCGTCGCGGCGCTCGGCATTGCGCTTTTCGAGGATTTCGCGCTCGCGCTCGAACCGGGCCTTGTTGGCGTCGGTCGCGCGCAGGGCCTTGTCCTGCGGCAGGAGATAATTGCGGGCAAACCCGTTCTTCACGGTGACCACGTCGCCCATGGCGCCGAGGTTTTCCACGCGTTCCAGCAGAATGACTTGCATGGTTGCCTCCTAGTCGAGCGCGTAGGGAAGCAGGGCCAGCTGGCGGGCGCGCTTGATGGCGCGGGCCAGTTCGCGTTGCTTCTTCGCGGAAACGGCGGTGATGCGGGCCGGAACGATCTTGCCGCGCTCGGACATGTAGCGAAGCAGGAGTTTCGGATCCTTGTAGTCGATCGCCGGCGCATGTTCGCCGGAGAACGGGCAGACCTTGCGGCGGCGCATGAAGGGCCGGCGCGCAGGAATGTTGGAAATGCTGACGTCAGACATCTGTTTCTCTCTCCTGATCGCTTAGCGGCGCTGTTCGCGGCGGCGGCGGTCGTCCTTTTTGGACAGCACGGCCGACGGCTCGTCGGTGTGCTCTTCGACGCGGATCGTCATGTGACGGATCACGTCTTCGGACAGGCGCTGCAGGCGGTCGAGCTCATCGATGACGGCCGGTTCGGCGTCGATATCGATGAGGCCGTAATGGCCCTTGCGGTTCTTCGCGATGCGGTAGGCGAGATTGCGCAGACCCCAGTATTCGGTCTTGCCGGTCTTGCCGCCCTTTTCCTCGATGAGGGTCTTGAGTTCCTCGACGAGGCTCTCGGCTTGCGCGGGCGAAATGTCCGGACGCGCAATAAACACGTGTTCGTATAAAGCCATTGGCTCCCTCTCTTTCAGGCTGCGGCGCTGGTGCGGGCCGAAGGGTCGAGCACCGCCAGCGGTGGCTCCTGATCCGGTGTGCACAGCGCACACATTTCCGGTGGATCGAGGACCGCAGCCAATCGAAGGCGCGCGTATAGGCCAAAGCGCGTGCCGGGGCAAGCCAGTCAGGCCGGGTCGCGCAGTGTGCCGGGCATCCGGTTCTCGTGGATGATGGCGCGGATCAGAATCCGGTCCGGCTCGATCGTGTAGTAGGCGACATGGTGACGAACGATGAGATTGCGAACGGGCCGCCCTTCGAACATCGCTTTCGGCGCAGCCTGGGGCCATTGCATCGCGGCTTCGATACGATTCAGGAGGTCGCTGACATAGGCGTCAGCCTGCGCTGCACCCCAAGTCTGAATCGTATAAAGGCCGATGTCCTTTATCGCCGTGCGGGCACGCTGCGAATAATCAACCTTCGGCATCGCGCTTGGCTTGTTCCAGCATCGCGCGGACCTCGGCATGGACCTGTTCCATAGGAACCGTCCGGCCCGCCTCGTAGTCGCGCTGGCTTTCGGCGAGCATCTCGCGCAGTTCGCGGACCTTTTGCGCTTCGAGTGCATCGTAGTCCGCCTGGGAAACCAGGTAGGACGAGGCGCGCCCGTGCTTCTCGATCCTCACTGGCCCGCGCTGGGCGTCATCGAGCAGCTGGCCAAACTTGTTCTTCGCCTCGGTCGCGGAATAGGTCTTCATGACTAACACCCAGTATGGCTATTTTAGCTAAAATAGCTACGCACGGAGATGCCGGCAAGCGGTCGCCCTTATCCGGGCGAGATTAATCGGCCCGCGTGCGCGAGGGCTCGCCTGCTTCCTGGCAATAGCGCCCATCAACAACCCACGTCCCGCCGCGTTCTTCGCAGCGTTCCCTCGGATCGGCGATTTCCGCCACAATTGTCAGGACCAGCACGCCGGTAGCGAAAAAGATACCTGCATAGAGAAGCCGGCGGTGCAGAGGCGTGCGCATGGGGGCTCCGTTGGAGGTCAGAATATCCGCGGCCAGCTTGCCACCGCCCTGCGCGCCGGTCTATCGACGCGGGGAACCGACTCCACTGTTTTGCATTGATGAGGGCCACACATGACCCACGCATTCGTCTTCCCCGGACAGGGCAGCCAGGCCGTCGGCATGGGCCATCCCCTATCGGCCGCGTTCGAAGATGCACGGCGCGTCTTCGAGGAAGTCGACGAAGCGCTGGACCAGAAACTTTCCCACCTGATGTGGGATGGGCCGATCGAGGACCTGACCCTTACCGAGAATGCCCAGCCCGCGATCATGGCCGCGAGTCTTGCTGTCATTCGTACGCTGACGGGTCAGTTTGGTGTCGACCTGTCTAAGGCGGCCTTCGTCGCCGGGCACAGCCTCGGCGAATATTCCGCGCTCGCCGCGGCCGGCTCGCTGTCGATTGCTGATGCCGCGAAGCTCTTGAAGTTGCGCGGTCAGGCCATGCAGAAGGCCGTCCCGGTCGGAGAGGGGGCGATGGCCGCCCTGATCGGGGCTGACATGGAAACCGCCGAAGCCGCCGCGAAAGCCGGAGCGCAACATGGCGTGTGCCAGGTCGCCAATGACAATGCGCCGGGACAGATCGTCATTTCCGGTTCGACCGGCGCGGTGGATGCCGCTATCGCCAAGGCCCAGGAGATGGGCGTGAAGCGCGCGATGACGCTGCCGGTCTCGGCCCCCTTCCATTGCACCCTGATGCAGCCCGCCGCCGACGCCATGGCCGAGGCGCTCGCCGCAGCCGACATCGCGGCCCCGTCGGTTCCGGTCGTGGTCAACGTGCAGGCGCGCCCGGTAAGCGATCCGGGCGTGATCCGCAAGCTACTCGTCGAGCAGGTGACGGGCCGTGTGCGCTGGCGCGAAAGCGTGGAATGGATGGCCGGCGAGGGTGGTGTGGACACCTTCGTGGAAGCCGGCGGTAAGGTGTTGACCGGAATGCTGAAACGCACTGCGCCGGATGCGAGTGGCGTTGCACTGATCAAGCCGGAAGATCTCGAGGCGTTTGCCGCCTCCCTGACATAGAAGGACTGAATTCCATGTTCTCACTCGATGGAAAGAAGGCGCTGGTCACTGGCGCAACGGGCGGCCTTGGCGGAGCCATCGCCAGGGCACTGCATGCGCAGGGCGCGACGGTCGCCATCTCGGGCACCCGCAAGGAAAAGCTCGACGAGCTGGCCGCCGAACTCGGCGACCGGGTCCATGTCACGCCGTGCAACTTGTCTGATGGTGCGGCGGTTGACGCCCTGCCGAAAGAAGCGTCCGACGCGATGGACGGGCTCGATATCCTGGTTGCCAATGCCGGTATCACCAAGGACGGCCTTCTGATGCGGATGAAGGACGAGGACTGGGACCAGGTCCTGAAAGTGAACCTCGAAAGCTATTTCCGCCTGTCGCGCGCGGCCATGCGCGGCATGATGAAAAATCGCTGGGGCCGGATCATCGGCATCACCTCGGTTGTTGGCGTTATGGGTAATCCCGGACAGGCGAATTACTGCGCATCCAAGGCCGGCATGATCGGCTTTTCCAAGTCGCTGGCCCAGGAAGTCGCGGCTCGCGGTGTCACCGTGAACTGCGTTGCGCCGGGCTTCATCGCCTCGCCGATGACCGATGTTCTCAATGAGCAGCAGCGCGAGGCGATCCTCGCGAAAATCCCGGCCGGCGATCTGGGCAGCGGGGACGATATCGCCGCCGCCGTTGTGTATCTCGCAAGTGCCGAAGCGGGTTATGTCACCGGCCAGACATTGCACGTCAACGGCGGTATGGCCATGATCTGACGGACGATTCGGACCGTCCTGCGGTCCGGCACTCAATCACTGGTCACTGGCGGATTTACATGATACCAGCCGCCGCACATCATCGAATTGGGCGGCGTGCCGTGTGATTGGCACTTCCCGCCCGGGACATCGCCGCCTAGAGTGTTCAGCGGCATAAACTGAAGGGTTTCGACATGTCTGACGTTATGAACCGGGTAAAGAAAATCGTCGTCGAGCACCTCGACGTCGAGGAAGAAAAAGTGACGGCTGACGCCAGCTTCATCGACGATCTCGGCGCGGACTCGCTCGACAATGTCGAGCTGGTCATGGCGTTCGAAGAGGAATTCGACATCGAGATTCCGGATGATGCGGCCGAGCACATCAACAAGGTTGGTGATGCGGTGAAATTCATCGAAGAGAAGGTCGGCTAATCCAGCGACCCATGCGCCGTGTTGTTGTTACAGGCCTCGGACTGGTCACCCCGCTCGGATGCGGGGTGGCTCCAGTCTGGAACCGGCTGATCGGCGGCGAATCGGGCATCAGGCCCATCGAACATTTCGAGACGTCCGACCTGGCCGCCCGCATTGCGGGCATTGTGCCCCGGGTGGACGGACGCGGTGGCGGCAGCCCGGACTATGAGGGCGCGTTCGACCCTGACGCGGTGATGAGCGCCCGCGAACGCAAGCGCTTCGACGAATTTATTCTCTACGGAATTGCGGCCGCCGACGATGCGCTGGCCGATGCCGGCTGGTCGCCGCAAAGCGAAGAAGACCAGACCCGGACCGGTGTGCTGATCGGATCGGGGACGGGCGGGCTGGAAACCACCTACCAAGCCTCGGTCCTGCTCCATGAACAGGGTCCGCGCAAGCTCTCGCCCTTCGTCATTCCCGGCATGATCATCAACATGATCTCGGGCCAGGTCTCGATCAAGCACGGGCTGAAAGGCCCGAACCATGCCGTCGTCACGGCCTGTTCGACCGGTGCGCACGCGATCGGCGATGCCGCGCGGCTGATCAAGTATGGCGACGCCGATGTCATGGTCGCGGGCGGTGCCGAAGCCGCGATCTGCCGCCTCGGCGTGGCGAGCTTCGTGGCCGCGCGGGCGATGTCGACCAAGTTCAACGACACGCCGGAAAAGGCCTCGCGCCCCTATGACCGTGACCGTGACGGTTTCGTCATGGGCGAGGGGGCGGGCGTCGTCGTGTTGGAAGAATACGAACACGCCAGGGCCCGCGGCGCGAAAATCTACGCCGAGGTGGCCGGCTACGGCCTGTCGGGCGATGCGTTCCACATTACGGCCCCGGCCGAGGATGGCGATGGCGGGTTCCGCGCCATGAAAGCTGCGCTCGCCAGCGCCGGACTGACGGCGGCGGACATCGACTATGTCAACGCCCATGGCACCTCGACGCCCAAGGGTGACGAGATCGAGCTCCGCGCCGTGGAGCGCCTCTTCGGGGACGCGGCCAAGGACCTGGTCATGTCCTCGACCAAGTCGGCGATCGGGCATTTGCTGGGCGCTGCAGGCGCGGTCGAGGCGATCTTCTCGATCCTCGCCATTCGCAATGGCGTCTGTCCCCCGACGCTCAACCTGGACAATCCGTCCTGTGAAACCGTGATCAATCTCGCGCCGCACACGGCCGTGGAACGCCCGGTGCGGGCCGCCCTGTCGAACTCCTTCGGATTCGGCGGGACCAATGCCTCCGTGGTATTCACGCAAGCAACCTGATTGTTCCCAGCCAGAAGGCGTCACGCATGGCCGAGTCCGGCAAGAAACGCGGCTTTTCCGTCCTGCGCCTTTTCGGTGTCCTGTTCGGCATCCTGGGCGTTCTGGCAATGGCTACGGCGGGTGTCGCGGCCGGTGGCTGGTGGTGGCTCAACAAGGAATTCGCCGAGGCCGGTCCGGCGGCTGAAGAGACCGTTGTCATGCTGCCGCGCGGCTCGGGTCTGATCCGCATCGCCAACCAGCTGGAGGACGACGGTGTCATCACTGATGCCCGCATCTTCCGGGCCATGGTCACCATCGACGGCGGCGACCGCGACCTACGCGCCGGGGAGTATGCGGTTCCCGCCGGAGCCTCCATGCAGGAGATCTACGATCTGCTGCGCTCTGGCGAGACGGTTCGCTATCCCGTGACCTTCGCCGAAGGGCTGACCTCGGCGATGATCGTGCGCGTGGTCGAGGCCGCCGAGGTCCTGACCGGCGAGATCGAGGCGATTCCGGCGGAAGGCACGCTGTTGCCCGAGACCTACCTGGTTGATCGCGGCATGGCCCGTCAGGAACTGATCGACCGCATGCGCGCCGACCAGCAGGCCCTGCTCGACGCGTTGTGGGAAGGACGCGCGGAAAACCTTCCCTTTGATACGCGCGAAGAGGCGATCATCCTCGCCTCCATCGTCGAAAAAGAAACCGGCGTCGCCGAGGAGCGTCCGCGCGTCGCGGCGGTTTTCGTCAACCGGCTGCGTCGCGGCATGCGCCTGGAAAGCGACCCGACCATTATCTACGGCATCACGCAGGGCGAGCCGCTGGGCCGGGGTATTCGCCGGTCCGAACTGGACAACGCGGCCAACCCCTACAACACCTATCACAATGACGGCCTGCCGCCCGGTCCCATTGCCAATCCGGGGCGCGATTCCATTGCCGCCGTGCTCAATCCGCTGGACACCAACGACCTGTTCTTCGTCGCGGACGGGACGGGCGGACATGCCTTTGCCGCGACCTATCGCGAGCACCAGCGCAATGTCGCCAACTGGCGCCGGATCGAGCGCCAGCGCGGGCAGGGCGGACAATGACCGCCCCGCTGTCAGGCATGACGGGCTTTGCCCGCGCCGAAGGTGCGCTGGGGGCCTGGCACTGGGTCTGGGAAGGCCGCAGCGTCAATGGACGGGGGCTGGAAGCCCGGTTTCGCCTGCCGCCCGGTCACGAAGCGCTGGAGCCGGCGCTGCGTGACGCGGCGAAATCGGTCTTCTCGCGCGGCAATATCCAGTTTTCCCTGACGCTGAAGCGCGATGAAAACGCACAATCGGTTCAGATCGACACCGACAAGCTGGCCGCCATCGTCGAGGCTGGCCGCCCGCTGGTGGAGGCCGGCACGGTCGCGCCGCCCACGCTTGATGGCCTGCTCGCGATCAAGGGCGTGCTCAAATCCGACGACGATGATCTCAGAGAGGACGAACGCACCGCATTGCATACCGCGATGGGCACGAGTTTCAGCACGGCGGCCGACACGCTCGTCGCGGCGCGGCGTGAGGAAGGGGCGGCGCTCGCCGCCATTCTCGCGGACATCCTTGCGGAGATCGAAACCCTGACCGCGAAGGCGGCCTCAAGTGCGGCAACACGGCCGGAGGCCATCCGTGACCGGTTGAAAGCCCGCCTCGACGAACTCCTGGGCGGCGAATTTCCCGAAGAGCGCCTCGCCCAGGAGATCGCCATGCTCGCCAGCAAGGCTGATGTGCGCGAGGAGATCGACCGGCTGAAGGCGCATATTGCCAGCGCGCGCGACCTGCTCGCCGCCGGGTCGCCAGTCGGGCGCAAGCTCGATTTCCTGTCCCAGGAGTTCAACCGCGAAGCCAACACGCTATGCTCCAAGTCCGGTGATTCCGAACTCACCACTATCGGACTGGCGCTCAAGGCCGCCGTCGAACAATTCCGGGAGCAGGTACAAAATGTCGAATAGCGCGGGCGGGGCACCCCGGCACAGGGGCGGGCGCCGCGGCATGATGCTGGTCCTGTCCAGCCCGTCCGGGGCGGGCAAGACGACGCTGTCCAAACGTCTTATCGCCCAGAATCCGGATGTGGTCCTGTCGGTCTCGACCACGACACGGCCGATGCGGCCCGGCGAGGTCGATGGCCAGGATTATGTCTTTGTCGACGACGCGGCCTTTGAAGCGCTGATCGCGGGCGAGGGCTTCTACGAGTGGGCACGGGTGTTCGAACATTACTACGGCAGCCCGAAAGCCCCGGTCGAGGAAGCGCTGTCGGAAGGCCGTGATGTCATTTTCGACATTGACTGGCAGGGTGCGCGCAAACTCGCCGAACAGGCTCCCGATGACGTGGTGCGGGTCTTTGTTCTGCCGCCGTCGATGAAGCTGCTCGAAGACCGGCTGAAAAAGCGCGGACAGGATTCCAAAGACGTGATCGACGGGCGCATGGCCCGCGCCGAGGCGGAAATCTCCCACTGGGAGGAATATGACTACGTCATCGTCAACGAGGATTTTGCCGGCGCGCTCGAGGAGCTTGATCGTATCCTGCATGCCGAGCGCCTGCGCCGCACCCGCCGGCCGTGGCTGTCGCGCTTCGTCGACCAGCTGATGAACGAGCGGGACTAGGCTTCTTTCGGGGGATTTCCCCCTCACCCTCCCCAGCCTTCGCTATCGCTTCAGGCCGGGTCCCCTCCCTCTCCCTCGAGGGAGAGGGTGGCCCGCAAGGGCCGGGTGAGGGGGGGAGGACAAACAGGCTTCAAAGCAAGCACGGGATTACCCTCGCGCCGCGCGCCATGCCCTCGCCAGTTCCATGAAGCCCTCGGGCGCAATCGTTTCAGCACGGGCGGTTGGCTCGATACCGGCCTCAGACAGCAGAGCTTCTGCCGAAGTTCCCGCTTTCGCCGCCGCGGTCTTCAGGCTGGAGCGCAGCATTTTCCGGCGCTGGCCAAAGGCAGACTCGGTGATGGTTTCGAGCGCCGTGATATCGGTAAAGCGCCGGTCCACGGGCAGCGGGTGCAGGACCACGACAGCGGACTCCACCTTCGGCGGCGGGGTGAAGGCGCGGGCCGGGACTTTCAGCGCCAGCAGGGCCGTGGCGCGCGCGGCGGTGATGACGGCGAGCCGGCCATAGGCTTTCTCGCCCGGCCTTGCGACCACGCGGTCGGCGACCTCGCGCTGGAACATCAGGACGGCGGTGTCCCACCAGACCGGTTCGGCGCGCAGCCACTTGATGAGTAGGGCTGTGCCGACATTGTAGGGCAGGTTCGACGCGATCACTGCGCCGGGGCCGGCGAGGGCCGCGTCGTCGACTGTCAGCGCATCACCCTCGACGATGTCGAGCGGCGCGGGGAAGGCCTCACCCGTCACTTCCAGGGCCGGAATGAAACGCCGGTCCATTTCCACCGCGATCATTTTTTCCGGACCGGCGGCCAGCAGGGCGCGGGTCAGCCCGCCCGGGCCGGGGCCGATCTCGATCACCGTCTTGCCGGACAGGTCTCCGGCAAGGCTTGCGATCTTGGCGGTTAGGTTGAGGTCGAGCAGAAAGTGCTGGCCGAAACTCTTGTCCGCACCCAGGCCGTGCTCGGCGATCAACGCGCGCAAGGGGGGCAGATCGATGCTCATGCGGCGGTCCGGCGTTGCGCCATCTTTGCGGCCAGTCCGATCGCGTTGATCAGGCTGTCGGCGCGGGCCTTGCCCGTCCCGGCGAGATCGAACGCGGTGCCGTGATCGGGCGACGTGCGCACGATGGGCAGGCCCAACGTGACATTGACCCCGCCCCAGAAATCGAGCGTTTTTAAGGGGATCAGCCCCTGGTCATGATAAAGGCAGAGCGCGGCGTCGTAGCGCGCCCGGGCCTCGGCGTGGAACATGGCGTCGGGCGGCAGGGGACCGGCAACATCATGACCTTCGGCCCGCAGGATGTCGGCGGCAGGCCCAATGATATCGATCTCCTCGCGGCCGATATGTCCGTCCTCGCCGGCATGCGGATTGAGACCGGCAATGGCGAGGCGGGGGCTGGTGATTCCGAAATCCCGTGAGAGGGCGGAGAGGGTCACGCGCGCCACATCACAAATCCGCTCGCCGGTCAGTGAGGCGATGGCGTCCTTCAGCGGCATGTGGATGGTCGCCAGCACGACCCGCAAACCGTCACCGGCGAGCATCATGACCGGTCCTCGCGGTCGCTGCGCCGGGAGTGATGAAACGAGATCAGCGACGAATTCGGTGTGGCCGGGGTGGGTGAAGCCCGCGCCTTTCAGCACGGCTTTGGAAATCGGGTTGGTCACGACCGCCGCGGCCTGTCCGTCCGTCACGCAAGAGACGGCCTGTTCGATTGAGGTGATGGTTGCCGGCGCGTTCCCTCGGTCCGGCTGTCCTGGGGTCACTGGACCAGCCAGCGTCAGCGGCAGGACAGGCAGGGCGTCGGCAAAGACAGCCGCAGCGTCAGCGGGCGCGGCGATTGTGCGCGCCGGATCGCCATAGAGAGCAGGGTCACCGATAACGAAAAAGCCGGGTCCGCTGGCGCGCAGGGCTTGCCAGGCTTTCACGGTGATGTCCGGGCCGACACCGGCCGGATCGCCCATCGTCAGGGCGATCGGCGGGTGGCCGCCGGTCACCGGACTTCGACGGTGGAATCGCGGCGGAGATCGCGCAGCCAGCGCCGCGACAGATTGGACAATTGCTGTCCGCGCAGTTGCTGCTCGATATCCTCGCGCGACGGCACGCCCGGCCCGCCGATGGAGCGGGAGCAGACGATGAAGGCCTGCCGTCCGACAGACGTCTCGAGGAGGGCGCTGTGTTCGCCATTGCCGAGCGGGTCGAGGGCCTGGCGGATATTGGGAAGCAGGGCATCGGCGTTGATTTCGCCAAGTGCGGTCGAGAACGCGCCATCAATACCGGCGATTTCCGCGTCCACATCCTCGCAGCTGTTGATGCGGTCGAGCGCGCGCTCAAGCTGGCGCACGCTTTCGTCCGTGACGACGCGTGAGGGCAGGGTGACCTGCGTCAGGTCAAACTGGAGCGTCGTCGTCCCGTCGCGCTTGTCGATGAGGGCGATGATCATGAAGCCGCCCGGCACACGGATCGGCCGGGACAGTTGACCCGGCTGGAGAATGTCGGCGACCTGCGCGACTTCCGGGCGCAGCTGACTGCCGGTCACCCAGCCGATTTCGCCGCCGGCCGCTGCCGAAGTGGCATTGGAGTATTGCTGCGCGACTTGCTGGAACGGGGCACCCTGACGTAGGGCGTTGATCACTTCGTTGGCGCGGCGCTGGGCCTCGCCTTCATCCGCGGTGGTCGGGATTTCGATCAGGATTTCCGCGAGATTGTACTGAGCCTGAGACGCGCTCTCCGCGATGCGCTCCAGCTGTGTCTCGATCTGCTGGTTCGAGATCCGGATGCGCTGGCCATAACGGCCACCCACCAGGATCTGCCAGGCGATATCGGCTTCGAGCTGGTGGCGCAGCGTGGACAGGTCCACACCGGCCTGCGTCAGCTGTTCGGTAATCTGGTTGCAGGGCACGTTGTTGCGCGCCGCGAGGTCGCAGATCGCTTCGTCGATCTCCGCCGGTTCGACCGTGACTTCGTATTCGGCCGCTTCCTGGATCTGCAGCGTCTCGTCAATCAGCGTCCGGATCGCCTGGGCCTGGATGCGTTCAAGCGCTTCGGGCGTCGGCTGGACCCCAATCGTGGCGATGATGAAGCGCATGCGGTTGCGCACATCGACCGTGGTGATCGGGGCGTCATTGACCAGCGCGGCAATGCCTTCAACAGACCGGCTATCGCCGGATTGCGCCGCGACCGGAGCGGTCAGGGCGAGCGACACGGCCGCAGCCAGTGAGGTCAGAATGGAGCAGTCGCGAAACATCATGATTGATCAGGCTTGTCTAAGCGGAAGCAGAACATAACCAAAGGGACGCGCGACGCAATCGCACGGTGCGGCTGGGGCTGTGTCAATCGTCCGAACCGAGGGCTCCGAGCGTGAACAGATTGATACGTACCTGAATCGATTCCGACGGTCCAAGCGGTCCGATATTGAGATTCTCGCGTTGATAGAGAATTTCGAACTCGGTGCAGAAATCGCGGTACAGCAGGCCGATTTCCTGCGTCCGGGACAGGCCCATCTCCAGATCGCGGCGCAAATTGTAGACGAGGCTCCAGCTATCCGAGATGCGGGTCCGGGTCGACAGGATGACTTCCTGCTGCGGTCCGAACCGCGCCAGATCCTCGTTGAAACCGGTGTAGCGGATCGCTCCGGTGAACAGATCGCTGGTGTATGAGGCGACGAGATCAAGCCGGTTGAGGTCGCCGTCCTGCGAATCGATGCGGGTGCGGGCGGCACCGGTGAAGCCAGCGAGATTGACTTCGGTTGCAGCAATGATGTCGGACTCGTCATCGAACAGGCCGGTATTCGGGCCAAAGACCGGTGTGCCCTCAAGCCGCCGGCTCTGCCCCAGGAAACCGCGGAAGCGTCCGCCGGATTCGCCCCAGAACGCTGTCGCCCGAACGCCATACGCGATGCGGGAGCCTTCTTCCCAGATATCCATGCCCGGCGCGCGATTGGCCGAGAACAGCAGGGTTTCATCGAGATCAACGCTTTGGCTGTCTTCGTTGACGATGCGTCCGGCCTCGACCGCATCGGATGCGACGACACCCTGGATGACCGGTTCCACGATCCAGTCGGTGGTTTCACCGGGCCGGAAGAAGGGCCAGCGCACCTCGGCCCCGGCAAGACCCAGAACACGTCCGAAGGAATCCTCGGCAGCCGCTGTACCGGGCAATGCGCCGGGAAGGTCGTTGAAGCTGTAATAATCGGCCCGGACGCGGGCGAACGGCTCAAGCACCATGCCGGGCCCGCCAATCCATTGCGCCCGCCAGTCCGTTCCCGCGCTGGCACGGCGGTAATCGACGCCATTGTCGCGGGTCAGCGCAACGGTCGAGGCGATGTTGCGCAGACGGCCAAAGCCGTCGCCGAGTTCCAGCGTCTGACGGAATTCACCGAGCGGCGCGATCGTGGGCAGCGTATTGTCGTCCTCGAATTCACGCAGGCTCTGGATCGAGGCGGCGGACAGTTCGGCGTAATAATCGTCGCCGCGGCCCTGGACGTAGAGCTGGCTCAGCAGGCGGCGGCCATCAGGCATCAGCAGGCCGGTGTCGTTGGCATAGACCTCGGTGATGTCATAGCGGCGCATGTGCAGATCGTCGGACGCGGCCTGCACGCCAAAGCCCCACAGCCAGTCTTCCGACAGGTCGAACTGGCCGGCCCCGAACAGATGCCAGCGCCAGTCCTCGTTGCCGAAGCGGTCGCCATCGCTGTCGATTTCGCGCTCATAGGTCAGGCTGCCTTCGAAATCGACTCGCCCCGACCAGAACCGTTTGCGATAGTCCGCCTCCAGAAGCGGGCGCACATTCGTCATCAGCCGCGGCGAGATTGTCAGGTCCTGTGACGGCGAAATCACCCAGTGATAGGGCTGCTGGTAAAAGGCCCCCAGGCGGGACGACACGCCAAAGCCGGGAAACAGAAAGCCCGACCGGCGCTCGATCGAGGGGTCGGGGTGGGCGAAGGCCGGCGAGTAGAGCACCGGGACACCCAGCACTTCGAGCCGGACGTCGCGATAATAGATCATCTCGTCGTCGGCATCCTGGATGACCTGGGCGGCCCGCAGGCGCCAGGTTGGCTCCCGGCCGGACTCCTCGCACAGGCGGCAGGCCGTGTAATAGGCCTCGGTCAGTTCGACCGAGCCGTTGTCGCGTCGTACCGCGAAGGCGGCGGCCGTCCGGCCATTGTTTTCCAGCATGGTCGCGAAGCCGACCGCGATTCCCTCGCCGAGCTCGTCGTCGAGTTCGACTTCATCGGCATATTGCGGGTGCGCGCCCTGTCCGAAAATGGCGACACTGCCGCGCGCGATGACACGGCCGGTCAGCGGCCGGTATTCCAGCTCGTCGGCATAAAGGGTGCGGTCATTCTGGCGGGCCCGGACTTCGCCGCGGGCATAGTACACGCCCGCTTCCTGGTCCTGGATCAGCGTATCGGCCTCGATATAGACCGGCTCGTCGGACGCCTCGTCCGACTGCGCCAAGGCAGGTGTGCCGGCGACTGCCAGGCAGGCCGCAAATCCGGCGAGGCGGGCTTTCAGCCCCATCGGCGACTCCTCCACGCGGGTCAAGAAAGCGTTCGTTACAAAACCATGGTTACTGGAAGCCCGCGCGCGCGTCCACGTCTTCGCGTCAGCCGTCTTCCGTCGAGGCGATATAGATGGCCGCAACCAGCGCAGTGATGGCCGGGGCCGCCCAGGCTGCGGTGATCGGCGGCAGGGTTCCGGTTGCTCCGAAGGAGCGCAGCAATTCCTGGAAGAAATAGACCACGAATCCCGAGATGCCGCCGGCGAGCGCGAAGGCTCCTGCGCCGCCCAGACGATAGAGGCGCAGCGTGGCTGCCGCAGCAATGAGCGTTGCGGCAATCAGCGTCAGCGGCAGGGCGAGCAGGGAATGCAGGCGCAGCTCGTAGCGATTGGCGTCGAGCCCGGCGGCACGAGCCGAGCGGATCAGGCCGGGCAGATCCCAGAACGCCACGCCGCGCGGTGAGCGGGAGCGTTCGAACAGGGCCTGGCGGTCAATGAAGGTCTGGATCGAGATCGCGCCGAGATCGGTCGCGTCCTGACCCGGCGCACGCTCGACCGCGTCCTCCAGAACCCAGAAGCCGGCATTCAGATCGGCATGGGACGAATCGATCCGGCGTTCAAAGGCCGGGGCTCCGCCTTCGGTCAGCGTGTAGAAGAAGAAGGAGGGATTGCGGATGCGCCGTGCATTCTCGTCGAGTGCGCGCGCCGCGATCACCGTGAAGCCTTCAGGTGTCGTTTCGCGCAGCCAGACCGGGTCTTCCGCTTCGACATCGGTTCGGATGCTGGTCAGCGCTTCCTGCCGGCGCTCGAATTCGGCATTCATCGCCGCGCCGATCGGGTTGAGCGCCGTGGCTCCGAGTATGCCGGTGAGCAAGGCAATGACGATGGGCGCGCTCAATATGCGCCAGGCCGAATAGCCCGAGGCCCGCATCACGATCAGCTCGCTGCGGCGGTTCAGGCGGAACAGGGTCGCCAATACGCCAAAGAGGAAGACGAAGGGCAGCGTCTCTTCCAGCAACAGGGGCGCTTTCAGGAAGGTCAGCATCAGGAGGTCGAGCGCAGAGATCGATTCGACCCGCGTCCCGATGGCGCGCGATTGCTCGACGAAATCGACGAGCAGGATGACCGCGCCAATGACCATGACGGCTCCGGCAAGCCCGATCAGGGTTTCAAGCGCGATATAGCGGCTAAGGCGGCGCGGCAGGTGCAACATGCCGTCAGGCCTCCGCTGCCGGTCGGGGTCTGACTTTCCGGGCTGGCCGGAAAATGATGACCAGCGCCGCCAGTCCTGCCGCGACCGGGATCACGTACTGGACGATATTCAGCGCGGCATCGTCTGCGGCTGCCGATTGTGCGGCAAAGCCGAGCATCCGCACGGTCAGCGCAATCCCGATTGCGATCAGGACGCGCCGGCCATACCCGAGCCGGGAATGCTGGCCTCCGAAAAAGGCCGCCGCGGCGATCAGCACCATGGTGACATTGTAGATCGGAGCCGACAGCCGGTAATGCGCCTCGGCATAGAGCCGCTCTACACCGCGTGCCCGGGCGACCGAGGCGGCATCGGGGAAGAAGAGCTCATCGAGGAATTTGTCGGAATCCTTGAAGAACAGGACCTGGGCCGCATCGACGAATTCGGAGAGGTCAAACTCGTAGCGCTCGAAGGTCAGGAAACTCAATGAGTTGTCGTCCTCGACCTGCTGCACATTGCCGTCGAGCAGCACCATCACCGGCCGGTCCGCGGCGCGCACGATCACCCCTTCACGCGCGACATAGGTCGACGTGCCGTCCGGGTCGCGCGCATCGTTGATGAAGACTTCCTGCATGCGCCCGCCGGCATCGGTTTCGCGGGCATAAAGCGTCACGCCCGCGCCAAGCCGGGAGAAGGAACCGGGGCGAACAAGGCTCGCGGCGACGTCGGTACGCAACTCGTAGAGGCTTTCCCGCATCTCCCGGTAGGAGAGGGGCTGGATGAAGAGATTGACCGCGAGATTGGCGACAAGGGCCAGCACGCCGAGCCGTACGATGGGCGACAGGACGCCCCAGCGCGATAGGCCCGAAGCCGAGGCGACGGTGATCTCGCTGTCGCTCATCATCCGGTTGATGCCGACCAGCGCGGCAATGAAGATCGCAAACGGCGAGAGCAGACCAACCAGCTGGGGCAAGGCGAGCAGCGTCACCTTCAGAAAGGTCAGCGCCGTCTCGCGGTAGTCCGAGATCAGCTCGATATTGGTCAGGCTCTGCGTCAGCAACGCCAGACCTGCGAATGCGCCGGCCGCCGTCAGGAACGGGCCGAGCAATTGCCGGAACATGTAGCGCTGTACGAGAATCATCGGCGTCGGATTACTTTTGCGGTTGCGGCCTTCTATATCACCCGGCGATCGGATACCACTTCCGCCGTCACGAAGTTTTTCACCACCCAAACCGGCCCGACGGGCCGGCAGGCCGTTCAGGGATAGACCATGAAGATCAAATTCGCCGCATCGGGTTCTGCATCGGGTTCCATTGCCGTGGCCGCCTATGACAAGGCGACGCTGACTGTCGTTGGCAAGGCGCTGGACAGCGATGCGGGCGGAGCCATCACCCGCGCGATGAAAGCCTCGCGCTTCACCGGCAAGGCCGGTGAGATCGTCGAACTCGTTGCGCCTTCAGGTGTCGACGCGGATCGGATCGTCGTTTTCGGCGTCGGCACCAAGTCGAAAGTCGATGGCAATGGTCTTGAGCGCGCCGGGGCCGGACTGGTCAAGAAACTGCTGACCGGCGGCGAGACCGCGCTGACCGTGTCGCTGGAAGGCGTGGCCGACAGCGAGGGCGCGTCGCGCTTCGCGCTGGGCTGCCGCATGGCCGCTTACCGCTTTGACGGCTACCGGACGACGCTGGAAGAGTCCAAGAAGCCGACGCTGAAGACCATCACGCTGATCACCGACGACGAGAAGGCCGCCAAGGCGAGCTGGAAGTCCTGGGAAGCCGTCGCCGATGGCGTCGACATGGCCCGTGACCTGGTCAACGAGCCGCCGAACGTCATCGACCCGCCGCAATACGCAAAGCGGGTCGCCAAGCTCGCCGATACCGGTCTCGAGATCGAGATCCTGGGCGAGAAGGAAATGAAGAAGCTCGGCATGAATGCGCTGCTGGGTGTCGGCCAGGGTTCGGTCAAGGAATCCCAGCTCGTGATCATGAAGTGGAATGGCGGCAAGAAGGGCGACAAGCCGCTCTGCTTTGTCGGCAAGGGCGTCACCTTCGACACCGGCGGCATTTCGCTGAAACCCGGCGCGAACATGGACGAGATGAAGGGCGACATGGGCGGTTCAGCCGCCGTGGTCGGCCTGATGCGCGCGCTGGCGGGCCGTAAGGCCAAGGTCAATGCGGTCGGGATTATCGGCCTGGTCGAGAACATGCCGGACGGCAATGCGCAGCGTCCGGGTGACATCGTCACCTCGATGTCGGGTCAGACCATCGAAATCCTCAACACCGATGCGGAAGGCCGTCTCGTCCTGGGCGATGCGCTCTGGTACGCGCAGAAGGAATTCGACCCGCAATTCATGATCAACCTGGCGACGCTCACCGGCGCGATCCTGATCGCGCTGGGTCACGAGCACGCCGGTATCTTCTCCAATGACGACAAGATCGCCGATGGCCTGACCAAGGCCGGTCTCGCGTCCGACGAGAAGGTGTGGCGCCTGCCGGTCGGTCCGGAATATGACCGCCAGATCGACAGCCCGGTCGCCGACATGAAGAATATCGGGGAAGGGCGTCTCGCCGGTTCGATCACCGCCGCGCAGTTCCTGCAGCGCCACGTGAATGGCAAGCCCTGGTGCCATATCGACATCGCCGGCACCGGCATGTGGCCGGGCTCGAAAGATGCACGCCTGCCGACATTCGGCACCGGGTTCGGCGTGCGCCTGCTCGACCGCTTCGTGCGGGACAATTACGAGAAGTAATCAGTGATGAGCGGCGAGCTGTGGTTCTATCATCTCGAGCGGACCACGCTCGCCGACGCGCTGCCCGAACTGCTGGAAAAGACGCTCGCCAAGGGCTGGAAGGCGCTGGTGCGTGCTCCCGCCGAGGACCGCCTCGGCGTGCTCGATGCCCAGCTCTGGACCTTCCGAGAGGAGAGTTTTCTCGCCCATGGCCTCGCGACCGGTCCCGCGCCGGACCGCCAGCCCATCCTGCTGACGACAACCGAAGATAACGCCAATTCGGCCGAAGTCCTGTTCACCATCGACGGGTTGATGCCGGAACGCCCCGACGCGTTCGAGCGTTGCGCCATCCTGTTCGATGGCGGGGATGATACCGCTGTCGGTGCGGCACGGGACGCCTGGCGCAAGGCCAAGGATGCGGGCCGGTCCATCGCCTACTGGAAACAGTCTGAAGACGGAAAATGGGAGAAGAAGGCCTAGAATTCCCCCTCACCCGGCGCTTCGCGCCACCCTCTCCCTCGAGGGAGAGGGAGGGGACCCGCTTGCGGGGAGGGAGAGGGGGATCGATTATGGCCTTCCAAGATATGACCGGGAGACTGACATGCGATTGATAGCGTTAGCGTCGTTTTTGGCCCTCGCAGCCTGCGCCACCATGCCGGAAGACCCGGTCGATCCGGTTGATCCCGATGCCCCGGCCTGCGCGGCGGACAGCTATCAGCACCTCGTCGGCCAGCCCATTGGCGAAGTCGATACCGAAACCCTGCCGCACCCGACCCGCGTCGTGCCGCATGGTGTCGCCGTGACGATGGAATACCGCGCCGACCGGATGACGGTCTGGCTCGACCGCCGGGACCATATCGAACGCGTGCAGTGCGGCTGACGCCGTTCATTTCCGCGTCAGCACCGATTTGAGATTGTCCGCGCGTGAGCCCTGCGCGGATGGTATGATCCGCCGGTCTGAACCGGGAGGACAACCATGATACTCGAACTCGCCCTGGCCCTTGCGGCCGGTACCGCTGCGCAAGCCGATACGCCGATGATCGAGCGCACCGACCCGGTCGAGCTGCGCCTGTCGCGCGAGAACGGCACCAATGTCTGGACGGCGGGCGAGTGGAACGGGACGTTCCGCGTCGGCGGCCGCTCAACACGGCTGTTCGGCGTGCGCTCGTCGGACATCGCCCGCGCGACCCTGACCGTGAACGGGCCGGGCTTCGAGGACGGCGAGGTGACGATCGCCTGTGATGGCGGGCAGCTCGATTTCACGATCGGCTTCATCACCTTCGACCATGAAGACCTGTCCTATGTCTGCACGTTCGAGCGGGGTGGCCAGCCGATGGACAGCGGGTTCGAACTCGCCCTGTCGTCGAGCGGATTCTTCTCCAGCCTGACCCGGGCGGAACGCGCAGGCGGCGTGCGTCATGAGGGACGGGAAGTGCGCTTCGAAACACAGCGCCTCTCCGGTGCGGCCCTGCCGACGGGCCGGGTGCCGGGCTATGTGATCCGCAGCCTCAACGGCACGGATATCGCGGGCATGGATTACCGCGTCATGCGCCCGATGTTCTACCTGCCCCATGAAGGCGACCCCGACCGCGAAATCGCGCTTCTGACCGCGCTGATCCTGGCCACCTTTACCGACCCGGCCAATTCCGGGAATTGAACCCTAACCGCTGAAGTGCTGGGAACTTTTTGCCGGGTTGGCCCGTTTCATGAGCGTCTCCGTTCTGTGGCCGAATCCCACGGACGGACCGCCATGAAGGGTGACGGACATGAGTCAGTTCAAGCGCATTCTTGCGATTCCCGCCGCGGTAGCGGGTGTCGTCTTCCTCGCCGCCATGTCAATGCAGACGCCTGTCCTGCCGGCAAACGGCCTCAGTGAGGACGGCTTTGCGCCGACCTGCCCGGCCGAAGCGCTCCAGCATCTCGTCGGTCAGCCCATCGGCGAGGTTGATTTGAATTCCATGCCGCGCCCGTTCGAGGTGCACGAAACCGGTATCGCTCCGCTGGAAACCAGCGAAGGCGGTTTTCAGACCAATGTCGAGTTCAGTGCCGACGGCCGCGTAACGAACGTCTATTGCGGGTAACGAACAGACTCAGAATTAGAGAGTCCGTCCCGGCCACCGTGCCGGGACCTACGGCCGTCCTGCCCTGAATGTCGTTGAGGTGCGGTAGTGCGTGCTTCGAGGCTGCTTCGCAGCACCTCAGCATGAGGAAGGTTAGTGCAGGTCTATTACCCTCATCCTGAGGTGCCCGCAAAGCGGGCCTTAAAAGGATGGGAAGCGATAATAATAGCTTAAAATCCTAGCCCCTTCTGGCCTCCTCCAGCGCTTCCTCGGCTTCGAGCCATTTTGTTTCTGCCGCGTCGATGAGTTCGACGGCTTTGGCGCGCTTGATCTGGAGTTCGGTCGCGGTTTTGGGGTCTTTCTCGTAGAGGCCGGGCGCGGCGAGGCCCTTGTCGATGACGGCGAGCACGCCGCGCAAACGCTCGGCCTCGGCTTCCCACTTGCGCACCGCATCCAGCAACGGCTGGCGCGCCTTGCGGCGTTCGGCCTTGTCCTTGCGCACCTCGGCACGGGCGTCCTGACCGGCGGTTTTCGGCTTGTCGCGGGAGGGGCGGCCGGTGAACTGGGCGCGGTACTCCTCCATGTCGCCGTCATAGGGCGCGACCGTACCACCGGCGCACAGCCAGAGCCGGTCAACGCAGCTCTCGATGAGGTGCCGGTCGTGGCTGATGACGATGACCGCGCCTTCATAGGCGTTGATCGCGTCGATGAGCGCGGCGCGGCTGTCCATGTCGAGGTGGTTGGTCGGCTCGTCGAGCAGAATGAGATGCGGCCCATCGAAGGCGATAAGGTGCATCAGGAGGCGCGCCTTCTCGCCGCCCGAGAGCTGTTTGGCCGGGCTTTCCTGCAAATGATGCGGCAGGCCGAATGTCGCCAGGCGCGAGCGCCGCTGCGCCTCGGTCGCGTCCGGCATGCGATCCACCACGTGCTGATAGGCCGAGACCTCCGGGGGCAGGGCGTCCATCTGGTGCTGGGCGAAATAGGCGATGTCGAGCTTCTTGTGCTTGCGCAAATGCCCGTCCATCGGATCAAGACGTCCAGAGATCAGCTTGGCGAGCGTCGACTTGCCTTCGCCATTGCGCCCCAGAATGCCGATCCGGTCGTCCGGGTCGATCCGAAGGTCGAGGTCTCGCAGGACCGGCTTGCCGGGCTCGTAGCCGGCCTCGGTCCCCTCCATCCGGATGATCGGCGGGGCCATGCGCTTCTGCGGATCGGGGAAGGTGAAGGGCGCAACCGGATCGTCAATAATCGTCGCCACGGGCTGCATTTTTTCCAGCCGTTTGACCCGGCTCTGGGCCTGGCGAGCCTTGGACGCCTTGGCCTTGAAGCGGTCGACGAAAGCCTGCAAATGGCGGCGTTCCTCGTCCTGCTTGGCCTTCAGCTTCATCTGCAGGCGCTGCTTTTCCGAAAGCTGTTTTTCGAAACTGTCGTAGCCGCCCTCAAAGACGGCGATCTTGCCCTGTTTGAGATGCGCGATCCGGTCCATCGCTCCATTGAGGAGGTCGCGGTCGTGAGAAATGACCAGCGCGGCACCGGGGAAGGATTTGAGATAGCCTTCCAGCCAGACCGCGCCTTCCAGGTCGAGATAGTTGGTCGGTTCGTCGAGGAGCAAGAGGTCGGGCCGGGCGAACAGCGTCGCGGCCAGTGCCACACGCATGCGCCAGCCGCCGGAGAACTCGCTGCACGGGCGGCGCTGTTCTTCCGCTGTGAAACCAAGGCCGGAGAGGATCGCGCCTGCGCGCGCTTCAGCCGAATGTGCTTCGATATCGGCCAGCCGTGTCTGGATCTCGGCGATGCGTGCCGGGTCGGTCGCGGTTTCAGCTTCTGCCATCAGGGCGTGGCGTTCGGAATCACCGGCGAGGACCACTGCCATCAGGCTTTCCGGTCCGCCGGGTGCTTCCTGGTCGACCGTGCCGACGCGCGCGCCCTTGCGGATCCGCGCCGAGCCGGTTTCACCCGACAACTCGCCCTTGATGATGCGGAACAGGGTCGACTTGCCCGAGCCATTACGCCCGACAAGGCCCATCTTGGATTTCGCCGGCAGGTGAAAGGTCGCCTGGTCGATCAGAAGGCGGCCTTCCATGCGGAAGGTGAGGTCGTTGACGTGCAGCATGGCGCGCTAGCGCCTATCACGGCTTCACAGGCCGGGGAAGCGCGTCTATAAGCCCGCGCAAATCACCGACCTCCTCCCCAACCAATCGGAGCATTTCCCATGGCGCTGCAACGCACCTTCTCGATCATCAAACCTGACGCGACCGCGCGCAACATCACCGGCAAGATCAATGCGATGATCGAAGCCGCTGGCCTGCGCATCGTCGCGCAAAAGCGCGTTCAGCTGACCCGCGAAAAGGCTGAGGGCTTCTACGCGGTTCACAAGGAACGCCCCTTCTTCAATGACCTCGTCTCCTTCATGATTTCCGGCCCGGTTGTGGTCCAGGTCCTCGAAGGCGAGAACGCCATCGCGAAATACCGCGAAGTCATGGGCGCGACGAACCCGGAACAAGCCGACGAAGGCACGATCCGCAAGACCTTCGCCGAATCCATCGAGGCGAATTCGGTCCACGGTTCCGATGCCCCGGAAACCGCCGCCGAAGAGATCAAATACTTCTTCAACGACGACGAAATCGTGGGCTGATTGCCCATTACAATCTATGGCGTCATGCCCCGGCCGGTCCGGGGCATCTCATTCCGAACGAGATCACCCGGATAAACCGGGTGATGACGCGAAAAAAAAGGCGTCATCCCGGACGCGCAGCGATTCGGGACCTGAAAACGGGGCGCTTCACGTTCAGGTCCCGGCTTGTCCCTGCGGGCCAGCCGGGATGTCACTTGATTGAATTTTTGCGCCACCGCCATTTTCCCCATCAAGGGGAAGGAAGAAATACGTCCAAGGCACTCCAAAAGGCCCGGCCATTGCGCCGGGCCTTTCTTGTCTGGCTATCAGGCGCGCGTTTTCGCCATATTCTGCCGCGATAAGTCGAGCTACGCCAAACGGAGCTCCCGACGATGACCGATCATGCCCGTCATTACAGCGACGAGGCCTTTGCCGCGAAACTGACCCGGATCAGCGGGCTCGATGGCCTGTTCCAGTCGGCATCCCGTCTCTATCGCATCCTGAAGAGCCCGGAGACGCCGCGCTGGGTGAAGGCGATGTGCCTGACCGCGCTGGGCTATCTGGTCCTTCCCACTGATGCGGTCGCCGACATCGTCCCCGTCGCCGGCTTCGTCGATGACGCCGCGATGATCACCGCTGCGCTCGCCGCCATCACGGCGCGCTGGGATGGTGAGGATGTGAGAGGCGGGCAGCCTGGGGAAATGGCCTCGGGAGCTGACGCTTCCCGGACGGCGTAGCCGGTCCGGGATCCAGAAAACTTCAAAAAAGCTGGACCCCGGTCTTCGCTGTCGCGAAACCGGGGAGCGTCAGAGGTTTGGAAACATCCGGCTTGAGTGAACCAAATCCCCATTTGCGCGTCAGGGGCGACAGGGGCAAAGTCGCGCCATGACCGAGCTTCACGACCTAATCAGACGCCTGCCCAAGGCCGAACTTCACCTGCATCTGGAAGGCTCTCTGGAGCCGGAAATGATGTTCGCGCTGGCACAGCGAAATAACATCGACATCCCCTATGTCAGTGTCGAGGCGATCCGCGCGGCCTATGATTTCTCCAATCTGCAGGACTTTCTCGACCTCTACTATGTCGGAATGAACGTTCTGCAGACCGAGGCCGATTTCTACGACCTCACCATGGCCTATCTGGAGCGGTCGCACGCCGACACTGTCCGCCATGTCGAGGTCTTCTTCGACCCACAGGGCCATACCGAACGCGGCATCGCATTCGCCACGGTCATCAACGGCATTACGCGCGCGCTGGAGCATGGTGAGGCCAAGTTCGGGATCACGTCGCGCCTGATCCTGTGCTTCCTGCGCCATTTGAGCGAAGAGGCCGCATTCGACACGCTCGCCGAGGCGACGCCCTTCCTGTCGAAGATTGACGGCGTGGGCCTTGATTCCAGCGAGCTGGGTCATCCGCCGTCGAATTTCCAGCGCGTCTTCGGCGCGGCGGCCAAGCTGGGCCTGAAACGAGTCGCCCATGCCGGCGAGGAAGGTCCGCCCGAATATGTCCACGAGGCGCTGGACCTGTTGCACATCGACCGGCTCGACCACGGCAACCGGTCACTGGAAGACGCTGCACTCGTTGACCGGCTGGTGGCCGAGGAGATGACGCTGACCGTCTGTCCGCTCTCCAATCTGCGCCTGTGCGTGGTGAACGATCTGAAAGACCATCCGCTCAAGCGCATGCTCGATCTGGGACTGCGTGCGACCGTCAATGCCGACGATCCGGCTTATTTCGGCGGCTATGTGAACGACAATTTCATCCGCACCGCCGACGCGGTTGGCCTGACCGAGACCGATGTCATCACACTGGCGAAGAACAGCTTCCTGGGCAGCTTTCTGCCGCAGGCCGAGATCGACCGGCACCTGGCCGACATAGACGCGGTGGTGAAGGCCTAGTCGTTCAGTGAGGGCTTCTGGCGCAGGGATTTCTTCTGTGCGCGCTGGGCCTTGGCTTCTTTCGTCTTGCGGATCGACGCGAGCGACGGCCGGGATTTCTTGCGCGGTTTCGGGCGATGCGTCGCCTTCTCGATCAGCGCAGCCAGGCGTTCACGGGCCGCCGCGCGGTTGCGCTCCTGCGAGCGTGAGCCATCCGCCTCGATGATCAGTATGCCGTCCTTGGTCATGCGCCGCCCAGCGACACGCTTGAGGCGGAATTTCACCTCGTCAGACAGATTGGGGCTGTTCGCCGCATCAAAGCGCAATTGCACCGCTGAGGAGGTCTTGTTGACGTGCTGACCGCCCGGGCCGGAAGCCCGCACGAAACGTTCCTCCAGCTCGCTTTCGTCGATGAAAATGGTGTCGGTGACGCGCATGTCACGCGCCCGGATTGAGCAGCATCCCGGACGTGGTGGACGACAGGCGGACGACCTCGCCAACGACGCGGGCCTTGCCTTCGCAGACCAGTTTCACACAGGCCGGGTAAAGCCGGTGCTCGGCCGCCAGGACACGTTCGGCCAGCGTGTCGGGCGTATCGCCGGGCAGGACCGGAACCGCGGCCTGGCCGATGATCGGCCCGTCATCCATCTCCGGGCGCACATAGTGGACCGTGCAGCCATGCAGCTTCACGCCGGCTTCGATGGCGCGCTCATGGGTATGAACGCCGGTAAAGCAGGGCAGGAGAGACGGGTGGATATTGACCAGCCGGTCGCGCCACTGGCCCACGAACCAGGGCGTCAGGATGCGCATGAACCCGGCGAGGAAGACGTACTGGGCCCCGGACGCCTTGACGAGATTGTGGACGGTCTCCTCGAACGCTTCCCGGCTGTCATAGCCACGATGGTCAACCACGGCGGTGGGAATGTCGGCGAGCGCGGCCCGCTCCAGCCCCTTCGCACCGGGATTGTTCGAAACGACGAGCACGATCTCGGCCGGGTAATCCTCGGCTGCACAGGCGTCGATCAGCGCCTGCATGTTGCTGCCGCGCCCGGAAATCAGGATGGCGATCTTGGTTTTCGCCATGGCTCTAGACCGCTTTCAGCGTGCCGCAGATAAAGGCGGTTTCGCCCGCTTCGGTGAGGTCCGCGACGATGGCCTCGGCGTCTTCGGTTGCGACCGCCGCAATCATGCCAATGCCGCAATTGAAGGCACGTGCCATCTCCCGGTCCTCCACCCCGCCGGTCTTCGCCAGCCAGTCAAACACGGCCGGGCGTGTCCAGGTTCCAAAATCGATCTCGGGGTGAAGGTGGTCCGGCGTCATGCGGGGCGGATTCTCGATGAGGCCGCCACCTGTGATGTGGGCGAGTCCCTTGATCCGGCCGGCGCGGATCAGCGGCATCAGTGACGCCACATAGAGGCGGGTCGGGGCGAGCAGGGCTTCGCCAAGCGAGCGGCCGGTATCGAAGGGGGCGGGCGCGTCCCAGGCCAGGCCGGACATATCCACGATCTTGCGGATCAGCGAATAGCCGTTGGAGTGCGGCCCTGACGAGGCAAGGGCGATCAGCGCGTCACCGGCCTGCATCCGGTCATGGTCGGGCAGCAGCGCTCCGCGTTCGGCGGCCCCGACAACGAAGCCGGCGAGGTCGAAATCCTCACCGGAATACATGCCCGGCATTTCCGCGGTCTCCCCGCCGATAAGGGCACATCCGGACTGGCGGCAGCCGTCGGCGATTCCGGCGATAATGCGGGCGCCGCGCTCCGGGTCGAGCTTTCCGGTCGCCATGTAGTCGAGGAAGAAGAGTGGTTCGGCCCCTTGCGCCAGCACGTCATTGACGCACATCGCGACGAGGTCGATGCCGATCGTGTCGAGCAGGCCGGTCTCGATGGCAATGCGCAGCTTGGTGCCCACGCCGTCCGTACCGGACACCAGGACCGGGTCGTCAAATCCGGCGGCCTTCAGGTCGAACGCCCCGCCAAAACCGCCAAGCGCGACGTCCGCGCCGGGGCGGCTGGTCGCTTTCGCCAGCGGCTTGATCTGGTCGACCAGCGCATCGCCCGCATCGATATCGACGCCGGCATCGGCATAGGTCAGGGCATTGGGTCGCTTTTCGGTCATTGCTTCACGTCGTCCATCATTTCGGGCGCGAGCGGGAATTGACACCCAAAGCGCGCAAAGGTGCAAGGCGCGGGCTTCACCCGGGCCGCGCGCGGGGTATAGTCTGATTGCCGCCGTCTCGAACAGGAGCTTTTCACCGTGCGCACCCTTCTTGCCGTCGCCGCCATCCTGGCCATGCCGTTCGCCGCGGCTGTCGCCGACAGCCCCTTTGTGGTCCGCGGGGTGGAGATCGATGCGCGCGCGTCGAACGCGCTCGAAGCCCAGACCCAGGCCATGCGCGAAGGGCAGGTCGAAGCCGCCTACCGCCTCATCGCCCGCCTGACGCTTCCCGAAGACCGGGCCGCACTCGGTGCAATCGGCGCAGATGATGCAGCCGGCATGATCGCGGGATTGCAGGTGGAAAACGAACAGCGCAGCGCAACCCGTTACCTGGGAGAGCTCAGCGTCCAGTTCGATCCGCCGTCTGTACGCCGCTTCCTGCGCAATTCCGGTGTCCCCTTCGTCGAAGCCCAGGCGCATGACACGCTGGTGCTTCCGGTTCTGACCACGGGGAGTGGCGCGCTGCTCTGGGACGACAATCCCTGGCTGGAGGCCTGGCAGCGGTCCAATGCGCCGCATTCCCTGACGCCATTCCGTGTTCCGGATGCCGAAGCGTCCCGTTACCTCATTGATGCGTCCGGCGCGGCGAATTTCGATCTGGCAGCCCTGCAAGGCCTTGCCGAAGCCTTCCAGGTGTCCCGCGTCGCGGTGGCCATTGCACGGGGCGGTGAAGGCGGCACGCGGTTTGACGGCGCGATCTACACATTCGGCCCTGACGGGCTGCAGGCGCGCGATCCGATCAGCACGATTGCGGTGTCCGGCGGCTATTACACGGCGATCAACCGCTTCCTGGAAAGCATGGAAGCCAACTGGAAGCGCGATGCGGTTGTGCGGGGCAGCGGAACCCAGGAAATGCGCGTGACGGTCCTCTACCGCAATCTCGGGGAATGGCGACGCCTGCAGAGCGCCGTGGCGGGGGCCTCGCTGGTCTCGGACGCCCGGCTGGATGCCCTGTCGCGTGACGGTGCGCTGATGACGCTCAGCTATCGCGGTGCGCGGGGGCAGCTGGAACGGGTGCTGGATGCGCGTGGCGCTGTCCTCGTGGACGATCCGCAACTGGGCGCCGTGATCCGCGCGCGCTAGGGGCTTCAGGGACTTTCCGGCGTCACGGACAGAAAGCATGAGTGAACAACTGGCCCTCGGCCTGCCGCCGCGCGACGATTTCAGCGCGGCCCGCTTCGTCAATGGCGCAGCGAATGCGGCCGCGCGCGCAGCGTTGGCGCGCTGGCGCGACTGGCCGGGCGGGGCGATGGCGCTGGTCGGGCCTGCCGCTTCGGGGAAGTCGCACCTTGCGGCCATGTGGCGCGAGGAAACCGGGGCCCGCCAACTTCCGGCGCGGTCCATCGGAGGTGCCATATCGGGGCTCGAAACGGACCGTCCGGTCCTGATCGAGGACGCGGACCGGGGTTACGATGAGGACGGGCTTTTCCACCTCCTGAACCGGGCCAGCCAGGGCAAGATTGCCGGAGTGCTGCTGACGGCGAGAACACCGCCGGCGCGCTGGCGGGTCACGATCCCTGACCTGGTGTCGCGTTTCGCGGCCCTGCCGGTGACCGAGCTCCTCGAACCGGACGACGGACTGTTGCGGCGGGTGCTGGAAAAACTCTTCCGCGACCACCAGTCACCGGTCGCTGAGGGACTGATCGACTACCTCCTGCCGCGCATGGAACGTTCGGTCGATGCCGCCCGCCGCCTGGTCGCCGAACTTGACCGCGTGGCGATGGCGCGGCGCACGCCGGTGAATCGCGGCGTGGCGCGGCGTGTGCTAGGCGAGTGGGACGAAGATGCCCTCGATGAGGACTGAGTAGAGCCGTGGACGCGAACGATATTTCGATGAGCCAGACCGATGCACCGGACGCGCGGTCTGACGCCAAGGGCCCCAATCCCCTGATGACGTCGCCCGAGCGTTTCCTGAACCGGGAATTGTCCTGGCTGCAGTTCAATATGCGCGTGCTCGAGGAGGCCGCCAATCCGAACCATCCCATGCTGGAACGGCTCCGCTTCCTGTCGATCTCGGCGAGCAATCTCGATGAATTCTACATGGTCCGGGTGGCTGGACTGCGCGCGCAGGTCCGCAATGGCGTGACCCAGCCCTCCATCGACGGGTTGACGCCGGCTGACCAGCTCGCCCGCATCAACGGGTTCGCCGGCGAGCTGATGGAAGAACAGCTCAAATGCTGGCGTGACCTCAAGGGGCGGCTCGACCGGCTGGGCGTCAAACTGCTCGACGAAAATAATATCCCCAAAACCGATGTCGTCTGGCTGCGCAAGGACTTCCTGGAACATATCCTGCCGGTGATCACGCCGCTGGCCATCGATCCGGCACACCCGTTCCCCTTCATCCCCAATCTGGGGTTCGCTCTGGCACTGAAGTTGCGCCGCGATAGTGATGGCAAGTCGATGACGGCCCTGATCCCTCTGCCGAACGGGGTGCGGCGCTTCATTGAATTGCCCACCCGCCGCTTCACCAAAGCCGGACGGCCGATCAAGCGCTTCGTGGCGCTGGAGACGATCCTCATCCTTTTCCTCGACACGCTTTTCCCTGGCTACACGCTGACGGGGAAGGGTGCGTTCCGGATCCTGCGCGACAGCGATATCGAGATCGAGGAAGAGGCCGAAGACCTCGTCAGCGAGTTCGAACAACTCCTGAAACAGCGCCGCCGGGGCGTGCTCGTCCGCCTGAAGATGGATGCGGGCATGCCCGACGACCTCCGGCGCTTCATCGTCAGCCATCTCAAGGCTGACATGAACGACGTCATGCTCGTCGACGGGATTCTGGGCATGGCCCAGCTCTCCCAGCTCATCCCCGACGACCGGCCCGACCTGACCTTCACCTCTTACGAGCCGCGTTTTCCCGAGCGCATTCGCGACCATGGCGGGGATTGTTTTGCGGCGATCCGGGCGAAGGACATCATCGTTCACCACCCGTACGAATCCTTCGACGTTGTGGTGCAGTTCTTACGTCAGGCCGCAGCCGACCCTGACGTGGTGGCGATCAAGCAGACGCTTTACCGGACATCGAAGAATTCACCCATCGTCGCGGCGCTGATCGAGGCCGCCGAGGCGGGCAAGAACGTGACGGCGCTGGTCGAGTTGAAGGCCCGTTTCGACGAGGAAGCCAACCTCAAATGGGCCCGCGATCTCGAACGCGCCGGCGTTCAGGTCGTCTATGGTTTCATCGAGTACAAGACCCACGCCAAGGTCAGTCTTGTCGTCCGCCGCGAAGGCAATGACCTGACCACCTACGCCCATTTCGGGACTGGCAACTACCACCCGATCACGGCGCGGATTTACACCGATCTGTCTCTCTTTACCGCTGACCCGGCCTTCGGGCGCGATGCCGGGCGCATCTTCAACTTCGTGACCGGCTATGCCCGTCCGACGGACATGGAACGACTGTCGATATCGCCCAACGACATGCGTGACTTCCTGATCCGCCAGATCGAACGCGAAATCGCCAATGCCGAGGCTGGCAAGCCGGCCGCGGTCTGGGCCAAGCTCAACTCACTGGTCCACCCCGACGTGATCGATGCGCTCTACCGGGCCAGTCAGGCCGGAGTACGGGTCGAACTGGTCGTACGCGGTATCTGCTGTCTGCGTCCGGGCGTGCCGGGCCTGTCGGACAATATCCGGGTGAAAAGCATTATCGGGCGCTTCCTTGAGCACTCGCGCATCGTCTGCTTTGCCAATGGCGCGCCCATGCCGAGTGCGGCGGCACAGATCTATATCTCGTCGGCAGACTGGATGCCGCGCAATCTCGACCGCCGGGTCGAGGCGCTGTGCCCGATCCAGAACCCGACCGTGCACCGCCAGGTGCTCGACCAGATCATGGTCGCCAACCTCAATGACGAGGCGCAGAGCTGGTACATGCAGCCCAATGGCGAATACGAGCGGGTCGATACCAGCGAGATCGAGACCCCGTTCAGCGCCCATGCCTATTTCATGACCAATCCCAGCCTGTCGGGGCGCGGTCAGGCCTTGAAGGACGACCAGCCGCTGACCCTGCCATACGGAGGCCCGCGCCTTTGAGCGGCCCGTCACCCGAAGAGCTCTGCCCCGAGAACGCGATTGATCGCGACCTCGCGGTCATCGACATCGGGTCCAATACCGTCCGCCTCGTCCATTTCCGGCTCGAGGGCCGGGCCATGTGGCCCATCTTCAATGAGAAGGTCACGGCAGGCCTGGGCCGCGGGACGGGTGAGACGGGTCTGCTCCACCCTGAAGGCGTCGAGACGGCCATGCGGGCGCTGAAGCGCTATGCCAGCCTGCTCGATGCCAAGCATGTCCGGGAACGCTATGCGGTGGCGACGGCGGCGGTGCGCAACGCCACCAATGGCCGCGAATTCTGTGCGCGGGTGAAAGCCGAGGCCGGGTTCGACGTCCGAATCCTCTCTGGTGGCGAGGAAGCGGCAATCTCTGCGTTCGGTGTCGTGGCCGGTGTGCCGCGCGCCGAAGGCCTGGCAGGCGATCTCGGAGGGTCGAGCCTGGAGCTGACACCACTGGCCGATGGCGGTGCCGGTGAGGGGGAGACCCACGCGCTGGGGCCTCTCTCCATCCCGGACGCACTGTTTGGGAACCCTGAGGGCCTGAAACGCCATATCAACGAGACCCTGAACGCGTCGAAGGCGATCCATGCGCCCGGCTCGACCTTCTACGCGGTCGGCGGGGCGTGGCGGGCGCTGGCCCAGCTCTCCATCGTCGCAAGCCATCATCCGCTGCGGGTGCTGCACCAGTACGAGCTGAGCCGGGCGGAAGCGGAAACCGTCGCCGACCTCGCGGCGCGGAGTTCAACCGCCTCCCTGAGCGGGATTGACGGTATCGCCTCGCGCCGCGCCGAACATCTGCCCTATGCGGGCCTTCTGTTGCACCGGATCATGGAGCTGAGCGGCTGCGAGCGGGTCGTGTTCTCGGCCTATGGCCTGCGCGAGGGCGTCATCTTCGAACAAATGCCGCCGGACCTTCAGGCTGTCGATCCGCTGTTGGCCGGAGCCGAGGCCTTGGCGCGTCCGGCCTCGCCGTCACCGAGTTTCGGGCGGGCGCTGGCGCGCTGGGTCGAGCCAGTGTTCGCAGCGAGCGGCGAGGTGTTCGGCGGGCGGGGCCCCTGGCTGCGCGCGGCGGCCTGCCGCCTCGCTGATCTCGGTTCGCGCCTCCATCCCGATCACAAGGCGGAACTGGCCAGCCAGCTGGTCCTCTATGCGCCCTTTGCCGGCCTGACACATCCCGAGCGCGCCTTCCTGGCGCTTGCTATCCACCATCGCTACGCCGGCCGCCGGACCCCGCCGGACATGTCGGTTTTCGACCGCCTGCTGAACGAAAAGCAGCGCGAACGCGCCTTCGCCATCGGGCTGGCGTTGCGTCTGGGGGCTGCGCTGTCGGGGCGGTCCGAGCCGGTGCTGGACCGGTTTGCGCTGGCGCGGGAGAACGGATCGCTGGTTCTCGATGTCCCCGAAGGCGAACGCGAACTGATGGTCGAGCGGGCGCAATCGCGCTTTGAGTCGCTGGCGCAGGCACTGGACCTGAAAGCGGAAACCCGCATCGTTTAGTCGAAGTCCTCGATGACGACCCGGCCGTTTTCCAGGCTGAGCGCGAGCTTGCCCTGTTTCAGCTTCAGCGCGTCCTCGCCGAAGACGTCGCGCCGCCAGCCCTTCAGCGCCGGGACGTCGGCGTCATCAGAGACCGCGATCTGTTCAAGGTCCGGCACGGTGGCGATCAGGCGCGGGGCGACGCCGCGGTCCTCGGCCACCATTTTCAGGAGAACCTTGAGGAGTTCGGTCGTCGCATCGCCGTTTTGCGGGCGCGGAGGCGGGGCCTCGGTCTTGGGTGCATAGGCCTTCGGATCGGCCATCGCGGCCTGGAGTGCCTCGATCAGGCGCGCCGCGGCGCTGGAGCGCTCGAAGCCGCGCGGCACGGCGCGCAGATTGCCGAGCGCGTCGGTGGTTTGCGGTGCGGCATGAGCGATCTCGTAGAGACCTTCATCCTTGATGATGCGCTGGCGGGGAATGTCGCGGGTTTGGGCCTCGCGTTCGCGCCAGGCGGCAGCGGCCCTCAGCGCGGCGAGCCATTTCGGCGTCAGCTTGCGCAGTTTCAACCGCTTCCAGGATTCCTCGGGGTCCATCCGGTAGGTCTCGGGTGAGGTGAGAACGTCCATTTCCTCGTCGACCCAGGACAGGCGTCCGGCCTTCTCCAGCCGTGCGCGCAGGCCGGGGTAAAGATCGCGCAGATGGGTCACATCACCCATTGCGTAGCCAAGCTGGTTGTCCGAGAGCGGACGGCGCGACCAGTCGGTGAAGCGCGACCCCTTGTCGATCTGCCGCTTCAACAGGGCGCGAACCAGATTGTCGTACGAGATCGAGTCGCCGAGACCCGCCGCCATCGCGGCGACCTGCGTGTCGAAGATCGGGTGGGGGACTTTCCCGTCCATCTGGTGGAAGAAGATTTCGAGATCCTGCCGCGCGGCATGAAACACTTTCACCACGCTCTCGTCGAGGAGGAGGTCGTGGAAGGGTTTGAGATCAATCCCGTCGGCCAGCGGATCGATGATCACCTCGGTGTCGCCACCCGCTGCCTGGATGAGGCAGAGGATCGGCCAGTAGGTGCTCTCGCGCATGAATTCGGTATCGACGGCGACGAAGTCGCAAGCGCGCAGCGCCTTGCAGGCCGCTTCAAGGTCTTTGGTCTGGGTAATGATGTTCATGCCCTCGCCTTTAGCGGTCTGGGCCGCCTTTGGCGAGGGGATGAGTCAGGCTTCCAGCGTCCGGCCCCGGTGGCCGATCCACCAGCGCCAGAAGGTCACGGCACCGAAGCCGGCACTGACAACCGCGATCAGGATGAAGGCGGTCGGGATGGGCAGGCTCATCATCGCCAGAATGGCGAGCGTCGCCTGTCCCAGGGTTGCTGTGGCGGCGTTGAGAATACCGCCGGCGGCCAGCAGGCGGCCCCGCAATTGCGCCGGAGCGCGCCGCTGCGCCATCGCCTGCAGGGGCACCACGAAAAGGCCTGCGGAAACGGCGGCCAGACCGAGATCGGCAATGATCCGCCAGTTCGAGGAGTCAGCGAGGAATTCGGTCGAACTCGCCAGAACGGCATCTTCGGCGACCGGAGGATTGCCCATGGTCTGCCAGGCGACATCGAGCGGAAAGATGACCAGGCCGATGGCTCCGGCGACAGAGAAGGGCAGGGCATCGCCCTTGCCGGACAGCGTGCCGCAGAGCACCGCTCCGATCGTCGCCCCCACTGAAAAGAGGGCGCTGAACAGCAGGACGACAGACTGATCCGCCCCCAGCACGTCCCGTGAGAAATTCGGCATCAGGGTTACGATGGAGGCCGCGAGCATCCAGAACCACGCCGCGCCGATCAGCGGGCGCAGCACATCCGGGTGACGCGTGGCACGCCACAGGACCGAGACGAGCTCGCCAATGAAGTTGAACGACACTTGCAGTCCGGGCGTTGCGGCCGGTGCGGCGGGAAGCATGCGGGCGGACAGCCAGCCGATCACCGCGATCACCACGAGGATGGCCGCGACAGTGGCCGGGCCATTGTGCTGAACAACCAGAACGGTGCCGAAGCCGACACCGACCAGAACCGCCAGGTTGAGGCTGCCCGAGATCAGGGCATTGCCCGGCACCAGTTCATGCGGCGCGAGCAGGGTCGGCAGGGCGGCATTCTTGGCTGGGGCGAAAAAAGCCGACTGGATACCCATGAGGAAGAGCGTCCCCATGAGGATCCATGGATTGCCGAGAACAAATCCGGTCCCGGCCAGCAGCATCAGCCAGATCTCGGCGAATTTGGTGAACCGCAACACGCGCGTCCGGTCGAACACGTCGGCGACCCGCCCCGCCATTGCCGAGAACAGGAAGATGGGGGCGGTAAAGAGCGAAGCGGCAATCGGAACGAGGACCGTACTGGGAAGGTCGAGCACGGTCATGCTGCGATAGGTCACCAGCGTGATCAGCGCATAGCGGAAGAAGTTGTCGTTGAAGGCTCCAAGGGCCTGGGCGATGAGGAGGGGCAGATAGCGTCTCTGCCCCAGGAGTGAGACGGCGACCTTCGCGCTCATGACCGGCCCTCCACCTCGAGTGCGCGGGTGCGCGCTTCGACACGCTGCTGCAGATCGGCCATGACGTCCTCCTTGCTTCCCCCGGGCGGAATCGGGTCGAGAAACTCGATCACCGCCGTTCCGGGACGCTTGGTCCACTCCTGTTGCGGCCAGCATAACCCCAGATTCGTCGCCACGGGGACGATGGGGCGATTGAGTGCGGAATAGATGCGATAAACACCCTTGCGGTAGGGTTTGGTCTCCCCCACCGCGGTGAGGTGACCTTCGGGATAGATCAGGATAGGCCGGCTTTCGCCATGCGAGCGGTCAATGCCAGCACGCAGCGATTCAATCGCCGCGCGTCCGCCGCCATTATTGACCACGATGGCTCCCGAACGCTTCAGCACCCAGCCAATAAGCGGGAATTTCAGCATGTGATCGCCCACGACGAAATTGACGTTCCCGGTCTTGGCGATCAACACGATTCCGTCGCCCCAGGACTGGTGCTTCGCCGCGATCACGACCGGCTGGTTCTTGGGCGGCGTGCCGCGAACCTCGACCTTTATCGCGCACACCACGTGCATCAGGATGACAGTGAAACGGCAATAGGAACGGATGCCGTGCATCAGCGCGGTCTTGCCGGGGATCAGCGCGAGCAGTGTGCACAGGATCGCGTAGACGCCGGACATCGACCAGTAGAGCACGTTGAAGATGAAGGAACGCATGGGTGTGTCTCCGCTTCGGACCGGTCAGGCCTGCGCCAGCACGGCGAGAATGGCGCGGGTAAAGGTCGCGGCGTGATCGGTCAGGGGCGAGACAATCCGGCCATAGAGCCGGTACTCGCCGGCCTGCATCACCACGCCGAGCGCCATTGCGGTTTTCAGTTCAGGGTCGCCCTTGGGGATGTCACCGCTTTCCATGGCGAGCCGGACCCGCCGGGCGAGGAGGGCAGAGGGGTCAGACCCGCCATCTCCCGATCGCGCCAGGAAGGTGTTGCGCTGGGTGAGGTGATAGGCGAATTGCGCCGGGTCATCCTCGGCGAGTTCGCAATAAGCCGTCACAACGGCTTGCACGGTCTCTTTCAGGCTCGCATTGGGCGTGATGCTGGCTTTCAGAAGGCCCAGCAGGCGGGCATGGATGGCCTCGAACAGGGTCCGTGCCAGCGCTTCCTTGCTTTCGAAATGGCGATACATGGCACCATCGGAAAGCCCGCAGGCTCCGGCGATATCCTTGATGGACACGCCATCAATGCCGCCCTGCGCGAACAGTTTCAGTGCGGCCCGCTCGATCCGTGCCCGCGTGGTTCCGTCCCTGGCCGCGACGCCGGTGGCGTCGTCGTCCCGGTCAAAGATGTCGGCGCGCAAATAGGTTTGCATCCCGCCCTCCATGGCAGAAGTGAATGATCACTTACACGACCTCTAGGGTAGTTGGGGTCAGAATGCAAGTGAATAATCACTTACAGGCTATGTGGCGGGTTAGAGGGGCTAATCTGCGCAGACGGCTGCGGGTAGGGGATGACAGCTGACATACGGCCCTTGGACTTGTTTCACGGGCCCAAAGATAAATCACTGCGTCAGACTCTTAGCGGTCCCAGCGAAAGCTGGGACCCAGCCCAGGCGCTGGATTCGTGCGTGCGCAGGAACCCCGATTTCGTGGACTCCAGTCTGGACTGTGGGCCCTTGGATCCAGTCTAGGACCGAATGGTTTTCTGATGATCAATGAGTGTCATCCCGGCCAGACCGCGACAGCGGCATGAGCGCCGGGATCTTGAACATTGAGCGCCCGGTTCGGGTCCCGGATCGCTTTGCGTCCGGGATGACATTCTCTCTCACACTCGTTTCCCCGATGGAAATCGGGGTCCAGCAGCCTACCAACTGGTTCCCGGCGTTCGCCAAACCGGGGAGCGTCAAAGATAATTCGCGTCATCACCCGGTTTATCCGGGTGATTTCTACTCAGCACCGAGATGCCCCGGATCCCCGCCGGGCGGGGCCGGGGCATGACGCGTAGGGCGAGAATTCCGTTTCTTGCGGCCCGGACCGGAATGCGTCAGCAGACCAGGCCGGGCATCGTCCCTTCGAACACCGTGAAGGGGCCACTCATGACACATTTCCTGTTGATCCACGGCAGCTGGCACGGGGCCTTGTGCTGGTACAAGGTCGCGCCACTGCTTGAAGCCGAGGGTCATTCGGTGACCGTCGCGGAACTGCCGGGGCGGGGACGCCATCCGGTCCGTCCGGCCTTCGTCGGTCTGCGTGACATGGTGAAGGCGATGACGCGTCAGCTGCCGCCCGGCGTTAGCTTCACGACCGTCGCGCACAGCCGCTATGGCATTCTCGCTTCGCTCTTGGCCGAGACGATGCCGGAACGGGTCGAGCGGACGATCTACCTCGCGTCCTACATGCTGCGCGCCGGCGAACGGGCCGCTGATCATTTCCGCGCCGACATGGCGAGCTTTTTGCGTCCCGCTGTCTCGTTCTGCCGGACCGGCCTTTGGGATTGGCTCGACCCGTCCGTCTATCGCGAGGCGCTCTACCATGACTGTCCGGTCGAGGACTGGATGCTGGGCCGGTTGATGCTGTGCCGGGAACCGCTGCGGCCCGCGCTGACGCGGCTGAAGCTAAGCGAGGCGCGTTATGGCGCGGTGCCGCGCGCCTATATCCGCCTGACCGAGGACCGGGCGGTGACGCCGGCCCTGCAGGACCGGGTGCTGAATGCCACGCCGGTTGATCGAGTTGAAGACATTGCGGCGAGCCATTCGGCCTATTTCTCGAAGGCGGAAGCGCTGACGCGAACCCTCCTGAAACTGGCCGGATCGTGAAACCGGGGCTAAGAACCGCCGCGCTTCCTTGACATCGGGGCCGGTCCTCCGCCATGTCGCGGCGAAATTCGTTGCACTGCTTTTTCACGGACCGCCGCCATGCACGCCTACCGCTCCCACACTTGCGCCCAGCTGCGCGCCTCCGATGTCGGCCAGACCGTCCGCCTGTCGGGCTGGATCCACCGCAAGCGCGACCATGGCGGTCTGCTCTTCATCGATTTGCGCGACCATTACGGCCTGACCCAGTGCGTACTGGAACCGTCCAACCCGCATTTCGCGAAGCTGGAAAAGCTGCGCGTTGAGAGCGTCGTGACGATCACCGGCGAAGTCGTGAAACGTGACGCGGACGTGATCAATCCGAACCTGCCGACCGGCGAAGTCGAATTACGGGTCGCCGAGCTGGCCGTTCAGTCCGAAGCCGAAGAGCTGCCCATGCCGGTCTTTGGCGAACCGGACTGGTCGGAGGAAGTCCGCCTGAAATACCGCTTCCTGGACCTGCGGCGGGAAACCCTGCACGCCAACATCATGAGCCGCGTCGCCATCATCCGCGCCATGCGCGACAAGATGGCCGCTGCGGGTTTCTTTGAATTCGCGACCCCGATCCTGACGGCGTCCTCGCCCGAAGGCGCGCGTGACTTCCTCGTCCCCAGCCGCATCCATCCGGGCCAGTTCTACGCGCTGCCGCAGGCCCCGCAGCAATACAAGCAATTGCTGATGGTTTCCGGCTTCGACCGCTATTTCCAGATCGCACCCTGCTTCCGCGACGAAGACCCGCGCGCTGACCGCCTGCCGGGCGAATTCTACCAGCTCGATGTAGAAATGAGCTTCGTCGAGGAAGAAGACGTCTTCACCACGATGGAGCCGGTCATCCGTGAAGTCTTCGCGGAGTTCGCCGAGGGCAAGGCCGTCACGGACGTCTTCCCGCGCATCCCCTATGACGAGGCGATGGCGAAATACGGCACCGACAAGCCCGACCTGCGCAACCCGATCGAGATGCAGGCCGTGACGGACCATTTCGCGGGGTCCGGCTTCAAGGTCTTTGCCGGCATGATCGAGAAGAACCCGAAGGTCGAAATCTGGGCGATTCCGGCCCCGACGGGCGGCAGCCGGGCCTTCTGCGACCGCATGAATGCGTGGGCGCAGAAGGAAGGCCAGCCGGGCCTCGGATACATTTTCTTCCGCGAAGGCGAGGGGGCCGGCCCCGTTGCCAAGAATATCGGCGAAGAACGCACCGCCGCGATCCGCGACCAGTTGGGTCTGGGTGATGGCGACGCGGTCTTCTTTGTCGCTGGTGTGCCGTCAGACTTTGCCGCATTCGCCGGCAAGGCGCGTGACCGTGTCGGCAACGAGCTGGACCTCGTGAAGCAGGACCAGTTCGCGCTCGCCTGGATCGTCGATTTCCCGATGTATGAGTGGGACGAGGAAGAGAAGAAGATCGACTTCTCCCACAACCCGTTCTCCATGCCGAAGGGCGGTCTGAAGGCGCTTGAAGCCGCAGAGGCCGAAGGCAATGCCGCGCTGCTGGCGCTGAAAGCCCAACAGTACGACCTGGTCTGCAACGGTTTTGAAATCGCGTCTGGCTCGATCCGGAACCACGTCCCGGAAACCATGATCAAGGCCTTCGGCATCACCGGCCTGGGCCCCGACGTGGTGAAGGAACGCTTTGGTGCACTTTACCGGGCCTTCCAGTATGGCGCACCGCCGCACGGCGGTATGGCCGCTGGCGTTGATCGGATCGTGATGTTGCTGGTTGGCGCGAAAAACCTGCGCGAAGTCTCGCTCTTCCCGATGAACCAGCAGGCTGCTGACCTGTTGATGAACGCACCGGCCCCGGCCGACGCGCGTCAGCTGCGCGATCTCAGCCTGCGCTGCGTGGTCGTGGACGAAAAGAAGACCGACTAGACGTCAGTCGTCGCGTTCGGGACGGGTCCGGGGCTCGAAGTCCGGGGCCGGTCCCTTGCGCTCGGTCTCGTCGGACAAGGGGAGGCGGGGCTCCGCCGGCGGTTCGGGCGGGCCATCCAGCCCGTCGCCCCGGTCCAGAGTCTCGTTCCGCAGGACTTCCACGCGCCAGTTGAAGCCGCCCGGGCCGTTCGCGCGGAAGACCTCAACGTCGCCATTCTGTTCCTGGAACACATAATTCTCGCCGCGAATGGACCGCTCCCGGCGTTCCATTTCGCGCTGTTCCCGCCGCACAATCTCCCGTTCCTCACGGGCCATGTCGCGGGCAATTTCCCGCTCGATGTCGCGTTCCGAGCGCTCTGCTTCGCGCGCCGCCTCGCGCATCGCTTCGCGGGCCTCGGCCAGGGCTTCACGACGGGCTTCGAGCGCTTCACGCATCGTGCCGGTGAATTCTTCGGCCGTGATCTCGACATCGATACCCATGGCCTCGGCACGCGCGACGGCGGCTTCGAGGGCCTGGCGCACACTGGCGTCCTCGATGTTGGCCAGCGAACGTTCCAGTTCGGCCAGCGCTTCCTCATTGGTTGCCCGGAAATGCTCGGCGGAGACCACGCGCGGCACGCGCACCGGATGCGGCGCTTCGGCGATCCAGGCGGACCCGCGCGGGGCGCGCATCGATTCACAACTGGCCAGTTCAAGCCCGCCCGGCAATTCGGTTTCGTCATCGCCGCAGGCATTGGCGATCTGGTCCGCGTTCAGGCCGCGCGCGCCTTTCAGGTCCGCTCCCGAAAAATCGGCGTGGTCGAGCCGGGCCCCGGTGAAGTCGGCGCGCCGCAGTTCCGCATCGCGGAAGATCGCACCGCGAAGGTCCGCGCCAGCGAACTGGGTATTGCGTCCGGTTGCGTCGGAAAAATCCGCCCGTTGCAGGCGCGCGCCCCGGAATACCGTCCGGTCCAGCTCCGTGCTGACGAAGCGGGCCTGGTAGATCTGGGCATTTGCAAAAACGGCGCGGGCCAGGTCGGCATCGGAAAAATCGGCAACGACAATCCGGATATTCGACAGATCGGCATCCCGCAGGCGAGCGCTGCGGAAGGAGACACGCTCGCCATGGCCTTCGACGAGGATCGCATTGTCAAAGGCCGTGTCGGCGAAGTTGATGCCCGAATACCGGCTGTTCGGCATCTCCACGCCGGTAAAGTTCGACGCCGAAAAATTGCATTCGTGCAATTGCACGCCCGGCATCTCGGCGTGGGAAAAATCAGTATCGCTGAAATGTGCGCCGACGATCACCGCACCGGACAGGTTCTGTCCGGAAAAGTCGCATTCATTGCACTCGCCTGAAATTGACAGCCGCCGGTGCGGATGCTGGTCGCCAGCGCCCGCGAAGGCCGGAGCGGCCAACGTCGCTGTGGCGGCGACCAGCGCCAGTATGGAGACGGAAATCTTCATTCTGATGACTGACATAGGCCAACACCGGCCTGACCGCGACTTAAATTGCGGTAAGCGGTCCGTTAGCCGCAAGACAGCCTAGCGTACCGGGCGGCAGGCGGGAATGCGCAGTCCGCGGGGCAATTCCGTCGACGGATCGCCACAGGCGGCGTCCAGCTGACGCTGGCTCAGCCCGTGTGCTTCAGCCAATTCCGCACCCGACAGCACCGCACCGGCAAGGTCGGCACCGCTGAGATTGGCACTGCCGAAATGGGCCCCGACCAGGTTGGCATCGCGCAGATTGGCATTGACGAAGTTGGCCCCGGTAAACCGCCCGCCGAACAGGTTGGCGACCGACAGGTCCGCGCCGGAAAAGTTCGATCCATTCATCGTTGCAAGGCTTAAGTCAGCCTGACGCAGGCGCGCGCCGGAAAGATTGACGTTCGGCAGATCGAGATAGGCCAGGTCAGCCTGAAACAGGTTGCAGCCCGGGCAGGAGCCTCCGTTCTGGACACGGGCAATCTCGCCGGCATTCTGCGCCAGGGCGGGCCCTGACAGGGCAGCCAGGGCGGTCAGAAGGATCAAAAAACGTTTCATATCGGCGCGCTCCCGCATGAATTTCCCCTCTCAGGTGCAAGCCGGGTGCCGGTTTTCGCGTACCTGTTATTCCAAATGGGGGCAGCGAGCTATGAAATCTTGAGCGGCAGTTGTAGAGCCATTCAGCGGAACCCGAACCGTGTTGGAACCGGCTCGATAGAGTAGCACTCTTTGTCCATCCCTCAATCCATGGACCAATCTTTGGACTGTGACTTGATCAAATGTTGTGTATGATCCTCCGCGCATGTGTTCGCCTACAAAAGACCAGGATGGATTGTCATCAATTCTTATTTGAACTTCATTTGTTCTATCCACGTTGAAGCCGCCGTCGTTAAACGCCAACGCTACGTATTCATCTGTGCAGACAATAGCGACAACTTCACCCCGGATTGAGCCAATTGCTTCAGAGCCCAAGCTAAGCTGCATTTCATCCGTGAAAGGATCGGTATTATCTGAAAATACCCACCTGCTAAAATTTTGAGCTTGAACAGGTGATGGTATAAAGAATAAAGTAATTACAATAATGATAAAGAGGCGTATCATAGATTAGGCTCCTGTGTCATTTTGGCAGTCAAGTGGGGGCTGAGCTAGATTTCAAAAAATAGCCTTATGGGTAAATCCATGCAATGATATTTTTATTGAGCTCTCCTTGCGAACGTTCGCAAATGGCGCTGCGAATCTAGGTAGATAGGATAGAGATTCATTGTAACGGCCCGCAAAACATGGCATTCCCCAGTCCGACAGGGGAGTGAATATGGGGACCATCCTGAGCGAATTGCGCAGGCGGAACGTATTCCGCGTGGCCGCTGCCTATCTCGTTGTCGGCTGGATCGTGCTGCAGGTGGTTTCGGTCGTCGGCGATGCGGCCCGCTTGCCGGACTGGACCGACAGTTTCGCCTTGGTTGTCCTGCTTACGGCCTTCCCGGTCATCCTGTTTATCGCCTGGGCGTTTGAGCTGACGCCGGAGGGATTGAAGCGAACCGTTGACGTCGCGCCCGAAGACAGCATTTCGCACAAGACCGGACGCCTGTTTGACTTTGTGATCGTCGCGGCGCTGGTCGTGGTGGCCGGTTTGATCGGCTGGCAGTTACTTGCCTCGAAAACAGGCACGCCTGATATGCCACAAATCGCCGGGACGGACAGTGCGCTGGACTCCTCTATGGTCCAGCCGGCTGCGGCCTCTGCCGCGCCCGCCAACGCCACGATGGCGGGGGTTGAGCCGGACGCGAAATCCATTGCCGTTCTGCCCTTCCTCGCCTTCAGCAATGATGAGGAAGACGGCTATTTCGCCGACGGGCTAACCGAGGAAATCCTTAACTCGTTGGCTTATCTCCCGGATCTGCTGGTGACCTCGCGGACATCGGCTTTCCAGTTTCGTGGCGAAGACCTGCCCTCCGTACCGGAGATCGCGGCCCAGCTGGGGGTCGCTCATATCCTTGAGGGCTCGGTAAGGCGCTCAAACGACCAGGTCCGGGTCACGGTTCAGCTGATCCGCGCGAGCGACGACGCCCATCTGTGGTCGCAGACCTATGATCGCTCGCTCGACAACGTCTTCGCCATCCAGGAAGACATTGCCGAGAACGTTGCCCGCGTCCTTGAAGTCGTCCTCGACGATACCGCGCGCGAGCGCATGGCCGACACCGGTACGCGAAATGTCGAGGCCTATGTCGCCTTCCAGCGTGGCTGGAATATCTGGACGGAACTGCATGAGATTGACGAACAACACCGGCTGGATGAAGCCAGTGTCCATTTCGCCGAGGCCACGCGTCTTGACCCCGGCTATTCCGATGCCTTCCTCCTGCAGAGTGACACGTTCGCCCATGTGATGACCGATCTGGTCGAGGCTCCTGACTTCGACGAGGTGGCGTTTGAGGCGGCTCATGCCGAACACCGCCGTCTCCTCGATCTGGCGGAACGGGCGAGCCGGGATCCGGTACGGCGCGCGACAGCTCGGGTGAACCGGTTGTTGTTTTCGGAAAACTGGACCGGTGCTGCCCAGGATCTCGCGACGGCCATGGATCCGCAAAGTTGTGCCGCTGACAATTATTTGAACACATTGGCGGAATTTCTGCAGCCATCGGATCAGATCGTCGAGTATTACCGGTCGCAGGTCCGCTGCGATCCCTTGAATGCTACGGCATGGGGTGCACTTTACAGTGCGGCGGCACAAATGGGTTACTTCGATGAAGCTGAATCTGCCCTGCTAAGACGAGAAGACCTGCGAGGGGACGACAACCAGTCGCTGACATTTTTCGAAATCGAGCGGCTTATCGCCGCCGGTGACACCGATGCCGCCGAAACACTTTTCAACGAAATGCAGGTCCCCGGTCCGAACCGCGCCTATCTGGAGTTGCGGTTTGCATCCATGCGAGGCGATTCCGAGGCAGCTGCCACAGCCGCTGACACCTTGCTGTCCATTCCGGATCTGCCGCTGCGTTTCCAGGTGCTCATCCACGCCCTCGTTGGCAATCGTGACGAAGCCAATGCTCTTGTGGCGCAGGTGGACGAACGGCCTCTTTCGCCGATCCAGCTGCGTCAGATCATCAATATCTGCAGCTGCGGCGCGCCTTTCGACCTCGAAGCGGCACCGAACTTTGCCGCCCGGATCACGGAGGCCGGATTTCCCTGGCCGCCGGAACCGGATTACGGCTTTGCCCTGATGCAGGAGTAAGCGCGGACCAATGGGCAATTTTCTTCAGGAACTCCAGCGCCGCAGCGTCTTCCGGGTCGCGGCCGCTTATCTGGTCGTCGGCTGGTTGATCACCCAGGCCGTAGCCACGATCGAGGGGCCGCTGCACCTGCCGCCCTGGACTGACACACTGGTCATAGTCCTGCTTCTTTGCGGACTGCCGGTTGCGCTCATTCTCGCCTGGGCGTTCGAGGTGACGCCGGAAGGCGTGAAACGGACCGTGACCGCCGAAAACCGCGCGAACGACGCCGGTGCCAGCCATGTGCTCGACTACGCCATTCTTGGCGTCCTGATTGTCGTGGCCGGCCTCATCGGCTGGCAACAGTTTTCGGGCGGCGCACCGTCCGCCGGTGAAACCCCGGTCAATCAGGTCGCCGAGTCCGAATCTGGCGAAGGTGAAGACGGCGAGCTGGTCAGCGTGGTGACGCCTGCGGGCGGCAACGCCCAGGGGGCACCGGACACCGATCCGCGAACTGACCCGGGCGTATCCACCGCGACAGAACTGTCGGTCGCCGTCTTGCCATTCACGGCCTTCAGTGCCGACGCCGAGGACGGCTATTTCGCCGACGGCCTAACCGAGGAGATTCTCAATTCGCTGGCCGGCATTCCCGAATTGCTGGTCACGTCGCGCACCTCGGCCTTCCAGTTTCGCGGCGACAATGTGCCGTCCGTGCCCGAGATCGCCCGCAGCCTAGGTGTCGCCCATATTCTGGAAGGATCGGTGCGCCGGGCCGGAGACCGCATTCGCGTCACGGCCCAGCTAATCCGGGCGTCCGATGACCGGCATCTCTGGTCGCAGACCTACGACCGGACGATGGATGATGTCTTCGCCATCCAGGAAGACATCGCCGAGAACGTCGCGGCCGTGCTGCAGGTCGTCCTTGATGACCGCCAGCGCGCCCGGATGACCAATTCGGGCACACGGAATATCGACGCCTTCATTGCCTATCAGCAGGGGGCCGAACTCTGGGCGCAAGGCCATGAGAATGGGGAGGATATCGACCTGATCGAGCAGTCCAGCGTGCATTTCGAGCGGGCCACCCAGCTCGCGCCGGATTTCTCTGAAGCCTATCTCCTGCAAAGCGATTACTACGCCCACCGGCTGACCGACATGGCGCGCTTGCCGGAAGGCGAATTCGACCGGGCCGACTTTGACCAATTGAATGCTCGCCGCGCGGAACTGGTGGCCGACGCTGTCCGCACTGCGGACTCACCGGCGCGACAGGCGATGGCCGAAGCCAATGAAATCCTGTTTGCGGACAGTTGGGCCAATGGCCGGCAGATCGTCGCCGAGGCCTTCGCGACCGATGAATGTGCCAACGACAACTGGCTGCAATTCCTGATCGGATTGTCCGGGGATCTGGATGGGCGTCTGGCTTATGCGCAGCGGCAGGTCCGGTGCGACCCACTCAACGGCCAGTCCCAGCTTCTGCTTGGCGATACCTATCTGGCGCGCGGCGATTACCAGGACGCGCTGGACCATGCCGCCCGGCTCGACGAACGCGGGATGAGCTATGATGCGGAGGTGATCCGCTTTGATGCCCTATTGGGGTTGGGTCGTTTCGACGAGGCCGAAGCCATGCTGGGGGAGGGCTGGGACTGGGAGCAGATTCGTCTGGCCGCCCGACGCGGCGGACCGGAAGCGTCAGCGGTGCTTGATCCCTACAAGGGCGAGGACACCTGGTTTGATCTCATGCTGCATGCACTGCTCGGCGAACGCGAAGCGGCCAACGCGATTGCGGCACAGCTGGACGCGCGGCCCTTGGGCGTGATGACGCTGATGGAAGTCGTGATGGCCTGCCGTTGCGGGGCTCCGTTTGACCTCAGCGCTACACCGAATTTCGCCGCGCGCCTGTCCGAGGCCGGGTTTCCGTGGCCACCAGCCGGCGATCTGGGCTTTCCGCTGATGGCCGATTAGCCGACGGTTGAGATCACCCTGTAACAGGCCCGTTCGTCGACCCGCAGCCGTCCGGGGCGGGTGCAATACGCGCCATGCCTCGTCCCGGTTCCGGACGGCAACGCAGAAAAGAGAACGGCCGTCCCCGGCGAAGGGACGACCGTTAAATGCGTCTGGATGCAGGGGATCGATCAGCCGAGATAATAGCGGTCGACGCTGGACCGGAAATTGGGATCGGCAAAGTCCGGCCAGGTGTCCTTGTCGAACCCCGGCGCGTCTTTCAGGCGCTCCTTGTCGACATTCAGGACCATGCGCTTGTTCTCGCGGTCCACGGCGAGATTGGAAAAGGGGATGGCGAAATACTTGTCGCCGATACCCAGGAAGCCGCCGAAGTCGAGCACGGCGTATTCGATCTTGCCGTCGGCCGGGTCGAGCATCAAATCCTTGATATGGCCAAGGTCTTCGCCCTGGGGATTGACGACGCTGTCGCCGTCGATCGTGCTGGAGGAAATCAGATTATTTGCCATGGGGAGGGCCTCGTCTCCGGGGTGAATGGGACGTTCGCGCCGTCACGGCCACGAACGTGCATTTGACACCGGAGCAACTCCCGCGCGCCGCAGGCGGTTCCCTGTGAGTGGCAGTTTCAGGCGGGTTGGTTCAGGAACGGCCGGCGTCAGGCTTGGCCATGCCGGTCCCCCCGCAGGCATCACAGGCCAGGTTGCCGTTCGCCGTCTCGCGGAGGGTGAAATGCCCACAGTCCGGGCAGGGATCGCCGGTATAGCTCACCGGTTCCTTGGTGTCGGCCGCAGGTGCTGACGGCACAGCGGCGTCGGGTTTCGCGCCCGCAGGCTTGCCGGCGAACATGACGACATTGTCGGGCAATTGTCCGCGCGAGAAGCCTTTCGAGATCAGCTTGGCGGCATCCTCGGTAAAGGCCTTCTCGTTCTTCACCCCGCGGCCGATGCCGCCGGTTTCGTCCGGTGACACTTCGGCGAGGTCGTCCCGGTCCAGATAGGACACGGCGAGTTCGCGAAAGAGGTAGTCGAGGATCGATGTCGCGTGGGTAATGGAATCATTGCCTTCGACGGGTCCGGCCGGTTCGAAGCGTGTGAACACGAAGGCGTCGACGAATTCTTCCAGCGGCACCCCGTATTGCAGGCCGATCGAGATCGCGATGGCGAAATTGTTCATCAGCGAGCGGAAGGCCGCGCCTTCCTTGTGCATGTCGATGAAAATCTCGCCGAGCTCGCCATCCTCGAACTCGCCGGTGTGGAGGTAGACCTTGTGGCCGCCGACGGTCGCCTTCTGGATATAGCCCTTGCGCCGGTCCGGCAGCTTGCGGCGTTCGGCGGCGCGCTCGACGATTTTCTCGACGATGCGTTCGACGGTTTCAGGCGTTGGCGGCTGCGGCGCGGATGCCTTTGCGCGCGGCTTCCCTGACGTGGTTTTTCCGCCCTTCTTTCCGGCCATGCCAGCGCCCCCGCTTGTCGAATCGCCCGATGAGGATAGAAGCAATCCGGTTAACGCAAAATCGACCGCCTCGCGCGGTGGACAGGCGGGCGCGGCGCGGGGCATATTCGCGCCGGAAACTGGTCAGCTCGAACGGACGATCATGCTGGGACTTATCGGAAAACTCTTCGTGTGGTGGAACGACGCCACGCCGGGCACCTTCTTCACGCTGATGAAGCGGGGCAACAAGGTCGGCGAGGACGAGTACGGCAACCGCTATTACGAGGAACGCAAGGCGTCCGGCCCGAACGGCATGACCCGCCGCTGGGTCGTCTATAACGGCTATGCCGACGCCAGCCGCGTACCGGCGGCCTGGCATGGCTGGCTGCACCACACCTATCAGTCCGCGCCCACCGATGCGCCCCTGCCACGTCAGCCGTGGGAGAAGGACCACCAGCCCAATCTGACCGGCACGGTCCATGCCTATCGCCCGTCGGGCAGCCTGGCCCGGTCGCGCGAGCGCCAGTCTGCATCGGGTGATTACGAAGCCTGGACGCCCTGACCGGCCGATGGCGTGGCCTTGGCCCTGCCACAGTCCGCCCTTAGGATGGTGACTGCCATGAAAACCGCATTGTCAGTCCTTCTTGCCGCCTCCGTGCTGGGTGGCAGTGCCGTCGCGCAGGAGCGGTCTGGCAGCGAAGAGCTGACAAGCCGTCCCGGCACGGTTCTGGTGATGCGCGGTCTCGACAAGATTACGGCAGAAACCCTCGATTTCGAAATCCCGATCGGCGAGGAATATCGCTATGGTCCGCTGACCATTACGCCGACCTATTGCCGCAAGCGCCCGCCAGAAGAAACGCCGGAAATCTTTGCCTTTTTGCAGATCGTCGACCGCCGCTCCGACGGCACGGGCGTGGATGCCGAGGGCGAGGTCGAGCCGGTGTTTTCAGGCTGGATGTTCGGCTCAAACCCGGCGCTCAACCCGCTCGAACACCCCGTCTATGACGTCTGGGTGATCGACTGCAGGGACTGAAGCCCGCTCGCGCCTTCCACTAACCGGTAGAAATCCGCGTCGCGCGTGATCGCGTTGTCCAGCCGCTTGCGATAGGCGTCTCGTGTGATCAGTTCGGCTCCGAATTGCGCCAGATGATCAGTCAGGAATTGCGTATCGAGCAGCGTGTACCCGCCCGCGATCAGCCGCGCGACGAGGTGGACAAGCGCGACCTTTGACGCGTCCCTTGCCTTCGAGAACATGCTCTCGCCGAAGAACGCCCCGCCCAGCGAGACGCCATACAGTCCGCCGACGAGCGCACCGTCCTGCCAGCATTCAACACTGTGGGCCGAGCCGCGACGGAACAGTTCCACATAGAGCCGCCTGATCGGGGCATTGATCCAGGTTTCCTCGCGTCCCGCACCGGTTTCGGCACAGGCGTCCAGGACGTGGGCAAAGGCGGTATCGATGCGGACCTCGAACACGTCCTGGCGGACAGTGCGGGCGAGGCGGCGCGGCACGTGAAAGCCGTCGAGCGGCAGGATGCCGCGCTCGTCGGGCTCAAGCAGGAAGATACGCGGATCGTCGCGCCCGTCGCCCATGGGAAAGACGCCGCGCGCATAGCATTCCAGGAGATCGTCGGGACCGAAGCCGCGCATGGGCGAGCCTCCCGCGCCTAGTTGGCGGTGTTGCGCTCCGCGAGCCAGCTTTCCAGCCAGCGGATGTGGTAGTCACCCGAAACGAAGGCCGGTTCTTCCAGCAATTCGAGGAAGAGCGGCGTCGTTGTCTTGATACCGCCCACGACCATCTCTTCGAGCGCGCGGCGCAGACGCAGAAGCGTCTCTTCGCGCGTGCGCCCATGCACGATCAGCTTGCCGATGAGGCTGTCATAGTAGGGCGGGATGGCGTAGCCGGCATAAAGCGCGGAATCGAGCCGTACGCCGAGACCCCCTGGCGCGTGGAAGTCCGTGACCTTGCCCGGTGACGGCGCAAACGTCGCCGGGTCCTCGGCATTGATCCGGCACTCAATGGCCCAGCCGTTGAACTTGATGTCGTCCTGGGTGAAGCCAAGCTCCTCGCCATTGGCGACGCGGATCTGCTCGCGCACCAGGTCGATGCGGGTAATCGCTTCGGTAACGGGGTGTTCCACCTGCAGGCGGGTATTCATTTCGATGAAGTAGAATTCGCCGTTCTCGTAGAGATATTCGATTGTGCCGACGCCGCGATAGCCGATGGCCGCGACCGCGTCGCGCGTGATCGCGCCGATTTTCGCGCGGGCTTCCGGCGTCAGGGCCGGCGAGGGCGCTTCCTCGAGGATTTTCTGGTGGCGGCGCTGCAACGAGCAGTCGCGTTCGCCCAGATGGACCACATTGCCGTGCTGGTCGGCGAGGATCTGGATCTCGATATGGCGCGGCTGACCGAGATATTTCTCCAAATAGACCGCACCGTCGCCAAAGGCCGCGAGCGCTTCGGCAGACGCGGTTTCAACGGCTTCACGGAAGGAGGCCGCGTCCTTGGCGACCTTCATCCCGCGCCCGCCACCGCCTGAAGCGGCTTTAACAAGAACCGGATAGCCGATCTCGTCGGCGAGCTTTTTCGCTTCGTCGATGTCGGTAATGCCGCCATCAGAGCCGGGCACGACCGGAATGCCGGCGTCCTTGACCGCCTTCTTGGCCGCGATCTTGTCGCCCATCAGGCGGATATGCTCTGCTGTCGGACCGATAAAGGCGATGCCGTGGGCTTCGACGATCTCGGCGAAGCGGGCGTTTTCAGACAGGAAGCCATAACCCGGGTGAACAGCCTGCGCGCCGGTGATCTCACACGCGGCGATGATCTGCGGGATATTGAGATAGCTCTTGCCGGCCGGGGGCGGTCCCACGCACACGCTCTCGTCGGCGAGGCGCACATGCATGGCGTCGGCGTCGGCTTCGGAATGGATCGCTACCGTGCGGATACCCATTTCGCGGCAGGCGCGGTGAACACGCAGCGCGATCTCTCCGCGATTGGCGATCAGGATTTTCTCGAACATCAGTAAGGCTTCCCTTCCGCCAATCAGGCGATCACGAAGAGCGGTTCGCCATATTCCACCGGCTGGGCCTCTTCCACGAGCATGTGGGTGAGCTTGCCCGAGCGCGGCGCGGTAATGGGATTGAAGGTCTTCATCGCCTCGATGAGGAGAATGGTATCGCCTTCCTTCACCTCGTCGCCGACATTGACGAAAATGTCCGCGTCCGGATTGGCGCGCAGATAAACCGTTCCGACCATGGGCGAAGGTGTCGCGCCGTCCGGCGTGGCATCGCCGCGGCCTGATGGGGCCGGTGCTGCCGCCGCCGGAGCCGCTGCTGCAGGCGCTGCCGCCGGGGCCGCCATCGGCGCGGGTGCCGCGGCCTGGTAGACCGGTGCCGCTTCCATCTTGCGGGCAACGCGAACGCGCAACTCGCCCTTCTCGACCTCGATTTCGGTCAGATCGGTATCGGACAGAATGTCCGCCAGTTCGCGCACCAGCTTGGTGTTGATCGTGGTGCTGGACTTGGGAGAAGCCGCCATGAAAACCGCCTTCGAAAATGATTCCGGTGGGTAGTCTTAGAGGAGGCGGGCCGCCGCTTCCAGAGCCTGAACATAGCCTTTGGCACCCATGCCCGTGAAGCTTTGCCGGGCAACCAGCCCCACAAAGGAGAAATGGCGGAAGGGCTCGCGCTGTTCCGGATCAGAGAGATGCACCTCGAATACCGGGCAGGGCAGGGCTTTCAACGCATCGTGAATGGCAATCGAGGTATGGGTGTATCCGCCCGCATTGAGGATCACCGCGCCAAACCCGTCCATCGCCTCCTGGATCCAGTCGATCAGTTCGCCCTCATGGTTGGATTGGCGGAAATCGGCGGTCAGGCCAAGGCGTTCCGCTTCGCGGTCACACAGCGCCTTGATGTCATCGAGCGTATCGTGGCCATAGATGTCCGGCTCGCGCCGCCCGAGCAGGTTGAGATTGGGTCCGTTGAGAATGAGGATGGTCTTTGCCATGTCCGCCCCTTGACGCCGGAGCCTGTCTCTACGACGTGACAGGGCAGACGCGCAAACCGATTGGAAGACGGGCATGCAGATCGAGGTCAATGGCGAAACGAAAACCGTCGAAGACGGGGCCAGCGTTGCCGAGCTGGTCGACCAGCTCGGCCTTGATGCGCGGAAAGTGGCCGTGGAGCGCAATCTGGAGATCGTGCCGAAATCGCTCTATGCCGAAACCGCGCTCGCCGAGGGCGACCGCATCGAGATTGTCCAGTTCGTGGGTGGAGGCTAGGGCCAGATGAGCCAGATTGAAGACACGCCGCTCGTCGTTGCCGGCCGGGAGCTGAAATCCCGCCTCATCATCGGTACGGGCAAGTATGAGAGCTATGAGCAGAACGCCCGGGCGCTCGAAGCTTCCGGCGCGGAGATGATCACGGTCGCATTGCGCCGGGTGAATCTCTCCGACCCGTCCCAGCCGCGCCTCGTCGACCATATCGACCCGGACAAATACGTCTTCCTGCCCAATACGGCGGGCTGTTTCACCGGCGAGGATGCCGTGCGTACGCTCCGCCTGGCGCGTGAAGCGGGGGGTTGGAGCCTCGTCAAGCTCGAAGTCCTCTCTGATCCCAAACACCTTTATCCCGACATGGAAGAGACGCTGCGCGCGGCCAAGATGCTGACCGACGATGGCTTTGACGTGATGGTCTACTGCTCGGATGACCCGGTCTACGCGAAAAAGCTGGAAGATGCCGGCTGCTGCGCGATCATGCCGCTTGGTGCGCCCATCGGGTCCGGGCTGGGCCTTCAGAACAAGGTCAATATCCGCCTCATCGTCGAACAGTCCTCGGTCCCGGTCATCGTCGATGCAGGAGTGGGCACGGCGTCCGATGCCGCCATCGCGATGGAACTGGGGTGCGACGGCGTGTTGATGAACACGGCCATCGCCGAAGCGAAGGACCCGGTGCGGATGGCGCGCGCGATGAAGCACGCCGTCATCGCCGGCCGCGACGCCTATCTCGCCGGCCGCATGCCGAAAAAGCGCTATGCCGACCCGTCCAGCCCTTTGAGTGGTTTGATTTAGGGACTGCTTCCTCTCCCCTCTGGGGGAGAGGATTGAGGTGAGGGGGTCAGGCAAGCAAGCGCTTGACCTTTCACCAACCCCTCACCCTGACCCTCTCCCCTTCGGAAGGGGAGAGGGAAACGGCGCGTATGCTTTCAAAGCTGCGTCATTCCCCTGAAATCAATTCGCGTCATCACCCGGTTTATCCGGGTGATCTATTAGATTCTGAGATGCCCCGAATAAATCGGGGCATTACGCCAATATCTCACAGTCCCTCCGACTTGATCGGAGGGCCTAGCTGAATCCGGCGGGCGGTCCCGGATTTATTCCGGGACCTACCGAAAGTGCCGGACAAGGCACCATGTCCTTCACAATCGGTAGGCCCCGGAACGGGGTCCGGGGCCGAAGGTGTTTCTGCTCTCGACACCCCGCGTCCCCGCCGCTAGCGTCGTGGCTGAAGTGAACACTGTTCACACCGGGTGAATTTCCGCGACAGGCGAGGGGAGAGACGACGTGACGGACGCTGCATTGCTGAAAGGGAAATTGCGCCTGCCGGTCATCGGCGCGCCGCTTTTCATCATCTCCAATCCGGACCTGGTGATCGCCCAGTGCAAGGCCGGGATTGTCGGCAGTTTCCCCGCATTGAATGCCCGCCCGCAAAGCCAGCTTGATGAGTGGCTCGACCAGATCACGTCCGAACTCGACAGTTACAACGCCGCCAACCCGGACCGGCCCGCCGCTCCCTATGCCGTCAACCAGATCGTCCACCGCTCCAACGACCGGCTGGAGGCCGACCTTGAAACCTGCGCCAAATACAAGGTGCCGATTGTCATCACCTCGCTTGGCGCGCGGGTGGAACTCAATGAGGCGGTCCATTCCTGGGGCGGGATCACGCTGCACGACATCATCAACGTCACCTTCGCGCGCAAGGCGCTGGAGAAGGGCGCGGACGGCCTTATCGCCGTGTGCAACGGGGCGGGCGGCCATGCCGGCGTGAAATCGCCCTTCGCGCTGGTCCAGGAAATCCGCGAATTCTTTGATGGTCCGCTGGCGCTTTCCGGGGCCATCGCCAATGGCGGCGCGGTGCTGGCTGCACAGGCGATGGGCGCGGACTACGCCTATATCGGCTCGCCCTTCATCGCGACCGAGGAAGCCCGCGCCAGCGATGCCTACAAGCAGGGGATTGTCGACGGCGCGTCAGACGACATCGTCTATTCGAGCCTCTTTACCGGCGTGCATGGCAACTACCTCAAAAACTCGATCCGCAATGCCGGTCTCGACCCGGACAATCTGCCCGAAAGCGACCCGTCGGCGATGAATTTCGGCGGCGGCGCGGCCAAGGCCTGGAAGGATATCTGGGGGTCAGGCCAGGGGATTGGCGCGATCAAGTCGGTCCAGCCCGCCGCTTCCTATATCGACCGCCTCGCCGAGGAATATGCGGCAGCGAAGAAACGGGTGTGCGGGTAGCCCCACCCCAACCCTCCCCCTCAAGGGGAGGGAGTACATGCGCCAATTTCCCTCCCCTTGAGGGGAGGGTCAGGGTGGGTGATCTACCCGGCGATGGAAACGGCGTGAATTTTCACACCGGTCTTGCTAGTCTTCGGCGCGGAACCAGCCCGGAGTGCCGCCCCATGAAAACCCTCACCACTGCCGCCGCCCTGTCCGTCCTTATCGCCGCCTGCGCCGGGGCGCAGGACTATCTGCTCGTCGTCAACAAGGGCGACGACACGCTTGCGGTCATCGACGCCGAGACGCTGGAAACGGTCAGCCTGACCGGAACCGAGGACAATCCGCATGAAGTCGCCGTGTCGGGCGGTATCGCCTATGTCAGTGATTATGGCGGGGCGCAGGGCAATACGGTCAGCGTCGTCGATCTCGCGACCGGCGAGCGCACCGCGGTCTGGGACGTCGCGCCGAACACCGGCCCGCATGGCATCTGGGCGAGTGCGGACGGCAGCCTCCTCTGGGTGACGACCGAGACCAGCGGCACGGTGATCGAGATCGAGACCGCGACCGGTGAGGTGGCAGAGGTCTGGGAAACCGGCCAGAGCGTCAGCCACCAGCTTGTGCCGACGCCGGACGGGTCGAAGCTCTATGTCGCCAATATCGGCTCCGGCTCGGTGACGGTGATCGACCGCGCCGCGAACACGGTCGTGTCGGTCCCGACCGGGGCGGGTGCGGAAGGCATTGATGCCTCACCCGATGGCCGGGAAATCTGGGTCACGAACCGCTCCGCCGACACGGTGTCGATCATCGACACCGCCACAGATACCGTCATCGCTGACTTCAATTCGGGCGGAGCCTTCCCGATCCGCGCCCGCTTCACACCGGACGGAAGCGAAGTCTATGTCTCGAACGCCAATTCCGGCGATGTCGCCGTTTTCGATGCGGCCTCGCGTGAACTGCTGGCGACGATCGACGTTGGCGCGGTTCCCATCGGTATCGTCATGAGCGCGGACGGCGCGCGCGCCTTTATCGCCAACACCGCGGACGATTTCGTCACCGTCATCGACACCGCGACGCGTGAAGTGACGGGCCGGGTCGAGACCGGCGACGAACCCGACGGCATGGCCTGGGCGGTGCGCTAGTTCTTCACCCAGGGATTTCCACCCCACCCTTACCCTCCCCTCAAGGGGAGGGATTCACAGCGCATTCCCCCTCCCCCTTGGGGGAGGGCCGGGGTGGGGGCATTCAGATCTTCCGTTTTGGCATGGCCCGGCCTTCAATAACGCCGCCCATCGCTGCCCAGACCGGTAGGCTGGCCGTCAGGCTGTCGAGCCCGCCCAAGAGGGTGAGCGCGGCGGCCCCCAATGTCAGCGCCATCCCCGCCTGAATTCGGCGCTTGTCGAGCAGGTCATTGCTGGCATCGCAGCGGCTGGTCACGGGCGGGCAGGTCACCGTCATCAGGGCAAAGAGGCCGCCCACGGTCACGACCGCCACGATCCAGCCGCGGACCAGCGTATCGGTCTCGGCCCAGCTCCAGCCCGATGTGACGAATACCAGCGCGGCAAGCGCCAGTGCGCCAGCGGCAAAGACCGGGGCCAGCCGCTGGCGACGGTCAAACAGGTAATCGATGACAAAGGCCGCCCCAGGTACGAGGCAGAGCCACCAGTCGCCGGTGAACCCGGCGGCGGCTGCGGCAAGGACCAGTACCAGAGCCAGATCGGTCGTCCGGGCAGGCAGGCCGACCGTACGCACCACGACCCGCACACTCATCAGGATCACGGCCGCAGCGAACAGGCCCGGCCCGAAGCCAAGAGCACTGGCCGCGACACAAAGGGCCATGGCGACGAAGGCACCGGGGTTGCGGTCCGGATCAAGCTCACGAGTCAGGGCCCAGGCCAGAAAGGCCGCCAGCGCCCCGATCACGCCCGTTGCGACGGCGTCCCCGAATTCTGCGGCACGGTAAAAGCGTTCAAACCCCGCCAGCCCTATCGCGATCAAGGGCAGCAGGATCAGCACCGCCAGATTGGTCCGGAATTTCGCTTCCAGTGGCCGGGCGATGGAGGAGTATTGATAGATCGGATGGGCCATTTGCGGGGTCTCTTCGCGGCGGACTGGGACGATGGGACTTGATATAGCGTGGTCCTTGGCGAATTGCCGCGATAATCTGGGAATTATGAAGCCGAACGAAGATTATCCTGAACCGGAGTCTGGCTGGCGGCGGATGGTCTGGCGGTTCGGCGGGTGGATCCAGCGCCATGGCGAGGTCATCTCCCTGCTTCTGGTTCTGGCGGCCGGGCTGGCGGTTTATACAGTCTTGAGAGGCTGACGGCCTGACAGGGCCTCGGCTAGGGCGCTAGCGACAGGGACACCATGACTGAGACAGCACAGTATGACGTGATCGTGCCCCTGTTGTTGTCTGCAGGGCTGATCGTGGCGACCGTCGTCATCCACATGCTCGGCCTGATCGTCCTGATGGGCCTGTTGCAGAAGCGTTCACGACAGATCCGGCCCTTCCTGTCCATTCCGCGCCAGGGCCTGTTCATCATCCTGATCGTTCTGGGTCTGGTCGTGATCCACTCGGTCGAGATCTGGCTCTATGCACTGGTTTATCTGGCGCTTGGCGAGTTTCCGACGCTGGAACTGGCGCTCTATTATTCGATCTCGACCTTCACCACGGCAGGCTTTGGCGACATCGTCCAGGACAGCCACTGGCGGCTGGTTGGCGCGATGGAAAGCTTCAACGGCTTCTTGCTGATCGGTTGGTCAACGGCCTTCCTTGTCTCGGTCATCGGACGCTTGCGGTCGATGGAGACCGAATGGCTCGATGCCCTGCGTCAGAAGCCCGATTGAGTCCCTCGCTTGCCCCGCACGGAGTCGGCGCGCTAAACCAGCCATTCCACTGGGGCTGGCTTCGCTGATAAAGGGCTGCATGTTCAAGAAAATCCTGATTGCCAACCGGGGCGAGATCGCCGTGCGCGTCATCAAGACGTGCCGCCGCCTGGGTATCGCGACCGTGGCCGTCTATTCCGAGGCCGATGCGGATTCGAAGGCCGTCGACATGGCCGACGAGGCTGTCTTCATTGGCGGTTCGCCCCCGGGCGAGAGCTATCTCGTCATGGACAAGATCATCGCCGCGGCGAAGGAAACCGGGGCGGAAGCGATCCATCCCGGCTTTGGTTTTCTGTCCGAGAACCCGAAATTTCCCAAGGCGCTTGAAGAGGCCGGTATCACGTGGATCGGGCCCAATCCCGAAGCCATCGAGGCCATGGGCGACAAGATCACCTCGAAGAAATTCGCGGTTGAAGCGGGCGTCAGCACGGTACCGGGCCATATGGGCCTCATCGAGGATGCCGACGAGGCGGTGAAGATCGCCACCGAGATCGGCTATCCGGTGATGATCAAGGCGTCCGCTGGCGGTGGCGGCAAGGGCATGCGCATCGCCTGGAACGACACCGAGGCGAAGGAAGGCTTCAAGTCCGCGCGCGGCGAAGCCAAGACCAGCTTCGGCGACGAACGCATCTTCATCGAGAAATTCATCGAGACGCCGCGCCATATCGAGATCCAGGTGCTCGGCGACAAGCACGGCAACATCATCTATCTCGGTGAACGCGAATGCTCGGTCCAGCGCCGCAACCAGAAAGTCCTGGAAGAAGCCCCGTCCCCCTTCATCGACAAGGCGACGCGCGAGGCGATGGGCAATGAGGCGGTCGCATTGGCCAGGGCGGTCAATTACGACAGCGCCGGCACGGTCGAATTCATCGTCGACAAGGACCAGAATTTCTACTTCCTGGAAATGAATACCCGCCTGCAGGTCGAGCACCCGGTCACCGAACTCGTCACCGGGCTGGACCTGGTCGAGCAGATGATCCGCATCGCCGCGGGCGAGGAAATCAAGCTCCGGCAGAAGGACGTGAAGCTGAATGGCTGGGCGGTCGAGGCTCGGCTCTACGCCGAAGATCCCTATCGCGGTTTCCTGCCGTCGATCGGGCGTCTGAAGCGCTATCATGAACCGGCGGAAGGCTCGCTGGGGGACGGTACGCTGCGCATCGATTCCGGTGTGCGCGAAGGCGACGAAATCTCGCTCTTCTACGATCCGATGATTGCCAAGGTGATCGGTTACGCCAAAACCCGGGAAGCGGCGATTGATACGCTCCTCGAAGGGCTCGACCGCTATCTCGTTGAAGGCCTGCAATCGAACGCGCCCTTCCTCGCCGCCTGTCTGGGCGAGAGCGATTTCCGCAAGGGCGCGATCCACACCGGCTATATCCCGGAGCATTTCCCGGACGGGTTCCACGGCACGGTCCCGACCGAATTCCAGCTGAAAATCATGACGGCGGCAGCGGCCTATATCCACACCCTGCTGACCCGCCGCGCTGAGCAGACGAGCGGCCGCCTGACGCCGGCCCCGGCCTGGCACCCGGAAGAATGGGATGTGAAGCTCGACGGGCGCTGGTTCCCGGTCGAGATCACGCTGCCGGACGTTCCGAAGAGCGGCGAGGGCACGGCCACCGTCTGGACGCCCGACCTCGCCGGTGACCCGATGGAGCTGAAAACATCCTGGACGCCCGGCACTCACCTGTTTGAAGGCACGCTGGACGGCGAGAGCTTCGCCATCCAGTTCGCCTACCGGACGGAAGGCTATGTGCTGCGCCATCGCGGCTTTGACTGCACGGCCATTGTCTGCACACACCGCGCAGCGGAAATGCACGCCCGCCTGCCCGAGAAAGAGGCCGGAGCTTCGGCGAAGATCGTCGCCAGCCCGATGCCGGGTCTGGTCGTCTCGGTCGATGTCGAAGAAGGCCAGGAGGTCAAGGCGGGTGAAGCCCTGATGGTGGTCGAGGCGATGAAGATGGAGAATGTCATCCGCGCCGAGATCGACGGAACCATCAAGACCGTCTCGGCCAAGCCGGGCCAGTCCGTCGCCGCCGATGAGGTCCTGGCGGAATTCGAGTAGGGGACTGGCTGCCCGACATTCCCTGTGCAAGCCGGGGCAAGCCGGGCTATCAAGCGGTCAGGACAATCGAGATTGGGGAATCCACACCATGAATCCGCTTGCATTCTTTTTGCCGGGGCAGCGCGCCTCGTCTTCCACCTTCTTCATAGGTCTTGTCGTTCTCGCCGTGCTTGATGCGGCGCGGCTCTACGTGCTCCAGGCCGGCATGTTGCCGGACACCGGCCCGGTGGCGGTGATCCTTCCGATCGGCTCGCTGATCGTGATGATGCTTTTCGTGCTCTTTCTGTTCATGAACCGCCGGGCCGATGCCCAGCGCGGCCCGGGCCTGGCCTTCCTTCCGGTCGGCCTCAGCCTGCTGATTCGGATCATTGCCGGCGGCATCTTCGTGACGGTCGCCGGGATGGGTCTGATGCAGGACTTTGCGTCCAGCCAGGGCCAGGACTGGATGACGGCCGCCCAGGATCCGGCTTTCCAGGACCAGTTTGAAGCCTGGCTCGAAGCCAATCCGGAGAATGCGGGCGGTATCGACACCACCTCGGCCATCATCTCCTTCGTGGCCTTCTGGGTCCCGGCCTTTCTGTTCGGCCTGTGGTTCGGCGGCATGAAGCCGGAAACCGAATAATCGCAAATCCCTTGGTGGGCGATTGACTCAACCCCTGTTCGCGCCACACGCTAGCGTCACGTGGTTCGAACAGGGGAGGTCGCCACCATGGATACCGCCAAGTTTCAGGAACTCCTGCTGAAGTTCGAAGGCCGAATCGGCCCGAACTCGCTGATGCAGGGTGCAATTGTCATCATGGTGATCGGGCTGATCCTGAATGCCCTCACCATCATCATACCCTTTATTGGCATTCTGGGCTGGGCGCTGCTCTACCCGATGTTCTGCATCTATGCGAAGCGCCTGCACGATGGCGGCAAGCCCGCCGTGTGGACGCTCGCTGTGCTCGGTGCCTATATCGTTGTTGGAATGGTTTTGTCGGTGATCCTGACGCCGTTGATCGCCGGCGACATGGTAGCAGCGGCCATGCGCGGGGACTCGGCAGCCGCGCTTGGAATGGAGTTCCGACTCAAGAGCTTCATCATTGCGGCGATCGGCACGGTCGTGACCCACTTGGGGGTCGCCTTCATTGTCAACCAGTTCGTCAAGGGCGATCCGGCTGCCAACGCCTATGGCGAGCCGCCCGCGGATGCCGCTTCACCCAACCCGCTGTCCTGACCGGACAGCCATTCTGATCTCTGGAGGGAGAGCTACATGAATATCGGAAATGTCCTGTTCAGCCCGAACGGACGCATCGGCCAGCAGGACTATTGGGTCGGCATCCTGATCATCATCGTCGGCAATATCGTGGGCGGGATGATCCCCTTCCTTGGGCTGATCATCACGCTGGGCCTGATCTATGTCGGGGTTTGCGTGTACGGCAAACGCCTGCACGACATCGGCAAGACGGCCTGGATCCACGGCATTGTCTGGTTGATTCAGTTCGGCCTCGGCATTGTCGCCTTCGTGATGGCCGGTGGCGCAGTTATGGCTGCCCTGTCAGCCGGCGGGACCGAGGAAGCCGGTGTGGCCGCGGCGATCGCCGCGTCTGGCAGCCTCTTCCTCATCGGCGGGCTCGGATTCCTGATCTGGATTGTCTACACGATCTGGCTGGGTGTTTCGGTCGGTGAGGCGGGCGCAAACCGCTTTGGTCCGCCACCGGGCGCTGCCGAGCCGGCTCCGGCCGCTCCGGCACAACCGTCCCAGCCGGCTCCGCCGCAGGACGACAACAATCCGACGATCTCGTCCTGACGGGCGAGGGCGTCACGCCTGAATGAATGAAGGCCCCGGCGGAGCGATCCGCCGGGGTTTTTCGTCGTGGCGTGACCTTGAAGCAATTGTTGGCGGGCTGAGCAAGGCTCCAGCAAAAATGGCACCTGGACTATGATCGGCCGTTTCAGTTAGCATTATATATTTGTTAAAGCAGATAAATCTCAGTTGTTAACAAGAATGCTCCAGTACTTATTGCAGATTGAAATGAGCTATTGCAAAATCATACCATGAACCATTGGCAGAGGGTGACGATCATGTTTGAGAGGCTTATATCATTCGAAACTTTTATCGCGCCGGTAATCATACAGGTTTTTTACTGGATTGGGTTTACGCTAATCACTCTAGTATCTCTGGTAATGATATTCGGCCCATTTTTGGGAAGTTGGTCGTACGAAATTTATCGGTTAATGCCGTTTACGCTTGGATCCGGATTTATCATAGGAATTCTCTATTTCATTATCGCCCAGCTTATCTGGCGGTTCCTCACCGAGCTATATCTCGTCATTTTCAGTATCAATGACCGCCTTGGCCAATTGCGCGACAAGGCCAAATAGCACGGGCTTTCCTAATCGAATTTCGGCGGCTCCGTCGTCGTGACCGGCCCGAAAATGTCCTCGAAGGCCGCTTTCATGGCCGTATCCACCGAACCCATGTCGGATGTCTTGGCGAGGTCCGACAGACTGGTCACGCCATAGCGGTATTCTGAAATGCCGCACGGCGTTATCCCGGTGAAGTGCGACAGGTCCGGCGCGACATTCAGCGCCACACCGTGAAACGACACCCAGCGCCGAAGACGTACGCCAATAGCGGCGATCTTGTCTTCAAAGCCTTCGCCTTTGTCCGGACGATCCACCCACACACCGACGCGGCCCTCGCGACGGTCTGCCGTGATACCGAACGGCGCGACGCTGGCGGTCAGCCAGCGCTCCAGGTTGCGCACGAATTTGCGCGCATCACGGCCGCGCTTCGTCAGGTCCAGCATGACATAGCCAACCCGCTGGCCCGGCCCGTGATAGGTGTATTCGCCGCCTCGTCCGGTCGGATAGACCGGAAACCGGTCCGGGTCGCGCAGATCGGTAATCTTTGCGCTCGTGCCTGCCGAATAGAGCGGGGGGTGTTCCAGAAGCCAGACCAGTTCCGGCGCTGTTCCGTCGGCAATGGCGGCCGCGCGCGCCTCCATGAAGGCGACGGCTTCGGGGTAGGGCACGAGGCCGGTCGAAACCGCCCATTCGGTGTGTAGATCGTCCATCGGCCTTTGAGAGTCTTAACCTGTCGGAAACACGGGCCGGTCAACATTGGCGTCCGAGGGCAAGGACGCAAGTGCGAAGGGGTTTGGCCAGTGAGTCAGTTGGGTGCGGTGAAGGTGGAATTGTCGGTCGTTCTGGGCCGGTCATCCATGCCGATTCAGCAGTTTCTGCGCATGGGCCGCGGTGCGGTCATCCCGCTCGACACCGAGGAAGACGCGCCGATCTGGATTCTTGCCAACAACCACCCGATTGCGCGCGGCGAGATCGTCATCCAGGGCGACCGGGTGACGGTGGAAATCCTCGGGCCGGCAGACGTCAACGCGTTCAACGCGGCGGCCTGACAAAGACGGCATGTGAAGGCTTCACAAGCCGGGCATCGCCTGCTATCTCCCGCCTCCTTCCAGATACGCGGCCGTGGCGGAACTGGTAGACGCGCAGCGTTGAGGTCGCTGTGGGGTAAAACCCGTGGAAGTTCGAGTCTTCTCGGCCGCACCATTTTTGAAAACGCCGTCCGCTCAGCCGGGCGGCGTTTTTGTTTTCTCTGCAGAGCTAGCCTCATACGCCGCGACCAGCATCCCGATGCCGATCAGGAACATGAAGGCGATCCAGAGATTTTGCGGCAATGAAATGAATAGGAGGCTTGGCCAACTCGTCGATGCGCCGCCGAGAAAATAGCCACTCCCCTGAATGTCCAGAAACGGGGTTGCAGCCAACCTGCCGAGCCAAAGAATCAGAGTGTTTCCTGAACTGACCACCGCGAGGCTGAGGCAGACCGTCAGAGCCAATGTGAGCGTGCGACGGCTGAAATATCTCAAGGGGACGCGTCGGTCGTTTCGGGCCGATGATACCAGTTTCAAAAGGAAAGGGGCGAGGATCAGGGCAAGCGTGACATGATAAATGCCGAGGGCGATACGAGATAAATCCCACCGCAATCCGGAATCACTGATCCAGCCAGCGGCACCGAGTTGGTAGACAAACGGTACGTGGTTAGCACGCAACACGTCAAACAAGACGAATGGAACAAAAACGGATAGTTTCAGCGCCAGATACCAGAGGCCCAGCACGATCCAACGAGGCTCGGAATTGGGTGATGTTGATCGCGGTTTTCCGGCCCAAACGCCAACGGCAAACACGGACGCGGCGAGCAGCCACATCGATATGACAAACGACATACCGTAGAGAAAGCCGGCATTGCCCAGCAAGCCGTCACGAGACGCGAAGTGTACGCTCCAGAGCGCAATTGACCGACCGAGTCCGAAATCGAGCGCAGCGAGAAATAGGACGAGAATTAGGCCGGCTCTCCAGTGATCGGCGAAATGGCGTAGCGACCCGGCGATCAGATGACCTGTGTGGACGGTCTTCCCGTCGGCCTTCCACGGATACTTGGCGTTGAAGACCAGAATGATGAAGGCCGCCAAGGCGAAGCCGATCCAGTACCAGGGTATGATCGAAGCAAACTCCATCCCACCACACTCCCCGTATCGCGCAAGAAAATCCAGCGATAAGCGGGCGCGCCATCTTACGCGCGTCATCCGAACGCCCTAGCATTGGGCCGACTCCCGCCGAGAGGGTGCCGCCATGGCCGATCCCGCGTCCGAAATGCCCCCTGAAGACACCGGCCCGTCCGCTGATGTCGATCTGACCCTGATCGCCGCGCTCGCCGGCGCGGTCGACGATGGCGATGCGGCTTCAGTGGCGCGGATACTGGCACCGCTGCACCCTGCGGACATCGCCGACCTGCTTGAACAGCTGTCCGGTGAACAGCTGCGCACGCTGGTCGAACTGGCCCCGGAAGTCCTGACGGGTGACGTGCTCGCCGAGCTCGACGCCGACACGCGCGAAGTCGTCACTGACGAGTTGCATCCGTCCCAGCTCGCTGCCGCCATCCAGGACCTCGACACCGATGACGCCATCGAGGTGGTCGAGGAACTCGACGACGATGTGCGTCAGCAAGTGCTGTCTGAAGTCTCGAACGAGGATCGCGCGGCGCTGGAATCCGGTCTCGCCTTCGACGAGGAAACCGCCGGCCGGTTGATGCAGCGCGAATTCGTTGCGGCCCCCGAATTCTGGACGGTCGGGCATACCATCGACCACATGCGGGCCCATGGAGACGACCTGCCCGAGCTCTTTTTCGAAGTCTATGTCGTTGATACTGCTTTCCGGCCCATCGGCGAGGTTCCGGTCAGCCATCTGATGCGCGCGCATCGCGACGTACAGCTCGCCGATATCATGCTGGCACCGAAGGTCAAGGTGACGCCCGAGACCGACCAGGAAGAGGTCGCCTACTTCTTCGAGAAATACCACCTCATCTCCGCGCCCGTGGTCGACGAAGGCGGGCGGCTCACCGGCATGCTGACGGTCGACGACATGGTCGACGTCATCCAGGAAGAGAACAAGGAAGACCTGCTCGCGCTGGCCGGCGTGAACGATGCGGGCCTCGCCGATACGGTGATGCAGTCGGTCCGCTCGCGCGCGCCCTGGCTGCTGGTCAATCTGGCAACGGCCATACTGGCATCAGGCGTCATTGCGCTCTTTGAAGGCGCGATCAGCCAGCTCGTCGCGCTCGCCGTTTTGATGCCCATCGTGGCCTCGATGGGCGGCAATGCGGGCACGCAGTCGCTGGCCGTTGCGGTGCGCGCGATTGCCTCGCGCGACCTCACCTCGGCAAACGCCCGCCGCGTCATCTGGCGCGAGGTCATGACCGGCACGTTCAACGGTCTCATATTTGCCGTAGTGATGGGGATCGTGGCGGGGGTGTGGTTCCAGAACCTCGCCCTGGCCGGTGTGATCGCCATCGCGATGATCATCAATCTGGCCTGTGCCGGCCTGGCAGGTATTGTGGTGCCACTCGGACTGAAGCGGTTCGGGGCCGACCCGGCGGTGGCGTCCTCGGTCTTTGTCACCACGGTGACGGATGTCGTGGGCTTCTTCGCCTTTCTCGGCCTGGCGGCGCTGGTCCTGCTATAGTGTGCCGGTATCGGTAATTCGGAGTTCGATCTCGTGTTGCGCAAATTTCTCACTGCTCTTGCCCTTGTCTGCCTCTGGCCAGCGCTCGCATCTGCCCAGGGCGAATGGCGCGATGGTCCGGCCTTGCTGTCTCCGCGATCCGGACTGGCGGCGGCAGAGCTGGAGGGTAAAATCTACGCAGCCGGCGGGGCGGGCCTGACCCAGCCGCGCAACGAGGTCGAGGTCTTCGATCCCGACCTCGGTGAATGGCGCGACGTGACGGCATTGCCCTCCGGCCTGGAACGTTTCGGCATGACGGCGGCGAATGGCCGTCTCTATGCCGCAGGCGGCTATGCGGCGCGCGAAGGCGTGCGCCCCATCGCTGACATGTGGTCCTACGCGCCCGAGACCGGCGTGTGGCAGCGCGAGACGGCGATGCCGGGGCCGATGGCCTCGTTCCAGCTGGTGGGTCATGACGGGCATCTCTACGCCCTTGGCGGCGAGACCGGCACGTCCGGCATGTTCGTCTTCGACATTGAAGCGCGGGAATGGACGGCACGCGACGATACACCGGACGATGTATCCCGCCGTGGCGGGGCGGCCGTCGTGGTCGACGGGCGCATCCTGTTTATCGGCGGCGCCCACAGCGGCATCGCGACCGAGCGCGTGGACGTTTACGACATCGCCAGCGGAACCTGGTCGCAGGCCGCCGACATGCCGACACCGCGCGCGGGTCACGCCGCCGTCCTCTCCGGGGGACGCATTCACGTGTTCGGCGGACGCGGTGAAGACCTCAGCCGGACGCTGTCTGATCACATCTCCTATGACCCGGTAACGGACAGCTGGAGAGCGGAAAGCGAACTGCGCTCGCCGCGGACCGATGCGGCTGCCGCAACCCTCAATGGGATGGTCTATCTCGTCGGTGGCGGGGCCGGAGGCGGCTTCTTCGCGCCCTTCACGGCGATCGACGTCACCGACATCTTCGTGCCCGACGGTCACTGAACGGCGTCCCGCTTGCAATGCCGGTCCCGCTATACAAGGGGCCGTGCCGGATTGGGACAAAGATGAAGCCGCGTCTGAAATCGACAAGCGCCGCGCGTGATCTGATCAAGCGCTTTGAACCTTTCCTCGCCGTGGCGGAACGCGGCGCGGACGGTCGCTTCGTCGTGGGTTATGGCCACCGGGCCAGCGCGCGCGAGGATGTCAGTGTCAATGAAGAGAGCGCGGACCTCCTCCTGATCTATGACGTGCTGCAGGCCGAGAAGGCCATCGACGAGACCATCACCGAACCCCTGGGGGCCCCGCAACGCGACGCGCTGGTCAGCTTTGCGCTCGGTGTCGGTCTGGGGGCTTTCCGTCAGAGCGCGACGGCACGCCTGATCAACCGCAATCGCTGGCGCGATGCCGCCGAGGCCATTGCCGCCTGGGGCGGGGGCATGTCACCACGCCGGGCTGCGGAGAAGGAACTCTTCCTCACTAATCTGCCCGAGGACGCAGACGAGCGCCCGGTCGAGCTGGTGATCGAATTCGAACATCCCGACCGCGACGATGATGCTGTCCTTGTCCCGCCGGTTGCGCCGGACGCCGGCGAGGCCGTTGAAAACGATACTGCGGACGAAAGCGGGGCAGACTTGGCGGCGTCGGACGAGGAAACGGCAGACGAACCTGAAATCGAGTCCGAGCCCGGTACCGAGACTGACACAGCCCCGGAAGCGCAAACCGAACCGGAAACCGAGCCCGACTCCGAACCCGAAACCGTCTTGGCTGCGCCGGTCGCAGCGATGGCGGGCCGCGACGAGATTACGGCGCGGGTTATTGCCCGGATGCGCGAGCAGATCGCCCCGCGCCGCCCGCTGGAAACCGCGCTCGCAGACGCCGCCCCAGAGGATGCGGACGAGGACGCAGCGGAGACGGTCGACGACGAGGCCGTGGCCGAGTCGGACGTGGAACTCCCTGCCGCCAACGCGGCCGAAGTTGAAGACGATCAGGGCGGAAGCGACGAGACGCCCGCGGCACCGGCACTGGGGTTTGTGTTCTCGGGACGGGATTCCGAAAGCGCGGAAGACACCGCAATGCCTGTCGAGCCCGACCTTGGCGACGACGAGGCGCCCGAAGACAATGTTGATGACACCGGGGAAGTGGCGGCCGAAGAGGTTGAGGCCAGCGACAGCCTTGATGCTGCGGCCAATGACGTCGACGCGCCACCCATGCTGACCGGTGATACTCCGGCCCGCGCCCGGGGCGCGACCGGCGAAGCTGGCGGGCTGGACGCGGCCAATGACCTGGCCGAAGAGCTGCGTGATGCCGAGGACGAACACGCCACACTGGCCGATGACCTGCCCGAACCGGCGGAGATCGATCCGAGCCTCGTGCCCGAGGACGAGCCGGCCGCGCCGGCGGCGGGCGGATGGCGCAATGGCGATTCCAGCGCGGCTCCTGCACCGTCTTCAGGCCGGTGGGGCACGATTGCGGTCTTTGCCGTGGGGCTTCTGACCATGGTGGCCGGTGTGGTCGAGACGATCACACGCCTGGATCACTATCTCGAAACCCGCACGCTGTTGTTCGGACCGGCGGCCGCTGTCGCGGGCTTTATCCTGTTCTCCGGTGCAGCCATCACGCTGCTGGGCCGGGTGTTTGCGCCCAAGGAAGTCGAGCGGAAATCCGGTCCGCTGCCTTGACCGGGTGATGGCTTTGCGCCATGTCCCGCGTCATGATCCCGAACCAGTACCCCTCCATGAATTTCGACCTCGGCGACACCGCCGAGATGATCCGCGACACCGTGCGCAGCTTTGCGTCCGACGAGCTCGCGCCGCGCGCCGCGCAGATTGACGAGAGCGACGAGTTCCCGGCCGATCTCTGGCGCAAGATGGGCGATCTTGGCCTGCTCGGCATCACGGTCGAGGAGGAGTGGGGCGGCACGGGCCTGGGGTATCTCGAACACGTCATCGCCATGGAAGAGATTTCGCGCGGGTCGGCTTCTGTGGGCCTGTCCTACGGCGCGCACTCCAATCTCTGCGTCAACCAGATCCGCCGTTGGGCGACCGACGACCAGAAAAAGCGCTATCTCGAAAAACTCGTCACCGGCGAGCATGTCGGCGCGCTCGCCATGTCCGAACCCGGCGCAGGGTCCGATGTCGTCTCGATGCGCCTGAAGGCGGAAAAGAAGGGCGACCGCTACATCCTCAACGGCTCGAAGATGTGGATCACCAACGGCCCGTCCGCCGACGTGATCGTCGTCTATGCCAAGACCGACCCGAAAGGCGGTTCCAAAGGCATCACGGCCTTCCTGATCGAGAAAGGCATGCCCGGCTTCTCCATCGCGCAGAAGCTGTCCAAGCTGGGGATGCGCGGTTCGGAAACCGGTGAACTCGTCTTCGAAGACTGCGAAGTGCCCGAAGAGAACGTCATGGGCGAGGTCGGCGGCGGGGTGAAAATCCTGATGTCCGGGCTCGACTATGAGCGCGCCGTGCTGTCGGCCGGTCCCATCGGCATCATGCAGACCTGCATGGATGTAGTCCTGCCCTATGTGCACGAGCGCAAGCAGTTCGATCAGCCGATCGGCTCCTTCCAGCTGGTGCAGGGCAAGCTCGCCGACATGTATGTACGCATGAATGCCGCGCGCGCCTATGTCTATTCGGTCGCCAAGGCCTGTGACCGGGGCGAGACGGCCCGCAAGGACGCCGCTGGGGCGATCCTCTTTGCTGCCGAAACCGCGACCCAGGTTGCGCTCGATGCGATCCAGCTCCTCGGTGGCAACGGCTATATCAATGAGTATCCGACCGGGCGCCTCCTGCGCGATGCCAAGCTCTACGAGATCGGCGCGGGCACGAGCGAGATCCGCCGCTGGCTGATTGGCCGCGAGCTGTTCAACGAAAGCGCGTGATCGGTTGAGAACCTGTCAGTCGTTCCGGATGACTTCCCAGGTCCCAATCGACCACAGATTTGCATTGGTGTTTTCAAACCGAACGTAGGGGCTTTCGCCACTGACGAAGTCGAGGTCATGGCATCCTTCCGCGACGCCATTGAGGATCGAAGAATTTGGGCCCGAGTTGAACGAGATCGGGTAGTTGCCCCATCCGTCTCCGATGTTGACCATATTGCTGTCGAATGTCGCAGCGAAGCAGAAGCGGATTGCTCCGTAGTTAATCGATGGCGCGAGATCACCCATCATTTCATAGACTTGGTGGGTCGGCATTCCTCCCGTTCCGCTGACACACCAATAGCCGTATTCAAGGCTACTGCGGCCATGCGACCGGCCTCCTGCCTCTTGCCGGATAATCCGGCAAAAACGATTGAGGAAATCCCGGTCGAAGTCTGCTGACCGGCTCTGTCTCGAACTTCCGCGGATGCTTTCAATCAATTCGATCATGGCATCAATGTCTGTTTGTCCGGCTGTCAGCTCATTGTCGCCGTCAAGGACCGGACCGCCTGCCGTTTGCGCGGCGAGCAGACCTGTGGCCAGCATTGCATTCAAATTCATGATAGACCCTCCCGGCAGATAGCCTACTGCGACCTGCTGTTTGCAATCAAGGGTGGTGAAGTGGTGGGGCGCTTGAACACAGCGGAGGAACAGCCATGCCCAAAATCACCGGACTCGGCGGGATATTCTATGCGGTGAAGGACCCGGCCGCGACACGGGCTTGGTATCGCGATGTGCTGGGACTTGATGGCGAGTACGGCCCGATGCTCCGGTGGTCGGTAGAGACCGGCGACCAGCCCTACAGCCTCCTGGGACCATTCTCCTCGACCGACTATTTCAAGCCGAGCGGCAAGGACTTCATGATCAATCTGCGCGTTGATGATCTCGATGCCTTTGTCGAGGTTCTCAAGGGGAAGGGGATCGAAATCCTTGGCCATGACGACGAGGGCTATGGCAAGTTCGCCTGGATCATGGATCCCGACGGGGTGAAGATCGAACTCTGGCAGCAGGTCGACCCACCGCCCGCGTCCTGATCACCTCAAATTTTGCGCTCCAGGGAACGACCCAGGCGATTTATCTGTTAACCTGCCAGCTAAACGGAACCGGGGAGCTTTCCATGCGTACCATTTTCATGACGTCGATAGCAGGACTGGCGCTCGTTGCCTGTTCCGAAGACACAATGTCCGATGCCGAAGAGGCAATGGACAATGCCGGCAGCGAAATGGCCGAGACGGCCAATGAGGTGGCCGACGCCACTGGCGACATGGTTGATGACGCCATGGACAACGCCGGAGAGGCGATGGACGAGATGGGCGACGCCATGACCGTCCGCGATGTCGACGGGACCTGGGGCATCACCCAGATGGCCTGTTCGGAAGACAACGACATGCGCGACGGCGTCATTCTGATCTCGCGCTACGATATCATGGTGGGGCTTGATCAATGCTCTATAACGGGAGCTGACCAGACTGCGGACGGCTTCACCCGTTTCACGGCTGACTGCGAGGGCGGCGAGGGTGACAGCTTCACCGCCGCCTACGAATTCAGGACGACCGGCGACGGCACGCTGATCTGGAACAATAACGGCCGGATGGAAGAATACGTCCGCTGTGAAGGCTGACCCGGCATGGCGGATTATTCCGGTCTGAAAGCCCTCTTCATCGGTTGCAGCCTGAAGAAATCGCCCGAGGTCTCCCATACCGAGACCCTGATGGCGAATGCGCGCGCGATCATGGAGGGCGCAGGCGTTTCGACCGAGATGATCCGCCTCGTCGATCACGACATCGCCTTCGGCGTCTATCCCGACATGACCGAGCACGGCTGGGACAGCGATGCCTGGCCGGACATCTGGGAACAGGTGAAGGCCGCTGACATCCTGGTTGTCGGCACACCGATCTGGCTGGGCGAGGAGTCATCCCTCTGCCGGATGCTGATCGAACGGCTCTATGCCCAGTCCGGCGATACCAATGACAAGGGCCAGTACATCTATTACGGCAAGGCGGGGGGCTGTGTGGTCACCGGCAATGAGGACGGGATCAAGCACGTCTCGATGAGTGTGCTCTACGCGCTCCAGCACATCGGCTACACCATTCCGCCACAGGCCGATTGCGGATGGATCGGCGAGGCCGGCCCCGGTCCCAGCTATGGTGACGAGACCGATGACGGAAAGGCCCGCGTCGGCTTTGACAATGAATTCACCCGGCGCAACACCGCCTTCATGGCCTGGAATCTGATGCACCTGGCGGCGATGATGAAACAGGCCGGTGGCATTCCTGCCGAAGGCAATTCACGCGAGGCCTGGGACAAGGGCCACCGGTTTGGCCACCCCAATCCGGAGTATCGCTAACGCCTAGAGCCCCAGCCGGGCCCGCAATTCATCGTCCATCGCTTCGACCGCCCGCATGGCCGCGTCGTAGCCGGACTCAATGGTGTCGTGGAAACGTTTCCACTCCCGCAAATCGGTATCGGTTTCCGGCAGGGCGACGAGGTCGGCCGCATCGAGAAACTCGGCGTGTTTGGACACCATCGTCCCGGCGGTCGCGGCACGCATCAGCAGGGAGGCGATGGGCGGCGGATCACCAAAGCCGTGACGGCGGACCCAGCCGAAGAAGCTGGGAGGGTCCACGAAGTCGGCCGGATCGACGCCGCGCGCCCGTGTCACGTCCGAGCCGATATTCGCGCCGCGGTGAAAGGCCCGCATCTGCTCGGACGGGAAGTTGGTGAACACCGCCCCATCGACAAGCAAATCGTCGCCATCGACGACGGGCGGCAGGATGCCGGGCAGGGCGATCGACGCGCGCAGCGCCGCGCGTAACAGGCCGGACCGGTGTACCCTCGGCAGACCATTCGACAGGTTGGACGAGACACAGAAGAAGGGCCGGGACATGTCGGCGATATCGACATCGCCGAAATGGCGTTCGAGCCGCGCATCGACCTTGTTTCCGGCAGCCAGGGAGACAACGGGCAAGCGCCAGTCCGAGAGCGGATTGGACGCAACAAACGCTTCGTGGACCCGGTCGACCAGCTCCTCCTGGCTCCACTCCAGCCCGACGCCCGCACCGATGATCGCGCCCATGGACGCGCCGCCGATGAAATCAAACGGGATGCCGGCCTCGGCAAAGGCCCGCACCGCGCCGATATGGGCATAGGCGCGCGCGCCGCCACCGGAGAGAACCAGCCCCACCGACCGCCCGGCCAGCGTCCGGGCCAGCCGGCTGATATCAGCCGTCGACCCCTGACGCCAGTGGAAGAGCCGGGTTGCGCCGGCGGCGTCGGCCCACTCGCGCGGCTGGACGGCCCGCGCCACACCCTGGTGGTGAATGAGGACCACATCGAGCAGTTTCAGCTTGGCCGCGGGTGTCGGATCGTCGGGCAGGAGGGGCAGGGAGGGCCGCGCATCGGCCCGGGCCAGCAGCCAGACCCGGTCGGCCCGCCCCATCGCTCGGCGCGCCCATTGCGGATCGCCCAGCCGCGCGGTCAGAAAGACCAGGTCGTGTGAAGCCTCGAACTCGTCGAGTTTTGTTCCCGGCCAGTCGGCGCATTCATCACCCGCGACGGCGCAGGTCACGCCCAGCTCCGCCATCGCGTCTTTCAGCGCGTGGGCGCGATAGTCGAGATCGACGGTCGGCGAGGTCGAGACCAGCGCGAAGACGCGCGGTTCCGATCCGCCGCGCAACGGTCCGGTGCGCAGACGGCGCAGCATCATCTTCGAGAGCTCGCGCATCAGGGACGGGTGTTTGTCGGTCAGGCGCTCGAACGACGCCTTGGGCAGGCGCACGATTTCCGAATCGCGCATGGCATAGACACTGGCCGAGTGGGGTCGTTCTTCGAGCAGTGACATCTCGCCAACCGGCTCTCCGGCGCGGATATAGCCGATCAGATTGGGCCGCCCCATTGCGCCATCACGAAAAGCCGCCAGTGCGCCGGACCGCACGAGGTAGAAGGCGTCAGCCGGATCATTCTCGGCAAAGAGCAGCGATCCTGCCGGCAGGCAGAACCATTCGACCTCGTCCTCGACGGCGGCAAGCGCGGCCTTGCCGACATGATCGAAGAAATTCAGGAAAGACAGGTTCAGGCGCATGGGCGGGTCGGGACTCAGCCTTCGGCATCGGGGCGGATTGATAAAACGCCCGCCCGCCCCTTCAATCAAGGCAGTCTTGCGTCCGGGTCGATAATGGTCAGTGTGCTCGCGGCAATAACCGAAGGAGTGCCCCACATGTTCCGACACTTCCCTGTCGCAATGCTGATTGCCGCAAGCCTGGCCACGGCACCCGCCATGGCGGCCGATTTCCGGATTGCAACACAACAGGAGGCTGTCGCCATCCTCACCGCCGAGGACGAGGTGCTGTCGCGGTTCCAGCCGCTGGAAATCGGGGTACGTCTGGAAAGCGAGACGGACCAATCCCTTCAGTCCCTGCAGGCGCTTTATGCCGACGTGGTGACGGAGTTCACCGACGCCGAACGCGCGCAACTCGATGCTGTTGTGGTGGCGCAGGCGGAGCGCATTGCCTCGATTGCCGCGCTCCTGCCGGAAGAGATCCTGTTCATCGCGACGGACCGGCGGATCGATGGCGGTTTCCCGCATACGCGGGCCAATGCCATAGTCTTTCCCGGCGGCGTCGCCCATCTCGATGACGCCGCGCTGACGGCGCTTTTCTGGCACGAGCTCTACCACGTCCTGTCACGCCATATCGCGGACGAACGCGATGAGATGTATGCGCTGCTCGGCTACCGTCCTTGCGACTTCCAGCCCGGCGAGGAGCTGCACGCCCGCCGGCTCACCAACCCTGACGCGCCCGGCAATGACCATTATGCGCCGCTTGAGCTGGAGAACGCTGACGGCGTCGTGCCCTATCTCAACGTCCCGGAAGGCGGCTATTCCGCCGAGCGCGGCGGCAGTTTTCCGAACTATTTCGGCTTCGCACTGGTCGCAGTCTCGGTTGATGACGGCGTCTGCACCCCGGTGACGGGCGAGGACGGCGCACCGGTGATGCTTAATCCGGGCACGGCTCCGGGTTTCCTCGATCTCATTGGGCGCAACACCCAATACGTTATCCACCCCGAAGAAACACTGGCGGACAATTTCACGCTCTGGATGACCGGCGCGGAGAACCTGCCCAACCCGGAAATCGTGGAACGGGTCCGCGACTGGCATCTGGCGCTCGCCACGGAGCGGGCGGGGTGAGGAGCAAGCGTTTAATCCCCCAGATAATCCAGTGAATCCACCCAGTTGAATTCCACCGCATCGCTGAAGAACTGGTCGAGCAGGAATTTGTGGCCCGAGCCGTAGATGACGAGGATCCGATCACCGGGTTCGGCGATCTGTGCGACCTGCGCGAAGATGTGCAGATTGCGGCCCCACCAGTTGGTCATCTCGTTCGCGCCGGACGGATTATCGACCGAACCCATCTGCGCCAGCGTCAGATAGACATTGTGACTGGCCAGGAATTCGGGCGTGTTATAGGCGCGCAGGCGCTCGCTCACGATGATATGCGGCTGGTTAAGCCGGGCGTCCAGCGCTTCGATCTCTTCGCGCAATCCCGGCAGACGGCCCAGAAGGTGTGTTTGCCCGTGGTCCTCCGCGGCACCCATCATCGTGTCGAAATCCATCCCGGAACTGTAGTCGGCAGCGTAAAGACGGTCATGCCCGAGCCGTGCGGCCAGGCGCATGCCGATCTGCTGGCGTTCATTGACCGTCAGGTCGTGTTCGCCTTGGCGATAGGCGTCGTAGAGTTCGTTGAACCGGTCCTCGGCGTCGGGGTTGAGTTCCACGACGATCTTGGTTGGATTGAAAGCCGCAAGCCGCTCGACGAGAGCTTCGATCTCGATCTGGCGCGCCGGTGCGAGATAATCATCGACCGCCGGGTTTATGTAATCCTGACCACCACCAGTGAAGTGGAAAGTGCCGAGCACCATCACGTCCGGGCGGTCATCCTGTGCCACGGCCTCTGCGGTCAGCAGGAATGACCCGAGTAGTGATGCCAAAATTGCGCGCATGTGAAAAAGCCTCCTTCGCCTGTGTGTCCTCCGAAAGGATGCGAAGGAGGCCCTTTCCGGATGCAAAATGCCGCGCATGGCGAAGGCGTACGATCGTTGAGCCGCGCGGTTCCATTGCGCGCGCCGGTCCTCTACGGGTAAGAAAACGCTTGCTCCTTTCCTGAAACGGGACCTCTCACGCATGACCCAGCTTTCCAGCGCGCTCGACACCGCTTCTGATGGCTTCAAGGCCAATCGCGAGGCTATGGAGGCGCTGGTCGCCGAATTGCGCGAGCGCACCGCCGTCGCCGCAAAGGGCGGATCGGACCGGGCACGGGAGAAACATGTTTCCCGGGGCAAGCTGCTACCCCGTGACCGGGTGGAGCGTCTGCTCGATCCCGGCTCGCCCTTCCTGGAAATTGGCGCGCTGGCTGCCAACGGCATGTATGACGACGACATTCACGGCGCGGGCATGATCGCCGGTATTGGCCGGGTGTCAGGCCGCGAGGTTATGATCGTCTGCAATGACGCCACGGTGAAGGGCGGCACCTACTACCCGATGACGGTCAAGAAGCATTTGCGGGCCCAGGAGATTGCGCGGGAGAACCGCCTGCCGTGCGTCTACCTGGTGGACTCCGGTGGCGCGAACCTGCCCCACCAGGCCGAAGTCTTCCCCGACCGCGAACATTTTGGCCGCATTTTCTACAATCAGGCCAATCTGTCTGCGCAAGGCATCCCGCAGATCGCCGCCGTACTGGGCAGCTGTACCGCGGGCGGGGCCTATGTCCCGGCCATGTCCGACGAGACCATCATCGTCCGCAAGCAGGGCACGATTTTCCTTGGCGGTCCGCCGCTGGTGAAGGCCGCGACGGGCGAAGTTATCTCGGCTGAAGACCTCGGCGGCGCGGATGTGCACGCCCGCCAGTCCGGCGTTGCGGACCATTACGCGACCAATGACGAGCACGCGCTCTTCATCGCCCGGCGCATTGTCGGCAATCTCAACACAGTGAAAGACCCCGGCATCGAGATCGCCGAACTGCGCGAGCCTCTGCACGATCCGGCCGAGCTGCATGGCGTCGTCCCGGCAGACCTCAGAACGCCTTACGACGTGCGCGAGGTGATCGCGCGGATCGTCGACGGCTCGGAATTCGACGAGTTCAAGAAACTCTATGGCGAAACACTCGTGACGGGCTTTGCGCGCCTCCACGGCATGCCGGTCGGCATCATTGCCAACAATGGCATTCTTTTCTCCGAAAGCGCCCAGAAAGGCGCGCATTTCATCGAGCTGTGCGCGCAGCGCAAGATTCCGCTCGTCTTCCTGCAGAACATCACCGGCTTCATGGTCGGCTCAAAGTATGAGGCGGGCGGCATCGCCAAGGACGGGGCCAAGCTCGTCACAGCCGTGTCCTGCTTTGCCGGGCCGAAAGTGACGATCATCATCGGCGGCTCCTACGGGGCGGGCAATTACGGCATGTGCGGGCGCGCCTATTCGCCCCGCTTCCTCTTCATGTGGCCCAATGCCCGCATCTCTGTGATGGGCGGGGAACAGGCCGCGAGCGTGCTCGCCACGGTGAAACGCGACGGCATGGAAGCGCGAGGCGAAGACTGGCCCAAGGAAGACGAGGACAAGTTCAAGACACCGATCCGCGAGATGTATGAGCGTGAAGGTTCACCCTATTACTCGACGGCCCGGCTCTGGGACGACGGCGTCATCGCCCCCGCCGATACGCGCAAGGTCCTGGCACTGGCGCTTTCCGCCTCACTCAACGCACCCTTCCCGGACACGAAGTTCGGCGTGTTCAGGATGTAATTAGGACGCCTCCCGGAACCGGCGTCTGCCGGTGTCCGGGATCCAGATTCACGAGCCTGGACCCCGGTCTTTGCTCTCGCAAAACCGGGGCGCGTCTGACTTCAAGAACAAGACCCCTCTGCGTCATGCCCTGGCGTGTCCGGGGCATCTCGGCGGCAGGAAGGGATCACCCGGACAAGCCGGGTGATGACGCGCGAGTGCCAGATGATGACGCGCTTGGGTCTACCCCTCAACCCGCCGCAGCGCGGCCGCCAGCGCCGCTTCCAGCGCCTGTGTATTCGCGCCGGGAACCGGCATGCCGTCGATGATGAAGAAGGGCGTGCCGTCCGCGCCGAGCATGCGCCCGAGGCGGTAGATATCCTCAAGCTGCGCGTCGATGGCCGGGTCTTCCATGTCGGCGCGCATCTGGTCGACATCGAGACCGGCGAGCGAGGCGAAATTGTCGATCCGGCCGGAAGGCAGGGGGCCGCTCGACTGGATCATGGCGTTGTGGAAGGCGAAATATTCGTCCGTGCCCTGGCGCAGGGCGGCGAGCGCCGCGCGGGCGGACTCACGCGACTCCTCGCCCAAGATCGGGTATTCCTTGAAGATCAGGCGGACCTGGTCGCCATTCTCGGCCATCACGGTTTCCAGCCAGCGCGAGGCGACACGGCAATAGCCGCATTTGTAGTCCATGAATTCCACGATCACGATCGGCGCATCGGGGTCACCGATGCTGGGGTCTCGCGGGTCGGCATAGACCGCTTCGGCATTGGCTTCGATGGCGGCGATATAGGCCTGGATTTCACGCTGTTGCGCCCGGCGCTGAAGCTCGATCAGGGCTTCCTCGATCAGTTCGGGATGTTCGAGGATGTAATCGCGGACGATCTGTTCGACGCGCGCGCGCTCGGAATCCGAAATCGGCCGCGTGTCGTCCTGCGCGGTGGCGTCGCTGCCATTGCAGCCAATCAGGACGAGCGCGCTGGCGAGCGCGGCAAACATGCGTTTCATGGACAACCCCTTGTCGGAACCCGGCAATAATCTCTGTCTGACGGATTTAGGCCATCTGGCCGGGAATGGCGAGCCGGGATGTCGGCTTAGCGGTCCTGCTGGCGACGCTGGCGGCGCATCTCGCGCATTTCCGCCTCGGTGGGCTGGGAGACGGCGATCAGTTCCGACGCGCGATACCAGGATGGTGTGCCGGCCTGCAATTGCGGCTGGGCCCGCTGTGCGAACTGGAAGGCGCGCGGCCGGTTTCCGATGGCATAGGCCTGTTCGGCGACGGCGAGCTGGGCCAGCGCGGTTTCGCCCTTGCGTTCGTGCACGATGGAGAGCTGGTACCAGGCAAACGCATTGTCCGGCTCGATATCAAGGGCGACCTGCAAGTGATCGCGCGCGACATTGAGGTACTGGTCCTCCTCGGTCGCGATCATCGCCATGGCAAGGTTGATCCGTAAGAGCGGCGCGGTCGGCAGAAGGTCCACTGATTGCTGGTGATAGGGCACCGCTTCGTCCGCATGCCCGCTTTCAAACAGCATCTGCCCGTAGAGTTCGTGGAAGAAGGGATTGTCCGGCTCTTCGTCGATCAGCGTTTCCAGCTCGATCCGCGCCTGGGCCAGTTGCGCGTTCTGGTAATAGGCGACAGAGCGGGCATAGCGCGCTTCAAGGCTGGTATCGCTTTCCGGATAGCGCAGGAAGACCGCCTGGGGCCGGGCCAGGAAGCCATAGATCTTGCCCTGCATGCGGCGCAGGCGCTCGACCTCCTCGGGCGGATCGGTGATATCGACATAGGGCGAGGCTTCGACACGGCGGCGCAGGGCGGCGACGCGCTCACCCGAGAGCGGGTGAGAGCGGAAATAGGGGAAGCGGCCCGCCGGCGAAAAGGCCTCCTGGTAGGCGAAGCGTTCGAAGAATTCGACGAGCCCCATGCCCGACTGTCCCGTCGCTTCCAGGAATTGCAGCCCGGCCTGGTCGGCGGCGGATTCCTGCGTGCGGTTGTAGCTGAGGAAGCTCAGCATCGCGAATTGCTGGCTGGAGGCAATCAGCGCGCCCGCCGCGCCGCCTTCCCCGGCGAGCGCCGCCAAAACACCCAGACCAATCGAGACATAGGCCGGGACCATCGCCGAACGCTGACTGTCGCCCATCCGCGCCAGATGGGCACCGGAGATATGCCCGATTTCGTGCGCGATCACGCCCTTGAGCATGTTCGGGGATTCGGATTCCAGGATCGTCCCGGTATGCATGAAGATGTTCTGCCCGCCGGTCACGAAGGCGTTTATTTCCGGATCGGCGATCAGATAGAGATCGACATCACCCGGCTGCAGATTGGCTGCGACCAGCAGCGGGTCGGTGTAGTCCCGCAGCATCTGTTCGATTTCGGTGTCGCGAATGACGGTTTGCGCACTGGCCAGCGCGGGTAGGGCGCTGGCCAGTACAAAACCGGTGATGGCGGCAATGAGGGCGCGCATGAAGTCTCCGTCCAGTCAGCCCCCGCTTGACGCAACCATATCAATTCATTCGCGTGCGTCCAGCGTCACCCGCCGAGCAGTTTTGCCCCGCGCTGCCACCAGCCCTTCTTCTTCGGCGCGTCCGATTTGGGGCTGTCCCCGTCACCGGTTTCGACCGGGTCTGCCTTGGCGTCGGCCTCGTTCGCCGGACCGGTCTTGGCCGGGGTTTCGGATTCAGGCTTCGCCTCGGCTTTCGCCTTGGCTGGCGCGCGCCTGCGCTTCGGCTTCGGGGCCTCCCCGGCGTCCTTGGCCTCGGCCTCATCCGTGTCGGCCTTTGCGTCCTCGGCTTTCGGTTCGGCTTTTTTACGGCGCGTCCGCGATTTCAGCTTGGGCTTTTCTTCGGCCGCCGCCTCGTCAGCAGTTGCGTCTACAGCTGCGTCTTCGGCAGGCGCGTCGGCATCCGCCTTCTTGCGGCGGCGGCGCGGTTTGGGTTTTTCCTCAGCCGTGTCCTCAGCTTGTGCGTCCTCAGCCACAGCTTCGGCCGGAGCATCTTCCGCATTGTCTGTCTTGGCTTTCCGCGCCGGACGTTCGCGTTTCGGCGGTGTCTCGGCGGTCGGCAGGTCGCCGCCGTCGGGCTGGATTACGGCGAGGGCATCGGGCGCATCGTCTGCGCCTTCCGGGTTGTCGTCATTGCCCTGCGTATTCTCATTGTCGGCAGCGGCGTTTCCGTCCTCACCCGACCGGCGGCGGCGACCGCGTCCACCCCGGCGCCCGCGCCGGCGGCGCTTGCGCGGCTGGCCGTCATCATCGGACTTGTCGGCCTGTGCCGGCTTGTCACCGGACGCCTCGCCATCGGCGTCGTCAGCGTCGTTTTCACCGTCTGCAGCGGACGCCTCGTCCTGACGGGAGTCGCGTTCGCTATTGTCGCCACGACGGCCACGGCCACGACCGCGGCGGCGGCGTCCGCGTCCCCGGCCTTCGCGCTGACCGCCGGACTCTTCGCTATCTTCGCTGGCGGCTTCCTCGTCGGCGGCCTCGACCAGGTCGGCGACCGCGTCGGTTGTGACAACCGGATCCGTGTCCGGTTCCTCGCCTTCGCCGCGCTTGTCGAGAATGTCGATCTTGCAGTCAGGCGGGGTCAGATCCGGATCAGCCGAGATCAGGATCCGCATGCCGAAACCGCTCTCGATATTCAGGACATGGTCGCGTTTCTCATTGAGGAGGTAGAGCGCGACTTCGGTCGGCACCGACAGGCGGACGCGGCCCGCGCGGCGGCGGGCACCTTCCTCTTCCAGCGCGCGGAGCGCGACAAGAGCCGAAGATTCCACCGAGCGCACATAGCCCAGCCCGTTGCAGTGCGGGCAGATGATGGTGGAGCCTTCCAGGATCGACGTCCGCTTGCGCTGGCGGGAAATCTCCATGAGGCCGAATTGCGAGATCCGTCCCATCTGCAGGCGGGCACGGTCCTTGCGCAGCGCGTCCTTCATCCGCTTTTCGACGGCGCGGACATTCTTGTTCTCTTCCATGTCGATGAAATCGATCACGACAAGGCCGGCAAGATCGCGCAGGCGCATCTGGCGGGCCGCTTCATCAGCGGCTTCCAGATTGGTTTTCAGCGCGGTTGCCTCGATATTCCGCTCGCGCGTGGCCCGGCCCGAGTTCACGTCGATAGCGACAAGCGCCTCGGTCGGGTTGATGACCAGATAACCGCCCGACTTCAGCTGGACCTGGGCGTCATAGATCGCCTCAAGCTGGCCTTCGACCTTGTAGCGCTGAAAGAGAGGGACATCCTCCTTGTAGGGCTGGACCTTGGCCGCATGGCTCGGCATCAGCATCTTGATGAAGGATTTTGCGTCCTTGTAGGCGGCTTCACCCTGGACCAGGACCTGTTCGACATCCTTGTCGTAGAGATCGCGGATGGCCCGTTTGACCAGGTCGCCTTCCTCATAGATCAGCGAGGGGGCGACCGAGGCCATCGTCGTTTCGCGGATCAGATCCCAGACCCGGCGCAGATAATCGTAATCGCGGCGGATTTCCGCCTTGGTGCGGGCCGCGCCGGCTGTCCGGATGATCAGGCCCATGCCCCGCGGCGTATCGAGATCGGCGACAATGTCTTTGAGGCGATTGCGGTCCTTGGCGCTGGAAATCTTGCGGGAGATGCCGCCGCCGCGCGGCGTGTTGGGCATCAGCACGCAATAGCGCCCGGCCAGCGAGAGATAGGTCGTCAGCGCCGCGCCCTTGGAGCCGCGCTCTTCCTTGGCCACCTGGACGAGAAGGATCTGGCGGCGCTTGATGACTTCCTGGATCTTGTAGCGGCGGAATTGCTGACGCTGGCGGCGGGCCGCGGCGGTGAAGGCCTCGTCCTCGTCATCGTCGGACTCGCCATCGGATTCGGCTTCCTCGCTCGCCTTTTCGGCGGCCTTGGCCTCTTCTTCCTGCAGGGCGACGCGATCCTCGTGCGGGATCTGGTAGTAGTCGGGATGGATTTCGTTGAAGGCGAGGAAACCGTGACGGTTTCCGCCGTATTCGACAAAGGCGGCCTGAAGCGAGGGTTCAACCCGCGTCACCTTGGCCAGATAGATATTGCCGCGGATGGGTTTCTTGGCCGCGGCCTCGAAATCAAATTCCTCGACTTTTGAACCTTCGACGACGACGACACGGGTCTCCTCGGGATGACCGGCGTCGATCAACATTGTCTTTGACATGTAATAGGGCTCCTGCGCGCATCCCGGTCGGGAGCGGCGGCGTGGTGCGCAAACGCTGCGTCGTGAGACGGGTCTCGATTGTCAGCGGCGCGTCGCGCATGGTGTTTCCTTGAGCGCCCGGCCTGGGAATCAGGACGGCGCGGCGATCGGGCCGCCATCTGGAAGCTGGGCACCAGCGGCGGGGCATATGGCGTTTCGGCCGGACGCTCCGGCCTCCATCGCGTTCCGTAAAACTGCGGCGGCGCAAGCGCTTCGCCAATACGGAACATTTGCAACATGCCCGATGAATGGTGCGTTGGGAAGTCCTAGTTCAGCACTGAAAAAATCCGGGTCAGTGCGCGGGAGGTGGACCCGGATTTCCCCTCAATGGCGGCGGGCAGGAGATATTTCGCCGGAACGCGAATACAGTGCCATAAGGGATCCCATTGCCATGGGGCCAGCTGGCACTCTCAGCCCGGCTCAATTCGCGTCAACCGAACGTCAACACGATGGGTCTATAAGTGACGAAAAGCCGTGAAACGAATCGCGGTGTCTGCGATGGTGGCGATGTGATGGGTGGACGTATTCTGACAACGGTGCTGGCCTTGGCTGCTCTTGCCGGAACGGCGGGGGCGCAATCGGCTCCCGAGGTTCGCAATGTGCGGTTTGGGGTCGATGGCGATACCACCCGTATTGTGATCGAGACGGCCACCGCGACCGAATTCAACGCTTTCACACTCGCCGATCCGTCTGCCCGCCTCGTGCTGGAATTGCCGCAATCGGTCTGGGCCGTTGCGGCGCTCGCGACCGGTGAGGGAAGGGGGCATGGCCTCGTTGAGACGTTTCGCTTTTTCGACAGTTCGGCTGACGCGTCCCGCATGGTGTTTGAACTGTCTGACACGGCGCGGGTCGTCGAACAATTTCCACTGCCGCCCGAAACCGACGGCGGCAATCACCGTTTCGTGGTCGACGTGCGCCGGGCCGACCGAAGCGAGATCAGCGACCAGGCCGGGTTTCCCGAGCCGCAGGGGCTGACGGCGCTGATTTCCACGCGTGCCGACGCGACCTATGCCGAGCCGGAACGCGAGCGCCGCGTCGTGGTGCTGGATGCCGGCCATGGCGGTCATGATCCGGGCGCATCGGGCCGGTCAGGCACGCGCGAAGCCACGGTCAATCTGGAGGCCGCGCTGGAACTGCGCCGCCAACTCGAAGCAACCGGGCGCTACGAGGTCATCCTGACACGCTCGGACGACACCTATCTGACACTGGAACAACGCGTTCGCATTGCCTCTGCGGCCCGTGCAGACCTGTTCATCTCGCTGCACGCGGACTCGGCCGGGCCGAATTCCACCGCGCGCGGCGCATCGGTCTACACCCTCTCCGATCACGGGGCGGGCCGCGCCCGCCAGCGTGCGCTGCAGTCGACCGACTGGATTCTGGAAAATGCGCCGCCGCGCCGGGCCGAAGTGAACAATATCCTTGTCTCGCTCGCTCTGCGCGAAAAGCGCAACCAGTCTGCCGTCTTCGCCGAAATGCTGTTGCCGGCGCTGGAACAGGTCGGGCCGGTGGTCTCCAACCCGCATCGCCAGCGCGGCTTTTACGTGCTGCTCGACTCGCAGACACCGGCGGTCCTGGTCGAGATGGGCTTCCTGACCAATGGCGATGATGAGCGCAATCTGAACTCGGCGAGCTTCCGCAACCGCCTGATGAGCCAGGTCGCCGCGACCGTGGACGCCTATTTCGCCCGGATGGAAGAACCCTCCTCGGGTCCGGAGCGTCACGCCTCGCTGTCACCGGCACCTTAAGGCGGGGTTCGCGCCTTTCACCGCTGACCGTTTGCCGCCATAATGCTGCCTGAAGCGGCGGGCACGAGGGGGCAGCCCCCGCCGTGAGGACGTCATGAAGTTACTGAGTTGGCGCAATTTTTTCCGTGTCGTCCTGTGGGGCGGCGCGGTAGCCATCGTTCTTGGCATCGGCGTTCTGATCGCCGCAGCCGTTTATGTCGTGCGGGTCACCGAAGACCTGCCTGACTATGAGCAACTTGCCAATTACGAACCCTCGATCATGAGCCGGGTTCATGCTGGCGACGGCCGGTTGATTGCGGAGTACGCGCGCGAACACCGTGTGTTTGTTGCTATCGAGAACATTCCCCCGACCGTGATCAACGCCTTCCTTGCCGCCGAGGACAAGGATTTCTACGAGCATGGCGGTCTCGATTTCCGTGGCATCGTGCGGGCCGCCTTTGCCAATATCGGACATGTGTTGCGCGACGAGAATCTCGAGGGCGCGTCGACCATTACCCAGCAGGTCGCCAAGAATTTCCTGCTGACGTCGGAACAACGGTTTGACCGCAAGGTCCAGGAAATGGTGCTGGCCCGCCGGATCGAGCGTGCCTTCACCAAGGACGAGATTCTCGAGCTTTATCTCAACGAGATCTATTTCGGCCGCCGGTCCTACGGCATTGCCGCCGCGGCGCTGAACTATTTCGGCAAATCGGTCGACGAGCTGACCCTCGCCGAAACGGCCTACCTCGCCGCCGTGGTCAATGGACCGGCGCTGTTCCATCCCGAACGTCATCCCGAAGCGGCGGTGAACCGGCGCAACTGGGTGCTCGGGCGCATGATCGCGAACGGATTTGTCTCTGAAGAAGACGGCCGTGCGGCGATGGAAGAGCCGCTGGAAGTCAATGAACGCCTGTCCGGCGAGCAATATCTCGCAGCCGAGTATTTCGTCGAGGAAGTCCGCCGCCAGGTCTTTGACGTCTATGGCGAGGACCAGCTTTACGAGGGCGGGCTGTCCATCCGTACGACGCTGGACACGCGCCTGCAGCTGGCGGCCCGTTCAGCCCTGCGCAGCGGCCTGGAAGAGTATGACCGGCGTCACGGCTATCGCGGACCGCTTGGCCAGATCGAGACGGGGGACGGCTGGCAGGAACGGCTGGACGCCTTTGAGCCGCCCCGGGATCTCGACGAGGGCTGGCTGGTGGCTGTTGTCTTGGCCGCGGGTGCCGAGAATGCGCGGATCGGGTATCTCGCGCCGGAAGTCCTCGAAGACGAGATCGACGCCGAAAGCGGCGAAGTGATCGAAGCCGAGATGGTGCCCGGTGAGGGCATTATCCCGCTCAGCGAGCTGGCCTGGGCGCGTGAAGCCTTGCGCGAAGGCGAGATGGGGCCGCGCATTGACCGCGCATCACAGGTTCTCTCTGCCGGCGATGTCATTCTCGTCGAAGCGCTCGCGGGCGAGGATGCTTCCCCCAACACATTCGGCCTTCGGCAGGTTCCGGCGGTAAACGGCGGTATCCTGGCGATGGATCCGCATACCGGGCGGGTTCTTGCCATGGTGGGCGGCTATTCCTTCCAGCAAAGCCAGTTCAACCGAGCCACCCAGGCCCGCCGCCAGCCCGGCTCGTCGTTCAAGCCGTTTGTGTATGCGGCTGCGATGGATAATGGTTATACGCCGGTTTCCATGGTGCTGGATGCGCCCTTCGTGGCCGATTCCGGCAATGAGGAGGACGGTTTCTACCGTCCGCAAAACTATTCAGAACGCTTTTACGGCATGTCGACCCTGCGGCTCGGTCTCGTGCTGTCGCGGAATGTCATGACGGTGCGGCTTGCCCAGGAAATGGGCATGGACCCGATCGTGGAATACGGCGAACGCTTCGGCATCTACGACGATCTTGATCCCGTTCTCGCCATGGCGCTCGGTGCGGGCGAGACAACGCTCTGGCGGCTGGTGGCGGCCTATGGCGCGCTGGTCAATGGTGGCGTCCGGGTCGATCCGACCATTCTCGACCGGGTCCAGGACCGCAACGGTGCTACCATCTACGTCCACGATCAGCGCCTGTGTGCCGTGTGTGACGTTCCGGAATGGACCCCGGGGATGAACGAGCCGGAGCTTCCCGAGCTCGGCGAGGAAGTGGTCAGCCCGGTGACGGCCTACCAGATCGTTCATATCCTGGAAGAGGCCGTGCAGAGCGGTACAGGAACGGCACTGCGTCCGCTCGGACGTCCGCTGGCCGGCAAGACCGGAACGACGAATGACTTCCACGACGCCTGGTTCGTCGGGTTCGGTCCGGACATCGTCGTCGGAGCCTATGTCGGCTTTGACTCGCCCCAGCCCATGGGGGCCGGAGAGGCCGGTGGCCGCGTCGCTGCGCCGATCGTCCGTGATTTCCTGGAAGTGGCGCTCGAAAATTATCCCGTCGCGCCGTTCCGCGTACCCGAGGGCGTGCGCCTCGTTCCCGTCGATTCGCGCACGGGCGAGCCGTCAGTCCTGGGCCGTCCGGGCGTGATCCTGGAGGCTTTCCATCCGGGGACCGAGCCAAGCCGTACGGCGGGCGGTTCGGAAAGCAGCCTGTCCTTCGGCAACACGTCGGTCAGCGGTTCCGAACCCGACGAGGACGGCGAGGGCGAGGGTGAAGACGAGGAGGAAGAGGACCTCGGCGGTCTCTACTGACGGAAGGTCCTTGCGAAGCGGACCCCGCCTCGCTATCCCCGCAGATAGTCAAACCTTACCCGCTGACAGTCCAACGAGAATTCCTTCATGCGTGCCGACATTCAGTCCCTGTCTGACGAAATCCAGCAGTCCGTAGGACTGCTGAGGAGGCGTCTTTGACTGGCGTACAGCCGAAAAACGCCTCGACGAACTGAATGCACGCAGTGAAGCGCCTGACTTCTGGGATGACCCCCAGAAGGCGCAAGGCCTGATGCGCGAACGCAACCGGCTCGATAGCGCAATGACCGCCATTCGCGAGATCGAGACCGAATTGTCCGATACGGTCGAACTGGCCGAGCTTGCCGATGCTGATGGCGACGAGGAGCTGTTCGACGATGCAGTCGCCACACTGAAAAAGCTGCATGCCCGCGCGTCCCGTGCCGAGCTGGAAGCCCTCTTGTCCGGCGAAGCGGACAGCAATGACAGCTATGTCGAAATCCACCCCGGCGCTGGCGGCACCGAGGCTCAGGACTGGGCCGCGATGCTGACCCGGATGTATTCGCGGTGGGCCGGGGACCATGGCTACAAGGTCGAGGTGATCGAGGAACAGGCCGGTGACGAGGCGGGCCTGAAATCTGCGACCCTGCTGGTCAAGGGCGAGAATGCCTATGGCTGGCTGAAAACCGAAGCCGGTGTGCATCGTCTGGTCCGCATTTCGCCGTACGATTCCAGCGCGAGGCGGCACACCAGTTTCGCCAGCGTCTGGGCCTATCCGCTGATCGACGACACGATCGAGGTTGAAATCCCGGCCAGCGAGGTTCGCACCGATACCTATCGGGCGTCTGGCGCGGGCGGTCAGCACATCAACAAGACCGACAGCGCGGTGCGGCTGACCTATACGCCGCCGGGCGAGGAAAAGCCGATCGTGGTGGCCTGTCAGGCAGATCGCTCACAGCACAAGAACCGGGCAACGGCGTGGAATATGTTGCGGGCCCGCGTCTACGAACTGGAGCTCCAGAAGCGGGAAGCAGCGGCCCAGGCCGAAGCGGACTCGAAGACCGAAATTGGCTGGGGCCGTCAGATCCGCTCCTACGTCCTTCAGCCTTACCAGATGGTCAAGGATCTGCGGACCAACGTGGAGACATCGGACACCCAAGGGGTGCTCGATGGCGACCTCGACGACTTCATGGCTGCGGCTCTCGCGGCCCGCATCGACAACGAGAACGCGTCAGACGATCAGGACTGACCGCCAAACGAAAAACGCCGGCGGATAACCGCCGGCGCTTTCATAGTCCGATATTCCGGTTGTCGGTCAGGTCAGGCCGAGCTCTTGCTCGGCATTTCCAGTCCAGACGCGCTGCTGCTCGACGAGGACGATGACGACCCGCTCGTCGAAGTCGTCGACCGCGCGGACGGCGCACTGCTGGCAGACGCCGAAGACGAGGAGGACGATTTCGCGGTGCTGCCGGACTTGTCAGCCAGCGGATCGGACGAATGGCGGCAATTCCCGTCAAAAAAGGCGCCGCTCTCGACAGACAGCGCCGAATGGACAATGTCGCCTTCGATGCGGGCGGTCGACGCCAGCTGCACCTGGCGGGCGCGGATGCTGCCGGTCACCTTGCCGCGCACGACGATGGTTTCGGCAACGATCTCGCCCTTGACGGACGCTTCTTCGCCTATCGTCAGCGAGCCGGCGCGCACATCACCATCGACGGATCCATCCAGCTGGACTTCGCCTTCGGAAGAAATCGATCCGGTCATGACCAGATCGCCGCTGAGGATTGAGGGGGCTTTCGATTTCATGTGAGACCTTTTGGGCGGAGCCGAACTGGCGTTTGCGGGAATGTCGGGAACGGAATTGTCTTTAGCCTTGCTGAACATATCGGCCTGCTCTCAGGAAGCGATCGGGATCATGGTGTTCACGGCGGAACATGATTTCGTAGTGCAGATGTGTGGCGGTACTGCGGCCGGTTGAACCCATTGTGGCAATCTGCTGACCAGCCGTCACCTCGTCGCCCCGCCGGACCTCGATTGAGTTGAGGTGGGCATAGCGGGTTACGAAACCATAGCCGTGGTCAATTTCGACGGTCCGACCATAGCCGGAGCGCCAACCGGCGTAAATGACCCGTCCCGGTCCGGTCGCCACGATCGGCGCACGGCGATAGGCCACAAAGTCCTGACCGGAATGGAAGGCCGGCCGGCCCGTGAACGGGTCGATCCGGAAACCGAAATCGCTGGTCTCGCGATAGGGAACCTGCAGGGGCTCGCCGAGCGGCAGTGACAGCGCCGCCATTTCGACTTCCTGGGCTTCGACCATGCGGGCCGCGATCCGCGCAATCCGCGCAGAAAAAGGATCAGTGGCGTCAAATTCGGTGCCGAAGGCATTGCCTTCCGCGATGCCCAGGAACGGGCCGCCGGTTTCCCCGCCGCGGCCTTCCTCGAGCACGTCATCCGGCCGCAGGCCGGTGAGGCGCAACACGGCGCGGAGGTTTTCCAGCCGGGCTTCGGCGGCATCCTCGGTCTGGGCAAGCACCAGGTCTTGCTGGTCAACGAGGGCGGCCACGCGGCCTTCCGGCGTTTCCATGTCGTAAACGGCCGATTGCAGCAGATCGCGCGCATTGCGGGGCGTCGGGTCGGCAGGAATTGCTGCCATCAGGATCTGGCCGTCGTCGAGGCTGGGGGAGGAGGTGAGATCTTCGCCGCCGATCTGTTCGGCCAGTGCCACGAGCCGGCGCAGCATGTCATGACGCGCCTGGAACTCGGTCGCCGTGCGATCAAACTCCTGCATGCGGAACTCGTTGGCGGCGTTGGCGGCCGCTTCAGCAGCACGGGCCTCGGCGATCATGCGCCGGGAATCCTGGCTGATCCGGTTCATTTCCGCGGTCCGGGCCGCGATCTGCTGGCCGTGGAAGGCCACGGAGACCGTCGCAAAACAAAGCCAGCCGGTCAGAATGGCGGCGCTGAGAATCGCGCCGAGCTGTAATTCAGTGGTGATTTCGAAATAGCGAACCTGACCATCACTGCGATGGTAGATTTGCCTGTTCGGAAACCATCGCTGCGCGGCTCCCCACGCCGATTGAAACACACCAGAGATCATGCGTTGCGTCCGCCGTCTGTCTCTTCTCGCCCCGTTCGATACATGTGACACGAAAAGAAGAAAGTTATCAACAATCCGTTATGCAATCGGCGGGCCGTTGTGCGGCCGCGCCGGCGAAGGCGATCTCAGTCGCCGAGGGTCTGCACGAATTCCAGTACCTCTTCAGCGTGTCCCTTGACCTTCACCTTACGCCAGATGCGGGCAATCTGACCTTGCCTGTTGATGACGAATGTGGCGCGCTCGATACCCATATAGGTGCGCCCGTACATGTTCTTTTCGACCCAGACACCGTAGGATTCGACGAGGTCACCGTCGGGGTCGGCGGCCAATGTCACCGTCAGGTCGTGCTTCGCCTTGAAATTGTCGTGCTTTTTCACGCTATCTTTCGAAACGCCGATGACAGTCGCGCCAGCGGCGGCAAATTTTTCCCCGAGCTGGCTGAATGCGATCGCTTCCGTGGTGCACCCGGGCGTATCGTCCTTCGGATAGAAATAGAGAACGACGATTTTGCCTTTGAGATCGCCCAGTGAGACCTGTCCTCCGCCATCGGTTTGGGCGGTGAAGTCCGGAGCTTTCATCTCTTCGGTAAGCGTCGTCATGGGGGCATGCCTCTCTGTGCTGGCCGTCAGGTCCGATGTGCGCGAACCCTCGCGATTCCCGCCCCGCCCGTCCAGTCCCGAATCCGTGACGGGGGCGCGGTCATGGTGAAGCGCACGATCCGCCTGACCCTGATCTACGCGCTCGAGGCCGTGGCGGTTGTTTTCACGCTGGCCATTTTCGCCGGTGCGCTCTTGCTGTGGCGGCTGGCCGAGGGGCCGATGTCCCTCGATTTCGCCCGCGGTTATGCCCAGGAGCGTCTGGCCCAGGCGTTTGACGGGGACCTGGTCTCGCTTGGCGATCTGACCATGCGGTTCGATCCTGACAGTGCCCTGATCTTCGTGACAGCCCGCGATGTGTCCGTCGCAGAAGTCGGCGGCGCGGTGGTGACCCGCGCGCCGCTGATCGAGGCTGGCTTGGCGCTCGATGCTCTGCTGCTGGCGCGGGCCACCCCGGTGGAAGTCACCATTATCGGCGGCTCGGTGTCGTTGGTCCGGCGGGCAGACGGTGCCGTCGGCGCGGGGCTGGGTGTCCCCGAGCGCGTCGCCCGAACCGCCCGTCAGCCCGGCGGGCAACGCGATACCGATGCACTTCTGGAACTGCTGCGGGATCCGGCGCGGTCGGATGCGCTCGGCCGCCTGCGGCGTGTACGGGTGGAGAACACAAGGGTTCGCGTTCAGGACGATCTCTATGGCCTGGCCTGGTTGATCGATGATGCCGGACTGGAGATCGAACGGACGGCCAATCGTTTCATCATCGACCTGACCGGGGATTTCGTGACGACTTCCGGCCTGTCGCCGCTCGACATGCGCCTGGAAGCCGGCGCGGACCTGGGCTCCTTCCTGCTTGAGGCCGATGCGTCGAACGTCCGCCTGCCTGCCCTGGCACCGGTCAGCGGACCGTTTGCCGGTCTTGGCGCGCTTGATGCCCCGGTCAGCCTCGACCTGACGCTCAGTGCCGACCGCGAAGACGGCATCAGGGCGGCCGACATTGCGCTTGAGGTCGGCGAGGGGATGCTCCGTCTCGGCGAGGACGGACAGGACTTTCAGGCCGCCCGGCTGACAGTTGAATACCTGCCCGAGACCGGCGAAATCGTGATGCGGGACGGCATGATCCGGTCCGACCTGGTTTCATTCGAATTCGGCGGCCGCATTTTCGAGATGCGCGACTTTGCGAGCGCCTATCCGCGCCGCTTGCGATACGAACTGACTTTGACGGACGGCATTTTCGCGCCGCCCGGTGTTTTCGAAGCGCCGATAGACTGGTCGCGCTTTCATGCGGCCGGTCAGATGGACCTGGCCGTCTTCTCCATCGATTTCGATCAACTCGACGCCGATATCGGAGCGCTGGAGGCACGCCTTGTCGGGGATCTCGCCCTGCGCGAGGTCGAAGCGGGGCGCTGGCTGCCCGATCTCCGTCTCGCGGGACCGATCTCGGGTGATATCGGCGTACGCGATGTGCTGGCCTACTGGCCCGTGGAACTGGCCGATGGCGCGCGTGTCTGGGTCGATGAACACGTCAATGGTGGCCGCGGCTATGGGGCCGTGTTCGAAATCGATATGCCGGCCGAAGCCATCGTCGCGGGCGTGTTGCCCGATGACGCCATGCGGCTCAGCTGGAATTTCGACAACGCGGATTTCAACTATCTGACGACCATGACGCCGGTTGTGAACGGACGCGGTCGGGCCATCCTCAATGGCAATTCGATGGAGATTGCCCTGACGAGCGGTCAGGTCGGCGATATCGAGATTGTCAGTGGATTTGTCGATATTCCCCGACTCAATCCGAAAGGCGCGGTTGCCCGGTTTGGTGCCGTGGCCCGGGCGCGTGCCGAGGACGTGCTTCAGCTCATCGACCAGGAGCCGCTGACCATCCCCAGTGACTATGGCCTCGACCCCGCAAGTATCACCGGGACGGGCGAAATACAGGTCGAAATTTTCAGACCCATGCTCAGCGATGTTCCGGTCGAGGATATCCGTTTCAGTATCGAGGCGAATTTCGCTGACGTCAGCGCGCCGACCGGATTTGGCGACATCCGGATTTCCGAAGGCGAGGTGACCCTCACGGCGGATGAAAACCTGTTGACCGCGTCAGGCCCGGTCCGGTTCGGGCCAGCTCCGGCCAATCTCCGGTGGGAAGAGGATTTCACGCTGGAGGAGGGGATTTCCTCGACCCGCTTCCGCCTTGAGGCCCTGCTCGATTCCGCCGCCCTTGACGAATTTGGCGTGCCACTCCGGCGCTATGTCGACGGCGATGTCCGGGTTATTGCCGAGACGCTCGGCGAAGCGCTCGATTTTGAAAGTGTCACGGTTTCAGCGGACCTGAGCGAGGCGATAATCGAGGCCCCGGGCGGGGTCTGGGAGAAACCCCTCGGTGAACCTGCGACGGCCAGCATGGCCTATGCGGGCGGCGCGGACGGTGAGCGCCGGTTTGAGTCGATAGAGGCGCGGGCCGACGGGCTGGAAATCACCGGAAGCGCCGCACTGGCCGAGGACGGCCGCCTGCTCGAGGCAAATTTCGACCGGATCCATATTGGAAATTTCGTCAGCGGTTCGATGGGGGTGGCGCGGGAAGGCGGACCCGATGGCCGCCTCGCCATCGCCGTGTCAGGGGATTATCTGGATGCGCGGGGCTTCCTGCCCGGGTTGGGTGACCTCGGGGGAACCGGGGCTCCGCCGCCGCCCTTGCTGCTCGGGGTCGATCTCGACCGGGTCCGGGCCACGGATGACAGCGAATACACCGACGTCGTGATTGATTGGCGGTCGAGTGCGGGCGGGTCGGAGTATCTTGACGTCACCGGCACCGGGCCGGGCGGCGCGCTGGCGTTGCGCATGACGGGGGCGGAAACTGGCGCGCCACGTGAGCTCTCGATCCGGTCCCCGGATTTCGGCCACGCCCTTCGCCTGTTTGGCCTGTACGAGAATGTCACGGGAGGCGAATTGCGCATCAATGGCACGCTGCCGCCGTCAGGTGAGGCGGGACGCACCGTCCTGCGCATCGAAAGCGATGATTTCACCTTGAACCGCATGCCGGTCCTCGCGCGCATTCTCGCCGCGGGCTCGTTTGAGGGGCTGGGTGCACTCCTGAACGGAGAGGGGATCGGCTTCGAATCACTTCGCGCTGACATAGCCTTCGAGGACGGCCTCCTGATCATTGACGAAGCCCGCGCGGCCGGTCCCTCCCTGGGGGTGACAACCGAAGGCTCGGTTGACCTTGAGGGAGACACGATTGCGCTCGACGGTGTGCTCGCGCCGTCCTACGGGCTCAACTCGTTGTTCGGCGGGCTACCGGTGATCGGGGAAATGCTTGTGTCGCGTCCCGGCGAAGGCGTCATCGGGGTCACCTTCTCGGTCGAAGGACCGTTTGAAGGCCCGACTGTCTTTGCCAACCCGCTGTCCGCGCTTGCGCCGGGCGTGCTGCGCCGCATCTTCGAGGGCACGGCCGCGGAGCGCGCGGCGCGCGACCGGGCACAAGACATCGCCAATACGCCGGTTGAAACCGTCGATCCCGATCTTGAGCCGGAGCTTCAGGATGAGGGCGGCGAGACCGCGGCGACTGAGGACGAAACGCCGGATCCTATCGACTGATCCTACTCCGGGCGCGCGAGCGCGTGCCGCTTCTTGCCGGCGGATATCTTGATTGCCCCGTCCTCGACATGGGCCGTCGATACCGTGGCCTGGGGGTCGGTGACGGTCTGGCCGTTCACCTTCACGCCGCCGCCCTTGATCAGCCGCTTGGCCTCGCCATTCGACTCGGCAAAGCCCGAACCGGTGAGCAGTTCCAGAACGCCCACATCGCCGGTAGCGAGCCGGGCCGCGTCAACGGTGAAGCTGGGCAGGCTTTCGCCCGCACCACCGGCAGCAAAGGTCGCCTTTGCTGTGGCTTCGGCCTCGCGCGCTGCCTCGGACCCGTGCAGCATCGTGGTGGCTTCATTGGCCAGCGTGATCTTGGCCGCGTTGATTTCGGCACCTTCCAGGGCTTCCAGCCGCGCGATTTCGTCGAGCGGGAGGTCGGTGAACAGCTTCAGGAAACGGCCGACATCGGCGTCTTCGGTATTGCGCCAGAATTGCCAGTAGCCATAGGGGCTGAGCATGTCGGCATTGAGCCAGACTGCGCCTTCGGCTGTCTTGCCCATCTTAACGCCCGAGGCCGTCTGGATGAGTTCGGTGGTAAAGCCGTAGACTTCTTTCTGGTCGACACGCCGGCACAGCTCCACGCCATTGATGATATTGCCCCACTGGTCGGCACCACCAAGCTGGAGCGTGCAGCCATAGCGCCGGTTCAGTTCCAGGAAATCGACGGCCTGGAGCAGCATGTAATTGAATTCCAGGAAGGTGAGCGGCTGCTCCCGGTCGAGCCGCAGCTTTACGCTGTCGAATGTCAGCATCCGGTTGATGGTGAAATGCGGGCCGTATTTGCGCAGGAATTCGAGGTAGCCGAATTCCGACAGCCACTCGTCATTGTCCACGACAAGGGCATCGGTCGGTCCGTCGCCAATGGTCAACAGCTTGTCGAAGGCGGTCAGGATGCCGGCCTTGTTTTCGGCGATCCGCGCCTCGTCCATCATGGAGCGCGACTTGTCCTTGCCGGACGGGTCGCCGATTTTCGACGTGCCACCACCCATCAGGATGATCGGCTTGGCCCCGGCCTGCTGCATCCGGCGCAGCATCATGATCTGCACCAGCGAGCCGACATGGAGGCTGGTCGCTGTGGCATCAAAGCCAATATAGCCAACCATTCCGCCTTTGGCGGCGGCTTCATCTATCGCCCCGATATCGGTAGCCTGATAATGATAGCCGCGCTCGACGAGAATGCGCACGAGGTCGGATTGATGCTGGCTCATAGGTTCGGCCTGTTGTGTTTCTGTCTCCGCCTTTTAACGGCGGGAAGCGGGAAACGGGAAGAGGCCGTATGTATCGCATAATCGGATTGATGAGCGGAACCTCGCTCGATGGCGTCGATGCGGCGCTGATCGAGACCGATGGCGAGACCGAGATCCGTCCTATCGCCGGGTTCGAACTCGCCTACGCGCCACGCGAACGTGCCGCCCTGCAAGCGGCCGTGGACGCGGCACTCCTATGGCAATTCGGCGGGGCCGACCCCGAGGCGTTCGAACAGGCCGAACATGTCCTGACAGACGCCCACGCCCATGCCGTCCAGCGCCTGCTAACCAAGGCTGACCTGCACAGTGACGACATCGATCTGATCGGGTTTCACGGCCAGACGGTTCTTCATCGTGCACCGGCAAACGGTAAGCCCGGCGCCACGCGCCAACTCGGCGACGGCGAGGCATTGGCCAAGCGGCTGGGGATCGATGTGGTCTATGATTTCCGCTCCGCCGATGTGGAGGCGGGCGGGCAGGGCGCGCCATTGGCACCGCTCTATCACGCTGCGTTGGCGGCGCGCGACGGGCTCGAAACCCCGCTCGTCGTCCTCAATCTCGGCGGCGTGGCGAATGTCACCTGGCTCGGAGGTGACGATCCGGTCGCCTTCGATACCGGCCCGGCCAGCGGGCTGATCGACGCCTGGTGTCAGCGCGTCGCCGGCATTCCATACGATACGGACGGCCTGTTGGCGGGGCGGGGCAAGGTCGACGCCGCCGCACTGAAAGAGCTGATGAGCCACAGCTTTTTTGCGCTGGAGCCGCCCAAATCCCTCGACCGGTGGGATTTCTCGCTGGATGCGGTTGCCGATCTGGCACCCGAGGACGGGGCCGCGACTCTAACCGAGTTCACGGCCCGCACGGTCGCAGGCGCCATTACGGCCATGGGCGAACCACTGCGCGTCCTCGTCACCGGCGGGGGGCGCAAGAACCCGGCGATGATGGCGCGTATAGCCGCGCTGCTCGACTGCCCGGTCGAGCCTGTGGAAGCCGCCGGCTGGAATGGCGATCTGATGGAGGCGGAAGCCTTCGCCTGGCTCGCCGCGCGTTCGGTCCGCGCCGTGCCGCTGTCACTGCCGACAACGACCGGCGTACCCGAACCCATGACGGGCGGAGAGCTGGCGCGGGCGTAGTCGCGGGAGGTCCCGGATCGGCTTCGCCGTCCGGGAATTCAGAGTTGTTGCCTGCGATGAGTTGAAACCCCGGGCGGCGTAGCCGAACCGGGGCCTCAGATTTGGTGGCGAAAGAGGTCCCGGCGTCTGCCGAGAAAACGGATCAAGCGCGTCATCTCCCGGCTTGTCCGGGAGATCTTGCATTCGAGATGCCCCGAATAAATCGGGGCATGACGCAGCATGGAGCATTCTCCTTCCCCTATATGGGAAAGGCCCGTGCCTAATCCTTCGGCTTGCGCTCGTTGAAGACGATGGGCAGACGGCGGTCGAGATAGTCCTCGATACGCTGTTCGAGCTGGGGCATGTGATTGGCGAACATGTGGCCCGCACCCGGCTCGATCTCGCGTGTGATCTCGATCCCCTTCTGGACGCGGATCTTGCTCATCACCCGGTCGACATCATCGGTCGGCACGATCTTGTCTTCCGACCCCTGGATGATGATGCCCGAGGCGGGGCAGGGCGCGAGGAAGGTGAAGTCGTACATGTTGGTCGGCGGCGCGACCGAGATGAAGCCGGCCACTTCCGGGCGGCGCATCAGGAGCTGCATGCCGACCCAGGCCCCGAAGGAATGTCCGGCGACCCAGGAAAACGGCGCATTGCCGTTATAGGCCTGGATCCAGTCGAGCGCCGTGGCGGCATCGGACAGCTCGCCAAGGCCCTGGTCATAGCTGCCCTGGCTGCGGCCGACGCCGCGGAAGTTGAAGCGCAGCGTGGCAAAGCCGCGCCGGCGGAAGACGTCATACATCATCACCGAGGAGAGGTTTTCCATATTCCCCCCGCCCAGCGGGTGGGCATGGAGAATCAGCGCGATCGGCGCGAACTCTTCCTTGCCGGGGGTGTACTTGCCTTCCAGGCGGCCTTCCGGGCCGGGGATGATTACGTCGGGCATGTTGGGGTGGGCCTCTTTGTCGTATTCCGACCAAATTGCTCGGGTATTGCTGAGAAATCCTGCAGAACCTGTGCTATTTGGTCGCCTTTAAACTTGACTGCCACGCTCAGATATTTACGTCCTGACCGGGCGCAGGCGGGTGGCCGCCTATCCAGAAGCGCGCGCTATAGCACAGGCCCGGCTCGCGATGCGAGCGTTTAACGGAGGCGAGCGATGAAGTTAAGCACCAAAGGCCGCTACGCGGTGATGGCCGTCGCCGATCTCGCCGCGCGCGAAGACGGCGCGCCGGTGACGCTCGCCGACATTGCCTCGCGTCAGTCGATTTCCCTCTCTTATCTCGAACAACTCTTCGCCAAGCTGCGCCGCGGCGGTGTCGTCAAGTCGACGCGCGGGCCGGGCGGCGGCTACCGCCTTTCAAAGGCCGCGGCCGAGATCCGGGTATCCGATGTGATCATGGCGGTCGACGAGCCGCTTGGCGCAACGCGCTGCGGCGGCGGGACGATGGGGTGTCTGAAAACCGGCAAGCGCTGCGCCACGCACGACCTCTGGGACGAGCTCGGCCGCCACGTCTATCTCTTCTTCAATTCGATTTCGCTCGCCGACGTCGTCGAGGGGCGCGTGATGGGTGCGGCTTGCGGCGGCGCTCTGGCTCCGCGCGTCGAGCCTGTCCGGTCTGCCCGTGAAGCCGTCCCGGCCGAATAGTCCTATGCCGATCTATCTCGACCATAACGCCACTACGCCGATCCGGCCCGAAGCGCGCGACGCGATGCTGAAAGCCATGGCGGTCGGTGGCAATCCGTCCGCGGTCCATTGTTCGGGCCGCGCCGCGCGCACCATGCTGGAAAACGCCCGCGCCGACATTGCGCGCGGCGTAAAGGCCCGCGCGCAGGACGTGGTCTTCACCTCCGGCGGGACCGAGGCCAACAATCTTGCCATTGAGGGCGCGGTCTCGACTGGTGAAATCAGGCGCATCGTCACTTCCGCGACCGAGCATGACGCGGTCTCGCGCTGCGCGGAAAGCACCGGCCTGCCGGTCGACCTGATCCCGGTCACGCCGCAAGGGTTGGCTGATCTGGATTGGCTGAAAGACCGGCTTGCGAACTGGAATACGGCGACCGACGGGCGGCCCTTCGTCTGCCTGCAGGCGGTAACCAGCGAAACCGGCGTCATCCAGCCGGTCAGTGAGGCCGGAGCGATGATCCGCGAGGCGGGCGGGATTTATCACATCGACGCGGTCCAGGCGCTCGGCAAGACCGGGTTCGACTTTGCCGCGTCGGGTGCCCACTACGCCGCGATCAGCGCGCACAAGATCGGCGGACCGCAAGGATGCGGCGCACTGATCCTCGCCTGCGATGCGCCCTTCGACGTGCCGCGTAAGGGCGGCGGCCAGGAAAAGGGCCGGCGCTCCGGCACCGAAAATGTCGCCGGGGCCTATGGCTTCGCTGCGGCGCTGAAAGCGATGACAGACTCCGGCGATGGCTGTGAGCGCCTTGCCGCGCTGCGTGATCGGATCGAGGCCGAAGTCCTCGCCGCCGTGCCGTGCGCCTGCGTCATCGGTTCTGAGGCCCCGCGTACCGCCAACACGACGGCGATCGCCACGCCGGGCTGGGATGGCGGCATGCAGGTCATCGCGCTCGATCTCTCCGGCGTCTGCGTCAGTGCCGGGTCGGCCTGCACGTCGGGCAAGGCGGGCGTCAGCCGCGCCTGGAGCGCCATCGTGGGTGAGGATCTCGCCCGCTGCGCCATCCGCGTGTCGCTCGGCTGGACGACGACCGAGGCCGAGGTCGACGCCTTCATCAAGACCTGGACGGACGAATACGCCCGTGTCGCGCCGCGCTTGAAGGAGCTTGCCTGATGGATGACGTGAAAACATCCGTCGCCAAGGACAGCATCGACCGCGACACCGTCGCGGGCGTCGAGGCGCTGCGGTCCGACAAGTACAAATACGGCTTCACCACCGATATCGAGCAGGAGCGCGCGCCCAAGGGCCTCTCCGAGGACACGGTGCGCTACATTTCGGCGAAGAAGAACGAGCCGGAGTGGATGCTCGACTGGCGTCTTGCTGCCTTCCGCCGCTGGCAGGAGATGAAAGAACCGGTCTGGGCGAAGGTGAACTACCCCAAGATCGATTATCAGGACGCCTATTATTACGCCGAGCCGAAATCCGGTGCGAAATACGAATCCATCGACGACGTTCCGCCTGAAATCCTCGCCGATTTCGAGCGCCTGGGCATTCCGCTCAAAGAGCAGGAAGTCCTGCTCGGGGTGAAGGGTGCGGCCGAAACCGCTGCCGAAGCGCGCGAGACGCCGCGCGTCGCGGTCGATGCGGTGTTTGACAGCGTCTCGGTGGCGACGACCTTCAAGGCCGAGCTCGCCAGGGCCGGCGTGATCTTCATGTCGATCTCCGAAGCCATCCGCGAGCACCCGGAACTGGTGAAGAAATATCTCGGCAGCGTCGTGCCGCCGAGCGACAATTTCTTCGCCACGCTCAACTGCGCGGTCTTCTCCGACGGGACGTTCGTCTATGTCCCCAAGGGCGTGCGCTGCCCGATGGAGTTGTCGACCTATTTCCGCATGAATGCCGAAGGCACCGGCCAGTTCGAGCGCACGCTGATCATCGCGGAAGAAGGCTCCTACGTCTCATATCTCGAAGGCTGCACAGCGCCTATGCGCGACGAGAACCAGCTGCACGCGGCCGTCGTGGAACTGGTCGCGCTTGACGATGCCGAGATCAAGTATTCCACCGTCCAGAACTGGTGGCCGGGCGACGAGAATGGCGTGGGCGGGGTCTACAACTTCGTCACCAAGCGCGGCGACTGCCGGGGCCGGAATTCGAAAATTTCATGGACCCAGGTCGAGACCGGTTCGGCGATCACCTGGAAATACCCGTCCTGCATCCTGCGCGGCGACAATTCGGTCGGCGAATTCTACTCCATCGCCGTGACCAATGGCGCGCAGCAGGCCGACACCGGCACCAAGATGATCCATCTGGGCAAGAACACGCGCTCGCGCATCATTTCCAAGGGCATTTCGGCGGGCAGGTCCGACAACACCTATCGCGGTCTCGTCTCGATCCACGCCAAGGCGGAAGGCGCGCGCAACTTCACCCAGTGTGACAGCCTGCTGATCGGCGATCAGTGCGGCGCGCACACCGTGCCCTACGTCGAGTGCAAGACGCCGAAAGCCGTTCTGGAACACGAGGCGACGACGACAAAACTCTCAGAAGACCAGCTCTTCTATGCGCGCCAGCGTGGCCTCGACGAGGAAGCGGCGACCGCACTCCTCGTCAATGGCTTTGTGCGCGACGTTATCCAGAAACTGCCGATGGAATTCGCCGTCGAGGCCCAGACCCTCCTCAAAGTCTCTCTGGAAGGGAGTGTGGGGTGATGGGGCCGCTGGTTAGACTCCTCATCCTGGTGGGTGCTGCGGGTTTGATCGCCGCCTGCGAAGACGCTGTGCTGTCGACTGCGGTCGTAAGCGGATCGGCCAATTATCAAACGACCGTCCAAACCAATCCCTTGATGGCTGATATCGACGCGCGCAGTGAGGCTTGGGCAGTTCCGGTCGAGATATCTCAATCGCTTCTACCGGCCGGAACAACGCGAACTGATGTGATCGCCCTGATGGAAGGGTGGGATTTTGATCCGATCCCGGAAGGCTCAAACACCTTGCGTATCACGCAATGGTTCCCTGAACCGCTGGATGCCACAGAACAGGCGTTTCAAGGGCCACTGGTTTCCGATGGCGTGTGCGGGATCACATTTCTGGTCGTTGCCGAATTTGACGATGAGAATCGTCTGGTTCGTGCGGACGGTTGGAAAGGAGAGTCCGGATGTTTGTGATGAACGCTGTCGCGCAAACATTAGCACCCCACCCCAACCCTCCCCTTGAGGGGAGGGAGGAGGGCGCAAGCCCTCAGGGTGGGGTGAAAGCCTTACAGAGCATGCGTCATGCCCCGGCTTGTCCGGGGCATCCCGGACTTAATGAGATCCCCCGAACTCCCGCTGTGCGGGGCCGGGGGATGACGGACGTAAGCCCATTTTCCTCCCCTGCTTGCGGGGGAGGTGCCGGCGTAGCCGGCGGAGGG
>NZ_JAZDRO010000005.1:0-213661 GCF_036330325.1 Hyphobacterium marinum
TTTCACCAACCCCTCACCCGGCGCTTCGCGCCACCCTCTCCCCTTTCAAATGGGAGAGGGTAAAAATGTCATCCCGCCTGACCCCCAGGGGCAAGCCGGGATCTTGAACGACAGGCACCCGGCTTCAGGTCCCGGATCGCTTCGCGTCCGGGATGACAAGAGAGGAATCTAACCGCCCAGCCGACGCAGGACGCGCTCACGGCCCATCAGGGGCAAGAGCTTGTCCATCTCCGGCCCGTGATTGTCGCCGGTCAGCGCCTGGCGCAACGGCAGGAAGAGGTCGCGGCCCTTGCGGCCCGTCTCGGCCTTGATCGCACCAGTCCACTGGCCCCAGCTCTCGCCGGTCAGCTCACCTTCGGGCAGAAGCGACGCGGCTGTCGCGGCATAGTCCGCGTCCTCGATCACCGGCGTGACCGGTCCGTTGACGAGGCGGACCAGCGTGGCCGCATCGGAAAGTTTTTCCAGATTGGGCCGGACGGCGTTCCAGAACGCTTCGCCCGCGTCGGCATCCATTGCTTTCAGGCGTTCGGAGACCGCTCCATACGGCGTCTCATGCAGGAGACGCGCATTGACGCGTTTCAGTTCTTCCGGGTCGAAACGCGCCGGCGCACGCGAAAACTTGTCGAGATCGAAATCCGCGGCGAGTGCGTCGAGATCGGCGCGCGGTTCGACCGCGTCGGACGTGCCGATTTTAGCGAGGAGCGACAGGATCGCCATTGGCTCAAGGCCTTCTTCCTCGCGCAGACCCTGCACCGACAGCGCACCGAGGCGTTTTGACAGTTTCTCACCATCGGGGCCGACCAGCAGCGGGTGGTGGCCGAGCTTCGGTTCAGTCGCGCCCAGCGCCCGGAAAATCTCGATCTGCGCCCCGGAATTGGTGACGTGGTCCTCGCCGCGGATGATGGCGGTGATGCCGGACTCGATATCGTCGACAACGCTCGGGAGCGTGTAGAGATAGCTGCCGTCCTCGCGCACCAGGATCGGATCGGAAAGTGAGGCGGTATCGATGGTCGTCTCGCCGCGCACCAGGTCGGTCCAGGTGACCGGTTCGCCCGACAGTTTGAAGCGCCAGTGCGGCTTGCGGCCTTCGGCCTCCAGCTTTGCCTTGTCGGCCTCGGTCAGTTTCAGCGCGGCGCGGTCATAGACCGGCGGCTTGCCCTGCGCGCGCTGGATCTTGCGTTTGCGCTCCAGCTCGTCCTCGCTGTCATAGCAGGCGTAGAGCAGGCCCTTGGCCTTCAGCGCCTCGACGGCGCTGTCATAGCTGGCAAACCGGGCTGACTGGTTGAACGTCTCGTCCCATTCAAGGCCCAGCCAGGTCAGGTCGGCCTTGATGCCGTCCTCGAACGCCTTGGTCGAACGCTCCAGATCAGTGTCGTCGATGCGCAGCACGAACTGCCCGCCCTGCTTCTTCGCATAGAGGAAGTTGGTCAGCGCGGTGCGGATATTGCCGACATGGATTCTACCGGTCGGGCTGGGCGCGAAACGGACTTTGACACTCATGGGATTTCGCCTGCTGTATTCGGAGGCAGCGGCTTAGCGTTTGCAGCCTGTTCCGGCAAGCGGGCGGTGTGGTAGGCGGCGGGTCACCGCCGCGGCGCGCGGAACTTGTTGGTGATCGGATAGCGCCGGTCGCGGCCGAAATTCTTACTTCCGATTTTCACGCCCGGCGGGGCCTGACGGCGCTTGTATTCAGCGCGGTAGAGCATGTTCTCGATGCGCGCGACCAGGTCCGGATCGAAACCCCGGTCGGCAATCGTGTCCGGCGCGGTATCGGATTCGACAAGACCGTTGAGAATGGCATCGAGCACTGAATAGTCCGGCAGGCTGTCCTGGTCCGTCTGGTCAGGTTTCAGCTCCGCGCTCGGAGCCTTGGTGATGATCCGCTCCGGGATCACCAAGCCCTGCTGGTTGCGCCAGCGCGCCAGCTCGTAGACCTCGGTCTTGTAGATATCCTTCAGGACGTTATAGCCGCCATTCATGTCGCCATAGAGCGTGGCGTAGCCGACCGCCATTTCCGACTTGTTGCCGGTGGAGAGTACCATCGGGCCGAACTTGTTCGAGAGCGCCATCAGCACCACGCCGCGCACGCGCGACTGGATATTCTCCTCGGTCGTATCGGGATCGCGCCCGGCGAACACGCCGGCCAGCGTCGCCCCGAAGGCCGCAATCGCGGGTTCGACGTCCACCACGTCATGTCGGATGCCCAGCAACTTGGAGCACTCTTTCGCGTCGTCGAGACTGTCCTGCGAGGTGTATTTCGACGGCATCATCACCGCCCAGACCCTGTCGGGTCCCAGTGCATCCGCCGCGACAGCAGCCGAGATCGCGCTGTCGATCCCGCCTGACATGCCCAGCACCACCCCGGGAAACCCGTTCTTGTCCACATAGTCGGCGAGCGCGAGGCGCATCGCGGCCCAGTCGGCTTCCAGCCCGGTCACGACCGGTGCGCGTTCGGCCTTCACGCAGCTCCACCGCCCGCCGGACTTTTGCCAGTCGGCAATTGAGAGCGCGGTTTCAAAACCGGTAAGGCGCTGGACCTCGTTTCCGTCGGAATCCCAGGAAAAGGACGCCCCGTCGAAGACCAGCTCGTCCTGTCCGCCCACCTGGTTGACGAAGATCAGCGGTACCGCAATCTCGGTCCAGCGCGAGAAGGCCGCCTTGCGGTCGGCCTCGATCGTGCGCCGCCAGGGCGAGCCGTTGATCGAGATGAACAGCTCCGCGCCATGGCCTTTCAGCGTGCGCGGGACCGACTCGATCCAGATGTCCTCGCAGATCGGCAGGCCGATCCTGATACCGCGCCACGTGACCGGCTCGGGCAGCGGCCCGGAATCGAAGACGCGCTTTTCGTCGAAGACGGCATAATTGGGCAGTTCACGCTTGAACCGCACTGCCTGCACCCGACCCTCATCGAGCAGGGCGACCGCATTGTGCAGACGCCCCTCTTCGGCCCATGGCGTTCCGATTATCACCGCCGGGCCATCTTCCGCGGCCAGTGTTTCCAGCGCCTCACGGCAGGCCTGTTCCACGGCCGGGCGAAGGACAAGGTCTTCGGGCGGATAGCCCAGAAGGAAAAGCTCGGGGAAGACGACGAGATCAGCGCCCTTATCGGCCGCTTCGGCGCGGGCACGGCGGGCCTGTTCCAGATTTCCGGCAACGTCACCGACAATCGGATTGAGCTGGGCGGTCGCGATGCAAAGGGCAGAGGTCGTCATGGCCCGAGCCTTTAGGCCCGCTGGCCGGTTCAGGCAACCGCCAGACGGTCGATGTCACGCGCCGCGGCCAAAGCCGCCAGTCCGGCTTCGGCCGGAACGATCACAGGTGTGCCATCGAGGACTGAGCGGATGAAGGCATTCACATTCGCCCCGAGCGCATCCTTCGCTTCAGGATCCTCGGCAAAGTCCGGATTGAGATCAAAACCGGTCTCGTTGACGAAGGTCTTCTTCACGAAATCGACCTCGACGAAGCCTTCCGCGTATTCGATCCGCATCACCCGGTCGAGCGCGTCCGCGACCCGGCTGGACACCAGATGGGCTTCGTATCCGTCAGCGAATTTCAGCGTCGCTTCGGCCTCGTCCGCGGTCGCATTGGTCACGCAATGAGCGTTGGCATCCAGCCCTGTCATTTCGGCCTGCGCCAAGGCGATGGCGAGATCGAGATCATGGATCATCAGATCGACCGTGACCGAAACATCGAGATTGCGCCGGGACGGCACGCCCATCCGCCGGGCCTGCACGCGGCGCGGTGCCTCAGCGATATCGAACACACCCATGGCCCGGAAGACGAAACGTTCCTGGTGGCCGACCTGGAGCACAAGGTTCTTCGCCTCGGCCAGCGCGATCAGGTCACGGCCCCGGGCCGCGGTATCGGCCAGCGGTTTCTCGCAGAATACATGCCGGCCCGCATCGAGTGCCAGTTTCGCGGCGTCGAAATGCGCAATGGCCGGGCTGGCGATCGTTACCGCCTCACAAGCGTCGATCAGCGCTTCGGCACTGGAAAAGGCTTTCGCGTCCAGTGACGCCGCCAATTCCGCCGCACGCTCGGGCTGCGGATCGTACACACCAACCAGTTCGGCACGATCCGATCCGGCATATTTGCGGGCATGGTGGCCGCCAAAAACGCCGGCTCCGATCACACCTGCCTTGAGGGAAGTCTGGCTTGTTGTCATGGCTGGGGACCATGCACAGGCGATTCTGCGAGACAACAAAGCCGTGCATCAAGAATTGTTGCCATTTCCCACGCCATTTGCGGGGTTGCGGGCGGACGAATGCGACCTAGACTTTACCGGCAAGGGACAGGCGGCATGAGCGAAACAATTCCACCCCAGGACACGCGGCCTTCGCGGGCCGATGCGGATGACGTTGCCGATGCCGTCATCGGGGTCGACACGCGCATTTTCCGGACGGTCTGGGACACGCTGGTCCACACGCCACGCGTCCTGCAGGCCGCATTTGAGGGCGACCGTGAGCGCTATGTTCCGATCCTGCGGCTGTTTCTGATCCTGTTCGGACTCCAGTTCGCGGTCGTGGCCTTCATCGGCCTGCCGCAATCGATGTCCCTGGATCAGTTTGTCCGTCCCGGGGACACCGATGTCCTGAATAACTGGCTCGGCGGACAGACGGCTGACGCCGTAAACCTGACCCTGGAGCGGGCCGCAGGACTGACCAACACGATTTTGGTGTTCCTGTCGTCCCTTCCTTATCTGCTGTTGCTCAAGCTCTACCGTCCGAGCCGTTCGTTTTTCGGACATGCGCTCGCCTACCTGCTTGCGACCAATGTCTCCTATCTGGTGATGCTGCCGCTGATGCTGCCAGCCGCGCTGGGCAATTTCATATTCTGGTACGTACTGTCATTCTCGGTTGGGCTATCTGTCTTTTACGTCGCCGCCGGGCGCATTTTGTATAGCCACTATTCACAGAAAGCCTGGGTAGTTGCGCTACAAGTCCTGGGAATGCTGCTCCTGCTACCGATCACACTCCTCTTGGTCATCCTCGGTCAGCTCGGCACGGCCGAACTGGTCATGAGGGTTTTTCATGACCTGTCCTACTTCGAACTCTTCTTCCAACTCGCAGAGGCTCAAGCCCAATGAAATCTCGCCAGATCCAGCTCACCGCCTATCCCAAGGGCGAACCCGGCCCGGACCATTTCAACCTTGTCGAAGTGGATTTGCCCAAACCGGGTGACGGTCAGGTGCTGGTCGCCAACCGCTGGCTGTCGGTGGACCCCTATATGCGCGGCCGGATGAGCGGCATGCGTACCTATGTCGATCCCTTCCCCCTGAACGGCCCCATGGAAGGCGGCGCGGTCGGCGAAGTGATCGAGAGCCGCTCCGACCAGCTGAAGAAGGGCGATTGGGTCCAGTCCATGAATGGCTGGCGTGACGCGTATGTGTCCGACGCCAAGGGACTGCAGAAAATCGACACCTCCATCCTGCCGCCGCAGGCCTATCTCGGTATTGCCGGCCTGACCGGCATGACGGCCTATGTCGGCCTGAAACGGATCATTGGCCTGAAGGAAGGCGAAACCGTCTGGGTCTCCGCGGGCGCGGGCGCTGTTGGATCCGCCTCGATCCAGTTTGCCAAGGCGATGGGCGCGAAAGTCGTCGCGACTGCCGGCGGGGCCGACAAGGTCAACTACTGCAAATCCATCGGCGCTGACGGTGCGGTCGATTACAAGGCGACCGACAATCTTGCCAAGTCGGTGCGTGAAGCGGCTGGCGGCGGTGTCGACGCCTATTTCGAGAATGTCGGCGGCAGCCACTGGACCGCTGCGCTCGAGGTCCTCAAGCCAAAAGGCCGGATCGCGGCCTGCGGCATGATCCAGCGCTATAACGACGCCAGCGCCCAGCCGATCCCGGACAACCTCACCAATATCGTCGCCAAGTCGCTGAAGATCGAAGGCTTCATCGTCATCGATCACATGGATCTGCTCGGCGAATTCATCCAGGACCTGTCAGGCTGGATGATGGCGGGCAAGGTCACCGGCGAGGAAACGGTCCGCGAAGGACTGGGTGAAATGCCGAACGCCTTCCTCGGCCTCTTCAAGGGCGAGAATCTCGGGAAGATGCTGGTCAAGCTATGAGCGAGGCGGGGGACGCGCGCAGCGAATTCGAGGATTTCCTTGAGGATATCCTCGGCTTCAATTTCCGGTCTTTCCGGACACTGCGCGATCTCCTGATCCGTCCCAATACCGTCTTCAAGGCCTATGCCGCGCGCGATCGCGTCACTTACACGCCCAGCCTGCGGCTCTGGCTTGGCCTGATCACCCTGCAACTCCTGCTCTCGATCGTCTGGGGCGGATATGGGGGCATGTTTGTCAGCCAGCTGAACACACAGCCCGAGAACGCCGCCGTCATCGAGAATGCTCTGGGCACAAACCTCGAAGACCTCGCCGAACCCTACAGCGAGGCGGCCTCCTTCCTTCATCCGATCCTTGTCGGTGGATTTACGGCTTTCTCGGCTTTCCTGATCGGCGCCTTCAACAAATCGCTCAGTTGGGCGGCCCGGCTGAATATCACCTTCGGCATTCTCACCGCCGCGTCGCTGGTCGGTCTGATCCTTTTGCTGGGGATCGTCGTGACAGGCGCAACAGGGGCCATGACGTGGATGATCGTACCCGTCGCATTGATGTACTGGATCGTCTTCACGTTCGGCGCACCGGGCGTGCTGGCCGAAACCCGGTCGGGAGCCATCATCAAGGGGGCCGTGTTCTCACTGACAACGATCATTCTGGTGATGATCGGCGGGTTGGTCATGAGCCTGACGGCCCTCATGTTTGCTATTGCGGCCGTCTCGTAAGGCGGCCCAGCAGCCAGCCGCCTGCTATGGCACCAGCCAGCGCCGGCCAGGGATCGGGCGCACTGACAGCCTTCAGCGCGGCAAACGCGCCCAGCGCCAGAAAGAGCGGCGCAGGAAGCCGGCGCAGCATCGCGGCCATGCCCGACGGGCCGGGCTGAGGGTCATTTCGGAACATCATGCCAGCGCTGACGCAAACCCCGCGCCGGTTGTTTACCGGTCATTAACCTGCATCCGATGCCGCAGTGTGAGGCATCCCGATCCGTTTTCTGGTCGCCGACCAGAAGGCGGGCGCGCCAGCGTCGCCGATATCCCCCAGGTCACCGTCCACGAGACCGTCCACATCCTGCAGCTTCAGGCACAGGGCGGGTTTGAGAATTACCGCTCAGTCTACAACGCCGGGGCCGGCAGCAGTGACGGCGGGCTGCACGCGCTGTTTTCGTCGTATGCGCGACCCGAAATTGAGGCGATGGCGGATGCCTATGCCCACAGTCTCGCCGCCCAATAGCGCCGATTTACGGGGCGGATGTTGGGGATTCGACCGGCGTGTTCACCCGAATCACAGCCTCCCGGACGCACTACCTAAACGCGAAAGGCATGCTCTGGCTGGCAAAAACAGCGGGGCCGGGACGAAAAAATGCGGTTTTTTGGCAAAAAAGCGGTGATTTCCCCGGAGATTCAGTGCCGGACGCTTGCCTAACCGCGTCAGAGCGTCCTCTATCCCTTGCGTACAACGGATTCGCCCGGTGTCCTTTACTCAGGCCACCGGTAGAAAACCGGCTCAACACCAAGGGGGAGACCCAAATGAACAAATCCGATCTCGCCGCCGCCGTCGCTGGCTCCACGGGCATGTCCAAGTCGCAGGCCAGTGAAGCCGTCGACGCCACGATCGATGCGATCGTTGGTGCCGTGAAGAAGAAGGACAATGTCCAGCTCGCCGGTTTCGGCACCTTCTACGCCAAGCATCGCGACGCCCGTCAGGTCCGCAACCCGCGCACCGGCGAGACGATGATGTCGAAAGCCAAGACCTCCGCGGCGTTCCGCCCGGCGGCTTCGCTGAAGGACATCTGATCGTCCGATCAGTTGGCTCTTGAGCCAGGAAACGCCGCTCCGGGAAACCGGGGCGGCGTTTTCTTTTTCAGGTTGTACCGGGTTCAGCCTGTGCCGGATCAGGCCGCATCGGCGCTAGACCGGCGCGACGCTTTCATCGATTCCGCAATCCGGAACGCCATGTCGAGGGCCTGATCGGCATTCAGCCGTGGATCGCAATGGGTGTGATACCGCGACGACAAATCCGCTTCGGTCACGGCACGCGCGCCGCCAACACACTCGGTAACGTCACTTCCTGTCATCTCGAAATGCACACCGCCGGGATAGGCCCCCTCGCCGCGCACTGCCTCCATGAAGCGTTCGAGCTCGGAGAGGATGCTTTCAAAGTCCCGCGTCTTGTACCCGCTATCGGTCTTCACGGTGTTGCCGTGCATGGGATCACAGCTCCAGACGACCGTGCGGCCCTCACGTTCGACGGCGCGGACCAAGCCCGGCAGGCAGTCGCCGACCTTTTTTGCGCCCATGCGCGATATCAGAACCAGCCGGCCAGCTTCGTTCTGCGGATTGATCCGGTCGATGACCGGCAGGAGCTGATCGATCGTCGTCGTGGGTCCCACTTTCACGCCGACCGGATTGAGGACGCCACGCGCAAACTCGACATGGGCACCATCGGGTTGACGCGTCCGCTCGCCGATCCAGATCATGTGGGCCGACGTGGCCAGCCAGTCACCGGTCGCCGCCTCGCGCCGCGTCAGCGCCTCCTCGAAGGGCAGGTGCAGGGCTTCGTGACTGGTGTAGAAATCGACGCTTTCCAGGCTGCGCGCGCCCTCGCCCGTCACCCCACAGGCGCGCATGAAGGCCAGCGCCTCGGAAATCCGGCCCGCCAGTTCGCCATAGCGGTCACTTGCCGGGCTGCCGGACACGAATTCCAGCGTCCACTGGTGGACATTGTTGAGGTCAGCATAACCGCCCGAGGCGAAGGCCCGGATGAGGTTGAGCGTCGCAGCTGACTGGTCATAGGCGCGCAACAGGCGGCGCGGGTCAGGGACGCGGCTGTCCGCGTCAAACCCCATCTCGTTGACGGAATCGCCGCGATAACTGGGCAGTTCAACACCATCGCGCGTCTCGGTCGGGGCCGAGCGCGGCTTGGTGAACTGTCCGGCGATACGGCCGACCTTCACGATGGGTTTTGCTGCCGCGAAGGTCAGCACCACTGCCATCTGCAGCATGACGCGGAAAGTGTCGCGCACTGAGTCGGCCGAGAATTCCTTGAAGCTTTCCGCGCAATCACCGCCCTGCAAGAGGAAGGCACGGCCAGCGGTCACTTCGGCCAGCTGGCGCTTCAGACGGCGCGCTTCACCGGCGAAGACGAGCGGCGGTTTGGAAGCCAGCTCGCGCTCGACGGTCGTGAGTGCATCCATGTCCGGATATTGCGGGATTTGCACAGCCGGCTTGTCGCGCCAGCTCGATGGCGACCAGTCTGTCATGATCCGCTCCCCAGCTCGGGCGGCACCCATTTGTCTTTCATCGTGACCAGCTCCTCGGCCACGGTCGGATGGACGGCACAGGCGGCGTCGAATTGCGCCTTGGTCAATCCGGCTTTCACCGCAATGGCGGCCGACTGGATGATCTCGGGCGCATCATCGCCGGCGATATGCACGCCGACGACGCACTGATCGTCCGCCTTGACCACCAGCTTCATCAACATGCGGGAATCCGCATTCCCCAGGATATTCTTCATTGGCCGGAAGACGGTCTTGTAGATGTCGATCTTGCCGTGGGTCTGGCGCGCATCGTGTTCGGACAGACCAACGGAACCCACAGGCGGCTGTGTGAAGACAGCGCTAGCGACATCGCTATGGTCGAACGCCATGGCAGTGTCGCCGAAAACGGTCTCGGCAAAGGCCGCGCCCTCGCGAATGGCGACCGGCGTCAGATTGATCCGGTTGGTGACATCGCCGACGGCATAGATATGATCGATACTGGTCTGCGAATAGGCATCCACCTTGATCGCGCCCTTGTCGTCGGTCTCGACACCCACCGTGTCGAGGCCCAACCCCTTGGTATGGGGATCCCGGCCGATGGCCAGCATGACTTCGGTACAATCGACATGCTCGCCATTGTCGAGATCCACGCGTTTCGTGCCACCATCACCCTTGGTGATCTTGGTGAAATTCGCGTGCGTGATGACCCGGACGCCAAACTTCTTCAGCTCTTCGTGGATGTGGGCGCGAATATCGTCGTCAAAACCGCGCAGCACCGTATCGCCGCGATAGACGAGGCAGGTCTTGACCCCAAGTCCGGCAAAAATCTGCGCGAATTCGCAAGCGATATAGCCCCCGCCCGCGATGACGATGGACTCGGGCAGCGTGTCGAGGTGGAAGGCTTCGTTCGAGGTAATGGCCAGATCGCCCCCCGGAATATCAAGGCCGGACGGGGTTCCACCCGTCGCGATCAGGATATGCCCCGCTGTGACCGTCTTGCCGGACTTCTCCAGGCGCAGCGTGTGAGCGTCCTCGAAAACGGCGCGTTCGGGAATGATCTCCACACCCGAATTCGACAAATTCTTCCAGTAAATGCCCGACAGGCGGTCGACTTCGGCGTGGACGGCATCGCACAGGGTCGACCAGTCGAATGACGCGTCCTTGACGGTCCAGCCATAGCCCTTGGCCATGTCGAAAGACTTGGCGTAAGCGCTGGCATAGACGAGGAATTTCTTCGGCACGCAGCCGCGAATTACGCACGTTCCGCCGACCCGGTATTCCTCGGCTATCGCGACGCGCGCGCCCTTCTGGGCCGACATCCGGGCTGCACGGACACCGCCAGAGCCCGCTCCGATGACGAAAAGGTCGTAGTCATATTCGGCCACATCGCGCTCCCGCTACAATTCCATGATCCGCGCGCCGGAATCCTCACCCACAATGACGACGCGGGCCAGCCCGATGAACAGCCCGTGCTCCACCATGCCGGGAATCCGGTTGAGGGCCTCGGCCGCAGCATTCGGATCGGGAATGGCGCGGCAGGCGCAATCGAGGATGTAGTTACCGCCATCGGTTATGAAAGGCTTGCCGCTGTCACCCGCGCGGCGCAGCTGGACCTCGGGCCGCTGAATGCCCGCGGACTGCAGCGCATCGAACACTTTCTTGGCGGTGACGGTGAAGGCGAACGGGTCAACCTCGACCGGTAGCGGGAACTGGCCCAGCGTCGCGACCAGCTTGCTCTCGTCGATGATGACCACCATCAGGTCAGACGCGTTGGCGATGATCTTCTCGCGCAGATGACAACCGCCGCCGCCCTTGATCAGGCGGAACCGCCCGTCGACTTCGTCCGCGCCATCGACCGTGACGTGAATGCGGTCGACCTTGTCGACTTCCGACAGGGTGATGCCGCTTTCGCGCGCCACTTCGGCGGTGGATTCCGATGTCGGAATGCCAATGATCGAGAGGCCGTCAGCAACACGCTTGCCGAGTTCCCGCACAAAGACTTCCGAGGTCGATCCCGAACCCAGCCCGACGATCATTCCGTCCTGGACATAGTCCAGCGCAGCGATGGCCGCCGTGCGTTTCTGGCCGGCGGCGCTCATGGATTTACTCCGGCGAGCAGGACGTATTTGAGGTCAGTGAACTCCTCCACACCCCATTTGCCACCCTCGCGGCCAATACCGGATTCCTTGACGCCGCCGAACGGCGTCGAGGCCGATCCGACCATGGGCGCGTTGATCCCGACCATGCCGTAATCGAGCGCTTCGGACATGCGATGTACGCGGCCGATATCGCGCGTGTAGAGATAGGCTGCCAGGCCATAGGGCGTATCGTTGGCCGCCTTGATGATGCTGGCCTCGTCCGTCATCCGGTAAACCGAGGCGACGGGGCCGAAAATCTCGCCAGATGCCAGTTCGTGGTCGAGGCCGACACCTTCGATCAGGGTCGGCGCGAAGAAGGATCCGCCGAGTTCGGCTGCCAGCGACTTGCCGCCCACGCGCACCCGGGCACCGCTTTGGGCGGCCGAACGCACCAGCGAATCCACCCGGGTCACGGCCTCGTCATGGATGAGGGGGCCGATCTGGACATCGGGGTCGAAACCGTCACCCGCCCTGACTGCCGCGATCCGGGTTTCAAGCGCGTCGAGGAAGGCATCAGCGACGCCCTCCTGTACCAGGATCCGGTTCGGCGAGACGCAGGTCTGACCACCGGAGCGGAATTTGGCCTGCGCGACACCGGTAGCGGCGGCCTCGACATCGGCATCATCCATGACGATGAAGGGCGCATTGCCGCCCAGTTCAAGCGCGACACGTTTCACGCCATCGGCGGCCTGACGCATCAACAGCTTGCCGATCTCGGTCGAGCCGGTGAAGCCAATGAGGCGGACCGCCTTCGACCCTGTCAGGACCGGTCCGATCTGTTCGGCTTCGCCACAGACGACGTTGAAGACGCCCTTCGGGATGCCCGCGCGGTCGGCCAGTTCGGCGAGCGCCAGCGCGGTCAGCGGCGTTTCCGGAGCGGGCTTGACAACCATCGTGCAGCCCGCCGCCAGAGCTGGTGCACATTTGCGCGTGATCATCGCCGCGGGGAAGTTCCATGGAGTGATGCAGGAGACCACGCCGACGGGCTGGCGAATCGTCCAGCCGCGCGCGCCGGGCATCGGCACGGACAGTGTTTCGCCATGCAGGCGTTTGGCCTCTTCTGCCGACCAGTCGATGAAAGCCGAGCCATAGAGAATTTCGCCCTTGGCTTCGGCCAGCGGCTTGCCCATTTCCGCCGTGATCATCACGGCAAGGTCATCGATATGGGCGAGGATCAGGCGGTTCCACTCATGGAGCAGTTTTGCGCGTTCAAAGGGCGAGACCTTGCGCCAAATGACAAACGCCGCCTCGGCGGCGTCAATCGCACGGCGCGCGCCGTCAGCCCCGACATCGGCGACTTCGGCCAGGCGCTCGCGATTGGCCGGATTGTCGACAGGAAAGCGGTTCTGCCCGCTGACCCACTGACCATCGATGAAGGAATCCGTCTTGAAGAGTGCCGTGTCCTGAAGGCGATTCAGAGCCGTCATCTAGCTCTCCGTCTTGCGCTTCGTCATGGCCGCCCGGAAGCGGGTCGCCCATCCGTCCTTGTTCACCTGCTTGGCCCGACCCAGCGCCAGCGCATCATCGGGCACATTGTCCGTCACCACGCCGCCGGACCCGGTATAGGCCCCATTGCCGATGGTGACCGGGGCGACCAGCGAGGAGTTTGAGCCGATGAAAGCCCCCTCACCGATCACGGTCTGGTGCTTGCCGAACCCGTCATAATTGCAGGTGATGGTTCCGGCCCCGATATTGGCCTTCGCGCCGACATCGGCATCCCCGATATAGGACAGGTGGCTGGCCTTGGCACCGGCTCCGAAGCGCGACTTTTTGACTTCGACGAAATTCCCGATCCGGGCATCGGGGCCGATATCAGCCCCCGGACGCAGGCGGGCATAGGGACCGACCTGGGCCCCGGTGCGGATCACGCAGCCTTCCAGGTGCGAGAACGCCTTGATGACGGCCCCGTCCTCGACCGTGACGCCCGGACCGAAGACGACATTCGGCTCAATGACGATGTCGCGGCCCAGCTTTGTGTCATAGGAAAAATGAACGGTTTCCGGAGCCTGCAGTGACGCCCCGTCGCGCATGGCCTCGATGCGGCGGCGCACCTGCCAGACGCGCGTGGCTTCGGCGAGGTCGGCGCGGGCATTGACCCCCATGACTTCACCGGCATCGCCACGCACCGCGACGGCGCGCAGGCCGCGGGCGACGGCGAGGCCGACGACGTCGGTGAGATAGTATTCCTTGTTGGCATTGTCGTTCGTGACTTCGCCGAGAAGCTCGAACAGAAGCGGGGCCGGTGCGGCGAGCACGCCGGAGTTCACAAGCCGGACCTTCAGCTCGTCCGCACTGGCATCCTTGGCCTCGACGATGCGGAGAAGGTCGCCGTTCTCGCTCTCAATGAGGCGGCCATAGGCCCCCGGCTCGTCCGGCTCGAAGCCCAGAACGGCAACGGAGGCCCCGTCTTCCAGCGCCGCGAAGACACGCTCAACGGTTTCGGCCCGGATCAGCGGTGTATCGCCATAAAGAACGATGGCAAACCCGTCGAAACCGGCCATGGCGTCCTTCGCGGCGAGCACGGCGTGACCGGTGCCCAGCGGCGGATCCTGCAAGGCGGTCAACGTTCCGGCCTTCTGACCGGCTTCGTCGACCTGTCGTGACTTGTCGCCATAGACCGTGACGATCCGGTCCGCACCGCTGTCGCGCGCCAGCGCAATCGTCCATTCCACCATCGGGCGGCCGGCAACCGGGTGCAGGCATTTGGGCAGGCTCGACCGCATCCGCGTGCCCAGACCTGCTGCGAGGATGACGGCGGCGCGCGATTGGGACATGGCAGTAATTCCGGATAATTGGGGTCGTGTTGATTTCTGCGGGCGCTATAACGCATTGGCGGCGCGGACGCGACCACAGTTTACCCGATTTCCCCTCTCCGGAGAGCAGCTTTCATGTCCGATTGTTTCAAGGGAGCCGGGATCGCATTTGATCTCGATGGCACGCTGGTCGATACCGCGCCGGATCTGGTCCGTGCGCTCAATGCCGTCATCGCCGAGGACGGGCTCGCCCCCATTCCGGTCGGGGATGTCCGCATGATGGTGGGGCGCGGGGCCCGCGTGCTGATCGAACGCGCCTATGCCGTGCAGGGCGTGCCGCTCAAATCCGATGCCATTGACCCGCATGTCGCGCGCTTCATCGACGTCTACCGGGAGGGTATCGCTGATCTCAGCCGGCCGTTCGACGGCTGCATTGACCTGCTCGACGAATTGCAGGCACGCGGAAGCCGCCTGTCGGTTTGCACCAACAAGCCGTCCGAGCTCGCCGATCTGCTGATCGCCGAACTGGGTCTGTCGCAGTATTTCGAACGGATCATCGGCCCCGAACGCACGCCCGCCAAAAAGCCGGATGCGGCGCATTTCCTGTCGGCGGTTGCCGATGCAGGACCGAAGCTCGCCATGGTCGGGGATTCGGAACCGGACGTAACCTGCGCCAGGGCGGCGGGTGTCCCCGTCATCCTGATGGCGCATGGCTACAGCGAGATACCGGCCGGCGCACTGGGCGCCGACCGGCTACTCGATCAGTTTTCCGATTTGCCCGGCGCGCTCGAAGCGCTGTGGGCGGACCCGGATTAGGCCGAGCGGAGTTCCGGCTCGGAATCGTTCGCGGTGCGACCCGGGGCGCGGTCATTGGCGGCCACATTACGCGGCGGCATGCCATTGACCATGTTCGAGCGAACGTCGGTACGCGCAGAGCGCATGGCGGGCATGAAGCCGGCGTCGACCAGGTCGACATTGACGTCATATCCGCGCTCGGCCCAGTAGGCCTCGATACGTTGCTTCAGGCGGCGTGCGCCTTCGGGGGTGCAAAAATCGTTATTCATCAAAAACTCTCCGTAACGGCCGGGGCCCAGCCCGCGGCTCGACTTACGTGCGCTCCCTCTTAGGAAGGAAAACGACCGGGCCGTCTCTCGTAGCAGCCAGTGTCGCGTGGCCTCATATAGGTGCTAAACGTTCGTGACGATAGTGTGACCCTGCGTCAAGTCGCCGCACAGCGTCCAAGCCGTTGCAGCCTCCCTGCCTTGACCGGCCCGAGCCCGCCCCTTATAGCCCTGCATCCGCATTACGGCGGGCGATTAGCTCAGCGGGAGAGCACTGCCTTCACACGGCAGGGGTCGCTGGTTCAATCCCAGCATCGCCCACCATTTCCACCACGGTTCGTTAATACCCTGTTCGGCGCACCATGTGCCACATCGCCCACTTGCGAAACGTTCTCAAAAATGTCATCGCTATTCGGGACAAAGGGAGTTTGACGATCATGATCAAGAGAATGCTGTGCCTGGGTGTGCTGTCCGCGGTCGCTCTGTCCGCATGCGGCCAAAGCGGTGAAGAGCGCGTGGTGAACGTCTATACGGCGCGCCACTATTCCTCCGACGATTTCGTCTACGCGAATTTCACCGAAGCAACCGGTATTGAGGTCAATGTCATCTCCGCCGGTGGTGACCTGCTGATCGAGCGGGTTCGCGCCGACGGCGACCGCAGCCCGGCGGACGTGATCGTGACGGTCGACGCAGCGCGGCTTTACCGTGCCGAACAGGCCGGCCTCTTCGCCCCGACTGATTTCTCCCAGCTGGCAGGCACCCTTCCGGCCAACATGATGGACCCGCAGGGCCACTGGATTGCCTTTGCCGGCCGCGCCCGCGTCATCGCCTACAGCACCGAGCGCGTCGATCCGTCCGAGCTCTCCGGTTATGAGGACCTGGCCGACCCGCGCTGGGAAGGCCGGTTGTGCATGCGCTCGTCGGACAACGCCTATAACCAGTCGCTTCTGGCCTCGATCATCGCCCATCGCGGCGAGGACTTCGCGGAAAGCTGGGCCACCGGCGTCGCCAACAATCTGGCCCGTCCGCCCAGCGGCGGCGATACCGACCAGATCACTGCAATCGCCGCCGGTGAGTGCGACGCGGCCCTGGTCAATCACTACTACTATGCGCGTCTCGCACGCTCGGAGAATCCGGACGATCAGGCCGTGGCCACAGCGGTCGATCTCTTCTTCCCGGGCGACAGCGAGTTCGGCACCCATGTGAATGTTTCCGGAGCCGGGATCGCCGCCAACGCACCCCACCCGGCCGAAGCGCGCGAATTCATCGCCTACATGCTCTCTGATGACGCCCAGCAGGCGTTTGCCGAGCTGACCAATGAATTCCCGGTCACGGGGTTTGACGGTTACGACAATGCGCTGGTGCGCGACTACGTCTCGATTCGTCAGGACTCGATCAATCTCGGAGAACTCGGAGAGCATACTGAAACCGCACAGCGGATTTTCGACCGCTCCGGTTGGCCATAAGCCATTCCCCGGCTAGAGAGCAGCCGGATGAAGGTCGATCCGGTTCCTCTTGCGGGACTGGCCGCGCTCGCTGCGGCCACTCCTCTCGTCGCCGTCGCGGTGCTTGCCGCAACGGGACCGCTTGACGGCTATCTGGCGCACATCGCCCGGACCCGGCTGGGCGACTATCTCCTGACCAGTGCCATCGTCAGCCTGACGGCCGCCATCCTGTCCGGCCTGATCGGGGTGACGACCGCCTGGCTGGTCGCGCGATGCGAATTCGCCGGCCGATCCACGCTTCAATGGGCGCTCGCCCTGCCACTGGCTGTCCCGGCCTATGTGGCTGCCTATGCCTGGCTTGATCTCAGCCAGGCCGCCGGCCCTGTTGCCGCGATGCTGCGCGATGCAGGATTCGACGGAGTCGCCGCCGCGCTTCCCGCGATCAGAGGCCCGTTCGGAGCCGGACTGATTTTCGCGGTCACGCTCTACCCCTATATCTACCTGCTGGCGCGCGAGGCGTTCTCCGGACAGTCCGCCGACACCTATGACGCGGCCCGCACTTTGGGCCATGGGCCCGTCTCGGCCTTTCTCAAAGCCGCGCTGCCGATGGCCCGGCCCGCCATTGCCGCCGGCATGGCGCTCGTCGTCATGGAAAGCCTCGCCGACTATGGGGCGGTCTCCCATCTGGGCGCGCCAACGCTGACGGTCGGGATTGTCCGCGCCTGGGCCGGGGCCGGCGCGCTCGCCGACGCGGCGCGGCTGGCCATCGTGCTGGCCGCGATTGCCCTGCTCCTGTTCTCACTGGAACGTGCCCAGCGCCGCCGGGCGCGGAGCTCTGCCGGATCGGGGCGCCGCAAGCCACCGCGCCGGATCCGTCTTGCCGGCTGGGCCGCGGCCGGAGCGATGGCCGTCTGCCTCTTCCCCCTGCTGGCCGGCCTCGTCCTGCCGATGGCCCGCATGGTCTGGCTGGCGTTCGAGGCGGAACTCGCCCGTGGCCTGTTCGCGGCCTTCCGGCACAGCGCCATCCTCGCCAGCCTGTCGGGGTTGTTTGCCGCTGCGCTGGGGCTTGGGACGGCCTATGCGGTTCGCAACCGCTCGCGGCTCGCCCGCATTTCGGCCCGGGTCGCCAGCCTTGGCTATGCCGCGCCCGGAGCCGTGGCGGCCGTTGGTGTGATCGCGGTTCTGTCTTTCATCCAGACCGGTCTGGACAGTCTTTGGGGCGGACGCTTCCCGGTCCTGCTGACCGGGACCGTTCTGGCCCTCCTCTTTGCCTATCTCTCACGCTTTGCCGCCGCCGCCATCGGGCCGTGCGAAAGCGCGCTGGAACGTGTGACGCCCGCGCTTGATGGTGCCGCCCGGACGCTCGGTGAAGGCCCGCTTGGCGTGCTGCGCCGCGTTCATTGGCCGCTTGTGTCCGGAGGTGCCATAACCGCCGGACTGATCGTCTTCGTGGAAGTTTTGAAGGAATTGCCCGCCACCATGATCCTGCGGCCGTTCAACTTCGATACGCTGGCCGTCGTCGCGCACAATTTCGCCGCCGACGAACGCCTCGGCCAGGCCGGTGCGCCCTCGGTCCTGCTGGTCCTGACGGCGCTGGTCCCGATGATTTATGTCGCCCGCAAGATCGTGAAGGAATCCGCGATCGAGGAGCTCGGATGAGTACACCGCTTCTCTCAGTACGCGGTGCCCAGCGCGCGCTGGCCGGCAACCCGGTCCTGCGCGGGGCCGATCTCGACCTGACCAGCGGGCGCGTGACAGCCTTGCTCGGACCGTCAGGCAGCGGCAAGTCGACCCTTTTGCGCGCCATTGCCGGACTGGAGCGGCTCGACGCCGGGGAAATCCGGTCAGGAGACGCCCTTTGGTCGGCCAGGGGGCAGCATCTCGCGCCGGAACTCCGGCGTGTCGGCGTGGTGTTTCAGGACTTTGCCCTCTTCCCCCATCTGACAGCAGCGGAAAATGTCGCCTTCGGACTCCGCGGCATTCCCAAGCCGGAACGGCGCGAACGGGCGATCACACAATTGGAACGCGCCGAACTGGCCCATCGGGCAGACGCTTACCCGCACGAGTTGTCCGGGGGCGAGCAACAACGCGTGGCGCTGGCGCGGGCGCTGGTATTCCGCCCCGACATTGTCCTGCTGGACGAACCGTTTTCGGGTCTTGATCGACGGTTGCGTGCCCAACTGCGGACCGAAACCGTCGCCGCGCTTCGTGCGGCCGGGCTGGCCGCCCTTCTCGTCACACACGACGCGGAAGAAGCCATGGAAGCCGCCGACGACATCGCTCTGATGGCAGATGGCGTCATCGTCCAGACCGGAACCCCGGAGGAGGTTTATCTCAAGCCTGCCTCGCTGCTGGCGGCGCGTCTGCTCGGCGACGTCCAGACCTGGTCAGGCAAGGTCGAAAGCGGCCTGGTTCAGACACCGCTTGGCCCGGCCAGCGCCGCTGAGCTGTCTGAAGGCCATGCGGCCACGGTCCTGATCCGGCCGGAAGGCGTTGACCGGGTCGCCGGCGGCATTCCGGCGTCTGTCCTCTCCAAGCGCTTGCATGGAGGACGGGCAAGACTTCTGGTTCAGGCGGGCGGCGAAGGCAGCTGGACGGTCGAAACCCCGCTCGCGAACAGCGCGGAGCCGGGCCAAACCATAGAGCTTGGCCTCAACCCGATGTTCACTCGCGTCTTTCCTGACTGATCAGGCTGCCTTGGCAGCGCGGGCTTCCTCGATACGGGCCCGCGCCATCTCGTCCGCAATGACATTGGCCGGGCGGCCTTCATTCTCGGCACGATCAAGGATTTCGCCCAGGGTCGTTTCGAGGTTCTCGAGCTTGCCCTGGACCCAGGACGGATCGAAATCGCCGCGGATCTCGCCCATCACATTGATGATGCCACCGGCGTTGATCACGTAGTCCGGCGCATAGAGGATTCCGCGTTCCTGCAGCTTCGCGCCCATGTCGCGGGTCGAAAGCTGATTGTTGGCCGCACCGGCAACGATTTTCACCTTCAACCGGTCAATCGTATCCGGATTGATGATCGAACCGAGTGCACAGGGCGCGAACACGTCGGCGTCCTGGTCGTAGATCGCGTCCTTGTCGACAATCGTCGCACCATGTTGCTCGGCGAGCGGCTTGAGTCCGTCGAGATTGATATCGGTGACGATCAGCTGGGCCCCGGCCTTGGCAAGGTGACCGCAGAGATAATTTCCAACGTGACCGGACGCGCCCTGTACCGCGACGCGAACGCCTGATAGGTCGCTGAAACCGCCACGCTTCACGCAGGCGCGGATGCCGCGGAACACGCCTTCAGCGGTCACAGGCGACGGATCGCCAGAAGCCGCCTTGCCTTCCGGCAGGCCGGTGACGTGCTTGGTCGATTTGCTGACGCTGACCATGTCGGCCGGGCTGACACCGACATCCTCCGCAGTGATGTAATGACCGCTCAGGGAATCGACGGCGCGGCCGAAGGCCTGGAACAGGGCCTCGCGGTCGAAATCACCGTCCGGCTTCATGATCACGCTCTTGCCGCCGCCAATCGGCAGGTCGGCCATGACATTCTTGTAGCTCATGCCCTGGGACAGGCGCAGCACGTCGTCGAGCGCGGCCGCAGAGTTCTCGTACTTCCAGAATCGGCAACCGCCCACTGACGGGCCGCGGGCAGTCGAGTGGACCCCAATGATCGCGCGCAGGCCGGTTTCCTTGTCCGTCGCGAAAAGCACCTTCTCGTGATTGTCGAAAGACGGGTGTTCAAGAACGCTCATGAAGGAGTCCTTTGTGGTGACATCGGTCGCATGCACCCGCCACCGGTCCCGTGCGGGCGGCGTGGGGATAGACCCTCAGGCAAGCGGGCACAAGCGGGCAATCACGCCTGTCTGACAAGTTTTGACATGCCGCGGCGCAGCATCGGCAACACCTCTTCAGCAAACCACGGATTCTTTTTCAGCCAGCTATTGTTGCGCCAGGACGGGTGCGGCAGGGGGATGATCGACGGGGCATAGTCGCGCCATGCCCTAACCGTCTGAGTCAGTGTCGGTTTGGCGCGATTCCCGAGGAAATGCCGTTGCGCATAAAGGCCGACCAGCAAGGTCAGCTCGACGTGCTGCAATTGCGAAGAAAGGTCGGCCTGCCAGTGTTTTGCGCAGCGGGCAGGTGGCGGCTTGTCTCCACCTTTTTCATCGAGTCCGGGAAAGCAGAACCCCATCGGCGTGATGGCGATTTGCTGCGGATCGTAAAACACGGTTTCGTCAATCCCGAGCCAATCCCGCAACCGGTCTCCGGACGGGTCGGTGAAGGGCTTTCCCGAGGCGTGTACACGCGTCCCGGGGGCCTGTCCGACAATCCGGACTTTCGCGCCTGGCGCGGCCTGAACCACCGGACGCGGCTCAGGGATTTCGCCGGCGCACAGGCGGCAGGCGCGGATGCTGCCGAGCAATGTGTCGAGATCCTGTGCGGGTGGCTTGCCTGTCATCACGCTTTCATGTGCTTTTATGCTCACGATAAGCGCGGAACCCGGCAATGCGAAGAGATCACCGTCCCTACTGGATGCATGCGGCATGGGACCAGTTTGAAAACTGGCGGGCGCAAACCTGGCTGGCACCGCATTTCGACACACTCGGACCGAATGCCAAATTCACCGGCCCGGCCCATGTCGAGATCTTTGGTCCCAACATTACGGCGGGCTGTGCTCTGCACGTGGTTGCCACACGCGACATGCCGGTTCGTTTCACGGTCTGGTCGCCCGCTGATCAGGCCGGGCGTATATCCATCGGCGACGGCTGTTTCTTCGCGGGTGGGACGCGCCTTCTGGCCACGAAGGATATCACCATCGGTGACGCCTGCCTGTTTGCCGCGAACGCGACGGTCACCGATTGCGACTGGCATGGCCTTTATAACCGAATTGATCCCGCCCCGCCCGGCCATCCGGTCCGGATCGGCAACAATGTCTGGCTGGGTGACGGAGCCTTCATCGGCAAGGGTGTGACGATCGGCGATCATGCCGTCATCGGCGCGCGCGCTGTCGTCACGAAGGACGTACCGGCTTATGCCGTCGTGGCGGGGAACCCGGCGAAGATCGTCAAGCGGCTGGACCCGGATGCCCCGATGAAGACGCGGCTCGACATGGTCGACGACATCGCCGGCATCTCGCGCTTCATGGACGATGCCTACCGCAAGGCGCTCGCTGCCAACACGACCTTCGGCTGGCTGCGCAGCCGGCTGTTTCCTGAGCGCCGCGACTAGCCCTGGAACAGGGCCATGGGCAGCGCGCCGACGACACCGCCCGTCATCAGCGTAGCCAGCGTACCGGAAATGAGGGCACGCGGCGCGAGTTGCAGAATGTCCGCCCGGCGGCTGGGCGCGATAGCCAGCAGACCGCCAATCAAAATGCCGACGCTGGAGAAATTGGCGAAGCCGCAGATCGCATACGTCATGATCATGCGCGAGCGCGGCGACAGTGCCTCGCCCATCCCGGCGAGACCGTCATAGGCGACGATTTCATTCAGCGCTGTCTTCAGCCCCATCAATGATCCGGCATCGACGGCCTCACTCCACGGGATACCGGCCAGCCAGACGAGCGGCGCGAACAACCAACCGAGGATTCGCTGCACGGTCAATGGCTCGCCCGAAATATCGGGAACCGCGTCGAGCCCGAAATTCACCAGCGTTACGATGGCGATGAAGGTGATCAGCATTGCGATGATGTTGACGAACAGTTTGACCCCGTCGGTCACGCCCGTCGTCAGCGCATCCATCGACGACTGATAGATCGTGGTCGGGATTTTCTCGTCGGACTCGTCCTCCCCGGCATCGCCATCAGGCGGATACATCAGGCGGGCAATGAGGACGGCAGCCGGTACCGAGATCAGCGACGCCGTCACGATATGCCCGGCGGCACCCTCAAGCACGCCGGACAGCTGGCTGACATAGATCGCCATCACCGAACCCGCGACGGTGGAAAAGCCGACCGTCATGATCAGGAACAGGTCCGACCGGGAGAGCTGCGGCATGCGCGGGCGGATCAGCACCGGGGATTCGGTCATGCCAAGAAAGATATTGGCCGCAGCCCCCAGGCTCGCCGCACCGCTGAGATTGAGCAGTTTGCGGAAGACGAAGGCAAAGCCGCGTACCACGAATTCCAGCACCCGCCAGCGCCACAGAAGCGCCGAGATCGCCGACAGGACGATCAGCATGGGCAGGGCCTGAAACCCGAATATGAACAGGCTTTGCGGGCCGTCTGGATTGATCAGGAAAGGCGGCTCTGCCCCGCCGATATAACCAAAGACGAAACTCGTCCCCGCGGTCGTGGCGTCCTGCAACAGCTGAACGAATTGCGTCAGGGACTGCAGGAAGGCCCGCGTCGGTGAGAAACTGTAGAGCAGGAAGGCAATGGCGAATTGCAGGCCGATTGCCCCGCCAAAGAGAACCAGCGGGATGCGCTTGCGCGGCCCCAGAATCCAGGCGATGGCGGCAAAGGCGAAGAGCCCGAGAGAGCTCCTGAGCTGCAAGCCCATTTCGTCCATGGAATCATCCCCTCACCTGTCCCCTGCCAACCACCCTATTGGTTGACCGGACCGACGCAAGTTCTTGCCATGGCGTCACTCAGCCGGGAGAGTGTGCCCCATGTCCGTCTGGTCACCCTGCATCAAGGTCTGTTTTGTTGATCCCAAGGCCGGGATCTGTGTCGGCTGTTTCCGCACGATGGAGGAACTTGGCCGCTGGACGCGGATGACGGACGCCGAACGTGAGGCGGTCGGCCGCCAGCTGGATGACCGCCGCGAGGCCTACCAGCGAAACCGGGAGGCAGCACGATGAACCGCACACTGATCATCGTCATGGCGGGACTGGTGGCTGCGGCGCTGATCGCGCTGGCGATCTTTTCGACCAATTCCGGACCGGTCGGCGACGGCGTGCTGCAGAACTCGCGTCTCGCCTATCTCGTCCTGGCCGGCCTTTATGTGGCCGCGGCCAGCTGGGCGGCGATCCGCAAGAATCCGGGCCGCATGATCGGTCATCTCCTGGTCTGGCTTGGACTGATTGCCCTGGCCACCGCGGCGATCAGCTTTTTCGGCTAACCGCCCCGCCAGGCCTCATAAATCAGTGACGTCCCGACCACGACCAGTCCGATCGCGAACAGGCGGCGCAGCATCCGCTCCGGCAAGGCATGGGCCAGCGCAGCGCCCAACGGGGCGACAAAGAAGGCGCTGACCGCCAGCAGGCCGAACCCGATCATGTTCACATATCCCAGTGAATAGGGCGGAAGGCCGGGTTCACCCCAGCCCCAGACGATGAAGCCCAGAGCGCCGGGAAGGCCTATGGCGACGCCAAAGCCGGCCGCTGTCGCGACCGCTCTATGAATGGTCCGTCCGCACAGGGTCATCAGTGTGACGCCAAAGACGCCGCCGCCAATCCCCATCATCGACGACAGAAACCCGATACCGGTCCCCAGACCGGCCCTCGGCAATCCGCCCGGCATGTCGGCGGCCAGCTTCCAGTCCGGGCGTCCGAACACGAACTGCACCGACAGGATCAGGGCCATGGCCCCGAACAGCGCAGTCAGCCCCCGCCCCGGCGTGAGATCGGCAAGCGCGGCACCAATAAGGGTTCCCAGCACGATCCACGGCACCCAGGCTTTCAGGATCGAAAAATCGACCGCGCCGCGCCTGGCGTGCGCAGAGACGGATCTGAGCGATGTTGCGACGATGACGGCGAGCGATGTGCCGACCGCGACGTGCATGCGCGGTCCATCGCCATATCCCAGAAGGCCGAAGGCGAAGTAGAGCGCCGGCACCATGACGACGCCGCCGCCAATCCCGAACAGGCCCGCGACAAGCCCGGCCAGCGCGCCGGTCGCGCCCAGGGCCAGGGCCAAAATCAGGAGTTCGCTTTCCAAGTCAGGCGGCCTCGGACGGCGACAGGGCGGTCGCCGACAGCGCCTCGTCCAGCACGTCGAACCCGGCACCGGGGCGGTTTGCCTTTTCCGACAGGATACGCCGCCACTGGCGGGCCCCCGGACAGCCATGGAACAGTCCGAGCATGTGCCGCGTCATCGCGTGCAACGGCACACCTTTGGCTAGCTGAAGCGCGATATAGGGCCGATAAGCGTCGATCGCTTCGTGCCGGTTCGCGACCGGATCGGTCTCGCCATAGATGCGCGAGTCTACCTCAGCCAGCGTCCACGGCGTGTGATAGGCGGCCCGGCCCAGCATGATGCCGTCGGTGCCGTACTGCTCTCCGAGTCCGTGCTCGAGGCTCTCCAGACCGCCATTGAGGATGATTTCGAGGTCCGGGCGGGCCGCCTTCAATTCCCGCACGAGCGGATAGTCCAGCGGAGGAATGTCGCGGTTTTCCTTCGGACTGAGGCCTTTCAGCCAGGCCTTTCGTGCATGGACAATGAAGGTCGTCACGCCGCGAGCCGCAACGCGTTCGACGAAGGTGAACAGGGCGTCGCGCGGCTCCTGGTCGTCGACCCCGATACGGCATTTGACAGTCACCGGAATATCCACGGCCTCGATCATCGCGGTGACGCAGTCCCCCACGAGGTCCGGTTCCCGCATGAGGCAGGCACCAAACCGGCCCGACTGTACGCGGTCGGACGGGCAACCGACATTGAGATTGATCTCGGCATAGCCTAGCGCGGCACCGGTTCGCGCCGCCAGCGCCAGTTCCGCCGGGTCAGAGCCGCCCAGCTGCAAGGCAACGGGGTGTTCGGCGGCCTCGAAACCGATCAGGCGTTCAACATCGCCATGGACCACGGCCGGGCTGGTCGCCATCTCGGTGTAGAGCACGGCGCGGCGTGTCAGGACGCGGTGGAAGGCCCGGCAATGCCGGTCCGTCCAGTCCATCATCGGCGCAACGCACATCCGCCGGTCGAGAAGCCCGTTCGTATTCATGCGCGCCACTTAGCCCTCTTGGGCGGTGGTTTCAAATCCTGCGGACCGGCCTTTACCGGTCTATAACGCTGATTTGCTAGGCCATGATGACCTGAAGGGGACTTTTCGGAGCACCACATGGCCAAGGCCGTTTTCCAGAAACATCAGCGGGTATTCGTCAAACCGGTCGGCGTCTGGGCGCAGATCGAACAGGTCAAGCCGCACTGGGTCCGCGATGTCGAAGAGCCGGTGCGGGTCACCTACGACTGCGGCCTGGGACGCGACTTTACCGAGAAGGAGCTGGCCGAGGAGGAGCGGGACGACACCGATACCGGCGGGTGGCGGCTGATGCGGGCGCGCAACAAGTGGCAAAGTGCCGAGGAATGCGCACACCACCCCTTCCCCGGCTCCTTCCCCGTTGTCGTGACTGACAAGAATGACTGGGGCGGCTGGCGCGTGCCCGGTGCGGAATATGACCGCGACCCATCGAATATTGAATTCCAGGCCCGGCTGATCGCACAGGCACCCGCCCTGTTGCGGCTGGCCGAAGCGGCACTCCAGTTCAAGGACCAGGCCGACATGCTGCCCCAGGATGTCCGGGATTATATCCAGGCCGCGGAAAAGGCGGTTGGTTCCGTGCGGGCCAAGCCGGGTGACAAACCGGCTTCTGCAAAAGCCCAGCGCGCTTAATCAGCTTCTAACAATTTCGATTTAAATTGATCCTTCGTATTCCGTGGACCGGATGGGGAGCTCCGCGCGCATGCCGGCGAACCTTCAACAACTTCGTGTACTCGTCGTGGACGATAACCCGCACATGCTCAAAATCGTGCGGACGATCCTCAATGCCTTCGGGATCGACAATATTTTCGAAGCCGAGTCCGTCCGCGAAGGGCTTGATATCGCGCGTCATGAATCCATCGATATCGCGATTGTCGACTATCAGATGGAGCCGGACAACGGCTTGACCTTGATCCGGAAGCTGCGTGACGAAGACCAGACCAGCAATCCGTTGATCCCGATCGTGATGCTGTCGGCCTATTCGGAACGCACCCGCGTCATCGCAGCGCGCGACGCCGGCGTGAACGAATTTTGCTGCAAGCCCATCACTGCGAAGGACCTGTTTGCCAAGATCTCGGCCGTTATCGACCGGCCGCGCGCCTATGTGCGGACCAAGGAATTCTTCGGCCCTGACCGCCGCCGGCACGATCCCAACAAATACAAGGGACCGAAACGGCGCTCGGATGATCCCGATCAGAGTGACGCCGCCTGATTTGCGGCGGCAATAGTCGACAGGGACCTGTCTGACACCCTAACTTCATACACATGATTCGAGCTCGTTCCGGGCAGGGGGATGCCGCTCGCGCGAAACCGGCGCGGCCAACCGCAAGACGCGGCCGGAAAACTGCGCCCGCATCGACTGGACAAAAGGCCCAGGGCGGGATCGGCTGGATCTTTCTCGCCGTCGTGATCTTCATCGCGATGTTTGGCGGTGTCATCGGTTACAAGGTCTGGCAGGAACGTGAAGCCCTGCTCGCTGACACCGATCAGTCCCATGCCCGCGAAGCGGCCTTCCTCGCCGAACGCGTCTCATCATTGCTCGAGGAAGCGCGCGGGACCCTGGCCTTCGCGGCGACCGATACCAGCACCGTGCCGATGGATATGTTGCAGGCTGTCATACCAGCGCGGCTGGATTACCTGGAACAATCCGGTTCGATTGTAGAGGCTGCCCTCTTCCTGCCGAGTGGGGCCGTGATCTCGAGCGGCGAATTCAACCCGTCGCTCCGCCGCTATGCCGACGCCGCACTGGGGTCGCCTTCCCGTCTTCACGCGGTTCCCGCAGGCCAGTCGTCGTCTGCCGTTCTCGCGGTCGCAGAACCGGTCGTCCTGTCTGACGGCAGTGTTGGTGCCTATGTCGCGCGCCTCGATCCGGCAGAGATTCTGCCGGCGTGGGGTGACGGGCAGGTGGCCATGCTGACGACAGCGGAAGGACGGGTGCTGGCGATGCGGCCACAGCCTGCGAATGGCATTTTTGCCGAACCGGTGGGTGTGCGTTTCGATCTTCCCCACGAACAGGCGGCCCGCCTTGCCAGTGATGGCGGGGCGATTTCAGGCATTCAGTTGGGCAGTCAGCAGGCGACGCTCGCAGCCGCCCCTCTGACCACGCCGGAATTGTCAGTTTATCTGGTCGGCGCGCCGCGCATCGACTCCAGCGCCTGGCTGCGGACCCAGATCCTTTATGGGCTGATGTTCGTCGCGCCGGTGATCTTCGCCATTGGCCTGGGCGCAGCGCTCTCCATGCAGATGCGCAATCTGAAAGCCGCACGTGTGGCGCTCGGCGATAGCGAGCGGCGCTTCCGGCTCGCCATCGAAGGGGCCCGGTGTGGGGTGTGGGACTGGGACCGAAAAAGTGATTCCGTCTATGTGACCGATTCCCTGGCCCGCATACTCGGCCGGGAAGAAGCCTCGGTCATATCCGGCCAGGAGTTTCTCTCCCTGTTTTCCCGCAATGACCGGGAACGGATGCGGGCAGCCATCCGTGGTTCGGCCAATTCGGGCGATATCGACGTCGAGCTTCAATCGGCAAGTCTGCCTATCTGGGTGCAGATGCGCGGCCGTCCATGGGGCACACCCGATGGCGGGACGAGCGACCGCATTGTCGGCGTTGCCATTGATGTGACCGAACGCAAGGGGGCTCAGGCCCGCGTCGCCGCCGCGGAATCCCGGCTCCGGGCCGCCCTCGAATCCATGTCGGAATCCTTTGTTCTTTGGGATTCCCGCCGCCGCCTGGTTCTGTGGAACCGGAAATTTCGTGACTTCTTCGATTTCCCCGAAAGCGGTCTGCGCCCCGGCATGGGCTATGACGATGTCGAAGCGGGCGCATCCCGGGCCGTCAAGGCGGTCCATGGGGCGGAGACGGGTTCGGAAATCTACGAGATCGAACTCAGCGATGGGCGCTGGCTTCACTATTCCGAACGCGCCACCGCCGATGGGGGTCTTGTGAGCGTCGGTGCCGACATCACCGATCTGAAACGCCAGGAAAACCAGCTGAAGGATTCCGAGTCCGCGCTACGCAACACGATCGAGGACGTCCGGAAGAACCAGCAGCGCATCGCCGAGCTCGCCAAGAAGTACGAGGAAGAGAAGATCCGCGCCGAAGAAGCCAACCGCTCCAAGAGCGAATTCCTCGCCAACATGAGCCACGAATTGCGCACTCCCCTGAACGCGGTGAACGGCTTCTCGGAAATCATGCTGCGCGAAATGTTCGGTCCGCTGGGTGACGAGCGTTACGTTGATTACGTCAAGGATATCCATACCTCAGGGGAACACCTGCTCGCCTTGATCAACGACATTCTCGACATGTCCAAGATCGAGGCCGGAAAGATGCAGCTCCAGAAGGAGCCGGTGGACCTCGCCGCCCTCATCGAGCAATGCCTGCGCATTGTTCGTGGCCGTTCCGACGAGAAGGAAATCCGCCTGCAGGTCGATATCGAGGAATCGCCCGAGGTCGAGGCCGATCCGCGCGCCCTGAAACAGGTGATCCTGAACCTGACGTCCAACGCCGTGAAATTCACACCGGAAGGCGGGCGCATTACAGTCCGGACCTTCACCACCGCGGACGGCGTGGCCATTCAGGTCGCAGACACCGGCATTGGTATTGCCAAGGATGACCTGCCCCGGCTGGGCCGGCCCTTCGAGCAGATCGAGAGCCAGCATTCAAAATCTCACCAGGGGTCGGGGCTGGGCCTGGCCCTGTCGAAATCGCTCGTCGAGATGCATGGCGGATCGCTGAGTATTGAAAGTGATCTCGGCGAGGGCACGACCGTGACCTTCGTGATGCCGGTCTCAGATCCGATTATGTCCGCAAAGCCAACCGGCGCCGCCGAACCCGCTACCGGTACGCAGGTCGACGAAGCGCTTGACGATGCCGACGACGACACGCCGGTCTCGATCCGGAAGTCCGCAAACTCAGGCTAGAAAACTCAGGCTAGTACCGGTCTCGCGGCGGCGGCCCCCGGCGTCCATCCCGTTCTCTGCGTCGATGACGCGGCGGCGGAGCGCGGCCGGCCTCGATGGCCCGCATCCGGTCTTCCGGTGACAGGTCAGCGACCACATCGAGAATGATGGCTTCGACTGCCTCTTCCATCGCCATGCGGGCATCGCGCAAGTCACCAAAGGCCTGCCGGACGCGATCCGGGTCATAGGGCTCTGCCGCCACGGCATCCTGAGCCGCGTTCTGGGCTTCGCGGGTCTGACGGAACAGCGCCCTCAGATCCTCGCGCCGTACATCCAGCAGGGCCCTCGCATCGTCGCGCGCATCGTCTGGCAAGGCACCGATGAAGGCGCGGAAATTGAACCCGTCGCTGCCCCGGCGGGACGGAGAGCCGTCCTCTCGCATGTGATGCGGACCGGCGCGCGATCCGTCGGTCGTGGCCTGAAGCACCACGCCCAGCATCACGCCGTTGGCGAGGATGGACAACAGCAGCGCGACAATCCAAGGCGTAGCCCGTGTCATCATGCGCCATCTCCCGCAGCGAAGTCCCAGTCGGCGGACAAGCCACCAAAGGCTTCCGCATAATAGGCGTCCTCGTCAGCAGACAGATCGGGCGAAAGGATCAGCCCCCCACCGGCATAGCCGCCCGCCAGTCCGACAATCAGTGTTATCGCCGCAGCAGCCGCGGCGCTCCGCCAATTGTCAAATACGGGACGCGGCACCTTCGCCAGAATCCGCGCCTGCAGAAGTTCACTGGGTGTGGGAGCCGTCACTTCCGACAGCAGCTGGTCCAGGACGGCCGCTTCCCGAATCCAGACCTCAGCCTGGGCATGGTTATCCGCCTGCCACGCCAGAGCAGCATCACGGCGGTCGTCGGGCCAACGGGCCGGGTCCGCCCCGTAGGCATCGATCAGCTGCTTGAAGACTTGCGCATCCATGTCATCCCTCCCCACTCAGGGCTGCAAAACCGGACATCAGTTCATCGGCCTGGCGCGCCAGCGTCTCGCGCAGCTTTCGCCGGGCCCGCGACAGAAGCGATTCCAGTGCCTCGACACTGATATCCATGACTTCGGCCGCTTCGATATTGCCCATCTCCTGATAGTGGCAAAGCTCCATTGCCAAACGCTGCCGATCCGGCAATGTATTTAGCGCTGCGAGCACGACCTGCGCGGTTTCACCCGCCCCGATCATGGCATCGGCCGGCGCATCAGTACTGGGGCGTTCCGGCAAGGTCTCCATCAACGTCTCACGCCGCTTGCGAAGCCGGTCATAGCACAGATTGATGGCGATCCGGCTCATCCAGGTTTCGACCTTTGCTTCCCCGGGCCGCCAACGGTCCGCGGCCTTCCAGACCCGCAAGAACGTCTCCTGGGCCACATCTTCGGCCTCGACCGGGTCATTGAGCATGCGCCGGGCCAGGCCCAGTATGCGCGGGAGGCGGCGCTCCATGAGCGTCCGGGCCGCGCTCGGATCACCCGCCGCCAGGCGGACGATCAGCTCAACATCAGGATCGGAAGGGACGGTGTCTGGGCCGGAATTCCGGCCGGCATCACTGGCCATTCGGAATGAAACCCTTTCACCGCCTCCCCCTGATCATGCCATGGAAACGCCTAGTTGCGCCACCAGCGGCGGCGTTCCTCACGGCGTTCGCGGCGGGATTCCATCGCAGCGTCGAGTTCGTCCGGCGTGACGGACCCGTCGGAGTTTGCATCAAGGCGGTCAAAGCCGGGGTGCCCCTGGCTCATGAACTCCTCGCGGGAAATGCGGCCGTCTTCGTTGGTGTCCGCCATGCGGCCGTGATCACGTCCCATACCGCGGCCACGGCGGCCACGATGACGGCGTTCGCCATCATCGTCGCCGGCTTCCGCCTCGCGGATTGCGCGCAGGCGCTGGAAGACCGGGGAGCGGTCTTCGGCCGACAGATAGCCGTCGCCATTGCGGTCCATCCACTCGAACATCTCGCCCTGGAGCTGTTCGACTTCGGCCCGCGTGATCGTGTTGTCGCCATTGGCATCAGCCGCACGCAGCACCATCGAGCCGCGCATGGCGTGATGGTCCATGCCACCGCGACCGTGTCCGCCGCGGTGCTGGGCATCAGCGACCGGAACAGCGACCACCATGAAACCGGCAATGCCGGCCAGAAACAGAGAGGATTTCATCAGTTTGTTCTCCAACAGGTCCCTCGATACCTGTTGAACGGGCGGCCAGCGCTAATCCGTCGCGGCCAGGCCAGAAATCTGCACATGCCGGGCAAAACAGTCCGTGACAAAGCTCGCATGCTCGCCGATCAGGGCCTGAAGTGCCACGAGGTCGTCGACACCGGCGATGGCGGCCATGCGTTGTGCGAAGCCTCTTGCGGCACTGGCGGGATCGAAACCCGATCCGTGCGCGGTCCGGATCAGCTGCATCAGCGCCAGGTACAGCCGGCCGATGTCACACATCCGCGCGGCCTCCTCATCGTCGAGCAGCCCGGCGTCAGCCAGCGCAAGAAGCGCATCAAAAGTCGAGGCCTGGCGCGTCATCACGCCGTCATTCAGCGCAATCAACTGCAGGGTCTGGGCGATGAATTCGATGTCGACCAGACCGCCGGCACGGTGTTTGAGGTCCCAGTCTCCGGCAGCCGGGCGCGCCGCACGCATGCGGTTGCGCATGGCACCGGCGTCGGCACGGATTTGCTCAGGATCGCGACGGATGGAAAGGGCCGCATCAATCGCGGCTTCTATAGTGCCGTTCAGCGCCTCATCTCCGCAAACGATACGGGCGCGTGTGAGCGCCATATGCTCCCACGTCCAGGCAGACTGGGCGTAATAGTCGGCAAAGCGGGACACGTGCACGGCCACCGGACCGGACTTGCCCGAGGGCCGCAACTGCATGTCGACCTCATAGAGCCCACCTTCCTCGGTCGGGACGGATAGCGCGCTGATCAGCCTTTGCGTCAGCCGGGCAAAGTAGTTGTCGGGGACAGCCGCATCACTGTCCGCCGCACCGTCATAGACGAGCATCAGGTCGAGATCGGAATCGGCGGCCAGTTCGCGCCCGCCAAGTTTGCCCATGCCAATCACGGCGAACGATCCCGGCACGTCGCCAAACCGGGCGGCCATCACGTCCTGGGCGGCGCGGGCCATGGCCCGGATGCAGGCATCGGCGAGGTCGGCAAACGCTTTGCCTGCAGCGCGCGGACCGGCCCGACCAGTCAGGATCTGCGACCCGATACGGAAGCGCTCTTCCCGCGAGATCCGGCGCACTTCATTCATCCGGCCCTCGAAGCTCATGCTGGCCGGCAGGCGCGCCTTCATGAGAGCGTCCATGGAGCGCTCGGCCCCCTCACCCAGCGGTCGGACGAATTCGGGGTCCAGCATCGCATCCAGGATAGCCGGGCGCTGGGCCAGTGTCCGGGCCATGGCCGGTGCCAGACCAATGATGCCCACCAGGCTGGTTGCGAGACCGGGCTCATTCTTCAACAGGGAAAGCGGCTGCACCCCCATCGGCAGATTTTCGAAGAAAGCGGCGAAACGTACGAGAGCCGCATCCGGCTCACCGGTTTCGGCCAGCGCATCGATCAGGCGCGGCGCGAGCTTGGTCAGCAATTCACGCGCGCGAGCCGTGCGAACAGCGCGTGCCTTGCCGCCTGCCCAGCCATTAAACCGGCTCCAGACGGCCTGGGGATCCGAAAAGCCCAGCCTTTTTAGGGTCGCGAGCGTATCGGGTGTCGGATCAACGCCGGTAAAGACCAGGCTGCCAGCCGACGAGGCGAGCGTATCGCTCTCGTCGAACTGATCGCTGAAGATCGTGTGAACACGCGTCAGGACTGACCGGATGCGATCATCAAACGTGTCGAGCGAACTTTCCCCCCACAACGCAGCCACCCGTGCGCGCTGGCCGTCATCGGCCGGCAGGGTCTGGGTGGGCTCGTCCTCCAGCATCTGGATCCGGTGTTCGATCCCGCGCAGGAAGGCATAATCGTTCGACAGGCTCTGGGGATCCACGCCCTCCAGCTTGCCGCTGGCGCAGAGGGCTGGCAGCGCCTCGACCGGAGAGCGGGCCCGCAGGTCGCGATCACGGCCCCCGAACACGAGCTGGGGAATTTGCGCGATGAACTCGATTTCGCGGATACCCCCGCGCCCGAGTTTGAGATCATGGCCTGCAGCCCGGATTCTGGCCCGGTCACCGACCCGCTGGATCTGGCGCGCGAGCGAGCGAATGTCATCCACAGCGGCAAAGTCGAGCGTTCGCCGCCAGATGAAGGGTCCAAGGTCGCGCAGGAAGGCGGCGCTCGCCCGGCTATCACCGGCGCAACGCCGCGCCTTGATATAGGCCGCCCGCTCCCAGTTCTGGCCCATCGCTTCGTAATAGCGCATGGCGGATTCGACGCTGACCGCGACCGGTGTGGAGGACGGATCGGGACGCAGTCTCAGATCGACCCGGAAGACATAGCCCCCGGCATTGGCCTCCTGCAGCGTCCGGGTCACGGCCTGGACCAGCTTGACCGCGACCTGGCGCGGGTCCTTCTCGGTTTGCCGGGCCAGGATTTCCGGGTCGTAGAAGGCCACCAGGTCGATATCGCTTGAGAAGTTGAGCTCTTCCGCGCCCAGCTTCCCCAGCGCCAACAGGAACAGGCCGGGCACCGGGTTTTCCGGATCGGCCGGTTCAGCCAGGCGGCCCCGTTCGGCCATGAATCGCGCTGCGCCCAGAAGCGCGGACTGAACCGCGGCGTCCGCAAACCCGGACAGCGCTCGCGTCATGGCCGAGGTCGTCCACAGCCCGGTCACCTCGCACAGCGCGCATAAAAGATGGAATTTCGCCTTGGCATCGCGGAGGCGGTCGTCAAGCTCCCCGCCGTCCGCGGCGTCCCGGCCCGCCCGGAGCACATCATCGAGAAGCCGGTCCGCCAGTTTCTCGGGAGAGGTCGACGCCAGTTCGGTCACCACGTCAGGGCACCGCTGCGCCAGACGTGCCAGGTAGGGCGCGGCACCGAAAACCGATCTCAGGAAGGCCCGCGACGCATCATCAAGCCGGGCCAGCGTCTCCGCATCGAGGGCCTGGAGCGCCCGCTCACCGCAGTCCGGATCGATATCCGGCAATACGGGCAAAGGGTGGTCGAAGAGAGTCGCAGGGTCCGGCATGGCACCAGACTGACGCGCTCCCGGTCAGTTTCAAGAGGCTTGTTTGGCCGGTGGTATGATCAGCGCCGCACGCAGGCCCGGCCCCATTCCGTCCATGATGCCGGGACCGTCGCTCAGCTCCAGCGTCGCGCCATGAATGTCGGAAATGGCCTTCACCAGGCTCAGCCCCAGACCCGAGCCGGGCTGGCTGCGCGATTTCTCCAGCCGGACAAATCGCTGTGTGGCGCGCACACGATCGGATTCGGGAATCCCGGGGCCGGTATCGGTTACCGAGAGCTCGATTTCGCCCGACGCGCACCGTCGTAGACGCAGGGCGATGGCTCCGCCCGCAGGCGTATATTTCACGGCATTGTCGAGCAGGTTCGCGAGGGCCTGGGACAACAGGCCCCGGTCGCCGCGGACTTCCGTTCCCGTCTCGATCTCGGCCTCGAACCGCAGCCCGGCTTCCTCGCAGACCGGTTCATAGAGTTCACAGAGATCTTCCACGATCTGCGCCGGATCCATCCGGGAGAAGGACTGACGCCGCTCGCCAGCTTCGAGCCGGGAGATCGACAGGATGGCGTTGAACACGCCCAGCAGCTCGTCGGCATCGCTGACAGCTTGCGTCAGGGACGCTTCCCGCGATTCCAGATCCCCATCCTCGCGCAGGGCGTCATCAAGCCGGTTTCGCATGCGCGTCAGGGGCGAACGAAGATCGTGGGCAATGGAATCCCCGGCATTCTTCATGCGCGCCATCAATTCCTCGATCCGGTCGAGCATGGCGTTGAAATTGGCAGAGAGTTCGTCGAGTTCGTCACCGGTATTGGTTCGCGGCGCGCGCCGCTTCATGTCGCCCGCCTCAACGGCATGGGCGACGCGGTTGATCTGGTCGAGCCGGATGGCAAACCGCCGGCTGATGAAGACACCCGAGGCCACGCCAAGCGCCAGGGCCAGCGCAGACGCGGCCAGCACGGCCCGGAGCATGCCGCCGATCAGGCGGTCCTCGTCCTCGACATCCATGCCGACGAAAATCTGGTAGCCGCTGGGAAGGGGTGATATCCGCCCGCGGGCGAGGCGCTCGTCCTTCTCGCTCTCTTCCTCACCGGCGGGCGGCCGCATGTACTGAAATTCGAGCCGCCCGTCATTATCGGCACCGGTCTCGGGCAACCCACTGAGATTGCCTGAAATTCTCCGACCGCTCGGATGGACCAGCAAGTAAAGGAAGTCGCTGCCGCCGACACTGCGCTGGAGGATGTAGCGATTGACCGACTGGATCCCGCCATCGCGGAAGCGGGTTTCAACCGTGGCGATTTCTTCTTCCACAGCCGCATCGGTTCGGTTCAGCGACACGCCGACCGACGCGAAATAGACGAAGGTCAGGATCACCAGGCTGGAGGCGGCCAGAAGCGCCGCCGACAACAGGGTGACCCTGAACGCCGTCGTTCGGAGGAAGGCCGGCGCGAAGCGCCTCATCCCGCGTCAGGCCTGAAGCCGGTAGCCGGCCCCTCGGACCGTATGCAGCAATGCCCGATCAAACGGCTTGTCGATCTTCGACCGCAGGCGCGAGATATGCACGTCGATGACATTGGTCTGGGGGTCGAAATGGTAGTCCCAGACTTTTTCGAGCAGCATGGTGCGGGTCACGACCTGCCCGGAATGCTTCATGAGGAATTCCAGCAGACGGAATTCGCGGGGCTGCAGGAGGATTTCCTCCTCGCCGCGCAACACGGTGCGGGCGAGCAAGTCCATTTCCAGATCACCAACCGTCAGGCGGGTGCGCACAGTTTCCGGATCACGCCGGCGGACCAGGGCCTCGACCCGGGCCAGCAGTTCGGCAAAGGCGTAGGGTTTCACGAGATAGTCGTCCCCGCCCGCCTTCAGGCCTTCCACGCGGTGATCGACTTCACCGAGCGCTGACAGGATCAGCACGGGAGAGCGATCGTCTTCCGCCCGCAAGGTCTCGACCACGGTCAGCCCGTCCATCTTGGGCAGCATGCGGTCGACAACCAGCACGTCGTAGTCGGCGGCCCGGGCCATCTCCAGCCCTTCCTCGCCATCGGCGGCATGGTCGACGACATGGCCGGATTCCCGAAGTCCCTTGCGGATGTAGTTCGCGGCTTCGCGGTCGTCCTCGATGATCAGAATGCGCATATCCCTCTCCCCTGCCTTGTCTGTCGGGTCCGGTCAGACCGCGTCGAGCTGCAGCGCCACATAGCGCTGGCCGTTTGTGCCCTGCACCAGAAGCAGGATGGCCGAGCGTCCGTCGTCGCGGGCGGTATCGACCGCGGCCACAAAGTCCTCGACCGTGTTCACGTCTTCGCCGCCAGCCTCGATGATGACATCGCCGCGCCGAAGGCCCTTGATGGCAGCCTCTTCGCCACCATTGACGTTTTCCACCAGAAGGCCCGTACCGCTCTCGGACGGAGCCAGCTCCATACCGAAATAGGTGGCCGCTTCGGGCTCTTCGCCGACACCCGGCAGATTATTGAGCGTGTTCTCGTCAGGACGCTGGGCCAGCGTGATGCGAATCGTGTCTTCATCACCGTCGCGCAGCACGCGGAAGCTGACCTCCTGGCCGGCGGCGATTGCGCCGACCCGGCGGGTCAGATCACCGGAATCCTCGATCTCGGTGCCATTGATCGAAAGCACGACATCACCGCGCTCCAGACCACCCTCATCGGCCGGTCCGCCGGCTACCAGCGAGGACACAATGGCCCCCCGGCGTTCGGTCAATCCAAGGCTTTCCGCGATGTCCGCGGTCACATCCTGAATCGTCACGCCAAGCCAGCCGCGTGCCACGCTGCCTGTCTCGAGAAGCTGGGCGACGATGTTCGCCGCAACACCGGAAGGAATGGCAAAGCCGATCCCGACATTGCCGCCAGACGGTGAGAAAATCTGGGAATTCACACCGATGACATTGCCGTGCAGGTCGAACGTCGGACCACCGGAATTACCCCGGTTGATCGGCGCATCGATCTGGATGAAGTCGTTATAGGCCGTGGTGGCAATCTCGCGTCCGGTTGCCGAGACGATGCCGGCCGTGGCGGTCCCACCGAGGCCAAACGGGTTGCCAACGGCGACGACCCAGTCACCGACGCGGATATTCGGTTCCTCGGCCAGCGTCACGAAAGGAAAGCTGCGGTCATCATCCACCGTCACCTGCAACAGCGCGATGTCGGTCAACGGGTCAGTGCCGATGACACGGGCCGGCAGTTCGCCGCCATCGGGAAGGTCAATCGTGATCTCGCTGGCATTGGCGATCACGTGGTTGTTCGTGACGACATGGCCTTCTGCCGAGATGAAGAATCCCGAACCCAGCGAACGCCCTTCCCGCTGTTGGGGCGCGCGGTTTCCGAACTCACGCTCCATCCATTCGCGGAATTGCGGCGGCAGGTTTTCCAGATTGGGCGCAGCATTGGGTCCTACCGGCGCGGTGACGGTCGCATTGATCGACACCACCGCCGGGCTGACCCGCTCGATCAGGTCCGCAAATGACATCGGCGCACCATTCGGTGCCGCGATAACCAGCGGTCGCTCAGCAGATTGGGCCAGCGTTGCCGGAGCCAGCGTGGTCCCTGCGGCGAACGCCGTCAGCGCAAAGACCGAAACACCGGCAAGTTGGCGGATACGGGAGGTGCGGATCATGGTGGGTCTTTTCCTCTTGTCCTGATGCCACATGGCGTGACCGTCTTGTTGACCGGTCCCGCGTAACGGCGTCGTGGCTTAAATCTTACGGAATCATTACATGGCGGGTCCGCCAGGGGAGTTCAAGACTCCAGGCGGGTGCGGACCACGACCGGTTCGTGTAGCGTCCGGTGGACCGGGCAGCGGTCAGCGATTTCCAGCAGGCGCTGGCGTTGGTCGGCGTCGAGGTCGCCCTCAATGCGGAGTGTCCGTTCGAAAATGTCGACCTTGACCGACGTGTCCGGGCAGTGCTCGCAATCGTCGGCGTGGTCTTTGTTGTGGACGACCGTCACGGTGACGCGGTCCAGCGGCCATTTCTTGCGGTTCGCATACATGCGCAGCGTCATCGACGTGCACCCGGCCAACGCAGCGGCGATAAAGCCATAGGGCGTCATACCCGAATTTCCGCCACCGACCGATTCCGGCTCATCGGTCAGCACAGCATGATCCTGGTTGACCACCCAGTTCTGGTACGGCCCCTGCCCCGTCTCCTGAACGACCACGCCGTCGCGCACGGCCGCCGGTGGGTCAGGCAGCGGTGACGGCGCGCCATAGCGCCGGGCCCAGGCCGAAATCATGCCGGCCGCGAAACGGGCATCGGCCTCAGCCGTCAGCATGTGGTCGGCTCCATCCAGGCCGACAAAGGACTTCGGGTGACGCGCCGCGACGAATATCCGGGTGGCATTGTCGATCCCGACCAGCTCATCGACCGGGGAATGCAGAACCAGAAGTGCACGGCCGAGGCGGGAGATCCTGTCCTCCAGCGCGTGGCCTTCCAGGTCATCGAGGAAGTGTTTGCGAATGCGGAAAGGCCGGCCTGCCAGTTCGACAGTCGCTTCGCCGTCGCGGCTGATCGTATCGAGGTCCGCGGCGAAATGGCGGGTGACATGGCTGGCATCTGACGGGGCCCCGATGACGGCGACCGCTGTTACCGTGGGCAGGTCGCCCGCCGCCGAAATCACGGCCGCACCGCCCAGGCTGTGTCCGATCAGCAGGGTCGGCGCGCCGCCCCGGCCTTCCAGGAATTGCCCGGCCGCGACGATGTCTTCGACATTCGAGGAGAAATTCGTGTTGGCAAAATCACCATCGGAATTTCCCAGTCCGGTGAAATCGAAACGCAGGACGGCAATGCCCTCACGGGCCAGCTCCCGGGATATCCGGGACGCGGCCAGCACGTCCTTGGAACAAGAAAAGCAATGCGCGAAAATCGCATGGGCGCGCGGCGTTCCGAGCGGCAGGTCGAGGCGCGCGGCTAGGCTGTGCCCCTGTGATCCCTCGAACTCGACCTTTTCCGATTTCATGCCGGTCCCCCGCTTCCTACCATCCCGTCCTCTTGCCAACCTGCGGGCGGGTGTCACGGTTCCCGTCGCGACCGGCTCGCCATGATCAGCATACCGCCGCCTGCCAGCAGGAAGATGAGTGGTGCCAGCCACAGGGGCAAGGTCCGCCAGTCGAATGGCGGCCGCAACAGGACCTCGTCACGATAGCTTTGCGCCAGTTCCGCGCGGATCGACGCGGCGTCATCGCCGCGCGCCACACGCACGCGGATGAAGTGGCGCATGTCCTGGGCCAGGGCCGCATCGGAATCGGCTATGGATTGCCCGGCGCACACCACGCAGCGGATTTCCTGCATGATCGCCTCGGCCCGCGCCGTCTCGACCGCGTTCAGCGTCGGCCCCGGTGTTGCAGTCAGCAAAATGGCCGTCACAAGCGCGATCATGCCGGTCTCCGGCGGTGTGCAGCCTGTCCAGCCAGCGCGGTCAGCCCGCCGAGCGCTATCAGCGCGGCCCCCAAGCCCAACAGCCAGACAAACGGATTGAAGGACGCCCGGACCTCATAGGCCACGGTCCCGTCGCCGCGTGTATGAGGATCGCCAAGCGACACATAAAGATCACCGCGTACGCCTGACCGGATCGCGACCTCGCGCGTATTCTGGTCATTGGCCGGATAAAAGCGCCGTTCCGGACGTAAACGGCCCAGCGTGCGTCCGCCCTCGGTGGCCACCAGGATTGCACTGTCGGCCATGTAGTTGGCACCATCCGCGCGGGTGACGCTTTCCAGGGCCAGAATGGTGTCCCCGACCTGCATGGTTTCGCCCGGGGCTAGCGAGCGCGAGATTTCCGGCGCTCCGGTGGAATCCGCGGCAGCCCCGAGGGCCACCAGCCCGATCCCCGCATGGGCCATGGACCGGCCAGCTGACGCCAGGCGAGGCCCGAGACCGGCCTGGCCGCGTGATCGCTGATAGTCACTGATCGCGCCGGCGATGGCCCACGCGCCGACAAAGGCTCCGGCGATGGCGAAGATGGACCCACCGGCAAACATCAGCGCCAGTCCGGCTATCGAGGCCGGGACCAGCCACAAAGCAGCTGTCAGGGAGATTGCGACGGGTCTCAGGCCGGCCTTGCGCCAGGGCAGGAAGGGTGCAAACGGCAGGAAAACCAGCAACAGCGCGAGGAAGGGCGTCGCGACGGTATTGAAATACGGTGCGCCGACCGAAATCATTCGCCCGCCCAACGCATCGATGATCAGCGGCATCAACGTCCCGGTCAGCACGACGCCAGCGGTCACGACGAGGAAAAGATTGTTGGCTCCGATAAAGGCTTCGCGGCTTGTCGGCTCAAACCCGTCGCCGCGTCCGAGCGTCGAGGCCCGCCAGCCAAACAGTGCCAGCCCGCCCCCCGCGATCACAGCCAGCATGACCAGGATCCACAATCCCCGCTCCGGATCGAGCGCGAAGGCGTGAACGGATGTCAGCACGCCGGACCGCACCAGAAACGCCCCCAGTGCCGAAAGCGAGAAAGCGGTCAGTGCCAGAAAGGCCGTCCAGCCGGGGAAGGCACCACTGCGCTGCGTGGCGATGGCCGAATGGATGAGAGCGGTGGCAACCAGCCACGGCATGAAGCTGGCATTCTCGACCGGGTCCCAGAACCACCAGCCACCCCAGCCAAGCTCGTAATAGGCCCACCAGGCCCCGAGCGAGATTCCAGCGGTCAGGAAAGCCCAGGCTGCGACCGCCCAGGGCCGAAGGGCTTCGGCAAGCACCCGCCCGCCACGCCCTTCGATCAGACCAGCCGCCGCAAGGGAAAACGCCGCCGAGAGGCCGACATAGCCGACATAGAGCATGGGCGGATGCATCGCGAGGGCCGGGTCCTGCAGGATCGGGTTGAGGCCCCGCCCTGCCAGTTCTGCCGGATCAAGCCGGTCGAACGGGTTCGACGCGAAAAACAGGAAAGCGATGAAAAGGAGTTGCAGCCCGCCCTGCACCGCCGTGGCGCGCAGGCGCAGCCCGTCATCGGAGCGTGGCCCCCAGCGGTTGAGACCGGCACCGACACCGGCGAGCAGCAGACACCAGAGCAGCATTGAGCCCTCATGCCCGCCCCAGACCGCCGCGATCTTGTAGAAAACCGGCTTGTCGACATGGGAGTTCGCCGCGACATAACCGACCGAGAAATCCGATTGCAGGAACAGGACGGCCAACAGAACAAACGCCGCTCCAAGCGTGCCCAGCGCGACCGCACTGGCCCGGCCCGTGGCGACGGCCAGGGGTCCGACATTGCCAGCACGAGCCGCTCGCCATCCGAACAGGAGTTGGGCGACCGACGCGATCAGGGCAATCGCAACGAGAAAGCGTCCCAGCTCGGCAATCAATTGTCGTCCTCGCCCTGCCAGCGACCCGATTCACGCAGCGCCTCGGCCACTTCGGGCGGCATATAGGTCTCGTCATGCTTGGCCAGCACCGTCGTCGCGGTAAATTCGCCTGAGGCTTGGAACGTCCCCTCGGCGACGATCCCCTGTCCCTCACGGAACAAGTCAGGCAAAGGGCCGGCATAGCTCACGGCAATCGTGTGTGCGCCATCGGTCAGAACGAAGCGCGCGCCGCTGGCCTCTCCCCGAATGACGGACCCGTCCTCCACCAGCCCGCCAATCCGGATATGCGTTCCCGCCTCGGGCGGATTCTGCGCGAGTTCGGTGGGGCTGTAGAACAGGACAATGGCGTCGCTAAGTGCATAGAGCGTCAATGCCAGTGCGAGTCCCAGAACGGTCGCCGCGCCGCCAATCATCCAGAGCCGTTGATTTCGCCGTCTCAAGACGGGTCCTCCTCGTTCAGTCCCATCAGCGCAGCGGCCATGTCCAGAAGCGCGCCTTCACCGCTGCCGGTCTCGAAAGTATCCCGCGCCGCGCCAAGGGCGTCGCGGGCTGCGGCTTCGTCTCCCAGCGTGCGCCGCACACGGAGCAACACCAGCCAGCCGGATATATCATCCGGATCAGCGGCGAGACGAGTTTCCAGCCTAGCGACCATTTGCGCGATACGGGCCTGTGGCTCGGTCTCGGTGTCGGCCTGTTCGGCAACGGCCTGCGTATTCACGTCCGGGCGGGACAAGAGATCGACGGCCTGGCGCGCGATCACCGGGCGGAATGCACTGTCGGCGGGCAAACGCTCCAGAACGGACGTCCAGAAGTCGGCCGCGACGGCCCGGTCGCCGGCCTGATAGGCCGCCAGCCCCAGGAAGAAGTAAGGCTCCGGCAGGTCGGGGTCGCGGTTCATGGCTTCCTCGAACGCCCGCACGGATTCCGGCGTGACCTCGCCTTCGTTGAGATTGATCAGTGTCTGGCCAATGTCGGAAAAGGTCCGCGCGACCGGGTCAATCCGCAGCGAGCGCTGGAAAGCTTCGATGGCTTCCTGCTCGCGCTCGGCGCGGGCGAGCTGGCGGCCGAGCAAGGCCCAGGCCTCGGCGTCGGTATCGTCCTCGCGTGTCCGGTCGCGCAGGCTTTCAATCTGTTCGGCCAGGCTCAGGCTGGACGGATCAGTATTGCGGCGCTGTTCGGCTGCCTGTTCGTGCGGAAGGCCCGGCAAGTCGGGCCGCCCGCCAATCATGTAGGCACCGGAGACAACCAGGACGAGCCCCACGGTCAATGCCGGGGCCAGCCACCGGCTTGATCCCTTCAACGGTGCGGCGATCCAGAAACCTGCCGCGAAAGCCACCAGCACGAAGACGACTGCCAGGACCATCATCGCGCAGTCTTCCGGAAGACAAGCATCAGATTGTTCGCCGGCATTCCGATTACCTGTTCAAGATCGAATCCGTGCCGCGCCAGCAGCGTCTCAACGTCGTCGCGTGCGCGGACGCCCCACTCCGGGTTGCGGGACTTGAGCGATGCGTCGAATTCGAGATTGGACGGGGCCGTCTTCTCGCCCTCCAGGAACGGACCGTAAAGAACGAGGGGTGCGCCCGGCGAAAGAAGGTTTTCTGCGCCCTTGGCCAGCCCCTCCGCAACGCGCCAGGGGGAGATGTGAATGACATTGCAGCAAACGATGGCGTCGGTCTCGGGCAAGCCGGCCGGCCAGTCTGCCAGAGAAACATCAAGCGCGCGTGACGCCTGTATCCGGCCCGGACACTCAGTCGACCAGGCGTCCTGGCTCGCGCGGGACTGCGCGTCGGGGTCGCTGGGATGCCAGATGATGTCCTCGCGCGCCTGACACGCAGCGACCGCATGCTCTCCCGTCCCGGAACCGATCTCGAGCACAGCCGCATCGGCCGGTAATATCCTGGCCAATTCGTGCGCAATCGCGGCCTTGTTCCGCCCGGCGCTCGGGGAATGCAGCCGCCGCTCGGACCAGGTCCGGCTTTCCATGGCAGCGGGGGTGTCGGAGGAAGGCTCGCTCATGGCGAGCGGCTTACGGTTTGGCGTCGGTCAGTGCAAGGCGCTGCGCGCTTACGCCGCGAGTGCGGCGGCTGACCGGCGGCGGATCAGGGAGGCATTCTCGTCCTGTCCGGCCGCTTCAAACAACCGGGCGACGACATCAAGGCCCTGGGACGCGAGGGCCTGCTCCTCGCCTTCGGAATGCTGGACCAGATTGATCAGCGCGCTCGAACAATCGTCCAGCAGCGTGGTTGCCGCTTCCTCGGTCTTCTTGTGGATGCTCGCGACGGCCGCCTGGGACGCCCATTCATGCGCACCAGCAACAAAGTGGAGACGCGCCTCCGCCTGTTCGATGACGGTTTCGGGCGCTATTTCGACCGGGGTCATGATGCCGCCCTTGCCCTTTCGCGGTTCCGGAACGGCCTTGCCGAGTGCCTTGGGCACGCTGGCAAATATCTTCTCGAGGTCGCTGGACACCTGGGACCGGAGCCCGAAGAGCTGCTTGCCCCAGCGCCCATCCTTCCGGATGCCGAATTCGCGGGTCATGCCGACGGTGATCGAGACATAGTTTGCCAGGCCATCGACGGCGACGCGGGCATCGTCGAGTGTATCGGGCGCGTGTTTGAACAGGGCCGCGAAATGCTCGGCGTCCTTGAACACGGCATCACCGACCGTGGCGAGATCGGTCTTGGAGACGAGGAGATCGTCTCCCCTGCGCCCGATTTTCTCGATCGCCCGGAAAATCTGGGCCGTCTTCTTCAGGCGGGCGAGAATAATGAGCAGGAGCCAGAGTCCGGCATCGGGCGCATCATCGCCGAAGCGCTCATAGCCATCGCGCAGCTCGGTGCAGAGTTCCGGCGTGAGGTCGCGGATTTCATCGGGAAACGGCTTCAGCGCCGCGGTGATCTCGCCGCTGCTGCGCAACAATGTCGCGATATCGCGCGCCCGTTCGGCTCCGCCCGCGCCCCAGAGCGCTGCAAGTCGGGCCTCGGCCTTGCGGTCATTCGCCGACACATCAAGAAAGTCTGACAAGGCCTGCGCAGCCTGTTTTCGCCGCTGCGTCCAGCTGTCGTGCCAGGCCAGATTATCGTCTGCGATGGCCCACGCAATGAACTCCTCGCCCAGCTGGTCTTCGAACCAGGACCAGATTCGATCCAGGAAGTGGGGCGTGAAATAGGCGCGCGAAGGCGGAACTTGTGCGGGATCACCCGTCAGGATCGCCAGCGGTTCGAAAAAACGCGAGCGCGCAACCTGATCAGCGGGCGCGAGCCCGGCTTCCAGCCCGGCCAGTATGTCGTGAAGCCCCTGTTGCCTTGCGTCCGCCTGTGCGGCCGCAGCCGCGGCAGCGACCAGCTTCTCACGCATCGGGTCCGGCAATCCTGCCCAGAAAGCGGAAAGGCGCGTTTTTGTCGACTCGCTCAGCATGTCTGGTTCGCGCGAAGTTATCCTCGTCGAACCAGCGTGGCTGAATATCCTTAACGCAGCTTTAGCGGTCTTTCGCCGCCGGCAGTGTCAAGCAGGCCAGGAGCCCGCCAGCTTCAGCCTCGCCCAACGCCAGAACACCGCCATAGACTTTGGCGAGGTCACCCACGATGGACAGGCCCAGACCACTGCCCGGTGCACTTTCATCAAGCCTGACACCGCGCTTCAGCGCATCCTCGCGGGCCGCTGCGTCCATTCCCGGACCATCGTCGGCAATCCGGATCTCCAGCGTCTGCTCGCTGTTTCCGGGTCCGGCCGAAACGGTCACGCAAGACGCCGCCCATTTGCAGGCATTGTCCATCAGATTGCCGACCATTTCTTCGAGGTCCTGGCGTTCCCCACGGAACACCAGCTCGTCGGGTGATGTCCAGTTGATCGCGATGCCCTTGCGGCCATAGATGCGCGTCAGCGTCCGCGCGAGATCATTGATCAGCGGGGTTACCGGTGTCCGCGCGCCAACCGATTTGGCATGCGCCGCTGCACGGGCACGCCGCAAATGATGATCCACCTGGCGGGACATGATCTCGGCCTGACGGCCCACGAGTTCCGCGAATTCCGTCTTGTCGGTGCGGCTCTCGTTGAGAAGCACCGCAATCGGCGTTTTCAGTGCATGCGCAAGATTGCCGACATGGGTCCTCGCCCGGTCCACGACTTCACGGGAATGGTCCAGAAGCGAATTGAGTTCGTCGCCCAGGGGCTGGATTTCCGTCGGGTAGGCACCTTCGACCCGGTCCGCACGGCCTTCGCGTACATCGACCACCGAATCCCGCATGCGGAACAGCGGTGCCAACCCGACGCGGACCTGCAGGAAGATACCGATGGCTAGAGCGACCGCGAAGATCAGGAACATGCCGGCCACGACCGAGGCAAAGCGCTGGACATCGCGGTCGGCCGGCCGCCGGTCCTCGCCGGCCATCATGATGGCGGGGTCCTGCCGGCCAGCCAGCAGCACGGCCTGGGCCATGATCCGAAGCGGTTCGCCATCCGGGCCGGTCATCTCGATGGTGACGCGCTCGCCCGGTGCATCCAGCGTCGACGCCAGAAACGCGTCCGGCGGCCGCAGACGTTCGTCCCACAGAGACCGCGACCGGCCAATCACCCGGAACGTGTCGGCATCGTAGAATTCGCCAATCTGCCAGTACCGGCCGGAAAAAACCTGGTCGAACCGCGGGTCGCTGGGCTGCCGCGCCAGGACAAGCTCGCCATCCTCACCGGTCTCGACCGCTGCCACGAGCGCACTGACCGCGCTTTCCAGCCGGTCGTCAATCGCGCCAAGTGCTGACTGGCGATAGAGGGCGGTCAGCGCCAGGGCCCCGGCAATCATGAGCACCGCCGCCCAGATCGCCGCGCTGACGACCAGGCGCCGGACCAGGGATCCCGGAGACGGCGTCACGCCGTGTTCTGCTCCACGTCCACGAGCCGGTAGCCCAGCCCCCGCACGGTCTCGATCCGGTCCTGCCCGATCTTCTTGCGCAGGCGGCCGACAAACACCTCGATGGTGTTGGAATCACGGTCGAAATCCTGATCGTAGATGTGTTCGACCAGTTCCGAACGCGAAATCACGCGGTCCTGATGGTGGGCGAGATAGCTCAACATCCGGAATTCATGGGACGTGACTTTGACCGGCGCGCCATCGATGAAGACCCGTGCACCCCGCGTATCGACGGTCAGCGCGCCGCATTCGATTGTCGAGGTCGTGTGACCGGCCGCACGGCGGGTCAGGGCGCGCAGCCGCGCCAGCAATTCCTCGGTATGGAAGGGCTTGGTCAGATAATCGTCGGCACCGGCGTCGAACCCGGCAACCTTCTCGCTCCAGCGATCACGAGCGGTCAGGATCAGGACGGGGAAGTCCTTGCCATCACGACGCCAGCGCTCCAGCACCGTCACGCCGTCGATCTTGGGCAGGCCCAGGTCCAGCACGACGGCATCATAGGGCTCGGTATCGCCGAGAAAGTGCCCTTCTTCGCCGTCATTCGCGACATCGACGGCATAACCGGCGTCCGTCAGGGCGCGGGACAGCTGCCGGCTCAGATCGGGATCGTCTTCCAGGATGAGTACGCGCATCGCGAGGCTCCGGGTCTATCGTTCGTAGAGTATGGCACCGGTACGGGCGTCGACAATCACGTCAACGCGCCGACCGTCGCGGGTCAGGATCTTGATGATGTAAAGAGGCGGCTGCCCGCCCTCGAGCTCGGCATCAAGGACGTCTGCGCCCGGATATCGCTGGCGCACCTGGCGAATGACACGCAGCGCTGGCAGGACATCGCCCGAGCGCATGGCATCGCGCGCTTCATCCGCCGTATACCGGTCGCGCACGTCCGGCCGCGATTGCGTCATTCCGGCCGCATCGGCCGAAACCGAAGCGGTCATCGCGGCAACGGCGCTGATCAGGGCTATGAGGGCGTTCTTCATCATGCCTGCGACTTTGTCCGTGCACCGCTGAACCGGCGCTGAACAAGGTGTTACTCTTCCATTCCGTTTCGCGGATCGTAGCCCCTGGGCGGCGTCCAGTCTCGTACAAAGGCCTGAAGGCCTTGATCATCCTTGGGAATATCCACAATCAGACGGATGATCTGGTCGCCCCTCTTGCCACCTGAAGCGACGATGCCCTTGCCGCGCAGGCGCAGCAGCGAGCCGGACGTCGACCCGGCGGGAATCTTGATATCGACCGGCCCGTCAATGGTCGGTGCCCTGACCTTCGAGCCTTCGACCGCTTCTTTCAGGGACACGGGCAATTCCAGGCGAATATCGGCACCATCCCTGGTGAAGTAGGCATGCGGCTTGACCTGGAGCTCGATTAACACATCGCCCGCCGGCCCGTTCGCGCTGCCTGATTCACCCATCCGCGCCAGCTTCAGGACCTGCCCTTCACTGGCTCCGGGCGGGGCCTTGACCTCCACCGATTTTCCCGAGGCGAGCTTGATCCGCTTGGTTACGCCCTTGGCCGCTTCTACGAAGGTCAGAGGCATCCGGTACCGCACGTCCCGGCCCTTGCGCGGTGGAGCCTCGCGGCGGCTGAAATCGGTGAACAGGTCGGAAAAGATGTCGCCGAGATCGTCAAACCCGCCCTGTGGCCGACCCCTCGGCCCGCCCCGGCGCGCGCCATGGGCAGCATGGGCCGCAAAGGGCGCACGCTCATTGCCGTCAGCGTCGATCTCACCGCGATCGAACCGGGCCTTTTTTTCGGGATCGGACAGCAGCTTGAACGCCTGGCTGACCTGTTTGAAGCGTTCTTCGGCCGCCGCGTCCCCGGGACGGGCGTCCGGGTGCAGCGACTTGGCCAGCGCACGATAGGCACGCCGGATCTCGTCCGCACTCGCGGAGCGCGATATGCCCAAAGTCGTATATGGGTCGGCCATCTGTCACCTTGCCCGCCGGACCCCACCGGTCCGCCGGACTGATGTAGGCGTCTTTGGCCCGGTACGCCAACCCGCTTCTACAAGGTGAAGTTCACGAAAGCTGCCGCGCCGGGACCAAACCGATCGGACGCCTGTGCGACGCTGAAGACCGGCGCGCCACCTCCCCCGGCATAGAGCGTGGCGGCGTCACTGCCGGAGAGAACGAATTCCGGAGCTGTCACCTCGCCCTCATCGAGAAGGGTGCCTCCGTCGAAAAGGCCCACGCGATAGGCCTCCCGGGCTTCGCCAAGCGGCGTGACCGGTGCGGACCAGTCCTCTCCGCCAATACGACTGCGCCGGATCCAGCGGAAGCGGTATCCCTCGGCAACGCGATCCCATTTGAGATGGACCGGCGACAATGGCGCAAGATCACGGCCCTGATAGGTGAACGCCGCCGACGTCTGGAAGGGCGATTGCAAGGACAGGCGCGGATCACCAGCCCTTAGTGTCAGGTCTTCACCGCGTTCATGAGCAGGAACGGAAAGCGTATCGGGCAGCGTGTCCAGAACGATCAGTCGCGCCTCTGCCCCGATGAGCATCGGGGCGGCCAGGTCGTTGTGAAGCAGGCCGGTCAGGCTGTACGCCCCGTCCCCGATCAATTCGGCTGTCAGGAAATGCAGCACCAGCCAGCCATCGTCGTGTTCGACGGCAATCCGGTTGGCGCCGTTCAGGACCGCCTGCCTGTCACTGGAACTGAGACCGTCGCTATTTAACCGGACATGCAAGCTGCCGGCGGCCTGCCAACGCCCGGCACATCCTGGTACCAGGCTGTTCAGGCATGTCCCGAATGGCGTCCGACGCGTCACATCAAGCCGGTGTTCGAGCGCCGCCGCGTCCGGGCCGGCATGGATGGCGAGGCTTCCGGGCCAAGGCGACACCGACGCAGCGAGCAGGACACCATCGCGATCGCTGCTCTCTTCAGCCAGCAAGGCAATATCGAGCACAGCCAGGGCCGGTCTGGACCGACCGGAGATCGCCCCGGAAACACCTGCCTGACTACCCCGGTGGGCACCTGTACGCGGGTGATGGCGGCGCGCCAGAACGCGCCGGGTTTCACCGCCACTGGCCGACTCAATCCGGAAAACCGCCCCGTTCTGGCTGTCCAGGTGGAACCGGTCCCCGGGCTCCAGTGCCATCAATGAGGGCGGCAATTCGAAGGACAGCTGCTCGCCTGCAGCAATCGCGTCATTCAACACACCCTGCGCCCAGTCACTCGCCTGTTCTTCATCGGCCAGTAAAGGCCAGGCGTGATCGGCGATCTCGCCGCCAGCCTGTGCTCCGCTATGCGCAAGAAGGCTCTGGGGCTCATAATCCAGCCAGTCCCCAATGAAGCGCAGCCGGACATTCGACGGCAGGAATCCGGCGGGCATGCGTTGGCGCGTCAGCGCGTCCCCGTGGTCGGGAAGTACCAGCATGGCTTCCGGCAAGGTGACTTCTCCGCCGGCATTGCTGCCAAGAAGCGCCACGCCATCCGCGTGTTCCCGCACGGCAAAGCCATAAGCCAGAGCCAATGGCTCCAGCGCTGACCGGCCCGTTACTGGCCCCGAAAGGACAAATCCGGACACCAGCCCGTCCAGTGTGGACGCGTCCAGTTCGAGATCACATCGCGCGCCGATGTCTGCGACCACGCCGGAAAGCGGGGCCAGGCCCGCGCGTCCGGTCAGCCAGTGCCCCAACCACCAGTTCCCGCCATCAGACCAGATCTCTTCGCGAGCAGGAAAATCGGGAAAGGGCCGGGCATCCCACGTCCAGACGTGGATAAGATCGGGGTCCAGCATTGGACCGCCATAAACCGATGACACCGGATTATGCCCGGCCTCCGGGTCCCAATAGCGGTGAAATGCCTCCAGATACCGCCGCTGGATCAGATCGTCCCGGCGGCCATCGGAAGAGTGGGGCAGTGTACTTTCCGAGCTCTTCGGATCGACGAAGACATGGGGCTGGTTCGCGCCCTTGTCGACCGCCGGGCAACCGACCTCGGTGATCCAGATCGGTTTCGATTGCGGCACCCAGCCTGTCGCCGACCCGCTTTCGATGCCTCCCGGGCGGTCATGGTGCAGCTGACCCCACCAGTTCGACAGGTCCTTGTACCGAAACACCCAGGGTTTTCCGGCCCCACCATCGGTGATCGGCGTTCGGAGCTGTGTGTCGCGATCTGCTTCGCTGGCATAGTACCAGTCATACCCCTCCCCGCCTTCGACATTCGATTCCAGATAGACGGGATCGTGTATGGACGGCCAAAGCTGGGCATCGAGGTGCGCACTACCCTCGCGCCAATCGCTGGCCGGGGCATACCAGTCAATGGCGACCGCATCGATGGCCGGGTGGCTCCATAGCGGATCAAGGTGGAACCAGACATCGCCGCTGCCATCAGCGGGGTGATAGCCGAAATATTCCGACCAGTCGGCCGCATAGGAGAGCCGGACATCGGCCCCCAGAAGGCTACGGACTTCGGCGGCCAAGTCACACAACTCCGCGACCGAAGGGAAACCCGACACACCTCTTACCTGCGTCAGGCCCCGCATTTCCGACCCGATCAGGAAGCCGTCCGCACCACCGGCCCTGGCCAGGGCCGCATGGTGCAGGATGAAACGCCGGAACGACCATTCGGCAGGCCCGCCATAGCTGATCGCCGTCCCCGAGACGCTGAAATCAGCGGCTGCAGCGGCACCGAAAAAGGCCGTGACCTGGTCATCAGCGGCGCTCGTCTGGTCGGCGCTACCCGCCACGCCCGGTGCCGGATGGCACGTGATCCGTCCCCGCCAGGGAAACGCCGCCTGCTCCGCGCCGCCCCACGGATCGGGAAGCCCGTTACCGCCCGGTACATCCATCAGGATGAAGGGATAGAGGGATACCGACAGGCCGCGGGCGCGGATGTCCTGCATCGCGGCGATCAGCGTCCCATCACTCGGCGTGCCGCCATAAACGGGCCGCCCGTCGGCCTGCGTCACCAGCCATGCCGTTGTCCGGTCTTCGCCCGCCACGGCCCATACGAGGGGGTGGGTAACCTTGTCGCGTGTCTCGACGCCGGGGCGAATCTGGCAGTGACCACAGCGCAAATCATTTCCGAACCAGGCCGACACCAGCAAAATCGAACGGCATTCGGGAAGCTGGGCCTGAAGATCATCCAGCGCCGCGGTCAGGTCCGGCAGGCCACGGGAATTGTTGACATTTTCTGCCATGTCCCGGCCGGGACCGATCTCGCGGACAACGGCTTCGGTCGCATAGCTGAATTCGCCCGAAGCCGGGATCAGGTCGACGCCCTTGATCAGGCGCTCCAGCCCCGGCTCGCCATCCTCGGCCTGCGCCGGGCGGAACACTTCAAAGGACAGGTTTGGAATCCGGCCGCCGAAATCGTCGAGCGGCAGGTCCTCGAACACGGCATAGGCCAGGCCTCGAAAAGCGGGCGCGTAGCCGCTGCCTTCGACCGCCTCGATCAGCGCGTCGGGCAACTGGTCTTTACCGCCCCGGTAAAGCCGGTAATTGACGCCCGAAACCTCCAGCGGGGTGCCATTGGCCCATATGCGGCCGATACCGGTGATCTCGCCTTCGCACAGCCCCACCGCGAAGCTGACCGAATAGCGGTAGTCGACCCGCGTTGGTCCGCCGCCCTTCCCGCCCATGCTCGTCTTGTCGGCATGCTCGGTCAGCCGCGCCGCCCAGATCACCTGCCCGGCAATTCGCGCGCGCCCGAAGACCAGAGGAATGGGCGCGCCCTCGGTCGAGGTCTGGACGTGCAACTCGGGCAAGCGCGGACCGTGTGTCCGGTTTCCACCAAGGAGCGCGCGGTCGAGCCCGCCGCCGAGCAACGTGCCGGCGAAGCCTCCCATCGCTGCACCGCTAACCGATGCGCCGAGCAGGTTGAGCCCGCCCGGTAGCAGGGCGTTGCCCGCCGCTGCGCCACCGATACCAAGGACCAGTTGAGCCATATCAGTTCACATATGAAGGAAATTGGAAAGTGGCGACCAGGCGGCCTATCCACCAGGGTGTCAGGGAGGTCTCGCAAACCGCCCGCCCCCAATAGGCATGGGTAAGCCGGCCCGGCGCGGTCAGGATGCCGCAATGCTTCGTTGGGCCGTTTGCAAAGGGCCGGAAGAGCATCACATCGCCCGGCTCACGGGCCGCCAAATCGATCTCGACTAACCAGCGCCGCGCGGCTTCAAGCAGGGTTTCCGCGCCCGACCGCTCTGCCCAGTCGGGCGTATAGGCCGGCGGGGATTCCGGCTCGGCCCCGACGCAATTACGCCAGACGCCGCGCACCAGCCCCAGGCAATCACAGCCTGCCCCCTTCAGACTGGCCTGATGGCGGTAGGGCGTACCGATCCAACTGCGGGCCTCTGCGACAATCGCGGCTCGGTCCGGTGACGGGCTCACTCCGTGATCCCCCGCGAGGATCCGTCGCGCGGGTGTTGCGTGGACGGCGCGGCGATTAGCGCATCATTGCCCGGCATGAAGGGGCAGCCCCGGAAATTGACCGTGTTGCCAAAGACGTCCCGGCAGGTGGAAAGCCGCTTGTCGCAACCGGCGATCAAGGTGGCCGTGTCGCCGACCTCGACCGGTAAGGCTGGCGGTTGGCTCAGTTCGATGACCGTTGCCGCACCGGCGGCCCGATGAACCCGGACACGGGCGCTGCCTCCGGCATTCCCTCCGGACGCCCAGACCAGCCCGCCATCGGCGAAGAGCGGTGGCGCATGTCCGTCCAGCCCCGACATCTCGAAGGCGCTGGCGTGGATGATCCGCGTCACCGTTGCACCCGCCCGAAAGGCCGGATCATCCAGATCGACGCCGCAGCGCGCATCGCCAAGTTCCGCGTCGCAGCTGCGCGAATAGACCCGGCCCATCGTCCGGTCGAGCTTGCGCGCCGGACCTGCGAGATCGGCTTCGAACGCAGTCTTGCCGCGCCGGACCTCGCCCAGCTCTCCGGTCCAGACCCGCACGAAAAGCGAGGGGTCAGACCAGTCCACCCAGAACAGCTCGACGGCCGCGCCATCCCACAGGCCCTTGTCGAGGTCCGCTTCGGTCAGGCTGGCTGCATCGAATATCCCGGCGATCGAGGCCTGCCCGGCGGCAAAGTCAGCGGCCTGGTCCAGATCGCCAGGCACGAAACCGGTTGCCGCCCGGTATGTCACGCCATCGACGATCAGGTCAGCGTCATGCTCGGTGAAGCCAAAGACGGTTCCGTCGGCGCGCGTCACACGCCAGCACCAGCACAGCGTCGTCGTCCCGGCATTGAGCCGGGCCTGCATTTCTTCGGGAAGGGTCAGCATGGCGGCTAGAGCCTCAGCTCAACGACCGGCACATCTGGCGCATCGCCGGCACCAAACGCGTCGAGCGAGATCGCCAGTTGTGGCACGTCGAACCGGACCGGCACATCGAATTCATAGCCGGCGGTCAGGACCACGCCCTCATCCGGAGCACTCGTAAACGTGATAATCCCGGTCGCGGAATCGGCGGTGAAATCGTCCCCGGCAACCAGCTCGCTCCCGTCCGCGGTGACGCGAATAGTGTCTACGACAGGTTTGACGATAGGACGGTCATAGGCTTCGCCTCCGCTCGCATAGCGTTTCACCAACTGGAATTCGGTCGTCTCCCCGTCGCCGGTGCCGAGCGTCTGGTCGAGCGCATCAGGTGCAGCGGCAAGCGTACAGGACTTGCAGTCCGCCGGGTCGCGGAACCGGAAGCCATACAGCTGACCGCGCCGCGCCTCGAAGAAGGCGATCAGGGTTTCCAGATCGGCGAGCGTCTTCACGCCCGGCCCGGCATTCCAGCGCCGGCGCGAATGCGCCCAGGGGGTGTTGCGCTCCTCGCACCCTGACCCCAGCGTCACGATGTCGGTGCGCCGTTCCGGTCCGCCCGCCGCGCCGCGCGCCAGCGGGAAAGGGAAACGGACCTCGTGAAAACCGGTCATAGGTGACGCGCTCCCTTCGCGACGGCTCGGGCAAGGGCTGTCGCTATCTGGGTTTCAGAGCGCCGCAGCCGCGCCGGGTCAGCCCCGCCAGCCAGTGTGATGTTGACGGTGATCGGCGCAGCCGCGCCAACCTGCCCGGCACTCGCTGGCGTAAACATTTCCGGACCGCGTTCGCCGACGAGATAGGCCCCGCCCGGCACGACAGGCCCGCCATCGGCGCGCGCGCCGAAGAAGGGCAGGCCGGACGCCAGCGAACCGATCAGGTCTTCGATCGGCCCGGTCACGAAGCGGTCGACGGCCAGGCGCGACAGGTCGCGGACTATGGCATCGGCCATCGCCGAGAAGCTCAGCTCCCCCGTTCGTGCCGCGCGCGACAAGGCGCTCTCAATGGACGATCCCGCCCGTTCGAACGCGCGGCTCAAACTCTCGCTTGCCTCCCGCCCCGGCCCGTCGGCCAGCGCGCGCAGCGCCTCGCCCGCACGTTCGGCGTTCGCCGCGATGCGTTCAGTCTCGTCATCATCGAGTGTCATGGGTTTCTCTTTCTTGCGGGTATTTCCCACCCCACCCTTGCCCTCCCCTTGAAGGGGAGGGATTTGCGCCAAGACTCCCTCCCCCTCGGGGGAGGGTTGGGGTGGGGGGATCACCAATGAAGATGAAGAATTAGTCTGGAAACCGCGCCCGCAACGCTTCAAGCGCGGTGCGGTCCAGAACGGCCGCACCGCCTATCGCCGTCAGCGCGCGCCATTCTTTCAGCGACAGCCGCCAGAACGCCGCTGGCATCAGGCCGAGCCGCAGCGCCAGGCACAGCCAGTCGTCAAAGGGAATGGCCGTCACAACGCCCGCTCGAAGGCGTCCGCCACGGCGCGCGCGGCCTCGGCGAAGTCGAGCTGCGCCGCTACCAGCGTCCGGGCCGCATCCGCCTCCCCGCCACCGCGCAGCAGCGCCGCCAGCACGGCGGCAAGATCGCCCGCCGAAAGGGTCTTGAGACGGTCGGCGAGCGCGGCGAAGCCGCTCGCGCCCAGCGCCGTCTCGATTTCGGCGAGCGCCCCCAGCGTCAGGCAGAGCGTGCGCTCCATCCCGTCGATGACGAGGCTCACCTCGCCGCGATGCGCGTTGGTCATGCCGCGGCGAAGCTCAGCGCGCCGGCGGACGCGAGGCTCATCGCATAGGCCGCCTCGCCGTCATGGCGGCCGGAATATTCCAGCGCCGCGATCAGGAAGGGACCTTCGATGGTACCGAAGTCGGGAATGACCAGCCGCCAGGTGTCGGCGCTCTGCGCGAAGAAAGCCTGGCGCACCGTCTCGTCGGCCGCCGCATCGACGAAAATGCCCGAGCCCGATACGGCACAGGATTTCACGCCCGCTCCGGCAATCAGTTCGCGCCAGGCGCCGGGACTGTCGGCATGGGTCGCATCGACCGTGCGGGCGTTGAGGCTGATCGTCTTGGCACGCAGCCCGGCGACCGAGGCGAAGCTTTCCGGCTCGCCGCCATCGCCGATTTTCAAGAGGATGTCTTTTCCGCTTTGGGCGGTCATGGGTTAGCCTTTCGGTTCGGATGGTTCTGAAGCAACGGGAGGTCTTCGGCCGCGGTGGACAAGTTTCGGGAATTTCTCGGTGCCATCGCGATCTACGCGGCGATGTTCATCGGCGTCATGGCCGCGAATTGGGCGGCGCGTTTCGAATTGCAAAACGGTCTGGACAGCCAGATGCTCTGGCTCATCCCTCTGGCAATTGCTGTTTTCGGCTGGGGTCTCGCCGCTGCCATGTGGAAGGCGATGATCGAGCTGGGCCTGCCCCGAGCCGTCATCCGCTGGCCGCGCTGGGCGATTATTCCCGTGCCCGTCCTCATCCTTTTCACAATCGCAATCTACGGCGTTGTCGTATTCCTGCCGGCCATATCGCGCCGGGAAATGCTGTGGGCGCTCGCCGTGATCCCATTGATTCCGGCCGGACAAATGGCGTACCGGCGCTTGCGCCGCGAATTCGACGAGGACTTCGAGGCCGAGTGAAAGGCGGCCCGTTCAGCTCTGCCTCGCGATCAGCGCCTTGAAGCGCAGCACGCCGTGGGCGATGCGCGCATCGGCGGTGCGAAAGGCGTCGGCATAGACCGCGCGGCAGGAAACGAGACTCCACCCGCCCTCGAGCGCGAAGACCTGTTCGTGCGCGGCCTCGCGCATCGCCGCGACGATGGCCTTGGCCTCGTGCCGCCCGCCATGACGGGTCCAGACATGCAGGGTCAGCCGGTGCTCGATCATCATCGCACCGTCCGCGCCGCGATCCTCACTCACCGCCCGGCCAAGCGTTGCAAACGGATAGGCCGCGCCCGCCGGGGCCTCGTCATAGAGCCGCGCCGGATCGCCGATCAGGGCCTGCACGTCCGCATCACCGGCCAGGCGCGCGGTCAGCGCGTCCTGAAAGGCGGCTTCCGGCCCGCTCACAGCCGCACCCGGCGGTAAGGGGCGATCAGGCTGACGACGCTCAGGGGCAGCGGTCTTGAAAGAGCGCCATCCCGGTCGGGATAGCCTTCGCCGACAAGGCGCAGCACCGCCTCTTTCAGCGCCGCCGGAACGTCCTCGGGGCCGTCGCCATATCCGGCGGTGAAATCGATCCTTATGCCCGCGATGCGCCGGCCCGGACGCGGAAACCCTGACCGCCCACGCACCGCAATCCGTCCCGGGTCGGAGTCGGTATCCACAATATAATCGTCCGCGCTCCACACCGTTTCGCTGTCATCGGCGGCGATCAGCGTGATGCCCGTCACCGCCTGCAGGGGCGGCGATGGCAGTTTCAGCGTGCCGGGCGGCGAGAACCGGCCCTCCACCGCCCAGTCGTCGAGCGTTTCGCGGCAGGTCCGAGTGATCAGCGCGCGGCCCGTTTCGGCCTCGACACGTTCGCGTGCCGCCACGATCAGATCGGTGATAAGCTGGTCTTCATCGGCGTGGGTTACACGCAGGAAGGCCTTCGCCTGGTCGAGCGAAACCGGCTCGACGCCCGGCGGCGCGAGAATCTGGAGTGTCATGGAAATCGGCTTTCAGATCATGGAAAACCCGGACGCGGCCCAGTCCGGAGACTGACCCGCGCCCGGAATCCGGCTGTCGTCGTCAGGGAGGGGGGACCTACGACTCGCCGAATTTCATCAGCTTGATGGCGTCGAAATTCTGCACCCCGCCGCCAACGCGCTTGGTGGTGTAGAAAAGGACGTAGGGCTTGGCCGAATAGGGATCGCGCAGTACCTGCACGCCCTGGCGGTCGACGATGAGATAGCCCTTCCCGAAATCGCCAAAGGCAATCGCGAAACTGTCCGACCCGATATCGGGCATGTCCTCGGCCTCGGTCACCGGATAGCCCAGGAGCGTCGCCTGCCCGCCCTCGGTCAGCGAGGGCCGCCAGATATAATCGCCATTGGAATCCTTGAACTTGCGCACCGTCGAGACCGTGCGCCGGTTCATCACGAAGCGCGCATTGGCGCGGTAACCGGGTTTGGGCGCATAGATGAGGTCGATCAGGTCGTCCGCCGGATCGCTGGCAGCGAAATCACCATCGACTCCCGTCGCGACATAGCCGATCTCGCCCCACACCGCCGAGGCATCCGCCGTCTTGGTATAGGCGAGGAAGCCCTTCGGCTTGTTGGTGCCATTGCCGTTGACGAAGGCCGCGCTCTCCTGCGCCGCGAAAACGTCGCGCACCTCTTCGGCGAGCCACAGGTCGATATCGACCAGCGCATCGTCCAGCAGGGCCGTCGTCGCTGCCGGCATGGCGTAGAGTTCAGCCGTCGGGAAATCGAGCAGGTCGAGGCCCGGGCTGTCGGTCTCGGGCCGTTCGGCGGATTCCGCCACCCAGCCGGAGGCCGCACCACCGAGGCTGACCGGCTTCTTGAACACGTTCGCCGTGGTCTGGCGCACACCGGCAATCGCGCGGATCGGCGAGGCCTCGGTCAGCAGACGGTCGATGGCCGCCTGCGTCTCCGCCGGCGCGACATAGCCGCCATCGCCGGGCGTTCCAACAGACAGTGACTTGCATTCTGCAAGTTTGTGAGTCTGACCGGTTCGCATGAACCCGTCCCAAGCCGCTTTTGCTTCGCTGATACCGGCCTGCCCGGCCTCCAGCCCCGGCCGTCCGGCATCGAGCGAGAGCCGGTCGAGCCGCGACTGCGCGGTGTTCAGCGCTGCGTCTATCCGCGCCAGTTTCTCCTCCAGCAGCGGATCGGCCGCACGTTTCGCCTCGATTTCGCCGAGACGCCTGTCATTGGCGTCCTTGAACGCCTCGAAGGCGCACAACACTTCGCTCAGCGCCGCGCGGGTTTCCGCCGACGGCACCGCCATCTTGGTTTCTTTCGTCATGGATGTCCTTTCAGGTTCGACGAATTCCCGTCACGCCGCGATCAGCGCCGCCGGTTTCACCAGCCGCAGGCGGGCCTGCGGCAGCATCGGGAAGGTCACGATCGACACCTCCCAAAGATCAATTTCGAGAAGCTCGCGCCCGCCGCCCGTGCGTGGGGCAAACCGCCGCGTGCGGAAGCCAATGGAGAGACCATCGACAGCCTCCTGCGCGACCAGTCCTGCCGTCGCCCGGCCGCGCGGCCCGGCAGTCAGGATACGCCCACTGACGAAGAGGCCGCGCGCGTCCTCGCGCAGTTCGTCCCACACGCCGACCGGTTCGCCCGCCTCGTGCTGGAACAGCATGCGCACACCGCGCGCGCCGCTGCGTTTCAGGCTGGCGGTAAAGGCCCCTTTCCGCACCACGTCGCCATTGAGGTCGGCGAGGTCAAAAAGGCTCGCATAGCCTTCAATGCGTACCGGGGCGCTCTCCGGCGCGGGCGAGTCGGGCTCCATCGCATTTCTCCATGTCTGTTAGGTCAGTCCCGGTCGAGCCGGCGTTCGATCCGCGCGAGGCTTTCGCGCGCCTGTTCCATCTGTTCTTCAAGACGGGCGAGGCGTTCGCTGGTCGCGGCCACCGGAGCCATCTCGCGTTCCAGCCGGTCGAGCCGCTCGCCCGCTGCGCCCGCCCAGATGAGCGCGCCGCCGGTCTGCAGCGCCAGCGCCACCACGACGCCCAGCGTCACAGAACGCTCCACCCGCCACTGCCGCAGAGCCGTCTCGGTCATGCCGCGCCATCCGACAGGCCCAGCAGGGCGCGCTTTTCCGCATCGCTCAGGAAGTCGGCCATCGTGATCCTCGCCCAGCGCGAGGCTCGTTCCTCGGCGAGCGCGGGCAGGCCATCCTCGTCGCAGACAATATCGAGATCATCCCCGAACCAGGGCCGTAGCCATCCGGTCATCGCCGCGGCAGACTTGCGCGCCAGCGGCAACACGGTCTGGCGCCAGAAGGCGAGATTGGCCTCCTTGTAGTTCGCATACGTATTATCGCCGGGGAGGCCCAGCAGAAGCGGCGGCACACCATAGGCGAGCGCGATCTCGCGCGCCGCCTCGCGCCTTGCGGCGATGAAGTCCATGTCCGCCGGGGTCAGCGCCATCGGCTTCCAGTCGAGCCCGCCTTCCAAGAGCAGCGGTCGCCCGGCATTCGACGGCCCGGTGTGCAGCTCGGATAGTTCCTCTTTCAGGCGTTCATACTGGTCGTCGGTCAGGCGGCCCTCGCCCTCCTTGGCCGTCACCACCAGCGCGCCCGATGGCCGCGCCGCATTGTCGAGCAAGGCTTTGGCCCAGGCCCCGCCCGCATTGTGAACATCGACCGCCATCGCCGCGGCCTCCAGTGGTGAGAAGCCGTAATGATCGTCGCCGGGATGGAAGAGCCGCATATGCAGGATCGGGCTGCGCCCGTTCGCCTTGTCGCGCACGAAGCGGACCGAGCGCCCGCCGGTCGAGTATTCCCAGCCATCGGGCCAGCCCCGCGTGCCGGGCAGAACCTTCATCCGGTCGGGCCGCAGCGCGTAGAGCTCGCGCGGCACGCCGTCGATGGCCGCGAGTTCCGCATAGGCATTTCCGGCGACCTGCAGGAAGCCGAAATGGGTTTCCAGGAATTCCGCGCCGGACTGGTCCGGATTGGGCTCGGCGAGCAGGCGCGCTGCCGGGTCATTGTCGCGTTCCACGCCAGCGCGGCGCACGGTCAGCGGCACCGATGCCCCGGCCTCTGCGATCAGGCGGACGCAGCGATGGGCTATCGGGTTTTTCGAAAACCCCTCCCGCGCCAGCGCGCCATAATCGCGCGGCGTCCACGCCGCCCGGCCCCCGAAGGTGAGCGCGATCAGCGGCTTGGCCGCACTGGTCTTGGTCTCGCGCCCCAGCGCGAGTTTCATCCCGTCGAACATTCGTGTCTCCGTTTACAGCCGCCGAAGGCGCGGTTCGCGCCCGGTATTGAGCAACAGCACCGAGACCGCCCAGACCAAGGCATCGACCCGATCAGGACTGGACTTCGGCGCGTCAGGCGCGCCAAACGCGCACATCTGGTCTTCCAGCTCCCGGAACCGCCCAGTGTGCTTCACCCGGCCCGCCGCATAGAGCGCGGCGACCGGCTCGGCCCTCACATGCTTGCCCCGGCTGGCACGCACCGCGCTCACCGGTAATCCGGCCCCGGTCGCGGCCAGCACCGACATCACCATGTCGCCACCCTGGTTGACCTCGGCGACCACGCGGTCGGCCTCGAACTCCTCGTAAGACTGCGCCACGACCCGCGCCCAGGCTTCCGGGCTCGCCGGTCCGAAAGACTTGTCGGCGAGAATAGTCGCCACCCGTCCCGGCCCGCTGCCGCGTGCCCCGGCGACGACAATGCCGCACTCGTCCGACCCGGCATGCGCCGAGGCGGGCGGATCGACTGCGACGACGATGCGGTCGAAGTCTCCCCGCTCTCCCGTGATCGCCGCCTCGATATCATCGCGCGTCCACAGCGCGCCGGGCGGATCCTCGATCAATTCGCCGTCCAGCTCCTGCCGGCCCAGCCGCGAGCCGCCATAACTTGCCTCCATCGCCGCCAGGAACCCCGGCGCGAGATTGTTAGCGTTCTGCGCCGTGCCGCCCCGCGTCACCGCGACGCCGGGCTGCGTTATCAGGCGTTTCAGCGCCGGGATCGGGCGCGGCGTTGTTGTCACCGCCAGCCGTGGATTGTCACCCAACCTCAGGCCCAACCGCAGATTATCGAGCGTCGCCTGAGGTGCCGCCCAGGCGGCAAACTCATCGGCCCAGGCACAATCAAATTGCGGGCCGCGCAGCGAGTCGGCGTCCTCAGCCGAAAACACATAACCGATCGCACCATTCGGCCAGACCAGCCGGCGGCGCGAGACCTCAAACACCGGGCGCTCACCCCAAGGGCTCACCTGTTTCAGGCCCGAGGGTCCGTCGACCATCACCTCGCGGGCATCGCCCAAAGTCGGCGCGACCAGCGCCACTCTGCGGCAGCCCGCCCGGACCTGCGCCGAGACCCACTCGGCTCCGGCGCGGGTCTTGCCCGCACCCCGCCCGCCCAGGAAGAGCCAGATCGACCAGTCAGTCTCCGGCGGGTGCTGTTCGGTCCGGCCCCAGAACGTCCAGTCCGCCAGCATCGCCATCAGCTCGCGCTGGCCCATTTTCGCCATGACCGCACGCCGCTGCTCTGCCGGCATCGAGTGCAGCAAAGCGGCGTTCGAGTTCGGCGCAGAGGTCTTCGACGCTGGGCATGTCGTCATCCGTTGGTTCGGCCTTCGTGTCCTTGGGTGTCATCCATCCCTCCAGATCCTTGCTGGCTTTCAGAACCGCGCTGAACGCCCGCGCCCGGCGCGCGACATCGGCCGGGGCCTCGTCGCGGAACGCCGCCTGGATGCGGGCGAGGTCTGCTTCCATCGCCGCGCGCTGGCGCGCTAGCCGCACGGCGGGGGTGTCCTTGGCCATCTGACCGAGCTTCCTGTAGGTCCAGCTTTCCGACAGCCCGGCACGGTCGGCGATCTCGCCCACCGGAACACCCGCCAGTCTCAATTGCTCGAGAACGGCCCACTCACCCGGGGAGAGTTGCCGCTTCCTGACGCGTTTTCCGACCATGCCGGTTTATAGCCTGAAACCGGATCAGCCGGATTATTCGCCTGTGAAATAAGTTAGACGTTTGAAGCGGCGATGCTTTTCTGGGAGGGCCGCGGGGATAGCGGCCTGCCTATCCCCTCATTCGCCCGGCCAGGACCGGATCCGGGTGTCCAGATCATCCTCGTCCACCGCCAGTTCGCTGACGACAAACCCCTTGACCGCCATGCCGGCTTTCGCCGTGGAATTCGGATCGCCTGTCACCAGCGGATGCCAGTCCGGCAAATCCTTGCCTTCGGCGAGCAGGCGGTAGGCACAGGTCTGCGGCATGAAGTTCAGCTGCGCGACATTGTCCGGAGTCAGTGGCACACAATCGGGCACCCGGACCGCGCGGTTTGCATAATCCCGGCACCGTCCGGTCGAACAGTTCAGAAGCCGGCACGCCACATCGGTGAACTCCAGCCGTCGGTCATCGTCTTCCAGCTGGATGAGGCAGCATTTCGCGCAGCCATCGCACAGCGATTCCCATTCGCCTTGCGTCATGTCTGACAGGGCTTTCAGCTTCCAGAAGGGTTGTTGGGACATGACTGCCTGAATTATGCCGCTATGTCCGGGCGTCTTGCCCGGATGCTGGATTGGTCCCGACCCTAACATGCCGTTTCGCGCCGACATATTGAGAGATGATCACCGGCGGCGTGAGCGCCGCGCGTGGATCATCACGGCTGTTGCCGCGACCATCATCCTGCTCGCTGGCCTTATCGCCGGCGCATTCTGGCGTTGGGCCTTCCATGACCTGCCGTCCCTGCCCGAGGACCCCGAGACTTTCTGGAGTATCAGGCGGGAGGCCTCCGCGACACTCCTTGATCGCAATGGCGATGTGCTCGATGTGCGCGGGCCGCTCTATGCCAGCTCGATCACGCTCGATGATCTGCCGCCGCACGTCATCAACGCCTTCATCGCCATCGAGGACCGGCGCTTCTACGAACATGATGGCGTGGACTACCGCTCAGCCGGCCGCGCGGTGCTCGCAAATTTGCGCGCCGGAGCGACGGTCCAGGGCGGCTCGACCTTGACCATGCAGCTGGTGAAAAACCTTATCCTGTCACCGGAGCGCTCATTGCGCCGGAAGATCCAGGAAATGCGCCTCGCCCTGGCGCTGGAGCGTCAGCTCTCCAAGACGCAAATCCTCGAACTTTACCTCAACCGGGTCTATCTCGGGGCCGGGGCCTATGGCGTTGAAGCCGCGTCACGGCGCTATTTCGGCCGCTCCGCTTCGCAGCTGACGCTTTCCGAAGCCGCCCTCCTCGCCGCCCTGCCCAAGGCCCCCTCACGGCTCGACCCGACCACCAATATCGAGGCCGCCCGCGAACGCGCCGCGCAGGTCCTCCAGGCGATGACCGAGGCCGAGTTCATTACCGCCGAAGAGCGCGATGCCGCCCTCGCCGCCCCGGCCCAGCTTCAGCCCGCCGCCGAACAGACGCTGCGCGACGGCGCGCTCTACGGCTACATTTTCGACGAAGCACTGGCCCAGGCCGAAGCCCTCATTGCCTCCCGCCCCGCCGATCTTGTTATCCGTACAACCATTGACCCCGAACTTCAGGGCATGGCGCATAGCGCCCTCAATGCCCGGCTCGACGAGGAAGGCGAGCGCGAGAATGCCGGGCAGGCGGCGCTTGTCGCACTGGCCAATGATGGCTCCATTCGCGCACTGGTCGGCGGACGGAATTATGCCGACAGCCAGTTCAATCGCGCGGTTCATGCCTATCGCCAGCCCGGTTCCGCCTTCAAGCCGATTGTCTATGCCGCCGCCTTCGAGGCCGGGCTTTCGCCCTTCACCGCCTTCTATGACGAGCCCATTGATCTCGAAGGCTGGAGCCCGCGCAATTTCGGCGGCAATTATCGCGGCCGCGTTACGCTGCAAGAGGCGCTGCGCCGGTCCATCAACACGGTCGCCGCCCAGGTCGGGGTTGAAATCGGCCCCGAAGCCGTTGTCGACATGGCTCACCGTCTCGGGATCGAGACCGAACTGCCGCCGCTTCCCGCCCTGTCGCTCGGTGCGGTCGAGGTCAATCTTCTTGAACTAACCGGGGCGTATTCGACCATCGCCAGCGACGGTATCCGCCGCCGCCCCTTCCTCATCCTCGCGGTGACCGACAGCCGGGGGCGCGTCCTCTATGAACGCCCTGAGACTGAAGGTTCGGGCGAGCGCGCCATCGAAGCAAATATCGCCCAGACCGTCTCGACCCTGATGCAGGACGTGGTGATCTCCGGGACGGGTCAGAATGCCCGGCTCGCCGACCGCCCGGTCGCTGGCAAGACCGGCACCAGCCAGGATTCCCGCGACGCCTGGTTTGTTGGTTTCTCTGCGGACTACACGGCCGGCGTCTGGGTCGGCAATGACGATGACACCCCGACACGCGACGTCACCGGCGGCGGCCTGCCGGCCCGCATCTGGCGCGATTTCATGACGCTGGCTCACGCCGAGCTTCCGGCCCGGCTCCTGTCAGCCCCGGCCCCGCGCGAACGCACCGAGCGTGAGGAACGCCTCGCGGCCTACTACTCGTCCCTGTCCTCGGCTTTCGCCGCGGAATTGGGCGAGGCCGCCGAACCCTGAGTCACCGCCTCACGCAGAGCCTTGATCTCGGCCCGGATCGCCGTCAGCTCGCGGTGCATCTCGTCGCGGTCTGCCTGGGCGTCGGCCTCGGATTTTTCCGCGCGCTCCTCTTCCTCGTCGAAATGCTTCGACTGCAGGGAGTCGACAATCACCGCGATGAACATGTTCAGCACCGCGAAACTCGTCAGCACGATGAAGATGACGAAGAAGACCCAGGCAAAGGCCTGCGCCTCCATCACAGGCCGCGCGACATCCATCGCCCAGCCTTCCAGCGTCATCACCTGGAACAGGGTGAACGCTGACCCGCCCAACGTCCCGAACAGGTCCGGATTGGTCGGCCCGAAGAGTTTCGTGGCCATCACCGCGGCGACGTAGAACATCAGCGACAGGACGGCGAGGATCGCGCCCATACCCGGGATCGCGCGCATCAGCGCTTCGACCACCTTGCGCATGTCCGGCATCACCGAGAACAGGCGGAACACCCGCATGATGCGCAGCGCCCGCAACACGGTGAACGGGCCAGCGTCGGGGAAGAGCGAGATGCCGACAACAATCAGGTCGAACCAGTTCCAGCCCGATTTGAAGAATTCGCCCCTGTAGGCGATCATTTTCAACAGCAATTCGGCGACGAAGATCGCGACGATGATCCGGTCCACCACGGGCAGGACATCGGTGAACCAGACGGCCTCAAACGGATAGGCTTCCAGCCCCAGCGTCACGGCGTTGAACAGGATCAGGCCGGTAATGGAGTTGAGGAAAAGCGGCGTTTCAAGGAACGCGATCAACTTTTGCCGCCAGGCCGCGATTTGCGTGTCGGATTGCTCGGTCATCGTCCTCGTCCCCTGCGCGCCTCTCCTAGCCCTGCCCGGACCGGCGTGCAACTGCGCTGCGTCAGGCCGTTAACCCTTGCCGCGCACCGAATCTTTACATCTTTGTTATTGGCTGGTCCGGACGGATCGGGATGAACTGGAACACCCATGGCCATAGAATCGAGACTCCACCAGCTCGTTGACCTCGCCAAGGAGAAGTCCAGCGACCGCCGCCGCGAGCTTCTGCGCAACATTACTGACTTGTTTTTCGAGACCACGCCCTCTGCCGATTCTACCGAGCATGGCGAATTTGACGAAGTGCTCTCGCGGCTTGCCATGCAGACCGCAAAGGAAGCGCGTCAGGAACTTTCGCGCCGGTTTTCGGAAGCGCCGCTGGCCCCGCGCGGCCTGATCCTGCAGCTGGCCCGCGACGCGATCGAGGTGGCCGCCCCCATTCTGCAGAAATCGACGGTCCTGACCGAGAAGGACATGACCTCGCTCGCCGAGGACTCCAGCCAGGCGCACCTGAAGGCCCTGTCAGGCCGCGATACCGTTCCCGAGAGCGTTTCCGATGCCATCGTGCGGCGCGGTGACGATCACACCGTGGCCGCCCTTGTCCGAAATGAAGGCGCGCGCCTGTCGCGCAGCACGTTTGAAGCCGTGACCGAACGCGCAGAATCCAGCCCTGTGCTTCAGGCCCCGCTGGTCCAGCGCGAGAATACGCCGCCGGACCTGCTCCAGGACCTGATGACGGTTGTTGAATCCAATCTTCGCGACCAGATCATGGAGCGGTTCGACAAGATCGACCCGGACGTGCTCGAAGACGCGCTGGCCGCATCCCACGCCCGCCTCGAAGCCCGCATGAGGGCCGATAGCGAGCTGGAACAGGCCCGCAATTTCATCAATGCCAAGAAACTGCGCCGACAGCTTGATGGGGCCCTCCTCGCCCAGCTGCTGCGGGAAAAGAAAATGGCGCATTTCTGCGCCGGTCTGGCTGAACTCGCCGGTGTCGACATGGCCGCTGCCAAGCGTGCGGTCGAGCATCCCAGCATCGATCCGCTCTGCCTGATCTGCAAGGCAGGCGGATTTGAACGCTCGCTCTTCGTCACGCTCGCCGTGCTGCGCAATGCCGGAAAGGGCGATGCGTTACGCGACGCGCGCGAGTACGGCCGGATCTACGACGCCCTGTCCGATAGGGACGCCCAACGCGCGATCCGCTTCATGATGCTGCGCAAGAACGCAGCCTAGGCCCCGTCGTCGGATTCAAAACGCGCGTCGGGGTCTTCCGGCCGGACCTTTTCCGGGCGTTTCACGGACGGTCCGCTTGGCGGCGAGAATATCTCCACGCCATCATCGAAATAGAGGGTCTGCGACGGGAAGGCGAAGCCGGTGCCGGCCCCTTCCACGATCTCCTTGATCGCGAAGGCCAGGCGTTCCTTGATCTCCATCCACTCGGTCCAGACCGTCGTCTTGGTGAAGCAGTAGAGCTTGAAATCGATCGAGGACGGCCCGAAGGAATCCACCCGCATGAAGGTGGTCACGTCCGGCGGCGTCGCGAATTCCTCATGGGACTCGATATAGTCGAGCACGCCATCGCGGATCTGCCGCAGCTGCTCGGTCGTGGTCTTGTACTCCACCCCGATCACCCAGGAGATCCGGCGGTGGGTCATGCGGGAGAAATTGACCACCGCATTGTCTGACAATTCCGAGTTCGGAACATAGACAGGCCCCTTGTCAAAGCGCCGCACGACGGTGGAGCGGAAATTGATCCGTTCGACCGTCCCTTCAACGACGCCGTCGACCTTGATCCAGTCACCGGGGAAGAAGCGTTTCTCGGTCAGGATCAGGAAGCCCGCGATCAAATTCTTGAACAGGTCCTGCGCGCCAAGGCCGACTGCCACGCCGAACAGGCCAAGTCCGGCGACAATCGGCCCGACCGGAATGTCCCAGATTTCCAGGACCGCTGCGGCCCCGACCACGACGAAGACGATCCGGAAAAATTTCGTCGTCCAGTCGATCATCACTGGTGACAGATTGCGCTGCAGGCTGCCCAGCGACCGCGCGAAAGGCGTCACCAGATTGTGCAGGGACCAGAACAGGGCCACGGCGATCAGCGACTGGATCAGGCGTTCGCCGGGCGACGCCGTTCCGTCCAGGCCGAGGATCAGGATGGCGATATAAAAGGCCGCGATGACCGGCACCAGCTTGATGGGTTCGGACAGCGCTTCGGCGAAATCATCATCCAGTGTCGTCTTGGTCTTGCTCGTGACCTTCAGCACCAGCCCGATCAGCCAGCGTGCGAGCAGCCCGCGAACCAGCAATCCGAACAGCAGGACAAGAATGGCGACAAGGCCATATCCGACGCTGGTCCCCAGGAAACTCGTATTCCACACATCCAGAACGATGTCCCACAAACGCACCGCTTCGCCGACGGCGGCTTCGGACAGGGTCTCGGTTGGTGCACTCACTGGCCACGCTCCTTGGCCCGAAGGAATTTCAGGTCGGGCCACTTTTCTTCCGAATAGCTGACTTCCCACGCGCTCTTGGCGAGGAAGACCGGGTCACCATCAATATCTTCGGCCATCGCCGATTTGTGCCGGTCTGCAAACCGCTCAATTTCGGCGTCGGATCCTGTCACCCAGCGCGCCGTGTCATAGGGCGCGGCCTCGAACGTCACCTCGATCCCGTATTCGGTCGCGACGCGCTCCGACATAACCTCGATCTGCAGCTGGCCCACCGCCCCGACGATAAAGTCGCCACCCAGGACCGGGCGGAAGAGCTGGGTGACGCCTTCCTCGGCGAGACTTTCGAGCGCCTTCTTCAAATGCTTGGCTTTCAGCGGGTCTTTCAGCCGCGCCCGGCGCAGGATTTCCGGTGCGAAATTCGGTATGCCGGCAAAGCGGATTGCCCCGCTTTCGCTCAGCGTATCTCCGACCCGCAACGCGCCATGGTTCGGCACGCCGATGACATCGCCCGCAAAGGCTTCATCGGCGATCTCCCGGTCCTGGGCAAAGAACAGGATGGGTGAAGACACGGTGATGGCCTTGCCCTTCTCGGTCTTCAGCTTCATGCCGCGTTTGAACTTGCCCGAGGCGAGCCGCAGGAAGGCCACGCGGTCGCGGTGGTTCGGGTCCATGTTGGCCTGGACCTTGAAGACAAAGCCCGCCACCTCCGGGTCGGACGGCTGAATGGTCGCCGGTTGTCCCTTGACCACGGCCGGTTCCGGCTGCGGTCCCGGTGCGACTTCAGCCAGCGCATCCAGCAGTTCCCGAACGCCGAAATGGCGCAGCGCCGAACCGAAGTAGACCGGTGTCAGATGACCTTCGCGGAAGGACTGATCGTTATAGGCGGGGCAAACCTCGCGGGCCATCTCCGCGCCCTCGCGTAACCGCGCCAGTTCGCCGTCCGGCACGATCCGCTCTAGATCAGCCGAAGACATCGGCGTGCGCGGGGCGCGATCTGCCGGTGACCGGTCATCATCAGCGTGTCCAAAACTCAGGAACTCGTCGCGCTTCAGGTCCAGAACGCCTTTGAAGCGACGGCCGGACTCGGCGGGCCACTGCATCGGCGCGGCATCGAGCGCCAACTTGTCCTGGATATCATCAAGCAGCGCTTCCGGATCGAGCGCCTCGCGGTCCATCTTGTTGATGAAGGTCAGGATCGGGATATCGCGCAGGCGGCAGACTTCGACCAGTTTCAGCGTGCGTGGTTCCACGCCCTTGGCTGCGTCCAGTACCATGATGGCGCTGTCCGCCGCCGTCAGTGTCCGGTAGGTGTCTTCGGAAAAGTCCTCGTGGCCCGGCGTATCGAGCAGGTTGAAGAGAAGGCCCTGATGTTCATACGTCATCACCGAAGCCGAGACCGAAATCCCCCGGTCCTGCTCGATTTTCATCCAGTCCGACTGGGTACGCCGGTTCTCACCGCGCGCACGGACCTGGCCGGCAGCCCGGATCGATCCCGCAGACAACAGCAGGTTTTCTGTCAGGGTCGTCTTGCCGGCGTCCGGGTGCGAGATGATCGCATAGGTGCGGCGGCGGGCCCATTCGCCCGTCTCGGTCGGCTTCGTCATCGGCGTATCGCTCGGTATCGGGGTGTCATTCGCGGCGCGGCGTAGCGGCTTGAGCGATGCTTCGCAAGGCTTGTCGGCCTATTCCCCTTCAACCGGCTCGGTCAGAAAATGCCGGCCGGCCCGGTCCTCGATCTCGACGAGCCAGATATCCGGGTCGCTGTCGTGACGCCGGGTGGCGTAGGCATCGGCCTCGTGCTCCGGTACGGGGTCTCCACCCAGCGGCTGGGTCCAGATGCGTTCGCCCTCGAAATCACGCGCCCCGGCATACAGGCGGGCCAGCCGGTCCGGCAGCGCGACCTTGACCAGAACCGCCCCGGCATCGGGATCGCCGGACCGCAGGACATAGCCGGCCGCCCCGCCCGCCTCCGCACGGCGTATCAGCGCCTGCACCCAGATTTTTGTCTTTAATTCCGCCATGACCCGTTGATGGCCGCCCAATTGCTTAATAAAGTGTAAATGGGGATGGGGGCGTATCATGTTTGTACGGGTTCTGGGTAGCGTATTCGCAGGAATTCTTCTGTTTTTCAGCGGGTTATCGCTCGCGTTCGCGGATATGGGCGACCGGCGGGCCGAAGCCGTAACCCTCGCCGATATCGACCCGGGACGGGACACTGTCCTTATCGACAGCGATTTTCCGGTCTCCGCGATCACCGTCCGCCTGCCCCGTCATATCCAGCCTCACAGCGCACTTCTGACCATTGCCGCCCGTCCAACCGATGGCGAACGCGGTGAATTGCGCCTGCGCGTCAATGGCCGCGATATCGACCGTGACGGCCTGCCAGGCGAACCCGAAACCCGGTTTCAGATCGACGGCGACATTCTTCAGCCTGGCGAAAACGAATTCGAATTGCGTGTGGATACCGCGTCAGATGCCGGTGTCTGGCTGGTCGATGGCCGCCGGTCGCAGATCCGGCTCGACTATTCGGTTGCCGGTGCCATCGAAACGCTCGACGGGATTGATCTTGCCCTGTCTGCCGATTTTGCCCGGCTCGAGCGTATTCACATCGCCAATAGCGAGCAGTACCCGACCCTGGAAGTCCTGTCCGCCCAGGCGGTCGCCCTGCGCAGCGGTAACGTCCCGATCTTCGCCGCCGCAGACGAGGCCCACGACCTTGCCGTCAGCTTTGATCTCGCAGCGATTGACGGCGTAACAGGGCCGGAAATTCGCCTCATCCCCGGCGCCCGGCCCGAACTGGTTATTACCGGCCGCGACGCCGGTGAGACCATCGCCGCAGCCCGGCTGTTCGCTGCACGCAGCTTTGCCGGCGTCGGCTCGGTCTTCGACGTGGCTGCAGCACTGGACGCGCCCCAGCTGGGAAGCGGACGCGCGGGAATGGCTGCCGAACCGACCGATCTCAGCCTCTTTGCGCGCCACACGGCACCGTTCGGCGCACAAGCCGGCGCGCGCACCGCAGTCGTCCTGGCCGGTCTGGATGGCGAGACCCGGACAGCCGCTTACTCGATACTGTCACGCATGGCGCTCGCCAGCGATGCTGCCTGGATTTACGCGTGGTACGGACCAACAGCAGCCGCTGCGCCCGAAGGCCGGCATCTGCTGGTCATTGGACCCGACGCCGCCCGCGACCGCGATCTCATGGACGCTGCACCGCCTGAATTGCGGGCGGCGCTCCGTGCTGCCGCACAATCAGGCCCGTCCCGCCCCGGCCTTCGCTTTGCGGCTGCCGCTTACGCCGATGCCGGCACGGGAAGCGGAGCCCCCTATGGCGTGGCCGCGATTTTTGCCGACAGCCGGGACGGATCCCGCCTGATAGCGACCTTCACCGCCGGTGAAGGGGCCGCATTTTCCCAGGCCGCCCAGTCGCTGACCCGCTCCAACCTTTGGGACGCGCTGGAAGGCCGTGCCGCGATCTGGAGCCCGCGCGGTGTGACGCCATTCGACTTTGACACCGCCGGGGCCGGAAGCCTTTCGATCATGGACCGCTTGACCGGACTGGAACTGCATCCGCGCGAAGCTGCTGTCCTGCTCTTCTCACTCGCCCTGCTCTTCATGTTACGCGGAATTTGGCACCGTCAGCGGCGGATTCACTCCGCATCAAAGGATTTGCGCTAGCGTCCCGGGCCTGACTGGCCAACCGGGATGTGTGAATGCGCCTGCGACCCTTGTCACTTGCCGCGCTTGCCGCGGCCCTGCTGTGCGGGCCCGCGCAGGCGCAGTCGGTCGCTGAAGTGTTCGGCGAACGGTCGCTGGCCATCGCCATTGATGATCGCTGCCACGTCTTTTCCGATAATGAGCGTGACGCACTGACTGCCTCCTGGCTTCAGGCCCGGGGGACGCTTCTGCGTGCGGGCCATTCCAGCGAAGACATCCGTTCCACCTTCGACGTCATTACCCGCCGCGCCTCGACCCGCGCCTGCTCCAGCCCCGAAGCCCAGGGCGTCATCGCCGGGGTTCGCAGTGCCTACACGGCATTCTCGCGCATGTATGCGCTCGACTATCCGGGCGGGGCGCGGGTGTGGATGGCCCAGCGCCGCCGGGGGGAAATACCCGTCTGGACCCTGTCCCAGACACTGGCAGACGAGCCCCAGCCCCCGCGATTTGGTCTGTATTCCGACCCGGCCGGCGAGGTTTTGAGCCTTAGTCTCGTCCCGGCCGAACCACCCTCTGGCGTGGCAATCGTCCTGCGGGATCCGGAACGTGCCTCTGAACCCGTCGATCCGACGCTGGGAGGACTGCTGGCTGTTTCCGGCCGTCCGGCCTGGGCCCGCCTCGCCCCGCCGCGCCATGCCGAAGCCCGCTTCTGGGCGAGCGGACGGCGCATGGTCGAGGACCGGCTTCACTTTGCGTTCCCGGAGAGTGCCACCGAGGCCATCGCCCGGCTTGACCCGCGCGAGGCCGCACGGATCGAGCTCTACGATGCCCGGGGCCGGATTACCGGACAGCTCTATGTGGAAATCGGGGATTTCGCGGCCGCGCTGGCTTTCCTCGCGGCTGGTATTGATCCGTCAGCCTCAGCTGCCCCCGGCGGCTGACGCCAGCGCATCACCCGCAGCCTGCGCCCGCGCGATCCGCTCATGTACTTCCAGCGGAACATCATCCTCGGCCGGCGTGGCCGTTTCGGCGACGACCGGCAGGCGGATCGTGACCGTCGTGCCCTCGCCAAGACGGCTTTCGATCTTCATGTCCCCGCCATGCAGTTCGGCCAGCGAACGCACCAGCGACAGGCCGAGGCCCGTGCCGCGCTCATCGGTTGTTCCCGCGCTTGAACCTTGCGTATAGGGGCGGCCCAGCCGGTCAATGTCGTCCTTGGAAATTCCAACACCGCTGTCGCCGACGGCGACGATCAGATTGTCGCCTTCCCGGCGCGCCATCGCGATGACAGCCCCGCCTTCGGGCGTGAATTTCACCGCATTGGACAAGAGGTTCAGGAGGATCTGGCGCAGCGCCTTGCGGTCGGCATGAACCGGCAGGGCCTCGTCGGGCAGATCCACATCCAGATTGATCCGGGCGTCCTCGGCGCGCTGGCGCAGCAGTTTCGCGCAGATGTCGACGACGTCGCGCGCATCGAAATCCTCGCGCGACAACTCGTACCGGTCTGCTTCGATCTTGCTGATATCAAGGACATCCCCGATCAGCTCGAGCAAATGCCGTCCGCTCTCATGGATCAGGTCGGCATATTCGGCATAGCGCGCCGGCATCGGCCCGAAGAGGCGCGATTTCATCACGTCGGAAAACCCGATGATCGCATTCAGCGGCGTGCGGATTTCATGGCTGACCGAGGCCAGGAATTCACTCTTGGCGCGGGTTTCTGAAATCGCGGCATCGCGTTCGACAGCAAGCTGGGCATCGCCCGACGGTGCCGGAGACAGCGCCGCGACCCAGGCATCATTCAACTGCACGGCGTCGATCTTCACCGGAGCTGCGCGTCCCCCCGCGCCCCGGATTTCGATATCAGAAGACAGGCCGCGTGCCGGGTCATAGCGCTTCAGGCGATTGCGATCATCCTCGTCAAAGCCGAGATCACTGAAGGACAACCCGTCCAGACGCCGGGGCAGTCCGGGAACGAGGGTGTGAAGCCCTTGCGACACCGCCGCAATCTCACCATCGCGGCAGATTGCCAGCGCGGACGGGGCCGCATCAAAGGCGGCGCTGCGCAGCGCGAAACGGTCGGCTTCGGCGCGGAACCGGTCATGCGCCGCAATCGCGCGCAGCCCGGCAACACCGAAGCCCAGCGCGATAAAGAGCGTGGCCGCCGGGAAGCCATGCTGGAAAACCAGGAGCGCACCGGGCGGCTGCGGCAGGAAGCCGCCATATTGCAGGCCGCCGACAGCGATCGCGGTGATGCCCGACAGGGCAGCGGCCTCGACCACCGGCCGGCGCGAACCATAGGACGCCGCGGCGGCCACCGGCAGCAGAAAGGCCACGGCCCCGGCTCCTGTCAGCCCGCCGCTCGCCGCAGCGATTCCGGCGGCCAGTGCCGTCCAGACCAGCGCCAGGGCGAATCGGGAGAATTCCTCGTGCAGACGGCGCGCGACAACCAGGCCCAGAAGCCCGGGCAACGCCGCTGAGGCCACCGCAACCCCAGCCGCGAGCGGCTCCAGCCCGCTTGCGGCCATGATGGAAGAGGCACAGAGCGCCAGACCTGCCACCCAGGACAAGTGTGCGATCCAGCCTCCATTTCGCGCGATGGCTATGGTAGTTTTCTCAAGCAATTCGGGTTCTCGTGCCTTGCCGCGACTCGCTTTTCCGGCCAGCCCGACTCTTTGCCGGGAGTCTTAACAAGGTGTGAATCGCTAAGGTTGTCAGATTAACGAATCCCTGACGCTCCGGACCTGATAATCTGCGCGAGGCATCTGGCGGAAAAAAGCGTCAGGGCGCAAGATGTTGAAAGCTGCACTTCGACGGGGAGATTGATCGTGCTTGCCATTCTTACTGCGACGGCGCTCGCGCTGACGGCCTATCAGGACGCCGCGACCCAGGAGGAGCCGCAGGCGGGCGAAACCCCCGTGCTCCGTCTCGATGTGCCGGCCGAACGTCCGGCCCCGGGCGGCGACAGCGATATCGTGCTCCGGTCTGCCGGTGAATATGCCGGTTATCACCGCACGCTGGGTGAAATCCGCCGCGCCCCGATAAGCTCAGGCGATGATCTCGACCACGCCATGGACTCCCTGTCCGCCTATCTCGGTGAGGAACGCCTGGCCCAGGCCTGGCTGGCTTACGCTTCGCTGATCGCCGAACAGCACCCCGAATTCCTCGACGATGTGCGCGACGTTGCCGACTACTACGGCCGTGACGCGGCCATCCGCGGCCTCCTGAATGACCCGGCCTATGCGACCGCCTTTCGCCATTCCGGCGAAGCGAGCAGTTCCGTACTCGAGGTGATCGAAGAGGATTCAGGCGAGATCCGCGAAGTCGGCGAACAATTCCGCATGGCCGCCTACGATCTGCAGTCCGCGCGCTGGGCCAATGCCGTGGCCCGTGACCGTCAGGCTCGCCTGGCGGCCATCCAGCTGGCGGGCCAACGCCCGCTCCCGCCAGGCCTGAACCTGTTCTCGACCCAGTTTGTTGATGGAGCCGACGATCTCGGCGCGGCCTCCAGCGAGTTTTCCGGCCTGCCCCAGGCCCCCTCACCCAGCGTACGCCGGTCCGCGCCCGAGCTCGCTCTGGAAGTCGGTGTCGCCTATGAACCCGACCGCGTCCGGGTTGGCCGCATTCTCTCGATTGCCGCCCTGCGCGCCATTTCGACGGACTCTGTCTATTCCGATGAGGCGCTGGCCCAGCTGCTGGCCGACCCCCTGGCACAGCGTTGCCTGGCCTGGGCCCGGATCAATCTCGAGCAATGTGTCGCGGCCGGTCATTTCAAGTACGAGGATTCCTTCTGCATCGCCCAGCATGCGCTGATCGACGTCTCGGACTGCCTGCAGGCGGCACAATCCCGCCGGGGCGGCTAAAGGTTAACAAAATTGTACCGGTACGAAACAGGGTGTATCAAACGTAAACAGGAAGTATCGAATTTTATTTATTAGAATTTTTTCCTTTGTGTTTGATCTCCATTTCTTATTAATTTGGCTTTTTCTCGCTTTTTCGGGAACACGCGTCTAGCCTGAGAGTTGCAGGTCAGGAAACCTGTAAGTTCGAGGACAGACGCCCATGATGTTCGTATTCCGCGCCGCCTTCTGGATTGCCGTCGTCAGCGCCTTCGCGCCGTCTGCTCTTCTCGGGCACGGCGAAGCGAATGCGGACGCCGTCGTGGCTGATGCCCAGGACATGACGCGCCAGGTCACGGAATTCTGCGATCAGGCCGGAGCGATCTGTGAAGCGGGTGCCGAAGCCGGTGACTTCCTCGACATCCTGGCCGACGTCGCCGCCGTTCGGGTCAATCGCTGGCTAGAAGAACGCGAAGCCGCCTCGACCGCGTCCGACTCCTGAAAGCTTGCGTCAGCTGCCTCCGCGCCTTAGGTGCGAGGCATGAGCACCGGCATACAGACAGATATCCAGTCCATCATCGACGAATTCGACTTCCTGGGCGACTGGGAGGAGCGATACCGCTATCTGATTGATCTGGGCAAAGCCCTGCCGGCACTCCCGCCCGGCGAGATGACCGACGCCAATCGCGTCAAGGGGTGTACCAGCCAGGTCTGGCTGATCAGCGACGTCGAACACAGCTCGCCTCCCCGCCTGACATTCCGCGCCCAGTCCGACGCCCATATTGTTCGCGGCCTCGCCGCGCTTCTGCTGCGGCTTTACTCGGGACGCACCGCCGAGGAAATCCTCTCGGTCGACGCCCGGAAAGTCATCGAGGCAATAGGCCTGGCCGAGCACCTGTCACCGCAACGCTCGAACGGGCTGAACTCCATGATCGCCCGCATTCAGCGCGAGGCCGGCTCCGTCGCCGCCTGACGCGCGGGCTGCGGCGCAAGGCCGTAGTGAAGCGCGAGACGCTGCAGGGCGAGTTTCAATGCCAGTTTTCCTGACCGGCTGGGCCAGGACAATTCCCGCTCCACGCCGTCCATCGGCAATTCGCGGATGCACACCGCCATCACGACCCGGTCGAGCCCCGGCCCCAGTGCATCCAGCGCATCCATGACCCTGTCCCTGGCCGACAGCGCCGCCACCGGCGCATCAGCCGGATCCCGTACCGACCGGCCGGGGCTGCCGGGTTGTGCGGACCAGTGGCTCGTCACCCGCGCGGACAGGGTCGAGCGGTGATAGTCCGCCCGGAACCGCTCCCCGGCTGCAAATTCCTCGGGTGTCAGAAAGGGTGAACCGCCCCCTGGCAGTGGCCGGGACCATCGCGCCAGTGGCGATTCATCGAGATTACGTTTCGCCGTCTCGATCCGTCGCCCGACCATGACGGGGGTGTCCGCCAGTGTGCGATGACGAGCGGCGAAATCGGTTTCGTTGTCGCGCACCTGCAAAACGGCGCGGCCGTCATCCGTCAAGCTGAAGGACGCCCCGTCCGCAACGATCCATCCGGCGGCCCGGGCCTGCCGCACGGTCTCGGCCGGGACGCGTGCCATGGGCCTGCGCCGCCGGTCACCGCCCGGAAACACGCCATAGGACGTTGCAGCGGCATCCAGGGCGCACAGGCGCGCGGTTCCCTTGGCGAGGCGTTTCATCCACCGCGGGGCGCTGCCAGACATCATGCGTGGAAATCGAGGCCAGGCCCCGGTTCCGGTGCAGCCCGCAGAAATCCTTCCAGCCGGTCCAGACAGGCGTCGAATTCGGGATCATCCCGGCGGTCTTCGACGACATGGCAGGCGTGAGACGCCGTCGTCCGGTCCCGTCCGAAAAACACCGCCACCTGGGACAGGCTCAACTCGAACGCGACATGGGTCAGATACATGGCGACCTGCCGGGCCAGCGCGACAGAGGAGGATCGTCGGGTCGGCGCGATCATCTCGTCAGGCGAGACATTGAAGGCATACGCGACGGCTTCACGGACCAGCCGGGCGCGCGGCGCGTCAAACTCTGTCAGGTCGGCGTGTTTCATCACCTCATCCATCTCTGGCTTCGCGCTAATGCTAGGAAGCGCCGGACGGGTGAGGATAACTTTCCTATTGATTGGTGTCAGCTGCAAACACACGCATGCGTTGCGCCAGGCAAAATAGGAGGATTTCTTTCCTATCCGGCTTTCCGTTTGGAAAGCGCGCAACGAAAAAATGGCTTTTCGAGCGCCGCACGTCTCCAGCTAGTGGATTGAAGCCCCCTTTGCAGATTGAAATTCTACAGGTTAAAGTAGATATGGCGAGTCAGGCAGTGGTAGAAATATTGACATTTCGGGGGTTTTGGACTACTTGAAGCCTGTCAACGTTTCCGAGTGATCGGGAACACCCCCGCAGGCGCAAACCTGCGGGGTTTTATTTTGCCCAATCGCGCCGGATTTTATGTCGACGGATTTAATGTCCACGGTGGCCTTGATGAATTTGGCGCACCGCATCTGAAGTGGCTGAACCTGCGTTTGCTTTGTCAAAAACTGGCAGGAGAAAACGGCCATATGGTTGAACGCGTCGTTTATTGCACTGCCCGGCCGAGGCATTTCGCCAACGCCGCTCGAATACACCGATGGGGCGAATACAAGTCAGCGCTGGAAATCGTCGGATGTGAACCGGTTCTGGGAACGTTCGCTCTTGCTGACATCAACTGCCGCGCAAAATGTCGCGAGACGTTCCAGAAAGCCGAGGAAAAACAGTCCGACGTTAATCTCGCCATCATGCCGATCGAAGACTTGTTCGACCAACGTATCGACCATGTCTATCTGGTCACTGGTGACTCGGACCAAATCCCGACTCTAAGGCACATCGCTACGCGCTACCCCGACTGTGAACGGATAGTTGTCTTTCCGCCAAATCGAGGCGGCAGCAGCGCATTGGCCCAGGCCGCAATAAAAATCCGCCATCTAAGCCGGGAGGATATCGCTTCCTGCCTTTTCCCCGAAGTTGTCCGTCTGCCCGGTGATCGCCGGTATGCCACGCGGCCGCATGAATACGCGCCGCCTGGCTAGCCTTTTTCTTGAAATTCCTTGTGCGGCTTCGGCGGTGCCTTCAACATGCGCTTGACGATCTCGTCGCGATTGCGCGCCGTTTCCTCGTCGCTGCGCTCGTCATTCTTATTTGGATCTGACATGGCTGGAAAACCCAATCCTGCTACCGAGGCCGACACCCACTTGGCTGTAGGCGTAGCCACAACCGCCTGGGGCAACATAGAGGTCTTACTCCACCACGTCTTCGTTCAAGCTGTTGACCCGTCAGGAATCGGCGGTGGCGCTGCCGCGCGGGCCTTCTGGGAGGTCGTATCATTCAAAGGCAAGATCGATATGACCCATGCCGCTGTCAGCTACGCGACAAGAAATAACCCGGGATTACACGCTCGTTGGGTTAATCTGCGCAAAAAGGCAACCCGTGAAAGCAAGAAACGCAATGAACTTGCTCATGGCGAAGTGATGAGAGAAAGCTTCAACAAGGGCGGAGTCGAAACCCACTCTGAAGTCGTATTCCGCCCCTATTCCTTCAAGGAGATTTATAAACGGCAGGACAACCGGGAATACGCGCCGCTCAAACGAACCGCACAAGATATCATCCAATTTGTCGGGAAGCTCTACGAGCTAAGCGACGACATTAAGCGCTTTCTCTACGATCTCCGGACAATGCAAGCTGAAGCGCTTCCTGAACAACTGGAACGTCAGCTGGATCGAGTGAGGTCTGGGCGATACCACCCAAAAGGCCCGCTTCAATCAAAAACTGCCCAGCCAGACGAGCCATCTCCGGAGTGACGGTAACCCCCTGTTTTTCCCCGTCTGTCATGCCGTTGCCAACACAAGCCAACAGCCGCCATTTCTTTCCTATCCGGCGAGATAGGCGACGAGCAGGACAATGCCGAGCAGGACGCTGGTCCAGATGGCCAGAACGCCGCTCGGAATATCCCGGCTGAGCGCGCCCGCGGGGCTGAACACCGCAAAGAAGCGCTCTCCCAGCTTGTGTCGCGCCTTGGTCAGCTGGTGTCCGCCAGCCGCCATCAGCCGGTCGAGCATCGCCCAGCTCCAGCGCACGAAACCGTCGCCGAGCCGGCGATAGAGCCAGTCGGTGTCAAGATTGATGCTGGGCCGCTCGGCCGGATAGAGGCCAAGCCGCATCAGCAGCGCGAAGGCGAACATGGCTGCCAGCAGGAGCTGCATCTGCCCGACGATATGGTCGAACGTGTAGGGCTGATAATCGACTGCATAAGGCAGGATGGCATAGAGATATTGCGGCCAGATCCCGATTGTGATGCACAGCGTCGCGGCGATCCCCATCGCCAGCAGCATGTTCGCCGGTGCTTCCTTGACCCGCTTGCCGCTGTCATGAGCGAAGAAGGCGAAATACGGGATCTTGATGCCCGAGTGCTCCAGCACACCGGCCGAGGCGAAGACCAGGATCAGCCATACGACCCAGTGGCCTTCCTGGGCAGCAGCGGCGAGCGTCAGAGACTTCGCGACAAAACCGGACAGCAACGGGAAGGCCGAGATCGACGCCGCGCCGATCAGGCAGAAAATGGCCGTAAAGGGCATCGACTTGAACAGGCCACCGAGCTCGGACGCCTTGACGGTCCCGACCCGGTAGAGCACCGCGCCCATGCTCATGAACAACAGCGCCTTGTAAATGATGTGCACGAAGGCGTGGGCCGCCGCGCCGTTGAGCGCCAGCTCGGTCCCGATACCGACACCCACGACCATGAAGCCCAGCTGGTTGTTCAGCGAATAGGCCAGCACCTTGCGCAGATCGTTCTCGATCACCGCGAAGAAGACCGGGAAGGCCGTCATGACCGCGCCGAGATAAATGAGGATTTCGGTGCCCGCGAAGGACCGCGCCAGCGCATAGACCGCCAGCTTGGTCGTGAAGGCAGAGAGCACGACCGCGCCGACGACCGTGGATTTCGGATAGGAATCCTGCAGCCAGTTGTGCAGGAGCGGGAAGGCGCACTTGATCCCGAAGGCCAGGAAGATCAGCCAGCCGCCCGGGGCGTCCAGCCCGATGGCTCCGAATTCCCACGAACCGCCCGACGTGGCGTAGATCACCGATCCGCCCAGCAGCAGAACGCCCGACAGGACGTGGATCACGAGATAGCGCAGCCCCGCCCGGAAAGAGGCGGGCGTTCCGGTCGCCCAGATCAGGAAGACCGAGGACAGCGCCGTCAGCTCCCAGAAGAAGAACAGCGTCAGCAAATCGCCCGCAAACACTGCGCCCAGCCCGGCCCCGGCATAGACCAGCGCCGAGGCATCCTGCATCCGGTCGCGGTCGTGCAGACCGTAAATACTGTTGAGGAAGGCCGCGATGATGAAGACGAGGCCCCATATCCGGCTCAGTGCATCGAAGCGGAAGGTCTCGAACTCGAATCCGGCCGCGGCAATGACCCCGTAGGTTCCGGGAATATCGACCGCGAACCAGAGTGCCGCCGCCACGAGGGGGCCGAGGAGCGTGACGACCTTGCGAACCGAATAATTCGGGATCAGCCCGGCGATCAGCCCGGCCAGAATGACCGGCAGTGCCGGCGTGATGAGCGGGAGCGCGTCAATCATCCCCGGCCGCCTTCTCGTAATAATCTTCCTTGCGGCCGAGCAGCGCCCGCAACGGCCACCCCATCAGGACGGCAAAGGCAAAAGACGCAAAGCCGAACCAGGCGTAAAAGCCGTGCCATTCCGCCCAGCTGACATATTCATGCCGGTGGTGGATGAAATCGAGCGCGCCGAGCCCGATCGAGGCGATACCAATCGCAAACAGGAAACCGGCTTTCACGGCCGGCGATTCCAGCCACAGGAAATAGCGCGCGGCCGGATGGATGGCGTCGGACGCAGCGGTCGTTCCGCCCCTGGCTTTGGATTTGGGTTTGGGCGTGTCGGTCATGGCGTGGGGACTCCCGCGTCAAATACCGGCGCAAGGAAAGCGCGGATCGGCTCGATCAGGAAGAAGAGCGCGGTTGCGCCCGCCGCCGTGATTACGGGCGGCAGCACGACCAGCATGGGCGTCTTCTTCGGCAGCGTCTCTTCGGCCGGTTTCTCGTAAAAACCCCGGCCCGGAATTGGCAGCAGATAGGCGACATTGAGGATGGACGAGATGATCAGCGCCGCGATCAGGATGGCCTGACCGGTGTCGATTGCGCCCAGCATCAGGAAGAGTTTGGGCCAGGTCCCGCCAAAGGGCGGCAGGCCGATGATGGAAAACGCCCCGACGGCGAACGCGCCGAACGTCCAGGGCATCAGCCGTCCCAGCCCCCGCATCTGGGAAATCTCGGTCTTCTTGGTCGCGGTGTAGATTGCGCCGGCGCACATGAAGAGCGTGATCTTGCCCCAGGCGTGCATGACGATCTGCAGCGCCGCGCCCATCAGGGCCAGCGGTGTCGCCAACATTGCGCCGAGCGTCACATAGGACAGCTGGCTGACCGTGGAGAAGGCGAGCCGGGCCTTCAGATTGTCCTTGGTCAGCGCAATCAGCGAGGCCAGCACGATGGAGATGGCCGCGATCCACGCCAGCGCATCAGCGGCCCAGAGCTGCTGGACCAGGGCGGGTCCGAAAATATAGGTCACGACCTTCAGGACCGAGAATACACCGGCTTTCACGACCGCCACGGCATGCAGGAGCGCGCTGACCGGTGTTGGCGCGACCATGGCGTTTGGTAGCCAGGGGTGGACCGGCATCAGCGCCGCCTTGCCGATCCCGAATGCGAACATGATCAGCAGGATGGATGACACCAGCGGCGACACCTCGCTGCCGAGAATTCCGCCGAGCGTGAAGTCCGTGGACCCGGCGAGGTACTGCACCGTGATGATCGCGGGCAGCAGCAGGCCGATCGAGGTGCCGAGCAGGATCGACAGATAGATCGCTGCGCCGCGCCGCGCCTTGGCGTCGCCCTTGTGCGCAACCAGCGGATAGGTCGACAGGGTCAGCGCCTCGTAGAACAGGAACATGGTCAGGAGGTTGGCTGACAGCGCGATGCCCATCGCGCTGAGAATGGCGATGGTGAAGCAGACATAGAAACGCGTCTGGTTCTTCTCGCCATTCCCGCGCATATAGCCGATGGAATAGAGCGAATTGACGATCCAGAGCCCGGCTGCAACTGCAGCGAAGAGCGCGCCCAGCGGTTCCAGCTCGAAGCGCAGCGACAGCCCGCCGCCCATGTCGAGTATGTTGAGTTCAGGCCGCGCACCCGTCACTGACACCAGATAGGCAACATTGGCGGCAAGCAGGACGGACGCAACCAGCGTGACCGCCTCGCGAATGTTCGGGAACCGGCCGAGCAGGCTGATCAGCACCCCGGCAAAGGCGGGAATGGCCAGCGCGAGGCCAAGGGAGAGTTCCGGCGTCATTGTCCCGCCCCCGTGATCGCGGCATCGGCGGCGGCACGCGCCAGCGCCAGGAGCGGTTCGGGATCAAAGAAGAACCAGATGTTTGCCGCTGCCAGTATCCACAGCGGCACGATCATCATCATCGGCGAGCGCGCCCGCGCCGGTACGCCATGGTGTTCCGGCGACTTCGCGATCCACACCGCCAGCAACAGCCGGCCTGCATAGAAGAAGGCGAGAATGGACGAAATGATGATCGCCGCGAGCGCCCACCACCAGCCCTGCTCGAGCGCGGCGATGCCCAGATACCATTTCGACCAGAAGCCGATCGTTGCGGGCAAGCCCACCAGCGACAATGCGGCAATGGTGAAGGCGACCGCTGTCGCGGGCATCGTCCGCCCCAGCCCGTTGAGATCGGAAATCCGGCGCACGCCGAAACGGATCGCAAAACCGCCAAGCGCCATGAAGAGCGCACCCTTCATCATGGCGTGGTTCATCAGGTGCAGAAGCCCGGCCGAGATACCGGCTGCTGACCCCATGCCGAGGCCCAGCATCATGTAACCGACCTGCGCCACCGAGGAGAACGCCAGCAATCGCCGCGCATCGCTCTGGAAAACCGCCTGGACCGAGGCCGCGATCATGCCGATCACGCCCAGCACCGCGAACACCCAGACGAAGGAGGCCTGCACGAAGGCCGCATCGGGATAGAAAACGTCAAACAGGAATCGGATCAGCGTGTAGAACGCCACCTTGGTGGCCGTCGAGGCCAGGAAAATGGTCACGAAATTCGGCGCGAACGCATAGGCGTTTGGCAGCCAGAGATGCAGCGGGAACATCGCGGCTTTCAGACCCAGCCCCACGATGATGAATGCAAAGGCCGCCTGGACCACGCGGCTGCCGCTCAGGTCCGGCAGGCGCGTGGCGATATCGGCCATGTTAAGCGTGCCGGTCGCCATGTAGAGAAAGCCGACCCCGATGACGAAGAAGGTCGCGCCAATCGTACCGAGGATCAGGTAGTTATACGCTGCGGTCAGCGCCCGGCGGTCCTGCCCCGCCCCCATGCCGACCAGCACATAGGTCGAGATCGAGGAAATCTCGAGGAAGACGAACATGTTGAAGGCGTCGCCCGTGATCGCGACGCCAAGCAGGCCGGAAAAGCACACCAGGAAAGCCGAATAGAACAGGGCGCGCTTGTGCGGCTCGATCTCGTCGGCAACGCTCGGCAGGGCGTAGACCACGCTTAGCAGGCCCAGGCCTGAGACCAGCAACAGGAGCGCCGCATTCAGCGCATCGGCGCGGAACTCGATCCCGACCGGGGGCTCCCACCCGCCGAGTGCGTAACTCACGACCCCGCCGGTCTGGACATCGACCGCCACGACAATGGATAGCACGGCGGACACGAGCGTTCCGACCAGCGCAATGGCCCAGGCGCTGCGCCCTTCGGGCATCAGGGCCGCGACCGCGGCGAGCAGCAGCGGAGCCACGACCAGAACGGCCGGGGCATGCTCGGTCAGAAGCGCCGGCACGAGAGCAGCAATCCACTCCATCATGAGGATTTCTCCTCGCTGTCGATGGCATAATCGGCGCGGTTGATGGCTTCATCCTCGATCGTGCCATAGGTCTCGCGGATCCGGACAACCAGGGCGAGTCCCACCGCGAGCGTTGCCACGCCGACCACGATCGCGGTCAGGATGAGAACGTGCGGCAGCGGGTTGGAATAAATGACATCCGTGCCCTGCGCTGCAGCCTCGCCATAGGCCGCGTCGCCGCCATGAGCCGCGTCACCACCATGTCCGCCCTCTCCTCCATAACCGGCATCTGCCGGCAGGATGGGCGGCAATCCGCCCGCAACATTGCTGAGCGTGATGTAGAGCAGGAATACCGAGGTCTGGAACAGGGACAGGCCGACCAGGCGCTTGACCAGATTTCCGGTCGCCACGACGGCATAGAGGCCCGTCATCATCAATATGATGACGACGATGAAGTTGAAGCGTTCGGCGATCAACTCGACCATCTCACCACTCCTCTTCGGGGATGTCGGGCGCACGGCCAGCAAAGGCATAGAAGATCGCGAGCATCACCGAGAACACCGTCGTCAGTACGCCCAGTTCGACCAGCAGAATGCCGATATGCTGGCCGGTATGGTGGGCCTGATCGGGGTGCAGCACGTCATAGTCGAGATAGTTCTCGCCCATGATCAGCGTTGCCACGCCGACGCCACCATAGATCAGGACACCCAGGGCCGCCCCGATCCGGACCACCAGCGGGGGCACCGCATTGCGGGCAGCCTCCACGCCGAAGATCAGCGCATAAAGGATCACGGCCGAGGCGATGATGACACCGGCCTGGAAGCCGCCACCCGGGCTGTAGTCGCCATGAAAGTGTACGTAAAATCCGAAGACCACGATGATCGGGATCAACAGCTTGGAAACGACACGGAGGACCAGATGCGGGCTCATGCCTCATCCTCCTCCTCGGTGTCCCGGCGCGGCTTGCGCCCGCCCAGGCCGAGCAACAGCATGACGCCGAGACCGGCCGCGAAAATCACCACCGTTTCGCCGAGCGTATCAAAGCCCCGATAGCTCGCCAGAACCGCGGTCACGACGTTCGGAACAGCGATTTCCTGCGGTGTCCGGATCAGGTAATCCAGACCCACATAGGCATTGGCCGGCGAATTCGGATCGCCATAGGCCGGCATGTCCCCAATGGCGTAGAAGAGCGCGGCACCTGTCGCCAGAACCACGACCAGAGCCGCCCAGTGCCGGCCGGCCTTGACCGGTTCGGCTTCACGCGCCGTCAGCAGCATCGCCCCGAGCATCAGGACGGTGGAAATGCCGGCACCCACGGCCGCCTCGGTGAAGGCGACATCAACCGCGTCCAGCGTCACGAACCAGGCTGCCGACAGAAGACTGTAGACGCCCATCAGCATGACTGCGGCAAACAGATTGCGCAGCCGGACGATGGCAATGCCGACGGCCAGCAGCATTGCCATCAGCGCGAAATCGAGAAGCTGGGTCCAGTCAAAACCGTCCATCATTCGCCACCCTGTTCGACACGGTCACGCGGATGCGCCGGGTGGTGACGCGACAGAAGCGGCTTCTGTCCCGCCCGGTGCGCGGCGTTCGCCACGGCGTGGGTCGCCGTCGGGCTGGTCAGGAACAGGATGAAGCCGACCAGCAGAAGTTTTGCCGACAACAACGTAAATCCGGACTGCAGGATCAGACCAAAGATGATCAGCTCGGCTCCAAGCGTATCGGTTACGCCGGCCGCATGCATGCGCGTGAAGAAGTCCGGCAGGCGTAGCACGCCCAGGGCTCCGGCCAGCACGAACACCATGCCGGTCGCCATCATGCCGATACTGGCCGCATCAAGGACCAGACGAAGAATTTCCATCCCGGTCATTCGTCATCCTCCCCGCCAATGGCCCGGCGCAGGGACATCTGCGCCAGCGCAATCTCCAGCGAGCGGTACCGGAAGAATTTCAGGATCGCGATCGTCGCAATGAAATTGATCAGCGCATACAGCAAGGCGATGTCGACCCCGTCCGGTCGGCCAGTCAGAAGGCTGAAAATCAACAGCAGAAGCACGGTCTTGGTGCCGAAACTGTTCGCCGCCAGAACACGGTCATACAGTGATGGTCCCGCAAACAGCCGCGCGAGCATCAGTGCCATCGCCACCGACATGCAGAGCGCTGCGGCGAGATTGACCCAGAACATCACGAGGTCCGCTCCCGCCCGTCAGTCGCGTTCGCGGCCTTGGCGTTCATGTCCGCAAAGCCTTCCGGAGCCGTGAAGTCCGGTGTCAGCGCATGAACAAGAAATCCGTCTTCCTCGACCTCCACAGTCACCGTGCCCGGCGTCAGCGTGATCGAGTTCGCAAAGACACAGCGCGCCAGGTCAGACCGGGCCTCGACCGGCACGCGCACCAGCCGCGGCGTGATGTCGATGGACGGCTTCAGCGACGCCTTCACCACGGCGACATTCGACTTCGCGATCTCGCCGCCAAGCCAACCGTAGAAGGGGATGAGTGTTGGCAAGCGCAGGAAGGGCGCGGCCTCGCGGTCAACGATCCGCATGCGGATCGCAAGGAAGAGCGTCACCAGGATGCTGACGGCACCCAGACCCAGCAGCAGCGGCTTGTCGAAATAGCCGGACAGGACGGCCCACAAGATCGCCAGAATGATGCTGAGGCTTACGCCGTAGAGCATGCTGCTTCCCCAAATGCGCGAATCCGGTGCGGAGCCGCCCCTCTCAAGGGCGGTTTTAGCTGCGCTGGCCGGGGAAGACCAGACAAAGTGGGGACGAGATTCAGTTCAGCAGGCAGAAAATCGCCGCCGTCGGCGTTGTGAGGCGCGGCGGCTTCCCGTCAGCATTGTCAGCCGGTCGAGCCGCCCTGGATATTGGCCCAGTCCCAGTAGCGCAGAATGGTCTGCGCTTTTTCCACCGAGAGCGTGTCGTAAACGATCCGCGCCTGCTCAATGCCATCCGAGCCTTCCGGACGGCCCAGCCCGGCCCAGAAGGCATAAAGCGTATCCCGGTCAGCACCCGTCGCCTTGCAGAGCACGGCAAGCGGCTCGCCGCCCATATCGTCGAACATGCGGGCCAGCAGGGGACGTGCAATCCCGGCGAGCCGGGCGATCTCCTCGATCATTTCCGATGTCGGCCCGCTTTGCCGCATGGCAGCGACCGCGCCCTCCAGGGAACCAAACCGGCTGCGTTCTGCGGCACGCCGGTTGCGCTGCCGCCGGTCGACGAATTTCAGGGCGCGGGTCACCAGTGCGTCGGCCTGACCTTGACGGACTTCGGCGGCAGCCAGGGCAAACACGTCCTCAGCCGCCTCGATCATGACGGTCCGATCAACCCCGAACCGCTCCAGCAGCGCCAGCCGGTCCTTGTGTTCCGACCACCAGAACAGGCGGAAGGCCTGCCGAGGGCGTAGTTCGAGCCGTTTGATGACCAGCCGCGCATAAGCCGTCTCGTCCTTCGCGGCCGAGACGATGAATTCCATTGTCGGCGGGGCGAGATGAGCCTGCGGGTTCTTCAACAGCGCATTGATGACCGGAGCCTCGCCGGTCGCGGCGAGCGCCGCGGCAATGGTCTCCGATACGGTTTCGCGACGGGCGATGGCCACACGGTGATCGGTCTTGCCGGCCCGGATGACTTCCAGCAGATCGAAATCCGTCAACGCGGCGGAACGGTCCAGCAAGGGTTCGGCGACCTCATAGGCGTCGCAGGCCAGCATCCGCACCAGCGCGGCAGGCGCGTCGGCGATATCCGCCAGGCGGCGGGCGCAGCGGCGGCGTTCGCGGCTGTCGCTGTTGCGCAGGACCTCGAACAGGAGATCGCCGACAATCCAGCGCTCCTGCGGGCTGATCCGGCTGGACGGAAGGCAGACGATATCGGCCAGCCGGCGCGTCAGCACTTCGCGCGCCTTGCCGGACAAGGGCTCGCTTTGCGTCAGATCGTAGGGTTCGGCGTTGGCCATCGGTTCATCCGTCGGGAATCACGGAGCGCAACTTGCGGCCCGAGGCGTTAAGGAAGCGTGGTCTGCAAGCATCCGCACCCCTATCCTCGTGGCAGCCCGCCGCATTGTGACCGGGCGGCAAATCCCGCATATGGTCCCGATGACCGCGACCAGCGCTCCTCCGTTCCGTGCCTATCTGGCGATCGTCGCCGGCTGGTTCTTTGGCTTCGGGCTTCAGACAACGCTGTTCCCCGGTGTCGTCTATTTCACGCTTGCCGAAACGCCGGAACGCCTTGGCCTCGCCCAGATGGCCCTGACCCTGCCCATGCTTCTACTCCTGCCGGCAGCTGGCGTACTGGCCGAGCGCCGTGACCGGCGCATCCTTCTGATCCTCTTTTACGGGCTGGCGAGTCTCTTCGCGGCCATTCTTGCCGGCCTGTTGATGTTCGGCCTCCTGACCTATTCAGCCCTGCTGGTCTATGCGCTCGCAGTCGGGACGTGCGGAGCTTTCGTCATGCCGGCCCGGGATTCGGTCATCAACCCGATCGTCCGCCTGTCCAATCGCATGGGAACGCCGGTTAGCCTGCAGAAGGCGGTGATCATCACCTCGCTGGTCCAGTTCGGGGCCCAGATCGCCGGCATGGCCGCCGGCTATGTCGCACAGCTGATCGGGCCGGGTCCGCTGTTCGCAGTTCAGGCGGGTGGCTTTGCGCTTGGCCTGATGGCCGCCATCCTGATGCCACGCATGCTGTCGCGCCGGGCCGACAAGCCGCATGCGCTCCAGGACCTGGTCGACGGCATCGGCGCCGTTATCCAGTCCAATGTCCTGGGGCCCATGACGGCCATCATGGTCGCTGTCGGATTTTTCGTCGTCGGCGGCGGCTTCTTCGTCATCATTCCGGTGCTGGTGAAGGACGTCTACCACGCCAGCTATGGGGCGTTGTCGAGCCTGCTTGTCGTGTTCTGGCTGGGGGCCTTTATCGCCAATGCCGCGCTCGCCCGTTTCGGACATATCGACCGGCCCGGACGGGTCATCGTCGCGGCCCAGCTGGTCACTGTGGTGTCCCTCGCCCTGCTCAGTTTCGACATGCCGTTTGCCGGCCTTTACCTGCTCGACCTGTTCTGGGGGCTGGGAGCCGGTGTCGCGATTTCCTTGAGCCGGGCCGTGGTCCAGGAACACGCCGCCAAGGACAAGCTCGCCCGGGTCTTGAGCGTCTACCAGCTCGGCCTCTTTGGCGGTATGCCGCTCGGCGCGGTTCTGATGGGCTATGTCGTGGCCCATGTCGGCCCGCGCGATGCCGCCTGGATCCCGGTCATCGGCCTTTCCGTCGTGCTGGTCGCGATTTCGCTGCTAACCCCCATATTAAGGATCGAACGCCGCGATCCGGGTCAGGCCATCGAGGCCCGGCGCAACAGCCAGGGAGACGAGACATGAGCCGATTGCCCAAAGACAAGATCGAAAGGCTGCGCAAGGACTTGCCCGGCAATGTCGACCGCATCGCCTTTGCCGAAGGCACCGAACCCCCTTTCTCTCACCCGCTGAACAGTGAAAAGCGGACGGGCGACTTTGCCTGCCGCGTCTGTGGCGAAGTGCTGTTCAAGGGCGACGCAAAATACGACAGCGGCTCGGGCTGGCCATCGTTTTTCCGTCCTGCCGACCCGGCCAGCGTCGAGACCAAGACCGACCACAAGCTGGCCATGCCCCGGACCGAGATTCATTGTGCCAATTGCGGGGCGCATCTGGGCCACGTGTTTTCCGACGGACCGGCGCCGACCGGTCAACGCTATTGCGTCAATGGAACGGTGCTGGACTTCCGTCCCGGAGACGCCGAGAAGTAATTCAGAAGCACGTATCAACGGTCAGTGGTGAGGGACATGAGACCTGTGAAATTGGTGAGCAAGTTTGCCGTGTTCGGCGCGATTGTCGCGCTGACTGCGGCCTGCAGTCAGGAGAATGACATGGATGATCAGACCGTTGCCGCGCCGGCCGAGACCGAAGCCGCGCCCGACAGCCTGATTGCACGGGCCCAGACGCTCAACGCCCCGGTGGCCGAGCGCCGCCCGGTCGAGATCGAACAGGTCGGCCGCACACGCGTCGACAATTATGGCTGGCTGCGCGACGACAACTGGCAGGAAGTCATGCGCGACCCGTCGGTCCTGCGCCAGGACATCCGCGACCATCTCGAAGCCGAGAACGCCTATTACGAAGCGGTGATGGAGCCCACGGCCGCGCTCCAGGAACGCCTGTATCAGGAAATGCGTGGCCGTATCCTGGAAGACGATTCCACCGTTCCGGAAGCAGACGGCCCCTACGCCTACTACACGCGCTTCCGCGAAGGCGGCCAGTATCCGATCTATGCCCGCCGCCAGGTCAATCCCGAAACCGGGGAACCGGAAGGTGACGAGGAAATCTTGCTCGACGGCGACGCCGAGGCCGGTGACTTCGAATACCTCGACTTCGGCAATGTCGATCACAGCCCCGACCACCGCTATCTCGCCTTTGGCGTCGATACGCGCGGCTCGGAATATTACGAGGTCCGGATCAAGGACGTCGCCAGTGGCGCGATCATCGCCACGCTGACCGACGAAAGCACGGGCAATTTCGCCTGGTCGAATGACTCGCAAACCCTGTTCTGGGTCTGGCGGGACGACAATGGCCGCTCCAAGCGCGTCTATCGGCAGTCGATCGACTCCGCCGAAGCCGACCTCATCTATGACGAGGCCGATGACGGCTTCTTCGTCAATGTCGGGCGGTCCGATGGCGACAGCTTCATCGTCATCTCGACCTCGGGCCACACCACGTCGGAACTGCGCCTGATCGATGCCAACAATCCGACGAGCGATCCCGTCCTCGTCGCCGAGCGTGAAACCGATGTCGAATACGACCTGATCGAGGCCGGCGACCGGCTCTACTTCCGTACCAATGCGGACGGAGCGGTCGACTTCAAGATCGTCGAAGCGCCGATGGATGCGCCGGGCCGGGAAAACTGGGTCGATGTCGTTCCGCACCGGGCCGGCACGCTGATCAACACTGCCATCGGTTTCCGCGACTGGATGGTGCGGCTGGAGCGTGAAAACGCCCTGCCGCGCATTGTCGTGCGCAACCTGGAAAGCGGCGAAGAACACGACATCGCCTTTGACGAGGAAGCCTATTCGCTCGGCATTGATGGCGGATACGAGTTCGCCGTCGACCGGCTGCGCTTCTCCTATGAATCACCCTCTACACCGGAGGAGACTTATGACTACGACATGGCGACGCGCGAGCGCACGCTGTTGAAGCGTCAGGAAATCCCGTCCGGTCATAATGTCGAGGATTATGTCGTGCGCCGCATCATGGCCCCGTCCCATGACGGCGAGATGATCCCGGTCACCCTGCTCTACCATCGCGATACGCCGGTGGACGGCTCGGCCCCGCTGATGCTCTACGGCTATGGCAGCTACGGCATCACCATCCCCGCTTCCTTCCGGGTCACGCCGCTCTCGCTGGTCGATCGCGGCATGATCTACGCCATCGCCCACATCCGCGGCAGCATGGCGCGCGGCTATGGCTGGTATCTCGACGGCAAGCTGGAGAACAAGATCAACACTTTCCGTGACTTCGTGTCCGCGGGCGAGGCGCTGATCGACCAGGGCTATACCAGCCGTGGCAACATGGTCGCCTATGGCGGTTCGGCGGGCGGCCTGCTCGTCGGCGCGGCGATCAACATGGCCCCGGACCTCTTTGCCGGTGCCATCGGCGCGGTGCCCTTCGTCGATGTCATCAACACGATGAGCGACGCGGAATTGCCGCTGACCCCGCCGGAGTGGCCTGAATGGGGCAATCCGCTCGAAAGCGCGACCGACTACGACACGATGATGGAGTACAGCCCGTACGATAACGTCACCGCCCAGGACTATCCCCATGTTCTGGCGACGGCGGGGCTGACCGATCCGCGCGTCACCTACTGGGAGCCGGCCAAATGGGTCGCCGTCCTGCGCCATGAGCGCACCGATGACGGGCTGACCCTGATGCGCACCAATATGGGCGCGGGCCATGGCGGTGCGTCAGGGCGCTTCGACTCGCTGCGCGAGACGGCCCAGAACTGGGCCTTCGCCCTGATGACAGTGGGCCTCGCCGATGCCGAAGTCGCTGCACTGGCGGCTGAAACCAGCGCGGAGGCTGAAGGCGGCGAATAAGCCCTCGCTCCATCCGGCAACGATCAAGGCCGCCGGAGACATCTCCGGCGGCCTTTTTCATGGGTTGGAATGCCGGTTCAATCATTCAGTTCGAAATTCAATCGGGTCTGGAGATTGCTCCGGACACGGGGCTCGCCATTGACCACCATCGGGTCATAGCGCCAGCGCTCGACAGCCCGGACCGAAGCCGACGTGAAGACCGCGCTCGTGCAGTCGGCCCGAACGTTCAGCGGAACACCATCGGTCCCGACATCAAAGCTCATGACACAATCGCCCTCGATCCCGCGCTGCAGGGCGGAATTCGGATAGACCGGCTCGATACGGATCACCGGACGCGCATCGCCATCGACCGTAAAGTTCGTGTTCTGGGTCTCGATAACAGGCGGATCCAGGCGGGGAAGCTCGCCGATAAAGTCGGTCAATTCACCATCCGGGCGCGGTGTCGGGTCGACTGGCACTTCCGGAATGGGAGGCGGCGGATCGAGCATTTCGATCTCGTCGGGGGTAGGACCGTCAGGCTCGACAATCTTCACCTCCGGATTGATATCGAATGTCAGCCGCGGCGTTTCTTCCGGCATCGCGCCCGGCTCCACAAGGATGAGCGTGCGCATCAGCAGGAAGAGCGCGGCCGTCACGCCGGCGGCAACAGGCAGGCCCATCGCAAGTCTGGAAGCGGTCATGGCGAAAAGTCTCCTTTCGCGAACTGCGCCCCCACGCAGCCATTCCCTTTATAACATAATTGTAATGTAAATGCTATAATATTTCGTTTCGAGACTGATCAAGCCGCCAACCATCTGATTGACCGCTATCGGCCGCCCCAACTGCTGTCCGTCCCCGAACGCACCCCCCTGTTGGGACCCGCGCAAAGAAAAAGCCCCGGCCGCAATGGCCGGGGCTTCCCCGTTTCAGGTTCGCAGAGGGCCTAGCCAGCTTCGCTGGCTTCGGCACCTTCGGCATCAGCTTCGGCGTCTTCCTCGACCTCGGCAACAAAGCCCGGGCCCGCAGTCTGATCGCCATACTGGTTGAAGTAAGGCTGGCAACGCTCCGGGATCGTGACGATCGCGCGGCCTTCCTCGTCGAACGAGTCCTCGTCACCGGTCAGCGTGATGATGACCAGTTCCTCGCGGATCGTGTTGCGGCACTCTTCGACCGTCACACGGATCCGCAACAGGCGTGCCTGCTCTTCAGCGGCCAGTTCGCCGTTGATGAAGGTCGTCCAGCCCTGACAGGTCCGGCGGCTTTCGGTCATGTTCGAGCAGCGGCCAAAGGCCTGCAGCGCGTCCTGACGGTTACCACGCTCATAGCGCACGGTGCCGAGCAGGGCCCAGGCATCGCCCGGACGGTTGAAACCGCCGCGTTGCAGGGCCTGTTCGAACGCCGTTTCGGCATCGGCCAGTTCATTTTCCTGATACAGCGCTTCGGCGAGCTTCAGGTAATCGTCGCCGGAATTGGACTGCTGGGCGAGTTGGCGCAGCACCGGGATAGCCCGGTCAAACTCACGCGCCTGACGCCACATATTGGCCAGCGTTTCCAGGTTCTGGCGGGTGCGGTTGACGCGGCCCGCATTCATTTCGCGCTCCAGGATCACGGCACCGCGATAGGGATACTCGAAGTAGCTGTAATACTGGGCGATACGAATGATCTCGCGCTCTTCATTGAGCATGCCGTTGAGATACATCAGCTTGTTGGCTTCAAACGCGCCCTGCTCGTCATTCGTCCGCGCCATCAGGGCCACGAGCGACGTCCAGTAATTGCGTTCACCCGGCCAGCGTTCAACCATCTCCTGGATCAGATCGCGCTGCTGCGGGACCCGGTCGAGTTGCTGCAGGAAGAAGAGCAGCAGGTCGTAATGCCGGCGCTCACGCGGGCTGGCCTGGTCAAAGGCAATCTGGGCATAGCGGATACCTTCGCTATACCGCTCGGCCTGGCCATAGGCCTGGGCCAGCATCATGGCCAGGTTCGCATTGAGCGTCGCACCCTCGCGGATCGCCTGCTCCATGGCCGCAATACCTTGCGAGTACTGCTCGTTGACGATGTAGAGCTGGCCGATATTCATGCGCAGCGCTACGCGCTCGTCGGTCGTCGCTGCACCGGTATTGATCGCCGCCTCGAAGTCCTGGATGGCCTGCTGGCTGCGGTCGGAACTGAAATAGGCCACGCCCCGCATCCGGTGGATGACAAAACGCTCGAAGTTATTCGGGCTCTGGCTCAACAACGGCGTCAGCGTGTTGATAACGCAGGTGAAGTTGTCGTTGTTCAGGCATTCCTGCGCTTCCAGAATGGGTTCACCCATCTGCGCGGACATTGTCCGGTCTTCTTCGCTACCTTCCTGATCTTCCTGCCGGTTGCGGCGCTGGGCCTCAGCATCGGCGATGCTCATGAAGATAATCAGCAGGGCGACGAGCGGCGCGGACATGGCCAGCATCCACCGGAAACGCCGGTCGGAACGGACTTTTGTTTGGCTTGTCATCTCGGTCCTCTAATCAAAACGTCCGGCGATCGGAATCACTCGGGGGCCATCCGGAATTCGATGTCGGTCACCACGCCGCGGCGGGCGACGGGCACGCCGTTCTCGACCTTCGGGCTGTAGCGCCAGCGCTCAACCGCGCGGATTGAAGCGCGTTCGAACATGGAGCTCGTGCACGACGTCGCCACGATATTCGTCGGCGTGCCATCCGGCGTCACGTCAAACTGCATGGTGCAGGTGCCTTCCAGCCCGCGCTCGGCGGCCCGGGGCGGATAGTTCGGCGGAATACGCACGAGCGGCTGGGCGTTCCGGTCACTGACGTTGAAGCTGACATTGTTGTTGTTCAGCTGCGGGGCCTCGAATTCCGGGATCCGGCCCACGATCGTGGTCAGGCTCTCGGTCGGCAGGTCAGCAGCCTGACGCTCGATCTGCGGCGGCGGAGGCGGCGGATCGACGCGATTGACGTCCTCGATCGAGGTGTCCCGCGAGCGCGCATTCAGGCGTTCGACCTCCGGGTTGATGTCGAAGCGCAGATCAGGCCGCTCTTCTTCATCGAAGGCCACATCTGTGAAAATCAGAACCCGCATCAACATGAAGAGGGCGAAGGTCACAATGGCGGCGATCGGGATTCCAACAACCAGTCTGACAATGGTCTGCATGACGGTCTCCCTTAGGTTTCGTCGCCGGAGATGGTGACGCGGACGCCCATCTCGGTCAGCATTTCCTGGACATCGAGAACAGTCCCGACCGGCGAGCCCAGATCGCCCTGGATCATCGCTTCGGCGCGCGGGTTCTCCTCAAGCAATTGCTCAAGCACACCCCGCAACTGGGCCATCTCGTATACGTCGCGATTGACCCAGATTTCATCGGAACTCGTAACGGCGACCAGGATTGTCGGACGTTCGTCGTCCAGAAGGATAACGTCGGGACGGTCAACCTCGACCCCCGGCTCCTTCACGAAGACAGCGGTCACGATGAAGAAGATCAGGAGGATGAACACAACGTCCAGCATCGGCGTCATGTTCAGCTCGATTTCCTCGTCGCTGGTTTCTACGCGGCTTTGGCGTCTTGCCATGTCTTCTCTCCCGTCCGTCAGCCGGCTTCGCGCTGACGCTGGATGGACACCGGTATCTCGTTGACCCGCATTTCGTCCCAGATTCCGACAATGATGCCCAGCTCGGCTTCATTGTTGGGCTGGATCAGAACGGCGCTGTTCGGCTCCTCGGCCCGGATCCGGGCCACGGCCGCCAGCACACGGTCGGCACTGGTCAGACGCTGGTTCACGAACACCCGGCTTTCCTCATCGACCTGCACCAGAATGACGACATTCTGCTCTTCTGGCTGATCGGGCGACGGCGGCGGCGGGACCATGTCCAGCCCCTGCTCCTGCAGGAAGGTCGCCGTGACGATGAAGAAGATCAGCAGGATGAAGACGATGTCGAGCATCGGCGTCATGTTGACGTCGGCCTGATCGGCAGCTCTGCGTGTACGTCTGCGCATCGTCTACTCCAGTTCAAGCTGGTCGGCGAGGCGGGCAGTCCGGCGCTTGGCCATCATTTCGATCTGGTTCGAGAAAACCAGACCGGACAGGGCGGCCACCATCCCGGCCATTGTCGGGATCGTTGCGCGGGACACGCCGGCGGACATGGCGCGCGCGTCGGACGATCCGGAAATCGCCATGACGTCGAACACCTGGACCATGCCGGTCACCGTACCCAGAAGTCCCAGAAGCGGGGCGATCGCGACCAAGGTCTTGACCAGCTCCACATTCTGCTCGGCGCGCTGCTTCACTTCCGAGACCAGCTGGTCGCGGATCGCATGCGCGTTCCAGGAAGTGTGGTCGGTCCGTGCCGACCACTGCCTCATGGCCCGTTGGGCGTCACCTTTGAAGGCGAACCCGAAATAGGCGAGGCGTTCCAGGATGAAGGCCCACATCACGAAGGTGGCAATCATGATGACTACCAGGATGGGGCCTCCCCGGTCGAGGAACTCCTGGAGACCTGAAAGGGCTCCTTGGAAATCCATAACCCGCGACCTCCCTTAGGCGTTGCCGCCGCCGGCACGCTCTTCAGCGTGACGGGCAACGATACCGGCAGCCTGCTCTTCCAGCGTCTGCTGCACGCCGCGCGCGAAGCTTTGCGCGAAGCTGTGAATGAACAGCAGAGGTATGGCAGCAACAAGGCCGAGCACCGTGGTCACGAGGGCTTCGGAAATACCGCCCGCCATGATCTTGGGATCGCCCGTACCGAACAGGGTGATCTGGGTGAAGGTCTTGATCATACCGGTCACCGTACCCAGCAGACCCAGGAGCGGTGCGATACCGGCCGCCAGCTTCAGGAAGTTCAGACCGAATTCGAGCTTCGGCGTTTCCTTCAGGATGGCTTCATCCAGCTTCATCTCGATCACTTCGTCGTTGTGATCCTTCACGCTCTCGTAGGCGAGCATGACACGGCCCAGCGGGTTCGAGCGCGACGGCGTCGACCGGCGCTTCTGGGCGGCCACCGCCGACGAGGTCATGACCAGCATCAGCAGGCGGTAGATGCCGAACAGGGCCGATACGGCCAGCAGGCCAAGGATGATCTTACCGACGATGCGGCCTTGCTCGATACGCTCGGCGAGATCAGGCACGTCACGGTAGATTTCCAGCAGGGCACCACGCGACGGGTCAACCGGGCCGGCGACAACTTCGCCCCAGTCGGCCTGGTAAAGATTGGTCGCGGCGGAGCGGAGGTTTTCCGGCGGCTGGGCCGGCAGCAGACGCAAGCGATAGCGGCCGGTGTTCGAGTTCTCGTCAGTGGTCCACTGCAGGAAGTTGGAATTCCCGCCCTGCGTCGCGAAGGCCACGAAAGTCCCCACGCGCGTCACCGGAACCGGACCATCGGAGTCGAGGTTCACGACGTTGGAGTTAAAGGTGGCGATTTCGCCCTGATAGATCATTTCCGCAATCGCCGAGCGCCAGATCTGGTCGAGCTCGTTGCGGGTCGGCAGCGTCCGGCTGTTGGCCAGCTCGTCGAGCGGAGCCGTACGGCCCGGGTGCTGCGAGCTGGTGACAGAGGCACCGATCAGTGCCGAGAATTCACCGGCGGTCTGACGGGCGGCACCGAAGAGTTCACCGAACGCGCCCTGCGCGACCCGGAGTTCTTCGGCGAGCTGGTCGATCTCTTCCTGGTTGGATGCGAATTGCGCTTCGAGCTGGTCGGCGCGGCCCTGAAGGGCGGCGAGTTCACCCCGGACCTGGCCAAGACGGGCCGTCTGCGTGTTGCGTTCGTTGCGGAACTCCTGAAGCCGGCGCTGGTTTTCCTGCGAGGCTTCACGGGCGTCGCTGCGCACGCGGTTGAGAAGTTCGTTGATGGACGAGGCCGGCGCGTTCTGGGCGGCGGCTCCGGCTGCAAACATGGCCCCGAAACCGACGGCCATAGCGAGTGCTTTGAGTGTGGTCTTCATCGCTTTATCTCCGTTCGATCCGGCCTACTGGTCTTCCGAGCCCGGCAGGGGCACCAGGAAGACTTCCGGGGTGGTGACTTCACGCGCGATGCGGAAAGCCCGTTGGACATTGTTGGTTTCGCTGGACGGGACATCGACCCAGTCGCTCGCGCCGCGATAGAGCAGGTCGAGATTGCCATTGCCGTCATCACGGATCAGCGCCACTCGGCCGACCTGCAGGAAGGACGTCGTCACTTCCTGGCCGTCCACCTCGGTGGTCTCTTCATAGGTTCGCAGACCACGGCCATAGGCGGCTTCGATCTCGTAGGCATTGAGGATGACCCGGTATTTTTCGGCCGGGCTGATTTCCGGATCGTCGACGATGTCATAGAGGTCGGCGATCTCGTCCATGCGTTCCTGTTGCTGGAACGGCAGATCAAGCTCGATGAAATTCTCGAGGTTCTCGATCATCTCGCGCAGCATCGGCATGATGTCGCGCTGGATGTTGCCGACGCTGTCGATCTGGAGGCGCAGCGAGTCGAGTTCGTTCTGCTGCGACTGGATGAACACTTCCTGCTGGGCGACATAGAGCCGTTGGCTTTCCACCTGCTGCAGGAGCGCGCGGTACTCGAGTTCCGCGTTGGACCGCTCGTCATCGATGTTGTCGATCTGCTGCTGGGTCGATGCGCCTTCCTGCGTCGACTGCTGCGCCACGTTCAACGCAGTCTGGAGCTGCGCCTGGGCGGTACCGCCGAGGGCCCCCGCCGCAATGACCGCCGCCAGCGACGTGCGGATCCAATCAGTTTTTCTCGCCATGTCTCGCCTCACAGTAATTCCGCGAACGCCGGACGACGCCCTGCGGTGCTCTGGTGGATGTTGATGGCTCCCCTTGCGGGCAGCCAAAGCCCCTTCGATGTGGCCGCCGCGCCAAAGGCCGACCGCCCGGAAAATTCCGGATACGCGCTTCCTGAACGTTCACGGAGATGAAAAGTTGCACCCCTTCCCCGTACCGCAGCGTTGATCCGCTGTCTCTCGTTCCGGACGTCACGCGTCCCAATTGAAGCGGACGCTAGCGCCGCGTGTCCCGGCAATCAAGCGCGCGTTGCGTCTTGAAACGGTCATCGAGCGCTAAAACACCGTCCAATGTCCTGTACGGCGCGCATTGCGGCGGCTGAATTCCCCTGAAACGCGAGGCAGGCCAGCCGAAACGCCATCGGCACGTTTCACAAAAACGTGTTGATCTGTCAGGTCAGCAGCGCCGGAATCCGGGCCCCTCGGAGGCCTCAGTGTCGGACAGCGTCTGCAGAATCACCGGGCGGTACCGGAAAGAGCAGTGGCTGGGGCGCCAGGATTCGAACCTGGGAATGTCGGTACCAAAAACCGATGCCTTACCGCTTGGCGACGCCCCAACTCTGCTCCACCGCATCAGCGGCGGAGGCGCTAGATAGCGGCTTGTTCGCCGGGATGCAACGGGCTGTCACGGACGCGTTGCACGTGCCAGAGGAAGTGGCTATAAGCCGCGCCTCGGTTCGGAGTATAGCTCAGCCTGGTAGAGCACCGTCTTCGGGAGGCGGGGGTCGCAAGTTCGAATCTTGCTACTCCGACCATTTCTTTCCCGCCTCACCCAATCCACGCGCATCCGGTTCGCACAGCCCGTGCGATTCCGGCTTCCATTCTGCGGCATGGCCTGTGCATTCTTTCAGCCGGAAACCCGGCGCGAGGCATGACGCACATGAAACAGTTCTGGATCACTTTCTTCGGTTCAATGGTGGGCGTCGTCGTCGCCTCCATTCTCGTTCCGGTTATCTTTATCATCCTGATCGTCGGGTGGGTCTCGTCCGCCGTGTCCGAGTTCGAAAGCGGGTTCGAACAGGCCAGCGGCGTGCCGTCATCCGGTGCCTTGGTGGTCGAGGTTGATCTGCGCGTCCCGCGCCGGGACCAGCCCAACCGCGCACCGTTCGGCTATGCCGATCCGCTGTCGCTGGTCGAGATCGTCTCCACGATTGAACGCGCGGAAAGCGACAGCCGCGTCTCGGGCCTGTTCATCCGGGCCAATGAGTACGGCATGGCTGCCGCCAATGCGGAAGAAATCCACCGCGCCCTCGCCGCTTTCCGCGAGACCGGCAAATTCGTTGTGGTCCATGCGCAGGGGTTCGAAGGCACATCCGTCACGAACTACTTCGCCATTTCCGGGGCCGACGAAATCTGGCTGCAGGACACGACGTCCTTCTCCGCTGCCGGACTGGCCGGTGAGATTCCCTTCTATGGCGGCCTGCTCGAACGGGTCGAGGCCGATGCCGAATTCGTGCGCTTCCTCGAATACAAGAACGCCCCGAATTCCTACACCGAGACCGGTTTCACCGAAGAACATCTCGCAGCAACGCAGTCCTATATCGACGCCATCTACGAAGACGCCCTGAGCGGTATCGCCCAAGGCCGCGGGCAGACGCAGGCCAGTGTTCAGGCCTTTATCGAATCAGCCCCCCACAGCGCCGAAGCGGCCCAGGAAGCCGGTCTGGTCGACCATCTGGGCCATGTCATCGACGCCCGCGAAGCCGTGATCGAGCGGGCCGGCGACGGTGCCCACATTGTCGACATCGAGGATTACGCCACGACGCGGACACCAGCGATGCGCAATTCGGGGCCGGTGATCGCGCTCATCGAGGGCCAGGGAGCCATCGTCACCGGCGAGATTGCCTACGGCCTCCTGGGCGGTGATCCGATGATTGCCGGCGACACGCTCGCCGAGACCATCATTGCGGCGACCGACAATCCGAATATCCTGGCCATCGTCCTGCGGATTGATTCGCCGGGCGGATCGGCCATTGCCTCTGACCAGATCTGGGACGCCATCACCCGGGCTCAGGAAGCCGGAAAGCCGGTGGTCGTGTCCATGGGCTCTGCTGCAGCATCTGGCGGCTATTATATCGCCGCCCCGGCCGACTACATCGTGGCCAATGGTTCAACCCTGACCGGATCCATCGGTGTCTATGGTGGGAAATTCTATCTGCACGACACGTTCGGACTGGTCGGCGTGAACATCGAACCGGTGTCGGCCGGTGGCGACTTTGCCCTCGCCTATTCCAGCCAGACGCGCTGGAGTGATGCCCAGCGGGACGGCATCCAGTCCATCCTTTCGGACATCTATGACGACTTCACCTTGCGCGTCTCCCAGGGCCGTGACATTCCGCTCGACCGGGTCCAGGAAATCGCCCGCGGGCGTGTCTGGACCGGCAATCAGGCACTGGAACTGGGCCTGGTCGACGAGATCGGCGGCTTGCGGGAGGCTGTTCTGGCGGCCCGCCGCCTGGCCGGAATCGGCGAGGAGGAACGGGTCCGCGTCCAACGTTTCCCGCACCTGCCGACGGGTCTGGAAGCTTTCCAGGCCCTGTTCGGCGCATCAGCGGAAACGGCAGAAGCCGCTGCCCGCCTCAATGCGCTGATGTCCCTTCCCGAAGTCCGTGCGGCAATTGAAGCCCGCGAAGCGATGGGGCCGGGTGCGCAACTGCGTTCCGGGCATGCCCGGCCGCAATAGGAAGCCTCAGGCCGAGACCAGCCCGACGACCATGAGCAGGAGCAGTGAAATCGTCAGGATCACCAGATAGGCGATGTCCAGCGTCAGAGTACGCAGAATGGCCATGAAGCGACCATTCTCGTACACGACACGGTGTATCCGGTAGAGATAGATATTGCTCCACACCAGGAAGATCAGCGTTCCAATGACCCCGCTTATCAGCGGAGCGATCAGGATCAGGATCGTCAGGAATATGAACAGGAAAGCGTGGAAGTGCAGCGACACCACCAGGTGGTCGTAAAGGTATAGTCCGCGCCGCCAGAAATTGAGCACGGCGAGCAACAACGCGTAGAGCGGCAACAGCAGGAAGACCAGCCGCGGCGTCCAGCGCTGCATCGCCTCGGACCAGCTCGCCGGATTGTCGATAATCCGCTCGGCCCGGGCAATTATGAAACGCCGCGCCGGCAGCGGCCAATCGCGCAATTCGTAGATGTTCAGCGTCATCCGGAAGCCATCGTTTGACCCGAGCTGCAAGGGTTCATCAGGCGCAGGCGCCGCAACATCGGGATAGTCTTCGGGCAGCAGGTATTCGCGGAGCTGCTGTTTGACTTCCTCGTTGCGTTCAGCACGGCTCAACGCCTGAATGGTCGGACTTTCGCCCACCTCATCGACCTCGCGCTGGGCCTGTTCCAGCGCCGCACGCGCGATGGCGATCTGGGCGGCGGCCTCGGGACTCTGCTCGGCTGCCGCATCGAGTTCGGCCAGCGCTTCATCTTGGACTTCCGCCGATGGCATTTCACCGTTGTCGTCGCCGCCGAAGATGTTGGAATACCCGCCATTCGTAAGAAAGAAGACGAGGAAGAAGATCACGCTCGCCGCGATCAACAGACGGAAGGGCTGAACATAACGGGCCCGCACACCTGACAGATATTGCCGCGTGATATGGCCGGGACGAATCAGAAGCGGCGGAATGGTCCGCCAGAACCGGCCATCGAACGAGAACAGCCCGTCGAGGATTTCCAGGACCAGGTGCCAGATCGGGCGGTGAAAATCGTCGGAATCCTGCCCGCAGGAGTGGCAGATCCGCCCGCGAAGCGCCGTGCCGCAATTCAGGCATTCACCCGCAGGTTTCTCCCGCCGGAAGAAAGTCCGGCGCCCCTTGCGCGTTCCCGCCACGGCACCGGCGGCCACGCCTTCGGCAACGATTCCCGCAGACGTGTCGATCAGATTTTCATCTGTCATGGCGAACCCCCTCCCCGCCTGACCAGTCTAGGCCAGGCAGGGCAAGGGGAAAAGCATGCTGTTACCGGGGAGAGGCTCAGTCGCCCGAGGCTGTGTCACCCGTCTCCGAAGTGTCGGCATCGGCGAAGCACAGGTAGCGTGACCGGTGAATGTGAAGCACGTTGTCCTCCCAGCCCGTCACATTCGGGTTCACCAGCGCGCGGTTGATGTAGAAGACGATCGGGATGATCGGCATGTCGTCGATCATCATCTGCTCGGCTTCCGCCAGCATCGACGCACGCACTTCCATGTCGAGTTCGCGATTGGCCCGCGCGACCAGCTCGTCATAGGCCGGATTCTGGTAGCGGGAATAATTCATCGGGATCGACTGCGATTCCGCGAGGAAGAGGAAATTGTAGGGGTCGTTGTAGTCGGCAATCCAGCCGCCATCGCCCACCTCGTACCCGGCCGCCCGCAGGTTTTCGTAGTGAATCTGGGTCTCGATCTGCGTGACCGTCACATTCACCCAGTCGGCAATGCTCTGCCAGTCCTGCTGAACCACTGGGGCGATACGCGGATTGTCCGCCGTCGCGCGGTAGGTGTATTCGAATTCCAGCGGGTTGTCGGGGCCATAGCCGGCTTCGATGAGCAGTTCCCGCGCCATCTCGCGGCGTTCATCGACCGGAATATCGGCCCATCGCGCCTGGACACCGCCCGCATAGTTCGCGACGCCCGGCGGCACCATCGAATAGGCCGGCGGGCGGCCATCGCGATAAATCTCGCGAGCCAGGAAGTCGCGGTCGATCGACATGCCGAGTGCATTGCGCACGCGCGCGTCTGACAGGTCTTCGTGCTCGGTATTGGCCGAGTAATAGACGGTGCCCATGTACGGATTGACGCGCACGAAGTCCGGGATTTCCTCGCGCAGCCGGTCGATGTGCTGGCCGGGGAATTCGTTGTTGAGGTCCAGCTCGCCATTACGGACGCGGCGGGCGGCCGCCGTGGAATCGACCGTCGGGTAATAGTAGATCTCGTCCAGGCAGACATTCTCATTGTCGAAGAAGCGTTCGTTGCGCACGACGTGGACGAAATTGTTCGTCGCCCATTCTTCAAGCCTGAAGGGACCGTTGGTGACGATGTTACGCGGCTGCACCCACTGGTCACCATGCTCCTCCACCACGTGACGCGGCACCGGGAAGGTCGTGTAGTGGGTCAGCAGGCCCGGCAGATAGGGAGCCGGGAACTCCAGGCGGATTTCCAGCGTCCGGTCGTCGATGGCCACCACACCCACCTCTTCAGGCGGAAGCTGGCCGGTATTGACCGCATTCGCATTCTGGATCGGGTAGAGAAGCGACGCGTACTGCGCCAGCGTGTTGGGATCGAGAATCCGCTGGAAGGCGTATTCGAAATCGCCCGCCGTCACCGGAACCCCGTCCGACCACGTCGCTTCACGCAGATGGAAGGTCCAGACCAGACCGTCTTCGCTGACGTCCCAGCTTTCAGCCATGCCCGGGATCGGGGACGCGTTTTCATCATCGGTGAACAAGCCGATGAACATGTCACCGATAATGTTGTTCTCCCAGGTGCCACTAGCCTTGTGAGGATCGAGTGTCAGCGGTTCGGCCGAATTGCCCCGGTGCAGGACCAGCAGCCCGCTGTCAGCTTCATTGCCACCGCCGCCGCAAGCAGCGAGGGTGAGTGACGATGCCCCGATTAACAGGGCTCCCAACAAGGTTCGTGTGCGGATCATGATGGCGATTCTCCCAATGGCATTCGAGTTACCGGCGCTTATAGGCGAGCCGCTTCAGGCAGTCGACAGGCTGCAGCCTGTCGCGCATAGTCTGGCACCGGCTTTCCGCAACGGATAGTGTTTGAACCAGTATGAACATGCGATTACCGATTGCTGCCCTGGCCTGTCTCGTGGCGGCTCCAGCCGTGGCCCAGGACGACACCTCGCCGCTTGACCCGCTCTATGCCTGCCGGGCGATCGAGGACAGCACCCAGCGCCTGGCGTGTCTTGACCGGACCGTGGACGAGCTCCGCGCCGAGGAAGAGGCCGGCGGCTTCATTGCGGTGCGCCGCGATGTCATAGAAGCCGCCGACGAAGCCTCCTACGGCCTCTCCATTCCGAATTTCAATCTGCCGCGGCTGCCCCGCATGCGCATGCCCAGTCTCTCCGGTTCCGAGAGTTCCGACATGGCCAGCGCCGCCATGGAGGAAACGAGTGACGAGGGTCACACGGTCTTGCGCAACGAACAGGGACAAATCGAACGCATTTCCGGACTGGCGGTGGCGTCACTGTCCGAAGGCCGGAGAGGCCGGGTCACCGTCCGCCTCGAAAACGGCCAGGTCTGGAACCAGATCGATGACCAGCATGTCCGCCTCGCCAGCGCGCGAAACCGCGATGACAACACGGTCGAAATCCGCAACGCAGCACTCGGATCCCACATGATGCGGCTGAACGGGACAGGCCGCTGGTTCCGCGTCTCCCGCTCCCGCTAAGCTCCATGAACAGGGTCGAATTCATGTCACGAAAAAGTGATCGTTCCAGCGTCTCCCGTCTTGCCTTCGGCCTGATCGCCGGCAGCACGCTGTCACTGACGGCCGCACCGGCCATTGCCCAGGTCACCACAGATCCGGTCGACCAGATTCTCGCCTGCCGCCAGATCAGCGACGCGCAAGCCCGCCTGAACTGTTTCGACGCCGCGTCGGGCAGTCTCCAGACCGCCCGCGACACCGGCGAGATTGCCGTAGTCATGCGTGAAGATGTCCAGGCGGTGGAACGCGATACGTTCGGCCTGGACCTGCCGAGCATGCCGCGCCTCAGCCTGTCCATGTTCTCTGGCCGCAACCGTTCCGCGCCCAATCCACTGGATCCGGCCACGTCGTCGGAGACGGTCCGCACGGGTGAAACCGCCGTCGCCTCCACAGATCAGGCACCGCAGGTTCCCGCAACATCGCGCGAGGCTGCACCCGATGAATCCAACGGTGTTCAGGTTGTCGAACGGGACGATGATGGCGGTGTGGAACGCGTCGTCATGGTGATCGACCGGATCGAGGCCTACACCTACAACAAATACATGTTCCATATGGAAAACGGCCAGGTCTGGCGTCAGCTCGACACGCTGCGTGTCCGGCTCAGCCGCAACCAGGTCAATGAAGCCGAAATCCGCCGTGCGGCGATGGGCAGTTATCTCTTGCGCATCAACGGACGCGGTCAGGCGATCCGGGTCATCCGCGAACGCTAGACGGTGCGAACGCCAAACAAGAAGGCCCGGACGGATTACCGTCCGGGCCTTTTTCTGTCTTCGGATTGGCTGCCGCCTACCGGTCTTTCGGGTCGATCGCGTCGCGCAACCCGTCACCGATGAAGTTGAAACAGAACAGCGTCAGCATCATCGTCAGGCCCGGCACGATCAGCGTCCAGGGCGCGACTTCCATGTCCTGGGCACCCGCGGCGATCAGGCGGCCGAGCGAGGTGTCCGGTTCCTGGACGCCCAGTCCCAAAAAGCTGAGGAAGCTTTCCGCGAGGATGACGACCGGAATGGTCAGCGTCACATAGACAACGACCGGCCCCAGCACGTTCGGGACGATGTGCCGGCGGATGATCGCGAACCGGGACACGCCGGCAGCCTCAGCGGCCTCGACGAATTCCATGCCTTTGAGCGCGATGGTCTGCCCGCGCACGATCCGCGCCATGGTCAGCCATTCGACCGCACCGATGGCGAGGAAGATCAGGATGATGTTCCGCCCGAACACGACCATCAGGATGATGACGAAGAAGATGAAGGGCAGCGAATACATGATGTCGACGAAGCGCATCATGGCCTGATCCACGCGCCCGCCGATGAATCCCGCCGTCGCGCCCCAGGCCACACCGATAACCAGCGACACGCTGGTCGCCGCCGCGGCCACGAAGAGCGACATCCGAAGCCCCACGAGCGTCCTGGCAAACAGGTCCCGCCCCTGCGCATCGGTTCCGAAAATATGCAGGTTCTCGAATGTCGGCGAGATCCAGACCAGATCACGGTAAATCGTCTCGTGACTGTGCGGCCAGACCCACGGCAGCACGATCACGCACAGGATCAGGAAAGCGATAACGCCCATGCTGGTGACGGCCGCGCGGTTCCGGAACAGGCGGCCGCGCGCATCATCCCACAGCGAACGGCCCTGAACCGCAGCCGATTCCATCGCTTCGGTGTTTTCGTTGGTCGCTGAAGTGTTGATCATTTCTCGAACTTCACTTTCGGATTCAGCGTGGCGTACAGCAGGTCAGCGATCAGGTTCAGCGTGATGATCAGGCTGGCGTAAAGAATGACGACACCCATCACGACCGTGTAGTCCCGCTGCAGCGCGGCGGTGACGAACTGCCGGCCGATGCCGGGCAGCTGGAAAACCTGTTCGATGACGATCGAGCCGGTCACGAGCGCCGCAGACGCCGGTCCGAGATAGCTGACCAGCGGCAGGACCGCGGCGCGCAGCGCATGGCGGAAAATCACCACCGGAGCGGCCAGCCCCTTGGCATAGGCCGTGCGGATGTAGTTGGAGCGCAGGACTTCCACCATGCTCGCCCGCATCAGGCGCGAGATGATGGCGATCTGCGGCAGGGCCAGCGTCACCACCGGAAGGATCAGCCGTTCGGCGGTCATGCCGTAGCGCGGATCAAGACCACCGGTCGGGACCAGCCCGAGATACAGGCCGAATACCAGGGCCAGCACTGGCCCCATGACAAACGGCGGTATGGTAATCCCCGCCATGGCAAAGCCCATGACGGCGAAGTCCCCGGCCTTGTTCTGTCTCAAGGCGGCAATGGCACCGAGCAAACTGCCCAGGAACAGCGCCAGTAGGATGGAAAGACCACCAATGGTCGCACTGACCGGGAAGCCTTCGGAGATGATGTCGGACACCGTCTTGTCACGGAATTTCAGCGACGGACCGAGATCGCCCTGAACAAGGTTGGCGAGATAGTCGACATATTGCTCGTGCAAGGGACGGTCGAGTCCGAAGTGGGCCAAGACATTTTGCCGCACTTCCTCGGGCATGGGCCGTTCAAGGTCGAACGGACCGCCGGGCGCAGCACGCATCATGAAAAACGCCACCGTGATGATGACGAGAATTGTCGGGATGGCGACGACGATACGTCGGGCGATATAACCGAGCATAATGCCCCTGCATTTTCCTAGCGGTGTGCCAGTTTCATGCGGGCGGGCGCTGTGTCAATCAAGTGAAGATCGCAGCCCGGCATTTGTAATGAAGGCGCGTTCATGGGCGGAAATGCCCTCACCGGCTCCCATGGCCACACCGGCATGCACGGCCTGTGCAGCGGCCAGCACCAGCAGAACGGCGACGCAGCGGCGCAACCGGGCCGACACGAAATTCATGATGTGAATCCACCGGGGCATGGGCAACCTTTCACGTTTACGGGGCTTCCCTCGCAATCCCCGTGCCGCTAAAGGGCTGTGTCCACTATCAGTGCGTCAGCTAATCCAAGGGGCGGAAAAGACGTGTACGGCAAGTCCGACATCAACAGCACGGCGTGGTGGACCGACTGGGACATTCGCGACGGTGTTGTTGCGGTCAAGAGCACCGGCCAGCGCCTGCCCTTCGGTCGCCGTTTCATGCTGATCTGTGCGAACTGGTTCGTCTATTATCTCTGCATGGAAGCCTGGCGCGCGGCCTCGTTTGCCCGCAAGGGACCGAAGATCGCCTTCACGCCGCATCGTCCCCGGCCCTGGTATTTCGTCTGGCCGGCCCTTCATGCCGCTGGCGGCCATATCGTCTCGCGGCCCGAAGACGCCGACATTGTCATGTGCTTCGAGGACGCCACGAAATCGACCCTGCCTCCGGCTTTCGACGGCAAGCCAACACTCAATTTTGGCTGCAATGACGTGACCAAGAGCAAGGTCGCCCAGGTATTCGAGGACGTCTTCGGCTATCCGCTCCATGTCGACCCGGCCACCCATGACGGCCAGATGGTCGAAAAGTCCGAGATCAACGGTGCCCATGATGGCCAGGTCATTTCCGGGCCGCAGCAGGCCCGGCCCGGCTTTGTCTACCAACGGGTTGTCGATAACCGCACCAATGGTGATCTGGTTGAAGACTATCGCTGCCTCGTGATCGGCAAGTCCATTCCGCTCGGCTTCATCAAGCGGCGCCCGATGGAACGCCGCTTCACCAATGCCAACACCGAAGTCCAGCTGGTCGAACCGATCGCCTATCTGTCGGCCGAGGAAATTACCAAACTGCTCGAATTCGCGAGCCGCATGGGTCTGGAATGGGGCGCACTGGATGTCCTGCGCGACCGGACGGACGGGCGAATCTACGTCGTCGATGTCAACAAGACCAATATCGATCCGCCTATCGCCCTGCCCCTGCACCAGAAGCTGAAGGCCACCCGCCGTGTTGCCGGTCTGCTGCGCGAAATGGCCGGGATGAGTCCCGACTAATTCCGCGCGTTTCGCTGCTTACGGATAAAGACGGTCGGTCTGCCAGGGGGATGCCGGCGACTCGCGCCGGAACACCAGCCGGTCATGGAGGCGGAAGGGGCGGTCCCGCCAGAATTCAAACGATTGCGGGACCAGCCTGAACCCGCTCCAGTGGGGCGGGCGCGGCACCTCACCCAGCCCGAAGCGGGCGGCCTCCCGCGCCACGGCCTTCTCCAGCGCGAAACGGCTTTCCAGAGACCTAGATTGCGCCGATGCCCAGGCCCCAATGCGGCTGTCACGCGCGCGCGATGCGAAATAGGTATCCGCCTCCTCGGCCGACACCGGTTCTATTGCACCCCGCAGACGCACCTGCCGCCGCAGGCTCTTCCAGTGAAAGCACATGGCCGCTTTGGGATTGGCCGCCAGCTGCATCCCCTTGGCGCTTTCCAGATTGGTGTAGAACACGAAACCAGCGGCATCCGCGTCCTTCAACAGCACCATGCGGACATCGGGCAGGCCATCAGCGTCTGCCGTGGCCAGTGCGACAGCATTGGCGTCATTGGGTTCCTTCCGGCGGGCATCGGCCAGCCAGTCCGCGAACAGCGCGACCGGATCTGTTTCGGTAAATATCTCGACCGCATTGGCATCCGCCGTCTGCGCATAGTCCGCCTCGCTCGGTGACGGCGGGATATCCGGTGTCGCTTTTTTCATGGGCAGGCTCCTTGCGCAGGCCGTCATCTTCTACGCCCCCGTCAACCTTTCGGGAACCCTGTTGGACCTAGCCTGTCAGCATGGTGGGACAAGATCACGACCGGCAGGCCGCATTGGCGGTACTGGGCCTCGATCCCGGCGCGAACAGCGACGCGGTGCGTGCGGCCTTCCGGCGGCAGGTCAAGGCCCTCCACCCGGATCATTGCGCTCCGACACCGGAAAGCCTCTCCCGCCTCGCCGAAACCCTGTCGGCCATGCGGACGCTCGAATCGACCGGTGACGACCTCAGCGAAATCGAGATCGATGCCACGGCCGCCCGACAGGGAATCGTTCGCGTTGTCGCACGGATCGGCGGCAACCTGATCTTGCGCATCCCGGCGGGCGTTGGGGACGGTGACATCGTGACAGCCGTTGGCTCCGACACCGGGGTCCGGATACGCATACGTCCCGAATCCGGACCGATCACCGTCGCCCAGCCTGATCCCGGACCGGATCTGTCCGGATTCGTTGAACGGTTTGCCGCGCCCTCCCCGGCTTCGCGTTTTGCCGGATGGGTGCGCAGGCGGCCGCCAGCGGCGTGACGGGGAACGACCGGCGTTCTAGTCTGTCATTTCACTGCTTCCTGATCGGACCTGACCGCCCATGTCCTTCAACACGTTCGGCCGCATGCTCCGCGTCACCACCTGGGGCGAAAGCCATGGCAAGGCACTGGGCGCGGTCGTCGATGGCTGTCCGCCGGGCATTGCCCTGACCGAGGCCGACATCCAGCCCTTTCTGGATCGCCGCCGCCCGGGGCAAAGCCGGCACGTGTCACCGCGGCAGGAGCCCGACCGGATTGAGATCCTCTCCGGTACGTTTGAGGACGACCGCACCGGCGGTCCGCTCACGACCGGCGCGCCGATCAGCCTGATCATCCGCAATGAGGACGCTCGTTCGGGCGACTACAGCGCGATCCGGGACAGCTGGCGGCCCGGCCATGCCGATTTCACCTATGACATGAAATACGGCGTCCGCGATTATCGCGGCGGCGGGCGGTCGTCGGCACGCGAAACCGCGGCCCGCGTCGCCGCCGGTGCGATTGCCCGGAAAGTCCTGGGTCCGTCGATCAGGATTCGCGCGGCACTCGTGCAGCTCGGGGATCAGGAAATAGACCGGGCCCGCTGGGACTGGAATGACGTTGACCAGAACCCGTTATTCAGTCCCGATGCGGCCATTGTTCCGGACTGGGAAGCCGCCCTGGATCAGCTCCGCCGCGATGGCTCGTCAACAGGCGGCATCGTCGAAGTCGTGGCAAGTGGCCTTCCCGCCGGCTGGGGTGCCCCGGTCTACGCCAAACTTGATGCCGATATTGCCGGTGCGATGATGTCGATCCCGGCAGCCAAGGGGGTCGAAATCGGAGCCGGCTTTGCCGCTGCAGCCATGCGGGGCGAGGACGCCGCCGATGAGATGCGCAAGGGGGATGACGGCCCGGTTTTCCTGTCCAACGCCAATGGCGGGACATTGGGAGGCATTTCGACGGGACAGGACCTGGTTGTCCGCTTCGCGGTGAAGCCGACCTCGTCGATCCGGATACCGCGGCGGACGCTGACCCGGGACCTGGACGAAACCACGATTGAAACTCGGGGCCGCCACGACCCCTGTGTAGCCATTCGCGCCGTCCCGGTCGGTGAAGCGATGCTGGCGCTGACGCTGGCGGATCACTACCTGTTGCACCGTGCCCAGACTGGGCAATCGGGCGAACCTGACTAAACCGTTCATCCTGCGCTCATGGCCAGGCCGTTAACCTTGCGGCAAGGTCGCCGGACTCGAGGCGACGCCTCCAGGAAGGACCCAGCGATGAAACTGTTCCGATCGACGCTGCTGGCTGCGAGCTCCATGACGCTTGTAATTGCCGGCGCGACCGCCTTGACCGCGCCCGGTGCCCTCGCCGACGACGCGGCGTTTGAGTATGGCGATATCCAGACGATTGTAGCGCTCCAGGACCGCGGCGATGACCGGCGCGGCGGACGTGGTGCCCGAGGCGGCCGCGGCGGTAGCGATGATGGCGCACGCGGCGGCAACCGCGGCGGGCGCGAAGGTGCCCGGGGCGGAAATCGTGGCGGGCGTGACGGCGCACGCGGCGGCAACCGCGGCGGCCGCACCGACGGTCCGCGTCGACCCGATGTCCGGATCCCGGACGAAAGACCGGGCGGCAATTTCCGCGGTGGACGCGGCGACAATCGTGGCGGCGAGTGGGGCAATCGCGGTTCGCGGGGTGGCAATCGCGGGGGTGAACCTGGCCTGCATGGCGGCAACCGCGGCGGACGTGAAGGTGCCCGGGGCGGAAATCGTGGCGGACGTGAAGGCGCACGGGGCGGCAACCGGGGAGGCAACCCGCGCTTCGACAACCGCAATCGGGGTGGACGCGACGGACTCCGCGACCGCAATCGAGGGAACCCCCGGTTCGATAACCGCAACAGAGGCGGCCGCGACGGCTACCGCGGCGGCAACCGCGGCAATCCGCGTTTTGACAACCGGCACCGCGGCAACCCCCGCTTCGACCGCCACCGCGGCGGGCCGCGCTACAACTACCGCAATAACCACCGGGGCCGGTATGTCCCGCCCCGGCGCTATCGCGCCTACTCGGGCCGCTATCACCGTCCGGCGCGGGCGAGCTGGCGGTATCACACCTACTATTATGACCATGGCTATGACCGCTATAACTGGCGGTATTACGACCGGGCCTGCCATGCCAATGGCGAGAGCGTCATCGCGGGCGCACTGCTCGGTGCGCTGTTCGGCGCGGCAATCGCCGACGACGATGCAGCGGGAGCCCTCTTCGGCGGCTTCCTCGGTGCCAGTGTCGGCTATGGGCTCAACGACTGCGACCGGGGCCAGTACCGCTATGCGGTGACATACGCGTTCAACAACAACTCGCCCTACTACTGGCACAACCCCTATTCGGGTGTCCGCGGCGTTGTTTATGCCCGTGACTATTACAGCTATCGCGGCCAGCGTTGCCGGTATGGCGATGCAGAGATCTTCATGCCGGACGGGTCGGTCGAATATGACCAGGTCCGGATGTGCCAGGACCGCTATGGCCGCTGGCAGGTCGCGAACTACCAATAGGGCTTGAAGCCCGTATCTTGCATGGTGAAGCCGGTCCTGAACAAACAGGGCCGGCTTCGTTCATGTCAGGCTCATCGGACCTTGCTAGTGTCCGTATCGAACCACCGGGCAATCGGGCCCGGAGAAACGCCAAAGGGAGTTTCGCCATGACCCTGTTACGCGCCACGCTGCTTGCCGCCGCCTCGACGATGATTCTCGTCCCGGCCGCCGAAGCCCAGCATTCTTATTCCTCACAGGACTGTGAGTCCCAGCGCCAGGGCCGCCAGGTCGCCGGTGCGATTGTCGGCGCGATCCTCGGCGGAGTCATCGGTGCCGAAATTGAAGACTCGATCGACGACCGCGACAATCATCGCGGACGGTACGGCAGGGGCCGCCACCGCGGCGGACGCCATTACCGCGGTCGTGATCGCGGCAACGAGAACGACCTCGCGGTCGCCGCCGGTGCCGGTATCGGTGCCCTGGTCGGCGCCGGCGTCGCGGGTGGCAACCCCTGCGCCCCGGCCCGAAACCCGCACTATGACAGCGGCTATTACGGCGATCCGTATGACGGCAAGCCGGCCGGCTACAATGACGCCTATTACGGCGATGCGGGCTATGGCTATGACGACGGATATGACGGCTATGGCTATGAAAACGACGCCTATGTCCGCGACTATGACCCGAACACGCTGGCCGGTGGCCCGGAGGGCTATACCTACACCCAGCCGGACTACACGGGCGATGCCCGCGTCTACACGGCGACCTCGGTGACCGGGAATTGCCGCTGGATGCAGTCCCGCAGCCAGAACAGCTACGGTCAGGTCACGACCAACGACGTCTATATGTGCCAGGGATCGGACGGCATCTGGCGTCCCGCCCAGTAAGACACTTACCCCGCTTCAAAGGCCCTGCTTGCGGGCGGTGATGAGGAATTCGACATTCCCGTCGCCGCCCGTGATCGGGCTTTCAATCATTCCCCTCACCTGAAATCCGCTTCGCCCGTCGAGCCAGCGCCTGACGGCTGCAATGGCGCTTTCGCGCGCGGCGGCGTCGCGCACGATCCCCTTCTTGTGAAGGTTTTCGCGCCCGACCTCGAATTGCGGCTTGATCAGCGCCACGAGATCACAGGTGTCTGCCGCCAGCCCCAAAGGCCGTTCAAGGACTTTCGCCAGACCGATAAAGCTGGCATCGCAAACAATCAGGGCCGGAGGTTCGCCGATCCGTGTCGCGTCGAGTGTACGCGCATCCTGGCCTTCGAGATTGAGGACGCGCGGATCGCCCGCCACATCCGGGTGCAGCTGGCCGTGCCCGACATCAACCGCATGGACCCGTGTCGCGCCGCGTTCGAGCAGTACTTGCGTAAACCCGCCGGTTGACGCTCCGACATCTAGACAGGTCTTCCCCGCAGGATCGATCTGAAAGGCGTCGAGCCCGGCGACGAGTTTCAGCGCAGCGCGGCTGACATAGGGGTGTGCCGCTTCAGCCACCACGGCGGCACCGTCCGCGATTTTCTGGGAGGGCTTGGAGATCACAACCCCGTCAGCCGTCACTCCGCCCGCGGCTATCGCGGCCTGCGCCTTGGCCCGGGTCTCGAAATACCCGTGCTGAACGAGAAAAAGATCGGCGCGTTGTGGAGGCCAAACCAAGGCTGGCGATCAAACAGCCGCCGCAAGCGTTGCGGCTGCCTCATCGGACCGGCCGATAGCCTCGAGCGCAGCGGCCGCGATATGGCGGGCGTTGAGGCCTGCGGCTTCGTACATGGCGTCGGGCGTATCCTGGTCCTGGAAAATGTCCGGCAGGGTCAGGGTGCGGATCTTGAGGCCGCCATCAAGCACGCCTCTTTCGGCGAGCATGTGCAGGACGAAGGCACCAAACCCGCCGCGTGCGCCCTCCTCGACCGTGATCAGGACTTCATGTTCGCGGGCGAGGCGAAGGATGAGGTCTTCGTCGAGCGGCTTCGCGAAGCGGGCGTCTGCGATCGTCGCGGACAGGCCACGCGCACCAAGATCATCGGCGGCCTTGAGGGCTTCCTGGAGGCGTCCGCCTAGTGACAGAATGGCGACTTTCGAGCCTTCGCGGACAATCCGGCCCTTGCCGAGGTCCAGCGGCTCGATGGTCTCCGGCATCTCCAGGCCCAACCCGTTGCCGCGCGGATAGCGGAAGGCGCTGGGCGCATCGTCGATCTGGGTTGCCGTGGCGACCATGCGGGCCAGCTCGACCTCGTCGGCCGCGGCCATGACGACCATGCCCGGCAGCTGGCCGAGATAGCCGATATCGAAAGACCCCGCGTGGGTGGCCCCGTCCGCGCCGACCAGACCGGCGCGGTCGATGGCAAAGCGCACGGGCAGTTTCTGGATCGCGACGTCGTGGACGACCTGGTCATAACCGCGCTGCAGGAAGGTCGAATAGATCGCCGCGAAAGGCTTCATGCCGGCTGCCGCGAGGCCCGCGGCGAAGGTCACGGCATGCTGTTCGGCGATGCCGACATCGAAACTGCGGTTCGGGAAGCGCTCGGCAAAGGTATCGAGACCCGTTCCACTCGGCATGGCGGCGGTCACTGCCACGACGCTGTCGTCGCGTTCGGCCTCGTTGATCAGGGCTTCGGCAAACACCTTGGTGTAGCTGGGCGGGCCGCCAGCGGACTTCTTCTGCTCGCCCGTGACGACGTTGAACTTGGCGACACCGTGATACTTGTCGTCCGCGGCTTCGGCGGGAGCATAGCCCTTGCCCTTCTGCGTCACCGCATGGATCAGCACCGGGCCGTCAATGCCATCGCGGACATTACGAAGGACCGGTACGAGCTGGTCGAGGTCATGGCCATCGATGGGGCCGACATAGCGGAAGCCCATTTCCTCGAACAACGTGCCGCCCATCGCCATGCCGCGCATGTATTCCTCGGCCCGGCGGGCCGCTTCCTCGACGCCGATGGCCTTGGCCACGCCTTTGCCGAGCTTGCGGATGCTGCGATAGCTTTTCGAGGAAACCAGCCGCGCGAAATAATGGCTCATCGCCCCGACAGGCGGCGCGATGGACATGTCGTTGTCATTGAGGATGACGATCAGGCGCTGACCCAGCGCGCCGGCATTGTTCATGGCCTCATAGGCCATGCCCGCCGACATCGCGCCGTCACCGATCACGGCGATGACGTTGGAATTGCCGCCCTTGAGATCGCGCGCCACGGCAAAGCCGAGGGCTGCGGAGATCGAAGTCGAGGCGTGCGCGGCACCGAACGGGTCGTATTCACTTTCCGAGCGCTTGGTGAATCCGGACAGTCCACCGCCTTGGCGCAGCGTGCGGATACGATCACGCCGGCCGGTCAGGATCTTGTGGGGGTAGCACTGGTGTCCGACATCCCAGATCAGCGTGTCGTCCGGCGTATCAAAGACGGCGTGGATGGCCACGGTCAGCTCGACCACGCCCAGACCTGCGCCCAGATGCCCGCCGGTGACCGACACGGCATCAATAGTCTCGGCCCGCAATTCGTCCGCCACCTGTCTTAAGGTCGGCAGGTCGAAATTGCGCAGATCGGCCGGAACCGTGACGCGGTCCAGTGTCGGGGTTTCAACGGGCATCAGCTCTCGCTTTCGCTTCAGGAGCGGCGGGTGAGGACATAATCCACCGCCTCTCGCAGGATGTTTGCACGTTCACCGAAGGGATCAAGGTGATCCTTGGCCTGCGCGGCGAGACGCCGCGCCTGGTCGCGTGCCTCGGCCTCGCCCAGAATGGTGACGAACGTGGCCTTTCCTTGACCGGCGTCCTTGCCGGTCGACTTGCCCGTCTCACTCGCACTACCGGTGGCATCAAGCAAATCGTCAGTGATCTGGAACGCCAGCCCCAGATCGTGGGCAAAACCTTCCAGCGTCCGCCGCACTCCGGCATCGGCCCCGGCCAGGATCGCCCCGGCTTCGGCAGCGAACCCGATCAGGGCCCCGGTCTTCATGCGCTGCATCCGCGTAACGATGGAAATGTCCCATTGTTCCGCCGGCGCGGCCATGTCGATCATCTGCCCGCCGACCATCCCGCGCGCACCGGCCGCAGCCGACAGACGCGTCACCAACTCACAACGGCGCGCCGCGCTGGCATGGGTGTCGGGGTGGGCCATGATCTCGAAGGCCAGCGTCAACAGCCCGTCCCCGGCCAGCACGGCGGTCGCTTCGTCATACGCCTTGTGGACGGTCGGGCGGCCCCGGCGAAGGTCGTCATCGTCCATACAGGGCAGATCGTCATGGACCAGGGAGTAGGCGTGGATGCATTCGATCGCCGACGCACAGCGCAGCAGACCGCGTTCCTCGGCTCCCACCAGACGCCCGCACTCGATGGCCAGGAATGGCCGGATCCGTTTGCCCGGCCCCAGTGCCGCATAGCGCATGGCCGACAAAAGCGGCGTCTCAGGACCGTTGGCGCGCGGCAGCAGCGCGTCGAGCGCGACCGTAACCCGGTCGGCGGCCTCTTCAATCGTTTTGAGGAAATCCGCCATCAGGCCATCCGCGCGCCGCTCGGGACATCACTGTCCGGTCCGAGCAGAACGATATCGCCGGATTCATCAGGCAAACCGAGGACCAGGACCTCGGACATGAAAGGGCCGATCTGGCGCGGCGGAAAATTCACAACGGCAATGACCTGCCGGCCCACCAGGGCTTCGGGACTGTAATGGCGCGTGATCTGGGCTGAGGATTTTTTCACGCCGATATCCGCGCCGAAATCGATCCACAGCTTGATCGCCGGCTTGCGCGCCTCGGGAAACGCTTCGGCGCGCTCGACCCGACCCGCACGGATGTCGACCTTCAGGAAATCCTCAAAGGCGATTGGTGAAGCGGCCGCACCCAAGGTCATCTCAGTCGATGCCGGCCGGCTCGGTCCGCGCCGTGCCGTCTTCACCCAGCACGATTTTCTCGACCTTCAGCTCGGCGTCCTTCAGCTTCTTCTCGCAATGGGCTTTCAGCGCCGCACCGCGTTCATAGATCGCAATCGACTGTTCGAGCTCCACCTCACCGGCTTCCAGCCGCTTGACGATGGACTCCAGTTCTTCGAGCGCTTTTTCAAAGCTCAGCGATGCGATATCTGAATGGGCATTTCCGGCCATGCCGGGATCCTCCGAAAATTCAGGTCTTGCCGACGTCACCATAGAAAGGCGTTCGACGCGCGGCAACGCGCAGGAACGGCCCGCTAGCGGCCGACGTATTCGTAGCGCCGGAAGGTCCAGTACTTGTCCCCGCCATCGCGCACACAGCGATAGCCGAGACGCCGCATTTCCGGGCGCATCATGCGGTTGAACCAGCCATGCGCGCACAGAAGCACCGGCCCGTCCTCGGCGGCCTCGACCAGTTTCTTCGCCGCTTCGCGCGCCCGGCGTTCGGCCTCGCGACGTGATTCCATTCCCCGTGCCATTCCGTGCCACCAGGTGATGCGCGCGAACACGCCCCAAGTGTAGGCGCGGTACCGGCCGGTGATGGGGGGCGGCGGAAGCGCGGCTTCCACGAAGATCGGGTCAATGACCAGATCACGACCAGGCGCTGCGGCTTTCGCCGTCTCGATGGCGCGCGGCAGTGTACTGGCAAAAATGGTTTTCGCCTGCTCGGCTTCAGCGATCAGGTCGGCCGGCGGTTCCTGTCCGGGTGCGAGCCCGGCGGCGTCATAGCCCTTCCACCATTCTTCATAGCCGCGCCAGTCAACGGATTCGCGCCGGTTCTTGTCCGGGCGTCCGTGACGGGCAATCGTGATAGCGCCACGCGCGGGAGAGGATGGGGACGGATTGTCTGGCATGCGGATGGATCGTGAGGGGCTCTAGTCTGGGCGGCTTCGGCGCCGGTCACGCCTCTGCCAAGGATTGCACAAATGCGGCTGCAGACCGCCCGAGCGCAGGCAAGTCGTATCCGCCCTCCATCAGGCAGACAAGCCGCTTGTGTCCGATTTCGCCAGCCAATGCCGCAAGATGCGCTGCTGCCCACGCGAAATCTGCTTCCTGGAGTTGCAGTCCCGCCAAGGGATCATCCGCATGCGCATCGAATCCGGCGGACACCAGAATCAGATCAGGCGCGAATGCGCGCAAGGCCGGTGTGATCTCCCGCTCGATGGCCGCCCGCCAGCCCGGGCCGGACAGGCCGGCACCGACGGGCACATTCACGACATTGCCATCAAGCCCCGTTTCACCGGCCATGCCGGTTCCCGGATAGAGGGGCGACTCGTGAATGGACGCGAAGAAGACGCGCGGTTCGCGCTCGGCCAGTTCCTGGGAGCCATTACCGTGATGCACGTCGATATCGACGATGGCGACACGGCTCAGGCCATGGGTTTCCAGCGCATGCATCGCCGCAATGGCGATATTGTTGAACAGGCAGAACCCCATTGGCCGGGCTCGCTCGGCATGATGGCCCGGGGGGCGTATCGCGCAGAAGGCCGCGTCGAATTCGCCCGACAGGACCGAATCGACAGCGGCCATGCCCGCGCCGGCGGCGCGCAAGGCGGCCTCCAGCGAGCCCTTTGTCATGAAGGTGTCCCAGTCGAGACCCACGAGCGTGTCATCGTCCGGCTCGCTGGCGAAGATCCGGTCGACATGGGCTTCTGTATGGACCCGCTCGAGCGCAGCCCGATCAGCGCGTGGCGCATCGATTCGCGGCAACGCCGCCAGATCCGGCGCATTCAATGCGTCGAGGACGGATTGCAGGCGGGCGGGCTGTTCGGCATGCGCCGGCGGGATGCGGTGCTCGAACCCCGCCTTCGCAGTAATCACTCCGGTATTCATGGACCTTTGCTCGCCTTGGCTGCCACGCGCATGTTCACCGCCGCGCGGCAGTAAAGGCAAGGCGGTCAGGCGGTGATTTCCGGTCCGTGCCCATTAAAATGACCATTCGCAATCACGGCCGGTGACGGCACGCGCGACGGCAGAATGGTCACTTCGGACATGAAGTGCCGGTAGTCACAGGTCAGTTCCTCGCCTGCCGCAATGTTGCGGGTGGCATAGCCATCCCCGTCAGCACGGAATTCGATGGCCGGCCACTCACTGTGGTTGAGAAAACGGGAGTGATCGCCGTCGAGCAGGAAGGCATTCAGTCCGGCGTCGAAATAGGCGTACCGGTCTATGAAGTCCTGCAGGGGTTTCGGGCTGGCCCGGTATTGCTCGTGGCTGATCAGGCGGTCGAACATCGGGTTGAGCGTCCAGACATGTTGTCCGGCCATGATCGGCTCACCCGCAAAAACGCCGGTGCCCTCGATGGCACTCGAACCCACATAGGTATCGATAAGAAGCATGAGGCTTGTAATGACCCATCCTGCCAGCGCGTCGACGCAGGCGATGAGACAGGCGGGCCGGTAGGCCCGCAGAGTGCGACGCTCCAGCGCCTATGTTGCGCAATCTGTAAAAAACGCAAATCACATTTTTTGCGGACAAGCCGGCACCCCGGACCGGTTCCGGTCCGGGGTGGGCAAGTCGGTTTTCAGGCTGGCTTATCCGCCGACCTGACCGGTGGCACTCCCCGTGGCGGAGAATTCCGACCTTGTCATGCCGAGGACCACGGCATTGGCATCCGAATCGAAGAAGGCCGAACCGGAGGCAACCGGTTTGGAGGGGCCACCCGACCGCGTCGAGACGAAGACGCGTCCCTGACCGGAACCGCGTGTATCGACACGGTCCACCGTACCGACCTGGAAACCATCCGAGGAATAGACCCGGACGTCCGCGTAATTGCCCTCATGGCGTGCGTGGGCATTGGCGCTGGTTCCCATGGATGCGCCCGCCGGACTGCGCAGGCTGGCCCGGGGCATGCGGGGCGGTGTCGCTCGCGCCCGGCCATAGGCGGCTGCATCGGCTTCGAGCGCCTGGCGCAGGCGCGCATTCGCGTTGGCAGCGGCATAGTGCGGCAAGGAGGCACTCAGATCCGATACGAGATCGGCATTCAGAGCCATGCCGGTGCGCTGGTCGACCATCACGTCAGCGGTGTCGTTCAGCGTGCTGTCGAGCCGGGTGTCGATCTGCGTCGACTGGTCCACCGTACCGCGCACTCCGCCGACCACATCGCCGAGCTGGGCGTGGGCTCCGGCGCTCAGCGCGAGCGCGCCGACCGAAGCGAGAATAAGCGTTTTCATGGCGTTCTCCCTTACTTGAAGGAACACCCGTCAAACGCATCCGACACGCAAAGGTTCGAACTTAATGACAGATCGCGCGAAGATTGCGTGCCAAGCTCAGAGGAAACCCGAACAGCCCTACAAGGTGGATCAGGTCAGCGAGACATTCATGATCTTCACGCCCGGCGGCGCGGGCGGTTCGTCAGGCACGAAGAAGTCCGGCAGCAATTCCACGCCCGGCTCGACGCTGTACTGGTCGAGATCGGTTACGCCTTCGGCGGCGAGGAAGCTGTCGTCGATGAGGAAATTGCCGGTGAATTCCGCCGCCGGCTTGGTCAGGACGCGATACGCGACATCGGCCAGGATTTCCGGCTTGCGGCAGTTGCGGAACGCCTCTTCCCCCGCGAGCACATTGGCGATGGCCGCCGTGGCGATCGCGGTACGCGGCCAGATCGCATTCGCGCCAATCCGGCCTTTGAACTCACCCGACCAGCCGAGGATGCACAGGCTCATGCCGTACTTCGCACTCGTATAGGCGACGTGCGGCGCGAACCATTTCGCGTCCATGTCGAGTGGCGGCGACAGGGCAAGAATGTGCGGGTTTTCCGCCTTCAGAAGGTGCGGCAGGCATTTCTGCGTCACCAGGAAGGTCCCGCGCGCGTTGACCTGGTGCATCAGATCCCAGCGTTTGATGGGCGTGTCGGCTGTCGACCGCGGAAAAATCGCCGAGGCATTGTTCACGACCGCATCAATGCCGCCGAATGTCTCGACCGTCTTGGCGACAGCCGCCTCCACCGAGGCTTCGTCGCGGATGTCACAGACGATGGGCAGCGCCTTTCCACCAGCGGCTTCGACCGCCTCGGCAGCGGTATGAATGGTGCCGGCAAGCTTGGGGTGCGGCTGATCGGTTTTAGCGGCGATGACGATATTCGCGCCGTCACGTGCGCAACGTTCGGCAATCGCCAGCCCGATTCCCCGGCTTGCGCCGGTGATGAAAATGGTTTTTCCGTTCAGCCCCATGGCCTCGCGACTCCCTTCTACTTAGGTCCGGGAGCCAGACTAGGGCGAAGTTACAGCCCGCGCCACACCCGGCCGGTCGGGCAGTAATAACCGTCTTCGTCCCGGCAGCGGTGCAGGGTGAACATCACCGTCTCGGCCCGTCCGACAATTTCCGACAGGCGGACATAACCCGGACCGCCACTGCCATTGATGCCGGGCGGAACACGGCTGTCCGTCGAGCTGTCCCGGTTGTCGCCCATGACGAAGGCATGCCCGTCCGGCACGCGGTAAGGGCCGGCATCATCGAGACCGCCGACATCCGACTGTTCGTAAATTAGGTGACTCGCGCCGTCCGGCAGCATTTCGTCATAAACCTCGACCTCGACGGTGGGGCCGCGGTGCATGCGGTAGACCCGGGTATCGACCGGCTCGCGATGGACCAGCTCGCCATTCACATAGAGACGGCCGTCGCGATAGGTGATAATGTCCCCCGGCAGGCCGATCACGCGCTTGATCAGGTTGCGGCGCGACTCCGGATTGCGAAAGACCACCACATCGCCGCGCTCCGGTGTCCGGCCCAAAATGCGCGCATTCCAGCTTTCGGGCAGGTAGTAGCCAAGCCCAAGCGGCAGCGAGTGGCGCGAATAGCCATAGGCCCATTTCGACACCAGAACCCGGTCACCGACTTCCAGTGACGGCTGCATGCTTTCAGACGGGATGTGGAAGGGCGCGAAGATCAGCGTGACGATGAAGAACCACACGCCAGCAACCCCGGCGATAAAGCGCACGGTTTCACCCACTTCGCCGGCAGCTTTGTCCGCCATGCGCTTGAACACTGATGTCATTTCAGTTTTACCGCCGTTCCATACGCCAATATCTCGGAAGTCCCTTCCATAATGGTCGATGTGGAAAAGCGGAAGGTAACGATCGCATCCGCGCCCATTTTCTCGGCGTCTGTGACCATTCGGCCAAAGGCCTCGTCGCGCGTCTCCTCCAGAAGGCGCGTGTATTCGCTGACTTCACCGCCGACGAGATTGCGCAAGCCCGCCACGAAGTCGCGCCCGACAAAGCGCGCCCGGACAATATTGCCCCGGGCTATGCCCAGCGTTTCGGCAATCTCCCGGCCGGGAATCTGGTCATTCATCGTAACGATCATGTCTTTGGCCCCTCCTGGGGCGGAGGCGGCGGGCCGGCCCGGTCAATCGCGGCGCTGTGAAACAGCAAGGCAATGCCTGCAGCAGGCACGGCAGCGACGATGATCCAGACCAGGGCAAATGGATAGTCAAACCGCACCCCGGCCAGCCGGTCGAGCGCGACCAGGGCGACCACGGCAGCCAGACCTGATCCGGACAGCAGATAGGCCAGCCGGGTTGTGGAACGGGACAGGGACATGCGGCTTTACCCTTGAATAGGAGTCAGGGCATGGTGCGGTGCAATGCCCGACATGACAAGCAGGACATAACTTCCATGGCTGACTCGACGCCCGTTCCGGCAAACTCCGATCCCGGCAATGATCGGATTATCGCCTCGATAGTCTATGTGCTCTACCTGATCGGGCCAGCGAATGGCTTCACCGTCCTGATCGGCGTCATTATCGCCTTCATGCGCAAGGACAAGGCCCCGGCCTGGCTCGCCTCGCACTACGAATTCCAGATCCGCACCGTGCTTTATGCCATCGCCCTCGTGCTGATCGCGATTATCGGCGTGTTCACCGTGATCCTGATCCCCTTGAGCTTGCTGATCTGGCTGTTGCTGGGGCTGTGGATCGTGGTCCGGTGCGTGGTCGGCCTGATGCGGATCGTCGATGCCCGGCCCAACCCGGACCCGACGAGCTTCCTGGTCTGAGCCTAGCGGCCCAGCGCCTCACGCCAGTGTTTGCGGCACAGTGACTTGTAATCTGACTTTTCCACGCCGACCTGTGCCCCGGACGTAACCGCGGCCCCGGCCTTGTCACGGCGCAGATTCATCGTCGCCTTCTTGCCGCAATGGCAAATCGTGCGCGCTTCGCGCAGATCGTCGGTAATGGCGAGCAAAGCCGCCGAGCCGGGAAAAAGCGCGCCCTGAAAATCGGTCCGCAAACCGTAGCACAGGACCGGGATGCCCAGGTCGTCACCGACGCGGGCCAGCTGCCACACCTGGTCAGGGGTCAGGAATTGTGCCTCGTCGACAAAGACCGCATCAACCGTGTGTGCCGTCCTGTGGTCGCGAATGGCCTTGAACAGGTCCACATCATCGCGGAAGGCATGCGCCCCGGCGCGCAGGCCGATGCGGGATTCGATCTCGCCGGCCGGGGCCGTGGGGTCCTCGGCGTGATGGACCGAAGTCCACAACATCACCTCCATCCCGCATTCGCGATAGTTGTGGGCCGCCTGAAGCAGGATGGCCGACTTGCCCGCATTCATGGCGCTGTAGGTGAAATAGAGTTTGGACACGCAGATTTCCTGTCAGGTGGGGACGATGTTCCGACTAGCGCGATTCCAGCGCCTCGTCCTCGGGCAGGAAATCCGCGCCCAGACGAATGGAGTCGACCAGCGCCGGCGCGGCGGTCAGCGTCGTTTCGGCATAGAAGCGCGCAATGTCGATCCGCCCCTCGGCGAAATCCGGATCGCCCTCGCCTTCCTTCAGCCGCCGCTGCCCGGCGACCGCACCGATGGCAAGTAGCCAGCCGCCGGTGACGTCTCCCGCCAGTTTCAGGAACTCCGTCGCACCGGTCAGGCTATCGGCGCGGTCCCGGCCCGGCTTCATCAGCCATTTCGCGGCTTTCTCCAACGCGTCGGCTCCCTTCGCCAGCCGCGCACCGATCTCCGGCAGGTCGGGATTGGACGAAGTCTGGCAGTCCTCGACCGTCTGGCGGATGTCGGTCAGCAGTTCGCGGATTGGCGCACCGCCGGCCATCGCCAGCTTGCGGCCGACCAGGTCGATCGCCTGGATGCCGTTCGTACCCTCGTAGATCGGGGCGATGCGCGCGTCGCGATAATGCTGGGCCGCGCCGGTTTCCTCGATGAAGCCCATCCCGCCATGGATCTGCACGCCCAGCGACGTAACCTCGACACCGACATCGGTGGACCAGGCCTTGGCGATGGGCGTCAGCAATTCCTCGCGACGCTTGGCAAAGGCGCGGTCTTCGGCATCCGGCTCATGCTCGGCTTCGTCGGCCGAGGTCGCGCAATGCAGGCAGATCGCGCGTGCCGCCTCGATCTTCGCTTTCATGGTCGCCAGCATGCGGCGCACGTCGGGGTGGTCGATGATCGCGTGCGGGGCCGGTTCGTCGATATCCGGCGCGCGCCCCTGGCGGCGGTCTTTTGCATAGGCCAGCGCCTGCTGATAGGCGCGCTCGGCGATACCGACGCCCTGAACACCGACAGCGAGACGGGCCGAATTCATCATCGTGAACATGCAGGCGATGCCGCCGAATTCCGGCCCGATCAGCCAACCTTTGGCACCGGACATTTCCATGGTGCAGGTCGGGCTGCCGTGAATGCCCATCTTGTGTTCGAGACCAATCGCCTTGATCGCATTGCGTTCGCCGGGATTGCCCTCCGCGTCGGGCAAGAATTTCGGGATCAGGAAGAGCGAGATGCCCTTCACCCCGTCCGGACCGCCCGGCGTGCGGGCGAGCACCGGGTGGATGATATTCTCGGCGCAATCGTGCTCGCCCCAGGTGATGAAGATTTTCTGGCCTGTAATAGACCAGCTGCCATCGCCATTGGGCTCGGCCTTGGTGCGCAGGAGGCCGACATCGGATCCTGCGCCCGGCTCGGTTAGCTGCATGGTCGAGGACCACTCACCCGTGATCAGCTTCGGCAGATAGAGCGCCTTCTGCTCGTCCGAGCCATGGGCAATCAGGGCCTCGATGGCGCTGAAGGTCAGCATCGGGCCGAGGCTGAACGCCATGTTGGCCGACTGCATCATCTCCAGAACCGCCGTGCCCAGCGCCTTGGGCAGCCCCATTCCGCCAAATTCTTCCGGGAATTGAAGGCCCTGCCAGCCGCCCTCGACGAATTGCGCGTAAGCCGCCTTGAAGCCGTCTGGTGTCGTGACCTCACCGTCCGTCAGCGTACATCCTTGCACGTCGCCGCTCCGGTTCAGGGGCGCGAGCACTTCATTGGCGTATTTCCCCGCCTCGGTCAGGATCGCGGTGACCAGATCCGTCGAGAGGTCCGGAAAGTCGCCGGACTTTTTCAGTCCGTCCAGCACGGCGATCTCGTCGAGCGTGAACAGGATGTCGTTGACCGGCGCGCGATAGCTCATGGAAGTGTCCTCTTGTCCCGAGACGGCCAAGATAACGCGGCGGCGGGCCACGTCGACCGTGGAATTCCGTCGCACGTCGCTGTGGCCGGATCGTCAACAGCGATTTTCCATTGCGGCAGCATGACGCGCGCGCGGAAGCGAGTAAAATGAGACAATCAACAGATCATCTGATCTCTGGACGGAAGACAGCCATGACCATGACGAACCGGTACTCCACCGTTGCCATAATCCTGCACTGGACCATCGCAGTCCTGCTGGTCTCGATGATCTTCTTCGGCTGGTACGCTGACGACCTGCGCGAAGCGCTGCCGCAAGGCGGTGCCACGCTGGGCGAAGTCCGGACTGCATTCAGCTGGCACAAGACGTTCGGGATACTTGTCCTTCTGCTCAGCCTGGTCCGGCTCGGATGGCGGTTGACGCATACGGCTCCGCCCCTCCCCGACGCCATGCCGGCTTGGGAGAGGTTCGCGGCCCGGTTTACCCACGTCGCCTTTTATGTCCTGATGATCGGCATGCCATTGCTGGGCTGGCTGGCCGCCTCGAGCTCGGGTATCGGCAGCTTCCTGTTCGACAATCCGCAAATTGTCCTTCCAGACCTGCCTGTCCCCGAATCGGAAGCCTTGCACGACACCACGGCCTGGCTGCACGGCCGCGGAGCCTGGGCCATTCTTGTTCTGCTGGCACTTCACGCAGGCGCGGCCCTCAAGCACCACATTCTCGACAAGGATGACGTGCTCACTCGCATGCTGCCCTTCCTGCCCCGCCGTTAGAGGAAACCCATGTTCAAAACCGCGTTGATTGCGCTGCTGGCGGCTCCCGCTGCCTGGGCGAGTGACTGGGTCGTGGATACCGATGCCAGCACGATGACGTTCGAAACCGAAGCCTTCGGCGGGCCGGTGTCCGGCGAGATCACGGATTTTGAAGCCGATATCCGCCTTGATCCCGACGCGCCCGGTGATGGCCGGATCGAAGCCCGCGCTGGCGTAGCCTCAGTCGATGCCGGCTCGAGCGAATTCAACGATCCGCTTCAAAGTCGAGCCGGGTTCAACCCGGAAGCCCACCCCGATGCGCGCTTTGTTTCTACGGCGATTTCAGAGGTGATGGATTGCGAAGCAGAACCACCCGCGCGCTGCTTTTCTGCCGACGGCGAACTGACGATCAGGGGTGAAACACGCCCTGCCACGCTGGACTTCCGCCTTGCGATCGACGGCGCGCGCGCGACAGCCGACGGCCAGCTGGTCGTGCACCGGGACGATTTCGGAATTGGCGGCTCGGCCTGGGGCGACGCCGCGGTCGACGTGACGGTCAATATCCATATTGAGGCCACAGAAGCGCCCTAGGCTTGCCGGGCAGCACAGCCCGGCGATACTGCGCGCCATGACCGCCGCCATCCTGCCTGCCGACGACACGAACGCGCTGGAACGCGCCGCGCAGATATTGCGCGAGGGCGGGCTTGTCGCCATGCCCACCGAGACGGTCTATGGCCTCGCTGCCGATGCCGCGAACGGGAGGGCCGTCGCCCGGATTTACGAAGCCAAGGGCCGCCCGCGTTTCAATCCGCTGATCGCCCATGTCTCGGGTCTCGACATGGCCCGGACCTGCGCCGAAATCGGGCCTTTGGCCGGAACCTGCATCGCGGCGTTCTGGCCAGGCCCGTTGACGCTGGTTCTGCCGCGGCGTGCCGATGGTCCGGTCAGTGATCTGGCGAGCGCGGGCCTCGACACGATAGCCCTGCGCCAGCCTGACCATCCTGGTGCCCTGGGCTTGCTCACCACATTCGTCGGACCGCTTGTTGCCCCCAGCGCCAATCCGTCCGGCGGAGTCAGCCCGACGACCGCGGCCCATGTCGCGGAAGGGCTGGGCGACAAAATCGACCTGATCCTTGATGGCGGACCGTGCCGGGTCGGCCTTGAATCGACGGTTATCTCCCTCGTCGGCCCGAAGCCGGCCCTGTTGCGCCCCGGCGGCATCGCCCGAAAAACAATCGAAGCGGTGATTGGTCCCCTTGCCCGGCCTGCGCCGGATGGTCCGGTCGCGTCACCGGGTATGCTGGCCAGTCATTATGCGCCGCGCACGCCGCTACGGCTGAACGCCAGTTCGGCACGTCCCGGAGAGGCTTTCCTCGGATTTGGCAATACCCCGCGCGCCACACTCAACTTGTCCCGTAAGGGAGATCTCGCCGAGGCCGCCGCCAACCTGTTTGCCCATTTGCGCACGCTCGACCGGACCGGCGCGGTTCGGATCGCTGTTGCACCCATCCCGGTTGAAGGCCTCGGCGAAGCCATCAATGATCGCCTGGAACGCGCTGCCGCGCCGCGAGGACTGGCATGATCAACACCGCCACACTGGACCAGCTGAAAGCCGCGCTGGGGCCGAAAGGCTGGAGCGACGACCCGGCGGAACTGGATCCGCACGTCACGGACTGGCGGGGGCGCTATCGCGGCGAAACCCCCATCCTTTTAAAGCCCGCCACGACAGCGGAGGTCGCCGAAGCGGTCAGGATCTGCGCCGCGAACGGCATCGCCATCACCCCGCAGGGCGGCAATACCGGGCTGGTCGGTGGCGCAACGCCAAAGGGCGAAGTGCTGATCAGCCTCAAGCGCATGACCGCGATTCGCGAGACCGATACGGCCAACGACTCCCTCACCGTCGAAGCCGGCTGCATTCTTGAAACCGTGCAGGAGACCGCGCGCGAGGCCGGCCGCCTCTTCCCCCTGAGCCTGGGCAGTCAGGGCAGCGCCACGATTGGCGGGCTCATCTCCACCAATGCCGGCGGCGTCCATGTCCTGCGCTACGGCATGATGCGCGACCTGGTCCTCGGGATTGAGGCCGTCCTGCCTGACGGCCAGATCTGGAACGGGCTGCGGGGCCTGCGGAAAGACAATTCGGGATACGACCTCAAACAGCTTTTCATCGGGGCGGAAGGCACGCTCGGCATTGTCACGGCAGCAACGCTGAAACTGTTTCCCCGTCCCGCCGAAACCTGCGTTGCCTGGGCTGCGGTCGCCTCGCCGGACGATGCGGTTACCCTGCTCGGCGATCTGAAAGCTGCGACAGGCGGTGCCCTCTCGGCTCTGGAACTCGTACCGCGCAATGCGCTCGACCTGGTGCTGAAGCACATTCCAGGTACGCGCGACCCGTTGGACAGTCGGCATCCCTGGCATGTGCTCGTGGAAATCGGCGCGGCGCGTAACGGCGAAGGGCGCGCCATGATGGAAGCGGGCCTCGGCCATGCACTGGAGTCCGGCCTGGTGAAGGACGCTGTGATCGCTGAAAACGAGGCCCAGGCGCTGGCGCTCTGGCAATTGCGCGAGCCTATCGCGGAAGCGGAGAAAGCGCACGGCAAGGCGGCCAAGCACGATCTGTCGATCCCCGTTTCGCGCATGCCCGCCTTCATCAAGGAGGCCACGGCGCTGATCGAGTCCATGATCCCGGACGCGAATGTCATCGCCTTTGGCCATGTCGGCGACGGCAATGTCCATTTCAACATCGCCAGCCAGCAGCCCGGCACCGGAGAAGACTTCCTCGCCTCCTGCCGCCCGGCGACCGAGGCCGTGTTCGAACTGGTCACGCGATATAATGGCTCGATTGCCGCCGAGCACGGGGTCGGCGTTCTTAAAAGCGCGGATCTGGCCGCGCGCCGCCCGCTCGATGTTGCGCTGATGCGCAGCGTAAAGGCCGCGCTCGACCCGGAAAACATCATGAACCCGCGAGTGCTGATCGCGGACTGACCCTTTGACGCGGACCCACCCGCCGCTACATGGGAAGGCAAGGAGGCTCAATTCCCCATGCTGATTCTGCTCTCGCCGGCCAAACGGCTCGATTTCGATCCCGCCCCGATTTCCCCGGCCACGACCGAACCGGAATTGATGGATCGCGCTGCGATCCTGTCGAAGACGACCCGCAATCAGACGCGGACGAAGATCAAGTCGATGATGGGCCTGTCGGACGATCTCGCCCAACTGAACTATGAGCGCTTCCGGGCCTTCGACCCGGCGAAGAATGCCGACGGTCAGCCAGCGATCATGACGTTTGCCGGCGAAGTCTATCGCGGTCTGGACGCCCGATCGATGAAGGCCGGCGATCTCGATTGGGCGCAGGACCGGTTGCGCATGCTGTCCGGCCTTTACGGTGTGCTGCGCCCGCTTGACGCCATTCAGCCCTATCGGCTCGAGATGGGTACCAGGCTGAAGACCCGCCGCGGCGAGACGCTCTACGATTATTGGGGTTCCGACATCGCGAAGACGCTCAACAGGACGCTCGATGGTCACAAGAGCCGGACCATTCTCAATCTTGCGTCCAATGAATATTTCCGCGCGGTCGACAAGAAGACGCTCGACGCCAACGTGATCGACGTCGCCTTCAAGGAGATCAAAGGCGGCAAGGCCCGCTCACTCTTCATGTTCGTCAAGGTCGCACGCGGCCTGATGGCGCGCTGGATCATCGACAACCGGATTGACGACCCCGCGAAGTTGAAGGACTTCAATGTCGAGGGCTATCGCTTCGATCCCGAAGCCAGCACCGACACCACGCTTGAATTCTCGCGGCCCCAACCCGCGCCGAAAAGAGGCTGATCACACGACATGTCCGGCATAAAGACCGATCTCTCCGGCCAGACGGCCGTCATCACCGGCTCGACGAGCGGCATCGGGGCGGCTCTCGCCGAGGGCCTCGCCGCGAACGGCGCGAATATCGTCCTCAATGGCCTCGGTGATCTCGATTCCATCAAGGCGCTGCGCGCCCGCATCGCAAAGGACCATGGCGTCGAGGTGCGCTATCACGCGGCGAACATGCTCAAGCCTGACGAGATCGCGGAAATGATCGCTTTCGCCCAGTCCGAGTTCGGGCGGGTCGACATTCTCGTCAACAATGCCGGCATCCAGCACGTCGCCCCGGTCGATGAATTCCCGACCGAGAAGTGGGATGCCATTCTGGCCATCAATCTCAGCTCGGCTTTCCATACGATCAAGGCGGCGGTGCCGATCATGAAGGCACAGGGCCGTGGCCGGATCGTCAATCTGGCGTCAGCCCATGCCCTCGTCGCCTCGCCCTTCAAGTCCGCCTATGTCGCTGCAAAACATGGCATTATGGGGTTGACCAAGACCGTCGCCCTGGAAGTCGCCGAGGCCGGTATCACCGTCAACGCGATCTGTCCGGGCTATGTGAAGACGCCGCTGGTCGAAGGCCAGATCGCCGACACCGCCAAGGCGCGCGGGATCAGCGAAGAAGAGGTCGTTCGCGACGTCATGCTCGCCGCCCAACCGACCAAGAAATTCGTCATGTATGACGAGCTTGTCGGCGCGCTGCTTTACCTGGTGTCGGACGCCGGGGCCTCATGCAACGGCACCTCGATCTCGGTCGATGGCGGCTGGGTAGCGAAATAAACCCAGGGCACCAGTCTAACCTTTCGCGGCCTCGAGATACCCGTCGGGTGCCGGTTGCAGCATGTCCTTGATCACCGGCAGCGGTGATTCGGCGTTCAGCCAGACATCCCACTGATCGGGCCCGAGAATGACCGGCATCCGGTCGTGATAGTCAGCCACATCACCATTCGCCGCGCAGGTCAGGATCGTATAGGTCAGCTTCAGTTCGCCACTGTCTAGCTTTCGCTTTTCCCACAGACCGGCGAACACCATCGGCGATCCATCCGGCCGGGTGAAGCGATAGCGGGTCTTGGCCCCTGGCTCGCCCTGCCACTCATAGAAAGCCGAGGCCGGGGCCAGCGCCCGCCGTTTGGCAAAGGCGGTGCGGAACATCGGTTTGTCCTCCACCGTCTCGGAACGGGCATTGAAGATCGGCCGCGACGGCGGCTCGCGCATCCAGCCCGGCTCCAGCCCCCAGCGCATCACGACGGCCTTGCGGGTGCCGTCGGCACCCAATGCGACAACGGCTCCGGCGGCCGTCGGCGCGATCTCTCCGGCCGGTAATGTGTCGCCGGTCAGGCCAAGATTGAACAGCAAGGCCATCTGGGCAGCCGAGTCCGATATGTCGTAGCGTCCGCACATGGGTCGATTTCCTGAATTGTCCCGCTAACCTGCCGCCCTGGAAGCCAAGGTCAAGGAGTGCCCGAATTGAGCGACGGTCAACGCCCCCTCGCCTGCGTCGGTGTCGTCTGCCGCAAAGGGGATCAGGTCCTCCTGGTAAAACGCGGCCGTGAACCGCTGAAGGGCCGTTGGTCCATTCCCGGCGGCAAGCTCGATTTCGGCGAAACGGTCCGCGAGGCCGCGCTGCGTGAGCTCGCTGAGGAAACTGGCGTGACCGCCCGCATCACCCGCCTCATCGACGTGGTCGATTCGATCATGGACGGACAGCACTATGTGCTGATTGATTTCGAGGCCGAATGGGTGTCGGGTGAACCGGTGGCTACGGACGATGCCGCCGATGCCCGCTTTTTCCCCGTGGAGGACGCCATAAAGCGGGTGGAATGGGACGAGACACGGCGCGTCATCGCCCCGCCTTTGCCGCAATCGGGCACTTAAAGCATCTGCCATGAACCGCTTCGCCGCCCTTGCCTGTCTCCTGCTCCTGTCCGGAGCCGCCACCGCGCAGAAGCCGGACGGCGAGGACGCGGAGCGCGATCCCTTTGCCGATCCGGGGCGGTCCCTGCCCTATCTCGCCTACACGCTCGGCGAACTGCACTACCTCGCCTATTCGTGCGAGGGCAGCTCGGCCCAGCAATGGCGCGCCCGCATGATCGAGCTTCTCGAGCTGGAGGCACCTGTCTCCGGCAATCGCCGCGAACGCCTGATCCGGGCCTTCAATGACGGATACCAGGTCCAGCGGAGCAGCCGAATCCGCTGCGGGGCCGAAGCAGAGGCTGAACGCCGGGAACTCAGCGTACGGGGACAGCAATTGTCGGACGCCTTACTGGCATCAGTACTGGAATAGCCCTACCAGGCCGACGTCCGGGCCTCGCCGGAAAACACCTCGCGCAACCGCCGCTGCGTGCCGCCGGTTATGCCTTCAGGCGGATGATAGGGATCAAACCAGCCGGTTTCGGCAATTTCCCCAGCCTTCTCACCACCGCACACTTGCCAGTGCCGCACCCGGTAGAGCAGGACGTGATCACCGCGGAAAACCCGCTCATTGGAATAGATGCCGAACAGGTCCGGTGGCGCGGTCGGCGCTATGCCCGCCTCTTCGGCCAGCTCCTTGACGAGCGCGTCTTCAGCGGTTTCGCCGCGCTCGATCCCGCCGCCGGGGAAAAACCAGCCATCGACATAGGTGTGCCGGACAAGGAGGACGTGACCTGCGTCATTTTCGACCAGGGCCCGCACCCCCATCGTCATTGGCCGCCGTACACGCCACCAGGCCTGCATCAGCGGGCGCAGTACCGGTTCGGCTTTGACACGAAGGCTCATGCAGATGACCTACACTTCCCGGCATCCTTGTGCTAGCCGGGGAGGGAAAGGCGCGGTATGACTGCGCCAAATCCGGATCAACTCCATTTCAGGGAGTCACGCGCATGTTCTCACTCGTCGCGCTCGGCAGCGTTGTCGGCATCTTCGCCCTGCTGAACCTCATCGAATTCAAGCGTCTCGACTGACCGGCCACGGCCTCACTTCAGACCTGAATGTCCCTGACGCTTGCCCTCGCCCTGATACTGATCGGGATCGTCGTCCTCCTGTTTGGCGGCGATCTCCTGATCCGCGGAGCTGTTGCCCTCGCCGGACGATGGAAGCTTCCGTCGCTTCTGGTCGGGCTGACCATTGTCGCGTTCGGAACGTCGGCACCGGAACTCGTCGTCTCGATTGATGCCGCGCTTTCGGGTGCTCCGGGGCTGGCGGTGGGGAATATCGTCGGATCGAACATCGCCAACGTGCTGTTCGTGCTCGGCGTCCCAGCGCTGTTCGGAGCCATTGGCACATCTAGCCCCGGCGTCAAACGCAACGCGCTGATTGCGCTGATTGCCAGTGGTGCACTCATTTATGCGGGCCGCGACGGCGCGATCGACCTGATCGAGGGTGCGGTGCTGTTTGCGTGCATCGTTGCTTTTATCGGCTATCTCGGTCTTCTGTCGCGCCGAAAGCCGGATGACCCGATGGTCGCCGAATTGCTGGAAGCCGAGACCGCACCGGGCCTGCCCAAATCATCAGCGACGATCGCCCTGATGCTGATCGTGGGCATCATCGCCCTGCCTGGTGGTGCCCACATGATCGTGCTGGGCGGGTCGCGGGCTGCCGAGCTTCTCGGCGTCAGTGACACCGTGATCGGTCTGACCGTCCTGGCACTGGGCACGTCATTGCCCGAATTTGCCACCGTCCTCGTCGCCGCCTTCCGCCGTCAAGCCGATCTGGCCATCGGTAATGTGCTCGGCTCAAATGTGTTCAACGTCTTCGCCGTGGGCGGCGGGGCCGCTCTTGCCGCCGGTGCCGCCGGAACCGAACTCACCGTCGCCGCCTCCTTCATGGACTTTGATTTCTGGGTGATGCTCGGCGCGAGCACGCTCCTCTTCTTGTGGATCCTCACCAGCCGCCCCATCGGGCGTGTGATGGGCGGGCTTTTGTTCCTGGGCTATGGGGCGTATATCGCCGCCCTCGCCTACATGAACCAGATCCAGCTGCCCTGACAGGCCCCTCGCCCATGCCGAACACACGACTGGAAATCTCGAAGGACTTTACCTTCGAAGCGGCTCACTATTTCGAGCACAAGCCGGATGCTCATCCGTTCAAGCGCATGCACGGACATTCCTTTGCCGGCACGGTGACGCTCGCCGGTCATCCCAATGACGAGGCCGGCTGGGTCAAGGATTTCTGGGAAATCGAGGCGGCAGTGAAGGCCGTGATCGACACGATTGATCATCGCCTGCTCAACGAGATCGAAGGCCTGGAAAAACCCTCCCTCGAAGCAATAGCCGCCTATGTCTTCGACCGGCTGGAGCCCACACTTCCGGGTCTCGTCGCGGTCGAAATCCGCCGGCCCTCCTGTGGGGAGAAAGCGGTTCTCCGCCGGGGCTGACCCCGCCTGCCGATATTGCCATACTGCTCCGAAACGCCATTTCGGAGATCTCAGTCATGCGCCTCTTCGCGACCGCCGCACTTGCTACCGTCCTCACCGCTCCAGCGCTCGCCGGCCCCGATGCCTTTCATCCCGGATCGCTGATCCCGGAGTTTGGTAATGTCGCCGCCGTCGATACGACAGTCGATGTGCCGGAAACCCTGCGCCTCAGTTTCGATACCGCGACCGAAGCCGAACCGGGCGAGCTCCATCGCACACTGACCTCGGCCGCGCGTTTCCTGAACATGCATGCTGAGGCGGGGGTCGATCCGGCGAACATCAACCTGGCCGTCGTGGTCCACGGTCGCGCGGTACGCGATGTCGCGAATGCAGACGTCTATGGCGCGGCCCACGACGGCGCGGAAAACGCCAACGAAGCGCTCATCGCTGCGCTCGTGGCGCAGGGCGTGCGTATCTATGTCTGCGGCCAGTCAGCGGCTTATTACGATGTGGGAACCGGCGATCTTCAGCCCGGTGTCGACATGGCGCTGTCGGCGATGACCGCCCATGCCATGCTCCAGGCCGAGGGATACGCCATCAATCCGTTCTGACGCATATTATTTCCGGCGGAAGCGGGTGAGTCCGACCGATTCGGCGTGCTCATAGACATCGGTTTTGCGCGTGGTAACGGCCGCGGCGAGCACCGGTCCTGGCACGAGGGCCGCGTCGAGAATTTCCCCGCACAGCGTTTCCTGCAGGTCAAACTGGCGTTCCTGCAGCGTCTCGATGGCGTCGAGCAGATAATCGTAATCGACAACGCCGCCGATCGAATCCGAACCGTCCCAGTCCTTCGCACTGACGACGGTGACGACATCGACGCGGATACGCTGACGGCGGCCGCGTTCATGGTCATGAATGCCGATCTCGATATTCAGCATCACCCCGTCGAGCCGATAGACGAATACGTCGTTCCCGGCTGAACCGGTGAGCGCGTCCTCGATGATCTGGGCCAGATTCATGACCGGTCCTTTCCGTCGAACATCACATCGTGCGGGCGCGGATCGAGATGCTGGCCCCCGTCAATGGCAATCGTCTCGCCTGTCATGGATGGCGTCGCAAGGATGAAGCGCACTGCACGGACGATGTCCGCCGGCTCTGCCCCGCCCTGCATCGGATTGTTGCGGTGGGCGCGTTCGAAATCAGCCTGGCTCTGGCCAGCAGATGGCAGGGTGATGCCCGGCGCGATTCCGTTGACCCGCACACGCGGGGCAAACGCCATCGCCATGGTTTCGGTCGCCGCCAGCAATCCGGCCTTTGACAGCGTGTAGGAGAAGAAATCCGGATTGAGATTGAAGAGCTTCTGGTCGAGCAGATTGATCACACAGCCGGAACTGCGCCCCGTATGCCCCTTCGCCATCGCGGACGCCAGCAGCGCCGGGGCCATCAGATTGACCTTCAGCGCCAGCTCCATGCGGTCATGGTCGATGTGCTCGGGCGCATCGAACTCGAAGACGGAGGCGGAATTGACCAGGATGTCAATCCGCCCCAGCCCGTCCATGAAATTGGCAATCCCGCCCGTGTCGGACAGGTCAAACCCGGCAGTCCGTGCCTGACCACCGGACGCACGAATTGTCTCAACCGTGGCGTCGGCCTCGTCTGCCGAGGTGTTGAAATGAACGATCACCTCATGCCCGTCCGCAGCGAGGCCCTTGGCGATCTCTGCACCCAGCCGCTTGCCAGCGCCGGTCACGAGCGCGATTTTGGTTGTCATGAAAGCCTCCCGACCCGACCGGCCACCGATTGACGCGGGCGACGTTCCGGCCCCGCCGCCAGAAGATGGTGCCGGGCGGAGCGGACCGCAAATTATCGCTGCATATGTGAAGAATCTGCCCGGCAAGCCCGGTGTCTACCGCATGTTCGGCGAGGACGGCGAAGTGCTCTATGTCGGCAAGGCAAAAAACCTGAAAAACCGGGTGTCGAACTACGCCAAGACCGGCGGTCACACCAATCGCATCGCCCTGATGATCGCCCTGACCCGGTCGATGGAGTTCGTCGTTACCGCGACCGAGACCGAGGCGCTGCTGCTCGAAGCCAACCTGATCAAGCGCTTGAAACCGCGCTTCAACATCATCCTGCGCGATGACAAGTCCTTCCCCTACATCCTCATCCGCAAGGACCACGCTGCGCCGCAGATCCTGAAACACCGTGGCGCGCGCAAGAAGAATGGCGACTATTTCGGCCCATTCGCCAGCGCTGGGGCGGTCAACCAGACACTCAACACGCTGCAGAAAGCCTTCCTGCTGCGCACCTGTTCGGACAGCGTCTATGAGGGCCGCACACGCCCCTGCATGCTCCACCAGATCAAGCGTTGCGCCGCGCCCTGCGTCGGGCTGATCAGTGAGGACAGCTATGGCGCGCTAGTCGATCAGGCCGAAGCCTTCCTGCGTGGCAAATCGAATGCCCTGCGCGAAGGCCTCAGCAAGGAAATGGCCGAAGCCTCCGACGCGCTCGACTTCGAAACCGCAGCGCGACTGCGTGATCGCATCCGCGCTATCGCAGCCGTCACGACCGACCAGGGCGTCAATCCCGATGGCGTTGAGGAGGCCGACATCGTCGCGCTCGCACAGGATGGCGGGAAGAGCTGCGTGCAGGTCTTCTTCTACCGGGCCGGGCAGAACTGGGGGAACCAGTCCTTCTTCCCGCGCCATGAAGCCGACGCCGAACCGGCGGAAATCATCGCTGCCTTCCTTGCCCAGTTCTACGACGACCGCCCCGCCCCGTCCCTGATCCTCACCTCTCATGCGCCGGAAGATTCGGACCTGATCGCGGAAGCGCTGACGATCCGGGCGAACCGCAAGGTGACGATCCATGCGCCGTCACGCGGCGAAAAGAAGAAACTCGTCGCCCAGACCCGCAACAATGCGCGTGAGGCGCTGTCGCGCCGCCTATCGGAAACCGCGACCCAGAACCAGCTTCTGAAGGGTGTGGCGAAAGTCTTCGGCCTCGACGCCCCGCCCGAGCGGATCGAGGTCTACGACAACTCACACATCCAGGGCACGAATGCGCTCGGTGCGATGATCGTGGCCGGACCGGAAGGCTTCTCCAAACCCCACTACCGCCGCTTCAACATGAAGGGCGACGATGCGGGAACGAATGACGATTTTGCCATGATGGCGGCGATGCTTCGCCGCCGCTTTTCGCGGCTGCTGCGAGAGCGCGAGGATGGGGCTCCCGTGCCCGACCTCGTCCTGATCGACGGCGGCAAGGGCCAGCTTTCCGCGGTGATGGAGGTCATGGCCGATCTCGGTCTGGAAGACATCCCGGTCGCCGCCATCGCCAAGGGGCCGGAGCGCGATGCGGGCCGCGAGGCCTTCTACATGCCGGGAAAACCGCCCTTCAAACTGCCGATGAATGACCCGGTGCTCTATTATCTCCAGCGCCTGCGCGATGAAGCCCACCGCTTCGCCATCGGCGGACACAGGGCCAAGCGCCAGCGCGCCATTCGCGACAATCCGCTCGATGGCATTCCCGGTGTCGGCCCGTCGCGCAAGAAGGCCTTGCTTGCCCATTTCGGTTCGGCCAAGGCTGTGGAACGTGCCGCCCTCTCTGATCTCGAAGGTGTCGACGGGGTCTCGGGCGCGATGGCCAAACGCATCTATGACTGGTTCCGCGAGGGCTGAAATGATCCGCCAGATACCGAATATCCTGACGCTACTGCGCTGCGCGGCCGGTCCGGCGGGGGCCGTCTGCCTGTGGATCAGCGCGTCGGCCGCCAGTGAGGCCGACGCCGAGCAGTGGTGGCTCTATGCCCTCATTCTGTTCATCGCCGGTGCGATAACCGACGGGCTGGATGGATGGCTGGCGCGCAAGTTGAACGCCGTCTCGAACTTCGGCGCAGTGATCGACCCGATTGCCGACAAGATTTTCGTCGCGTCCTTTCTGGTTGTCTTTGTACTGATGGCGGACGGCTGGATCATGATCGCGGCACCGGTGGCCGCCATTCTCGCCCGCGATGTCGTGATGACAGGGGTCCGTTTCGCCCGGCTGGGCCAGTCGTCAAACCCTTTGCCCGTGACCTTTTCCGCCAAGATGAAGACGGTCATGGAAATGGCAGCAATCGGTTGGTTTTTCCTGCTCCGTATTCTGGTCGAGGACGGCGGGAGCTGGGCCTATGAGACCTGGATTGTCCTCCTCTGGCTGGCGGCTGCGCTGAGCCTCTACACGGGCCTCGGCTATCTGCTTCCCCGGCGCGGGAAAAGCGGCTAGGACGCGAAGACCATGGCCAAGACGTCCGATAATGACGCACACATTCTCGTCGTCGACGATGACGACCGGATCCGCAATCTGCTGAAACGCTTTCTCGGCGAGCGCGGCTTCCGCGTCAGCGCAGCCCCGGATGCGGCCAAGGCCATCGCCATGTTGCGTTCGGTCGAGTTCGACCTCCTCATTCTCGACGTGATGATGCCGGGCATGAACGGGTTCGACCTGACGGCCGAGGTCCGCAAGACAGGCGACACGCCGGTCATCCTCCTGACCGCGCGCGGGGAGGCCGAGGATCGCATCAAGGGGCTGACCCTGGGGGCTGACGACTATCTGCCCAAGCCCTTCGAACCGGAAGAACTGGTTCTCAGGATCGGCGCGATCCTGCGCCGCTCACGCGTGGTCGAGACCGGCCACACCAAGGTCCGCTTCGGCAACTGGACTTATGACATTAGCCGCGAAGCGCTCGAGCATAATGGCGAACGTGTCCGCCTTACCGGTGGAGAAGCGGCCTTGCTGACCGCGCTGGCGACAACGCCCGGCGCGACCGTCAGCCGCTATGATCTCTCGGAAACCGCGGGAGGCGGCGAACGCGCCGTCGATGTCCAGATGACAAGGCTGCGGCGCAAGATCGAAGCCGACCCCCGCCAGCCCCTGCACCTGCATACCGTGAGGGGTGAAGGTTACAAGCTGATGGCCGACGCCGTCTTCGAGGACTAGGATCGCGGCATGGGTCCGCTCAAACGCTATCTGCCCAAGGGGCTGTTCGCCCGCTCGCTGCTGATCTTCGTCTTCCCGGTCGCGGTAATGCAGGCCCTGATCGCCTGGGCCTTCTTCGAAGAGCACTGGGAGACTGTCACCAGCCGCCTGTCGGAGAGCGTCGCGGGCGATGTCGCGATGATGACCGAACTGTTCGAACAGACCGGCGAGGACGAGATCGCGTTTGAACCGCTCGCAGAGACCGCCTACCGGACCATGCGCCTGTCGGTGGATTTCCGCCCTGGCGAGACGCTGCCGACCAGCCGCCGAACCTCCTTCTTCCGGACGCTCGACCGAACCCTGCGGCGGGCCCTGACCGCTGATATCGACCGCCCGGTCTGGTTCGATACCACGCGCTATCCGGCCTATGTCGATATCCGGGTCGAAACCGAGACCGGCGTGTTGCGTTTCATTGCCGTGCGGGAGCGGGTCTTCGCCACGACGGGCCATATCTTCCTGTTGTGGCTGGTCGGCGCGACGGCGCTTCTAAGCCTCGTCATGGTTGTTTTCATGCGCAACCAGGTCAAACCCATCCGCCGCCTCGCCGAGGCCGCCGAGCAGTTCGGACGCGGCCAGGACGCGGAGAATTTCAAACCCGCCGGGGCCCGCGAGGTGCGTCAGGCTGCCCACGCCTTCCTTGAAATGCGCGGACGCATCAAGCGCCACCTTGAACAGCGCACCGAAATGCTCGCCGGGGTCAGCCACGACCTCCGGACCCCGCTGACCCGGCTGAAGCTGCAACTCGCTCTGTTGCCGAAGACCGACGAGACCGAAGAGGCCCGGCGCGATGTCTGCGAGATGGAAATCATGCTCGACGAATATCTCGCCTTCGCACGCGGTCAGGCCGGCGAGGAAACGCAGACTACCGACCTCACCGCCCTGGTTCGCGAGACGGTCGAGGATACGCGCCGCACCGGCGCTGCCGTGACGCTCGAAGCCGAGGACGGGATCTTCGCCGACATCCGCCCCGGCGTGATCAAGCGCTGCATGGCCAACTTGCTGACCAATGCCGTGACCTATGGCGAGACGGCCGCGGTGTCGGTGCGGAAAAAGGGCAGCCGGGTGGAAATCATCTTCGACGATGACGGTCCGGGTATTCCGGCCGAACTCCACGAGGAAGCCTTCAAGCCGTTCTCCCGGCTTGATGACTCCCGCAATCTCAATACCGAAGGGGTTGGGCTCGGCCTTGCCATCGCCCGGGATGCCGCGCGGGGCCATGGCGGCGAGATACGCTTGTCGGAAAGCCCGATGGGCGGCTTGCGGGCGACGTTGACGCTTCCGGTGTAGACGGCCCTAACGGCCCGTACCCGAACCCAGCTTGCGCGATTGGCGCTCGGCGGCATTGATCGCCCGGCGCATCATTTCCGGCAAACCGCCGCCTGCCATCATCACGTCTATCGCGGCCTGGGTCGTACCGCCCGGAGACGTCACAGCCCGGCGCAGGGTTTGCGGGTCCTGACCGGTCTTCTCCATCAGGGCCGCGGCCCCGATAATTGTCTCGCGCGCCAGCTTCTCGGCCAGCGGGCGCGGCAGACCTTCACCCACGCCCGCGCCGGCCAGCGCTTCGGCCAGCAGGAAGACATAGGCCGGTCCCGAACCGGAGACGGCTGTGACCGCGCCCATCAGGCGTTCGTCCTCGATCCATTCGACCGGACCGCCAACCTTGAGCAGTCGCTCGGCCTCTGCCTTGCGCGCCTCACCGGCCTCGTTGGCGATGGCCACGGTGATTCCCTTGCCGATGGAGGTCGGCGTATTGGGCATGGCACGGATGATTGGCCGGTCGCCGAACACTTCCTGCATGTGCCGGATTCCGGTCCCGGCGAGGATGGAAACGATCGCACAATCCTCGGGCAGAACCTCGGCGAGCGCGGGGGCTGCCTTCTCGAAATGCTGGGGTTTGAAAGCCAGCACGACAAGTCCGACCTCCTTGGCCATGCGCGGTCCCAGCGCCTCGACTCTTTTCAGCCCGTGCTTGCTGACAAGGGCCTGCCCGGGATCGCTGAGCGACGGTGCGACGACCAGCAGGCGCGCCGGGTCGAGGCCGCGCTTGCCGCGCAGCCAGCCTTCGGCCAGGGCACTTCCCATGCGGCCGGCTCCAACGAGCGCGATGCGGCGTGTGTCAGGCACGGTCTGGTCTCAAGCCTCCCCGGCGGTTTCGAACATGGCAGCCTGCGCGGCTTCTTCCACACTCTTGCCGCCCCAGATCAGGAACTGGAAGGCCGGATAGAATCGTTCGCCGGCTTCGCGCGCTGCCCCCAGCATCAGGGTAGCCTGGTTCGGCGACAGGGTTTCGCCCGCCGGAACCGGTACCGAATGGCGGTACATGACCCCGCCGTCCTCGGCCCAGACATCGAAATGCCCGAACCAGAGTTTCTCGTTCAGGCGTGCAGCGAGCTCGCAGACCTCACGATAGCGGTTGGCTGGTGTTTTCAGCTCCAGGCTGGCGCAGATGTGGATCGCGTCGAGCTCGGGACGCCAGGCAAACCAGATCTGGTGGTCGCGCCAGGCTCCCGGCGCGCTCAGATGCAGCTCGCCGCCATCATCACGTTCATAGGGCAGCTGTTCGGCGATGACGGCCTGCTCTACCGCGTCGAGCGGATCGCTGACCAGCGTGGTGTATTCGGAGGCAAGTTCCATGTTTTCCCCCTCGTGGCGGGCGTTTTCAAACGAATCGCGCCGCTCGCTTCGACGGTAGGGCCGAAGCGGCGGCGGGCGCAACTTGGCGCAGTGAGATCAGGGACGGGTCAGGACGATTTGCGGGTCGTCTTCTTCGCAGCCGCTTTCTTCGCCGGAGCCTTGCGGGCCACAGGTTTTGGTGCCGCGGCGGCTTCCAGTACCGCGATACGCTGTTCCAGCGCTTCGACCTCGGCCCGTGCCGAAGCGGCAACAGCTTTCACCGCCTCGAATTCCTCGCGCGGGACCAGATCCATGTGCGCGACGAATTTCTCGGCCTGCGCGCGCATCGCCGTCCGCGCCTCGTCGCCCGCGGCCTGCGCTGCAGCGAAGGCGTCGGTCATCAATTCAGCGAAATCGTTGAGAAGCGGGTTGCGTGTCTGCATGGAAAAGCGCCATTACCTTTGTCTTCGTTCTCCCCTATATGCGGTCGGACGCCCGGCCATGCAATGTGGCACCCTGGCACGAGGGAAATTGCGAACCATGATGTCCTGCATTCCGGCCTTCGACCTGATCGATCCCATTATCTTCACGATTGGCCCGTTCGAGGTTTTCGGCCGCGAACTGCAATTCGATCTGCGCTGGTATGCCGTCGCCTATATCGCCGGGCTGATGATTGGCTGGCGCTACATGATCGCGCTGGCGCGCCGCCCGAAACTGTGGACGCCGCACGGCGGCAAGGAACGCGCTTCGCCTTTCAATACGGAGGACGTCGACGACCTGTTGTTCTGGGCCGCCATCGGCGTCATCGCCGGAGGACGGCTCGGCTATGTCCTCTTCTACCAGATCAACGCGATCTGGGAGCGTCCGCTCTGGATCGTCACTGGAATAGTCGAAGGCGGCATGGCCTTCCATGGCGGCCTGATCGGTGTCGGCCTCGCCCTCTTCTTCGTGTCGCGCGCCCGCAAATTGTCGCTATGGAATGTGGCTGACGCAGCGGCCGTCGTCGCGCCCATCGGCCTGTTCTTTGGACGGCTGGCGAATTTCATCAATGGCGAGCTGTGGGGCCGGGCTGCGGACGTGCCATGGGCGATGCGGTTCGCAACCGACCCGGCCGGACTCTGCCGTCACCCCAGCCAGCTCTATGAAGCGGCACTGGAAGGACTGGCCATCTTCGCCATCGTCAATATCGCGACCTGGCGCTTCCGCTCGCTGGCACGCCCGGGTCTGAATACCGGCCTGTTCCTGCTCTCCTACGGCCTGTTCCGGGCGCTGCTCGAAACCGTGCGGGAACCCGACAGCCACATGCCGGAGGCCCTGCAGGGCTATGTCACCATGGGCATGCTGCTCTCCATCCCGATGATCGCCGTTGGGGCCTGGCTCGTGCACCGCGCGCTGAAAACCGGTTCTCCGGCCCGGGCCTGAGGGTTTTCGTGACAGAGTCGACAGTCACGGAACGGCTAAAGGCCCGGATTCGCGAGACCGGCCCGATCAGCATCGCCGCGTTCATGGGCGAGGCGCTCTTCCACCCGCGCGACGGCTATTACGCCACCAAGAATCCGATTGGCGCGGGCGAAGATTTCATCACCGCGCCCGTCATCAGCCAGATGTTCGGCGAGCTGATCGGCCTGTGGTCGGCGCAAATCTGGATGGACATGGGCCGGCCATCGCCCTTTCACCTGGTTGAACTCGGCCCTGGCACCGGAACCATGATGGCCGATGGCCTGCGCGCCGCGCGCGCAGTTGACGGATTCGCCGCTGGCGCTTCCGTCACCCTGATTGAAGCCAGTGCTGCGCTGAAGGCGGTACAGGCCCGCACCCTCGGCGATTCAGGCGTCGCCCTGCGGTGGGCTGACGGACTCGAAAAGGTAAAGCCCGGACCGGCAATCATCTGGGGCAATGAATTTCTCGACTGCCTGCCGGTTCGTCAGGCCGTGCGCAAGGACGATGTCTGGCACGAACGCCTGGTCGGCTTCGTACCGGATGATGAGAACACGCTCGCCTACGTCCTCGGCCCGCCTCTTGGTCAGGACGACGCGCTGGTTCCTGACCGCCTGACGGACGCGCCGGATGGCAGCCTGGTCGAACTCCGGCCCGGTGACCGGCAGCTGGTCGACGCGCTGGCCAACCGGTTCGGGCAGTCACCGGGCGTCGCTCTTTTCATCGATTACGGCCCGGCGCAAAGCGAGACCGGTGATACGCTGCAGGCGATCCGGTCCCACGAGAAAGTCGACCCCTTGAGCGAACCGGGAACAGCCGACCTCACGGCCCGGGTTGATTTTGAAAGCCTCGCCTCGGCCGCACGCGACGCCGGGCTGACCGTATCCGGTCCCGTCACGCAAGGTGCCTTCCTGACCGGACTGGGAATCGAAGCCCGCGCCGCCGCGCTCCTTCGCGCCAACCCTGGCCGCAAGGCCGACATCGCCCGCCAGCTGTGGCGGCTGACCGATCCGGGTCAGATGGGCGATCTGTTCAAGGTCATCGCGATCGGCGCGCCTGATATGCCTCAATTGCCGGGATTTGACCGGCCCGGATGAATTGACGGGTTTAATGCTTGGCCCCGGTCTGATAAGCGGAGGCCCGGTTCGGGCACAGACGAGGCAGGCATGGCGGGGCGCTCTCCAATGAAGCTTATGGCCGGTACGGCGAATCGTGACCTGGCGAAAGCGATCGCCAACTATCTCGACTCGCCGTTGACCGAGACGGATATCGAACGGTTTTCCGACGGCGAAATTTTCGTCCGTATCGCCGAGAATGTGCGCGGCGAAGATGTCTTCCTTATCCAGTCGACATCCAATCCGGCCAACGACCACCTGATGGAATTGCTGATCTGCATCGACGCGCTCAAGCGCGCGAGCTCGAAGCGGATCACGGCGGTTGTCCCCTATTTCGGATATGCGCGTCAGGACCGGAAAACGGGGGGCCGGACGCCGATCACGGCCAAGCTGGTTGCCAACCTGATCTCGCAGGCTGGGGCCGACCGGGTGCTGACGCTCGATCTGCACGCCGGCCAGATCCAGGGATTCTTCGACATCCCGACCGACAACCTCTTTGTTACACCGGTTTTCGAAGATGACATCCGCCGCAAATACGGCGAGTCCGACCTGATGATCGTTTCCCCTGACGTCGGTGGTGTGGTTCGCGCCCGCGCGCTGGCCAGCCGTCTGAACGCCGATATCGCCATCGTCGACAAGCGCCGCCCCAAGGCCGGCCAGTCCGAAGTGATGAACATCATCGGTGATGTTGATGGCCGCCGTTGCATCATCTTCGACGATATCGTCGATTCTGGTGGCACGCTGTGCAATGCCGCCGCGGCATTGAAAGAGCGCGGCGCCATTTCGGTCGCCGCCTATGCGACGCACGGCGTCCTTTCGGGCAAGGCCCGCGAGCGGATCGACAAGTCCGAACTGACCGAACTCGTGGTGACTGATTCCATCGCGGTCGGCGATGGATCCTTCAAGACCAAATCGGTTCGGGAATTGTCGATTGCGCCGCTGCTGGGTGAAGCGATCCGCCGGATCGCGAACGACGAGTCGGTGTCGAAACTCTTCGACTAGGCCGCGTCTTCCGCATCGTCACTGGACTCGTCGACCCGCTCACACGCTTCGGTTTCCTTCTGGGCCTTGATCCGCGCCTCGTCCTGGGCGCGCTTCCACGGCCCCTGGAAGATCGGATCCTGGCGGCGGCGGCGGTCCGGGCCAAAATATCCCGGTACCCGCACGAAACGTCGGGGCCGCTCGATCAGTGACACCATACGATTATAAATGTCGATCGGGCGGACAGGTTTGGCGAGATATTCGTTTACGCCAGCATTGATCGCCTCGATGACGCGCGTCTTGTCGGTATGCCCGGTGACCATCAGCAGCGGCAGGTACTTGTTCGGACTATCTGAATCATTGCGGACATAGCGGGCAAAATCGAGCCCGGTCATCTCGCCGTGGAGCATGTAGTCGACGACCACGATGTCCGGGTTGAATTCATGAAGTGTGGTGATGGCAGTTTCGGCATCGCGCGCTTCCTCGATCACACGCACGCCGAGCCCCTGAAGAATAACCCTCAGGATTTTCGACATGTGCTGATTGTCCTCGATGATGAGGACGCGCACGCGATCAAAACTGCCGGACATACGTCTTGGATTACCCGGGCTGCAAAAGAACGTTCGAACAGTGTCAGATTGCCCTCGCGGCCCTTAACCAAGGGTTATGCCCGCAGAGACGGAATGGAATTTTCCCGGGCCTGTGTCCGACGTATCGGCGACTTTGGCCGCCTCCCCCTGAACCGGCAAAGGGGTTCATGCGTATTCCTGTGCGAGACCAGTTCAGGAGACCCCATGCCCTTGCCCCGAGTTCTAGTCGCTGCTGCTGCGACCCTTGCCGCAGCGGCCTGCAGCAATCCGCCCGACCGGCTGGCCGGGGATACACCACCGCCCGTGGCCCCGAATGTCGATCTCGACCGCTATCTCGGCACGTGGTTTGAAATCGCCCGCGCCGACCACGGCTTTGAACGCGGCTGCCACGGTGTGTCTGCTTATTACGAGTACCGCGAGGACGGCGATATCCGGGTCATCAACCGCTGCTGGAAGGACGGGCTCGACGGTGAGCTTGATATCGCGGAAGGCCGCGCACGCCTCATCGAGCCGGGTGAGAGCGCGAAGCTGGAAGTCAGCTTCTTCGGTCCCTTCTTCGGCGATTACTGGATACTCGACGTGGCCGAGGACTATTCCTGGGCCGTCGTATCTGAACCCGCCGGCCGCTATCTCTGGATCCTCTCCCGTGAGCCGCAGATGGACGAGAGCGTTCTGGATGCCCGCCTGACTTTCCTGCAGGGGCTCGGTTACGACACCGAGGGCCTGATCTATCCCGACCAGTGGGAGAGCGCGGAAGCCGCGCCGCGTGACGGCCTTCCAGAATCCGCCGGTTAGGACACACTGCCGGGCGGGGTCGCTGGATCGATGGGCAGGCCGGCCGCCTGCCTCCGTTTCAGCACACGCAGCCAGCCGTGAATGCCTTCAGCGTCGAGCCCGTGCAGCATCAGACGGTGCCCGGCCTCGAAGGTTGAGAGCGGTACCATGGGGTGGCCATTCTTGATGAAACCGAGGTGATAATCGGTGCCGAGAATTTTCGCGATATAGATGGCAATGGTCTCGTCGAGCTGAAGCGAGTTGGCAGCCCGGACGAAATCATTCTTCGGCAGGAAGAGCGCGTAGAGCGGCGTGTAGAGCTCAATCGCGGTCTGGATATCGGCGAAATTGAGCGGCCCGTCCGGGAAGTCCTCGAATTCAAATGGCCCGTCGGTAATCATCGACAGGTCGAGCGTGCCCGGCGGTGACAGATCCCGCCCCTGCGCGCGCAGATCGCGGTTCAGCTCGATGATGAAATTGTAGATATTGAGGTCGTGCTGGAGAAAGACATTGTCTTTCAGATCGGCCAGTGTCTTGGGCCGCAGCGGGAAACTCTCGATCGTCACCGGACCGGCATTCGCCTTGATGAAAGCGAGAATCTCCGTGCCGATATTGAAATGCCGCATGATCAGCAAATTCGCGTCCGGCGTCGCGAACGTCTTCAGCCCCCAGTGAATGAGGCTGTGCAGCGCCTTCGGCAGATTTGGCCAGTGCAGGAAGACACGCCGGACAATGTGGACCAGCACGAAGAAGACAAAGACGAAGGGCCGCAGGAAGGGCAGCAAAAAGCGCCGCGAATAGGAATCATGGCCGCGTAAAAGCGCGGCCTTTGCGTCGTCGTCTATGGGCAAGCTGGTATCGAGCCACAACGCCAGCCAGGGATCGGGGTCCTTCGGATCATAGTCCGCCGCGTCGAACCGCTTTCCGAGCCGGTCGGGCATATTAGAGGATGTCCCCGATCTGCATGGCGTAGAGCCGTCCCGTCACCCGTGCGCAGGTCACGATCCGGGTTTCCAGAGCGGAATCAAGGGGAAGCAGGCGCAGCATGTCCTCGAACTCCTCCATGTGATCAGCGTCATTCTCGCCGTGATAAAGGAGGAAAGAGACCGCCTTTTTGTCCAGTCCGAGCTGGTCGGCGACGGCCCGGCCCCAGCCGGCGGCCTTGGTGGAGCCCAGCCCTTCGATGATGAACATTGCGCCAATCATATCAAAGGGATCGGGCTTCGAGGCGGTGTGAAACATCCAGGCCGAGAGTGCTTCGGAACCCGGGTTTTTGTTTGCCGTTCTTATGGCGTCTCTTGTCCCTCCCGTGGCACAAAAGTCGTCTTCCAGTAGTCGGTAGTCGCGGTGTTCGGTCGCGGCATGGCGGATCAGGGTCGAGCGCAACTCGAAATGGTCTTCAGAAATGTTCGACGCCGCCCGCGCGATCCAGCACGCCCCGTCGACGACCTGCTGGCGCAAATTGACCAGGAAGGCCTGATAGTCGGTAAGCCGGAGTTGTCCCCGGTTCAGCTTCCGGATGAGGTCGGTTGCCTCCAGTTCGCCCTCGAACTCGGTCCAGACGATGGCGAGCTTCCTGAGGACCGACTGGACGGCAGCGTCCTGGATATCCTTGGCAGCGACTGGGGCGTTCATGGGCGCGTCTCCTTCTCCGGCGCGACGGCGGTCAAATGCATGAAGCCGACCATGGCGCGCCCGCTTTCCGGCACGATACACAGGATTCGCTCGCCCGGCATGAAAGCGCGAGCAGCGAACAACTCCTCCAGCATGATCCAGATCGAGGCTGAACCGGTATTGCCCTTGGTCCGGAGGTTATTGAACCAGCGGTCCTCGTCGATCATCCCGCCCGTGGAGTCGAGGAGACCGATAATCTCCTCGCGCAGGGATTTCGCCGAGTAGTGCAACAGGAGGCGGTCAATCTCACCAGGGATAATGCGGCCGGCATCCACTTTTTTGAGATACTCCCCGATCCAGGCGCGGATGATGGTTTTCAGGAGGGTGAAGTCCTGCATCAGGGCGATGGCACCGGCTTCGAAGGCGGCCTGTGGTCCTTTCGCGGACCAGCCTCCGGTGAGGTCATGCGCCCTGCCCGGCGCGGCCCCGGCCCACATGCACGGGTCATAGCGGTGGGCGAGCGAGACCATGTCGATCCAGTCCACCCGCAGCGAGACGTGCTGAGGGGAAGGCGCGGGCCGCATCCACACCGCCCCGGCCCCGTCGGAGAGCGTCCACCGCAGGAAGTCGGCCTGCATCCCGAGCCGGCCCTTCGCGTCGATGAGGGCGGAGCCGTCATAGAATTCCGGGCGGAACCAGCGCGAGGAAAACTCGCTTGCCGCGGCGACGGCGGTGTCAGCCTCGCCGGCGCGGATATTGAGCCAGGCGGTCTTGGCGGCCATGAGGGCCGAGGCGCAGACCGACTGGAAGCTGGCGACTTCGAGCGGCCCCACACCAAGCTCGGCCTGGACCTGCACGCCATGGCCGGGGACGAGGAGATCGCCCTGCGTCGTGGCGGTAGCGAGGAGGTCGAGCGCGGCCAAACTCTCGCCGGCGGACTCGGCGGCGGCGCGCACGGCTGCGGCGCACATGTCGGCCCCGGAATGGCGATGCGTGCCGTCCGGGTCGAGCGCGTAATGGCGGGTCTCGATCCCGTTCCAACGCAAGGCCCGCCGCCCGAGCGAGGAGGCCCGGCCCTCGACCTGGCCGAGATAGCGCTCCATGTCGGCACTGGCGACCGGATCGCCGGGGAGAAACGCCCCCGCGCCGGTGATGTAAACGTCGCGCAAGCCTTGGCGCATGACACCTCCCGTCTTCCCCCGCGCCCCGATGGGACGGGGACAATGGGGCCTAAAAAAGGAGGCGGACGCAAGGCGGAACAAACTGGAAACCTGCGCGCCGATACCCTACATGGGAGCGATGGCACGACTCACGGCAGACGACAGCGCGATGCGCGACATGGGACAGGCGGACTTCGTCCTCGACAAGATCGCGACAACCCCGGCGCTGTGGACCCCGCACCGTCCCGAACGCCCGGAGAAATCCGAAGGCGGGGTGCGGTTCAAGTGCGTGTCGGACTTCGAGCCGATGGGCGACCAGAGAACGGCCATCCCCGAACTCGTCGACAACCTCAATGCCGGGGAACGGGACCAGGTTCTCCTCGGCGCGACGGGCACGGGCAAGACGTTCACCATGGCGAAAGTCATTGAAAAGGTTCAGCGCCCCGCGCTGGTCCTCGCCCCGAACAAGACGCTCGCCGCGCAGTTATACGGCGAATTCAAGAGCTTCTTCCCGGACAATTCGGTCGAGTATTTCGTCTCCTACTACGACTACTACCAGCCCGAAGCCTATGTCCCGCGCACCGATACCTTCATCGAGAAGGAATCCTCGATCAACGAGGCCATCGACCGCATGCGCCACGCCGCCACGCGGGCGATCCTGGAACGCGATGACGTCATCATCGTCGCCTCGGTCTCCTGCATCTACGGCATCGGCTCGGTCGAGACCTACACCGCGATGACGTTCGAGCTGAAAGCCGGCCAGACCATCGACCCGCGCGCCGCCGCGAAAGACCTCGTCGCGCTCCAGTATCAGCGCAATGATGCCGCCTTCCAGCGCGGCACGTTCCGGGTCAAAGGGGACGTGCTGGAAATCTTCCCGGCGCACTACGATGATCGCGCCTGGCGGGTGGACTTCTTCGGCGACGAGATCGAGTCCATCACCGAATTCGACCCGCTGACCGGCAAGGCCCAGGCCGATCTCAAATCGATCAAGGTCTACGCCAATTCGCACTATGTGACCCCGCGCCCGACGCTCCACCAGGCGATCTCCAGCATCAAGACCGAGCTGAAAGAGCGCCTGAAATGGATGGAGGAGAACGGCAAGCTGCTCGAGGCCCAGCGCCTCGCCCAGCGCACCGAATTCGACATCGAGATGCTCGAGGCCACCGGCGTGTGCAACGGGATCGAGAACTATTCGCGCTATCTCACCGGCCGCAAGCCGGGCGAACCGCCCCCCACATTGTTCGAATACCTGCCCGAGGACGCGCTCATCTTCGTTGACGAGAGCCATGTCGCCATCCCCCAGCTCGGCGCGATGTACCGGGGCGACTTCAACCGCAAGAAGACGCTCGCCGATCACGGATTCCGGCTTCCCTCCTGTCTCGACAACCGGCCGCTGAAATTCGAGGAATGGGATTTGATGCGCCCGCAGACGATCTGCGTCAGCGCCACGCCCGGCGGCTGGGAGCTGGAGCGAACGGGGGGCGTCTTCACCGAACAGGTGATCCGCCCGACCGGCCTCATCGACCCGCCGGTCGAGGTCCGCCCCGTGGCGAAAGACGGCGCGAGCCAGGTCGACGATGTCATCGCCGAGGCCCGCGCGACGGCGGAAATGGGCCTGCGCACCCTCGTCACCACGCTCACCAAGCGCATGGCCGAGGATCTCACCGAATACATGCACGAGCAGGGGCTGAAAGTCCGCTATATGCATTCCGATGTCGACACGGTGGAGCGGATCGAGCTGATCCGCGATCTGCGCCTGGGGGCGTATGACGTGCTCGTCGGCATCAATCTCCTGCGCGAGGGGCTCGACATTCCCGAATGCGGCCTCGTCGCCATTCTCGACGCCGACAAGGAAGGCTTCCTGCGCTCAGAGACCAGCCTCGTCCAGACGATCGGCCGTGCGGCGCGCAATTCCGAATCGAAAGTCGTGCTCTATGCCGACCGCATCACCGGCTCGATGGAACGCGCGATGGACGAGACCGCCCGTCGGCGCGACAAGCAGACCGCCTACAATCTCGAACACGGCATCACGCCGACCACCATCGTGCGCGGCGTCTCCGACGTGCTCGAAGGCGTGATGGAAAAAACCGCCAAGGGCCGCTCGGCGCGCGCCCGGGACCGTAAACGCTTGACCGCGCGCGAAGAGAGCGCAACATTCGATCCCAACAATCTGCGCGCGCATATCGCCGAACTTGAAAAGCAGATGCGGGAAGCCGCGGCGAATCTGGAATTCGAGGAAGCGGCGCGGTTGAGGGACGAGATTAAAGGGTTGGAGGGGGAGTGATTTATGTGGAACCTACGTACTTTTACTTTCCAAATTTAGGGCCTCTATGGCCTACGGCGTAGCTCAGCCACGTTCAGAAGAGATTAAATGAATATCGATAAATTTGAAATTCACGGACTATTCGATCGCCATGATGTCAGTTTAGATATCGAAGAAGGTCGCCGTATAATAATTGGCCCAAACGGGTACGGCAAAACAACTATTTTAAATTGTATGTACTATTTTGTTAGCAGACAATGGCAAAAACTTGAACGGATACCCTTTCGAGAAGCCTCGATAACTATTGGATCCGAAAGCATAAAGGTCACTCATGATCAGCTACGTTTTCTAGATAAACGTGGTCATCGCTACATGCGTAGATTTTACGACTTGGCACGCCACACAGATCTATTGGATCAGATTCGAACTAGCAGCTCACCAAGTCCTAGTCTAATTCGTCATATCGCCCGAATCACAAACTCAACACCACATGCCGCAGAACAAATCTATTGGGCTTCTCGTGAAGAAGAACCAGATTTATTTTCTGAGCACATTCAATCAATTAATGCATTCATGCGAGAGAAATTTCCTCATAAATTTTACTACCTCCCCACTTATCGACGAATTGAAAAAGATTTGTCGGATATTTTCCCCCACTTAGATTCTGAGCGCTTGCCGTCGAAATTCTTACGCGGCGATAGTGAGAGATCGATCGTCGAAATAATTCAATTTGGTATGGATGACGTAGAGTCTATTTTCAAGGACGCAACTTCCGAGGCGCGATCCTATTCACATTCAGAACTCAATAATCTTGCCGGCCGCTATTTAAAAGAAGTTATTTTGAAGTCGCGTAGGAACTACGAAGATCAACCGGTCGACGTCGTGAGCGATGTTGAAATATCATTAAAGAAAGTGAACGAAAATGTACTTTCTGACGGCGAAAAACAAAGAGTATTAAATCTTGTAAAAGAGATTGAACAAAAAGAATCTCTTAGCAATGACGACAGCTACGTTCTATCCTACGTACAGCTATTGAATGACGTAATTAGCAACATCACTAAAAATGATAAAAAAATAACGAATTTTGTAAATAATATTAATCAATACTTACTTCCCTCTAAGTATCTAGAGTTCGATGATATCAATTATGAAATAAGCATTATTGAATCGAAGAGAGAAAATTTGTTAAGTTTGTCAAGTTTATCGTCAGGTGAAAAACAAATCGTATCATTGTTCTCACATTTGTTTTTACAGAATGAAGATCCTTTTTATATTTTTATTGACGAACCCGAACTATCACTGTCTGTGCCTTGGCAACGAAACTTTTTGGAGGATATATCGCGGCATTCAAACTGCGAGCTATTGGTATCAGTTACGCATTCTCCGTTTATCTGGGAGAATAGCCTCGAAAACTATGCGACCGATATTCGACAGCTGATCATGGGCGATTGATGAACGCCGATTTTCGACAGCTGCACCTTGAAGCACGCCACTCCCCTCAGTCTTTGGTCCAGGATCTCGCGAGCCGGACTATAGGCGTTGATTTCTATGCCCTATTTGTTGAAGGCGATGTGGATGCAATTTTTTACGCACGACAACTGCGGCTATACTCGGATCGCGCGAAGTCAGTCAAATACGTCTGTGGTGGCAAAGGGGCTGTACTAAAATGTTATCACCTAGCCACAAAAGTTATCTCTAATTCAGATAATTGCCTTTACTTCGTCGATAGAGATTACAACATCGAAGACTGGGTAAAAGATAACGGATGTTTTTATATAACCCCGTATTATTCCGTTGAGTACTTTATATGCAACATGAATGCATTATCGGGATTTCTCACCGATCACGCTAACTTAGACGATCATCAAGTAGATGCTTTGCTCGATGGACTCTCGAATTTGGAGACCGTGGCGAATTTGACAGCGGATACAAGGGCGTTATTATATATCGTTGCGTTGAAAGTATTGCGAAATTTAAATCCTTCTGCGTCAATTGATAGAATTCGTGCAGTCGATTTTGGCGGTATCAATGAAGCAGGGTGCATCACTGGTCGGCGAACTAGGCGTCTAACATTAAAAAAACAAATAGGAATATGCGGAGTTGAGGATCGGCTACCAACGATCACGGAACTAAAAGCGGAAATGAGTACTGCGGATGATATCGCGATAGCTGAAGTTTTACGCGGAAAACATTTTTCCGAACTCTTATACAATCTGATCCTTGAGCGAGCGCGAGCCCTCTTAGATACGGCCAATGACAATGATCGACGTTCGCTCGAACGTATAAGAAAAACGAGCCAGGTAGAGTTTGTAGAGCAGGTATTGGTTCGAAGAGTATTAATTACAGATGTCGAAAATTATTTTCGCTCTCGATTTATTCCTAGATCGCGGGGCGCCGATTAGTTGGTGCTTTTTCGTTATCACTAGATTCTCCATACTCCCGGCCATGCCCCGGCGCGTGAGTACGCCCGAAACGAGAGCGCGGATGCAGGCCGCCGCCCGCGTCCTGCGGCGCGGCCGGGGTCAGCACCTGACGGGCCGCGATCTGGACCCCGGCGTTCGCCGGGGGAACGGGTTTGGTTTTTAAGTCCTGATAGCATGGGCGCCCCTCCTTCCCCTCGAGGGGGAAGGTGCTGAGCGAACGCGAAGCGGAAGGGGTGGGAAACACAGGCGTTGGAGTAGCCCACCCTCTCCGTCCGCTTCGCGGACACCTCTCCCCTCAAGGGAGAGGAGGGTGCTCCTGAATGGTGACCTCTGTCCTCCCTCATGCTGAGGTGCGAGGGCCGAAGGCGCGAGCCTTTCAAGCACGCTGTGCGTTTGAACCCTCCTTCGAGGCTGCCTGACGGCAGCAACTCAGGATGAGGGGATTGTCTGGAACGAAGACCCCTCACCCGGCCCTGACGGGCCACCCTCTCCCTGGAGGGAGAGGGTGATATCCCGGAACCCGGCCAGGGGCGAAAACGTTTTAAAGGCAGAGGCCCCGAGCGCCTCACGGTTCGACCCCCCTCGTTTCCGTTCGAGGGGAACTCGCCCGCTCCGGTTTCCTGACCATTCCGGGGCGGGCTTTTTTTTCGTGATCACAGCAAACCCCACCCCTACCCTCCCCTCGAGGGGAGGGAGGACGCGCAGCGTCAGGGTGGGGTAAACTTACCCGAAGGTGCGTTCGATGACGTTGCGCTTGTCGCGGTCCGGGAAGAAGGCGGCGGAGAAGCTGGTCGCCACGATGGCGATGATCACGCGCGCGATGATGGTGAAGAAGAGGAAGGTGATCTGCTCGTCACCCAGGAAGATGCGCACGAAATTGTTATAGCGGTTGGGAAGCCCGGTATGGGTCAGCCAGTCCTCGACCAGTTCCGCGCCATTGATGATCCAGTTGAGCCAGTCCGGCGCATAGAGCCCCAGCGTGACCAGCATCGCGGTCGCCAGGATGAAGGCCAGGAACAGCGTCGCGCTGACCGAACCGATGCGGGCGAAAATCAGACCCATGCGGGCACTCCCCTTATTCCGTGTGCTGGCAGCGACACTAGCACGAAGCATGCCGGACCGCCGCCCCTCCTCGCCTAACGCGCGAATTCGCCGGCACGTTCCTTGTGGGCGGTTCGGGCAGGTGTGCGCCCCCCTTCGCAGGCCTTCCGCTTCAAAGGAAAGAAAGGCGGCGCGCCGGCGTTCGGGCTGGAAGACCGCGAGGGAGGTGGATCCGCCCGCCGTCCGGCCGGCGCACCGCGAGGGGCGCACGAGGGGGAGAGTGCGTTAAAGCGGCTGAATACAGGCTGACGGGCGACGCCTTGCTTTGGCCGTGAAACCGCCTCAGCGACGCCGGACGAGGCGCACCGCGATGAGCAGGACGAGCGCGCCGGCGATGGCGGCGGTAAAGGTCAGTGTCAGCCCGAAGGGCAGGCCGGGGACGAAGGCGATGTAGAGCCAGCCCGCCGCGACCGCACCAACAAGCCCCAGCGCCAGATCGGCGAGCAGGCCGAAGGGCCGGTCCCTCGTCACCAGACCGGTGACATGACCGGCGGCAAGGCCGGTCAGCGCAAACAGCGCCAGCGGGATGAGGGTCGCGATCAAAGGGCAGGCTCCAGCGTCTGTCGTTCGCGCCGCAGGCGAAACGGAACGGCCGAATTCGCCTTCACGTCTTCCCTTTGTGGTTAACGCATGATTAACTTCGCGTCCCGCTGGGGGGCGGATACTTCTATTCGGGGGACCGAAACATCATGAAACACCTTATCGCAGGCCTGGCGCTCGCCGGGCTGATGACCGCGCCCGCGCTTGCCGATGGCATGGACAATGCCGTGGGCAACACGGTGCGCGTGATCATCGACGAGGCCGGACACGGCTTTGACGCCTTCTTCGACGCGGATGGCTCCTACTCCGACAGCCTCGGACGCACCGGTGCCAGCTGGACCTGGTCGGACGGCCAGCTCTGCATCGTGCCGCCGGCCGAGGCCGAGGGCGCGGAACCGGCCTGTGGTCCGTGGGACGGCTCGCTCGCCGTAGGTGGCAGCGAGACCACCTCGGACTGGTCCGACGACGGCTCCTCGGTCACCATCTCGATCCTGGAAGGACGCGGCCACGAGGCACCGACCCCGCCGCCCGCCCAGTAAGCCTTCATCACAAGCCTACCCTTCGTAACAAACCTGAAAACGGGCGGTCCGGGGAAACCCTGGCCGCCCCTTTTTTGTCCGCTTATCCCCCAGGGGGCGAGTTATGCTACACTTGCAACCGGGAGCTTTACCGACGAGAGCCTAACATGAACCGGCCGGACCGCGCCGCCATTCACGCCGCCATGACCACGAAGGGCTACCGCCTGTTCGAGAACGCGAAGGGGTTCGACCTCAACATCGTCGGTATCCGGTCAGCCAGCACCGTGCCCGACCGGTTCGATGACTGGATCACGGTCAGCTATCGCGACGGCGTAGCCGGCGACTGGGCCTTTTACGCTTGGCCGGGCACGACCGATCCGGGGCTCTACTATCTGCGCAGGCCGCTGAACGTGCACGGCACGGCGATCCTCAAACCCGGCCAGTACCGGTCCAGCCACGCCATCCGCAAACACCAGGGCCGGTATGAAGCCGTCTGCCAGAAGCCCGGCACAAACCTTCCCGTCCACCGCGACCGCAATGAAGACGGCACGATCGACCTGGATGCCGAGGTGATGACCAACGGGACCGGTATCAATATCCACCGCGCGGGTGACACCCGCGCCTCGACCGTGGTCGGCAAGTGGTCGGCAGGCTGTCAGGTCTTCGCCGACCCGACGGACTTTGATGTCTTCATGACGCTGGCCCGGCGCGGCCGAGACATTTATGGCAACGGCTTTACCTATACGCTGCTGGAAGACGGCGACCTCTAGGGTCCCGCCCCCAATTTCCGGGTCGCGCCGGCGCACGCCATGCGCTAGAGCGGTGCGATGACCGAGACGATGCTTTCCCGCTGTCCCTGGGCACCGGATGACGATCCGCTCTATGCGGCCTATCACGACACCGAATGGGGCGTGCCCGAGTATGACAGCCGCGCCCTGTGGGAAAAGCTGATCCTCGACGGCATGCAGGCGGGGCTCGCCTGGATCACGATCTTGCGCAAGCGCGATTCACTGCGCGCCGCCTTTGACGGCTTCGATCCGGACATCATTGCGGGATATGGCGAGGCCGATATCGCCCGTCTCCTCGCCGATCCGGGCATTATCCGCAGCCGGTCCAAGATCGTCGCGACCATCGGCAATGCGCAGGCCTATCTCGCCATGCGCGAGGCGGGCGAGGATTTTTCCGCGTATCTGTGGGGCTTTACCGGTGGCCGGCCGATCCAGAACCGCTTTACCGCGATGCGCGACGTCCCCGCCAAGACGCCGCTAAGCGAGACGATTTCGAAAGACCTCAAGAAACGCGGTTTCAAATTCGTCGGGCCTGTGATCGTCTATGCCTTCATGCAGGCGGTCGGGATGGTCAATGATCATCTGGTCGCCTGCCCGCGCCACCTGCCGGTGCGCAAGATGGGAGAGACTTCATGACGCGACGTCTGGCGATTGCATCATTCGCGCTGCTGGCCACCGGGTGCAGCACACTGAACTGGGAACGCGACGAGGACGGCCCGCAGGCCCGCGACATGAGCCGCGCCGAATGCGGCCTGGGCGGTGCCCATACACCCGCCGGACCGGGCGATTGGGTCTGTGAAACCAATGGCGACACACATCGCCAGACGCAAAACCCGGTTTATCCCGCCGAGGATTAGGCGTATTGCGCCACTCCTAAAGGATTCCTGTACTACATACGCGGCAGAGCTCGCATCCGAGCCAGAGGCAAGTCATTCCATGATCGCAACGGCAATCCAGTCCACCGGCCTGTGGACACCGGGCGAAGTGCTGACCAACCAGGAGCTGGTGGAGAGCTACAACGCCCATGTCGTCCGCTACAATGCGGAGAACGCCGATGCGATTGCCCGGGGCGAGCTGGCCGAGAAACAACCCTCCTCGACCGAATTCATCGAGAAGGCTTCGGGCATCAAGGCCCGATACGCGATTTCCAAGTCCGGCATTCTCGATCTCGACCGGATGAAACCGGACATTCCTTTCCGACCCGATGACGAGCTGTCCTGGATGGCCGAAGCCGGTGCCGCGGCGGGCAAGGACGCACTCGAACGTGCCGGGTGGGGTCCGGCCGATGTCGACGGCGTCATCTGTTCGGCAACCTCGATGCAGCGCGCCTACCCCTCCATGGCGGTGGAAATCCAGCAGGAGCTGGGCATTGGCGGCTTTGCCTACGACATGAGCGTGGCCTGCTCGTCGGCGACATTCGGCATCACGGTCGCCTCGAACCTGATCACGTCAGGACAGGCGCGCTCGATGCTGGTCGTGACGCCTGAACTCGCCACGCCTCAGGTCAACTACAATGACCGCGACAGCCATTTCATCTTCGGCGACGCGGCGACCGCTGTTCTTGTGGTCCGGGAAGACGATGCGACGGACGGTTGGTCCATTCGCGGCATGAAGATGAAGACAGAATTCTCCAACAATATCCGCACCAATCTGGGCTTCCTGAACCGCTGCGAGACACCGCAGCGCAGCGAAGCGGATCAGCTTTTCTCCCAGCAGGGGCGCAAGGTCTTCAAGGAAGTCTGCCCGATGGCGGCCGATTTCATTCTTGAGCACATGGGCGAGCTGGGCCTGACACCCGATCAGGTCAAACGCCTGTGGCTGCACCAGGCGAATATCAACATGAATTCCATGGTCGCGCGGAAGGTTTACGGCCGTGACGTTGCGCCGGAAGAAGCGCCCATCATCCTCGATGAATTTGCCAATACGGCGGGCTGCGGTTCAGTGATCGCCTTCCATCGGCATAATGATGATTTCGTGCCTGGCGAGACGGGGCTTATCTGCTCCTTCGGCGCGGGCTATTCTATCGGTTCGATATTCGTGGAGAAGCGGGCTTCGTGACTGACTGCGTTATACGTTCTACCGGCTGGCACGCGCCGGATGCCAGGATCACCAATGCTGAACTGGTCGAGGTGTTCAACGCCTATGTCGACCAGTTCAATACCGAGAATGCGGCCGCCATCGAGGCCGGCGAAACACAGGCGATGCTGCCCTCCAGCGAGGAATTTATCGTCAAGGCCTCCGGTATCCAGAACCGTCATGTTCTCGACCGTGACGGTCTGATGGACATTACACGGATGCGTCCGCGCCTGCCGCACCGGCCCATCGATGAGCTGTCCGTCCAGGCCGAGTTCGGACTGATCGCCGCCAAGGCGGCGCTGGAAAAGGCCGGCCGTTCGGCCACTGACGTCGACGGCATCATCGTTGCCAGCTCGGCCCAGCAACGCAACTTCCCCGCCGTCTCCGTCGAGATCCAGAACGCACTCGGCATCGAGGGCTGGGCCTACGACATGACCATGGCCTGCGCCTCGGCCCTGTTCGGCCTGCAGCAGGCCCGCGACATGATCCGAGCCGGATCGGCCAATTCAGTGCTGATCATCAGCCCGGAGATCATGAGCGCGATCAACCATTACCGCCGCCGGGAAGTGCACTTCATCTTTGGCGACGCGTCGGCCGCCATCCTGGTTGAACGGGCCGATATCGAACCGGGCGGCTGGCTGGTGCGCGGAACGCGCCTGCAGACGGCTTTCTCCAACGCCCTGCGGTCCGATTTCGGCTTCCTCAATCACGCCGAATTCGAGGAAGGCGAGGAATTCGAGGCCTTTGTCGACCAGGACGGCCACCGTGTCTTCCGCGACGTCATCCCGTTCGCGTCATCGGTTTGCGAAGCCCTGATCGCCGATTGCGGCCTGACCGGCGCGGACATCAAGCGCGCCTGGATGCACCAGGCCAATATCCGCATGGTCCACGCCATTTCCAAGCGCGCGCTGGGTCGCGACCCGACGCCGGAAGAAGCTCCGGTCATCCTGGACGAGTATGGCAACACCTCGTCCTCGAGCGTGGTCATGACGTTCGACATGAATTCCGCTGACATGACGGCCGGCGAAAAAGGCATCATGGCCGCCTTCGGGGCCGGCTATGGCTGCGGCACCGCCATCGTGGAAAAACGCTGATCGCTTCCATTGCCCGAAAGGCACGCCCATGACCGCCACCCGCCTGATTACCGCGTCCACGCTGGTCCTCGCCCTCACCGCCTGCTCGGGTGGCAACGACCCAGCCACCGGTACCGATGAAGCCGCCGCGGCCGATACCGTCATCGACACAGTCGAGGCGTCGGCCGGCGACATGACCGACGACAGCTCCGCCGGCGAAACCGGCACTGACGACGCCGACGCGGACGAAGAGGCAGTCGGCCTGCCGGGCATGGATATTTACCTGGCCGGGCTCAGCTGGGTCGACGGCGTACCGTCCATTGGCACGCCGCGAAACGTCACCAACCAACCCGGCTATGACAATCAGCCGGCCTTCGTGCCCGGCAGCCACGATTTCTATTATTCGGCCGAGTCCGAAGCCGGAACGACCGATGTCTATCGCTACAATTCGGTCGACGGTACCCGCGTCCAGGTGACCAACACGCCTGAGGACGGGGAGTATTCTCCCCGCCTGCTGTCGGACGGCGCGTCGATCGCTTTCCTGCATCAGGACGCGGCCGGAACCCAGCTGATTACGCGCACCGATCTGGACGGCGGCAACCGCGAGGTCATGATCGACCTGCACCCGGTCGGCTATTTCGCCTTCAGCCCGGACGAACGGCAGGCTGCCATGTTCGTCCTGACCGAACCCTTCTCGTTGCAGGTCGCTGATCTGGATGCCGGGACGGTCGAAACGGTCTACGAGAACATCGACCGGGCGCTTTATGCGACGCCGGACGGCACCGGCGCGATCTTCACGACCCCGCGCGAGGATGGCGGCTTCCAGGCCATGCACTATGGCTTCATTGATGGCGAAACCGCCTACCTGTTCGACCTTCCGGGCCTGTCACAGGATTATGCGCTCGCCTCGGCTCCCGATGGCCTGGCCGGCGCGTTCGCGTCCGATGACGGCATGCTGGTCTGGCGCGATGCCAACAGCGCCGACTGGACGCCCGTGGGCGATCTTTCCGCCTTCGGCCTGACCGGCATCACCCGCATGGCTGTCAGCGACGATGCTTCGGTGATCGCCATCGTGGCCGCGGAGTAACATCGCTGTCGGCTGCAGAAGCGCCCCTCTCCCCTTGGGGGAGAGGGTAGGGTGAGGGGTAAATGGAACGACCCGGAACCAAACAAGCCCGACAGCTGCGCCGCACACCGACAGATGCCGAAACGCGGCTCTGGCGTTACCTGAAAAACCGCAACCTCGAAGGCTGGAAGTTTCGTCGGCAAGCGCCGATAGGTCCCTATGTGGCCGACTTCTTTTGTCCAGATGCCAAGCTTATTATTGAAGCCGATGGTGGCCAGCATGCGCTAGAAGTAGCCAGAGATGCCCGCCGGACCCGTTGGCTGGAATCCGAAGGCTATCGGGTGATCCGTTTCTGGAATAACGATATACTTTCAAACACGGACGGCGTTCTGACCGTAATTCTGGAGGCGCTTAGCGCCACCCCTCACCCCAACGCTCTCCCCTAAAGGGGAGAGGGAATCTGACCGAGAGCGACAATCCTGATGCCCCGCCAGAGCTTCTATTTCTTCGACATCGACGAGAACATGCTGCACCTGCCGACGCGGTCGCACCTGCTCAACACGATGACGGGTGAAGAGAAGTCGATGACCCAGGCCGAATTCGACGGCATCCGGGGCTATCTCGGCGTTGCCGGAGACTGGGAAGACTGGGCCGCGCCGCCTGAGCGCGCTTTCCGGGAATTCGCGGACGGCAAGGACCGCAATGGCGAGGAATATCTCCTGCGCGATATCCGCCGGGCGCTCGACGCCGGTGATGGCTGGATGGGGCCGTCCTGGGATATTTTCAAGTACGCCGTCCTGCGCCGGCGCCCGATCGCGATCATCACCGCACGCCAGCATTCCGAAACCATCATCAAACAGGGCATTTCCCTGCTGAAAGAGGCCGGGAAAATTCCCGAGGAGCCCAATTACCTTGCCGTGTTCGGCGTCTCCAATACGGCGGTACGAAAGGAATTGGGCGAACACCTGACCACGGCGGGCCTGAAGCGCGCCGCTATCCGGCGCTGTGTCGAGATGGGGCTGGAACAATACGGCCGCGACGAAGCCCACAGTTTCGGCATGTCCGACGATGACCCCAAGAATGTCGACCTGATCACTTCGGCCATGCTCGAATGCAAGCTGGACTATCCCGACAAGCGGTTCTTCGTCATCTCCACCAACCGGCGCCGGCATGTGAAGCTCGAAGTCCTCTCCCCGCACAAGGAAGAGTCAAAACTCCGCGCCGCCGAAGAAGACTATTACGGCTGAACCGTAATCCGGGCGGTCATGCCGTCCGCCGCTATCCCGTCCTCATGGCCTTCCAGCCGGTCGAGCCGCAGTCGCGCGATGGCGGCCTCACCCGCTGACGAGGTGATCTCGCCCAGTGGCGTGTCACCGGCCATGACCGGCGTCCCGGCGGCTGGAGCCTCAACCTCAAACGTCAGCCCCAGCGAGCGCTTGCGGATCGTGCCGCGCCGCTTCATCCGCGAGACGACTTCCTGGCCAACGAAACAGCCTTTCTTCCAGCCCACCCCGCCATAGAGGTCGAGATTGACGTCGGTCGGGAACACGTCGGCTTCCGCGTAGTCGCGCCCGAAAGCGGGCACGCCCTGCGCGATCTCGGCGGCGTCCTGGTCTGCGTCGCCGTCGCCGGCAGGTGCGTCTTCTGATCGAACTACCGCGCGCGTCGGCAAGCCGGCATGGCGCGGGTCCTCGGCCCCCTTGCCCGCAACGACAACAAGATCCTCGCGTAGGGCGATATCGGCTTTCGCGCGCAGCCGGTACATCGACAACCGTTTGACCAGCGCGTCGGCGGCCTCGCCGTGGACGTCCAGGAACACCCCGCCCTCGATCCCGTGCACAAGGAAATCAACCAGGATTTTCCCCTGCGGCGTGAGCAAGGCAGCAGGCCGGATCGCCCCGGTGTCGAGCGTTGCAAAATCCAGCGTCAGGACGCGCTGCAGGAAGTCCCGGCTTTCCTCGCCCTCCACCGAGATAACGGCGCGGCGGGCGAGGCGGGCGGGGGGAAGGGTTCCGGTGCTCATCCCCCTCATATGGACCCGCTGGATCGTCTGGCCAAGCGCCCCCCTGTAGGCTATGCCGCGACGCATGGAACGCATCCTGTTCATCACGTCGACACGGATCGGCGATGCCGTCATCAATTCCGGCGTGCTGGACCATCTCGTCCGCACACGGCCCGACGCCCGGTTCACGATTGCCTGTGGCAAGCTGGCCCAGCCCATCCTGGAAAACACCCCGCGGCTGGACCGGATCATCATCGTCAACAAGAAACCCCTGGGCCTGCACTGGCTGGGCCTGTGGCGGCGTGTCGCCGGGACCAAATGGGATCTCGTTGTCGACATGCGCGGCTCGGCCATCGCCGCCCTCTTGCGCGCTGATGTCCGCAAGACGCTGCGCTCGACGAAAATCCCGATGCACAAGGTGCGCGAGGCGGCCGGCGTGTTGCGGCTGGAACCGCCGCCCCTGCCGAAAATCCACCTGCCGGAGGATGCCGAGACGCGCGCCGCTGGCCTGTTCCCGACTGGGCGGCAGGTCCTGGCTGTCTGCCCGTCAGCCTCCCTGCCCTTCAAGATGTGGCCCGGTGACCGTTTTGGTGAGCTGGTCAAGCGCATGGTCGGTCCCGGCGGGCCGATGGCCGGCGCGCTGGTCGTGATCTTCGGCGGGCCCGGTGACGAGGTTCACGCCAAGCCGATCCACGAAGCCCTGCCCGACGCCGGCGTCTTCGACCTGACCGGCAAGCTCTACCTGACCGATGTCGCGGCGTGCCTGGCCCGCGCCCGGCTGTTCATTGGCAATGATTCCGGGGTCATGCATATCTCCGCGGCGATGGGTACGCCGACACTCGGCCTGTTCGGCCCGTCCGACGAGCGCCTTTATGGCCCCTATGGCGAACAATGCGCCGTGGTGCGGGGCGCGCGGAATTTTGATACCATCCAGGACGAGACGCCGAACTGGAAGGCCCACCCGACGAGCCTCCTGATGGACCTCTCCGTCGACGCCGCCTTCGAAGCTGCCACGCGCCTGCTGGAGCGCACCAAGACATGAGCCGGACTTTCGACCTGATCATCCGTGGCGGCGAGATCGCCAACCATGCCGGGCGCGGCCGCGCCGACATCGGCGTCACCGGCGGGCATATCGCCGACATTGGCGACCTGTCCAAGGCCGATGCGGGCGAGGTCTTCGACGCCGCGGGCCTGACCGTCCTGCCGGGCGTGATCGACACCCAGGTCCATTTCCGCGAGCCGGGCCTGGAATGGAAGGAAGACCTCGAATCCGGATCCCGCGCGGCGGTTTTGGGCGGGGTCACGGCGGTGTTCGAAATGCCGAATACCAGCCCGGCGACCACCGACATGGATGCGTTGAATGACAAGCTGAAGCGCGCCCGGCACCGCATGCACAGCGATTTCGCCTTCTATGCCGGCGCGACGAACGAGAATGCCGACGTCCTCGCCGAAATGGAAAAAGCCCCCGGCTGCTGCGGGGTCAAGGTGTTCATGGGGGCGTCGACCGGCGACCTCCTCGTCAAGGATGATGAGGGCGTTGAGCGGGTTTTGCGCGCGATTTCACGGCGCGCGGCTTTCCATTCCGAGGACGAATACCGGCTGGAAGAGCGCCGCGCCCTCGCCGTGGACGGGGACTGGCAGAGCCACACGGTCGTGCGCGACGCCAAGGCCGCCATCATGTCGACCGAGCGCCTGGTGCGCCTGGCCCGCAAGACCGGCAAGCGTATCCATGTCCTGCATATCTCGACAGCGGAGGAAGTCGACTTCCTGATGGACTGCCGCGACGTGGCGAGCTGCGAGGTCACGCCCCAGCACCTGACGCTGGAAGCGCCCGACGCGTATGACCGGCTGAAGGCCTTCGCCCAGATGAACCCGCCGATCCGCTCCGCCGAGCACCGCGCCGGCCTGTGGCATGGCGTCCAGAACGGCCTCTTCGACGTAGTTGGTTCCGATCACGCCCCGCACACGCGCGAGGAAAAATCCCGCCCCTATCCGCAGAGCCCGTCGGGTATGCCCGGCGTACAAACGCTGGTCCCGGTCATGCTGAACCATGTGGCTGAAGGCCGGATGAGCCTCGAACGCTTCATCGACCTGACGAGCCACGGCGCGCAGAGGATTTTCGGCATTGCCGGCAAGGGAAGGATGAGCGTGGGTTATGACGCCGACTTCACCATCGTCGACCTGAAGGCCAAGCGGACCCTCACCGAGGACTGGGTTGAATCCAAGTGCGGCTGGTCGCCCTTCACCGGCGACACCGTCACCGGCTGGCCGATGGCGACGATCGTCCGCGGCAGCACGATCATGCGCGATGACGAGCTTGTCAGCCCCTCGATGGGCGAGGCTGTTCGCTTCCAGGAGACTCTGGGCGCGGCCTAGACCTTCACCGCTTCGGTGATCTTGTAGGTCAGTGCGTCGCCATCGGCTTCGTGGATGGTAAGGTAGTCCCCCAGCCGCATCGTGTGGTCGCCGAGCCGGTAGACGGGCTCGTCCGGTCCCTCGTCTTCCTCGTCATAGTGGAAGAACCAGTTCGCGCCGCGATGGGTCAGCCAGCCATCGGCCTTTTCATCCGGGTCGGGCGAGAAGCGATCAACCGTGCAGGCCTTGCGGTTCTCCCGCCACAGATCGGCGTCGAGTTTGCCGCCCTCATCCAGTGGCGCGACGATGACATAGCCGCGATGGTCGTCACCACCGGGATAACCGGCGTCCGGATTGCGTCCGAGACGCATGACAATACGGGTCAGGGGCATGAGATCTCTCCTTCCCGCCTCCACGGGGAGGCGCTGTGCCCGCTAGTGCGCCAGAAACAGGCAGGGTCCGTCAACGGCATTCAGGAGCGACTTTGTGACGCCGCCAAAGACGAATTCACGCAATCGCGAATGGCCATAGGCCCCGGCAACGATCAGGTCAGCTCCCTTTGAGGCATCGAGAATGCCCTCAACAACATCCTCGTCCGGGTCCAGTTCGCGCACGATGGCGTGCTGCCCGCGGCCGCTGAGCCAGTCGACCAGGCGGTCGGGCGGAGCCATGCGCCGGTCTTCGAAGTCGATCCCCTTCTCCGACTGAAGAACGATGACCTTCCGGGCCTGGGTCAGGAAAGGCGCGGCCCCATAGACCGCGCGCGCGGCCTCCTTCGATCCGTCCCAGGCGACCGTTACCGTTTCAGGAGGTGAAAAACCGCCGCGCGCGACATAGACCGGCACCTGTTCGTCGATCAGCACCGCGGTCACGAAATCGGAGAGGGAGCCGCGCCCGGCGGCCGAGTCTGCGTCCGTTACCATCATGCGGGCCAGGCGCGCTTCGGAGGCGACTTCAGAGGCCATGCCCGACACACGTACGAAGCGGCCGCGGACGGCATCCAGCCCGCCGGCCTCCAGACCGTTCTGGAAACTTGCCTTGGCGGCATCGGCACAGCGATCACTTTCGTCGCGGACCGCGTCAACCGCGGTCGAAACGACCGAGGCCGCCGCGGCCCCCGGTCCGGTCCAGAGCAGATAGCTGGATGGGTCCGGCTCGATAAACAGCCCCTCCAGGTCTGCATCCACGACCCGGGCCAGCTTGGATGCGGTTCGGGTCAGGCTTTCGTCGTCCTCATGCCCCTGCAGGGTCACGATGATGCGTTCGCGGGCCATGGCTTGCCTCCCCGGGCTTCATTGCAGACGCTTGATCTTCGCCGCCACCGGCTTAGGAAGAGCGCCCCGGAGAGCATTAAAGCCGATTCAGGCCAAAAAGGATAACCGCGCAATGGCGCAAGCGAGACGCAAGACCAAGGATCAGCCCCGTGCCTGGCAACGGATGATTTCCGGGCGCCGGCTCGACTTGCTTGATCCCTCGCCCATGGACGTGGAAATCGACGACATCGCCCACGGCCTGGCCCGGGTTGCCCGCTGGAATGGCCAGACGACCGGCGACCATGCCTTTTCCGTCGCCGAACACAGCGTCATCGTCGAACGCATTGTCGGCGAGCTTTATCCCGACCTCGAGCCGAAATGGCGGCTCGCCGCCCTCCTCCACGATTCATCGGAATATGTGATCGGTGATATGATCAGCCCGTTCAAGGCGGCGCTGGGGGTCGACTACAAGGTGTTCGAGGAGAAGCTGGAAACTGCGGTCCATGTCCGCTTCGGCCTGCCCGCAAAAACACCGCTGGCGGTGAAGAAAAAGATCAAGCGCGCTGATCGTATGAGCGCCTATTTCGAGGCCACCCAGATCGCCGGATTCAGTCACGAGGAGTCCGCCGATTTCTTCGGACGCCCGCCCGCCGGGCTGCATGTCGACATCAACCCCGCTCCTCCGAAAATCGCGCAGCAGGCCTTCGTGGCCCGCTTCGAGGAATTGCTCAGGGACGTCGACGCCGCTGCGCGCAAGGACACACGCAAGCCACGGCTGAAAGCCGCGCGGGCGCGGCGGCGGTGAGTGCAACGGCGGGTCTTGCAGTCGGCCTCAACGCCGTCATTCTTTCGGTCGCCGCCGACAGTCCGCAATTGCTCGTCGTGCCCCATGGTGCGGGCGGAGCCGCCCTGCCCTTCGGGCCGTTCGATCCGGATCGCCACCGGACGTTCGAGATCGGCCTGCGGGAATGGGTCAGCGAGCAGGCGCACTTCCAGCTCGGCTTTGTCGAACAGCTCTACACATTCGGCGACCGGGGCCGCGAAGCCCCGCTTGCCGATCTGCCCGCACCATCGGAAGCCCGCATCATCTCGGTGGGCTATCTGGCCCTGACACCGGATGCGACCGAACGCCCGGCCGGCGGTGGCGTCTGGCGCGACTGGTACCGCTTCTTCCCCTGGGAGGACTGGCGCGGCGGCAAACCCGCGCTGCTGACCGATCAGATCGAACCGGCCCTGCAGCGCTGGATCGATGGAGCGGAAGGCGAAGGCCGGCGGGAATCGCGGCGCGACCGGGCCCGGATCACCTTCGGCATCGATGGGCGCGGCTGGAATGAAGAACGCTGCCTTGACCGCTATGAGCTTCTCTACAGCGCGGGCCTGGTCGCCGAAGCTGTACGCGATCGCGCCGACGGGTCGGTGGAAACCCTCCTCGGCGAAGCCATGGCCTCAGACCACCGGCGCATCGTCGCCACGGCCCTCAGCCGCATCCGCGCCAAGATCAAATACCGCCCGGTCATTTTCGATCTGATGCCCGAACGCTTCACGCTGTCAGCCCTCCAGCGCACCGCCGAGGCGGTGATCGGCTATCCCCTGCACAAGCAGAATTTCCGCCGGGCGCTTGACCGTACCGGCTTCGTCGTCGGCACCGGACAGATGGATGCGGCCACCGGTGGGCGTCCGGCCGAACTTTTCCGCTTCCGCCGCGAAGCGTTGAAGGAAGGCCCGGCCTCGGGCATCGCCACGCCAAGGCTGCGGTAGGCGGGCTTCAACCGCCAATTTTACTCCCCCTCACCCGGCCCTGACGGGCCACCCTCTCCCTCGAGGGAGAGGGAGGGGACCCGGCCTGAAGCGATAGCGAAGGCTGGGGAGGGTGAGGGGGTAAAATCCAACGATCCCCTGTTGACCTTCACGTCACGCAGCCCTATTTAGGCTCATGAAGAGCAAAAGGCGGCACCGCCCCGGTCCCGCCCTCTTTTAAGGCCCTTGTATTGCTCATTTTGAGCAAAAGGAGGCGGTGATGGATCGCTACGACTGGCAAGCCCCGAAAACGCGCATGGCAGGCACCGAGCCGCCCCGCGCGCATAATGACGCCTTGCCCTATGACGACGCGGTGATCCGCGCCACGGCTCCGATATACGAGAAGGTCAAGGACGTTATCCCGGCCGAGGAGTGGCCGGCCTATGCCCCGCTCATTCACGCGATCAACACGCTGAAAAAGGAGCGCAACGCCGTCATCCTGGCCCACAACTACATGACGCCGGAAATCTTCCACGGTGTCGGCGACATCATGGGCGACAGCCTGGCGCTGGCCCAGAAGGCGGCCGAGACCGATGCCGACGTGATCGTTCAGGCCGGGGTCCACTTCATGGCCGAAACGGCGAAAATCCTGTCGCCGGAAAAGACCGTCCTCATCCCGGACATGCGCGCGGGCTGTTCACTCGCCGCATCGATCACCGGCGAGGATGTCGCCCTGATCAAGAAGAAATACCCCGATCTGCCTATCGTCACCTATGTGAACACGTCCGCCGACGTGAAGGCGGAATCCGATGTCTGCTGCACTTCGGGCAATGCCGTTCAGGTCGTCGAATGGGCGGCGAGGGAGTGGGGCACCGACACCGTCATCATGATCCCCGACGAGTATCTGGCGCGCAATGTCGCGGCCAATACCGATATCCGAATCCTGTCCTGGAAAGGGGCGTGCGAAGTCCACGAGCGCTTCACCGCCGAGGACGTCGACGCGCTGCGCGAAGCCCATCCCGGCGTCATCGTGCTGACCCACCCGGAAAGCCCGGCAAGCGTCGTGAAAGCCGCCGACTTTGCCGGCTCGACCGCCGCCATGGCGGCCTGGGTCCGCGACAACAAACCGGCCAAGGCCGTGCTGCTGACCGAGTGCTCGATGAGCGACAATGTCTCGGTCGGCCAGGCGGAGACGCAATTCATCCGGCCCTGCAATCTCTGCCCGCACATGAAGCGGATCAGCTTGCAGAACATCTATGACGCGCTGCGCTACAACCGTCATGCCGTGGAGGTTGACCCCGAGCTGGCGCGCCGGGCGAAAGTCTCGCTCGACCGGATGCTGGCCCTGCCGCGCCCGGACACACCGCCGAGCTTCGATCCGAAACGTGAAGCGGGGCCCATAGAGCTGGTGACGGTCTAAACACCATGACCCCTCCCCCCATCCTCATCGCCGGGGCCGGGATCGCCGGCCTGTGGGCGGCGCTCAATGCCGCACCGCGGCAGGTCCTGCTGCTGACCGGGTCGCTGCTGGGAAGCGGCACCGCGACCGGCTGGGCGCAGGGCGGGGTCGCGGGCGCGCTCGGACCCGACGACGCCCCGGCCATCCATGCCCATGACACGGTCGCGACCGGGGACGGGCTGACCGATCCGGAGATTGCCGACCTCTTCGCGCAATCCATTCCAGAGCAAATCCGGGCACTGGCGAAGTTGGGCGTGCCGTTTGAAACGACTGCGGGAGATGAGTTCGCACTTGGCCTTGAAGCGGCCCATGCGCGCCGCCGCGTTGCCCATGTAAAGGGCGACCAGGCGGGTGGGGCGATCCTCTCGGTTCTGATCGAGGCGGTCCGGGCGGCGACGCACATCACCATCCTCGACGGCTGGCGGGTCGATGCCCTCCTGCCCGCCAGCGATGGCGGCTGTGGCGGCGTGCTGGCGCGGCGTCCGGACGGCACGCTGGACCGCCTTGAGGCCGCCGAGACCGTGCTGGCCATGGGCGGGGCTGGCGGCCTTTACGAGACCACGACCAGCCCGAAAGGCGCACGCGGTCAGGCCATGGCCATGGCGCACCGGATCGGCGCGGATATTCTCGATCCTGAATTCATCCAGTTTCACCCCACCGCCATCGACGCCGGGATAGACCCGGCTCCGCTGGCCACCGAAGCCCTGCGCGGTGATGGCGCAATTCTGATCGACCGCGATGACAACCGTTTGATGGCGGGCCACCCGCAAGGTGATCTCGCACCGCGCGATGCCGTCGCCCGCGCCGTGCACCGCGCCCGGATGGGCGGTCGCGGCCCCGCGCTCGACGCGCGCGGTATCGGCCCGGACTTTCCGCAGCGTTTCCCGTCCGTATTCGCCGCCTGCGCGGGGATGGGCCTCGATCCGCGCGAGACGCCGATCCCGGTCCTGCCCGCCGCGCATTACACGATGGGCGGGATCGCCACCGACCGCGACGGGCGCACCAGCCTTCCCGGCCTGTGGGCCATCGGCGAATGTGCGGCCAGCGGCCTGCATGGCGCGAACCGGCTGGCGTCGAATTCGCTCGGTGAAGGCCTGGTCTTTGGGGCCCGTGTCGCTGAAGCCCTGCGCCGCAGCCCTGAGCGCAGCGCGGCAGCCGGTGAGGCAACGCCCGCTCCCGGCCTGCCACCGCTCGCCCTGACGCGGCTGAGACAGGCGATGAGCCGCTTTGCCGGCGTGGAGCGCGACGAGGCGGGCCTGCGCCAGCTCATCGCCATCATCGACGATCTCGCCGTCCGCCATGGCGAGGCGTCCGAGCTGGTTGCTGCGCGCTTGATCGCGCGCGGGGCGCTCTCCCGGCGCGAAAGCCGGGGCGGGCATTTCCGCCGTGACTTCCCGGCGAAAACCGCCGCGCGGCACACCCGTTTCGGTCCGGCCTCCCGCCGTGCCGCGAAAGGAGCCTGAGATGACGGTCCCGCCCTTGCCCGGTCACGTGGTCGAGGACGCCGTTCGCCGCGCCCTCGCCGAAGACTCCGCCGGCGCGGGCGACATCACCTCTCTGGCAACGATTTCGGCTGATGCCGAAGGCCGCTACGAGATCCGCGCCCGCAAGGCCGGCGTTATCTGCGGCCTGCAGCCCGCGCGCGAAGCCTTACGCCAGTGTGATCCGGACATCAGTTTCGAGGCCCGGGTGGACGACGGAGCCATTGTTGAAGCCGGTCAGGCGGTCGCGCGGATCGCGGGCCGCGTCCGCCCGGTCCTGACCGCCGAACGCATCGCGCTCAATTTCCTCGGACGCATGAGCGGCGTCGCCACGCTGACCGCCGCCTATGCCCAGCGCATTGCGGGCACCGGCGCGGTCGTCACCCATACGCGAAAGACAACACCGGGCCTGCGCGCTTTCGAAATCCAGGCCGTGCGGGCCGGTGGCGGCGCGGCGCACCGCTTCTCGCTCTCCGATGCCGTCCTCATCAAGGACAATCACGTCGCCGCAGCGGGCGGTGTCGGCGAAGCCGTACGCCGGGCGAAAGCCTATGCCGGGCACATGACGCGGGTCGCCACCGAGATCGACAGTCTGAGCCAGCTCGAAGACGCCCTCGAGGCGGGGGCGGACTCCATCCTCCTCGACAATTTCAGCCTGGACGAGCTTCGCGCCGCCGTTGCTCAGACGCGCGGTCGTGCCACGCTGGAGGCCTCGGGCGGCGTGACCTTCGACACGATCCGCGCCATCGCCGAGACGGGTGTCGATGTCATTTCAGTCGGGGCGCTGACCCATTCCGCCCCGAATTTCGACCTGGGGCTGGACGCGCTCTAGTCTTCGCCCAGAACGATCTTGCCGATCTCGCCCTTGGCGGCGATCTCGTCCTTGCTCAGCCCGCAGAATTCATGCGGAAACACCAGCCAGTCCGCGCTCTCATGGACGAAATAGTCCGGCGTCAGGTCCGTCTGGTTGCGCGCCGGCTTGTAGAAGACGGTTGCGACCCGGGCCTGATGCGGGAAATTCCCGCCGCACTTCACCCGCAGCACATCGAAGACGGCCTCAATCGAGCGGCCGCTGTCAAAGACATCATCAACGATCAGCAGGCGGTGCTCCGATTTGAGCGTGTCGACCAGATAGCTCTCCCCGAAGACGTGGACGTCGCGGGCCATCGTGTCGATGCCCGTATAGGCCGAGGTGCGGATAGCGATGTGGTCGGTCTCCAGCCCCCGCCAGGCGAGATACTCCTGCACGGCAATGCCGACCGGCGCGCCGCCGCGCCAGATGCCAACGATATGGGTGGGCGCAAACCCGCTGTCATGTACGCTGCGCGCCAGGCGGATACTGTCTGCGAGCAGGCTCTCCGCCGAGATGTAATGCTTGGTCATGGTTGGAAGATTTGCCTGCTTTGGGCGCGGTGCTCAAGCGGCCGCTGTGCGGCGTGGCCCGTCCTGCATCCTCCTCTCTCCTGATGAGGACTGTCATCCCGGCTGCCCCATAAGGGCAAGCCGGGACCTTGAACACCGAGCGCCAGGGTTTCAGGTCCCGGATCGGCTTCGCCGTCCGGGATGACAGAATCGGGTTGCGGTACCCCCCCTCCGTCAGCTTCGCTGACACCTCCCCCGCAAGCAGGGGAGGACACAGTCGACAGATGACTCACCCCGCCAAACCTCTCTAGGCTGCCCGAAACAGAATGAGGCCCACCCATGCGCAAATCCCATGACCACGCCGAAGGATCGGTGACCACTCTCCACATCGACAGCCGGGCGGTGGCGAACAACATCCTCGGCGATCCGGCACGGCGCAGGGTGGATGTCTATGTCCCGGCCGGTCATGACGGCTCCGGCCTGCCCCTGCTGGTCGATCTGGTGGGCTTTACCGGTGGCGGGCCGGCGCACACCAACTGGAAGAGTTTCGGGGAGAACGCGCCCGAACGCCTCGACAGGCTGATCGGGTCGGGCGCGATGAAGCCGGCCGTTGTCGCCTTCCCCGACTGCTTCACGCGGCTGGGCGGCAACCAGTACATCAACTCCCCGGTCCTGGGCGATTGGGACGACTTCCTGGTCAAGGAGATGGTGCCCCTGCTGGAGGCCCAATTCTCCTGCGGCGGAACCGGCCGGCGCGGTGTCTTCGGCAAGTCCTCGGGCGGCTATGGCGCGATGGTCCACGCCCTTCTCCACTCGGACTTCTGGGCCGGTGCGGCCTGCATGTCCGGCGATATGGGGTTCGAGCTGATGTTCGCGACCGACTTCGCGGTGACGCTGCGCGCGCTGGCCAAGCATGACGGCTCGATCAAGACCTTCCTGGACACGCTTGAATCCAGCTCCAAACCGTCAGGCGACGATATCCACGTTCTGATGATGCTGGCCATGTGCGCGACCTATGATCCCGCACCGGAGGAATATCTGGGTATCCGCCTGCCGGTCACGACCGACACGTGCGAGCTGATCCCCGAGCGCTGGGCCAATTTCATGAAATGGGACCCGCTGGAAATGCTCGACGCCCATGGCGAGGGCCTGAAAAAAATGAAGGCGCTCTGGATCGAGTGCGGTGATGTCGACCAGTACAATCTGCTCTATGGCGCGCGGCGCATGACAAAGGCGCTGACCGCGCGCGGGATCGACCACGAGTACCGGGAATTCCCCGACAATCACTCCTCCATCGACTACCGGATGGACGAGGTCCTGCCCTTCCTGGCCGACCGTCTGAGCTAGGTCGGCGGCGCGCTGGTCGTCACGGCGACAGACGTCCCGCCACGCGCCTGTCCGCCAGAGTCCATGAAATCGACAAAGACGCGGTTGATCGCCGGATTGTTGGCGATGGCCTGGCCCTGTCCCCGCACGAAGACCGAGAAGGTCCGGACTTCATTGTTGGCGAAATTGACGGTCAGCGATGACGCCCGCGCTGCCAGGCAGGCCCCATTGGCCTGTCCGGTGGTTTCGCAGATCTCCAGGCCCAGATCGGGTGCGGGCAGTGCCAGCGGTCCCGACAGCGACACCGGCGCAGCCGCAGCCGCCATGCCGGAACGCGGCGTAATGGTGATCGAGCCGGTCGCGCCGATATTGACCCCGGCCAGCGCGAAGGCCGACGCCCCGGACACGCCACCGAGATAGACGGTTCCGTCACCGGACGGCGTTGCCGAGATCGCGATCACATCCGGTGCCGCCACCGTGCCGGACGCCATGCCCAGCGTGTTCACGCCCGGCAATATGCCGGACTGCGCGCCATCGCAGGCAAAACGGAATTCCAGCGGTTCGGCGGTAAACGGGATGGCCCCGTTGAAGAATTCCTGGACCGGCGTGAAGGCGATCAGGAATGACTGGGACTGGCCCGCCGGAATGGTCACGGGCGTGTTCGGGGTCCCGGTCAGCGCATTCGTGTTCGGATCGGTCGTCTGGTAGCTGAACCCGCCCTTGATCACGTTCAGCAGGCTGATCCCGCAATTGGTCGCTGCGGCCTGTCCGCCATTGGCGATGGTGGCGAACGCCGTCGCGGTACTGCCAAACGGAACCGACCGGCTGTTGGGCAGGACCGAGGCGGATAGCTGCGAGTTCGCGATGGTCACGGTGTCATTGACGGTGAATTGCTCGGGCGGCGTTCCGGCGGAATCATCGGCATCGCCCGTATCCGGGTCGACCGAGGTAAAGGCGACCGAGATCGCCTGCTGGCCGCCAGCCGGATTGGTGAAAATGCCCGACCGCAGGAAGGCCATGATGTCGGACGAGAACCCGGCCGTGCTGAAATTGGTCGAACCGTCTCCGCCGCGTGGCAGGGTGATGGTCAGGACATGGTTCTGCTGCCCGTCCTGGGAATATTCGATCTGCGGTTTCAGCGCATTGAACTGACCGTTCAGATTGGCATCGACCCAGGCACTGTCCGCATCAATGGAATAGACCGGAAAGAGACGGTCCGGGCCCGCCGAACCGGCATTGAATTCAAAACCGTACGCCCCGATCCGTGTACCCGCAGGCCCCAGGGCATCGAATCCGTTGAAGATGAAGGCCGCCGGCAGGGTGATTACGACGGTGCGGGCCTGGCGCTGGCCCACCGTGATTTCGGAATCGATCCGGAACCCCATGGGGCGGTCCGGCGACAGGTCGCTGAAAATCACAGTGTGCTGAGGCGGTTCTGTGAACACTGCCGGTCCGCTGGCATCCCCGGCGGTCTCCGGTCGACTGGCCTCGAACTCCTGGCAGGCGGTTAGAAACACCGCCGCTGCCACTATCATCCACAGCTTCATGACACCCTCCCCGTTTCGCCTCTAGGGGGAAAGGTTAACACCGCGGGAGGGGTAGCTGCAAAAAGGCCGCCGGTTCATCGGAACCGGCGGCCTAGGTATTCGTTATTCCGGTGAAGCGATCAGGCTTCCCGTTCGCGCTCCAGTTCGGCGCGCTCGCGGCGGCTCGGGAAGCGGTAAAAGACGTGGGTGCCGATCTGGCGCGTCTGCACCAGCGACCCCGACCAGTGCGGGTTGACCGCCGTGGTGTGGTAGTGAGTGGCGTTGCGTGTCACCGGCACGGCAAAGCCGAGCGCGGCATGTTCGGCGACCAGCTGGGCCCGGCGCCAGGCGCGGCCACGAACCGGACGGTTCATCGACCCGTCGCAGGTAAAGCTGAATTGGCAGCCCGTAACGCGCTCTGAACCCTCATAAACGACACCGCAGATCGAGTCGGGATAAGCCCGGTGACGAACGCGGTTGAGGATCACCTCGGCCACGGCCGCCTGGCCGGCGAAGGATTCGCTGCGCGCTTCGTAATAGATGGCCGTCGACAGGCAGTTCAGCTCGTCCGCGTTGTACTCGGCGCGCCGGATGTGCGTGCTGTCAAAGGTCCGCAGCTCGGTCAGCGGACGCGCAACGACGCGCACGCCGTCTGCCATGTCCGGCTGGACCTGCAGCGAGGCCATGGAGAGCGCAGCCGGGCCGTCCCAGCCCAGCGCGTCTTCCGATTCGAGATACCGTGCAGCCATGTCCTGCCAGTAGCTGGCATCGTCCTGCACACTCGCCCGGGTCGCAGCCAGGGGCAGCGTCACGGCCACAGCCGCTACCACACCCAGAACACCTGCGCCCTTGAGCATCCGGCTCCAGTGAGCCGAGAAGAATTTCGTCGCCGTGGCGGTCATGTAACCCCGTCTCGTCGATGCAGTCTTTTCAATCAGTGATTTACCATGAATCACTGAACAGACCATGAAATTAGCGGGCCCGTCTAAATGGCCTTTCAAACGCCGTCAACGGGAACTTCTGCCCGCAGATGGGCAACTGCCATGCAATTATCAAGGGACTCCAGTAATGGCCAAGTCGATTCAAGACTTTACGGTCTGGACTTGAGCGCGGCCTGTGCGGCAGCAAGTCGCGCTATCGGCACGCGGTATGGCGAGCAGGACACATAATCGAGGCCCACGGACTCGCAGAAATGGATCGAGGCGGGATCTCCACCATGCTCACCACAGATCCCGAGCTTCAGCGTGTCCCGTGTCTTGCGGCCGCGTTCGGCGGCCAGGCTGACCAGCTCACCCACCCCGTCGGTGTCGATCGAGACGAAGGGATCCTTCTCGAATATCCCGGCATCGAGATAATCGCCGAGGAATTTCCCGGCATCGTCGCGCGAAAGGCCGAACGTCGTCTGGGTGAGATCATTCGTCCCGAAAGAGAAGAATTCCGCCGCTTCGGCAATCTCTCCGGCCCGCAGGGCGGCGCGCGGCAGTTCGATCATCGTGCCGATCAGATAGACCGGGGCCTTGCCGGTTTCCTGCTGGACCATCTTGGCCACGCCTGCGACCCGGGCTTTCAGGATTTCCAGTTCCTTCGCCGTGGCGACGAGCGGGATCATCACCTCGGCAACCGGCTGGACGCCGGTCTTTTTCTCGACATTGACCTGTGCCTCGAAAATCGCGCGCGCCTGCATCTCGTAGATTTCCGGGAAAGTGATCCCCAGGCGGCAGCCACGGTGGCCCAGCATCGGGTTGGTCTCGCCCAGCGACCGGGCGCGCTCCATCAGCGCGGTCGCGGACAGGCCGGTCGCGGCGGCAACGTCGCGCACATCGTCCTCGGTATGGGGCAGGAATTCGTGCAGGGGCGGGTCGAGCAGGCGGATCGTGCAGGGCCGGTCCTCCATGATCTCGAAGATCGACTCGAAGTCGGCGCGCTGCATCGGCAGGATTTTTGCCAGCGCCGCGACGCGGCCTTCGCGGTCGTCCGACAGGATCATCTCGCGCACCGCCGCGATACGGTCGGCGTCGAAGAACATGTGTTCGGTCCGGCACAGGCCTATGCCTTCCGCGCCGAATTCCTTGGCCGTCTGCACATCGGCAGGGGTTTCGGCATTGGTGCGCACCTTCATGCGCCGCGCCTTGTCGGCCCACACCATCAGCTTGGCGAAGTCACCGGCCAGTTCCGGCTTGAACATCTTCACTTCGCCGGCCAGCACTTCGCCCGTCGCGCCGTCAATCGTGATCGTATCGCCCTCTTCCACCCGGCGGCCCCCGGCGGTGAAAAACTTGCCCGCATAGTCGATCTTCATCATGCCCGCGCCGGAGACGCAGGGCCGGCCCATGCCGCGCGCCACAACGGCGGCGTGGCTGGTCATGCCGCCGCGCGCGGTGACGATACCTTGAGCGGCGTGCATGCCGTGAATGTCTTCCGGGCTGGTTTCGATGCGCACGAGGATGACTTTCTCGCCCGCCGCGGCCTTGCTTTCCGCGACATCGGAATCGAACACCACCGTACCGCACGCCGCACCCGGCGAGGCGGGCAGACCGGTCGCGATCACGTCGCGCACGGCGTCCGGCGCGATGGTCGGGTGCAGAAGCTGATCGAGCGCGGACGGTTCGACGCGCAGCACCGCTTCGTCTGTCGTGATCAGGCCTTCCTCGGCCATGTCGACGGCGATCTTCAAAGCGGCATTGGCCGTGCGCTTCCCGTTGCGGGTCTGCAGCATCCACAAACGGCCGCGCTCGACCGTAAACTCGATGTCCTGCATGTCGCGATAGTGGCGTTCCAGCGTGTCAAAGACCGCCGCCAGCTCGGCATAGCTCTCGGGCAGCGCCTCTTCCATCGACGGCTCGCGGTCGCCCATTGCCTCGCGCATGGCCTTGGTCAGGCATTGCGGCGTGCGGATGCCGGCGACCACGTCCTCGCCCTGGGCGTTGATCAGGAATTCGCCGTAATAGCCTTTGTCGCCGGTCGACGGGTCGCGGGTGAAGGCGACGCCCGTCGCGCTCGTCTCGCCCATGTTTCCGAACACCATGGCCTGGACATTGACCGCCGTGCCCCAGCTCGCCGGGATGTCGTGCAGGCGGCGATAGGTGATCGCCCGGTCGGTCATCCAGCTATCAAAGACCGCGCCGATCGCGCCTTTGAGCTGTTCGCGCGGATCGGACGGGAAATCATATCCGAGCGCGCTGGCCGCAGCGGATTTGTACTGTGAGACGATCTCTTCCCAGTCGTCTGCCGAGAGCTCGGTGTCGAGCGTGTAGTCATTCTCTTCCTTGAAGGTTTCAAGGATTTCCTCGAACAGGGAATGATCGACGCCCAGCACGACATCGGAATACATCTGGATGAAGCGCCGGTAGCTGTCATAGGCGAAACGACGGTCGCCGGAGAGCTTGGCGAGCCCTTCCGCCGTTTCGTCATTGAGCCCCAGATTGAGGACGGTATCCATCATGCCCGGCATGGAGGCGCGCGCCCCGGAACGCACCGAAACCAGCAGCGGATCGGACGGATCGCCGAACGACTTGCCGGTCACCTTTTCCAGCCCGGCCAGTGCGGCGTCGATCTGGGCATCCAGCCCCGCCGGATAGGTCTTCCCGCCGTCATAATAGGCGTTGCAGACATCGGTGATGATGGTGAAGCCGGGCGGAACGGGCAGGCCGAGATTGGCCATTTCCGCGAGGTTCGCGCCCTTGCCGCCGAGCGTGTTGCGCATCGACGCATCGCCCTCGCTGGACCCGCCCCCGAACGCATAGACCCATTTTTCAGCGCTCATGCCTGTTTTTCCCATCTTCTCTAATGCCCCCCTCACCCGGCCCTGACGGGCCACCCTCTCCCTCAAGGGAGAGGGAAAGTGCGGCGCGATAAAGCCCTCTCCCGCCGGGGAGAGGGTTGGGTGAGGGGTCTTGTAACCCGTCTGGCCCCTCTATCCTTCGAGGCTGTTTCGCAGCACCTCAGGATGAGGGAGATTCCTTTTTTCCTCACCCTGAGGTGCCGCCGCAAGGCGGCCTCGAAGGGCGAGGATGTAATTCACCCCAAAATGTCATCCCGGACGCGAAGCGATCCGGGACCATGATCTCTCATCTCCACCCCACCCTTACCCTCCCCTCAAGGGGAGGGAAATGCGCCTCTCCCTCCCCCTCGGGGGAGGGCCGGGGTGGGGGGCTAACCCTCAATCTTGCCGAAATCGGCAACCGCATGTGCGGCCATCCGGATCGCGGCGAGCAATCTCAGCCTGTTGCGGCGCAACATGGCGTCATCACTGTTGACTGTCACTGCGTCAAAGAAGGCATCAACCGGCGCGCGCAAAGTGCTCAGCGCGGCCATCGCGCCTTCGAAATCCTCGTCGGCGACTTTTGCCTCGGTCTGCGCCCCGGCAACCGACAGCGCATCGGCGAGTGCGATTTCTTGCGGCTCGCGAGTACTGTCCAGATAGGTGCCTTCCAGCGCGCCTTCGCCGATATCGGCGGCAAAGGCACCGGCGTCCTTCTTTTCCTCGGCTTTCAGGATATTCGCCGCGCGGCGATAGCCGGCGAGCAGCGCCGCCCCGTCCTCGGTCTCCAGGAAGGCCTGTAGCGCGCGGGCGCGGTTGGTGACGCGCACCAGATCATCATCGCGCGATCCATCATTCATTGGGGCAAACACCGCATCGATCACATCGAAGCGCACGCCCTCGTCCTTGAGAACGACCTTTACCCGCTCTGAGAAGAAATTCAGAAGGTCGGTCGTGCGCTGGAAAAAAAGTTCTGCCGCTTTGCCGCTGGTGAGATCAGTCCAAGCATCATGGCGTTCGTCGCTTTGTTCTGCTTGGGCCAAATAGTTCGCATGGAGTGCTTTGCGAAATTCAAGTCGACCAGCGCCGACATTCAGAATTCGAAACACCCCCAGCGCCGCGCGTCTCAGGGCAAACGGGTCTTTCGAGCCGGTCGGTTTTTCGTCGATGGCCCAGAAACCCACCAGCGTGTCGAGCTTGTCGGCGAGCGCGACCGCCGCGCTGACCGGCGCGGTCGGCACATCGTCCGACGGGCCCTGCGGACGGTAGTGATCGCGGATCGCATCGGCGATCTGCCGGGCTTCGTCTTCGGTGAGGCCGGATAAATCCTCGCCGGTGGATTGCCCCCCACCCCTGCCCTCCCCCGAGGGGGAGGGAGAATCGCCATCATCACTCCCTCCCCTTGAGGGGAGGGTTTGGGTGGGGTGAGAAGGCGGATTGCGCCATTGTTCCAGCGCGTAATACCTTCCCATCACGCCCTGAAGCTCGGGAAATTCATAGACCATCTCTGACACGAGATCGGCCTTGGCGAGGCGCGCAGCACGTTCGGCCAAGTCCGGATCGGCCCCGACAGCCGGAGCCAGTTCGCGCGCCAGCGCGGCGACACGCTCGACCTTGTCGGCGACGCTGCCCAGCTTCTCGTGGAAGGTGACTTTCGACAGCTCCGCCGCCATGTCCGAGAGCGGCTTCTTGCGGTCATTGTCCCAGAAGTGGCGCGCATCCGAGAGGCGCGCAGAAAGCACGCGCGCATTGCCGGCGGCAATCGCCTTGCCGCCATCGGGCGCAGGCTGGTTCGCCACCACGACGAAGTTCGGTGCCAGTGCGCCCGCCTTCGGGTCGCGCACGGCAAAGTATTTCTGGTGCGTCTTCATGGTCAGCTGGATGACCTCGCCCGGCAGGTCGAGGAAGCTTTCATCCATCTGGCCGAGCAGCGGCACCGGATGCTCGACGAGACCCGTCACTTCCGCGAGCAGGCCCGCATCCTCGATCAGTTCCAGCCCGGCGTCGGCGCAAACCTTGCGCGCGCCCTCGAGGATGATCGCCTCGCGTTCGGCACGGTTGGTCAGCACCCCGCCCTGTTCGCGCAGCGTTTTTTCGTAGCTCGTAAAGTCCTTCACCGCGAACGGGCCGCGACCCAGCACGCGGTGGCCTTCGGTCTCGTTTCCGGCCGCGATGCCGAACACGTCAAACGGCACAACCGCGCCATCGAACAGGCAGACTACGCGCTGCAGCGGACGCACCCAGCGCTGCGCCGTCGCGCCTTCACCGAACTTCATCGACTTCGGCCAGGGGAAATCCCTCGCCAGCGCCGGGACGGCCTCGGCGATCACGTCGGCGGTCTTGCGGCCCGGCTTTTCGATAATGGCGACGTAGAACTCGCCCTTCTTGTCTTCACGTGTCTCGCAAGCGTCGAGACTGTCGATCCCCGCCCCGCGCATGAAGCCTTGAAGCGCCTTTTCCGGCGCGGCGGTGCGCGGCCCCTTGCGCTCCTCGCGCACGTCTTCGGTCTTTTCCGGCAGGCCCTCGATCACGAGGCCGAGGCGGCGCGGCCCGGAGAAGGTGGTCAGCGTCTCCCAGCTGAGACCCGCATCTTTCAGCGCAGCGGACAGCAGCCGTTCGAGATCGCCCTCGGCCCGGACCTGCATCCGCGCGGGGATTTCTTCGGAGAGGAATTCAAGAAGAAGCTGAGCCACGTGACGCCGGTCCTATCGCGCGAAGACTTTCTGGAAGGCCGGGCGCGACTGAACCGCCTCCAGATACGGTTTGAAGGACTCGCGCATCTCGAACATGCCGAATTGCGTCGCCCAGCCGATCGCCCCGCCGATCAGCACGTCGGCGGCGGTAAACCACTCGCCGAAGAGATACGGGCTGGCTTTCGCGAGGCGCTGGTCGAGCACGTCGATGACAAGCTCGACACTGCCCCAGCCGGCCGACTGGCGCGGGATCTCGACCTTGGTATTGGCCTGCATCATCGCCGGGTCGATACACGCCGATTGATACGCCACCCAGCGCAGATATTCGCCGCGTCGCTTGTCATCGAGGCCCGGCGCGAGATCGTTCGGCGTCTTGAACTTGTCGGCGAGATAGATCGCGATGGCGGTCGTCTCGGTCACGATCGTGTCGCCATCGACGATGACCGGGATCTTGCCCATCGGGTTGATCGCCAGGAATTCCGGCGTCCGCATCGAGCCGTCTTCATAGGCGACCGGCATGATCTCGTATTCGGTGCCGATTTCCTCGAGCAGCCAGTGCGTCAGCGCCGCTCGCGATTGCGGATTGTGGTAGAATTTGATGGTCATGCGGTTTCCCTCTCCAGCGCCACCCACGCTTCCGCGCAGCCCTTGGCCAGCTCGCGCACCCGGGCGATCCAGCTGGCGCGTTCGGCGACCGAGATCGCCCCGCGCGCATCGACCAGATTGAAGAGGTGCGAGGCTTTCAGGCAGAAATCATAGGCGGGCAGCGGTACCGGTTTGTCGAGCGAGAGCAGCGCCTTGCACTGGCGTTCGGCGTCGGCAAACCAGCTCTTCAGCGTCTCGACATCGGCATGTTCGAAGTTGAAGGCCGAATACTGGCGCTCGGCCTCCTGGAAGACGTCGCCGTATTTTAGGCCCGCCCCGTTGAAATCGAGATCGTAAACGTTCTCAACGCCCTGCACATACATGGCGAGGCGTTCGAGACCATAGGTCAGCTCGCCGGACACGAGGTCAACATCCAGCCCGCCGACCTGCTGGAAGTAGGTGAACTGGCTCACCTCCATCCCGTCGCACCAGACTTCCCAGCCCAAGCCCCACGCGCCGACGGTCGGGTTTTCCCAGTCATCCTCGGCGAAGCGCACATCGTGCAGCGTGCGGTCGATGCCGATGGCGTCGAGCGAGCCGAGATAGAGGTCCTGCAGATTGCCCGGGCTCGGCTTTAGCAGCACCTGGAACTGGTAATAGTGCTGGAGCCGGTTCGGGTTCTCGCCATAGCGCCCGTCGCTCGGCCGTCGCGAGGGCTGGACATAGGCCGCGCGCCACGGCTTCGGCCCCAGGGAGCGCAGCGTCGTCGCCGGGTGCAGCGTGCCCGCCCCCACCTCGACATCATAGGGCTGCAGGATCGCGCAGCCCTGGTCGGCCCAGTAACGTTGCAGGGTCAGGATCAGATCCTGGAAGGAAGGCGCGCGCTTGGCCGTCATGATGGAAGCGTTTTTCCTTGATTCCGGCGCGGGAGTCGCCGGTCCGTCAAAATCGCGCGGACACTAGGAAAGCGCGCCCGCCGGATCAAGCCGCGCTAGCGGCGCTTGATAGGCATAAGCGCCCCCGCGATGAAAGCCGCAATGACCAGGATCAGGAGGGTTAGGCCGAGCATGCGGTGACCTAGCCCGGCAAATCCCTGGCCGGCAAGCGGGAACCTTTTTCGAACTGGTGCCGTCCAATGGGTCAGAACGGGCGGAGACCGGCATGCCAGCAACAGCCAGAACAGACGACCACACGCATGCCGTGTCGGACGGAGCCTTGCTCGAGCTGGCCCGTGACCGGTCCGAACCGGCCGCCCGCGAATTCATGCAGCGGTACAATCAGCGTCTGTACCGTGTGGCCTACTCGATCCTGCAAAGCGCGGCCGATGCCGAGGAGATCGTCCAGGACATCTACGTAAAACTGTTCACCGGACAGGCGGTCTTCAAGGGCAATGCGGCGATGGCGACCTGGCTGACGCGTATCGCCGCCAACGCCGCGCTCGACCGGCGACGCACGCAGCGCCGTCGTACACGGCTTCTCGAAGAACGGGGCATCGCCATGATCCGCACGCGATCAACCGATACCGATGACACGCCGATCAGCCATGCCAGCCCCGAATCCGACACCGCCCGATATGAGCTCGCCCGGCGTCTCGAAGCCGCAATGGAAAAAATCTCGGACACGTTTCGCCCGGTCTTCGTGCTTCGGGAAATTGAGGGCTTGAGCATCGAGGAGACGAGCGCCGCGCTGGGTCTGGCGGTCAATACCGTCAAATCGCGGCACGCCCGGGCGCGCAGGCAGCTCGCCGCCATGTTGGAACCGGACTGGCGCGACATTCTCCAGGGCACTTTCCCCTTCGCAGGCACCCGCTGTGCGGATCTGGCCGACCGGGTGATCCACCATCTCCAGACGCAATGGAAAGGAAGAAACTGATGACTTCGACTACGGATTCCATGCCGTCCCGCCGCGGCTTTCTGGGCGGCAGCGCCAAGACGCTCTCCTCGGCCGGGCTGGTCGCGATGATGGGCTCAGGTGCCGCGCTGGGGTTTCAGTCCAGCGGCAACCCGGAACAGGATGTCCAGCTGCTCAATGCGGCCATTGCGCTCGAACATGAAGGGATCGCCGCCTATACCATCGCCGCCGGCAGCGGTCTTCTCGCCCCGGAAGTCGTCAATATCGGCGTCATTTTCCGCGGCCACCATCGCGAACACCGCGATGAACTGATCCGGGCCGTCGAGACATTGGGCGGAATGCCCGTCGCGGCAGAGAGTGACGCGCACTATGCGGAAGCCCTCAACGCCGGATCCTTGCAAAACCAGGCCGACGTTCTGCGCCTGGCCTATGGCCTCGAGGTCGGGGCGGCAAATGCGTATCTGGGGCTGATCCCCTCACTCAGCACGACTGAACAGCACCAACTGGCAGCCCGCATGGCCGGGGATGAAGCCTTCCATGCGGCCATCCTCGGCAATGCCATCGGGGAAGCCATTCCCACTGCCGGGCTGATGTTCGGCTGATGACCCGGATGACGTGCCACCTCCCCCCGGCCCGTCGCTGGGCGCTCGCAATGACCGCCGTGATTGCGAGCATGGCTGCCGGCTTTACGCCGGCAGCCGCCCAGGACGTGGCTGAAGCCAACCCGCTCCTGACCGGTGACCTGACAAGAGGCGAACGCCTTTACCGGCAACGCTGCGCCGCCTGCCATGCGCTGGATGCCAATCGCGCCGGACCCTCCCACCGCGGCGTCGTTGGACGCGAGGCCGGCACCGTCTCTGGCTATCGATACACGGCTGCCTTGCGTGACTCCGGTCTCATCTGGACACCCGAAGCACTCGATGAGTGGCTCGCCAATCCCCCTGCCATGGTGCCGGGCACATCAATGGGCGTTCGCATCCCCAACGCGCAAGCCCGGGCCGATATCATAACCTGGCTGGCCGAACAGACGGATCCGCCGTCCGAAACGGACTAGACTTGGCGCACCGTCCGCCACACTGGGGTGGACCACCGCTGTCAGGACGCTGGCTCCTCCAGTCTTCCCTGAATTTCCAGCAAGTCCGCCCACGCCTTCGCCTTTTCCTGCGGGCGGCGCAGGAGGAAAGCCGGGTGGAAGATCGGCATCGTGTCGACGTGCTCGCCAGGCTCGAAGTTTTCGTCCTTCAGCCGGTATTCCGCCCAGCGGCCCCGCAGCCGCATGATCCCGGTCGAGGCGCGCAGGAGCGCCTGCGCCGAAACCCCGCCCGCCAGCACCAGGATTTTCGGCTTCACCAGTGCGATATGCCGCTCGATGAAGGGCAGGCAAAGCGCCACCTCGTCGGCTGACGGATTGCGGTTCCCGGGCGGGCGCCAGTTGACGATGTTTGAGACGTAGAAATCTTTCTCGCGGTCGAGCCCGATGGCAGCGAACATCCGGTCGAGCAATTGCCCCGACCGGCCCACGAAGGGTTCACCCTGTTCGTCCTCCTCGCGGCCAGGGGCCTCGCCGACAATCATCAGATCGGCCTTTGGATTGCCGCGCGCGAAAACCGTGTTGCGCGCCGTGCGTTTCAGCGCGCAGCCTTCAAAGGCTTCGATGGCCGCCTTCAGTTCGGCGAGCGTCTTGGCCGCACCAGCGGCCTTTCGGGCATCCGCCTCGCTGCCACCCGAATCACCGAAGCCGGCGGCCTGGGCCGCGGCGGCCGTGGCAGGCCGGGGGGCGGCCCGTTCTTGCGGCTTGGGAACGGCACGCGCGGGCGCAGCGGGCTGGCGCCGGGGCAAGGGATCAGACTCGATACCCATCTCGGCCCACCAGGCGGCGAGGCTTCGATACGCCTTTTCGCGATCATCTTCGGGGCTTTGCGTGGACGACATCACAACGGAGACCTAGCTTGAAGCCGCAAACCTAAGCTAAGACGGGGCAGAGGCGAAACCGCTTCGCCAGCAAACAGGAGACGAGCGCACATGGCCGACACAGGCGTCGAACGCGAATCCATGGATTATGACGTCGTCATCGTCGGCGGCGGCCCGGCGGGTCTGGCCGCCGCGATCCGCCTGAAACAGATGGCCGTCGAGGCCGGGACCGAGCTCAACGTCGCGCTCCTGGAAAAAGGCGGTGAGATCGGCGCGCACATCCTCTCCGGCATCGTCATGGACCCCAAGGCCATCGACGAATTGATCCCGGACTGGAAGGAGAAGGGCGCGCCCATCGACACGCCCGTCACCGACGACAAATTCCTGGTCCTGTCAGAAACCGGGGCGACCGCGCTTCCGACCTTCGCCTTCCCGCCGCTGATGAGCAATCACGGCTGCTATACCGGCTCGCTCGGCGCGATGTGCAAATGGATGGCCGACCAGGCCGAGGCTCTGGGCGTGGAAATCTATCCCGGCTTCCCCGCTGCCGACCTCGTCATCGAAGACGGCGTCGTGAAAGGTATCGTGACCGGTGATTTCGGTGTCGCGAAGGATGGCAGCCAGAAAGACGGCTACCAGCCCGGCATGGAATTGCGCGGTAAATATGTGCTGATCGCGGAAGGCGCGCGCGGCTCGCTCGCCAAGCGGCTGATCGCCGACTATGGGCTTTCCGAAGGCCGCGAACCGCAAAAATATGGCATCGGCCTGAAAGAGCTGTGGCGGGTGAAGCCCGAACACCACAAGCCCGGTCTCGTCCAGCACACGATGGGCTGGCCCCTGACCAGCGACACCGGCGGCGGCAGCTTCCTCTATCACTGGGGCGACTGCATGGTGTCGGTCGGCTTTGTCGTCCACCTCAATTACAAGAATCCATACCTCTCGCCATTTGGCGAATTCCAGCGCTTCAAGACGCATCCGAAGATCAAGGGCGTGTTCGAGGGGGCCGAGCGCCTCAATTACGGTGCGCGGGCGATTACCGAAGGCGGCTATCAGTCGGTTCCGAAACTGGTCTTCCCCGGTGGCGCGCTGATCGGCTGTTCGGCCGGTTTCGTGAACGTGCCCCGCATCAAGGGCAGCCACAATGCGATGAAGACCGGCATGCTCGCCGCCGAGGCCGCCTTCGAGGCGATCGGAGCCGGGCGCGAAGGCGACACGCTGGACGCCTATGAAGCCGCCTACGCGGACTCCTGGGTGGCGAAGGATCTGAAGAAAGTCCGCAATGTCAAACCGCTCTGGTCGAAATTCGGCGCGGTGATGGGTGTGCTTTTTGGCGGCATGGACATGTGGACCAACACGCTGTTCGGGTTTTCCGTCTTTGGCACGATGAGCCATGGAGGCACGGATGCCGAGGCGCTGGAACCGGCGGAGAAACACACGCCGATCGATTATCCCAAGCCCGATGGCGTGCTGACCTTCGACCGCCTCTCCTCGGTGTTCATTTCCAACACCAATCACGAGGAAGACCAGCCCGGACACCTGAAGCTGAAAGACCCGGCGCTGCAGAAGGCGAGCGAGTGGGATGTCTATGCGGGGCCCTCGACACGGTATTGCCCGGCAGGGGTCTATGAGTGGGTCAAGGATGAGCAGTCCGGCGAGATGACCTTCGTGATCAACGCGCAGAACTGCGTCCACTGCAAGACGTGCGACATCAAGGATCCCAACCAGAACATCAACTGGACGACGCCCGAGGGCGGCGGCGGTCCCATCTATGTGAACATGTAGAACCGCGCGCCGCGCTTGCCTAAAACGCGCCGGGGTTCCAGCATGCGGGCCATGAAACACCTGTTGCGCCTTTGCCTGACGGGCGGGCTAAGCCTCGCCGCTGTTGCCTGTTCGGCCACGGCAACCGGACCCTTCATGGCCGCCAGTGAGGACGAGGAACGCTCGGCATACGGGGCCTATCTGGCCGCTCGCATGGCGGGGTCGGAACGCGATACCCGCAACGCGTCCGACTATTATGCCCAGGCGCTCGATCGCGCGCCGGACAGCGGCTTCCTTCTGGAACGCGCCTTCATTGCCGCGCTGATGGCCGGGGATACCGACCGCGCCGTCGAAACCGCCGGCGACGCCGCCCGCGCGGCTGACGAAAGCCGCCTCGCCCGGCTCTTCCTGGCCGCCGATGCCCTCGCCGAGCGCCGCTACACGCAAGCGGCAGGCTGGCTGGAAACGGACGGCTTTGGTCCCTTCAATGCCTTTCTGGCCGACGTGCTGGGCGACTGGTCGAATGCCGGTCTCGGCAATGCGGAAACGGCAATTGCGCGGACCGAAAGCGAGCCGCCCCCCAGCTTTGCCCTGGCCTTCCAGACGCTGCACCGGGCCATGCTGCTCGAAGAGGCCGGACGGTTCGAGGAGGCCGGAACGGTCTACTCGGCCGCGATGAACCAGACCCCCTTCCGCCGGATGGCGGTGGAAATGCTCGGGGCCAATCTGGAACGGCGCGGCCAGCGCGAGGACGCCCGCACGCTCTACCAGAGCTATCTCGCCAGCGAGCCGTTCGAGCCGACGATTACAGAGGCCCTTGCACGGGTTGAGGCCGGACGGCGAGCGCCGCGCCCCCTGACCATCCAGCAGGCCGCAGCTCGCGCTATCTATGGGCCGGCCGCGCTCTTCGCCTCACAAGCGGAGATGGACCTGGCGGTGATCTATCTGCGCCTCGCCCAGCGTCTTGACCCCGACTATGCCTCGACCCGAGTCCTGCTCGCCGCGACACTGGAACGCCTCGAACTGCACGACGCCGCGCTGGCTGAATATGCCGCCGTGCCGGAAGGCCCGTTCAAGCGCTCGGCCGAAATCGACCGCATCTATCTGATCGCACGGACGGGCGATCCCGATACGGCGATGACGCTGGCCCAGGCACTGGTCGCCCGCGACAACGACATCGAGGCGCGGATGATGCTCGCCGACCTGCACCGCTGGCAGGGCAATCTCGAGGAAGCCCAGGCCGGTTATGGCGAGGTCATCGCCGAACGCCTCGCCAACGGCCAGCAGCCGAACTGGCAGCTCTACTATTTCCGCGCTGCGGCGCTGGAGACGCTGGGCCGCTGGGACGAGGCTGAACCGCTCTTCCTCGCCGCGCTGGAGATCGCCCCCGGCGAAGCGCAGATCCTCAACTATCTCGGTTATGCCTGGGTCGTCCGTGGCCAGAACATCGAGGAAGCCTTCACCATGATCGGCCGCGCCGTCGCGATGGAGCCCGATGCCGGCTATATCATCGACAGTCTGGGCTGGGCCCACTATGTGCGTGGCGATTACGCCGAGGCCGTGACCCATCTCGAACGCGCCGCCGCCCTGTCGCCCGACAGTCCGACCATCAATTTCCACCTCGGTGATGCCTATGCGCAGGTGGGCCGCCATCTCGAAGCGCGCTTCCAGTGGCAACGAGCCCTGGAGCTCGACCCCGACGAGGAGGAGATCGAGGCCCTCCATGCCCGTCTCGAGACCGGACTGCCGGCCGATGCCGCGGACGATACGGCGGTCGTGGAAAGCCAGGTCAACAACGAGCCGTGATCAGCCAGTTCGCGCCGGCCAAGGTCAATCTGACCCTTCACGCCGGTCCGGTCCGGGACGACGGTTACCACCCCCTCGACAGCCTTGTCGTCTTTGCCGACTGGGGCGATCACCTCGCCGCTGTCGCCTCTGACAAGCTGGAACTCACACTCTCCGGGGAAGGCGCGGAGCAACTCGAGGCCGAGGGCAACAATCTCGTCCTGCGCGCCGCCGAGGCGCTGCGCAAGGCCGCGCGCCTGCCGGTGTTTGCCGGCGCGAAACTGCATCTGACCAAGGCGATCCCGATGGGGGCCGGGCTGGGCGGCGGATCGAGCGATGCAGCCGCCACGCTGCGCGCGCTCAATCGGCTCTGGCATCTCGACTGGCCGCTCGACCGGCTGATACCGGTCGCCGCAGAAATCGGGTCGGATGTCCCCGCCTGCCTGCACGCCCGGCCGCTGCGCATGACGGGCCGGGGCGAGATCATTGAAGCGCTTAAAGTCTGGCCTGTTCTCGATGCGGTGCTTTGCCTGCCCGGTTTGCAGGTCCCGACCGGCAAGGTGTTCGCCGCATTCGACACTGGCGAGCCGACCGCTCTGCCCCCGCCGGGCGATCTGCCCTCCGCCAAGACGGCCAAGGACGCGCTCGCCGTCGCAGCGGCGGGCCGGAACGACCTTGAACGTGCCGCCATCAGCGTGGAGCCACGAATCGGCAATGTGCTGGCCGCGCTCAATGGCGCTCCGGCGGCGCGCCTTGCCGGCCTGTCCGGTTCAGGGTCCACCTGCTGGGCGCTGTTCGACAGCCGGGCGCAGGCGAAAACCGCAGCTGAAGCCCTCGCCGCCGCTCATCCCGAGTGGGTCTTCAAGCCTGTTCGGCTTGCGGGCACACGCTAGGCCCATGACACCTCTTACGAAAACCGTCCGCGCGGTGTAGGAGGCTCGCCATGATGGCAATCCTGATGGCTTCACTGGTTCTGGCCTTCGCCACCGCCCTGACTAGCGGCGTCCTGGTGATCCGCGCCGGTGTGCTCGATCATCCCAATGCCCGCTCCAGCCACGAGCGCCCCACCCCGCGCGGTGGCGGTCTGGCCGTCATGGCCGGAGTTGGATTGGGAGGCTTGTTATTGGCTCTGACGGGTCAGGCCGGTCTGGACCTCGTCCCCGTCCTCGGCGCGGCGCTGGCGGCCGGGGCGCTGGGCCTCGCCGATGACCTGTTCGCGCTGGGGGCCAAGGAAAAATTCGCGATCCTGCTGGCCATATCGCTCTCAGCCGCCTTCGCCATCGGACCGGTGACCGTGCTCGATTTCGGCCCGGTCGGATTGCCGCTCGGCTACTGGATCGGGATTGGCGGTTCCGCCCTGTGGATTTTTACGGCTGCGAATGCGGTCAACTTCATGGACGGATCGGACGGATTGATCGCGGCCGCCCTAATCCCCGCCAGCGTCGGCCTCGGGCTTGTCAGCGGTGAGATGACGGGCTTCCTCCTCGCCGCGTCGATGGCGGGCTTCCTCTACTGGAACCGCCCGCGGGCAAAACTTTTCCTTGGCGATGCCGGGTCGCTCTTCGCCGGGACACTCTTCGCCAGCGCAGCCCTGGCTGCAGTCAACGGACCAGGTGGCGTCAGCGTCTGGATCGCGCCCCTCCTCGTCCTGCCGCTTCTGGCCGATGTCCTCCTGACGCTGGCGGCCAAGCTGCGCGCGAAGAAGCGCCTGTCGGAAGCTCATCGCAGCCATGCCTACCAGCTCCGTCTGCGGATGGGCGAAAGCCACCTGCCCGTCGCGGCCTTTTTCGCCTTTTCCGGACTGATGATCGCGCTGGCGTCCTTTTCGGCGTCGCGGATCGGCGGCGTCGCGCCAATCCTGACCTTCCTTGTGATGACAGCGACGTTCAGCTGGTATCAGGTCCGGGTCCGGGCGCGCGCGAAGGCGTCGGGTCTCGACCTGACGGAATAATCAGTAGACGCGGTCGACGACGAAGTCGGCAAGGTCGCCCAGCGCCTGCTTCCAGACATTATCCGGGAAGATTGACAGCGCTTCGCGGGCGGTCGTGGCATGAACCCGGGCCGCTTCCAGCGTGGCATCAAGTGCGCCATGGGTGACGATGATTTCCTGCGCGCGCTCGAAATCGCCCTCGCGCTGGTCCTTCTGCGCGATGACGCGTTCCCAGAACTCACGCTCGTCGGCGGTCGCGTTTTCCAGCGCCAGGGCGACCGGCAAAGTCACCTTGCTTTCGCGGAAATCGTCGCCGGTATTCTTGCCGAGATCGGCGTCGAACCCGCCATAGTCGAGCATGTCGTCCACCAGCTGGAAGGCGAGACCGATTTCCCGGCCATAGGTATCCAGCGCAGCGATCTCGGCCTCGGACCGGTCAGCAATAATGCCAGACACTTCGGCGGCAGCGGCAAACAGGGCCGCCGTCTTGGCTTCGATAATGGCGCGGTAGGATTCGACCGACACGTCGATATCGCCGGCGGCAGCAAGCTGGCGCACCTCGCCCTCGGCGATGATGCTGGCGGCGCGCGACAGCGAGTGCAGCGCGCTCAGCGAGCCGGCATCGACCATCAGCATGAAGGAGCGCGCGAACAGGAAATCGCCCACCAGCACGCTCGGCGCATTGCCCCAGACCACATTGGCGGCCTTCTTGCCGCGCCGCAGCCCGCTTTCATCGACGACATCGTCATGAAGCAGCGTCGCGGTGTGGATGAATTCAACTGCCGCAGCGAGTTTGAGCTGGGCGTCGCCCTCATAGCCGAGCATGCGCGCGCTCGCGAGCGTGATCAGGGGACGGATCCGCTTTCCGCCCGCCTCGACGAGGTAATGCGCGAGCTTCGGGATCAGGGGCACGGGACTGCCCATGCGCTCCAGGATCAGGGCATCGACCTCGCGCATGTCGTCCCAGGCGAGGGATGCGAGCCGCTCGGCCGCATTCGTCTCCTGCCCGGCGCTCTTGTCGGCCTTGACGCTGATATCCAAGATTTCGCCTCTTAAGAAGCCATTGGCTTGTTCGGTGCCAGACAATAGGAATGGCCGCCGCGCGCGGCAAGCGCCGGACACTGCGCCTATGGTCGCAGCCGGTCAGGAGAATGGGCATGAAGGAAATCCTGCGAACCAATGATCCGGTGAAACTCTCCTTTGCGCAGGCCGTGATGAAGGAAATCGGCGTGGAATGCTTCGCGCTCGATGGCGGCATGTCAGGGCTCTACGGCAACGGACTGCCTTTCATCGAACAGCGCCTGATGGTCGATGACCGCGACGCCCACCGCGCCCGGACCGCGCTCGAACAGGCGCTAGCGGACAACGGGTCCTGATGGCGACGACCTGCGATCTTTTCCTCGACGGTCAGGTGTCCGTCAGCCAGCCCGCTGACGGCTTCCGCGCCGGTATCGACGCGGTCCTGCTCGCGGCCGCCCTATCGGCCAAGCCGGGAAGCCTGGTTCTCGATGCGGGATGCGGCGCGGGAACGGCGATGCTGTGCGCGGCGCACCGGATGACGGAGTGCCGGTTTCTGGGCCTTGAAATTGACCCGGCCATGGCCGCGCTGGCGCGCCGGAATATCGAGGCCAATGTCATGACCTCCCGTGTCGAAGTCATCGGAGGCGATGTCGCTGATCCGCCAGATCTGCCAACAGTCAACCGGGTCTTCTTCAACCCGCCTTTCTTCGATGATCCGTCCGCGCTACGCGCCCCGAAACCCGGCAAGCAGGCCGCCTACACCTCGCCAACGGCCAATCTTGAGGCCTGGATAAGACTCACCCGACGCGTACTGCGCCCCAAGGGCCGCGTTGTGCTCATCCACCGCGCCGATGCGCTCGGCGATGTCCTCGCCCTGATTGGCAAGGGTTTTGGTGATGTCGCGATCAAGCCGATTCAACCCCGCCCCGGCAGCGATGCCAAGCGGGTCATCATCTCGGCAAAGCGCGGCTCGAAATCCCCGCTCCGCCTCCTCCCGCCGCTGGCCCTGCATGACGATGCCGGCGGCAAGTACAGCGCCAAAGCGGAGGATATTCTGCGCGGGCGCGCCGTCATCGAGATGGGATAAAGCGGTGTACGGGGATTCCCCGGACACGCCGGGGAATGACGCCCACCAAGCATGCCACCCTGATGGCTTCGCCATCCTCCCTCCCCTCGAGGGGAGGGATGGGGTGTGGTGTGTCTGCCTGTGGATATTAACCCATTTGTTCTTGTTCTGTTCCGCTCTCCCTGCCATGGTTCAGGGCATGAACCGGCACACACTCATCGACCGAACACCAGAACCGCGCCGCGTCCCTGATTCGGATTGTTCCGAAGTTGCGTCCGGCAATCCGACGGCCTGCCTCGGGGCACTGCCCCCGCCCCTGCAGCCACGGGGACGCGGCGCGCGCTCCAATGTCACCGGCCGGTATGAGAGCTATGGCTACGAGCTGTTCGACGACGGCTGGACCGAAGCCGACCCGATGCCGAAACAGCTGCGCACCGTGACCATCAAGGACACGTCACGCACCATCGTCACCAGCAACAACTCGCCCGACATTTCCTTTTCGCGCTCGGTCAATCCCTATCGCGGCTGTGAGCATGGCTGCATCTATTGCTACGCAAGGCCCAGCCATGCCTATTGGGGCTATTCGCCGGGCCTCGATTTCGAAAGCGTCATCTTCGTCAAACCCGATGCGCCAGCCCTGCTCGAGAAACAATTCTCAAGCCCGCGCTATGTCCCCGAGCCCATCGTCATCGGGGCCAATACCGATCCCTACCAGCCGCGCGAGCGCGACCTGCAGACCACGCGCGAGCTGTTGAAAGTGTTCGCGCGCTACAACCACCCGGTCAGCTTCATCACCAAGTCGGCGCTGTGCCTGCGCGATCTCGATATTCTCGCGCCGATGGCCAAGAAAGGCCTTGTGCGGGCGGCCATCTCGGTGACCACGCTCGACCGGCGTCTGGCCCGGGACATGGAGCCGCGCGCCGCAACGCCCGGAAAGCGGATCGAGGCGATCCGGGGTCTCGCTGATGCCGGTATTCCGGTGACGGTAATGGCCGCGCCGATGATCCCGGCGCTCAACGACCGCGAACTGGAAGCCATCCTCGAGGCAGCCGCCGGGGCCGGAGCGATGACGGCCGGCTATGTGCTGCTGCGCCTGCCGCTGGAGATCAAGGACCTGTTCAAGGAATGGCTGGCGACGACGCGGCCCGATGCGGCCAGCCATGTCATGTCACTGGTCCGTCAGACCCGTGGCGGCAAGGAGTATGACACCGCCTGGGGCAAGCGCGGACGCGGGGACGGGCCTTATGCCAAGCTGCTCGCCGCACGCTTCCGCAAGGCGGTCGCCCGCCTGGGGCTCAACCGCCCGGCCCGGGGCCTGCGTATGGATCTGTTCGAACGCCCGCTGGGGACGGCGACCCAGGCCAGCCTGTTCTGATTTCCGTCCGGCGTCATCGCCCGGCTTGCCGGGGTGTTGTCGTTGCGGCAGAGATGCCCCGGACAGCCGCAAGCCACGTCGGGACATGACGCAGAATTGAATGGACATTTCGCCAATCATAGCCGGGATTGACGAGGCAGGCCGCGGGCCGCTGGCCGGGCCGGTCGTCGCCGCGGCGGTGATCCTCGATCCGGCGCGCCCGATCGAGGGACTGGCGGACTCCAAGAAACTCAGCGCGAAACGCCGCGAGGCGCTGGCCGGACTGATCCGCGCGAACGCCATCTACGCTGTTGGTATTGCCGAACCGGAAGAGATCGACCGGCTGAATATCCTGCACGCCACCATGGCGGCCATGTCACGGGCCGTTTGCGCTTTGCCTGTCCGGCCCGACCGGGCCCTGATTGATGGGAATCGCGTTCCCGACGGCCTGCCCTTTGACGCGGACTACGTGATTGGCGGCGATGCCATCGAGCCGGCAATTTCGGCGGCCTCAATCATCGCCAAGACGGTCCGCGACCGGCTCATGACCGACGCCGAACAGCGGTTTTCCGGCTACGGTTTCGCTGGTCACAAGGGCTATGGCGCGGCGGCCCACATGACCGCGATCCGCACGCTCGGCCCCTGCCCGATCCACCGGCGCAGCTTCGCTCCCATCCGCCAGGGGCGGCTCGTTTAACCGCCCGTTAGGCATGTGAACCGAGAATCCGGCCCCAAGAACAAGCGGATGGAATGGGGCGTTCAAGGTGAAACTTCCAATAGATCAGATTGTCGTGGGCGACTGTGTGGCCAGCATGAAGGCCCTGCCCGACGCGTGCGTTGATCTCGTCTTCGCCGACCCGCCCTACAATCTCCAGCTCGGCGGCGAACTGCACCGCCCGGACAATTCCCGTGTCGATGGCGTTGATGCCGAGTGGGACCAGATCGGCAATCACGACGATTACGACCTGTTTTCGTGCGCCTGGATGGAAGAGGCGAGCCGTATCCTGAAGCCCGACGGGGCGATCTGGGTGATCGGCAGCTATCACAACATTTTCCGGCTCGGCACCTTCCTGCAGGACATGGGCTTCTGGATCCGCAACGACATCATCTGGCGCAAGTCCAACCCGATGCCGAATTTCAAGGGCACGCGCTTCACCAATGCGCACGAGACCCTGATCTGGGCGACCAAGACCAAGGACGCGAAGCCGACCTTCAACTACGCCGCGATGAAGGCGCTGAATGACGGCGTACAGATGCGGTCCGACTGGACCTTCCCGATCTGCTCGGGGGCAGAGCGGCTGAAACTGGAAGACGGCAAGAAGGCGCATCCGACCCAGAAGCCCGAAGCTCTTCTGCACCGGGTCCTGCTGGCAACGACCAACCCGGGTGACATCGTGCTCGATCCCTTCTTCGGCACCGGCACGACGGGCGCAGCGGCGCGGCGTCTGGGACGCCATTTCATCGGCCTGGAACAGGACATGAATTACGCCGAGATCGCGCGCGGACGCATCGCGGCGATTGAACCGGGCAGTGCGGACGCCATCGACGTCACCAAGTCCAAACGCGCTGAAGTGCGTATCGCCTTCGGCTCGCTGGTCGAAAGCGGGCTCGTGAAAGCCGGCGACAAGCTCTACGACGCCAAGGGCCGCGCCCGGGCGACGGTGCGCGCCGACGGCTCGATCAAGGCGGGCGACAAGACCGGCTCGATCCACCAGATCGGCGCGCTCGTGCAGAACGCCCCGTCCTGCAATGGCTGGACCTTCTGGCACTTCCGCTCCGGGGACGGGCTTGCCCCCATCGACGAGCTGCGCGCCAAGGCCCGCAAGGCGCTCGCCGACCTCGGCTAATCGGCCACAAGCGCCACGACTTTTCCAAACAGGCTGGGCAATGCCTGCCCGTCCATGTCCGCACGCGCTACGAAACGCCCGTCCGGCGGTTGCCAACCTTCTGGCGCTTCGGCCCGGACGACGGCGAGGTCGAGCGTGAAATGGGTAAAGACGTGCCGCACCGTCCCGCAGGGCTGCCAGTTCGCGGCAAACGGCGGCGCATCAGCCGGCGCGGCCTCACCCCATTCGGTCGAGGGGACTTCCATCATCCCACCGAGCAGCCCTTTTTCCGGACGCTTGCGCAGCCAGATCGCACCGCGCCGCGTCACGGCGTAGGCAATGCCGCGCCGGACCGGCTTTCTCGTCTTCACCAGCTTGCGCGGATAGTCGATTTCCACGCCCGCGGCATGGGCCGCGCAATGGGCGGCCCACGGACAAGTCGCGCAATCAGGAGATCGAGGTGTGCAAACCGTCGCGCCGAGATCCATGATCGCCTGCGCATAGTCGCCAGGCCGGTCTGGGTCCGCCAACACCGCCGCCCGCTTGCGGATATCCGGCTTGGCTTTCGGCAAGGGGGTTTCAATACGGAAAAGCCGGGTCAGGACCCGCTCGACATTGCCATCCACCACGCTGGCCGGCTTGTCGAAGGCCGCCGCGCGGATCGCATTGGCGGTGTAGTCGCCAATACCCGGCAGGGTGCGCAGCGTGTCGAGGTCATCCGGGAAACGGCCCGCCATCTCCCCGGCCACCATCCGTGCGCAAGCCAGCAAATTGCGGGCGCGGGCGTAGTAGCCAAGCCCCGCCCAGGCGGCCATGACGTCATCGTCGTCGGCCTCGGCCAGGGCCTCGACCGTCGGCCAGCGCTCCAGGAAGCGGTGCCAGTACGGAGTCGCATGGGGAACCGTGGTCTGCTGGAGCATGATCTCTGACAGCCAGACGGCGTAGGGATCGGCGACAGCCCCCTTCGCGCGATCCTCTGGCCGCAATCGCCACGGCAAGGTCCTGCCCGACCGGTCGTACCAGTCCAGCAGCGCTGTTCTCAATTGGGAGACTGCCAGCTTGGTCATTGGTGCTACTATTGCGGCCTTGTCACTTGTGTGGGTACGGCTTCCCGGAGACGATGGCAGCATGACCAGACCCCCTCGTCCGTCAACGCTGGAAAGCGCCGCCTCACGTTACCTCAACGCGCGCCGCGGACGGCAGGCCTGGTCCGGGCCACCATCGGTCAGCCGGGCCGTGGCCAAGGTGATAAAGCCTCTCTCGGCCCGATTTGGTCCGGGTGTTGATGCCCTGGCCGAACGCTGGACCGAGATTGTCGGCGAACGGCTATCGGCATGGAGCGCGCCTGACGCCATCCGGGGCAATACGCTGTTCATCGTCGCCAAGGGTCCGGCCGCAGCCATCATCGAGGCCGAGGCCGCCCGGATACTTGAACGCGTCGGCGATTTCGCCGGCACACGCGCACCGACCCGCCTGCGCGTCCGCCAGGGCAATCTGCCCGGCCCGGCGCGTCCTGCTCCGCCCTTGCGTACGAGCGGCGGCAACCTGCATAAAGACGTAGAGAGACAACCCGCCGACAGACTAGGGTCGGCGCTGGACCGTTTTGACCGCGCCGTGCGCGCGAAGACCGACACAGGGGAATGACGAGCATGCTGACCAATCGCCGGATTCTGACCGCAGGCCTTCTGGCCGCCGCCACCGCCCTGACCGCCTGCGGCGGGGGCGGGTCTTCAGACACCGGCCGCACCGCCTACGAACGGGATACGGACCGTTCGCGGGGCTCCGCTGACGCACCGGTCACGGTCATCGAATACGCCTCGGTCGCCTGCCCGCATTGCGCGGATTACCACGAGAGCGTCTATCCGATGGTCGAGGAAGAATTCATCGAGACCGGCCAGGTCCGCTATGTCTTCCGTGAAATGATCACCGGTTCACGCCCGCTCGCCGTGACCGGTTTCATGCTGGCCAATTGCGCCCCTGATGACCGCTATTTCGACATGCTGGACCTGCTGTTCCAGCAGCAACGCGCCATCTTCACCAGCGCCCAGCGCCCCGGCGGCGCGTTGGAGGAATACCGCACGATAGCCCGCGCGGTCGGCATGAGCGATGCCGAATTCACTGAATGCCTGAACTCGACCGAGCGGCGCGACGAAGTGCTCGACGCTCACCAGCGCGCGGTCGATGACGACATCCAGTCCACGCCGACCTTCATCATCAACGGTGAATTGCTCGACACCCGCCGCGGTGACGGCATTGTCATCTACACGCTCGGCGGCGAACCGCTGATGATCGACGGCGAAACCGTCCCGGCGCTGCAGAATGAATCCACCTTCCGCCGCATCCTGAACCATGTCGTGGCCGAGGCCGGCGGAACGCCGTCGCCCGACATGCCGACCGATGGCGAGATGGATAGCGACATGCCTGAAGTCGAGGAGAACGACGACAGTGCGCCGCAATCGACCCCGGTCGATGACACCGAATCCGGCGACGAGGGCTGATCACATGCTGTTTCGGACCGGCCTTGCTGCCCTCGCGCTCCTTTTCACGGCGGGCGCGTCTGCCCAGGATATCGCACCGCGCGGCGAAGAGCGCCCCGGGGACTTCGCGCTCGGCGACCCCGATGCGCCCGTTCTCCTGATTGAATACGCCTCGGTTGCCTGCCCGCATTGCGGGACCTGGTACAACAATGTCTGGCCCGCGGTTGAGGAAGACTACATCAACACCGGCCGGGTCCGTTTCGTGACCCGCGAGATGCTGACCGGCTCCGCACCGCTTGCGCTGGCCGGCTTCATGATGGCGCGCTGCGCCGCCGACAACCTCTATTTCGATGCACTCGACCTGCTCTTCACCCAACAGGGCGAGATTTTCCAGGCCGCGCAAAGCGAAGGCGGTGCCCTGCCGGTCTATCTCCAGATCGCCGCTGCAGTCGGGCTGAATGAAAATGATTTCACGACCTGCCTCAATAACGACCTTGTCCGGACGGCCGTGATCGCCGCGCACGAACAGGCGGTCGCGGACGGCATTCCGGCAACGCCGGCTTTCATCATCAATGGCGTGCTGGTGACGACCGAGCATGATCATAGCGGTGAGAGCCACGGCTTTATCTATATGGCCGACGGCGAGCCGCTGCTGATCGATGGTGAGCAGGTCCCTGCAACGGTAGAGGCAGACAGCTTCACCCGAATCATTGACTATTTCGAACAGCAGAACCGGGACTAACGCCGGTACGCGCAAATTGGGGGTATGCGGACGGGTCTTGATGGGCCGGATCGCGCATGAGGCGGAGGCCGGGTGAAGTTCACCACGCTCAAACTCGTGGGCTTCAAGTCCTTTGTCGATCCGACCGAGCTTCGGATCGATCCCGGACTCACGGGCGTCATCGGCCCCAATGGCTGCGGCAAATCCAACCTTCTCGAAGCCCTGCGCTGGGTCATGGGGGCCACGTCGGCCAAGTCCCTGCGCGGCTCGGGCATGGAGGACGTGATCTTCTCCGGGACCGACGCGCGGCCTTCGCGTGAACGCGCGGAAGTCACGCTCGGGATCGACAATTCGGACCGCACGGCTCCCCCTCGTTTCAACGATCATGTCTCGCTCGACGTCATCCGCCGCATCACGCGCGGCGCGGGTTCGGCCTACAAGGTCAATGGCGAGGATGTTCGCGCCAAGGATGTCCAGCTGCTCTTTGCCGACGCCGGGACCGGTGCGAATTCGCCCGCGCTCGTTCGCCAGGGCCAGATCAACGAGCTGATCGCCGCCAAGCCGGAAAATCGCCGCCGGGTGCTCGAGGAAGCCGCAGGCGTTTCGGGTCTGCGCGCACGCCGTCACGAATCCGAACTGCGCCTGAAAGCCGCCGAAACCAATCTCGACCGGTTACAGGATGTCGTCGACGACCTGGAAGTCCGCTTCGAGGCCCTGAAGAAACAGTCCCGCCAGGCTGCACGCTACCGCAACCTGTCCGGCGACATCCGGGCACTGGAAGCCGCGCTCTGGCTGCAGCGCTACCGCACGGCCAATGCCGCGCTCGACACCGCAAAAGCCGCGCTCGCCGAAAGCGAAGCCGCCGCCGAAGAGGCCATGCGCGCTGCTGCATCGGCCAGCACCGCTGCCGAAGAGGCCGGTGCCGGTCAGGGTCCGGCCCGGGAAGCCGAAGCCGAAGCCAGTGCCGCCCTGCGCCGGCTGGAACGTGAGCGTGACACGCTCGTGCGCGATGCCGCCGAGGCCGAACGCGCGGTCGAGGGGCTGAAGAACCGGCTTGTTGAACTGGCCGCCTCGGTCGAACGCGAAACCGCGATCCGTGACGATGCCGAAGCGCGGCGGGCCGCCAGTGCCGAGGAAATCGCCCGGCTGGAGTCCGCCGAAGCCGAAGAAACGGCCATACTGCAGAAGACCGCCGCTGCCCGGACCGACGCCGAAGCCAGGCGCACCGAGGGCGACGCCACCCTCGATGAAGCCGCCCGAATGCTTGCCGAAGCGCGGGCGGCCCGCGATGCCGCCGAACGCGAACGCGATGCGGCGTCTGCCCGTCTTGCCCGGCTGAACACGGCCTTCGAGACCGCCCGTGCCGCCCACGCCGCCCTCGGCGAGGCCGGTCTGGGTCTCGACTTCGACCCTGAAGAGGTCGACCGCCTGCAGGCCGCTGCCGATGCGGCCCGCGCGGCGCACGAACAGGCCGAGATCGCCCGCCGCGAAGCCGAAGGACGCGAGCGCGACGCCAATGAGGCCCGCCGCGAGGCCGAGGGTGAGCGTTCGGCTCTGGAACGCGAGATCGCCGCGCTGGAACGCATGCTCGCCCAGGAGGCGGTGGAGAACCGCGCGCTTGACGCCATCAAGGCGGCACCCGGTTATGAAAAGGCGCTCGGTGCCGCGCTTGGCGAGGATTTGGAAGCATCGCTCGACGCCGGGGCCGCCCGCGCCTGGTCAAAGGGCCGTGTCCGCGCCGAGGATTTGCCCGCGGGCTGCGAACCGTTAAGCGATCATGTCGATGCGCCCCCCGCACTCGCCGCACGCCTCGCCGCGATCGGTGTGGTCGATGCCGACGGAGCCCCTGCGGCCATCGCCGGACTGAAACCGGGTCAGCGTCTCGTTAGCAAGGCCGGCGATCTCTGGCGCTGGGATGGCTATACCGCCCGCGCTGATGCGCCCTCGCCAGCCGCAGCGCGCCTGGAACAACTCAACCGACTCGATGCCGCCCGCGCCGAAGCGGAAGCCCTCGCCCCGCGCATCGCCGACGTCCAGAAGCAGGCCGAGCTGGCGCGCGCCGCGCTCGAAACCGCCCGCGGTAACGAAGCCGAAGCCCGGCGCGCGATCGCGCCGGCTGAAGCGGCAGCGCGGGACGCGATGAATTCGCTCGCCGCTGCCCGGGAATCCGCCGCCCGCGATGCCGAACGCCGCAGCGCACTGGAAGCCGAGATCGAACGCCTCTCCGGCGAGATCGCGGAAAGCGAAGCGGCACTGGAAGCCGCTTCCGCGACGCTGGCCAATCAGGACGATCATTCGAAGGCCGAAGCCGACCTCGAGGCCGCGCGCGCCCGGGCCGAAGCCGCCCGCCGCGAGGCCGACGAGGCGCGCGGGGCCGATGAGGCCGCCAAGCGGGACGCGGAAACCCGCCGCAACCGCCTCGCCCAGCTGGCCCGCGAGCGCGACGACTGGTCCCGCCGCAGCCAGTCGGCGGAAGAGCAGATCAATGCGTTGGGTGCCGAGGACGACAAGACCCGCGCAAGCCTCGCCGACGCCGAATCGCGCCCGGGTGAGGTCGCCGCGGCGCTCGATGCCCTGTCCGAAGCGCTGAGTGCTGCAGAGACTGCGGCCGCTGCCGCCCGGGAATCCGCGCTGGATGCCGAGAACCTGGCCAAGACCGCCGATACCGCTGCACGCGCCGCCGAACGCGAAGCCTCCGCTGCGCGCGAAGCCCGGGCCGCTGACCAGGCTCGCTTGACCGCTGCGCGTGAACGGATCGAGGAGACGCTGGGCCGCCTCGTAGAAGCCTGCGGAGCCGAGCCGCAAGAGCTGGAAGCCAAGGTCGATGAGGCGCTGCTGCGCTTTGACCCCGACGAGCTCGACCGCCGGCTTGATGCCGCGCGGCAGTCCCGCGAACGCCTCGGTGCGGTCAATCTGCGCGCGGACGAGGAAGCCACCGAGCTGGAAACCCGCCGCGACGAACTGGTCAAGGAACGCGACGACCTGGTCGCGGCCATCGACCGGCTGCGCAAGGGCGTCGATTCGCTCTCGCGCGAGGGGCGTGCTCGCCTGCTCGAAGCCTTCGAGCGCGTGGATGCTCACTTCCGCAAGCTGTTCGAGACCCTGTTCGAGGGCGGCCGCGCCGAATTGCGCCTGACCGAGAGCGACGATCCGCTGGAAGCCGGTCTGGAAATCTTCGCCTGCCCGCCGGGCAAGAAGCTGGAGAACATGTCGCTCCTGTCTGGCGGCGAGCAGGCCCTGACCGCCTGCGCCCTCATTTTCGCGGTCTTCCTGTCAAACCCGGCACCGGTCTGTGTGCTTGATGAGGTCGATGCGCCGCTAGACGATGCCAATGTCGACCGCTTCTGCCGGATGCTCGACGAAATGCGCCGCATGACCGAGACGCGATTCCTCGTCATCACCCACAACCCGCTGACCATGTCGCGCATGGACCGGCTCTACGGGGTGACGATGGCAGAACGCGGCGTTTCGCAGCTGGTCTCCGTCGATCTCGCCGGAGCCGAGCAACTGATTGCCGCGGAATAGAAATAACACCGTATTTTCAATCGCTTATGTCCGCACCCCGTTTGCTTGACAGGGGATAGGGCCGAGTCTAGCTTGCGCGCGCTCGCAAGGGGGTTCCTTAAGCGGGCAGATCGATGGCTATGCCCGAACGAGACGACGCAACGCGCCAACCTTCCCGACACGCGGATCTCCAGGATCTCGACCGCCGACTGAGCGCGAAACTCGCCGCCCGGAAGCCGGAAAAAGACGACGGACCCAGCGAGACCGGAAAGGCCTGGACGACCGCGATCAAGCTGTCGGGCGACCTCCTTGCCGGCCTGTTTGTCGGTGGGGGACTGGGTTGGGGCATCGATCGGCTGGCCGGGACCGCCCCCTGGGTGATGCTGGCCGGGCTGGGAATTGGCTTCGTGGCCGGGTTGCGCAATCTGCTGCGCACGGCCAGACAGATAGAACACGAACGCCTGTCAGGCGATCGAAACGAGTGACGGAACGACGCGATGGCGATGCTTGAAACCGATCCGATGCACCAGTTCGAGGTGCAGCCGATCCTGCCGCTGCCCACGGTTTTCGGTATCGATCTGACGATCACCAACACCGCGACGATGATGATCATCATCGTGCTGCTGGTCGCCGGAGGCCTGTCGCTGCTGATGGGCAAGCGCGCCCTCGTCCCCGGACGCGGCCAGTCGATTGCCGAACTCCTTTATGAATTCGTCGCCGACATGGCGAGCTCGATCATGGGCAAGGACGGGATGAAGTTCTTCCCGTACATCTTCACCCTCTTCATCTTCATCTTTGCGGCGAACCTGCTGGGCCTGATCCCGGGCATGTTCACCGTGACCAGCCACATCATCGTCACGCTGGCGCTGGCCATGACCACGATCGCCATCGTGCTGTGGGTCGGCTTCACCAAGAACGGCCTGGGCTTCCTGAAGCTTTTCGCGCCGTCGGGCCTGCCCTGGTGGATGTATCCGATCCTCGTTCCGATCGAGGTCGTCTCCTTCCTGTCGCGTCCGTTCAGCCTGGCCATCCGTCTGTTCGCCAACATGCTGGCCGGCCACATCCTGCTGAAACTGTTCGGTGGATTCATGATCTCGCTGGTCGCCGCGCTCGGCTTTGCCGCCGGTGGCGCGCTGGCCCTGCTGGCGCTGGGGATCACCACGGCGGTGACCGGCCTGGAATTCCTGGTCGCCTTCCTTCAGGCCTACATCTTCTCGGTGCTGTCCTGCATCTACATCAATGATGCCTTGCACCCGTCTCACTAACCCTTCAAACGACACATATCATTCAAGGAGCTTTTGATATGGAACTCGACGCAGCCAAACAAATCGGCGCTGGTATTGCCGCCATCGCCCTGGGTGGTGCCGGTGTGGGTATCGGTACGATCTTCGGCAACTACCTCGCCGGTGCCCTGCGCAACCCGTCCGCAGCCGCGGGCCAGTTCACCAACCTGCTGATCGGCTTCGCCCTGACCGAATTCACCGGTCTGCTGGGCTTCGTCGTCGCGATGATCATCCTGTACGGTTGATCCTTTAGACATTCGCGCGAACTCGTAACCAAAGGACGCTCGCCATGATTACGGCGCTGCTTGCCTCGATTTTGGCCCCCGGTGAGGGAGCTGACGCCGCTCACGCGGAAGACGCCGCGCACGGTGCAGGCGGCCTGCCCCAGCTCGACCCGTCGAGCTGGCCGGGCCAACTGTTCTGGCTCGCCGTCACATTCGGCCTGCTCTTCTTCCTGCTGTCGCGGGTGGTGCTGCCGAAGATCGCGACCACGATCGAGAACCGCCGCGACCGTATCGCGGACGACCTCGATGCGGCGGCCCAGAACAAGCGGGAAGCCGACGAGGCCGTGGCGGCCTATGAGCGTCAGCTTGCCGACGCCAAGGCCAAGGCCCATGCCATTGCGGCCAAGAACAAGGCCAAGGTGGACGCAGAGATCGCCGAAGAAAGCGAAGCGGCCGAGGCCGAAGTCGCGGCACGTCAGGCGGCTGCCGAAGCGCGCATCACGGAGATGCGCACCGAAGCACTGGCCCACGTCAAGGATGTCGCCGCGGAAACCGCGTCCGTTCTGGTGGAAACCCTGACCGGCACCGCGCCGGACAAGAAGTCCACCACTGCGGCCGTCAAATCGGTTCGTCAGGGGTAAGCCATGCACTTTGATTACTTCCTGCATCCGGGCAGCGATCCGACCTTCTGGGTCTTTGTCGCCTTTGCCATCGTCGTGGCCATCGCGCTTTTCGTGCGGATTCCGGCCCTGATCGCCAAACAGCTCGACGCACGGTCCGACGCGATCCGTAACGAGCTTGAAGAAGCCCGCCGCCTGCGCGAAGAAGCCCAGGAAATGCTGGCCTCCTATCAGCGCAAGCAGCGTGAAGCCGAAGCCGAGGCCGAAGGCATCGTCGCCCAGGCCAAGAAGGACGCCAAGGCGCTCGCCGCCACTGCGCGGACCGAGCTGGCCGAGCGCATCGAGCGCCGTACCGCCATGGCCGAAGCCCGCATTGCCCAAGCCGAGGCCCACGCCGCTGCCGAGGTGAAGGCGCTGGCCGCTGACCTGGCTGCCGATGCGGCCGCCAAGCTGATTGCGGACAAGGGCGCGAAGACCGACCTCAAGGCTGATCTGAAGGCCATCGAGGACCGGCTGAACTAGACCTCAGCACAAACAATCAAAATTAAAGCGGCCCGGCGGGATCTCCCTCCGGGCCGTATTCTTGTTGGCGTTTCGCTATTCGGCGGGCGCTTCGTCCTTGTCGCCAAACAGGCGGCGAACGCGCTGCCACAGCCAGGGCCAGCGCTTCAACAGTGCGACAATGGCGGTGTGGGCTGTCTTGGAACAGGCCGCGAGCATCAACGTCCCGAGAATCAGGAGCGGCAGACCGAGCGGGATCGGCGTAATCGCGAACGGAATGGCGATGAACATCAACGCCAGACCCAGCGCAGCGCCGATCATCCGGAACACCGTGACAATGGCGTTCCCGATCGGATTGCGTTTCATGCCGTTCAGCGTCTCATTCATCGTTCTGCCACTCATTCCCGGCCATGTGCGTGCCGGACCCTCCCCTAGATGGGTCGCCTTAGCCGCCGGACAAGTCCGGCGATAGGGCGATCACGCCACATAAGCAGTGGAAAACGACCGCTTTACGGCAATTTGTAGTATACAGGAGCGGGATTGGGCCCAGCCCGATCCCCCTGTCTGACCATCGCGCCCCAGGCGGTATGCAACGATTTGACTCGATCCAGGCTCTCCGGGCCATTGCCGCATTCGCCGTCATGGCCGGTCAAAGAGCACATGCGGCGCGTAGACCTGACGACAAACCCCGCTAGACTTGGGGAGGGACGAGGGGGGAGGACGCGGTGGGACCGTCGCAGCGTATTGATAACATACAGGCCCTGCGTGCGCTCGCGGCGCTTCTGGTCGTGGTCATTCATATCCAGGCCAACGAGTTACGCGCGGCCGGCGATCCCCTGCTTTCCGGCTGGCTCTATCACGGTGTGGCCGGTGTCGACCTGTTCTTCGTGATTTCCGGTTTCATCATGGTGTATGTCACGCGCGGGCGTTTTGCCGAGACGCGAAACGCGCTGCGCTTCTGGTTCGACCGGGCAGTGCGCGTTTACCCGCCGGTCTGGCTCTTCACCGCGCTGGCCATTGCCGGATTCTATGCTCAGGGCACACAGGACTTCTGGTTCAGCCAGTCCGGCGTGGTGGAATCCTTCCTGCTCATCCCGCAACACAATCCACCCCTGCTGGGCGTGTCCTGGACGCTGCTTCACGAGCTCTATTTCTATCTGGTGTTTGGTCTGTTTCTGCTGCCCCGGGAACGCTTCCTGCCCGTCGGTCTTGGCCTCTGGGCCTTGATTGTCGCCGCTGGACTGGCGCTGGGCATCGATAGCACCTCAAATCCCTGGCTGGCCGTGGCCTTTCATCCCCACACCTATGAATTCCTTCTCGGGGCGGCTGCAGCCCTGGTCCTCTACAGGGGGTGGTATCGCTTCCCCTGGCTGATAACCGCCCTGGGTCTGGCCGCATTCCTGACCGGTGCGGTTGTCCTTGGCCTGCGCGGTCCGGACGATTATCCGGCCTGGTGGGGCCGCGTCCTCGCCTTTGGACCGGCATCAGCATTGCTGGTGCTGGGCATGGCGGCGCTGGAGCGCGACCAGGGCGTCCGTGCGCCCGTCTGGACCCGCCGCATCGGCGACTGGTCCTACAGTCTCTACCTGTCACACCTGTTGATCATCGCGGCACTCGCGCACATCTGGACGCGATTTGCCCGCCCCGGCATCGCCGACAATCTCGTCTTCATCACGCTGATGGTGATTGTGCCGGTCGTGTTTGCCGCACTGGCCTACACGTTGTTCGAGCGGCCAACCCTGCGGGCCGGGAAGCGACTGGGCGATCAGATACTGCCCCCTCGCCCCCCGGCTGACCGCAGCTAGTCTTTCGTCCAGCGCAGGACCGGGTTGCGCGCCGCCTGCGTTTCGTCGAGCCGCTTGGCCGGCGCATGGACCGGAGCCGCCTTGAAGCGGTCCGCCTCGCCGGCTTTCGCCGCCTCGGTCAGCGCCAGCATGACGTCGCAGAAGCGATCCAGCCCGTCCTTCGATTCGGTCTCGGTCGGCTCGATCAGCATGGCCCCGTGGACGACGAGCGGGAAATACATCGTCATCGGATGGTAGCCTTCGTCGATCATCGCCTTGGCGAAATCGAGCGTCGTTACGCCGGTGTCTTTCAGGAAGTTGTCGTTGAACAGCGCCTCGTGCATGCACACGCCCTCGAAGGCCGGCGACATCGCCCCTTTGAGGCGAGCGAGAATGTAGTTGGCATTGAGGACGGCATCGCCCGACGCGGCGCGCAGCCCGTCCGAGCCGTGGCTCATCATGTAGGTCAGCGCGCGGGTGAACATGCCCATCTGGCCGTGGAAGGCCGTCATACGGCCGAAGGGTTCGCCTTCTGCGTCCGCGACATGCTCGACCATCTTCCAGCCCTTGCCGTCCTTGACGACGTAAGGAACCGGCACGAAGGGCGCGAGCGCGTCTGAGAAGACCGTCGGACCGGAACCCGGACCGCCACCGCCATGCGGGGTGGAGAAGGTCTTGTGCAGATTGATGTGCATGGCGTCGATGCCGAGATCGCCCGGGCGCACCCGGCCGACGATGGCGTTGAAATTCGCGCCGTCGCAGTAGAAATACCCGCCCGCCTCGTGGATCAGGTCGGCGATCTCGATGATGTCGCGCTCAAAGAGGCCGCACGTGTTCGGGTTGGTCAGCATGATGCCGGCAATGTCGTCGCCGAGCTTGTCCTTCAGTGCCGCCATGTCGACCCGGCCCGTGGCATCCGCCGGGATTTCATCGGTCGTGAAGCCGCACTGAACCGCCGTTGCGGGATTGGTGCCGTGCGCCGATTCCGGCACCAGCACGCGGCGGCGGCCGGATTCGCCGCGCGTATCGAGCGCGGCGCGGATGGCCATCATGCCGCACAGCTCGCCATGCGCACCGGCTTTCGGTGACATCGCAACGCACGGCGTTCCCGTCAGTGTCATCAGCCAGTGGGCCAGCTCACCCATCAGCTCGAATGCGCCCTGAACGGTCGCTTGCGGCTGTAAGGGGTGCACGTCGGCAAAGCCGGGCATCCGGGCGACCTTCTCGTTCAGGCGCGGATTGTGCTTCATCGTGCACGAGCCAAGCGGGTAGAGGCCGAGATCGATGGCGTAATTCTTACGGCTCAGACGCACATAGTGGCGCATGGTTTCCGGTTCGGAGAGGCCCGGCAGGCCAATCTCGGCGGTGCGGTCCAGGCCGCCAAGACGGGTCTTGGTGCCTTTCGGTTCAGGCAGATCGACACCGGTTGTATCCGTCGAGCCGCGCTCGAAGAGGAGCGGTTCGGCCTGATCGAGGCCGCGAGAACCGGAGAACGTATCCTGATAGCCGCCCGGATCAGCGGGCGCTTCGGAGCGGGTCGGGCGGCCTTGCGTATTCATGCTCATGACAGCGTCTCCAAGGCGCGATTCCCTCCCCTTGAGGGGAGGGTAAGGGTGGGGTGAATTTCTTTGGCAGGGCATCCGGGCAAAAGGTTCTCCCCCACCCCGGCCCTCCCCTGCAGGGGGAGGGAGAAGGGTTGCATCATGCTCATGACAGCGCTCCCTTCAGGGCCTTCTCGAAGATGATGAGGTCGTTCTCGGTGCAGACTTCGGTCGCCGCGACGATCAGCACGTCGTCGAGCCCGCCGCCCGGATAGAGGCGCGCGGCCGGCACACCGGCGAGCACGCCCTGCTCGGCCAGCAGATCGACCACGCCCGCGGCCGGTTTCGGCAGGCGCAGCGAGAATTCGTTGAAGAAGGCGTCGGTGAGAAGCTCGACACCCGGGATTCCGGACAGGCGATCCGCGAGGTCGCAGGCCGTCTCGTGATTGATCCGGGCGAGACCCCTGAGGCCCTTCTCGCCCAGAAGCGTCATGTGGATGGTGAAGGCGAGCGCACACAAGCCGGAATTGGTGCAGATGTTCGAGGTCGCCTTCTCGCGCCGGATATGCTGTTCGCGCGTCGAGAGCGTCAGCACGAAGCCGCGCCGTCCGTCGGCATCGACCGTCTCGCCGGCCAGACGTCCGGGAAGGTTGCGGATGAAGTTGCGATCATTTTTACAGGCCAGAAGTCCCACATAGGGGCCGCCGAAATTGAGGCCGACGCCGATGGACTGGCCTTCGCCGACAGCGATGTCGGCACCCATCTCGCCAGGTGATTTGACGAGGCCCAAGGACACCGGCTCGGTGAAGACCGAGATCACCAGCGCGCCATGGGCATGCGCCTTCTCGCAGAGATCGGTGATGTCGTGCAGGCGGCCGAACACGTCCGGCGACTGGACGACGACACAGGCCGTTTCGTCGTCGATCGCGTCGTAGAGCGCGTCGATTCCATTGAGGTCCGCCGGCGTCGAAACCACGTCGATGTCGAGATATTTCGCCTGCGTCTTGGTGGTTTCCGCGTAGTGCGGGTGCAGCGACCCGGCGAGCACGGCCTTGCGGCGCTTGGTAACGCGGCCCGCCATCAGCACGGCCTCGCCGCAGGCGGTCGAGCCGTCATACATGGAGGCATTGGCCACATCCATGCCGGTCAGGAGCGCGACCTGGGTCTGGAACTCAAACAGGGTCTGGAGCGTCCCCTGGCTAATTTCCGGCTGGTAGGGCGTGTAGGCGGTCAGGAATTCCGACCGCTGGATCAGGTGATCCACCGTCGACGGGATGTGGTGCTTGTAGGCCCCGGCCCCGACAAAGAACGGTACCGAAGACGCCGACACGTTCTTGCCCGCCATTTTCCCCAGCGCGCGTTCGACCTGGAGCTCGCTCATGTGGGCGGGCAGAGCGACCGGGTCCTTCAGCCTGGCCGAAGCCGGCACGTCCACGAACAGATCGTCAATGGATTTGACGCCAATCGTGGCGAGCATCTCGGCACGGTCGGCATCGGTCAGGGGAAGATAGCGCATGGGTTTTTATCTCTACCGGTTTACTTTCTCCCCCCGCGTGCGGGGGGAGTGGCCGAAGGCCGAGGG
>NZ_JAZDRO010000006.1:0-108923 GCF_036330325.1 Hyphobacterium marinum
GGGGTGCCGGCCTTCGCAGCCTTCCGCGCTCCATCAAGCGCGCTCTTATCCTCGCCCTCTTCAAGCAGAAGCGCGATGACGGCGTTGACCTTCACGCCTTCCGTGCCCTCTTCGACGAGGAGCTTGCCAACCACGCCCTCATCGATGGCCTCGACTTCCATCGTCGCCTTGTCGGTCTCGATCTCGGCGATAACCATGCCGGAGGTGACCTCGTCGCCTTCCTTGACGAGCCATTTGGCGAGATTGCCCTCCTCCATCGTCGGAGACAGGGCGGGCATGAGGATCTCAATCGGCATGGGTCTGACTTTCCGGTGAAGCGGATTGAAGGGCAATGGTGCCGGGCGGGGCCCGGCGCGGTGCATTGAGGCTGGCAATCACGAGGCAGGCCTCAAGGCCTGACCAGCTGGTTATGTCGTCTTCTTCGAGGCGGGACGCGCAGTTGTCCTGCGCAGCGTCGGAGAAGTCCGGCCATGACGTCTGGAGACGGGCTAACGCCGTGTCTTCGCGCGCGACGCAATCCTCGACCCGAACGGTGGCCGCCCGGGACTGGCAGTGCGCGTCCGTATCGATCGCGGGCAGATCGCCCGTCACGGCCTGAGCGAGTAGAAGGGCCAGGATCATGTCGGCATACCCTCATCCGCCTTGTCATCGCCCATGAGATGGCTCCAGCGATGGAAGAAGGTGAGATAGAAGAGCGCGAGATAGGTCGCGAGCGATCCGAGCCACATCACGGTGCGGACCTTGGCATTCAGACCCGAACGCGCGCTGTCGAGGGCGGTCTGGCCAGCCGCAGAGAGACCCGTCGTGGTTTCGAGCCCGGCGAGGACTTCCACGAGGCCGCGCTGGAAGACGCCGGCCCCGTAATTGAACTGCATCAGGAAGAAGAAGATCAGTGTGAAGAACAGGAAGGCGACGACTTTCAGCACGATGTTTGCGCGCACCAGAAAGGCGTAAAGCCCGACCACATAGGCCGAAACGATGGTGAAATAGACCGATATCCCGGCGAGCAGGACATGCATGAATTCAATGAGGAGCGGGACGACTTCAGCTTCGGTCATGGTCAGTGCGTGGCGGCCTCCGGATTGATCGAGGCGACACTGTCTTCCCAGTTCGCGCCGTCGAATTCCTCGATGCGGCCAGCAATCCCGGACTCCGCATCAAAACAGCGCAGATTGAGCGAAATGCCATCGGGATGCGAGCGGGGATGATAGAAGCTCTTCACTCCGCAAGCCGAGCAGAACAGGTGTTTCGCCGCACCGGTATTGAACGTGTATTCGGTCAGGTTCTCAGCGCCTTGCACCAGTCGGAAATCGCCCTTGTCCACGATGACATGGATAAACCCGGTCATCGCGCAGATCGAGCAATTGCACGACAGCGCAACGACCTGATCCGGCAGATCAGCTTCCCAACGCACCGCGCCGCAATGGCAACCGCCGGACCGGGGTTTGGTGTCAGTCGGCATAGCAGACCTGCTTGGCCGCCTTCACGATGTCGTCCTTGCCCGGCAGGGACAGGGCTTCGAGATTGGCGGCATAGGGCAGCGGCACGTCCTTCTGGTGGACGCGCACGGGCGGGGCGTCGAGATAGTCAAAGGCCTCGGCGACAACGCGCGCGGCGATTTCGGCACCGACGCCGTGCTGTCCCCAGCCTTCCTCGGCGCAGACGATGCGGTTGGTCTTCTTCACGCTCTCGATGATGGTCGCTGAATCGAGCGGGCGCAGCGTGCGCAGATCAATGACTTCGGCCTCGATGCCCTGCTCTGCCAATTCCTCGGCGGCTTTCAGCGCAAAGCCCACCATGCGCGAATGCGCGGTGATGGTGACGTCCGACCCTTCACGGCGGATTTTCGCCTTGCCGATGGGCAGGACCCAGTCCTCGATCGCCGGCACATCGAACGTCTCGCCATACATCAGCTCGTGTTCAAGGAAGACCACCGGGTTCGGATCCCGGATCGCGGCTTTTAAAAGGCCCTTGGCGTCGGCGGCATCATAGGGCGCGATGACTTTCAGGCCCGGCACCTGCGCATACCAGGCCGAATAGTCCTGGCTGTGCTGCGCGCCGACACGGCTCGCCGCGCCGTTCGGGCCGCGGAACACCATCGGACAACCCATCTGGCCGCCGGACATGTAGAGCGTCTTGGCCGCCGAATTGATGATGTGGTCGATCGCCTGCATGGCGAAGTTGAACGTCATGAATTCGATGACGGGGCGCAGTCCGCCAAAGGCCGCACCCACGCCGAGACCCGCAAAGCCGTGCTCGGTGATCGGGGTATCGACCACGCGCTTCGCGCCGAATTCCTGCAGCAAATTGCGCGTGACCTTGTAGGCCCCCTGGTATTCGGCGACCTCCTCGCCCATGACGAAAACGGTCTCGTCGCGGCGCATCTCCTCAGCCATGGCATCGCGCAGCGCGTCGCGCACGGTCGTCGGGACCATGTCGGTGCCGGACGGGATTTCGGGATCGCTGGCCGCCGGCTTGGCGTGGCGGATAGGTTCGGGGTCTGCACCCCCACCCTTGCCCTCCCCCTGAGGGGGAGGGTTTTCGGTCCCGCTTCCCTCTCCCTCCCCTTGAGGGGAGGGTTGGGGTGGGGTGTCTGTCTTGCCAGCCCCTTCAAGATCGCCCTCATCTTCGCCCTCTTCGAGCAGCAGGGCGATGGGCGTGTTGACCTTCACGCCTTCGGCCCCTTCGGCGACGAGCAGCTTGCCGACGCGGCCTTCCTCAACGGCTTCGACTTCCATCGTCGCCTTGTCGGTCTCGATCTCGGCGATAACCATGCCGGAGTTGACCTCGTCGCCTTCCTTGACGAGCCATTTGGCGAGATTGCCCTCCTCCATCGTCGGAGACAGGGCGGGCATGAGGATTTCGATGGGCATCAGGCGGTTTCCTCTGCGGGAGACTTGAAGGCCAGCGCGTGGTCGCGCATGCGCGTGGCAAATTCGATGTAGGTGTTCATGGGCCGGATCAGGACTTCCAGGCGCGTCATGCGACCGTCCTCGCCGAGCGTGATCTTGTCGATACCGACGAGCCCCTTGCCAGCAACTGTGCCGGTAAATTCCAGGATGATCTCGTTTCCGTCCACCCATTCGCGGCGATAGTCGAAGCCATCGACCAGATCGATCACACCTTGCAGGATGTGCAACAGATAGGCCTTGTCGGTGGTCGGTTTCCACACGACCGGCGAGTGCAGTTCGCACCCTTCGGCGATGATGGAGTCCATCAGCGCCGCATCGCGCTTTTTAACGGCTTCATGCCAGGTAGCGAGAAATTCGGCCGGGGTCATGCCGCGCCTCCATCAGACTGGAAAAGGCCCAGGACATTACCGTCGGGATCCTTCACGTAGGCGACCCAGCCAATGTCGGGGATGGCAAATTTCGCCATCGCCTCAACGCCGCCATTCGCGAGCGCGGCGGCAAAGGCGGCATCGAGGTCGTCCAGATCGACCGTGATAACGGCCCCCATCACCGGCGCGCCGTCGGCGGGCGGATTGCCGTGCCGGCAGATCATGCGGCCCATCGCGCCACGCGGTTCGGCCTCACCGGAGCGGATTTCCCAGTAGGACGTGTCGCCGAATTTGTGCTCGACAAATTCCCAGCCGAATGCCGCCTCGTAGAAGGCGATGCAGGCGGCCGGGTCTGAGGCGTGGATTTCAAACGTGGTGACGGCGGCCATGGCGTTACGCCTCGATCAGCACGTCGGTGTAGAGTTCGGACGGGTCCGGCTCCGGGCTTTCCTTGGCAAAGTCAGCCGCGGCGGCGGAAATGGCCTTCATTTCCTTGTCGAGCGCTTTCAGCTCCTCTTCGGTCGCCCATTTCTCGTCGAGGATGCGCTTCTTCGCGCCTTCGATCGGGTCATGGTGCGAGCGGATGTCGTCGACTTCCTCGCGGGTGCGGTATTTCGCCGGGTCGGACATGGAGTGGCCGCGATAGCGGTAGGTCTTCATTTCCAGGATGAACGGGCCATTGCCATCGGTGCAGTGCTTGCGCGCCTTGGCGGCGGCCTCACGTACGGCGATGACGTCCATGCCGTCGACCTGTTCGCCGGGGATGCCGAAGCTTGCGCCGCGCTTGTAGAGCTCGGTTTCCGAGCTGGCGCGCTTCACGCTCGTACCCATGGCGTATTGATTGTTCTCGATGATGTAGATGACCGGCAAATTCCAAAGCTTGGCCATGTTGAAGCTCTCATAGACCTGACCCTGGTTGGCCGCGCCGTCACCGAAATAGGTCGCCGAGACCTTTCCGTTATTCTTGTAGAGATCGGCGAAGGCGAGGCCGGTGCCGATGGAAACCTGCGCACCGACAATGCCGTGCCCGCCGAAGAATTGCTTCTCGCGGGAGAACATGTGCATCGAGCCGCCCTTGCCGCGCGAATAGCCGCCTTCCCGGCCCGTCAGCTCGGCCATGACGCCATTCGGGTCCATGCCGCAGGCGAGCATGTGGCCGTGGTCGCGATAACCGGTGATGACCTGATCGCCCTCTTCGAGCGCGGCCTGCACGCCGACGACGACGGCTTCCTGGCCAATATAGAGGTGGCAGAAGCCGGCGATCAGCCCCATGCCGTAAAGCTGGCCAGCCTTTTCTTCAAAGCGGCGGATCAGCAGCATGTCACGGTAGTAGGCGAGCGCATCGTCCTTGGTGACTTTTGCCTTCGGGGGAACAGCCTTGCGGGCCGCCGTGGTCGTGGTGCGTTTCGCCGGTTTCTTCGTCGCCATTTATTTCACACACGAACCAATGTTCGCGCTCCTTGCCCGTGAGGTGTCCGCCTTATCAGACGGAGACGCTCTGCGGCAAGTGATTGGCGTTATGCGAAAACGCGCTAGCGATCAGCGCGGGCGTCGGTCTTGACGATGAAATCGCGCGGATGAGCGACGTTCAGGATGGCGCGGGCGCGCTCCTCCATATAGTCGAGATCGAGACTGTCAGACCGCAGGCGCTCGGCCCGCAGTTCCAGGCTTTCCCGTTCGGCAACCGTCGCGGCGAGTTCGGCCTCGGTCTCGACGATCCGGTTCTTGACGACGATCCAGTTCAGGACGCCCTGCTCGCCATTCAAGGCATGATAGCCGAAATAGGCGATCAGCATCGCGAAGGCGAATGTCGGCAGAATGCGCTTGATGAATGCCATCGCGGCCAAACACCCCGTCCCATGTCGCCCGCCTGCTTTGATGCAGGTCTGTGGGCCAACCCATGAGACGGATTAAAATCCATCAGCGTGAATCAAGGGTTACCGAATGACGGTAGTTGCCATGCCCCTCCTCTCCCTTGATGGGAGAGGTGTCCGCGAAGCGGACGGAGAGGGTGGAAACCGCAATCGATTGGAGTGACCCACCCCTTCCGGCCCTTCGGGCCACCTTCCCCATCAAGGGGAAGGAATAGATGGCCTAAACCGCCAGCGGATCGCGGCCGGCATAGTCGGCCTGGTCGCCCAGTTCCGCTTCGATTCGCAGAAGCTGGTTGTATTTCGCGGTACGGTCGGAACGCGCCAGCGAACCGGTCTTGATCTGTCCGCAATTGGTTGCGACAGCGAGGTCTGCGATGGTCGCGTCCTCGGTCTCGCCCGACCGGTGGCTCATCACCGCGCCATAGCCCGAGCGCAGCGCCATATCGACCGCTTCGAGCGTCTCGGTCAGCGTGCCGATCTGGTTGACCTTGACGAGGATGGCGTTGGCCGCCGCCATCTCGATCCCGCGCGCCAGGCGCTTCGGATTGGTCACGAAGAGATCGTCGCCAACGAGCTGGCACTTGCCATCGAGCGTTTCGGTCAGCGCGACCCAGCCCTCCCAGTCATCTTCGGCCATCCCGTCCTCGATGGAGAGGATGGGGTAATCCCCGGCGAGCTTGGCGAGATAGTCGGCAAAGCCCTGCGCGTCATGGGTCACGCCCGGGCCATCAAGCACGTATTTGCCCTCCTTGAAGAACTCGGTCGAGGCGACGTCCAGCGCGAGGGCGACATCATCGCCCGGCTTGTAGCCGGCGGCCTCTATGGATTTGAGGATCACGTCGAGGGCTTCTTCCGGGCTTTTCAGATTCGGTGCGAACCCGCCCTCATCGCCGACATTGGTATTGTGACCGGCCTGCTTCAGGGCGCTTTTCAATGCGTGGAAAATCTCCGCGCCGCAGCGCAGCGCCTCGGAAAAGCTTTCCGCGCCGACCGGCATGATCATGAATTCCTGGAAGTCGATCGGATTGTCGGCATGCGCGCCACCATTGATGATGTTCATCATCGGCGTCGGCAGGACGCGGGCATTGAGGCCGCCAACATAGCGGTAGAGCGGCTGGCCGGCGGCAATGGCCGCAGCCTTGGCAACCGCCAGTGACACGCCGAGTGTCGCATTCGCGCCTAGGCGCGACTTGTTCTCGGTGCCGTCGAGCGAAATCAGTACGTCGTCAATGCGGCGCTGGTCTTCGGCGTCAAACCCGGTCAGTGCGTCGAAAATCTCGCCCTCGACAGCATCGACCGCGCCTTGGACACCCTTGCCGCCATAGCGTTTGCCGCCATCGCGCTTCTCGACCGCCTCGTGCGCGCCAGTGGAGGCACCAGACGGCACCCCGGCCCTGCCGAGCGACCCATCCTCGAGCAGGACATCGACCTCGACGGTCGGATTGCCGCGGCTGTCGAGGATTTCACGGGCGAGAATGTCGATAATGGCGGTCATGGCGCGGTTCCGTATCGTGAGGGGCGGATTTTGCGGGCTTCATAGACGAGGCTATCCGATGGGGGAAGCCCCGGGCTTGGCTTGCAATTCACCCCACCCCTGCCCTCCCCTGTCAGGGGAGGATACCGGCACACCTCCCTCCCCTTGAGGGGAGGGTCGGGGTGGGGGGATGAACTGGAGCCCAAACGAAAAACCCCGCGCGATCACTCGCACGGGGTTTTCAAATGCGTCGGAACCGGAAAGGATCAGTCGTCCTTCGGCTCCAGGATCTGCTTGCCACGATACATGCCGGACTTCAGATCAATGTGGTGCGGACGGCGAAGCTCGCCCGAATCCTTGTCTTCGATGTAGGCCGGGGCCGCCAGCTTGTCGTGGCTGCGGCGCATGCCGCGCTTCGACGGGGTGGTTTTTCGCTTAGGGACCGCCATCGGGCCTCTCCATCTGGTTCGTCAATCGGTTTCGCTTGCGCGAGAACGGCGGCGTATAGCCGCTTCGTGCCGAACGCGCAACCGCTGCATCACTGACCCGATGCAGACCGGTCAACTCCCCGAAACGATGCGGATCGAACCGCCGAACGAGGTTTCACGCGAGTGCGAGCGTGGTGACCCGAAAATGTCGAGCTCGCCGCCGGTTGAGGCTTCCGCATCGACCCGGTCGGACGCATAGACATCGCCCGAGCCGCCGGTCGAGGCTTCAACTGCTACGGTCCCACATTCCAGGGCGCGGGCGCGCATCAGGCCGCCGGTGGACACTTCGGCTTCGAGCCGCGTGCACTGGCCCGATATCGTAGCCGACGCCCCGGTCGAGACTTCCAGGTCAAACTGCCCGGCATTCACACCTGACAGGTCCGCCGAAATGCCCCGGCCGAATTCGGCCGCGGCGATATCCGGCATGGTGACGACGAGTGTCACATCGAGATCGCCGCCATTGCCGAACCAGCGATTACGTGCGCGTACGCGCAGCTCGCCATCTTCGGTGCCGATCCGAACATCGTCCATGTCGTCAGCATCCCCGCTCATTTGCACCGACCAGGTCTCGCCGACCTCGATCCGGGCCTCGAACTGGCCGGAGATATCGATGCGGTCGAAACCGGTATGGCTGAAGGTCTGCTCGGCATTCTGTGCGGCGGCATTGGCTGTCAGGGCCAGTCCTGCGGCCAAGCCGGCCAGAAGTGTGTGTGTCATGTCCCGTAATCTCCCATAACAAATGGTGGCGAATGCCCCCTCGCCTGTCCTGATGCCGGGATACCGCGATTTGGATGCAGGCGGTCATGAATCGGGTGGGCGACGACCCGTCTTTATTGCCGAAATGGGCAAAGGCGCATTTTTGTGTTATACAAATCGGACGCGATCCCGCCGGGGACCACACGACATCAAGATATCAGAGCTCGTTGTGAAGCCGGTCGCGCTGGATCACCGGTGGGCATCGCCCTTTCTTCACACCTGATACGTCAGACCAGACGGCTCTGCTCGATCGCGGCCGCGATAAAGCTCGCGAACAGCGGATGCGGATCGAAGGGGCGCGACTTGTATTCCGGGTGGAACTGCACACCGATGAACCAGGGGTGATCGGTCCGCTCGACAATTTCCGGCAAGACGCCGTCCGGCGACAGGCCGGAGAATTTCAGCCCCGCCGCTTCGAGCTGTTCGCGATAGGCGATGTTCACTTCGTAGCGGTGCCGGTGGCGTTCCTCGATATGGTCTGCGCCATAGATGTCGCGGACACGCGATCCCTGCACCAACACAGCCGGGTAAGCCCCGAGCCGCATCGTGCCGCCAAGGTCTCCGCCGGCACTGCGCTGTTCGACCTCGTTGCCGCGCACCCATTCGGTCATCAGGCCGACAATGGGGACGTCCGGTTTGCCAAATTCGGTAGAGCCAGCCCCGTCAATCCCGGCGAGATTCCGCGCGGCCTCGATCACGGCCATCTGCATGCCGAAGCAGATCCCGAAATAGGGAATGTTGCGCTCGCGCGCGAACTTGACCGCAGCAATTTTGCCTTCCGCGCCGCGTTCGCCAAAACCGCCCGGAACGAGAATGGCGTGAACATCCTCGAGCGGGGCCAGCGACTCACCCCCTTCGAATTGCGCGGAATCCAGCCATTTCAGGCGGACTTTCACATTGTTGGCGATGCCACCGTGCGCGAGCGCTTCCATCAGCGACTTGTAGGCGTCGAGCAGGCTGACATATTTGCCGACAATCCCGATCGTCACCTCGCCATCCGGCGCATGGATGGTCTCGGAAATGTTTTTCCAGCGCGACAGGTCGGGCTCGGGCGCATCCTCGATCCGGAAGCGTTTGAGGACTTCACGGTCGAGACCCTGATTGTGGTATTCCAGCGGCACGTCATAGAGCGAGGCGGCATCCCGCCCCTCGATGACCGCGCCTTCGGGGACGTTGCAGAAGAGCGCGATCTTGCGCTTGTCGCTCGCCGAAATCGGCACTTCACAGCGGCACAGGAGAATGTCCGGCTGAATGCCGATGGAGAGCAATTCCTTGACCGAGTGCTGGGTCGGCTTGGTCTTCATCTCGCCGGCCGCCTTGATGTAGGGCATCAGCGTGACGTGGAGGAAAAGCGCCTTGTCGCGTCCCAGTTCCTGGCCCAGCTGGCGCAGCGATTCGAAAAACGGCAGGCCTTCGATATCCCCGACCGTGCCGCCGACCTCGCACAGGACAAAATCGACATCGCCCGCATCCGACAGGACGAATTCCTTGATCTGGTCGGTGACGTGCGGAATGACCTGGACCGTCGCGCCCAGATAGTCGCCGCGGCGTTCCCGGTCGATGATGTTCTGGTAAATGCGGCCCGTGGTGATGTTGTCGGACTGCGCGGCCGGTACGCCGGTGAAGCGCTCGTAATGCCCCAGGTCGAGATCAGTCTCGGCCCCGTCATCGGTCACATAGACCTCGCCATGCTGGTAAGGCGACATCGTGCCGGGGTCGACATTCAGGTAGGGATCGAGCTTGCGCAGGCGGACGCGGTATCCGCGCGCTTGCAGCAAGGCTCCGAGAGCAGCGGACGCGAGGCCTTTTCCCAATGAGGAGACCACGCCGCCGGTGATGAAAATATATCGCGGCATGGGAGGTCTGACTAACCCAGATTCGCGGGCACTGAAAGTCCGGATTGCGCCCGAGGGCGTTTGGAGGCGGTGATCAGTCGTCGATGGGAACGACGGGATCTTCCGGTGTTTCCTCTTCCTCGGCCGGCGCGTCCAGCTGAAGCTGGATGGCTTCGTCGGCGTTGTCGTAAACGCTGCGGCCCTGGGAATCGATACCGAACACGATGGCCAGGAGGATGGACAGCGCGAAGAAGGCCGCCGCGAGACCGATCGTCACGCGGGTCAGCAGGCTGGCCGCACCGCGCCCGGTCATCATGCCACCGGGGCCACCGCCCATGCCAAGCGCGCCACCTTCGGAGCGCTGCATCAGGACCACGCCAACAAGCGCAATCGCCACGAGGAGGTGAACCACCAGAAGAACTGTCGTCATTGCCTTACCGCCGTCTCCGGAGCCGATGCTCCGTGCTACATGGCGGCGGTATTTAGCGCATGGGCGGGGGAAGCGCCACCACCCGGCTCTGTCTTTGTCAGCATCCGCTTGCGCAGCGCCGCGACCGTGCGCTTGATCTCGTCTTGCGACCGCTCGATTGAATCGCCGTTTGCGTAGGCCGCATAGGCCCCCAGGGCCAATTCCTTGGCCAGTTTGAAATTCTTCTCGTTGCGTTCGTCCGGCGCACGGAAAGCACGGACCTGCTCCAGAAGCGCTTCAGACACCTGCAAGGCCTCCATCCTTCCAGCCTGCTCCAACTGCTGGCGCAATTCGCGCGCGGCATGGATAATGTCGGGATAGTCGAAGCGGCCGTTCGCGCCGGGCGGCGTGTCGATCAGCAATTCCAGAGACACTACGATCCGCATCGCGATCCGCCGCACCCGTTCAGCTTCAACGGTCTGTCTGGCCTCGGCGATCCAGGCCTGCGCGCGGGCACGGGCCTCGGTATCGCCTTCCACGACATTCTGCAGCGTGTTGGGAACTTTCACATTCGGCGCATCTGACCTGCGCGAGCGGTCTGACCGCCGGTCCGGCCCGACATAGTCGCTGGTCACGATAAAGGACTTCCGGTCCCGGACGAGCGTACGTATCCGGTCACCGAAGAACGAGGTCGAGAACGGACGCACAACGACGTCATCGGACCCGGATTCGATTGCCCGGCCGACATGGCTGCCATCGCGAATCCAGGATGTCAGGAGAATCACGACAAAGGGATTCGTGCCCAGTTCGCTGCGGCGGATACGACGGATTATCGGGAAAATGTCGACACCCGGTGCCGCAGATTCTCCCACGACCAGGTCCCACTCACCTTCCTTGAGCTGGCGTTCAAACTCTTTCAGCGTGCTGGCCGATTCAATCGAGCGAAATCCCAGTTCGTGCAGCGCATAGCGGGTCGTGCGCAGGTTCACGTGGACCGGGTCGAAAACCAGGACCTGGGCGTGCTGATAGTCGATTTCGGCCATCGTCTCGTCTGTCCCCGCGCACCGCGAATGCGGCTACCGAACAGGCAGACTGCGTCAAAATGCTTGAAATCCGCTTACCTGAACCGGTCGAATGCGATCAATCGGCCGCAGCAAGGCATATTGCGGCGAAGCTTTCCGCGGTGAGGCTCGCGCCTCCGATCAGCGCGCCATCCACCTCGGGCCGGCCCAGAATGTCGCCGGAATTGGCCGGTTTGACCGAGCCGCCATAAAGGATCCGAAGCGATTGGTCTCCGCCCCTCGCCTCCCGGATGAAGGCATGCATCGCATCGATATCGCCAATCGACGCGGTCAGCCCGGTCCCGATGGCCCAGACGGGCTCGTAGGCGATGACGACCGTGTCGCCCGTTCCGCCATCCGGCCAGGAGCCGGCAAGCTGTTCACCCACGACATCGAATTCCCGGCCGGCCTCGCGGTCAGCCCGGGATTCGCCGACGCAAACGATGGGGGTCAGCCCGGCCCTGAGCGCGGCTTCAGCCTTCGCTTTAACAGTGGCATCGCGTTCGCCGTGATCCGCGCGCCGCTCTGAGTGCCCGACAATGACGTGACTGGCACCTGCGTCGGCCAGCATCTCGGCGGACACGTCACCAGTATGCGCGCCGCCCGCCTGCGCATGGCAATCCTGTCCACCAATCATGACACCGGTCGCAGAAGCGGCTTCCGTTGCCGCTCGCAACAGCGTGGCTGGCGGGCAGATCAGCCGGTCGATCCCGGCATACGTCCGGTTAATGCCGGGATCGGCAAAGAAGGCGAGCGCGCCGCTCGTCCCGTGCATCTTCCAGTTACCGGCAATCAGCAGGCGTCGCGTCACGGATATCCCCCTTGTGTTTTCATCCCCTTCAAGCGGGGCCAATGACTGCGCGGACAATGACGGCGCGCTTGCCGCCTGTAAACGCCTTGGCTAGGGTCCGCGCCCGTCTGGAACCACGCAAGAAGATGCCCCCATGCTCGCTGCCCTCCGCAGGATAATCCGTTCGCCGATCATGCTCGTGATCATTATTGCTCCGCTGATCATCGGATTTGCGATTTTCGGCGTCAGCGACGTGTTTGTCCGGACCGGGGATGCCGTGGCTGTTGTGGGTCCCGAACGCGTCTCCCGTCTCGATCTTGCCCGGTCCTTCGACCAACGCCTGCGTCTTGAGCAACGCGAGAACCCCGCGCTGACAGCGGAAACCGCGCGCGCCAACGGTCTGGGCGATCAGGTCCTGAACGAGCAGATCATCGCTGCCCGCATCCGTGCGGTTGCCAACCAGATGAATCTCGCCGTGTCCGACGCCCAGATCCGTGACGAGATCAATAGTTTTCAGGTGTTTCTGGATCCGGTCACGGGTGGCCATGACAACCAGGCCTACCTGTCCTATCTCGCCGACCAGCGCATGACGCCGGCCCAGTTCGAGGCTGAAATTGCCGAGAACATGATCCGCGGTCAGCTGATTGACGCGCTGTTCGCGGGCATCCGGACGCCGGAAGCCTATGGCGATGTCATCGATCGCTTCAGCAATGAGCGCCGGACCTTCCGCGCATTGGTCATTCCGCCGCAAGCCGCCGGTGATATCGGCGATCCGGATGACGCGGCGCTCCAGTCTGTCATCGACGAAAACCCGCAATTCTTCACCGAGCCCGAGCGCCGCAGCTTTACGCTCGTCCGGTTCCGCGTCAGCGATTTCACCGCGAATGTCACCGTCGACGAAGCGGATATCCGCGAACAATATGACTATGAGGTCGAGACCGGTCAGATCGGTGAACCGGCCCTGCGAAGCTTTACCCAGCTCCGTTTCGACGACGGCGAGACGGCCCAGGCAGCCACCGCGCGTCTGAATGCCGGCGAGAGCGCTGCTGCCGTTGCGGCGGACCTCGGTGCCGACGCGCCCTTCGTCCAGACCGACCGGCAGGAATACCAGATCCCGGACGAGTCGGTTGCGGAGGCCCTCTTCTCGATGGCGGAAGGCGAAGCCGCGGCCATCGAAGGCCGTCTTGGCTGGTTCGTGGTCCGTGTGGATGCCGCTCAGGACGCCACCCTGCCCGACTATGCTGAACGGCGCGACGAGATCCGCGACCTGATGGCCCGGTCCGAAGCGGAAAACGCGATGTATGACGCCATGGGCGAATACGAGTCCGCGTTGTCCGGTGGCGCGACAATCGACGAAGCCGCCGAAGCGGCGGGCATTCCCTATGAAATGTTTGCGCCCATCGATTCCCAGAACCGGACGGCAGAGGGCCAGTACGCTTTCTCTTTCTTCGAACAGCCCGAAATACTCGAAGCCGTGTTTGAACAAACGGCCGGCGTCGAAACCGAACTCCAGCCCTATGGCGATGGCGACTATTACGCTTTCCGGGTCGAAACGATCACGCCAAGCCGGGTCCAGGATCTCGACGATGTCCGCGATGACGCGACCACGGTCTGGCGCCTGCAAACCGTTGATGAGCAATTGGACGCGATCGTCGAGGACGCGCGCCAGCGCGCCCGGGATGGCGAAGCCCTCGATGCGATCGCGGCGTCAATCGAAGGGGCCCGCGTCGAATCCGCCTCTCTGACCCGGAGCGAAACGGCCGCGCCGTTCGGGCGCGATGCCGTGGGAGCCGCCTTCTTCATCGAAGTGGGTGATGTCCAGGAAGCCCGTGGTTCGGATAATCGCTCGCGGCTGATCATCGTGCTCGATGCCATCGAGACCGGGCAGAGCGACGATGCCGAGACCATTCTTGAAATGCGCTCCCAGCTCGCCGAGCAGATCCAGCGCGATCTCGATACCAGCCTCGCGGCGGCACTGGCCGAACGCTATCCGGCCCGCATCGATACCCTGCTGCGCGATCAGGCCCTGGGCGTGATCGATCCGTCCCAGGTACAGTGATCACGCTCGAGCCGTCGCTCGAGGCCTGCCGTGAACGCAAGGCCGGAAACGGCGTGCTGCTTCGCGCAAGCCGCGCGGACGACCTGACAACGCCCGTCGCGGCCTTCCTGGCGCTAGCCCAGGATCGCGACAATGCCTTTCTGCTGGAATCGGTCGAAGGCGGGACCTGGCGCGGACGGTATTCGGCGATCGGTCTTGACCCCGATTTCGTATGGACGGTCCGGGACGGTGAAGCTTTCATTCTGGACGGCGAGGATCTGGCTGCGGGCAAGGAGGTCTCGGACGGCACCGACCTGCTCGCCTCCCTGCGCCGGGCCATGGCGGCCGCGCGCCTCGACCTGCCCGTGGGCGTGCCGCCCATCGCATCGGGCCTTTTCGGCTATCTCGGCTATGACATGGTGCGCGCTGTCGAGCGTTTGCCCGGCAATGCACCTGATCCGCTGGGGCTTCCTCAAGCACGCCTGATCCGCCCGCGCATCGTCGCGGTCTTCGACGCCCTGAAACAGGACGTCACCGTCTACGCGCCGCTGCGTCCGGGTGAAGAGGGTCTCGAAGCCGCCTATGCCGAAACCGAACGGCAGATCCGGTCGGTTTTCGAACAGCTGGATGCGCCGCATTCACGGCGTACCGAACCGGCTAATCCGGATCCGGCGGAGCCAGTCTCCAACACCGAACCGGACGCGTTCCGGGCGGGCGTGGAGACTCTGCGCGACCATATTCGCGCGGGCGACATTTTTCAGGGCGTGCTGAGCCAGCGCTTCACGCTGGACTTCCCGCATCCACCGTTCGCGCTCTATCGCGCGCTGCGCCGCCTCAATCCCTCGCCCTTCCTGTTCCATTTCCAGTTCTCCGGCTTTGCGGTCACCGGCTCCAGCCCGGAAATCCTGGTGCGGCTGCAGGACGGAACCGTCACCGTGCGTCCCATCGCCGGAACACGCGCGCGCGGCGCGACGCCGGCCGAAGACGACCATCTGGAAGCCGACCTCCTCGCGGATCCGAAGGAACGGGCCGAACACCTGATGCTCCTCGACCTGGGGCGCAATGATGTCGGCCGCGTCGCCAGGCCCGGCAGTGTGCGCGTCACAGAGCGGGAGATCGTCGAACGCTACAGTCACGTCATGCACATCGTCTCGAACGTCGAAGGTGAGATCGCAGACGGAAAGGACGCGGTCTCGGCCCTGTTTGCGGGTTTCCCCGCTGGGACGGTTTCCGGCGCGCCCAAGGTCCGGGCGATGGAGATTCTGGACGCGGCCGAGCCCCATCAGCGCGGCATCTATGCCGGGGCGGTGGGCTATTTTAGTGCTAATGGCGACATGGACACGTGTATCGCCCTGCGCACGGCGGTCACGAAGGACGGCCAGATGCACGTGCAGGCGGGTGCCGGTGTCGTTCTGGATTCCGACCCCGAAGCCGAACGCCAGGAAACGCTGAACAAGGCGAAAGCGCTATTGCGCGCCGCCGGCGAAGCGCACCGTTTCACCTGAGCCCGTCTCCGCCATCAGAGTGGACACGGTTACGAAGCGCAGTCCGCGCGATTCCGCTTCCGGGATCCAGGCTTCAAGTGCATCGAGCGTTGCGGGACGCGGATGACCGATAGCCACGACACGTCCGTCGCGTCGGGCTCTCGCTTCAATCGCCGCCAGCTGACGACCGATGACCGCGGGATCGTCGTCATGGTCGATGAAAATGTCCCGGCTGAGCGATCGAATATCCAGCTCATGTGCGGCATCCCGGGCCCGGCTGCGCGGTGAAGTCACCGAGTCCAGAAACACCAGACCGGTGCCCGCAACCGGTTCAAGGATGGCGCGCATGGCGTCACGGTCCGCCGTCAGGGCACTGCCCATGTGATTGTTCAGCCCCGTCGCCCCGGGCACTTGCGCCAGGGACCAGCGCACGCGCGCCTGCCACTCGGCGGGCGAATGGTGACGGGTCAGGGCATGCGGACCGGGATCGGCGAGCCCGCCCGGCTCCATCGGCAGATGCAGGAAGGTCTCATGCCCGGCATTGCGGGCCTCTGCATCGATCCGGGAGGCCTCCTCGGCATAGGGCAGGATCGAGATCGTCAGAGCAGCGGGAAGCGCGATGGCCCGGCTGGTCAGCACTTGGTCCGGTCCGGCATCGTCAATAACGATCGCCACCAAGGGACCTGGCTGTGTCTGCGGGGCTTCGAAGTCCAGTCGGGGCACCGCTTCAGGAACGGCCTCGGGTCGTGAGACGTCGCTAGACGCTGTCTGCATCGTCGATGGCGCAATCACCTCTACAGGTTCCGCGCGAGCCGCGCCGACCTCGAAGGCGAAGGCCCCGAACGCAAAGGCCGTCGCGGCAAGGCCCGCGGCCAGGACCGGCGCAGCCGGGCTGGCCATACGGCGAAACCGGGAGGCGGACGTCCGGCGCTTAGACATGGACCGACAGGGCGGCCGCTTCGGTTAAGCTTTGATTAATACCGCCCCGGACAGCGTTTCGTCGTTGGCGTCCCCGTCGCCCTGCCCTACCTTCCAACGCGAACCGGCGGGCAGGAATGGGCGGCATGCTGCTGATCATCGACAACTACGACAGCTTCACCTTCAACCTCGTCCATTATGCCGAGGAGCTGGGCGCAAAGACCCGCGTCGTGCGCAATGACGCCATTACGGTCGCCGAGGCCATCGACGGCACCTATTCCGCCATCCTGATTTCGCCCGGTCCGGGGCGTCCGGACGCGGCGGGCATCTGCCTCGACCTGATCCGCAATGCGCCGGACGATCTGCCCGTTCTCGGCGTGTGTCTGGGCCATCAGGCCCTTGCCGAGGCCTTTGGCGGAACCATCGTGCAGGCCCGCGAAATCATGCATGGCAAGACAAGTGCGGTGACGCATGACGCCAGCGGCGTCTTCGCCGGACTGCCTTCGCCCTTCACCGCGGCGCGCTATCACAGCCTCGCGGTGGATACCGCCAGCGTGCCCGACTCGCTTATCGTCACTGCGACGACGGAGGATGGCGAGATCATGGGGCTGCGACACCGCACCCGGCCCCTGCACGGCGTGCAATTCCATCCCGAATCCATCGCCTCGGAGCATGGACACTCGCTGATCGGCAATTTCCTCAAATCGGGACGCGGACCTGCCGCGCAAGCCGCATGAGCGCGCTGCTCGAATGTATCCAGGCCTTCACACGCGGTGAGCGCCCGGCCGCCGAAGCAATTGCCGGAGCGTTTTCCCTCCTGATGGAAGGCGATGCCGGGGACGCGGAAATCGGCGGTTTTCTGATCGGTCTCGCCGCCATTGGTGAGACGCCAGACGATCTCGCCGCCGGGGCGACCGCGCTGCGCGCCCGCATGACCGGCATCACCGCGCCGGACGGGGCCATCGACACCTGCGGCACGGGCGGGGATGCGCGCGGCACCTATAACATCTCAACCGCCGCCGCGATCGTGGCGGCCGGTGCCGGTGCCCGCGTGGCCAAGCATGGCAATCGCGCCGCCTCGTCGAAGTCGGGATCGGCGGAAGTCCTCGCCGAACTCGGTGTCGCGATGGATGCCGGTCCGGCGCGCGTGGAACGGGCCCTCAACGAGGCCAATGTCGGCTTCCTCTTCGCGCCCGCGCACCATTCCGCCGTTCGGCACGTGGCGGCGGCGCGCAAGGCACTGCGCGCGCGGACGGTGTTCAATCTTCTTGGCCCGCTCGCCAATCCGGCGGGAACCAAGCGTCAGCTTCTCGGCGTGTTTGATGACCGCTGGCTGGAACCGGTGGCGCTGGCGCTGAACAGCCTCGGTGCCGAACGCGCCTGGGTGGTCCGGGGCCGTGACGGGCTCGACGAAATCACCACGACCGGGCTGACCGATGTCGTGGAGCTGAAAGACGGCAGTACGCGGCGCTTCACGGTGTCACCCGAAGACGCTGGCCTGCCGGCCGCCACGCTCGATGATCTTGTCGGCGGCACGCCGCAGGAGAATGCTCAGGCGATGCGCGCGCTGCTGGACGGTGCGCCAGGGGCCTATCGCGACATCGTCGTGCTCAATGCCGCCGCCGCGCTGGTTATCGCCGGTCTGGCTGACGATCTCAAGGACGGTGCCGCCAAGGCGCAATCGGCCATCGACAGCGGCGCAGCGAAATCCGCGCTGGAACGCATGGCCGCCATCTCGCGGGGCGAGGCGTGAACGCGTTACAGAAAATCGAGGCCTACAAGCGCGAGGAGATCGTCGCGCGCAAGGCCGCCCGCCCGCTCGCCCAGATGTCCGAGGACGCGCGTGAGGCCTCGGCACCGCGCGGCTTTCTAAAAGCGCTGAAGGCACGCGCCGCACTCGACGGCATCGCCCTCATTGCCGAGGTCAAGAAGGCGAGCCCGTCCAAGGGGCTGATCCGCGCCGATTTCGACCCGGCTGCCCTCGCCCGGGCCTATGAGATTGGCGGCGCGGCCTGCCTCTCGGTTCTGACCGACGCGCCCGGCTTTCAGGGCCATGAGGACTATCTCGTGGCCGCGCGGGCGGCCTGCGCCTTGCCCGTCCTGCGCAAGGACTTCATGCTCGACCCGTGGCAGATCGTGGAATCGCGCGCGCTCGGGGCCGATGCCATTCTCGTCATCCTCGCCAGCGTCGATGACGCGCTCGCCGCGGACCTCATCTCGACGGCCTGGGGCTGGGGGATGGATGCGCTCGTGGAAACGCACAACGAGGCCGAGGTCGAGCGCGCGCTGACGCTCAATGCCAATCTCATCGGCGTGAATAATCGCGATCTGACCACGTTCGAGACCTCGCTGGCGACGTTTGAACGCCTCGCCCCGCGCTTTGCCGGTCAACGATTCGCGGTGGCCGAAAGCGGCATCGCCACACCGGAGGACGTCACCCGCGTCCGCGAGGCCGGCGCACGCGCCGTCCTGGTGGGTGAAAGCCTTATGCGGCAAGGCGATGTGGCCAAGGCCACGCGCACCCTGATGGGGACGGCAGCGTTTACTTGAGGCGGGAAGGAGAGCTTTCCGGTGGCGCGCTGGGCGTCGCTCGCAAGAGGGCGTCGAATTTGTCAGCGTTATTCGACATGACACTTCCGTAGCTTCCCACGATCCGACCGCCTTATATAAACCTCGATAGGCTGTGGCTTTGAGCGGTCAAACAACCACCCATCGCCCGGGGCATCAACCACGTCACCATGTTCGACCGCCTCTATGTCTCCGCCATCACACCAGCGCGCATATAGCTGAATTCCGGCCTGCTCTGCGTCCAACAACGCAATTTGCCGCATATACGTTTCGATGTTCCCGCCATCGCAAGCGCTCGCTCCGTCACGCAGGTTTCTACGCCGGTCATCCGGAAGAGAATTGTATAACCAAATACCAGCCTCACCGATGGAGACATGGCTCGACTGGCCTTTTATCTGCGGAATCGTTTTGCGGACGAGGCCGATCCAAAAGGGCCAGAACAGCACAATCGCAGCCGTCAAAAGCAGCCCAACAATTAGCCAGCCCCACGCCGGTTCTTGGACCCAAGCCGGACAAGACGAGCCAAACCGCTCACACCATTCTAGAATTATTAATTCGTAGTGAGCAGGGCCATCGGCCATCATGAATAAGAAGACGCTGGCAACGATCACCAAAAATGCCGAGGCGGACTTGTATAGCATCCCCAACCCATACCACGGGCCGGGGCAAAATCGCCACAAACAAGGTCATTCCGTGTCCTTCACGTCTCTACTTGCACCGAAGGGATAGGAGGACTTGACGCGCCCCCGGAACACTTATAGAACATCGCGTGAAGTTTATGTTTTGTTCCGCTCGCCGGTCGCGAAGGAAACGCCATGCTGACGCGCAAGCAACACCAGCTTTTGCTGTTCATCCACCGCCGCATCACCGAGACCGGTGTGTCGCCCTCCTTTGACGAGATGAAGGATGCGCTGGAACTGGCGTCCAAGTCCGGCGTGCACCGCCTGATCACGGCGCTGGAGGAGCGCGGCTTCATCCGCCGCCTCGCCCACCGCGCCCGTGCGCTTGAAGTGCTCAAAATGCCGGATTCCGCCGCGCCTGCCGGTGCCGATCTCGGCCCCAATGTCGTGCGAGCCGACTTCAAGCGCCCGCCGCGCGAGGCGCGCGACAGCCGCGAAGTACCCCTGCTTGGCAAGATCGCCGCCGGTGTCCCCATCGAGGCGATCCAGCACGAGACCGACCGCTTCGTGTTGCCGCCCGATATTGCCGGCGGTTCGGGTGAACATTTCGCGCTCGAAGTGGAAGGCGATTCCATGATCGATGCGGGCATTCTTGAAGGCGATATCGTCGTCATCGAACGCTGCAACACCGCCAATACCGGCGAGATCGTTGTCGCGCTTGTCGACAACGAGGAAGCCACGCTGAAACGTCTGCGCCGCAAGGGCGGTTCAATTGCGCTCGAAGCCGCCAACCCGGCTTATGAGACCCGCATTTTCGGACCGGACCGGGTCCAGGTACAGGGCCGTCTCGTCGGTCTCATCCGCCGCTATCACTAGGCTTTCGCCGTCTAGTCGCGGTGTGTCCCTGCCATCGTGCCCGTGCCCGTCCCCGTCCAGGACCGGTCACCCCTGCGGTCGGCGACCGTTTCCCACGACGTGATACGGCCATCGGTGATCCGGAATGTCCGGGCACCGTCACGCGCGAGATCATCGGCATCGATCAGTTCGGCATCGCAGCGCGACCGGAGAACCCGGTTTACCTCAAGGCGCGTGACGACCAGATCCGCCGTGCGGCAGTCCTCGATCAGGGCTTCCTCGGTTTCCGGCGTCGCGATCAGCACGCCCTGCGCCCGGCCTGCACAGCCTGAGGCGTCGCAACGCATCCCCCTCGCCAGTCTGACTTCGCGGTCACCGGTCTGTTCGAGGAAGACTCGCGCCGCAAACCGCGAGCGCCGCGTTGTACTGGCCGACCAGTCTCCATCTGCCGCGTCATAGTGGGCAATGACCACGCCGCTATCCGTCACAAGACCGTCCGGGACCGGTGTGGCCCACCACAGGATGAGACCGGCCCCCATGAAGACCAGCCCCGCCAGCCTCAACAATCCCCGGCCTGCCACCAGAGCCGCAAATCCGGCGGCATAGAGCGGCAGGGCTGCGCCATGGCCCGCCGGGACCGGTGACAGCGCGCCGGGCCAATCGGCGATAAAGTGGGCAATGGATAGAACCGCATCCAGTCCCGCCCCCATCACGGCGAGCGGTATGGCTTCGAGGCCAAACGGCATCAGCGCCAGCGCGATGACGCCGGCCGGCATCACCAGGAAGGAAAAGATCGGCATGGCCGCCAGATTGGCGATGAAGCCGAAGGCGGCGAGCCGGTTGAAATGGAAGGCCGCAAATCCCGATGTCGCCGCACCCGCGATCAGGGACGACCAGCCAATGGCTCCGATTGATCCGGCGGCGCGGCGCAGAACGCCCGGGCGTGGCCCCGGCCGGCGGTGATCACGCAAGGCTCCAAAGGCTGTGATCAGGGCTGACGCAGCGGCGAAAGACATCTGGAATCCCGGCGTGACGATGCTTTCGGGCTGGATGAGCAAAACCGCAAAGGCGGCCAGCGCAACTGAGCGCATGGAGATTGCTTGCCGGCCGACCAGAACGCCGATGAGCACCGCCGCCGTCATGATGAAGGCGCGTTGGGTCGGGATCGCGGCCCCCGAGAGCGCCAGATAGGCAAGAGCCGCGAGCAAGGCGGCAATCGCAGCCGGGTAGCGCGGGTCATGCCGCCGTGCGAAAGGCTCGATCGCGGCAAAGAGGAACCGTACCGCGAAGAAAACACCGCCCGCAAAGAGCGCCATGTGCAAGCCGGAAATGGCAAGGATATGCCCGAGTCCGGTGGCCCTGAGCGCCTCGGCGTCATCGGGCGATATTCCGGACCGGTCACCGGTCAAAAGGGCGGCGGCGATACCGGCGCTGCGCGGCGGCGCGCGCTCACGGATGCGTTCGGCCATCGACCAGCGGACGCGGGCGAAGGCCCGGGCGCGGCTGTCCCCGTAAAATTCAGCCGCCTCGGGCCGCGTTACGGCAAATCCTGATCCGCCAAGCCCTGAAAACCACGCCGCGAAGCCAGCATCATAGCCGCCGGGTGCCGCAGGCCGGGGCGGCGGCCCCAGAACGGCCCGGAGTGTAATTGCGTCGCCGGGCTGGAATGCGCCGCGGTTGGCCAGCACACGAACCCGCCGAGGCGGCTCATCCATGCCGTCGAGTGACGCAACGCGCAGGACCAGTCTCTGCCGCCCGCCGCTTTGCTGGACGCTTTCGATCCAGCCGGTGACGGTCCGCGCGCGCTCGGACTCTGCAACGACCGGTCCGGCGACCGAAAGGGTGCGCCATTGCCCTCTCGCCCCGCCCGCGAGGACAAAGGCGGCGAGCATCAGCGTGATCAGCACGCTCGTCCGGTGGCGCCAGATGATCGCTCCGGCCAAGGCGCACACGGCCAGTCCGAACGCGGTCCAGCCGGCAGCCGCTGAAGGCTCGGCGGGCAGCGTGAAATAGACGGCCGAACCGATTGCAAACGCCACGGGACACCAGAGTGGCAGGTCCTGTACGGTGATGACCCGGGACGTGGTCAGCGCAGCCCAGCTGCGTTCCAGATTGGCGGCAATCGCCGCGCGCCAGGAGCCCGCCTGTTGTTGGACTGGCTCCGATACGGTCATACCCCTATGACCTCCGGCAAACGCATGGTATCACCCGGCACCACACCGCAGCGCAGCATTCTTTCGCACATGCAAAACAAGCAAACCGGCATCGTCACGCGCTTCGCGCCCTCCCCCACGGGATATTTGCACATTGGGGGTGCAAGGACCGCACTTTTCAACTGGTTGTTTGCCCGCGGCCAGGGCGGCCAATTCCTGCTGCGCATCGAGGATACTGATCGCGCCCGGTCAACCGAGGACGCCGTCGAGAAAATTCTTGAAGGGCTGCAATGGCTTGGCCTCGACTGGGACGGTGAGCCCGTGTCCCAGCATGCGCGCGCCGCCCGGCATCGCGCCGTTGTCGATGAGCTCGTCGCCGCCGGTGCCGCCTTCCGCTGCTACTGCACGCCGGACGAAGTGACGGCGTTGCGCGAGACCGCCTTTGCCGAAGGCCGCGCCTTGCGATCACCCTGGCGCGACAGGCCGGACAGTGACGCGCCGGCGGACGCGCCCCACGTCGTGCGTTTCCGGGCACCGGACAGCGATGTCGTGATTGCCGACGCCGTCCAGGGCGATGTCCGCTGGAAGGCCAAGGAATTCGACGATCTCGTGCTGCTGCGAACCGATGGTGCGCCGACCTACAATCTCGCCGTCGTCGCCGATGATCATGACATGGGCGTGACCCACATCATCCGGGGCGACGATCACCTGACCAATGCCGCGCGCCAGTCGCAGATCTACGACGCGCTCGGCTGGGACCGCCCGGTCTTCGCGCATATTCCGCTGATCCATGGTCCGGACGGCAAGAAACTCTCCAAACGTCATGGCGCGCTCGGGGTCGAGGCCTATCGCGACATGGGGTATCTGCCCGCCGGGCTGCGCAATTACCTGCTGCGCCTGGGCTGGTCGAAGGGCGACCAGGAGTATTTCAGCGACGCCGAGGCGAAAGCCGCCTTCTCGCTCGACGGGCTCAACAAGGCCCCGGCCCGGCTCGATTTCGACAAGATGGGCAGCGTAAACGCCACGGCCCTGCGCGAGAGCGATGATACGGTGCTGACCGACGCCCTGCTGGCGCGCCTTGAGGCGGCGGGCACGCTTGAAATCGACGCAGGAACTGCGCGCGAACGCCTGCTGGCCGGTATGGGAGTGCTCAAAACCCGGGCCAAGACACTGGCAGAGCTGGAAGAGCAGACCTATTTCCTGACGCGTCGGTCGCCCTTCGCGATCGAGGGCAAGGCCGCCAAACCGCTAGACGATGACGCCCTCGCCCGGCTGGGCCGGCTGCATGCGGCGCTGGCCGCGCTGGCGGACTGGTCGGAAGAGAACCTGGCCGCTGCCCTGAAATCCTTCGCCGAGGCCGAAGCGGTCGGGTTCGGCAAGATCGGACAACCGCTGCGCGCCGCCCTGACCGGTGGTGCGCCAGCCCCCGACCTTTCTGCGGTCATGCTATTTCTTGGCCGGACGGAATCGTTGGATCGTATCCACCAACAAGCCGCCGCCGGCTGAACGACAGACGAGGATGACGTGATGAAAAGCAATGCCAAGGAATCCGGAACCGCAACCCTGACCATCAATGGCCAGTCCTATGACTTTCCGGTCCTGAAAGGCACGGTCGGCCCGGACGTTATCGACATCCGTACGCTGTACAAGAATGCCGGCGTGTTCACGCTCGACCCGGGCTTTACCTCGACGGCGAGCTGTGAATCCCACATCACTTATATCGATGGTGATGAAGGCGTGCTGCTGTATCGCGGCTATCCGATCGACCAGCTCGCCGAGAATTCCAGCTTCATCGAAGTTTGCTATCTGCTGCTGCATGGTGAATTGCCGGATGCGGCGCAGCTGGAGAGCTTCGAGAAGACCATCACGCATCATACGATGCTGCATGACCAGTTCGACCAGTTCTTCCGCGGGTTCCGCCGCGACGCCCACCCGATGGCGGTCATGGTCGGCACGGTCGGAGCGCTGTCGGCGTTTTATCACGACTCCACCGACATCAATGACCCCAAGGCGCGCACCATCGCCAGCCACCGCATGATCGCGAAAATGCCGACGATCGCTGCCCGGGCCTACAAGTATTCGGTCGGCCAGCCTTTCGTCAGCCCGCGCAACGATCTGGACTTCGCCGCTAACTTCCTGCGCATGTGTTTCGCGGTTCCGGCCGAGGATTATGAAGTCAATCCGGTCATGGCCCGCGCCATGGACCGCATCTTCATCCTGCATGCCGATCACGAACAGAACGCCTCCACCTCGACGGTCCGCCTTGCCGGTTCGTCGGGCGCGAACCCGTTTGCCTGTATCGCCTCGGGCATTGCCAGCCTGTGGGGACCGGCCCACGGCGGGGCCAACGAGGCGGCGCTGAACATGCTCGAGGAAATCGGCTCGGTCGACCGGATCCCGGAATACATCGCCAAGGCCAAGGACAAGAATGATCCCTTCCGCCTGATGGGCTTTGGCCACCGCGTCTACAAGAATTACGACCCGCGCGCGAAAGTGATGCGGACGACCTGCCACGAAGTCCTGAAGGAAGTCGGCGAAACCGATGATCCGCTGCTGGCCGTCGCGCTGGAGCTGGAAAAGATCGCGCTGGAAGACCCGTATTTCGTCGAGAAGAAGCTGTACCCGAATATCGACTTCTATTCGGGTATCACGCTGCGTGCGATGGGCTTCCCGACTTCGATGTTCACTGTTCTGTTCGCCCTGGCCCGGACCGTCGGCTGGATCGCGCAGTGGACCGAAATGCTCGAAGACCCGACGCAGAAGATTGGCCGCCCGCGCCAGCTTTTCGCCGGTGCGACCGAGCGCGACTACGTCGCCATCGATAAGCGCTAATCGCTAGAGATACTCCGCGACGGCGGCAGCGGCCTTAGCGGCCGCCTGCCCGTCGCCGCGCATCGTGGCCGTCGTCTCGACCAGAGCCTTCGACGTCCTGGCCCGCAAGTCCGTATCGTCAAGGAAATGGCTGATATCTGCAGCCAGGCGCGGTCCGGTGCAGGTCGTCTGGATGCGTTCGGGCATCAGCTCCTTGCCTGCCGCGATGTTGACCAGCGTGATGTAGGTCCCCTTGAACAGGAGGCCGCGCAGGAGCGCCCAGGTCGCCCAGCCGAGCCGGTAACCAGCGACCGTCGGCACGCCCGCCATGGCCAGCTCGGTCGTCACCGTTCCTGAACAGGCCAGAGCCACATCCAGAGCGGCAAAGGCGTCGCGCTTTTCCGCTTCATCGACGATGACCGCCCCGGCGAAATTCGGATCAGCGGCCATGCGTTCGCGCGCGGCTCCGGCGACCGGTGCCGCCAGGGGAATGATCACGCGAAGGTCCGGATAGCGGGTCTTGAGCTTTTCCAGGGCGGCCGAAAATGGATCAGCCAAACGCGTCAGTTCTCCCATCCGGCTACCGAACAGCACGCCGAGACACGGCGCGTCCGGCGCAATTCCGTGGCGCTCCCGGAAGGCCATCCCGTCACCACGGATATCCTTTTCCAGGGTCGGATTACCCACGAAGGTCGTTGGCAGGCCCGCCGCCTCGAATATCGGGGCGTCGAAGGAATGGATGGTCAACAGACGGTCAACCGTTTCGGCCAGTGTCTTGGCCCGGCCCTTCCGCGTCGCCCAGACTTGCGGACCGACATATTTGACGACGGGCATGTCCGGTATCCGGGCCTTCAGCCTCTGGGCGACCCGCAGGGTAAAGCCCCAGGAATCAATGAGAACCGCAACGTCGGGCTTAACCCGTTCAGCCAGATCTGCCGTTTCGTCAGCCCGGCGCACGACCCGCGGATAAGCGCTCAGCACTTCGAAAAATCCAAGCACTGACAGCTCTGAAATGTCGAACGGGCTGTTCAGCCCCTCTGCCGTCATTTCCGATCCGCCAACGCCCGAGAATTCAACATCATCGCCAAACCGGTCACGCAAGGCCCGTATCAGCCCGGCCCCGAGCGCATCTCCGGAACGCTCGGCGGCAACAAGAAAGACCTTTCGGCGTTCAGGCATCCAATTCGTCCGCAGTGATCGCCATGACAAACAGGCCCGCCGAATCCGCATCGGCCACGACGCCCTCACGGTCGACAACCAGTGCACCGCCCGCTTCGACTGCGACACCGGCGAGCCCTGCCGCGCGGGCACCGGCGACCGTCGAGCGTCCTATGACTGGCAAGTCCATACGGCGCTCCTGAATGGGTTTCGGGGCCTTGGCGAGCACGCCGCGGCGGTCGGTTTCGGTGCCCCGGATATCCGCCGCAAGGCCGGCGACCCGCGCCAGCATGGCATCCGTTCCTTCCTGCGCTTCGACGGCAAGAACCAGCCCGCCGCACACGACCGCACCTTGCCCGATATCCAGACCGCCAATTGCGCGGGCCGTCCTCAGCGCCTTTCGCGCGTCGGCACGATCACTCTCGCGCGGCTGGACCGACCCGAAAACACCCGCCGCCGGGATCAGGCCGGCCAGCACGTCATCGGCCCCCACGACCGCGAACCCGGATTCTTCGAAAAACGCCAGGATTTCCCGCAACAGGGCATCGTCGCCCTTTCGGCCAGCGTCGATCATGCGCGGCAGGAGTTTCGCCGCGGTCAGATCGGCCGGGACCAGCGTCCGGAAATCGGGGCGGTCGACTTTTCCGGCAAAGCAGATCGCGTCGCAGCCCGCAGCCTTCAAGGCCTTCTGCAAACCTCCGACTGCGCCGAGGTTGAATGACGCGCCGGCAAACGCGGTGAAATCAGCATCGGCAAACCCGTTAAGCCGGGCGACGAAGGGGTTTCGCCCGGCCGCGTGTTCGGCCCCGGCGAGCAAGACCGGCAATTGGCCGCCGCCTGCGATGACACCGAGACGGGACCAGCGTCTGGGTCCGGCGTCAGTCATGCGGCATGCACAGCTTCTTGCTTTCGTCGGCGCGGATGAAGGCGATGATTTCCTTGACCGGATCATTGTCCGGATAAAGCTTCTCGACGTCGGAAATGCGCTCCTGGAACGTCCCTTCTTCCGCGAAAAGCAGACGGTAGGCCGTGCGCATCTCCCGGATCACGTCGCGGGCAAACCCGCGGCGTTTCAACCCCACAAGGTTGATCCCTTCCAGGTGGGCCGGATTGCGGGTGACAAAGCCATAGGGAATGACATCGGCATTGGCGAGCGCCATGCCGCCCAGGAAGGCATGACGGCCGATCCGGGTGAATTGGGTCACGCCCGTATGACCGCCGCTGATCACGTGATCGCCGATCACGGCATAGCCCGCGACCGCAACGTGATTGGCCAGTGCAACATGATTGCCGACGATACAGTCATGGGCGATGTGGACGCCGACCATGAAGAAGCCGTCGTCGCCTATTCGGGTTTCGCCGCGCCCGACTTCGGTTCCGGGATGCATGGTGCAATGTTCGCGGATCAGGTTTCGCGCACCGATAATCAGGCGGGTCGGGCCACCCTTGTACTTGAAGTCCTGGGGCGGCATCCCCAGCACGCTGTAGGGGTAGATGCGGGTCCCCTCACCGACTTCGGTATGGCCGTCGATCGTGACGCTGGACAGCAGTTTCACACCGTCCTTCAGGACGACATTCGGCCCGACGATGCAGAACGGTCCGATTTCCACGTCCTGGCCGAGTTGGGCACCCGGATCGACAATCGCGGTCGGGTGGATGGTCGTGCTCATGGCAAGGTGACGCCCTTCGCGGCAAAATCGAATTCCGTGACGAGGGCGTCATTGACGGTCGCCCGGCCGTGAAAACGGAAGACGCCATGGCGGGCATAGGTCACATCGACCGGCATCCGCAACACGTCACCGGGGACGACGGGCCGGCGGAAGCGGACCTTGTCAACACCCATGAAGAAGATGGTGGTCTTGGTGACATCCACATCGAGCGTCTTGGACATCAGGATGGCGCCGGTCTGGGCGACCGCCTCGACAATCAGGACACCGGGCATAACGGGATTTCCCGGAAAGTGCCCGGTGAAATGCGGCTCGTTTGCGGTGACCATCTTGATCCCGACTATGGACTTGCCTTCCAGGTAATTCTCGGCGCGGTCGACGAGAAGGAAGGGATAGCGATGGGGAATGCGGCGCAGGATTTCGTCCTGCCCAAAGGATTCGCCCAGGGTCGGGGTTTCATCGGTCAACAGGGCTCTCCTTGTCAGCTGTCGCGCGTCTTGGTCTTGATCAGGCGCTTGATGGCCATGCGCTCACGTACATACTCCCGTTTCGGCACCGCAGGCGAGCCGAACCAGAATTCTCCAGCCGGCACGTCCTTCATGGTCGCAGAATTTGCACCAATGATGGCCCCGTCACCAACATTGACGTGATCGGCCAAGCCGCCGCGGCCGCCAAACAGGACGTTCTTGCCGATATTGCAACTTCCCGAAATGGCGGAAAAACCGGCAAAGACGCTGCCTTCGCCAATGGTGACATTATGGGCGACGTGAACCAGGTTGTCGAACTTGCAGCCATCGCCGACGACGGTGTCGGTAAACAGGCCCCGGTCAATACAGGAGTTGGCCCCGACGAAGACGTCTTCGCCCAGAATAACACGCCCGAAATGCGGGACATTGACGGGGCGTCCCGACCCCACCGCAACGCCGAAACCGGATTCCCCGATCCTGGCCCCTGACTGGAGCACGAGACGCGCTCCGGCGATCGTGCAGCGGACCACGCAGTGCGGGCCTATATCGCTGTTTTCGCCGATCTCGACGCCGGGCCCGACAACGACACCGGGACCAATCACGGTCCGTGCGCCAATGACCGCGCCGGCGGACACCGTCGCTGAAGGCGCAATCAGACAATCATCGCCGATCCGCGCAGTCGGGTCGATCCGGTCATCCCCAAACAGGACGCGCTCGGCCACAATCCGGGGTGCCGCCAGCCCAAAGGCCCGGCGGGGATCAGACACCACGATGAAATGGGCACCACTGCTGGCGAAGGCTTCCGCGAGGCTCTCTTTCGCAAGAAAAACGGCCCCCGCAGGCGGAGGGCCGTCACCCGGCGCAGTGTCACCGGAAAAGTAGGAAAGCGCGCCGGCGCGGCAAGTCTCGACCGGCTCAACCGCATCGACGGTCAGATCACCGGGGTCACCGGCAAGCTGGCCGTCTGTAATTGCGGCGATCTCCGCCAGGGTCAGCGGGCCGAGCGACTCGTAAAAACGCGAATCGGCCATGCCCGCCCCCTTGCGGCAGAAGTTATTGCTGGGCCTGGCCCTCGCCCCCTTGCGGCAGGCGGACACGGTTGACGGCCACGGTCGGCAAACGCTGGTTGAGGCGTTCGATCACGGTCGCGCTGATGTCGACGCTCTCGGCGGCATACACCAGGTTGGCGCGGTCCACGATGATATGGGCACCGCGTTCGGCGACGATTTCCTCGAGGATGGTCGGTAGCAGTTCGAGAACCGGGCGCAGCGCCTGACGTTCGGTCGCGGCCAGTTCCTGGCTGAGACGACGGCGCAGGACTTCAACCTGCTGACCCTGTTGCTGAACAGCCTGAATACGCTGCATCAGGTCCGGACGCTGCTGAATGGCTTCCTGCGTCATCGGCTCGGTTTCGGCGTTCAGGCGCTCGACTTCGGCCTGGATCGGTTCGGCCACGGCACGGAGTTCGGAGTCCATTTCACCCTGAATGGCTTCAAGGCGGGTGGCGATGACCTGACCGGCCGCGCTGTCGCGCAGGACACGGGCCTCGTTGAAAACGAGGACGTTGGTCTGGGCGCTGGCCGGCGCAACGGCGGCGAGCGTCGCCGCGACGATGGCCGCGGCCCAGATGGAGATGGCATGCAGTTTCATTTTAGAATCCTGTACGTGTGCTGAAGCGGAAGAATTCGGCTTTGTCATAGTCCTCGTTCACGAGGGCTTCTGCGAGATCGAAGCGGATCGGCCCGAAGGGCGAATCCCAGAAAATGCTCAGGCCGGCCGAAACACGCGGCGACAGATCATCTGCCGTGAACGTCCCCGTGCCGGTCTCGGCAATCTGACTGTCGTCGTCGAGGAGACCGATGGTGCCAAAGTCGGTGAAGACACTCGCACGCACGCCGTACTCCTCCGGCAAGCCGAGCGGGAAGGCCAGTTCAAAGGTACCGATCGCATAAGCGCGCCCGCCAAGGGCATCGCCGCCGATCAGTTGCCCTGTCGTGGTGTCCCGCGATACCAGACGCGGACCGATACCGGCCGTTTCAAAGCCGCGGAACGTGTTTCCGCCCTTGAAGAACCGGTCATTGATCCGGATCGAGTCACCACCCCAGCCCATGATGAAGCCGGCGTTGAAGGTGAAGCTCGCCACGACGTCCTCCCAGATGCCACGGTAAACGGCACCGCTGGCTTCTGACTGGACATAGCGAACATCGCCGCCAATCCCGGCGAAATCTTGACTGAATTGCAGCGCGAAACCGCGCGTCGGGTTGATCGGATCATTGGTTCGGTCCCAACGCAGCGTGTAGCCGAACACCGACGTTACGCGTGAACCCGACTGGGAACGCAGGGCCGGGTTGGCCCCGGCATAGACGATGACGTCATCGGTCCGCAGCGTATAACGCAAGCCCAGCTCGGTCGACCGCGTGGTCGGGAAACCTGCACGCAGGCTGACACCCGTACTTTCGGTTTCGAAGGACGCTTCCCGGGCAAAGTCGGAGCGAACCTGGAAAAGGTCAAAACCGGCGGCGAGATTACGGTCAAGGAAGCGCGGCTCGGTAAAACGGATATCGACCTGCTGACGGCGTGAGCTGGCGGAAATCCGGAAGCGGAGGAATTGGCCACGGCCGCGCAGATTCCGTTCTGAAATCGACAGGTCAACCAGGAAGGCATCGGTCGACGAGAAACCGGCCCCGAAGGCGAGCTCGCCGGTTGGCTGCTCCTCGACCGTTACCTGCAGGCGCGCGCGGTCGGCCGCAGAGCTCTGCGTCTCGGTGATCTCGACTTCCTCGAAGAAGGCCAAACGGCGCACGCGGTTGCGAGACCGGTCGATCAGAGCGCGGTTGAAGGCGTCGCCCTCGACGAGCTCGAGTTCGCGCCGGATCACGTGGTCGAGCGTCCGCGTATTCCCGACGATGTCGATACGTTCGATATAAACGCGCGGGCCTTCGTCGATGACGAATTCGACGTCCACTGTGCGGTCGTCGCGATTGCGGGTGATGCGCGGGCGGATATTGACGAAGGCATAGCCGGCAGCACCGGTTGCGAAGGTCAGCGTCTCGACCGAGTCCTCGATCAGTTCGCCCTGGTAGAGATTTCCCGTTTGGGCCGGCAGGGCGCGCTGCAGGAAATCGGTTGAAATATCGGGGAGTTCGGTCGTCACCGTGATGTCGCCGAAGGTGTAGATATCACCCTCGTCGAGCGTGAAGGTGATGTAGAAATCTTCCTGGTCCGGAGTCAGTTCGGCAACAGCCGACACGACGCGGAAATCGGCAAAGCCCTGATTCTGGTAGAATTGACGCAGCAGTTCGCGGTCGTACTCAAGGCGATCCGGGTCGTAGTTGTCGTTCGAACCGAAGAAGCGGTACCAGCGCGATTCCTGGGTGACGAGCTCTCCGCGCAGGCGGCGGTCGCCGAATTCCTCGTTGCCGATGAAGTTGATGCGGCGCACGCCGGTCATCGGACCTTCGGATATCTCGAAGATCAGGTCGACCCGGTTTTGCGGCTGTTCGATGATCCGCGGCGTCACCTGGGCAGCAAACCGCCCGGAACGGCGATAGACCTCGATGATGCGCTGCACATCGGCTTGCACCCGCGCACGGGTGAAGATGGCGCGCGGCTGGGCCTGGATTTCATCGGTGATGTTGTCGTCGTCAACCGCGCGATTCCCTTCGAGAATCACCTGGTTGATGATCGGGTTTTCCTGGACATAGACGACGACGATCTCGCCGCGGTCCTCGATCCGGACATCGGAGAAGAGACCGGTCGCAAACAGGGTCTGGATCGACAGGTTCACTGCGCGGGGGTCCGCCACCGTCCCGGGCTGGACCAGCATATAGGACAGCACGGTGTCGGATTCGACGCGCTGATTACCCTGAACCAGGATCTGGCGGACGACTGGACGCGCTTCAACCTGCGGTGCAGGTGCCTCAGCTTCGGTGGTTTCGTCCTGCGCCCGGGCTGACGCCAGCGACAGGGGAGCGAAGGCAAGCAGGGTCGCCAGGGAAGCGCGGATTACACTCAACAACATTCGGGCCGCCGTCATTTTGTCGCGTGGGTTCAGGAGAACAGACCGCGCAGGTAACTCAGATCATTCACGGTCGCTACAAGCATCATACCGAGCACAAGTGCAAGCCCTACACGGAATCCAATGGCTTGAACACGCGCACTCAGTGGACGGCCCGCAACCGCTTCATAGGCGTAATACACCAGATGCCCGCCGTCGAGCAGCGGTATCGGTAACAGATTGACCAATCCCAGCCCGATTGAAAACAGGCCGGCGAGCGAAATCAGGTTCACCAACGCCCGGCCCGCCCCGGTTGCGGCGTCCGGAGCACTGTCGAGGCTTTGATTGGCTACCTGCCCTGACACCGTGACAATGCCGACCGGCCCGTTGAGCATGTTGGCCGGGGCCTGCCCGGTCACGATCCGCGCGACATAGCGCCCGGTAATCGATACGACCTGCCAGACACGGGCACAACCGGCACCGAAGGCCTCAAACAGGTTATAGGGGCGGTGATAGACGTCGCCACTGGACCCGAATCCGACCTGTGCCACCTCGCGGCGGCCACCCAGGCCATCGTCGGCTTCGGTCAGTCGCGCCGCTGCGCGAATCTGCATCGGCTGTCCATCGCGCAGGATATCAAAGGTAACGACCTCATTCGGGCGCCAGACGAGTTGGGCACGGATATCGGCAAACCGGTTGATCGGTTCGCCCGCGATGGCTTCGATCCGGTCTCCGGTCTGGAATCCCGCCGCTTCAGCGGGTGTCCCGGGCTGGACCTGGCCGACCACCGGTTCCAGGCCCCGGTCGCCATAGGCCAGCGCGAGCGCCGTGAAGATCGTGATCGCCAGAATGAAATTGGCGATGGGGCCGGCCGCGACGATGATCGCGCGCTGCCAGACCGGTTTGAAGTGGAAGCAGCGCTCTGCATCCGGCCCGAGCCGGGCGCGCATCTCGCGTAGTTTGTCCTGATCGGGCTCGCTTGCCGCGCCGGCGTCGCCTAAAAAACGGACATATCCGCCCAAGGGGAGCGCTGCGACCCGCCAGATCGTCCCCATCCGGTCACGTACCGCGAACAGGGTCGGTCCGAATCCGATCGAGAAAGCCTCGGCGTGCACACCGAAATAGCGCCCGGCCGCGAAATGACCGAGCTCGTGGATCACCACGACGATGGAAATCACGAATACGAATGCGAATGCAGTAATCAGGCCGGAGCCGAAAAAATCAAGCATGAACCATCCTGACCCTTTACGCGGATGACGCCGACAGGCGGCCGATCATCTCGTCGGCCACGCGGCGGGCGCGTGCATCTATGTCGAGTGCCTCATCAAACGCAGAAAAACGTTTGGGAAGCGTTTCACGCCTGTCCATCGCGGAAAGAACGTCCTCAACCGTCCGCACAATGTCAAGAAAACCGGTGCGTCCGGCGAGAAAGGCCGCCACGGCAACCTCGTTGGCGGCATTCAGGGCGGCGGTGGCCCCCTCCCCGTGTTCAAGCGCTTCGCGGGCCACCCGCAGCGCGGGAAAACGCTCCGGATCCGGCGTTTCAAAGTCCAGCCGCGACAGCCGCGCGAGATCGAGCCGTTCGGCTGGCGTTTCCATCCGTTCTGGCCAGGCCAGGGTCGAGGCGATCGGGATGCGCATGTCCGGCGTGCCCAGCTGGGCGAGCACACTGCCGTCACCGTATTCGACAAGGCCGTGAACAATGGACTGGGGATGGACCACCACGTCGACTTTCGCTGGCGCCAGGTCGAAGAGACGGCAGGCCTCGATGACCTCCAGCCCCTTGTTCATCATCGTCGCCGAGTCGATACTGATCTTCTCACCCATTTCCCAGACGGGGTGAGCGAGCGCATCTCTACGGGTGACTCCGGCCATGCGGTCCGCCGGCCAGTCACGGAAAGGCCCACCTGAAGCGGTCAGCGTGATCCGGGAAACATGACCGCGATGCTCGTCCCGCAAGGCCTGGAAGATCGCATTGTGCTCGGAATCGACCGGCAGGACCGTCGCGCCGCGCGCTCGCGCGGTCTGCATGAACAGGTCACCGGAACAGACCAGGCATTCCTTGTTGGCGATGGCGAGGGCCGCCCCGGGACGAAGCGCGGCCGCACTGGCCATAAGCCCCGCCGAACCCACGATAGCCGCCATCACCCAGTCGGCATCCATGCCGGCCGCTTCGATCAGCGCATCCGGTCCGCACGCGGTCCGCACGCTGGTGCCGGCCAGAGCGTCAGACAGCGCCGACCCGCACTGGGGATCAGCGGCGACGGCGATTTCAGGCGAAAACTCCCTCGCCAGGTCGGCCAGGCCCTCGACATTTCTGTGTGCCGTCAGCGCGACGATTTCGAATGTCCCCTGTGGGGCCCGCCGCACCAGGTCGAGCGTCGCAAGGCCCACCGAGCCTGTCGCTCCGAGCACGCTGATCCGACGCGGCGCGCTCATGACCAGACCTGCGGGACCAGCAGCTGGGACGCGAGCGCGACTGCGGTTGCCAGCATCAGCGCATCGACACGGTCGAGCACGCCGCCATGGCCGGGAATGATCTTGCCGGCATCTTTCACGCCAAAGCGGCGCTTTGCGAGCGACATCAGGAGGTCACCGAGGACCGAGGCCAGCGCGAGCACAGCGGCAAGGATGACCGCTTCAGGAAATGGCAGGCCGAAATAGCGGGCGTACAGCCCGCCGGCGAAGGTGCCAACGACCATGGCCCCGGCAAAACCGGCCCATGTCTTGTTCGGGCTAACCCTGGGCCAGAGCTTGGGTCCGCCCAGCCAGGTTCCGGCAAAATAGGCGAAAATGTCCGCGCTCCAGACCACGCACATCAGGAAGCCGAGGCGCACGAGACCGTTGTCGCCCGCATCACGCATCCAGACCAGCGAGCAGGAGGTCAGCGCGACATAGAGTATGCCGGCCGGAGCGCGCCAGCGGCGGCGGACCGGGATGTCGCCCGCGAACGCCACGCCAATGGCACCTGCCAGGGGCCAGGCCGCTGCCCAGAACAGGTCGCCATGGCCGACAAAGATCACTGCGCCGCTCGCCGCGACCGCCGCGACCGCATAGCTGCGGGTTGGCGCACCGCCATCGGCCATGCGCTGCCATTCCCAGGCCATGGCCGCCGCGAAGGCGGCCACGTAAGCGGTGAAGGCCTCCCCGCCCCTGACCAGAAGAAAGACGGAGACCGGAGCCAGGATGACGGCGGAAACGACTCGCGCGAGAAATGCCGGGTCGCGACGAATCAGGCGCTCAGGCGGCGCTGTCATCCACGCCTCCGAACCGGCGCTGACGGCTGTGATATTCGTTCACGGCCGCCTGCAGATGACTGGCGTCGAAGTCGGGCCACAGAACATCGAGAAAGATCAGTTCGGCATAGGCCGCCTGCCAGATCAGGAAATTGCTGATCCGGCGCTCGCCGCTGGTCCGGATAACCAGGTCGGGATCGGGTATGCCGGTCGTGTCGAGAAATCCGGCGAACACGCCTTCGTCGATGGCGGTCGCATCCACGTCGCCCGATTGCGCGGCCAGAGCCAGGCGGCGGGCCGCCCGGACAATCTCGTCGCGTCCGCCATAATTGAACGCGATCGTCAGATGGAAACCGGTATTGGCCTCGGTCCTTGTCTCGGCCCGCCCGATGATCTCGACGAGTTCCGGTTTCAGCCCCTCGCGGCGGCCGATGATCCGGATCCGCACATCCTCGCGCGCCAGTTTTTCTAGGTCCGCGTCGACGAAGCGCCGCATCAGGTCGAACAGCGCGTCGACCTCTTCCTCTGGCCGCCGCCAGTTCTCGGTCGAAAAGCCGAACAGGGTCAGATGCCGGATCCCCAGCTCGCCTGCCGCACGCACGGCACCGCGCACGGCGTCGACACCCTGCTTGTGCCCAAAGGCACGCGGACGCCCGCGGGCAGCCGCCCACCGTCCATTGCCGTCCATGATGATGGCGACATGGGCCGGTGTGGCCGTTTCGGTGTTCGGGGCGGGCATGGGCGTCTCCTGATGGAGCCTTTAAAAACGGGCCCTAGACCTGCATGATTTCGTCTTGCTTGTGTTTCAGCGCAGCATCGACACTGGCCACGGCGTCGTCGGTCAGCTTCTGGACCTCATCGGCCCTGGACTTGTGTTCGTCTTCGCCGATATCGCCGTCCTTCTCCGCCTTCTTCAGGCTTTCCATACCGTCACGGCGGACATTGCGGATTGCGACGCGGGCATTCTCGGCAAAACCGCTGGCCGCCTTGGCCAGTTCGGCGCGGCGCTCCTCATTAAGCGGCGGAATTGGAATGCGCATCATCGCGCCTTCCACCACCGGGTTTACGCCGATGGGGGAATTCCGGATTGCCTTTTCGACGGCCGGCGCGAGGTTCTTGTCCCACACCTGGACCGTGATCATGCGCGGCTCGGGCACGGAAATCGTCGCGACCTGGTTGATCGGCGTCACCGAGCCATAGGCATCGACCTTGATCGTGTCGACCAGGCTGGCGCTGGCGCGTCCGGTGCGCAGTCCGCCGAAATCCTTCTTCAGGGCCTCCACGGCACCGTCCATGCGCCGCTTCAGATCCTTCATATTGATATCACCGCTCATGGAAGTCCGTCCTGATGTGTCAGTTAGCGTTTGCCGCGGGCCGCTGACCGATCACGGTGCAGACGCCCTGCCCCGACAGTACACGGGCGAGCCCGCCCTTGTCATGGATGCTGAAAACCACGATCGGGATGGCGTTCTCGCGCATCAGGGTCACGGCCGCCGCGTCCATCACCTTCAGATCGCGCGACAGTACTTCGAGATAGTCGAGCTGGTCATAGCGCTCCGCGTCCGGGTTCTTGCGCGGGTCGTCGGAATAAACCCCGTCGACCTGAGTGCCCTTGAAGAGCGCGTCACAGCCCATCTCGGCCGCCCGCAAGGCGGCAGCGGTATCGGTTGTGAAGAAGGGATTGCCCGTCCCGGCGGCGAAGATCACCACGCGGCCCTTTTCCATGTGCCGGATCGCCCGGCGGCGGATATAGGGCTCGCAGATCGAGGTCATGGGAATAGCGGACTGGACGCGGGTCTGGACGCCGATGCGCTCGAGCGCTGTCTGCATGCCGAGCGCGTTCATCACGGTCGCCAGCATGCCCATATAGTCGGCCGCGGCGCGGTCCATGCCCTTGGCGGCTGCTGACAGCCCGCGAAAGATGTTGCCGCCGCCAATGACAAGGCAGACTTCAACACCGGAATTGACGGCTTGCTTGACCTCGCTCGCGACGCGCTCGGCGGTCTTGAGGTCAATGCCATAATTCTGATCGCCCATAAGGGCTTCGCCGGATATCTTCAACAAGACCCGCTTGTAGACGGGCGGCGGAAGATCGGCGGGAGTATCGGTCACTGAATCGGTCACGAGACGGACACTAGACGAAGCGTGCCGGGGCGGAAACGCCCCGGCACCAGGAAAATCATCGTCAGCCCTTGCCGGACATCGCCGCGACTTCGGCGGCGAAGTCGTCAGACTTTTTCTCGACACCTTCACCGAGCGCCATCCGGGCAAAGCCCGTAATGGTGATCGGGGCACCGACATCGCCCTCGGCATTCTTCAGGAATTGCTCGACCGTGTTGTCCGGGTCCATCACGAAGACCTGCTTCATCAGCACGACTTCCTCGTAGAACTTGCGGATACGGCCTTCGACCATCTTCTCGATGATCGCTTCCGGCTTGCCGGATTCGCGGGCCTGTTCGGACAGGACAGTACGTTCCTTGTCCACTTCGGCCGGATCCAGGTCGGACACGTCGACCGACAGCGCCACGGCCGGGGAGCCGGCTGCGACATGCATGGCCAGCTTGCGGCCGATTTCGGCCAGCTTGGCCTTGTCGCCGTCCGACTTCAGACCGACGAGCACGCCAATCTTGCCAAGGTCTTCGCCCGCCGCGTTGTGGACATAGGTCGCCACGACGCCGGGATCGGCCTCGATCGTGGTCGCGCGGCGCAAATTCATGTTCTCGCCGATCTTGGCGATAAGGTTGGTCAGCGCTTCGTCGACCGTCTCGCCGGACGCCATTTTCGACGTCTTGATCGCCGCGACATCGCCCCTGGCCGGGATCGCCAGGCCGGCGATTTCCTTGACCGTGGCCATGAACAGCTCGTTGCGGGCGACGAAGTCGGTTTCCGCGTTCACTTCAACCGCCGCGCCGATCATGCCGTTGCCGGATTCGGCAACCGCCACGCCAACGAGGCCGTCGGAGGCGACGCGGTCGGCCTTCTTGGCCGCTTTCGACAGGCCCTTGGTGCGCAGCCAGTCGACGGCCGCTTCCAGGTCGCCGCCGGTTTCGCTCAGCGCCTTCTTGCAATCCATCATGCCCGCGCCGGTCTTGTCGCGCAGTTCCTTGACGAGGGCCGCTGTGATCTCAGCCATCGGTTTCACTCCTGATCCGTGATCGTTCTATACGTAATGTGTGACAGAAGGTGGCGGTTAGCCGGCCTTCTCTTCGCTCTCGTCCTTGGCGTCCGCACCCGCGTCGGCGTCCGCCGGGGCGTCTTCAGCCGCAGCCGCATCCTCGGCAGCCGGCTCGGCTTCGTTCAACGCGATTTCGACGGGCTCTTCGGCCGCACCGAGATCCACGCCGAGATCAGCCGCGCCTTCGGTGATGCCGTCGAGCACCGCATCGGCCACCAGTTCGCAATAGAGCGAGATGGCGCGCGATGCATCGTCATTGCCCGGGATCGGGAAGTTGATCGGATCGGGGTCGCAATTGGTGTCGACAACCGCCACGACCGGGATACCCAGCTTGCGGGCTTCCTGGACGGCGATCGCTTCCTTGTTGGTATCGATCACGAACATCAGGTCGGGAATGCCGCCCATGTCCTTGATACCACCGAGCGACAGCTCAAGCTTGTCGCGCTCGCGGGTCAGGTTCAGCAGTTCCTTCTTGGTGAAGCCGGAGGATTCCTGAGAGCCGTCAAGCAGCGTTTCGAGTTCGCGCAGGCGCGAGATCGAGTGAGAGATGGTGCGCCAGTTGGTCAGCGTACCGCCGAGCCAGCGGTGGTTCACATAGTACTGGGCGCAGCGCTTCGCGGCCTGGGCAACTGGCTCGGAGGCCTGGTGCTTGGTGCCGACGAAGAGGATGCGGCCACCGCCAGCCGCCGCCTGGCGGACCTGGACGAGCGCCTGGTGCAGCAGCGGGACCGTCTGGGACAGGTCGATGATGTGGATGTTGGACCGTTCGCCGAAGATGAATTCCTTCATCTTGGGATTCCAGCGGTGGGTCTGGTGTCCGAAGTGCGCGCCCGCTTCGAGGAGTTGGCGCATGGAAAAATCAGGCAGTGCCATCGTGCAGTTTCCTTTGTTCCGGTTGGCCTCCGCAGGACGGAGCCGCCGCCTCTTTTCCAGTTGAGACGGACGACACCGGAAACGACGACCAGATGGCCGCCGATGCCCCGCGTGCGTGATGGCGCGGCTTATATGGCCGGAATACCCATTGCGCAAGGCCTGATGGCGGTAAGCGGGCCGGGTGTCAGAGCGGTTCGACGCTTTCCACGCCGCGCACCGATTTCAGGGCGGCCTGGACCGCCTGGCTGCAGGGGATCTTGCCCGGCAGGCGCAGAACAGCCTCTCGCCCGCCGCCGATACCCATGACGAGGCGGACTTCGCCGCCCCCGCCCTGCCCGCCACCGATGGATGCGGCGCGTTGCAAGCGGCTGCGTACGCCTTCGAGCGCCGCGCGGTCGAGTCGGATGGTCAAACCGTCCGCGGCCGGGGCGGCATCGAGCACCTCGACCGAATCCGCGAAGAAGCGCAATTGCTCTTCCTTGTCGTCCACCCGAACCGCCACAAGCACGGCCGCGCCCGTCTCCAGCGCATCACGGGAGGAGCGCAGGAGTTCGGGCGGGATGAGTGCGTCATACTCGCCGGTAGGGTCAGAAAGAGAGAGCCAAGCAAAGCGTTCGCCGGACTTGGCCGAAACCCGTTCCTGGCGGCGGCGGACCATGCCGGCCATGCGCAGGGCCGTCGCCCCTTCGGCCACGCGGGCCGGGGCATCGGCGAGGAAGACCACGCCGCGGGCCGCCAGCGCGCTCGAGAGATCATCGAGCGGGTGACCGGACAGGTAAAAGCCGATGGCCGCCAGTTCCTCATCGAGGCGTTGAGTCCCCGTCCAGGGGTCAGCCTCGGGCAGGGGCGGACGGGCCAACCCGCCCTCGTCTGCCGGCCCTGCACCGAAAAGGCTGGCTTGCGCACTTTCGCGTTCGTCGGCGGCGCGCGTTGCCATGGCGGCGAGAATGGGCGCGGCAGCGAATGCCTTGGCGCGATCAGGCTCCAGGCAATCCAGCGCCCCGGCGCGTGCAAGATTTTCCAGCGTGCGGCGATTGACCTGTTTGGGGTCCACGCGTTCGGCAAAGTCATAGAGGTCCGCGAAGGGTCCGTTGGCCTCGCGCTCGGCGACGACATGTTCCATCGCGGTCAGCGAGACATTGCGGATCGCGCCGAGCGCATAGAGCACCGCCCCGCCCTCCACCGAGAAATCGGCGCGAGAGCGGTTCACGTCCGGAGCGAGGACCGGCACGTCCATCTTGCGCGCTTCCTGGAAGAAGACCGCAAGCTTGTCGAAATTGTTCCGGTCGAGGCTCATCAGCGCGGCGAGGAATTCGACCGGGTGATGGGCTTTCAGATAGCCGGTGCGATAGGCGATGGCGGCATAGGCGGCCGCGTGGCTCTTGTTGAAACCGTAGCCGGCAAATTCGTTGACCAGTTCGAAGATGTAGGCTGCCTTGCCTTCGGCCACGCCCTTCTCGCGCGCACCCTCGATGAAACGCGAGCGCTGGCGGTCCATCTCCTCTTTTTTCTTCTTGCCCATGGCGCGGCGCAGAAGGTCGGCCTCGCCGAGCGAGTAACCGGACAGGATCTGGGCGATCTGCATCACCTGTTCCTGATAGATGATGACGCCGTGCGTCTCCTTCAGGACAGGTTCGAGATCAGGGTGCAGGAAATCGACATCGGCCCGGCCAAATTTCCGGTCGACATAAACGTCGATATTCTTCATCGGGCCGGGACGGTAGAGCGAGATGAGCGCGATCAGGTCCTCGATCTTGTCCGGCTTCATTTTTTTCAGCGTGTCGCGCATGCCGGTGGATTCCATCTGGAACACACCAATGCCCGCGCCCGTCGCCAGCAGCTCGTAAACGGCCGCGTCGTCGTAATCCGCCGCCTCGATGTCGGGTGGCTCGCCCCCGCCCTTGCGGATATAATCGAGCGTGCGCGCGATGACGGTCAGCGTCTTCAGCCCGAGGAAGTCGAACTTCACCAGGCCCGCCGGCTCGACCCATTTCATGTTGAACTGGGTGGCCGGGACGTCCGAGCGTGGATCGCGGTAGAGCGGGGTGAGTTCAACCAGCGACCGGTCGCCGATGACAACACCGGCGGCGTGGGTCGAGGCGTTGCGGTAGAGCCCCTCGAGTTTCAGCGCGGTCTGAAGGAGCTTGGCAACCGCCGGGTCCTCGTCCCGCATCTGCTGCAGGCGCGGTTCACCTTCGATGGCCTGGGCCAGCGTGACGGGATTGGCGGGGTTGGCCGGAACCAGCTTGGCAATCTTGTCGACAAGACCGAGCGGCAGCTGGATGACGCGTCCGACATCGCGCACGACGGCGCGCGCCTGGAGCGTGCCAAAGGTTATGATCTGGGCGACGTGGTCGCTGCCATAGCGTTCCTGCACATAGCGGATCACCTCGCCCCGGCGTTCCTGGCAGAAGTCGATGTCGAAGTCGGGCATCGACACCCGCTCCGGATTGAGAAAGCGTTCAAACAGCAGGCCGAACCGCAGCGGGTCCAAATCCGTGATGGTCAACGCCCAGGCGACAACCGAACCCGCACCTGACCCCCGGCCCGGGCCGACCGGGATGTCCCGGTCCTTCGCCCATTTGATGAAGTCCGAAACGATCAGGAAATAACCCGGGAATCCCATCTGGGCGATGATCTTCAGCTCGAAGTCGAGCCGCTCGAAATATTCGGACTCGGGCGCTGCCGGTTCGACGGCCTTGAGGCGTTCGGTCAGCCCCGCCCTCGCCTGGGCGGCGAGTTCCTCGGCTTCGTCACGGCCATCGGCGGTCTCGAACCGCGGCAGTAGCGGCGGGCTGGTCTTGGGACGGAAATGACAACGGCGGGCGATATCGACCGTGTTGGCGAGCGCTTCGGGCAGATCGGAGAAACGGGATTCCATTTCCTCCGCACTCGCGAAGTGATGGTCGGGCGTGACCCGGCGGCGGTCCTCGACCGAGAGATAGGAGCTCTGCGATATGCACAGCAGCGCGTCATGTGCGGCATGCATGTCAGGATGCGGGAAGAAGGCTTCATTGGTTGCGACCAGCGGCAGGCCCCGGTCATAGGCGGCATCAACGAGCCAGTTTTCGGCCTGTAATTCCTCGCGGCGGCCGTGGCGCTGAAGCTCGACATAGAGCCGGTCGCCAAAAGCCGCCGCCAGACGGTCAAGCCAGGCCGCAGCCTCGGCTTCACGCCCGGCGACGACATATCGGTTGAGCGCCCCTTCCGGCCCGCCCGTCAGTGCGATCAGGCCTTCGTTGAGTTCCAGGACGCGGTTGGCGGAAATGTGAGGCGGGTCGGTCGGCCCGGCCTCGAGGAAGGCAGCGCTCGATAGCGCCATGAGATTGCGGTAGCCGGTTTCAGATTGGGCAAGCAGGACGATCGTGCCTTCCGGCTCGACCCGCTCGCCCGGATGGGGCGGCGAGATGAGGACCGAGAGCGTACAACCGACGATGGGCTGAACCCCGCCCCCGGCCATGGTCTCGGAAAACTCAAGCGCACCGAAGAGATTGTTGGTGTCGGTAAGGGCCACGGCGGGCATGCCGCCATCGACACAGAGCGCGGCCATGTCCTTGATACGGATGGCCCCTTCCAGCAGCGAATAGGGCGAGCGCGTTCTTAAATGAACGAAGCTGGGTCCCGATGCTGCCATATCCGTATCCATTGCTCCCTGAAGCCCCGCCCTGACCGTCCGAGTCGACGGCCGGGCCGCGAGCCTAGCGAAAGGATCAGCCGGCGAGAACCGACCCCCACACCAGGATCATCCAGGCAAAGCCCATCAGGGCGGTGGCAGCGGTGGCGTCCATGATGATGCGGCGCATGAGAAATCTCCGTCGTGTTATCAATGTTCCTGTTTTGTTCTTTTTCAGATTGACGGAGTACGGTCAAGGAAAATCCGTGATTCGCGGGAAAGTTTTTCGTTAACGGCGGGCGGGTCAGGCAGCGGGTTGCCAGGCCGTGACGTGGTGATCCTGGAAGGTCAAAACCCGGTCCATGCGCTCGGCGAGCGCCAGATTGTGGGTCGCGACCAGTGCGGCAACGCCCTCGTCCCGGGCGGCATTTGAAAAAGCCTGGAAGACCGAGTCCGAGGTTGCCGGGTCGAGGTTGCCGGTCGGTTCGTCGGCCAGGATGATCTTCGGCTTGTTGGCAAAGGCGCGCGCGATCGCGACGCGCTGCTGCTCACCGCCCGAGAGCTGGGCCGGCTGGTGCTGGGCGCGCTGGGTCAGGCCCATCGAGGCCAGCAGGCGGTCGGCCTCGGCCAGAGCGATGCGCCGCGACTGACCGTTGATCAGCTGGGGCAGGACAATGTTTTCCCGGGCATCGAATTCCGGCAGCAGGTGGTGGAACTGATAGACAAAACCGATCATCGACCGGCGCAGCCCCGTCCGCTCCCGGTCGGAGAGCGCGGTCACATCGCGCCCGTCGAGGAAGACCTGTCCCGCGTCGGGTTTTTCCAGAAGTCCGGCGATATGCAGGAGAGAGGATTTGCCCGAACCGGACGGTCCGACGAGACCGACCACTTCCCCGGGAAAGAGCTCCATCCCGGCGTCCTTGAGCACATTCAGTGCGCCGGCTTCGGTCTTGTAGGTGCGCTCGATCCCGGTCAGCGCGAGGACGGGCGTCGGCTTACTCATAGCGAAGCGCCTCCACCGGATCGAGACGTGCCGCGCGCAGCGCTGGCGGGATCGCCGCAAGCAGGGCCGCGCCCAGTCCGAAGACCGACGCGAAGACCACTTCCGCCCAGTCCAGCCGCGCGGGAAGGTTGGAGAGGAAATAGACTTCCGGATCCCAGACATTCACGCCGGTGATAAACTGGATGAAGGCTTTGACCGCGTCGATGTTCAACACGAACACAACGCCCAGAACGACGCCGCCAATGGCACCAACCGCGCCGATCATCAGGCCGATCAGCAGGAAAACACGCAGGATCGAGTTCTGCGTCGCCCCCATGGTGCGCAGGATGGCAATGTCCCGCCCCTTGTTCTTCACCAGCATCACCAGGCCGGTGATGATGTTGAGCGCGGCGATCAGGATGACCACACCCAGAATGAGCCGCATGGCGAAGCGCTCGACATTGAGCGCCGTCTGGAAGCTGCGGTCACGCTCGCGCCAGTCCTGAACAACGCCGGCACTGCCTACCAGGGCGCGGATTTCGGCCACGAGCGGTCCAACGCCGTCAGGGTCCTCGACCCGCACGTCAATGGAATGGGGCCGGTCAGCGGCGAAAAACACCATCGCCTGTTCCAGCGGCATGAATACCGTCACCTGGTCAAAGGCATAGATGCCGCTCGTGAAAATGCCGGCCACGCGGTAAGGCTTGCGATTGGGGCGGGTGCCGAACGGCCCGGCGCGCCCCGTGGGCGCGATCAGCGTGATATCCTCGTCTTCAATGACATTGAGCTGGTTGATCACGCCAAGGCCGGCCAGAATGTCGTCCCCGCCGTATTCGCCCTGCCCGAACGTCTCGAAACTGCCATAGCGGAGCCCCGGGCGATTGTCCTCGACCGGGGTGACGATGCGTTCGAGTTGAGCCAGTTCCTCGCGCGTGATCCCGACCACATTGGCCCCGATGGTCCGGCCATTGGCGGTGACCAGGGCCTGGCCATTATAGCGCGCGCCAACACTGATGACACCGTCCAGCGCTTCGATCCGGCCCGATAACTCGTCGAGCTCCTCCGGCGTCATGTTCTGGGCATGAACATAGACATGCGACTGGACGCCCAGCAGCGTACTCAAGAGCTCGTGCCGGAAGCCGTTCATGATCGACATGATGATGATCAGGGCGGCCACGCCGAGCGTGATTCCGAGGAAGGAAATGATCGCGATCAGGGCGATACCGCCATGACGGCGCTTGGCGCGCAGATACCGTGTGGCCAGCTGGAATTCGTGACCCGCGAAGGGGCGCGCGCGTCCGGGTGCCGCTGGCTCACTCATGCGGCGAACGCGCCTTCGGCGAGGCGTGCAACGGCATCGTCGATCGACAGTTCATGCTTCTCGCCGGTGCGGCGCACCTTTACTTCGGCCTTGCCGTCCTTCAGGCCGCGCGGTCCGATGACCAGCTGATACGGAAGACCAATCAGGTCCATGGTCGCGAACTTGCCGCCGGGCCGGGCATCGGTGTCATCCAGCAAGGGCTCGCGTCCCGCGCGCGACAGCGCGTCATAAGCCGACTGGCAGGCGGCGTCGGTATCCGTGTCGCCCGCCTTCAGATTGATGATGCCGACGCCGAAGGGCGCGACCGAGTCCGGCCAGATGATGCCGTTCTCGTCGTGGCTCGCCTCGATAATCCCGCCGACAAGCCGCGATACACCAACACCGTAGGAGCCCATGTGGACCGGCACGGTCGAGCCGTCGGGATGGGCGACCATCGCCTTCATCGCGTCGGAATACTTGGTACCGAAATAGAAGATGTGCCCGACCTCAATGCCCCGGGCAGACAGGCGTTTGCCGTCGGGCACCTCGGCCTCGAATTTCGCGGCGTCGTGCATTTCCTCGGTCGCGGCGTAGAGCGCCGTGCGCTGGTCAACCAGCGGCTGGAGGTCGCCGTTGAAATCGACGTCCGGACCGGGCGCGCCCATCTCGACGAGGTCAGCGTGGCAGAAGACCTCGCTCTCGCCGGTATCCGCGAGGATAATAAATTCATGGCTGAGATCGCCGCCAATCGGTCCGGTGTCGGCCCGCATCGGCACCGCTTTAAGGCCCATGCGCGCGAACGTGTTCAGGTAGGCAATGAACATCTTGTTGTAAGCGGCTCTGGCAGAAGCCTCATCCAGATCAAAGGAATACGTATCCTTCATCAGGAATTCGCGGCCGCGCATAACGCCAAAGCGCGGGCGGACCTCGTCACGGAACTTCCACTGGATGTGATAGAGCAGCTTCGGAACGTCCTTGTAGGACTTGCAATAGGCCCGGAAGATCTCGGTGATCATCTCCTCGTTCGTCGGCCCGTAGAGCATGTCGCGGTCATGCCGGTCGACAATGCGCAGCATTTCCTTGCCATAGGCGTCGAACCGCCCGCTTTCGCGCCACAGATCGGCCGACTGGATGGTCGGCATCAGAAGCTCGACAGCCCCGGCGCGGTCCTGCTCCTCGCGCACGATCTGCTCGATTTTCTTCAGGATTTTCAGGCCGAGCGGCAGCCAGGCGTAAATACCCGCCGATTCCTGGCGGATCATGCCCGCGCGCAGCATCAGCCGGTGCGAAGCGATCTGCGCGTCAGCAGGCGTTTCCTTCAGGACGGGGAGAAAATAGTTCGAAAGGCGCATGGGGAAGCGGTCCGGAGCGGTCGTGTTGCGTTGCACCAAGCATTAGACGGTGCCGCAGGGTGGAGCAAGTTGACTGTCATCCATGAAGGGCGCGTGTCGCATTTCGGAACCGTTGGCAGCGCCATCGGGTTGCATCGTCATGGCAAAACGCCCTGCCCCGATGTCTGAAACGCCACGCGAAAAGCCAGCAATGACCTTTGCGCAACTGGCGCTGGGGATGGCCGCCTTTGGCTCCGCGACGCCGGTCAGCAAGATCGTCACCCAGGCCATGCCCGTTTTCGTCGGCTCAGCGTTGCGGGTCGGGATCGGTGCCCTCGCTCTCCTCCCCTTCATCTGGACCCGCCGCCATAATGTCAGGTCAATCAGTCGCGGAGACTGGCTGCGCATCACTATCATCGCCCTCTTCGGCATGTTCGGCTTTTCCGCCCTGATGCTCTACGGTATGCGCATGGTCTCCGGGGTCACCGGTGCCATCGTGATGAGCACCGCACCGGCGGTCACGGCCGCCGCGTCGATGATCTTCCTGAAGGACGCACCGACCTGGCGCAAATTCGCCGCCATTGCGCTGGCCGTCATCGGGGTGGGTATCCTCAATCTCGGCGGGAGCGGCGGCAGCGGCACGGACACGGGAACCATGCTGCTCGGCATCGCCCTCGTCTTTGCCGCTGTGTGCTGTGAAAGTGTCTACACGCTGGTCGGCAAGACGGCCTCGGAGCGCGTCGATCCGGTCGTCGTCGCCTTCCTCGCCGCGGCCATGTCCTTGCCCCTCTTCGTTCCGCTCGCCATCTGGCAGTGGAGCGGGTTCGACCTGTCGGGCATGGACGCGGGCAGCTGGACCGCCGTCATCTGGTATGGAGCCGGAACGCTCGCGCTGGGTAGCTGGCTCTGGTACCAGGGCGTGGCAAAGGCGGAAGGCTCGGTCGCGGCCGGTTTCATGGGCGTTATGCCGGCGTCAGCGCTTCTCCTCTCCTACGTCCTGCTCGGAGACGACTTCCGGCTGATCCACGTCGCCGGGTTCGCGACCGTTTTCGCCGGCGTGCTCCTCATCTCTTGGGAGCATGCGCGCATGAGCGCGAAGGACTAGCGCGGAAACGGAAGGCTGTTCACATCGATCAGGCTGAATTCGACAACGGCGAAAATGAGGAGCCAGACAATCGAGGCGACAACGGTCGTCAGCCAGGCCTTGCGTTTCAGGCCGGGATCGACTGGTGCCCCTGGTTCAGTACCGGCCACCACTTCGTGATCCTCGTGCTGGCCCCGCACGCCGAGCGGGAGGATTGTGAAGAGCACGATCCACCACGCTACCAGATAGATGACCAGCCCTGTCGCGACACCGATGCCGTGCGCAGGCAGGAAAAACTGCGCAAGCCAGAGGGCCACTGTCAGGGCGACGAGAACGATGGAGACGCCTTTGAGCATCAGTCGTGATCCGGTTTCTGCATCAGTTCGACCAGCACGCCGTCCGAATTCTTCGGGTGAACGAAGATGACCGGCACACCGTGCGCTCCAATATAGGGCTCTCCGGTTCCCAGGACAGTCGCGCCGCGCGCGCGCATTGTGTCGCGCGCAGTGATGATGTCATCGACCTCGAAACAGACATGATGCTGGCCGCCCTTGGGATTTCGCTCCAGGAATTTGTGGACTGGCGAGGCTTCGCCAAGCGGTTCAAGCAATTCCAGTTCGGAATTCTCCAGGCTGACGAAACAGACCCGGACGCCCAGATGAGGAAAATCCTTCGTCTCGGTGGCGCGGTCTGCGCCATAGAGCGTGGCATACATCGCCTTGGTCGCCTCGATATCGGGCGTGGCGATGCCGACATGGTTGAGCCGTCCGATTTTCATCGCGTCACTCCTGCAGCTGTTCAGACCGTCAGCGCGGTCACATCGACGATGGGCTTCTTGCCCCAGATCCGGTTCGCTTCCTTGCGCACGGCTCGGCGGATCGCTTCTTCGGTCGCTTCCTCGTCACTACGGTCGCGGCGACTCAGCCGCTCATAAGCCTGCTCTGCCGCATCGGCGAGATCGTCGAGAAAGCGCTCCAGGGGGTAGTCGCGCGAGTCCGCTACGCCAACCGCGCGCACATCCGGGCCGGCGGCCAGCTCACCGGTGTTGGTGATGGCGAGCGAGACCGCGATATGGCCTGAATAGGCCAACTTGCGCCGCTCGCGCATCGAGTCCGCATCGGCGTCCGTGATGAAATTGCCGTCGACATGGAGCCGGCCGCTGGGCACTTCATCGACAATCTGCGGGCCGTCGGCGCTGATCCTGATCAGGTCGCCGTTTTTGGGGGCCAGAGCCATCGGGACCTGCAGACTGCGCGCGAAGTCCGCATGCTCAATCAGGTGCCGCCGCTCGCCGTGGACCGGGATGGCGATACGGGGCTTGGCCCAGTTGTACATCGCCCGCAATTCCTCGCGGCACGGATGCCCGGAGACATGAATATCCCGGTCGTGCTCGGTGATGATGTCAACGCCGCGCTCGGCGAGCTTGTTCTGGAGTTCGAAGATTCCAATCTCATTGCCCGGAATCACACGCGACGAGAAAATGGCACTGTCGCCCTTCGACAGGGTGACATTGCGGTGAGAGCCTTCGGCGATGCGTGACAAGGCCGCGCGCGGCTCGCCCTGGCTACCGGTGCACAGATAGAGAATTTTCTCCTTCGGGAAATGCGCCGCGTCTTCTTCATCGACAAAGGGCTGCGCATCCGCCAGCAGGCCGACATGCTTGGCCGCAGCCGCCATACGGTGCATCGACCGGCCGACCAGGCAGACCCGGCGGTCATTGGCCTCAGCGGCGCGGATCGCCGTTTCCATGCGCGCAACATTCGAGGCAAAGGCCGCGACGGCGACGCGTCCGGTCTGTTCGCCGACCAGCTTGATCAATTCCTCCCGGACATCGCCTTCCGAGCCCGACACGCCTTCGGTGAAGACGTTGGTGGAATCGCAAACAAGGGCGAGAACGCCCTCCTCGCCAAGCGCCGTGATGGCGTCGACATCGGTGGTTTCCCCAATCAACGGATCGGGGTCGATCTTCCAGTCACCCGTGTGCAGGACGAGCCCTGCCGGCGTCCGGATCGCCAGCCCGTTGGGCTCGGGGATGGAATGGGTCAGCGTCAGGAATTGCAGGTCGAATGGTCCGAGCGTCAGGCGTCCATCCAGCGCGATTTCGTGTAGCTCAACCACTTTGTCGAGCCCCTTTTCGGCCAGCCGGTCACGCATCAGCCAGGCGGTGAACGGCGTCGCATAGACCGGGCAGCGCAGGCGCTCCCACAGCTGGGCGACCGCGCCCATATGGTCCTCGTGGGCATGGGTCAGGACGATGGCAAGAAGATCGTCACGCCGCTCCTCGATAAAGGCCGGGTCGGGCATGATCAGGTCGACACCAGGCGTCGTCAGATCCCCAAAGGTGACCCCGCAATCGACGATGATCCATTTCCGTGCGTGCTCCGGACCATAGCCATAGAGATTGAGGTTCATCCCGATCTCGCCGGACCCGCCCAGGGGCAGAAAATAGAGGCCGTCGTCCTCGATACTCATACGCAGCGGCCTCCATTGCGGCGCCAGACTTCCAGAAGCCCCCGGATCGTCACGTCGGGATCAAAATGATCGATCGTGCGCGCCGCGTCCTCGAACAGCGAGGCCACGCCTCCCGTCGCGATAACCGTCAACGGCTCGGGATGTTCCGCCTTGATCCGCCCGACCAGGCCATCGATCAGGTCGACATAACCCCAATAGACACCGGACTGCATCGCGCTGACCGTATCGGTGCCGATCACCCTGGCCGGGCGCTGGATGGCGATACGCGGCAAGCGCGCGGCCGCCTTGTGAAGTGCCTGCATGGACAGGTTGATGCCCGGCGCGATGATGCCGCCAACAAAAGCATTGTCCGCCGAGACGACGTCGAACGTCGTCGCGGTGCCGGAGTCGATGATCAACAGCGCGCCTTCATGGTTCATCCGTGCGCCGAGCGCGTTAACGAGCCGGTCCGCCCCGGCGTCCTGCGGGCGTTCGAGCCGGACAGTGATGCCGAGGTCGACACCGGGCTCTCCAACAACAATTGGGTCCCGGTCGAGATAGCGGCGCGACAGATTGCGGAAATTGAACAGCGCCTGCGGCACGACGGTCGAGATGACGCAGGCGTCGATGTCCTGCAGAGACAAGGACGACATGGCCATCAACTGCGTCAGCCAGACAGCATGCTCGTCGGCGGTCCGGGTCGCATTTGTCGCCGTGCGCCATTGCGCGCGCCAGCCCTTGCCGTCGTGGACAGCAAAGAGCGTATTGGTGTTGCCACAGTCGATCGCGAGAAGCATGGAAGCCTCTTAGCCCACTGCGCCGGGAAAGAACACGTCTCCGGCAGTGATCATGCGCCGCTGCCCTCCCGGCAAATCAAGGCGTAGCGCGCCGTCCGGAGCGAGGTCGGCGAAAACACCTTTCAGGGTTTCGCCCTCCAGCCTGACCTCACACGGCTCGCCGATGCCATAGGCGCGTGTGATCCAGGGGCCGCGCAGGCCCGCGAAGCCTTCTGTCGACCAGACCGCCCGCCAGCGTTCGAAGGCATCAACCAACCGGTCGAGCGCGGTTTCGGGGGCGAGGCTTACGCCCTCGGCCTTGAGGCTCGTCGCGGGACGGTCGGTGTCTGACGGGTGAGCGGCGAGGTTGATCCCGATCCCGGCTGCCAGCCAGAGATCGCCGCCCGGCGTCGTGCCGCTTTCCAGGAGAATTCCGGCATTCTTGCGTCCGCCGACGAGCACATCATTGGGCCATTTCACCCGGATACGGTCGCGGTCGATGACACTTTCGCAGACTTCGGCGACAGCCAGCGCGGCCGCAAAGGAGAGCTGCGCGGCACGCGCCGGATCGGTCTTCAGCGTGTAAAGGCCGGTGGCAAAGAGATTGCCGCTCATGCCTTCCCAGGCCCGCCCGCGCCGACCCCGGCCTGCCGTCTGGCGGCGCGCGGCGATCCACACCGGCCCCGCTTCACCGGCGCGGGCGCGGCGCTTGGCTTCCTCATTGGTGGAGTCGACGCTCTCCAGCCAGTCGATACGCACCCTCGCCTGCCCGGTCAGAACAGGCCCGTCACCGAGCCGCGCGCCCACAGAAAGACCAGGGCTGCCACAGGCACCAGTACGACACTCGCCAGACCGGCGAGATTGGCAATCGTGCCGGTGGTAAAGGCCGGATTGACGAAACGCGCCGTCGGCTCACCAAACCAGATCACCTTCACCACGCGCAGATAGTAGGCCGCCGCGACGACCGACATCAGCGCCGCGATAATGACGAGCCACAAAAGGCCCGCCTGCAGCGCAGCGTAGAAGACGAAGAGCTTGCCAAAGAAGCCGACCATGAAGGGCAGACCGCCGATGGAGAACATCACACCGGTCATGGCCCAGGCTAGGCCCGGACGCGATTGCGCGAGACCGGCAAGATCGTCGACCTGTTCGACCATACCTTCCGCGGTGCGCATGGCGAGAATGACGCCGAACGCGCCAATGACGCTGATCATGTAGAGGACGAGGAAAGCCAGAAGCGCCCACAGTCCCGTTTCGCTGGCCGCCGAAATCGCGACCAGCGCGTAGCCCATATTGCCGATGGAGGAATAGGCCATCAGACGCTTGATGTTCTGCTGGGTCAGCGCGCCGAACGCCCCGACCGCCATCGACAGAACCGCGATGATGGAGATGACCTGCACCCACTGGTCGGACGCTGCACCGAACGGCTCAAGCAGGACACGCGCCAGCAGCACCATGGCCGCCATTTTCGGTGCCGTGGCGAAGAAGGCGGTCACCGGGGTCGGCGAGCCTTCATAGACGTCCGGCGTCCACATGTGGAAGGGCGCGGCAGAGACCTTGAAGGCCAAGCCGCAGATCACGAAGACGAGGCCGAAGATCAAGCCAACCGACGGCTCCTGTGCGGCAATCGCGATTTCGGCAAAGCCGGTCGCACCGGTAAATCCGTAAACGAGCGACGCGCCATAGAGCAGCATGCCCGAGGAAAGCGCGCCCAGGACGAAATACTTCAGGCCGGCTTCGGAGGCCCGCAGCGAGTCCCGGTTAAAGGCGGCGAGCACGTAGAGCGCCAGTGATTGCAGCTCGACGCCCATATACATGGCGATGAGGTCATTGGCCGAGACCATCATACCCATGCCGACCGCAGCCAGCACGACGAGGATGGCGTATTCGAATCGGGCCAGGCGCTCGTCGCGCAGATAGGGCATCGCCAGAAGGATGGCGAGCGCCGCCGCGCCAAAAATCGCCACCTTGGAGAAGAGCGCCAGCGGATCGAAGACAAAGGCCCCGCCAAAGGCCGTCGCGACACCGGCCGGCACGAGGTAGGACGCCGCCGCCAGGCCGATGACCAGGAGGACAACACCGGCAGGGCCGATAAACCGGGCCGCCCTGGCTTCGTCCTTGAAGAAGACACCGGCCATGAGCAGGGCCATGGCCCCGATAGCCAGAATGAGTTCCGGCGCAAGGAGCGTCAGGTCGGCCGTAAGACTGGATGCGGTCACTGTCCCGCCCCCCTAGTTCTGCGCGGCGGCCAGAGCCGCCTGATAGTTTTCGATGAGCAAATCGACCGATGCTGCCGTGACGTCGGTGATCAGCGTCGAGAAGAAGCCGAGCACCAGTGTACCGATGACAAGCGGCGTGAACATCAACCACTCGCGGCGGTTCATGTCCGTGATCGCCGAAAGCTTTTCATTCACCAGTTCGCCGAAGACGACATTGCGGTAGACGGTCAGCATGTAGACCGCCGACAGGATGACACCGACCGCGGCACCGGCTGCCGCCAGCGCCGAGACCTGGAACGTCCCGGCCATGGTCATGATCTCGCCGACAAAGCCGGACGTGCCCGGCAGGCCGACATTGGCCAGCGCAAACAGCGCGAAGACGGCTGCGTAAACCGGCATGCGGTGCACAAGACCGCCATAGAAGGCAATCTCACGCGTGTGCATGCGGTCATAGATCACACCGACACAGAGGAAGAGCGCGCCGGAGATGAGGCCGTGCGACAGCATCTGGAAGATCGCGCCCTGCACGCCGAGCTGGGTCATCGCGAAAATGCCCATCGTCACGAAGCCCATATGGGCAACTGACGAGTAGGCGATCAGCTTCTTGATGTCGGTCTGCCGGAAGGCCACCAGCGAGGTGTAGATAATGGCGATCACCGACAGGACGAAGACCAGCGGAGCGAAATAGGCGCTCGCCTCGGGGAACATCGGAATGGAGAAACGCAGGAAGCCGTAGCCGCCGAGTTTCAGAAGGACACCGGCCAGGATGACCGAGCCCGCCGTCGGGGCTTCCACGTGAGCGTCCGGCAACCAGGTGTGGACCGGCCACATCGGCATCTTCACCGCGAAGGAGGCAAAGAAGGCCAGCCACATCCAGATCTGCGCTTCACGCAGGAAGGGCGTCTCCATCAGCACGGTGATGTCGGTCGTTCCGGCTTGCAGGAACATGGCAATCATCGCCACCAGCATCAGCACCGAGCCCAGAAGCGTGTAGAGGAAGAATTTGAACGCCGCATAGACGCGGTTCGCCCCACCCCACACGCCGATGATCAGGAACATCGGGATGAGGCCACCTTCGAAGAAGATGTAGAAGAGGATGAGGTCGAGCGCGCAGAACACGCCGAGCATCAGGGTTTCCAGGATCAGGAAGGCGATCATGTAGTCGACGACGCGCTTCTCGATCCGCCAGCTGGCGATGATGCAGATCGGCATCAGGAAGGTCGTCAAGAGGACGAACAGCACCGAAATGCCGTCGACGCCCATCCGGTAACCCATCCCGAAGGCCGAGAACCATTCCAGCTCCTCGACGAACTGGAAGCCCGGATCGGCGGTATCAAATCCGGCGATCAGCAGGATGGACAGGCCGAATGTCGCCAGCGTCGCAAACAGGGCGACGCCCTTGGCGTTCTTTTCGAGCGCCTTGCTGTCCTCGCCCCGCATCAGGAATTTCAGCCCGACCAGGAAGACCGCCACGGCAGTGGGCAGGAAGGTGATCGCCGACAGGAGCGGCAGGGATTGCACGATCTCGCTCATGTCACTGCCCTCCCGTCCGGGCGACAACCCAGAGCGTCAGCAACACCACGCCGATCAGCATCACGAACGCATAGTGGTAGAGATAACCCGACTGGGCTTTCGACAGCCGCCGCGCGGCGCTCATCGCGCTGCCGGCAAAGCCGTTGGGACCGAAGCCGTCGATGATCTTCCGGTCGCCCACTTTCCAGAACAGATCGCCGAGCTTTTCCGCGCCGCGCACGAACACGAAACGGTAGATCTCGTCGAAATACCATTTGTTGTAGAGGAAGGCGTGCAGCGGACCGCCCCGGGCCGCGATGCGTGCGCCCATGCCTTCCTTGACCAGGTAGAACCAGATCGCGCCGAGGAAGCCGATCAGCGTCGCCACGAAGGGCGCGAACAGCACCCAGGTCGGCGGATGGTGACCGCCGCCATGGTCGCCTTCGGCTGCGTGATCGTCTGCGGCAGCATGATCGGCCTCGTCCGTGGCCGCATCCAGGGATGCCGCTTCAGCCGGGCTCAGCTGATCGATGACGTCGTCGCGATGTTCAGCGCCATGGCTGTCTGCCGCCACTTCGCCATGGGCCTCGTCAGCGGCCCCATGACCGTCGTCGTCATGGGATTCCTCGACCGTGCCATGGTAGGCAGATGGTAGCGCGTCGCGCCAGAAATCGCCTGATCCCTCGCCAATGAACGGGCCGCGGAAAAGCGCCCCGGCGAAGATTGCGCCGACGGCCAGAAGGACGAGCGGGATCATCATCGGTGCCGGTGCATCATGGGCATGATCGAGCACTTCTTTCGGACCGCGATACTTGCCGTGGAAGGTCATGAATATCAGCCGCCAGGAATAGAAGCTGGTCAGGAGCGCCGCGATCGTGCCAACCCAGAAGGCCATGACGCCAAACGGCAGACCGCCCTGCCCGGCCATGAAAGCCCCCTCGATGATCGCGTCCTTCGAATAGAAGCCGGCAAAGCCAAGATTGAGCAGCGGTATGCCAACGCCGGTCAGTGCCAGCGTGCCGATGATCATCAGGATCCAGGTGAAGGGCAGCGCCTTGTAGATTCCGCCCATCTTGCGCATGTCCTGCTCGTGGTGGAGGCCGTGAATAACCGAGCCGGACCCGAGGAACAAAAGCGCCTTGAAGAAGGCGTGCGTGAAGAGGTGGAACATCGCCGCGCCGTAAAGGCCGAGACCAGCGGCAAAGAACATGTAGCCGAGCTGCGAACACGTTGAATAGGCGACCACGCGCTTGATGTCGTTCTGGGCGACGCCAACCGTCGCGGCGAAAAGTGCCGTCGTTGCGCCAATCACGGTGATGAAGGCTGACGTGTTCGGTGAGGCTTCAAAGATCGGCCAGCAGCGGCAGACGAGGAAGACGCCCGCCGTGACCATGGTTGCCGCGTGGATGAGCGCGGAAACCGGCGTCGGGCCCTCCATCGCATCGGGCAGCCAGACATGCAGGAAGAATTGCGCTGACTTGCCCATCGCGCCGATGAAGAGAAGGAAGGCCGCCAGCTCTATCGCCTGGAATTGTAGCGAGCCGAGCGCCAGCACGTCGGCCTCGTGATCGCCGATGGCGGCAAAGACCTGGTCAAAGCCGATCGAGCCAAAGACGGCGAACACCGCCATGATGCCGAGCGCGAAGCCGAAATCGCCGACCCGGTTGGTGACGAAGGCCTTGATCGCCGCGTCATTGGCCGACTTTTTCTTGTACCAGAAGCCGATGAGCAGATAGGACGCCAGCCCCACCCCTTCCCAGCCGAAGAAGAGCTGGAGGAAGTCGTCTGCCGTCACCAGCGCCAGCATGGCGAAGGTGAAGAGCGAGAGATAGCTGAAGAAGCGCGACCGGTGCGGGTCGTCGGCCATATAGCCCCAGGAATAGAGGTGCACGAGCGAGGAAACGCTGGTCACCACTACGAGCATGACCGCGGAAAGCGTGTCGAGCTTGATCGACCAGACCGCCTCGAAGTCGCCGATACTGATCCAGGTCGCGAGCGGGATGGTGCGCTCGTTGCCGAGGATCGCCACGTCATAGAACATCCAGATCGACAGGACGGCAGACAGTCCGAGCAGCACCGTCGTGACGAGCATCGCCGCGCGGTCGCCGATCCACTTGCCGAAGAGACCCGCAATGATCGAGCCGATCAGCGGTCCGAATACGATAATAAGCGGCATCGTTCCGATCAGCCCTTCATCAGATTGACGTCCTCAACCGCGATATTGCCGCGGTTGCGGAAGTAGACGACGAGAATGGCGAGACCAATGGCCGCTTCGGCAGCCGCCACGGTCAGCACGAACATGGCGAAGACCTGCCCGGCGAGATCGCCGAGATAGCTGGAAAACGCCACGAGATTGATGTTCACGGCGAGCAGGAGAAGCTCCACCGACATGAGGAGAATGATCACATTCTTCCGGTTCACGAAGATGCCGAAGACACCGATCGTGAACAGGAGCGCGCCGACTCCGAGATAGTGTGCGAGGCCGATCTCCATCATTCCCCGATCCCCTCTCCGGATTTGACGTCGTGCAGGGTCACGGCGGTCTTGCGGTCCCGCCCGACCTGGACGTGCGCCTGCTGGCGCTTCACATACGGACGGTGCTGGAGTGTCAGCACGATCGCACCGATCATCGCGACCAGCAGAACCAGGCCCGCCGCCTGGAAGAAATAGGCGTAATCGTCATAAAGGAGCGCGCCGAGCGCCTCGACATTGGAGACGCCTTCGGGCGTGGCACTGATGCCATCACGGGCGGGCACGTCATCGGCATTCCAGGCCAGGCCAACCAGCACCATTTCCGCCGCCAGTACGATCCCGACCAGACCGCCGAGCGGCAAATAGCTGAGAAAGCCCTGCTTCATCTCCACGAAGTCGACATCGAGCATCATGACGACGAAGAGGAAGAGCACCGCGACCGCGCCGACATAGACGACGACCAGCAGCATGGCGAGGAATTCCGCGCCGAGCAGTACAAACAGGCCGGCCGAGGAGAAGAAGGCGAGGATCAGCCACATGACCGACCGCACCGGGTTCCGGGCAATCACGACGAAGAGCGCGGACAGTACCGCGACCCCCGAAAGTGCCCAGAATGCGATTGCCTGAATTAACATCGATGCCGTCGTCCCTGTCCTATCGTCCTCTCGCCCCGCCTTAACGGTAAGGCGCGTCCAGTTCCAGATTGCGGGCGATCTCGGCTTCCCACCGGTCGCCATTCTCCAGAAGCTTAGCCTTGTCGTAGTAGAGTTCCTCGCGCGTTTCCGTCGCGAACTCGAAATTCGGCCCCTCCACGATCGCATCGACCGGGCAGGCCTCTTCGCAGAAGCCGCAATAGATGCACTTCGTCATGTCGATGTCGTAGCGGGTGGTCCGCCGCGAGCCGTCCGCGCGCGGTTCGGCCTCGATGGTGATGGCCTGGGCCGGGCACACCGCTTCGCAGAGTTTGCAGGCGATGCAGCGCTCTTCCCCGTTGGGATAACGGCGCAACACGTGCTGGCCGCGGAAGCGCGGCGAGAGCGGACCTTTCTCGAACGGATAGTTCAGCGTGGTCTTGGGCCGGAAGAAATACTTCATGCCCAGGACGAACGCCCCCCAGAAGTCCAGAAGGAGCGCGCCGCGAATGGTCTGTGCGATCCGGGACATGTCAGTTGGCTCCGTAGGTGATGTAGGCCCCGACAATGGCGACCGCGCCGAGCGAGGTTGGCAGGAAGATCTTCCAGCCCAGCCGCATCAGCTGGTCATAGCGGTAACGCGGGACCAGCGCCTTCACCATCGCGAACATGAAGAAGAAGAAGACCAGCTTCAGAAGGAACCAGAAAATCGGCGGCACCCAGGTAAAGGGCGCGAAATCGAACGGCGGATGCCATCCCCCGAAGAAGAGGATCGTCGTCATCGCGCACATCAGCATGATGTTCAGATACTCGCCGAAGAAATACATCAGGAAAGGCGTGGAGGAGTATTCCACCTGATAGCCCGCCACGAGCTCGGATTCGGCTTCGGGCAGGTCAAACGGCGGACGGTTGGTTTCCGCCAGCGCCGAGATGAAGAAGACGCCCGCCATCGGGATCATGACGAGGAACATCGGCCAGGGCAGAGCGTGCGCGGCCAGCAGATTCCAGTTCCAGAATCCGCCAGCCTGCTGTTCGACGATCACCGAGAGGTTCATCGATCCGGCAAAGAGCAGGACGGTGACGATGACGAAGCCAATGGAGACTTCATAGGAGATCATCTGGGCCGTTGACCGCAACGCGCCCATGAAGGGGTATTTCGAGTTCGAGGCCCAGCCGCCGATGATGATGCCGTAAACGCCAAGCGAGGAAATCGCCAGCAGGTAGAGAATACCGACATTGAGGTCGGCGATGACCCATCCCGGCGCAACCGGGACCACGGCCCAACCGATGAAGGCGAGGACCAGCGTGATCAGCGGTGCAAGCAGGAACAGAATGCGGTCGGCGCCGGCCGGAACGACGATTTCCTTGAAGAAGAATTTCAGCGCGTCGGCGATGGTCTGGAGGAGGCCGAAGGCCCCGACGACGTTCGGCCCCTTGCGCATCTGCACCGCCGCCCAGATCTTCCGGTCAAGCAGCACCGCAGCGGCAACTGAGAGCGACAGGATGATCGTAAAGGCCAGCACCTGAGCCACGCTCAGGAGCGGTCCCCAGACGACGCCGTATTGTTCGATAAATCCGCTCATCGCCCTACTCCGCCGCCACCGCAGACGGGCCGGCTTTCATCGCCGAGCATTCCGCCATCGTCTTGGACGCCCGCGCGATAGCGTTCGTCTGGTAGAAATCGGTTACCGGCGAGACGAAAGGCTTGTCGGTGACATCGCCCGCTTCGCCGATCTTCGCCGGATCAAACTCGCCTGCGCTTTCATGGCCCGGCGCATGGTCGATCTCGCCGAGCACCGGATGGTCGGCGATCAGTTTCGCGCGCAGCTGGTCGAGCGAGTCATAAGGCAAGGTCCGTCCCAGGCGTTCTGACAGCGCGCGGAAAATCGCCCAGTCTTCCTTGGCTTCGCCCTTGGGGAAGACGGCACGGGCGTTGAGCTGGACCCGGCCCTCGGTATTGGCCCACATACCCTTCTTTTCGGTATAGGCCGCGCCCGGCAGGATCAGGTCGGCGCGGTGCGCCCCGGCATCGCCGTGATGGCCGACATAGATGACGAAGGCGTCGCCGAACGCGTCCATGTCGAGCTCGTCCGCGCCCATCAGGACCACGGTTTCGATATCGCCTTTCTTGGCCGCGCGCTGGATACCGGCGACGTCCTTGCCGCCCTTGCCCGGCAGGAAGCCAAGATCGAGCCCGCCGACGCGCCCCGCCGCCGTGTGCAGCACGTTGAAACCGTTCCAGCCATCGGTGACGGCACCGGTCTTCTTGGCCAGTTCAGCGGCCGCGCGCAGCACCTTGCCGCCATCGGCGCGGGTCAGTGCGCCCATGCCGACGATGATCATCGGCTTCTTCGCGTCTTTCAGCGTCTTGGCGAAACCCTTCGAGCTGCCACCCAGACCGCCAAGCGTCTTGCCGCCGTTTCCGAGGTGCTCGACCGGATAGGTCAGGTCGGCAGCCTCGCCGATCATCGCGACCGGCACATCGCGCTCCAGCCAGGCCCGGCGGATGCGGGCATTGAGGACCGGGGCTTCAAGGCGCGGATTGGTACCGACGAGCAGAATGGCGTCGGCCTGGTCGATGCCTTCGATGGTCGAGTTGAAGAGATAGCCGGAGCGCGGACCGCCGCCGATCTTCGCGCCGTCCTGGCGGCAATCGATCGATTTGACGCCGAGCCCGTCAAAGAGGTCTTTCGCGGCCTTCAATTCCTCGATGGAATTGAGGTCGCCGGCGATGACGCCGATCTTCTTCGGATCACCTCCGAGTTTCTCTTCCGCGATGGTCAGGGCCGCATCCCAGGTCGCCGGGACCAGCTTGCCCTTGACCCGCGAATAGGGGCGGTCGAGGCGCTGGCGCTGCAGCCCGTCCCACACGAAGCGGGTCTTGTCGGAAATCCATTCCTCGTTGATCGCGTCATTGACGCGCGGAAGAATGCGCAGAACGCCGGTGCCGCGCGCATCGACGCGGATCCAGCTGCCCATCGCGTCCATCACGTCGATGGTTTCGGTCTTGCGAAGCTCCCAGGGGCGCGCATTGAAGGCATAAGGTTTCGAGGTCAGCGCACCGACCGGGCAAAGGTCGATGACATTGCCGGACAGTTCCGACGTCACCGCGCTTTCCAGATAGGTGGTGATCTCCGCGTCCTCGCCCCGGTTGATCATGCCCATTTCGGGCGAACCGGCGACTTCGGTAACGAAGCGGACGCAGCGCGTGCACTGGATGCAGCGGGTCATGATCGTGTTGATCAGCGGGCCCATATACTTGTCTTCGACCGCGCGCTTGTTCTCCTCATAGCGCGTGCCGGAGCGGCCATAGGCCATCGCCTGGTCCTGCAGGTCGCATTCCCCGCCCTGATCGCAGATCGGACAGTCAAGCGGGTGATTGATGAGGAGAAACTCCATCACCCCTTCGCGCGCCTTCTTCACCATCGGTGAAAGTGTGTTCATCGCCGGCGGTTCGCCATTCGGTCCGCCGCGCATGTCCTTGACCTGCATGGCGCACGAGGCCGCGGGCTTGGGCGCGCCGACCAGTTCAACCAGGCACATGCGGCAATTGCCGGCGACCGACAGTCGTTCGTGATAGCAGAAGCGCGGGATTTCCCGGCCTGCCGCTTCGGCGGCCTGCAGCAGCGTGTAGGAGGCCGGAACCTCGACCTCGTCGCCATCGACAATGATTTTGCGCAGATCGCTCATGCGGCGTGTCCTGTTGGTTCAGGGGTGTGATCAGTGTTCGGTTCGCGCAGCCAGAAGACAGCGCCCCAGACGAGACCGGTCAAAACACCGGCCCCGAGGAAGACCGGCAGATTGGCGAGAAGAAGATTGCCCATTCGGCCCATCGGTAGACCGCCCCCGGCCAGAATATCCATCATCGCGGGCGCGATATCCCATGCCATCAGGCCCATCGCAACCACCAGCCAGATGATGACGGACTTGGCGAGGATTCCGCTACCGGAAAACGTATGGCCCAGGCCAGAGAGAATGCGCCCGCCCAGCCACCAGGACGCCGATCCGAAGATGGCGAAGAAGCCGGCGGCGAGCAGGAAGGAAAACGCGACAACCGTGATCCCGTTGGCGTCGCCTGACAGGCTGAGGCCGCCCATGGCGACGCGCAGCAGCGTCACCGCCACGGCGCAGACCAGGATGGCCAGACCGTATGTGAGGAGCGTTCTCAACGCTTACTCCGCGGCCACGTTGGAGACGGCGACCGGGCGGTCGGCGCGGTAGGCGGCGATGCGGTCCTCGATCTCGTGGCGGAAATGCCGGATGAGGCCCTGGACCGGCCAGGCCGCCGCGTCACCGAGCGCACAGATCGTGTGGCCTTCCACCTGACCGGCGACATCGAGCAGCATGTCGATTTCCGCCGTCGAGCTTTCGCCGCGCGCCATGCGTTCCAGCACGCGCCACATCCAGCCGGTACCTTCCCGGCAGGGCGTACACTGACCGCAGCTTTCATGCTTGTAGAAGTAGGAAATCCGCGCGATCGCCTTCACGATGTCGGTCGACTTGTCCATGACAATGACCGCCGCCGTGCCGAGGCCGGATTTCTCGTCGCGCAGCGCGTCGAAATCCATCAGCACGTCGTGGCAGGTGTCCGCCGGGATGCACGGCACGGACGAGCCGCCCGGAATGACGGCCTTGAGATTGTCCCAGCCGCCGCGCACGCCGCCCGCATGGGTTTCGATCAGCGTCTTGAGCGGGATCGACATCGCCTCTTCGACATTGCACGGCTTGTTCACGTGGCCGGAGATCGAGAAGACCTTGGTGCCGGTATTGCCCTGACGGCCGAAGCCGGCAAACCACTCCGCTCCGCGGCGCAGAATGGTCGGCGCAACAGCGATGGATTCGACGTTGTTGACCGTGGTCGGGCAGCCATAAAGACCGGCATTGGCCGGAAATGGCGGTTTCAGGCGCGGCTGGCCCTTCTTGCCTTCCAGACTTTCAAGCAGCGCGGTTTCCTCGCCGCAGATATAGGCCCCCGCCCCGTGATGGACGTAGAGGTCGAAATCCCAGCCGTGGATGTTGTTCTTGCCGATCAGCCGGGCCTCATAGGCCTCCAGAATCGCCGCTTCGAGGCGCTCGCGCTCCAGCACGTATTCGCCACGGATATAGATGTAGCAGGCATGGGCCTTCATCGCGAAGGAGGCGATGAGGCAGCCCTCGATCAGCAGGTGCGGATCGTGGCGCATCATCTCGCGGTCCTTGCACGTGCCCGGCTCGGACTCGTCGGCATTGACGACGAGATAGTGCGGGCGCTCGCCGACTTCCTTGGGCATGAAGGACCATTTCAGGCCCGTCGGGAAACCCGCCCCGCCCCGGCCGCGCAGGCCGGACGCCTTGATCTGGTCGATGATCCAGTCACCGCCCTGATCGATCATGTCCTTGGTGCCGTTCCACGCGCCGCGTTGTTTCGCGCCCTCCAGCCGCCAGTCGTGGCGGCCATAGAGGTTGGTGAAAATCCGGTCCTTGTCCTGAAGAAGCTGTCCCATCACTTCGCCTCCGCCAGGGCCTTGGCCTGCTCGACCCAGCCTTCACGCTCGATCCGGCCCTTGAATTTCAGCCGGGCATCAACCCAGGCGATCTCGTCCGCGCCCCATTCGGCGATCTGCGAGAAGTGGAAGACACCCAGGCTGTTGAGCAATTGCTCCAGCTTCGGACCGACACCCGACAGACGCTTCAGGTCGTCAGCCTTGCCTTTCGCGGCTTTCAGAAGGCGCGGTTCGCGCTCTTCGCCCACCGACGCGACGGGCGCGACCGGCTTGGGCCGGGCTTTTGCCTTGGCGGGCGGCTTGGTCGCCGACGGGGCCGCCTTGTCTGCTTTCGGTTTGCTGCCGGATTTGGACACGGCATTGGGAAGACTGATCTTTTTGGCCTTCGAGCCGTCAAACAGGGCGGTGTCGGTCAGCGTTGCCGGTTCACCCGCCGGTTCGGAGGCCTTGCGGTCCGATTGCGGGCCGGGCTCGACGGTCTCGCCGCGCTCCAGCTTTTCCACGAGTGCGGTGAAGCTCTCGACCGTCAGGTCCTCGTAATAGTAATCGCCGTCCGCGTTTGAAATCTGGACCATCGGCGCATTGGCGCAGGCCCCGAGGCATTCCACCTCGTTCCAGGACAGCTTGCCGTCAGCGCGGACCGTGCCTTTCGGGCCGATCTTCTTCTCGCAAACGGACTTGATGTCCCCGGCCCCGCGCAGCCAGCACGGCGTGGTGCCGCAGACCTGGATGAAGTGCTCTCCCACCGGGGCGAGATTGAACTGGGTGTAGAAGGTCGCGACCTCGTAAACCCGGATACGCGGCATATTCAGGCGGTTGGCGATCAGCTGGATGGCAGGCTCACTGACCCAGCCTTCCTGCTTTTGCGCAATCCACAGAAGCGGGATCACGGCAGACGCCTTCTTGTTGTCCGGATACTTATTCATCCAGAACGTCACAAGTTTCTCGCTTTCCTTTGAAAACGAGAAGCTTTCCGGCTGGACGGTTGCAAGGCGGCGCACACTCATCGGTCAATTTCTCCGAACACGATATCGAGCGAACCGAGGATCGCCGAAACGTCGGCCAGCATGTGGCCGCGATTGAGGTAGTCCATCGCCGCGAGGTGGGCGAAACCCGGCGCGCGGATCTTCACCCGGTAAGGCTTGTTGGTGCCGTCGGCGACGAGATAGACGCCGAACTCGCCCTTGGGCGCTTCAACGGCGGCATAGGTCTCGCCGGCCGGGACGTGCGCGCCTTCGGTGTAGAGCTTGAAGTGGTGGATCAGCGCTTCCATTGACCGCTTCATTTCCGCGCGGCGCGGCGGGGCGAATTTCGACCGGGTCGGCAGGACTTCGCCCGCGTTTTCCGGCTTTTTGAGCCATTCGACGCACTGGCGCATGATCTTTACCGACTCGCGCATCTCTTCCATGCGGCAGAGATAACGGTCCCAGCAGTCCCCGTTCTTGCCGACCGGAATGTCGAATTCGAGATCGTCATAGACTTCGTAGGGCTGTGACCGGCGCAGATCCCAGGCCATGCCCGAGCCACGCACCATGACGCCAGAGAAGCCCCAGGCGAGCGCGTCTTCACGCGTCACGACACCGATATCGACGTTTCGCTGTTTGAAGATGCGGTTCTCGGTCAGCAGCGTGTCGATGTCGTCGAGCTTTTCGGGGAATTGCTCACACCACGCGCCGATATCGTCGATCAGGTCGGGCGGCAGATCCTGGTGCACACCGCCAGGCCGGAAATAATGCGCGTGCATGCGCGAACCCGAGGCGCGCTCATAGAAGACCATGAGCTTTTCACGTTCCTCGAACCCCCACAGCGGCGGAGTCAGCGCTCCGACATCCATCGCCTGCGTGGTGACATTGAGGAGGTGCGACAGGATCCGGCCGATCTCGCAGTAGAGGACACGAACATAGCTGGCGCGGATCGGAACCTCGATTCCCGCAAGCCGCTCGACCGCCATGCAGAAGGCATGCTCCTGGTTCATCGGCGCGACATAGTCGAGCCGGTCGAAATAGCCAATGCCCTGGAGATAGGTCTTGTGCTCCAGCAGCTTCTCGGTGCCGCGGTGCAAAAGGCCGATATGCGGATCGACGCGCTCGACGATCTCGCCGTCGAGCTCCAGCACGAGGCGCAGCACGCCGTGCGCGGCCGGGTGCTGAGGCCCGAAATTGATGGTGAATGTGCGTTCCTCGGTGGAGGGATCGGTGATGGCCATGATCTTACGCCCCTCCCTGCTTGGCTTTTTCGTCACCCGGGATGACGTATTTCGCGCCTTCCCAGGGCGAGAGGAAATCGAAGTCGCGGAATTCCTGGACCAGCTCGACCGGTTCATAGACCACGCGTTTCTGCTCCTCGTCCCACCGCACTTCGACATGGCCGGACAGCGGAAAATCCTTGCGCAGCGGATAGCCTTCAAAGCCGTAATCGGTCAGCAGGCGGCGCAGGTCCGGGTGATCGGAGAAGACGATGCCGTACATGTCGAAGGCTTCGCGCTCAAACCAGTCGGCGACCGGGAAAATCTCGTGTACGCTGGCGACCGGCGTGTCCTCGTCGGTCGAGAGCTTGACCCGGATGCGCTGGTTCAGATGCATCGACAGCAGGTGATAGACCACGTCGAACCGGTCGGCCCGCTGGGGATAGTCCACCCCGCAAATGTCGATCAGCGTGGTGAAGCGGCAAGCCGGATCATCGCGCAGGAAGCGCAGCATTTCCTCGATCCGGTCGCGGTGGATGGTCAGCGTCAGTTCGCCATGGGTCACCGACTGCTCGCGGATCGCGGAATCGAGGACATTGGCGATGTGTTCGCCGAGTTCGGACAGAGCCTCGCTCATCGCTCGATACTCCCCTCGCGGCGGATCTTCTTCTGCAGCTGCAGGATGCCGTAGACCAGCGCTTCGGCTGTCGGCGGGCAGCCCGGCACATAGATGTCGACCGGAACGATCCGGTCGCAGCCGCGCACCACCGCATAGGAATAGTGGTAGTAACCGCCGCCATTGGCGCACGACCCCATCGAAATGACGTAGCGGGGCTCGGGCATCTGGTCATAGACCTTGCGCAGGGCCGGAGCCATCTTGTTGGTGAGCGTACCCGCGACGATCATCACGTCGGACTGGCGCGGGGATGCGCGCGGCGCGAACCCGAAGCGCTCCACGTCATAGCGCGGCATCGAGGCCTGCATCATTTCGACCGCGCAGCACGCCAAGCCGAACGTCATCCACATCAGCGAGCCGGTGCGTGCCCATGTGATGAGATCGTCAGCGGCAGCGACAACGAAGCCCTTGTCGGCCAGCGCGTCGGACACGCCGTCGAAAAACGGATCGTGCTTCTTCGGATCATAATGCGGCGTCGCGGCGCGTGCGGCAGTGAGTGCCGGGGTGCGGGTCTCGGTCATGACGTCGTCTCTACTCCCACTCCAGCGCGCCCTTCTTCCACTCGTAGACAAAGCCCACGGTGAGAACGGCAAGGAAGACCATCATCGACCAGAATGCGAAGGGCCCCGTCTCCTGCAGCGTCACGGCCCAGGGAAAGAGGAAGGCGACTTCGAGATCGAAAATGATGAACAGGATGGCCACCAGGTAGAAGCGCACATCGAATTTCATGCGCGCGTCATCGAAAGCGTTGAACCCGCATTCGTAGGTCGAGACCTTTTCCGAATCGGGATCGGACGGGGCCAGCACATAAGCGGCCAGCAGGAAAATCACGCCAAGCGCGGTCGCGATTCCCAGAAAGATCACAATCGGTAGGTAGTCGAGTAGGAGCGTGTCCATCGCCCGGATCCCTGACAGTTCGCCCGTGCGGCCAAAAATGACGGAGGTGACGAATTCGGGCGAGCCGAATCCACAAGAGCAAGCCCCCGCCTGATCGGTGCGGAAGCTAGAGCGACAGTCTCTCACCTGCAAGGCGAAAGCGCCGCTTTTGTCTGTCAAAAACACGCCGCAAGCCGTTGATTGAGAATGGTTCTTAACTGAGGCGGTTTTCCTTGCCAGAGGCTTGCGCCTCCTCTTAGCTTGCCCGCGAAAACTCAAACGGAGAGCCCTGCATGAGCGATCAGACCGGAAACACACCGGCACCGGAAAAACAGACCGGATTTCTCGGCCTCGTCGAACGGGCCGGGAACCGCCTTCCCGACCCGGCCTTCATCTTCTTCTACCTGATCATTGCCATGGCGGTGATCTCGACGATTGCCTATTTCGCCGGTCTCGAGGTCGAGCACCCAACCCGCCTGGATGACAGCGGCAATCCGGTCATCGTTTCGGCGATCAGCGCGCTGCACCCCGATGTCATCCGGCACCTGCTGGTCGAGATGCCGGAGATCTTCACCGGCTTCCACCCGCTTGGCTATGTACTTGTCGTGATGCTCGGCGCAGGCGTGGCCGAGCGGGCCGGCCTGTTCGGTACGGCCATGCGCGCAGCCGTCCGCGATGTTCCGAGACTGTTTCTGACGCCGGCCGTGGCGCTGGCGGCGATGATGGGCAACCTGGCCGCGGATGCCGCCTATGTGGTGCTGATCCCGCTTGCTGCGGTGATCTTTGCCGCCGCCGGGCGCCATCCGGTCGCCGGGATTACTGCTGCCTTCGCCGGTGTTTCAGGCGGCTTCTCGGCCAATCTATTACCCGGCCAGCTAGACGCGCTCCTCTTTGGTATCACCGAGGAAGCGGTCGTCGCGCTCGACCCGGCCTGGACCATGAACATCGCCGGGAACTGGTATTTCATTGCCGCGATGACCTTCCTCTTCCTGCCGGTCATCTGGTTTGTCACTGACCGGATCATCGAGCCGCGCCTCGGCCCCTGGCAGGGCGGAACGGTCGCCGGGTCAGACGATCCCGACAATGACCCGGACGCCGAAATGACACCGGGCCAGAAGAAGGGCCTCGCCCACGCCGGTATCGCCGTCCTGATCGTCGCGCTGATCTGGCTGTTCATGACGATCGACGTGGTGGCGCTGGTCACCGGCGGATCGGCCTCGCTCTATGGCGGCAACGCCCCGCTGTTCAGTTCCGATACGTCACTGGGCACAACGCAGCGCCTGGTGCCCTTCTTCACCTCGCTGGTGGCGGGCTTCATGCTGCTCTTCATCTTCGCGGGTGTGGCCTATGGCCGGGCCGCCGGGACGATCAAGTCGCACCGCGACATCGTCGACATGATGGCCGGTGCCATGAAGGACATGGGCTATTATCTCGTCCTCGCTTTCTTCGCCGCCTATTTCGTCGAACTGTTCAATGAGTCCCAGTTGGGCCTGATCTCGGCGGTCAACGGGGCTAATGCCATCGAGGCGTCCGGCCTGCCCCTGCCCATCGTACTGGGGCTGATCGTGCTCTTCGCCGCCCTTCTGAATCTCTTTGTGGGTTCGGCGAGCGCGAAATGGGCGCTTATGGCTCCGGTCCTGGTGCCGATGCTGATGCTGCTTGGCGTCAGCCCGGAAATGGCGACGGCGGCCTATCGCGTCGGCGACAGCGGTACGAACATCATCACCCCGCTGATGGTGTATTTCCCGCTGATCCTCGTCTTCGCGCGCCGCTGGGTACCGGAATTCGGCATCGGCTCGCTGACCGCCTCGATGATCCCCTACTCCATCTGGCTGATCGTCACCGGCATTCTGATGACGGTGGCCTGGGTCTATCTCGGCCTGCCATTGGGGCCCGGCGCGGAAGTCGCCTACGAACTGCCTGCCGCGACGCAATAAATCAGGCAGTCCTCAAACGCGAACGGCCGCCCCTTCCGGGCGGCCGTTTTCGTATGGGCTAGGCGACAAAGGCGTTCGTTGCGAAGAAGAGCAATCCGAAGAAGGGGATCAGGGCAACCAGGAAAAACCCCACGATGTGGAGCGACATCCGGCAGAGGCTGCCTCTCTGGTTCAATCCTTGGAAATGGGTCTTGAGCGCGCCCGATGGAATTATATATCGGCCTGCGAATACAATTACATAATAGACCGAAACGGCAACGCACAGCAGTAGCAGAAACGGCGCAATCAGGTATACGAACACGTCATTGCGCCAGTTGTCGTACTCGGGAATGCGCTCCTGACCCTGCTGCAGATTCACATAGGTTCCAATCCGGGCACCAACGACAAACAGTGCATTGATGACCAGGATATTGATGATCCATTCGGCGTACGGGATTTCGAACGGAAACAGCCCCAGCACGAACTCGCGGAGATTGACGTACGGTGTAAGAACACCGTCGGAAAAGAATTCACGCCATTCGACGACATCATCGGCGAGGGCTGCAAGATTCAGCGTATTCAGGGTCATCGAGCCAATGGTGACCGTAATGATCCCCGGACCGAATCCGGGCGATGACGCAACTGGAGACTCAGTTGTTTCGCGATTGGCCATAACCGGCTCCCGGCAAACTTACCGGGAGACGACCGGCAAAATCAGGAATGCCGCATCTGAGCTCCAAGGCTGAAATTTTTCAAGGCCGGTTCCAACGGATGCGCCACCGATCCGTGAGTGGGCTGTGTTTTGAAGAAATGGCGCGAGTGACGGGACTCGAACCCGCGGCCTCCGGCGTGACAGGCCGGCGCTCTAACCAACTGAGCTACACCCGCAAAAGGGCCATTCCTCTCGCATCAGCGAGGAGGCGTTGTCTAAGGGAGGTGGCCGGTCCGGTCAAGCGCGTTTCGCGGCGGAAAATGCGCTAGACTCACCTCGCCCTTAAGTGCCGCTGCAAAGGATAGCCGCCATGCTCCGCCCCGCCCTCGCTTCACTCGCCGCCCTGACCCTCCTCGCCTGCAGCCCGGACGATGACACGTCCGATTCGCCGGGCATGGTGAGCGCCATCATCGAAACCCGCGCGGGCGATATCACGCTTGCGCTCGATGCCGCGGCCGCGCCGGTGACGGTCGCGAACTTCGTCGCACTCGCCGAGGCCGGAGCCTTCGACGGGACGAGTTTTTACCGGACCGTCCGGGCCGACAATGACCGGCCCGAAGCCCGGATCGACGTGATCCAGGGCGGGGCCGGGTTCGACGGCCTGCCCGGCGCGGTGCCCATCGCCCATGAACGCACGGACGCGACGGGCCTGACCCACACGCGCGGTGCGATCTCGATGGCGCGCAACGAGCCGGGTTCAGCGTCGAGCGAATTCTTCATCGTCATCACCGACAGCCTGATCCTCGATGCAGGGCCGGACGGCCGCCATCCCGATGGCGAAGGCTTTGCCGTCTTCGGTTACGTCACCGGCGGCATGGAGGTCGCCGAGGCGATCTGGCAGGCCCCGACGGGCAATGACAGTGCGCCGGACGGCTATTCTGCGCAGTGGCTGACCGAGCCGGTCCGGATCGAACGAATCCGGATCGCAGAATAATGTGTCGGCAGGGCAAACCAACCGGCCGCGATCCACGTATAAGTCATTGAACCCGCTGACCGGAGGACATCCATGCGCCGCGCCCCTGCTACATCTTTTCTGATTGGCCTGCCCTTGTTGCTGGCCAGCCCGGCCCTGGCGCAGGAGGAGGTTGGCGCGCCCAATTTCGTGGCATTCGGCGTTGCGACGGCACCCGACCATCCCGGGTCTGACGATTACCGCTTCCTGCCGTTCGGGGCCGGACGTGCGACACTGGGCGGCGTGACCTACCAGGTCGAAGGTCCGGGCCTGTCAGCGGCTTTCATCAATGAGGGCCCGCTCGAAGCCGGGGCTTATGTGCGCTGGTATGGCGGACGCGACGACGATATCGATGACGCGGTCGTGCGGCTTCTGCCTGAACGCGACGGTGCGGCGGTCGCGGGCGGCTTCGTCCGCCTGCAGGTCGCGAACGGCGTCGCCAACCAATACGACCGCGTCTATGTCAGCGCCCGCGCCGGTGGCGACCTGACCGGCGAGTATGGCGGCGTCTTCTGGTCGACCTCGCTCGCCTACGCTACACCGCTGTCACGCACCACACTGTTTATCGCAAATCTGTCGGTTTCGGGGTCTGGCGACGACTATGCGAGCGCCCTGTTCTCGGTCGATGCAGCCGGCGCCGCGGCAAGCGGGCTCGCGCCCTACACCGCCGAAGGCGGCGTGCAGGACATCGGCCTGACGCTCTTCCTGGATCAGCAGGTCAGTGAGAATTGGTCGGTCACTGGCGTCTTCGGGGCCTTACAGCTGCAGGGCGACTATGCCGATAGTCCCATCGTCACGGTCCGGGGCGACGACACGGCCTATTTCGCCGGGATCGGAATCGGCCGACGATTCTAGGGGAATGGTGGGCGGTGAGGGGTTCGAACCCCCGACCCTCTCGGTGTAAACGAGATGCTCTCCCAGCTGAGCTAACCGCCCGTTGATCGCGCTTTTAGCCGGGCTTTGCCGGATTGGCCAGAACGGAAACAGGTGCCAGCCGGTCCGCGCCATAACAGCCCAGCACACGCAGCCGCAGCGCCCGGTCGCCAATCGCCGCCAGCGCCCGGCGGCAGGCCGGATCCTCGCTGTGGCGCTCGACATCAAGGAAGAACATCTCCTCCCACGGCTTGCCGGGCACAGGCCGGGATTCCAGCTTGGCGAGATTGACCCCCTCGTCGCGGAAGGCGGCCAGCACGTCGACCAGCGAGCCCGGCTCATGTGCGGTGGCGAAGACGAGCGAGGTCTTGCACGGCAGGTTCAGCGCAGGCGGTTTCGCCTTGCGGGCCAACGCGACGAAGCGGGTGTAGTTCTCCTCGGCATCGCCGATATCCTCGCTGATGACGTTGAGACCGAAGAGGCGCGCAGCATCCGCGCCCGCTATGGCGGCGACACCGGGCCCATCCTCCATGGCGTGCTCGATAGCCCGGGTTGAACTCGACGCGAAATGCGTTGTGACCCCGTCATACTTTGACAGGAAGCGGCGGCACTGGGCCAGCGCCTGGGGGTGGCCGTAGACACGTTCCACGCCATCAAGCGAACCCGTCCGCCCGACCAGGCAATGGCGCACGCGGTAGTGATGCTCGCCGACGATGCTGAGACCGGTATCGAGCAACAGGTCATAGACCTCGTTGATCCCGCCGGTCGTCGTATTCTCGATCGGCAGGAAGGCGTAGTCCGCCTCGCCCTCCTCGGCCGCGCGCACAATGGCCGAAAAGTCCCGCCGCACGACCGGAGCCACGCCGCCATGGCGCGGGCCGAAATGGGCCTGGGCGGCGAAGTGGGAGTAAGTTCCCGGCCCGCCGAGATAGGCAACCGAGACTTCGTCCATGTCGGTTGCAGCGCGGGCGTCGAGTTCGGCCCGCTGCCCTCGCAGTGACAGATCGATCAGCGTCTGGAACAGGCGCTCAACTGCCGAAGGCTCCAGCCCCAGTCCCCGTCCCATCTCGATCGCGGAGGCGATGACGTCACGTTCCCTTGCCGTATCGCGGACCGGTGCGCCCGACCGGCTCTTCGCCCGCGCGACCTCCGACGCCAGGGCAGCCCGCCGCGCGCCCAGGTGAAGAATGTCGCGATCAACTGCGTCGATCGACTCGCGAAGCGTCTCCAGCGTGTGTCCATCCATGATCTGTGTCCTCCCTCGTGCGGAAACGAAAAAGGCCCCCCGAAGCGGGAGGCCCTGTGTAGCTGTGCGGTGTGATGTCCTGGACAATCAGCGCGTCAGCGGGCGGCCTCCCGGTTCCGGTCGGTCGTAAAAAAGCCCGCAAAATAGATCGCTGCGCGTGTCATGGCCACGACGATGCGGCGGCGCGGCGGGCCGGTCAAGCGGGCATGCCAGCACCATAACAAAAAACGCCGCCCCGTTTCCGGGACGGCGTCTGGTCTCCAGTGCCGGAGAGCCCAGCTCAGGTCTGGTCGTCTGTGCTGGCACCGTCAGCAGCGCGGCCGATCGCTTCGCAACCCTTTTTCGCGCCATCTTCCGAAGAATAGCCCTGTCCGGTCAGAATGACTTCGCCATTGCCGGCCTTGAGAGAGACGTAGAACTTGCCGTTCTTGCCTTCCTTGATGATGTAGCGCGCCATATTCCCCGCATTCTTCTTGACGGACTCGATGCCGTTGAGCGCGCTGGCCTTGGCCTTGTAGGTCTCGGACCGGCCGACATTCTCGTGATTGCCCGCAATCAGCGAGAAATAGAATTCACCGTTGTTGGCTTTTTTCAGTTCAAATTTTCCGGCCATGAGTTTCGTGCTCCAATTGTATAACGTGCGGCTTTATGCGGCAGGGTTGTAAGTCCAGAAAATTCCCGGAATTCGGAAATCTGGGACTATAGTCGCTTGCACCGGGTCTATTGGTCAACTCGGAGCTATTGGCTTACATCAATCCTGGCTCAGACGCAGATTCACGGACCCGGTTCCATAGGAGACAACATTGGACAGAATTTTCATCGGCGGTGCGGACGGCGAGGCACAGACGCTCCTGTTGAAACGTGCCAACCGGCATGGGCTGATCGCGGGCGCGACCGGCACCGGCAAGACCGTCACGCTGCAAATCCTCGCCGAAGGGTTTTCCAATGCCGGCGTTCCGATTTTCGCCGCCGACGTGAAGGGTGATTTGTCCGGGATTGGCGTGTCGGGCAGTGCCGAACACAAGCTGCACCCGAAACTGGTTTCGCGCGCCGAGAAGATCGGTCTCGATCCTTACGGCTATGCCGCCTCACCGGCGGTGTTCTGGGACGTGTTCGGGGAGTTGGGGCATCCCTTGAGGACCACAGTGTCGGAGATGGGGCCACTGCTGCTGTCACGCCTTCTGGGACTGAACGACACCCAGGAAGGGGTTTTGAACATCGCCTTCCAGCTGGCCGACGATGATGGCCTGCTTCTGCTTGATCTGAAGGATCTGCGCTCGCTGCTGGCGCATGTCTCGGACCGTCGCAGTGAACTCAGCCGCAGCTATGGCAATGTCTCGCCGGCCTCGGTCGGAGCCATCCAGCGCCGCCTGCTCGTTCTCGAACGCGAAGGCCTTGATCACTTCTTCGGCGAGCCTGCCCTGTCACTTGACGACATGATGAAGGTTGATGCGGATGGCCGCGGCCATGTGAACATCATGGACGCCACGCGGCTGATCAATAATCCGGGGCTCTATTCCACCTTCTTGCTGTGGTTGCTCTCGGAGCTGTTCGAGGAACTGCCCGAGGTCGGTGACCCCGACAAACCGCGACTGGTCTTCTTCTTCGACGAGGCGCACCTTCTGTTCCGGGACGCGCCCAAGGCGTTGCTGGAGAAAATCGACCAGACGGTGAAGCTGATCCGGTCCAAGGGTGTCGGCGTTTACTTCGTCACCCAGAATCCACGTGATCTGCCGGAGTCAGTGCTCGCTCAGCTCGGCAACCGTATCCAGCATGCCTTGCGGGCCTATACGCCCAACGAACAGAAGGCCGTTCGCGCCGCCGCCGGGTCGTTCCGGCCCAACCCGGCCTTTGACACCGAAGACACGATCACCCAGCTCGGTGTTGGCGAAGCGCTGGTCTCGACGCTGGCAGAGAAAGGCGAGCCCTCCGTTGTCCAGCGCACACTGATCCGCCCGCCCTCCTCGCGACTGGGCCCCATCCTGCCCGATGAACGGCGGGCCCTTGTCCAGAACGGGCCGATGACCGGGGTTTACGACACCGAGATTGATCGGGAGTCCGCCTATGAGATGCTGGAACGGCGTGCGGCCGAACAGCGTCAGGCGGAACTGGAAGCCGCCGAACGTGAAGCGGCCGAAGCGCGGCGGGCCGAACGCCAGCGCGCGAGCCGCCAGACGACGCGCCGAACCACGACGCGGCGGCGGACACGCCGGCGGACTTCGTCGGCCCAATCCACCATCAACAGAGTCTTGCGGCAGTCCTCCAACACGCTGGTGCGCGAGGTCGTACGCGGCATATTCGGATCGCTTCGCCGGCGCTAGCAGAACGAAAAAGGCTCCCGGTCAATGACCGGGAGCCCCGTTTCCGCCCGTAGGCCCTGGTCGGCTTACTTGCCTTTCGGCGGGATACGCAGGAGTTGCCCGGGATAGATCCGGTCCGGGTGATCCAGCATGGGCTTGTTGGCTTCGAAAATCTTGTTGTACTCGTTCGCCTTGCCATAGTGCTGTTGGGCGATCTTCGACAGCGACTCCCCGGACTTCACCGTGTGAAAATTTCCGGCGGCCTCTTTCTTGGCGGCGATGATCTTGTCGTGAACACCGGCCACGCCCTTGATGTTGCCAGCTGCCATCAGCAGCTTTTCCTTGGCGGCCTGGCTCAGCCCCTGGCCTTTCAGGACGACCTTGTCGTCCTCGATGTCCAGCTCGACATCCTTGGCACCTTCAACGTCCAGGCTGCGGATTTCCCGCTCTACCACGTCGCGGTTTTCGTCCCGCGATTTTGACCGGTCGAAGCCGAGTGCCTTGCCGGCTTCCGCCACCACATTGATCAGATTGAACATGATTGAGGTCCCTTTCTTCCCTTGATGCAAACGCGCTACCGGCCGCGCCGGTTGATAAGGCCCAGGATGTCGTCTGCAATTCCATCCTGTCCTCCCTGTTGACCCAACGCGCCGAGAATGCCGGCGAGGCCGCCTCCCTGATTGCCGCTGCCGCCCGCTAGCGAACCGAGCATTCCCGTCAGGCCGCCAAAGCTGCTTTGCGCCGGACGCGCGCCGTGATCGGGGTCGGCCTGCGCCATGCGGCTGACCACCATGGTCGCGATCACCGGCAGCAATTGTTTGAGTATACCATCATCCACACCGGTTCGGGCGGATGCATCCGCGGCGACACGGCGCGAGACCTCCCGGGAGCCGAACAGTTCGCCTAGCAGGGTGTTTCCCTGCTCGACCGTCGTTTCGTCCGCCAGAGCATCTTCGGTCTCGAGGACACGGTCAGCGGTTTCAGGCTGCAGCTGTCCCAGCAGGGACGATAGCCCCCCGGCGCGCTGTTCGCGCTCGACGCCAGCCCCCAGTGCCGGAAGCAGCGCCTCGACCGCTGATCGCGCCTGACCTTCATCAAGGCCGAACCGCGAGGCGATATTGGAAATCGCACTGCCCCCTTGCGCGGAGGCGAGCATGTCGAGAATGGCAGAATTGTTCATAAAACGATGATCCCTTGGTCTGATTGCGCCTGAAGCGCCGCCCTCGGAATCAAGCCTAGACGCCCGTTTCCGGGCTGCCTATGGCGCGGCTGCAAGTCGCCCACAAGCTGTAATCGTGCAGGAAAAGCGCCGCCCGTTTAACACGAGCGGCGCTTGGCAATTCATCAGTCCTGAAAAAAACCGCCGTCAGTGGGCGACGGCACCGCCGCCCTGCCCGCTCTGGGGCTGGGATGAGAGCGCGGCGAGCGCGGCCTCATCGGCCTCAGTCCATTCGGCCGGTTCGACCTCCCGGACCAGGGCGTTCTTGAGGACTTCCTCGACAGTGGAGACCGGAATGATTTCCAGGCCCGACTTCACATTGTCGGGGATGTCGGCGAGGTCCTTCTCGTTCTCCGACGGGATAAGAACCGTCTTCACACCGCCGCGCAGCGCGGCGAGGAGTTTTTCCTTCAGCCCACCAATCGGCAGGACCCGGCCGCGCAGTGTGATTTCGCCAGTCATGGCGACATCCTTGCGCACGGGGATCTGGTTCAGCACCGAGACAATGGCCGTCATCATGCCCACACCGGCCGACGGACCATCCTTGGGCGTCGCGCCTTCGGGCACGTGAACGTGGATGTCGGTCGCCCGGAAGACGGTGGGCTTTACACCGAGCGACGGGGCGCGGGCCTGAACAAAGCTGTTCGCCGCGGAAATGGATTCCTTCATCACGTCGCGCAGATTGCCGGTCACGGTCATCTTGCCACGGCCGGCCATCTTGACCGCTTCGATGGTCAGCAGGTCGCCGCCGACCTCGGTCCAGGCCAGGCCTGTCACGACGCCGATCTTGTCGTCGCCCTCGGTCTCGCCAAAGCGGTGTTTTCGCACACCGGCGAAGTCATTAAGGTTTTCGGTCGTGACATCGACGGACTTCGTTTCTCCGCCCTCGATCTTGCGCACGGCCTTGCGGGCGAGATTGGCGATCTCGCGTTCCAGGTTACGCACACCCGCCTCACGCGTGTAATAGCGGATGAGGTCACGCAGCGCCGGTTCGCTCAGGGACCATTCTTCGTCCTTCAGCACGTGTTCCTTGCGCTGTTTCGGGATCAGGTGGCGCTGGGCAATCTCGACCTTCTCGTCCTCGGTGTAACCGGCGATACGAATGATCTCCATCCGGTCGAGAAGCGGTTGGGGCATGTTCAGCGAGTTCGCTGTAGTCACGAACATGATGCCCGACAGGTCATAGTCGAGTTCGAGATAGTGGTCGGCGAAGGTCGAATTCTGTTCCGGGTCCAGCACTTCGAGCAGCGCCGAGGACGGGTCGCCGCGATAGTCCGCGCCGAGCTTGTCGATCTCGTCGAGCAGGAAGAGCGGATTGGCCGACTTGGCCTTCTTCAGTGACTGGATGATCCGGCCCGGCATCGAGCCGATATAGGTCCGCCGATGGCCGCGGATTTCCGCCTCGTCGCGAACACCGCCGAGCGACATGCGCACGAATTCGCGCCCCGTTGCACGAGCGATCGAACGGCCGAGCGAGGTCTTGCCGACGCCAGGCGGTCCGACGAGGCAGAGGATCGGCCCCTTGATCTTTTTCGCCCGGGCCTGAACCGCGAGATATTCGAGGATGCGTTCCTTGACCTTCTCGAGACCGTAATGGTCATCATCAAGAATGGTCTCGGCGCGTTTCAGGTCCGACTTCAGGCGCTTGCGCTTGCCCCAGGGCAGCGCCAGCACCCAGTCGAGATAGTTGCGCACGACGGTCGCTTCGGCCGACATCGGGCCCATCTGCTTGAGTTTCTTGAATTCGGCTTCCGCCTTGGTGCGGGCTTCCTTCGAGAGCTTGGCTTCAGCGATGCGGGTCTCGAGCTCGGCGAGTTCCTCGCGCGTTTCATCCGGCTCTCCCAGCTCGCGCTGGATCGCCTTCATCTGCTCGTTGAGATAGTACTCGCGCTGCGTCTTTTCCATCTGGCGCTTGACGCGGCTGCGGATCTTCTTCTCGACCTGGAGGACGCTGATCTCGCCTTCCATCAGGCCGAGACCGCGCTCCAGCCGGCGCGCCACATCGCTTTCCTCAAGCAGGACCTGCTTGTCAGCGATCTTCACGGCCAGATTCGCGGCGATGGTGTCGGCGAGCTTGGAGGGGTCGGTGATCTGACCGACCGACGCCAGCGCTTCGGGCGGCACCTTCTTGTTGAGCTTGACGTAATCGTCGAATTTTTCCGCCGCGGCGCGCATCAGCGCCTCGATTTCCGAGGCATCGCCAGCCGCATCGGGAATGATCTCGGCTTCGGCTTCGAAATACTCCGGATTGTCGAGATAGCGGGCAATGCGCACGCGCGAACCGCCTTCGACGAGCACCTTGACCGTACCGTCAGGCAGTTTGAGCAATTGCAGGACCGAAACCAGCACGCCGGTCTGGTGGATCGCCGAGGTGGCCGGGTCGTCATCGCCCGCATTCATCTGGGTGGCGAGCAGGATCTGCTTGTCGCCGCGCATGACTTCTTCCAGCGCCTTCACCGATTTCTCGCGGCCGACGAAGAGCGGCACGATCATGTGCGGGAACACGACGATGTCGCGAAGCGGAAGAAGCGGAAGCGTACGGGATTCAGACATGGACTGACAGGTCTCCTGATGCGCCACGGCACAATCGGCGCGCAAGTGTCTCAGCCCTGCAGAGTGGCGCGATTCGAGCCGGTCTGCGGGCGTTTTGCAGCAGGGCCTGATCCGGCCCCTCTCTATGGGTCAGGTGGCGATCAGGCCGCCGCGCGTCAAGGTCAGGCGCTGGAACGCGGCTCGGCGCGCGGTTCGGCCTTCTTCTTCTCGGCGTAGATGTAGAGCGGCTTGGCATTGCCCTCTACGGTCTCGCCATTGACCACGACCTCTTCCACGCCTTCCAGGCCCGGAAGTTCGAACATGGTCTCCAGAAGAATGCCTTCCATGATGGAGCGCAGGCCACGGGCCCCCGTCTTGCGGGCAATGGCCTTGCGGGCAATGGCCTTCAGCGCTTCATCGTTGAAGGTCAGGCCCACGCCTTCCATGTCGAAGAGGCGCTGATACTGCTTCACGAGCGCGTTCTTCGGCTCAGTCAGGATCTGGATCAGGGCACCCTCGTCGAGATCTTCCAGAGTCGCAATGACCGGCAGACGGCCGACGAATTCCGGGATCAGGCCAAAGCGCAGCAGATCATCGGGTTCAACTTCCTTCAGGATGTCGCCCGTGCGCCGGTCGTCGGTTTCACGCACGTCGGCCCCGAAGCCGATGGCCGAGCCCTTGCCGCGCTGGGAAATGACTTTCTCCAGCCCGGCGAACGCGCCGCCGACGATGAAGAGGATGTTGGTCGTGTCCACCTGCAGGAATTCCTGCTGCGGATGCTTGCGGCCGCCCTGCGGCGGCACGGATGCGACCGTGCCTTCCATGATCTTCAGAAGCGCCTGCTGGACGCCCTCGCCTGACACGTCGCGCGTGATCGACGGGTTGTCGGACTTGCGCGAAATCTTGTCGACCTCGTCGATATAGACGATGCCGCGCTGGGCGCGCTCGACATTGTAGTCCGCGCTCTGCAGCAGTTTCAGGATGATGTTCTCGACATCCTCACCGACATAGCCGGCCTCGGTCAGCGTGGTCGCATCGGCCATGGTGAAGGGCACGTCGATGATGCGCGCCAGCGTCTGGGCCAGCAGCGTCTTGCCGCAACCGGTCGGGCCGATCAGCAGGATGTTCGACTTGGCCAGTTCCACGTCCTGGTTCTGGGCGGCGTGGTTGAGGCGCTTGTAGTGGTTGTGGACCGCCACGGCGAGCACGCGCTTGGCGCGCGCCTGACCAATCACATAGTCGTCGAGGACCTGGTTGATCTCCTGCGGGGTCGGAACGCCTTCCTTGTTCTTGACGAGGGTGGACTTGTTCTCCTCGCGGATGATGTCCATGCACAGCTCGACGCATTCATCGCAGATGAACACGGTCGGGCCCGCGATCAGCTTGCGGACCTCATGCTGGCTCTTGCCGCAGAATGAGCAGTAGAGCGTGTTCTTGGCGTCGCCGCCTCCGCTGCTGTCGGATGATTTGCTCATGACTGCCTTCCCTCACACTTGCGCGGCACGCTGCCCTCCGCTTCGGCCCCAAACCCATGCAGGATCAGGGCCGGAGTTTAGCGAAAGGTTTCCGCGCCTGCGCATACGACCACATTGCGGGCGCAACGATCAAGCGCGGTTAACCGTAATGCCACCCTACTCCTTCGGCGTCTCGAGACCTTCCCGCTTCTCGAACACGTGGTCGATGAGGCCCCAATCCTTGGCTTCATCGGCGGACAGGAAGGTATCGCGATCCAGTTTCTGTTCGACTGTATCGTAGTCCTGACCGGTGTGTTTTACGTAAATTTCGTAGAGGCGGCGCTTCAGCTTCAGGATATCCTCGGCATGCCGCTCTATGTCCGAGGCCTGACCGCGGAAACCGCCCGAGGGCTGGTGAACCATGACGCGGGCGTTCGGCGTGGCGGACCGCATACCCTTCTCGCCCCCGGCCAGCAGTAGCGAGCCCATCGAGGCCGCCATGCCGATGCAGGAGGTCGAGACCGGCGAGCGGATGTACTGCATCGTGTCGTAAATCCCCAGGCCCGCAGTGACCACACCGCCCGGCGAGTTGATGTACATCGCGATTTCCTTCTTCGGGTTTTCCGATTCCAGGAACAGCAGCTGGGCGATGATGAGCGTCGCCATGTGGTCCTCGATCGGACCGGTAACGAAGATGATGCGCTCCTTCAGCAGGCGGGAATAGATGTCGTAGGCCCGCTCGCCCCGGCTGGATTGCTCCACCACCATGGGGACGAGGTTCATCATGACGTCTTCGGGATCTCTCATCGTGTAACGCGCTCCGGATGGAAATGACTGTGGGTTCGGCCGGGGACAGAAGACCGATTCACTTAACGAGTGGCGAACAGGACTATCGGAAGCGAAAACGCCCCGCGCAAGACATCCGACTGTGCGACGCCTTTCGCAGCTTGCGCTAAAGTTGTCTATACTCTACCTTTGCGTGTTTTATATCGGGAGATTTCGGACATGCGGCGTATCGTTTTATTGGTAGGGACAGTGGCGATTGCTGGCTTGCATGGGTGCACGTCGGTCAATTGGGAAGTTGAGGTCGAAAGAACGGAAACGTGCGGTCAACAAGGCTGCACGGACGAGACTGTCACCCGTGGCACAGTGGGAGGAACCTGGGGCGGCGAAGATCAACCCGAATATGTCGAGCCAAATCCGCTCCTACAGGGCATCGACGCGAACTTGCTGTCGTTTCACCTTGATGGCTCAAGCGTCAGCGTCCCACAGTCGGGTTCGATCACGGTTCATGCCCGCAACGCAAGTGGCGGCCTAGTCGCCTCTCAGACGTTCGGCTGGTCGCGTTCGGGCAATGTCATCACGCCGAGTGATCCCAATGCCGTCAATTCCTGGGCGGCTGTAAATGCACAAGGTGCCGCATCGGCAGATTTCGAGCTCTATTCCGGTCCGCTCAGCACAGAGGAAGGCTACAACACCTTCTTGATAAGCGTTCAATATGATGGATCACTTGTCGCGTCCGATGGCGAGATGTGGATCAACGAGTGTGAGCAAGGACAGCCCTACGTCGTTATCTGCTAGTCAGTATGCCGGGATGGCCGCCTGGAAACCGGCGGCCGTCCTTTCGGCACTCGCCCTGGCCGCTTGCGCAACCCCCGACATGCCGATCACGGCGCAGCACGCCTCAGGACACTCTTTTCAACATACTCAGTCGCCCCTGGGCGTCATCTGGTCAGCTGGGGTCGTCCTTCCCGGCCACTTGCAGACAATCCGGCCCGCCACCGAAATTCCGGTCTCGTTCCGCCCGTCTGCGGAAGTGGAGTTAAACCACAGCTCTGAGGACCGCAGCCTCACGGTAAATGCCGCCGTATCCATTCAAGAGGTTTTGAATCGCGGATTTACGTTCTGCACGGGGGAACAGGCTCCGCCAATGGACGTCACGCTCTACCTGATTGATGGTGGAGCCGGATTTTCAAGGGTCGATCGCGGGCTGCGCCGCCGGGGGGATCCGTGGCGACTACCGATCGCATTTCACGCAGATTCGGATCACCTTATCGCGAGGATCGCTCGCACGTCCGCGCACGAAACTTTTCATCGCTGGGCAGTTGACCAGTCGGCATTTCGCGATGTGGGGACGATAGAGGAAGAAGTCGCTGCCTATCTGGTCGGATATTGTGCAACCCTTGTGACGACCAGAGAATTGCCGCGGCACGCTCACCCTCCTTCTTCCATCGCCTTTGAGTCGGACGATGAGGCTGAGGATGCGGCCCCTTTCTCGGATCAGACGCTCGCCCGGCTTCTTGATGCACACAGGAGCGATTTGCCGTTTGACCAATCAACGACGGCAGCGATCTACCTCGGCCTTGCGGAGACGCTGCTGGCTGCACTGCCTGATTCCGACGGCGAGCTGGAATGCGAAGCGCTATCTCAACTTGCTCGTCAGCTTTCTAGCGATCCCAACAGTCTATGGCACATCATCGAAGCACTCGCCTCGGACGGTGCCGACCTACCGGTCGAGTCAGCCATACCGTGAATCGAAACGGGGCGGCCGATGACCGCCCCGCTCGTGATATTGTTCTGAACCTGCAAAGGATCAGGATTTCTTCGCAGCGGCCTTCTTGGCAGGTGCCTTCTTCGCCGGAGCCTTTTTCGCGGCGGCCTTCTTGGCCGGGGCTTTCTTGGCGGCCGGCTTGGCGTCGTCAGACTTGGCAGCGGCCTTCTTGGCCGGAGCCTTTTTCGCAGCCGCCTTCTTGGCCGGCGCTTTCTTGGCAGAGGCCTTGGCTTTCGGTTCCTCGTCCTCGGCGAACAGCGCGTCGCGCGACACCTTGGTGTCCTTCACGTCCGCCAGCTCGATGATGTAATCGACGACCTTCTCTTCATAGATCGGCGCGCGCATCTGGGCGACGGCGTTCGGGTTCTTCTGGAAGTATTCCACGACCTGCTTTTCCTGGCCGGGGTATTTGCCGGCCTCGGCATTGATCGCGCGGGCGACCTCTTCCTGGCTCACTTCGACCTTGGAGCCCTTGCCGATCTTGGCGAGGACCAGGCCGAGGCGAACACGGCGCTCGGCAATGCCGCGATATTCGGTGCGCAGCTCGTCTTCGGACTTGTCCTTGTCCTCGTCCTCGAGGTGGCCGTGCTCCATCGCGTGGCTGACTTCGCGCCAGATGGTCTCGAATTCCTGGTCGACCATGCCCGGCGGCAGGTCGAAGTTGTGCGCGGCGTCGAGCTGGTCGAGCAGATCGCGCTTCACCTTCATCCGGGATTGCTGGCTGTGCTCTTTCTCGAACCGGGACTTGAGCGCGTTCTTGAGTTCGTCGAGCGAGCTGAGACCGAAATTCTTGGCCAGATCGTCGTCGATCTTGGTCTCGGTGGGAGCCTCGATGGACTTCACCGTGACGTCGAACGTGGCCTCCTTGCCGGCCAGGTGCTCGGCACCATAATCCTTCGGGAAGGTCACTTTCAGCTGGCGCTCTTCACCCTTCTTGGCCCCGACGAGTTGCTCCTCGAAACCCGGGATGAAGGCCCCGTCGCCGATGGCGACGCGGGAATCGGTGGCCGAACCACCGTCAAAGGCTTCGCCGTCGATCTTGCCGACAAAGTCGATGACCACGACATCGCCCTCTTCGGCCTTGGCCGTCTTGGCGGTCTTTTCCTTGTAGGAGCGCGCTTCCTTGGCAAGGTTCGCGAGCGCTTCGTCGATCTGGTCCTTGCCGACTTCGGCGACCGGACGGGTCAGTTTCAGCTTGGCCGGATCGGCAGCCTCGAACTCCGGCATGATGTCGACCTGGATCTCGAATTCGAAGTCCTCGCCCGCCATCGCGCCTTTCGGATCGGTCTTGACCTCCAGCTTGGGCTGGGAGGCGGCTTCGAGCTTGCGCTCGTCCATCACCGACTTGACGGTTTCGGGCAGCATCTCGTCGAGCACGTCGCCGAGGATCGATTCGCCGAACACCTTGCGGATATGCGAGGCCGGCACCTTGCCCGGACGGAAGCCCTTCAGGCGGACCTGCGGCTGGATTTCCTCGATCTTGGTGGTCAGGCGAGCCTGCAAATCCTTGGAAGGAATGGTGACTTCAAAGGTGCGGCTCAAGCCTTCGGACTTCTTTTCGGTGACGTTCATCGATCGGCCTTAAGTCATGCGTTTCGGGCGGGTGGTGTGCGCCCCCGGTTGAAAGAGCGCGCGTTATGTCACGGCGATTCCCCGCGCGCAACGGGCAGGCGCGGCAGGTGCGGAGTTATGGTGCGGATGAGAGGACTCGAACCTCCACGGATTGCTCCACTGGAACCTAAATCCAGCGCGTCTACCAGTTCCGCCACATCCGCATCGCGCCGGGATGGTGCGCAAGGCACACATCCCGCGTGACGGCGTGATAGCAGGCTCCTATGTAGAGGCAAACGGAATTCCCCGTGCCGGAAGCGTTCACGCCCATGACCACTGACGAGACCCGTTCCGCCCTCGACTGGGAGCAACGCTTTGTCGAAGACTCAACGCCGTGGGAACGGCCCGGCCTGCATCCGGCCTTTGTCGACTGGCAGGCCTCGGGCGCGTTCGACGGGCTCGACTCGGTGATCGTACCCGGTTGCGGGCGCGCGCCGGAAGTCGCCGCCTTCGCCGATGCGGGCATCGCGACGATTGCCGCGGACCTTTCGACGACCGCGATCAATTGGCAGCGAAAGCGGCTGGAGGAATGCGATCTCACCGCCACGCTCTTTGAAGGCGATGTGCTGGCCTGGCGGCCGGACGCGCCGCTCGATGGCGTTTACGAGCAGACCTTCCTCTGTGCCATCCCGCCCCGCCTGCGCACCGAATACGAGGCGACCGTTTACGCCTGGCTGAAGCCCGGCGGACAGCTCTTTGCCCTCTTCATGCAGAAGGCGGAGCGCGGCGGTCCGCCCTATGGCTGTTCACTGGACGCGATGCGCGCGTTGTTCCCGGCCGACCGCTGGACCTGGCCGAAGACCAGCCCGGCCTCCTACCCGCACCCGTCGCTGAACGGGAAGCCGGAACTGGCGGTCATTCTGGAGCGGCGGTGAGCTTGCGAATTGCGGGTCAGTCGATCGAGACAATACGGATCAGACAGGACCGTCCCCGGTCATCCTCCCAGCCAAAGACCCGGCCTGGCACCAGACCGAGCAGGGCAGCACCTACCGGAGACAGGACCGAGATCAGGCCCTGATCAATATCGGCGTCCTGAGGCAGGACCAGCCTGACCACTCTTTCGCGGCCGGTCCGCATGTCCAGATAGGTGACGGTCGAATTCAGACGCACAAATGACCGGCTGGAACCGGTTTGCACAAGGATTGCCCGGTCAAGCTCCTGACCGAGCAGTGCTGCGCCAAAGGATGCGGCGGAATCACGGGCAGCAAGCCCGGAGAGCTGGTCATAATCGGAACGGGTGACATAAACGGCGGGATTGGCGCGCATGGGACTCTCGAAAGCAGTGACGGATCGTTGCGGCCATCAAGATGGCGCAAGCGATATCTGTCGGGATGGAATGTGATCTGTGGCGGAAATTGACCCCGGCACCTGACCGGAATCGGCTAGGCCCGGGGCTGACTGCTTACGAGAAGCAGACCCTCATCAATGCGGGACAAGCCGCGCGCATGTATCGAGTTGCAAGCCATAAAGCCGAGCATCTGCCTGGCCGCAGCACAAGTCAATCAGGATTGCTTTTTCGTTGATCAGGCCGGGGCATCGACCTTGTCGACCGGTTTAGGAACCTTGCGCCCCTTGCCCGCCTTGGCCGTCATCGGCGCGCGGGTCAGCACATAGGCCGCCGTGCCGACACCAGACAGGAGATTGGCGACAGCCAGACCGGCGATCACGCCGATGGGGCCGCCGGCGATGAAGGCCCCGGCTATCGAGAAGCCGATCACCATGATCGCCCGGCTCGATGTGATCATGACACCGTAGGAGGGCCGCCCCAGCCCGTTGAACCCGGCGCTCGCGGCAATGGTGATGCCGTAGCCAAAGACCGTCAGCGTCACCAGCATCCAATAGAGGCGCGCCACCTCTTGCCCTGCCGCGCTGGGCAGGAAGGACGCCGCCAGCGGTCCCTGCGCCACGATCAGGACCAGGGCGACGAGCAGACCCCACCCCAGGCAGAAGGCGAAACTCGTCAGGAAGGCGCGCCGGACCCGGTCGGTCAGTTCCGCACCGCCATTCTGCCCCGCCACCGCCCCGATGGAGGCCGAGAGCGCGAATAATGGGACGATGCCAAAGGCTTCCAGCCGTCCCCCGACCCCGACCCCGGCGACCGCCGCGTCACCGAACTGCGCCATGCCGAATCCGCCCATGACCACGACCATGGAAAGCGGATTGAAGGTGTTGGAGATGCAGGCCGGGATACCGACGCGCGCGATCTCGCCCCAGTGGTGGAAGACCTCGCTGAAGCCCGGCCAGGAAAAGTCGATCAGCTTTTCCCGGAAGGCGAGATACCAGCCGACCAGCAGGAAAGTGACGGCGTTGGCCGCAACCGTCGCCAGAGCCGCACCCGATACGCCCCAGCCGAGGCCCGGCAGGCCGACGAACGGCACTTCGGAGAAGATGAAAAACGGATCGAGGATGAGGTTCACCACCGCGGCGATGATCATCATCATCGAGGGGACGACCGCATTGCCGATGGCGCGCAGGACGTTGCTCGCCACCATCGGGCCGACGATCAGCACATTGCCAGCAAACCAGACCGTCATGTAGTCGGTCACGTGCGGCATCATCGTCTCGGTTGCGCCGATGACGCGGAAGAGCGGCTCAACCAGCAGAATGCCGAGAATGGAGACCGCCCCGACCATCAGGAGGGCGAGGGTCAGCGCGTCGGTGGCGATGCGCCGGACCGAGGAGAAATCCTTCTTGCCCGCCGCGCGGGAGACGGCGGAGACCGCCCCGGCTCCCAGCCCGATGGCCACGCTCATCATCAGCATGGAGACGGGGAAGCTCATCTGCACGGCGGCCTGCTGGGCCGTACCGAGCCGCCCCACCCAGTAGGCATCGACAATGCCGGTCAGCATCATCGCCACGATGGCAAAGCTCATCGGGATGACCATGCGCATGATGTGTCCGAAGACCGGTCCCTCGGTCATGTCGCGGCTGGCGCGTCCGGCCATGTCAGTCCCCTCTGTGCGTTGGGGTGACCATATAGGGTGGTTCGATCACACGCGCATCACGAAAGGGCGTTTGGCCCGTGTGCGCCTGTGAATAGAACGCTAGTTCGTCTTCAACCCCGCCGCCGACGGATCGAAGGCGGCAAGCCCGGCGAGGTTGACGATGTCGGAGACCGACGCGCCGAGCCTTGTGATCTGAACCGGCTTTTCCAGCCCGACGATGATCGGGCCGATCACGGTCGCCGCACCGGCGGCTTTCAGGAGCCGTGTCGCGATGGAGGCGGAATGCACTGCCGGCATGACAAGGACATTGGCTGGCTCGGTCAGGCGCGAGAACGGATAAAGTTCCTTGTGTTCGGGGTTGAGCGCTACGTCAGCGGCCATCTCGCCTTCGTATTCGAAGTCCACGCCGCGCGCGTCGAGCACACGGACAGCCCCGGCCATCTTCTCGGTCCGCTCGCCCGGCGGGTTGCCGAACGAGGAATAAGAGAGGAAGGCCACACGCGGCGTCAGTCCGAAGCGGCGCGCGGTCGCGGCCATTTCCTCGGCGATGTCAGCCAGCTCGTCCGGTGTCGGGAACTCGGTCTCGACCACGTCGCCGATCAGCAGCGTCCGCCCGCGCGAGATCGCGGCATTGATCCCGACGATACGCCCGCCCTCGATCGGGTCGAGTACGAGGCGAACATCATTCATCACCGTGTTGGTGTGGCGCGTGACACCCGAGACCATGCCGTCGGCGTGGCCCATCTTGACCATCAGGGCGGAGAAGACATTCCGGTTGGTGTTGACCAGCCGCTGCACATCGCGCTTCAGGAAACCCCGGCGCTGGAGCCGCTCGTAGAGGAATTTCGCATAGTCGTAATTGTGGTCTGACAGGCGCGCATTGCAAATCTCCAGCGCGTCCTCGGGGATGCCGAGTTCGCGCATGTTCTGATGGGCGATCTGCTCGCGGGCGACGAGGATGGGCTTGCCCAATCCCTGGTTCTGGAAGGCATGGGCCGCGCGGATCACAGACGGTGCTTCGCCTTCGGCAAAGACGATGGTCTTCTGGTCGGCCCGGATCGCGGCGGTTACGCGCTGTTGCAGGGCCGCTGTCGGATCGACCCGGCGCGCCAGTGAATGGCGGTAGCTCTCGTCGTCCTTGGCCTCGATGCGGGCGACACCGCTTTCCACCGCCGCACGCGCCACGAAGGGCGGGACATGGCCAATGAGACGCGGATCGAAGGGCGTCGGGATGATGTAGTCCTTGCCGTACTGCATCCGCCCGGACTTGTAGGCCGCGGCGACCTCGTCGGGCACGTCGAGACGGGCGAGATCAGCGAGCGCCTTGGCCGCGGCGATCTTCATCTCCTCGTTTATCGTTCGCGCGCGCACGTCCAATGCGCCTCGGAAGATGTAGGGGAAGCCGAGGACGTTATTGACCTGGTTGGGATAGTCCGAGCGCCCCGTCGCGATGATCGCGTCCTTGCGGACTTCCAGAACCGCTTCGGGCCGGATTTCCGGCTCGGGATTGGCCATCGCGAAGATGATCGGTTCGGCATTCATCGAGCGGACCATTTCGCCGGTCACGATGCCGCCCGCCGACAGACCGATGAAACAGTCCGCGCCCTTCATCGCCTGCTCCAGCGTGCGCAGATCGGTCTTCTTCGCGTAGGTCGCGAGGCGCGGATAGAGATCATTGCGCCGATCATGGACGACACCGTCCTTGTCGACGACGAGCACCTTGTCCGGATCAACGCCCATGGATTGGATGAGGTCGAGCACCGACAGGCCCGCCGCCCCGGCCCCGCACAGGACAACATTTAGCTCAGACATCTTGCGACCGGTCAGATCGCAGGCGTTGAGCAGACCGGCGGCCGCGATGATCGCGGTGCCGTGCTGGTCGTCATGGAAGACGGGAATGGGCAGAAGCTCGCGCAGGCGCTGCTCGATCTCGAAACAGTGCGGGCTGGCGATGTCTTCCAGGTTGATGCCGCCGAAACTGTCGCCAAACCCGGCGACGCAGTCCACGAACTTGTCCGGGTCGGTGTAGTCAACCTCGATGTCGAAAGCATCGATATCGGCAAAGCGCTTGAAGAGAACGGCCTTGCCTTCCATCACCGGCTTGGACGCACGGGGCCCGAGATTGCCCAGGCCCAGAATGGCCGTGCCGTTCGAGACGACGGCGACCATGTTGCTCTTGGAGGTGTAGTCGTAGACCGCTTCCGGGTCCTCGGCGATCGCCTTCACCGGCGCGGCAACACCGGGCGAATAGGCCAGCGACAGATCGCGCTGGGTCGCCATCGGCTTTGTCGGCGCGAGCGCAATTTTCCCAGGCACGGGTTCGGCATGAAATTCCAGCGCGTCGCGTTCAATCGGCGTCAGCGGTTTCTTCTCGGTCATGGCGCGGCCCGCCCTCTTGGTCCCAAGCGTCTCGATCCTGATCCTTACCCCGGTAGCGGGATTCGCGCCCGCCCGAATGTCATTTCAACGCGGACCGGGCGGCATCCGTCCGCCGCCGCCTGCGTAGCGCCGCGAAGCTGTTGGGTAAGGCCGCGATGACATCGCCCGCGATCAGCCCCTCCCCGGCGCGCAAACCGGCATCGCCATGCAGCCAGACCGCCGCGCTGGCTGCATCGAACGCATCGGTACCCTGGGCGAGGAAAGCGCCGGTTATCCCGGCCAGCACATCGCCTGTCCCAGCCGTCGCCAGCGCCGGGGTTGCGTGGGTGTTGACCCGGACGCGACCGTCCGGTGCGGCAATGACCGTGTCCGGGCCTTTAAAGACAACCACACAGCCTGCCCGCTCCGCCGCGGTGCGGGCGGCTTCGATCTTGTTGATTGGGGCTTCAGCCAGATCGGGGAAAAGGCGTGCGAACTCACCCGCATGAGGTGTCAGGACATCGCCGGGACGCAGGTGCGAAAACAGATGGTCCGTCTCGCCCTCGAAGCTCGTCAGCGCATCGGCATCAAGGACCAGCGCTGGTGAACGGGACAAAGCGGCGATGACGAGCTCTCGTGTCCCCTCACCCACGCCTGCCCCCGGCCCGAGCACGGCGGCGGTCGCCCGCAGGCCATCCAGCCCGGCGAGGAACCCTTCCACGCCATCAAAGCCGCGCACCATGACCTCGCTCAGGGATTGGGCGTTGACCAGGAGCGCATTCTTCGGGCTCAGAACCGTGACCAGACCGGACCCGGCGCGAAGCCCTGCCTGCGCGGCGAGGCGCGCAGCTCCCGTCGCGGACGGGCCACCGGAAAGGACGGCCAGGCGGCCGCGCCCGTGCTTGTGGGTCTGCCTATCCGGGCGGGTAGGCAGGTCAGGCCAAAGGTCCGGCGTGTTATAATCGCCGACCGGCTCAATCTCAGCGCGCCAGCCATCCGGAATGCCGATGTCGACGCAAACAATCTCTCCGCACTGGCCGCGCCCCGGCTCGAGAAGGTGAGCGGGTTTGGGGCGATGGAAGGTGACGGTCAGGTCCGCCCTGAATACAGCGCCGTCCGCCTGCGCCCGGTCGCCGTCGAGACCGCTGGGCACATCAACCGCGACACAAACCGCTCTGGCGCTATTGGTTGCAGTGCACAATTCAGCAGCCTGGCCTTCAAGCGGCCGGGCCAGGCCCGCACCAAAGAGGGCGTCGATCACCAGCCCTGCTTCATCCGGCCGGGCATTCTCTAGCGGTTCGGCAGGATCACCCCAGTGCGCATAGGCCCTGGCCGCATCGCCGGTCAGTTTTGCGGCATCGCCCAGCAGGAAAACGCGAACCGGCCAGCCCTTCTCCCGCAGCGCTGCAGCGGCAACAAATCCGTCGCCGCCATTATTGCCCGGGCCACACAACACCCGGACCGGCCGTTTCGACCATCGCTGGGCGATGGATTGCGCGACGGCCTGACCGGCCGCCTGCATGAGCGTCCAGCCGTCAACGCCGTTCGCGATCGCAAACGCGTCGGCGCGCCTGATGGCGTCCACGGAAAAAATTTCTGCGTTGACGGGCGCCATTTTGATTCGGAATCGTTTAATGCTGCACCTGCGTTCTCTTCATCCGGGCGGATTCTGTCGTCTCCCAACCCGGATCGTCAAACACGCACCGGGGTGGGATGAAAAAAATCGAAGCCATTATCAAGCCTTTCAAGCTCGATGACGTGCGTGATGCGCTTCAGGATATCGGGGTTCAAGGCATGACCGTGATCGAAGCCAAGGGCTTCGGACGCCAGAAGGGACACTCGGAACTCTACAAGGGTGCCGAATATGTCATCGACTTCCTGCCCAAGATCAAAATCGAACTGGTCGCCACCGACGCCCGTGTCGAGGCCATCGTCGAGGCGATCCAGACCGCCGCCTGCACCGGACGTATCGGTGACGGCAAAATCTTCATTTCGCCGGTGGATGCCGCGGTCCGCATCCGCACTGGCGAGACCGACGACAACGCCTTGTGACCGCTGCCTACTCCCGCCACCACCAACGCTCAAACAGGAGCCCTTCCTAAAATGTCCGACAAGGTACTCAAGAAGATCAAAGACGAAGACGTCGAGTTCGTGGATCTGAGATTCACCGACACGCGCGGGAAAATGCAGCACGTCACCTTCGATGTCTCGATGGTCGATGACGACTTTTTCGAGGACGGGATCATGTTCGACGGCTCCTCGATCGATGGTTGGAAAGCCATCAACGAATCCGACATGACGCTGAAGCCGGACGCCAATTACGCGCCGATCGATCCCTTCTTCCAGAACAAGACGATGTTCCTGTTCTGTGACGTGCTCGATCCGATGACGGGCGAAAGCTACAACCGCGATCCGCGCACCACCGCGAAGAAGGCCGAGGCCTATCTGAAATCCAGCGGTATCGGCGACACGATCTATATCGGCCCGGAAGCTGAATTCTTCGTGTTCGACGACGTGCGCTGGTCCACCAGCCAGGACGATACCGGCTACGCGATCGACTCCGACGAAGGCCCCTACAACTCCGCGACCATGATGGAAGGCGGAAACATGGGCCACCGTCCGGGACCGAAGGGCGGCTACTTCCCCGTGCCGCCGATCGATTCCGCCCAGGACATGCGTTCCGAAATGCTGGCCGTGATGACCGAGCTCGGTCTCGAGCCGGAAAAGCACCACCACGAAGTCGCGCCGTCGCAGCACGAGCTGGGGATGAAATTCTCCACGCTGACGACGATGGCCGACCGGATGCAGGTCTACAAATACATCGTCCAGATGGTCGCCCACGCCTATGGCAAGACCGCGACCTTCATGCCCAAGCCGGTCTGGAACGACAACGGCACCGGTATGCACGTCCACCAGTCGATCTGGAAGGGCGGCGAACCGACCTTCGCTGGCAATGGTTATGCCGACCTGTCGGAAACCTGCCTCTATTACATCGGCGGTATCATCAAGCACGCCCGCGCGATCAACGCGTTCGCCAACCCGACCACGAACAGCTACAAGCGCCTCGTGCCGGGATTTGAAGCGCCGGTCCTGCTGGCCTATTCGGCGCGCAACCGCTCGGCGTCGATCCGCATCCCGCACACGCCGTCGCCGAAGGGCAAGCGGATTGAATCCCGCTTCCCGGATCCGGCCGGCAACCCCTACCTGACCTTCTCGGCCCTGATGATGGCCGGTCTTGATGGCATCGAGAACCAAATCCACCCCGGCGACGCGATGGACAAGGACCTCTATGACCTGCCGCCCGAAGAGCTGCGGGACATCCCGACCGTCTGCCGGACGCTTCGCGAAGCGCTGGAGTCACTCGACGCCGACCGCGCCTTCCTGAAGAAAGGCAATGTGTTCGACGACGACCAGATCGACGCCTTCATCGAGCTGAAGATGGCCGAAGTGCAACGCTACGAAATGCATCCGCACCCGGTCGAATTCGACATGTACTACAAGTGCTAGCGGGCTTGAGGCAGCGGAACACCGGTTCCGCTGCCGCCTTGCCGCTGGAAACGGTCGACGTGGCGGACCCACTCGGCTAAATAGCTGTCTCGGGTTTTTTCGACTCGAGCGGATTGTCAGTTTGTGAGTGTTGTCATGCGGAAAAGTCTGTTGCTTTCCAGCGCGTTGAGCGCGGCCCTCCTGGGCGCGCCCCTGGCCTTTGGTGATACCGAAGTGACAGACGAACGTACGGACCCGATCCGGACGTCGACGCTGGGCGACAATGGCGACAATCTGATCATCACCAATACCGGCCGGGTTACGCTGGCCGATACCGATCCCGGACCAGCCGTTATCGTCGACGGCAACCACACCGTTGACAACCGCGGCAACATCTCGGTGATCGGTGCCGATGGTGGTGTCGGTATCCAGGTTAATGACGGCGTGACAGGCGGCGTGACCAATTCCGGGCAGATCAACGTGTCGTCCACGGATGGTCCGACCGACGAGGACGGCGATGGCGACCTGGATGGACCGACCGCGTTCGGTTCCAACCGCGTCGCGATCCTGATTGATCCGGGCACGTTTACCGGCGACATCGTCAATACCGGATCGGGTGTGATCACTGTTATCGGCAACCAGTCAGCCGGCATTCGGGCCATGGGTCTTGTCGATGGCAACATAGAAAATGCCGGGCAAATCGGGATAACGGGTGACTACTCCTATGGTATCGACATCCGCGGTGGCCTGACCGGCGACCTCACTCACAATGGCCGGATTACCGCCAATGGTGTGGACAGTGTCGGCATCCGTGTCGGTTCGGCGATTGACGGCATGTTCTTCGTCGGCGGCACGGTCGACACCTCGGCCTACCGCGTGTCCTTCCGCCCGACGGTTATCGGCGCGCGTTTCATTGACGAGGACGATATCCGCCTGTCCGGCTCCGCAATCCAGATCGGTGCCAGCCTGGGTGGTGGATTCTATTCACAAGGGTTCTCCTCGGCGAACGGACAGACCATTACCCAGGGCGCAACCATCAACGCGCGGACAACGGCACCGGCCATCTGGATTTCACCGGAATTTGCGACCGGCACAGCCGGCAATATCGTGCTGGGTCTTGTGACGCTTCCGGCCGACCCGGACGACGAGGATTCGACCGAAGAGGCTTTCCAGTTCAGCTTTGTGAATCGCGGCACGGTGACCGGTTCGGGTTTTCTGGACGGGAATACGTCGACCGGCCTTCGTATCGAAGGGGCCATGGTCGACAATGTGTTCTACACAACGACGCTGGAGGGCGGCCTCTACAATCTCGGGACAATTGCCGCGGAATCCTTCTCGGCCAATGCCACCGCCGTCCTGCTCGGTAACGGTGCGATCATTCCGGTCATCCGCAACGACCTGCAGATCCGGGCAATCATGAACGGCACGAATGGCGATGCCCGTGCCATCGTGATTCTGGCCGGCGCGAACACCCCGATCCTGCGCAATAACAGCGTCATCATTGCGACGGCGAATGGCCGTGGTGGTGCCTATGGCATTATCGATCAGTCCAACACGCTCGGGACGATCGAGAATACCGGCTTTATCACTGCACTTCTGCGGGACGAGAACGGTGGAGCGCTCGACCCGACGACGGATGACGGGTCGGACTCGCCGGAGGAAATGATCGAGCGCACGGCCATTGATGTGCGCAATTCGACCATTGATGTGACCTATCGCCAGATGCTGGCTGACGGCGTTGAAGACGATTCCCAGACCGGTGTCCGTGGCGATATCCGCATGGGATCGGGCGACGACACGATTGATGCTTCAGCCGGCATTATTGACGGCGACCTCTATTTCGGGACCGGCGCAGATACGCTTCGGGTGTCCGGCACGGCCCAGATTTCCAGCGCCATCCACGATGCCGATGGCGACCTCTCCATCCAGGCCGATGGCGGGGACCTCGAAATCCTCAACACCGCAACCGCCACCATCCGCGAAGCGCGCTTCGGCGATGGATCACGCCTGATTTTCCAGGTCGACCAGGCACCCTCTGGCGCGCCGCTGCTCGATGTCACTGACACGGCGACATTCCAGGCCGGGTCTCGTGTCACCGCCTCCCTGTCCAACCTGATCGGCGACGGAGCATCCTATATCGTGCTCCGTGCCAGCACGCTTGTGATTGACGAGGCGCTGACCGAGCTTGAGAACACCGACGCGCCGTATCTGTATTCGTCGACACTGTCGCGGGATCCGAACGACACCAATACGCTGGTCCTGACGATGCGCCGCCGCACGGCGAGCGAGCTGGGCATGCACGACAATCAGGGGGCCGCCTACAACGCGGCCTTCCAGACCTGGGAAGACAATAGCGCGCTGGGCGCTGCCTTCGCGCGGCTGACAACGGCGGCGGACTTCTTCTCGGCCTATGACCAGCTTTTGCCGGAATATTCGGCCAGCGCGATCCAGTTCGCCATCGCCAGCAATGACAGCGCCATCGGTGCCCTGTCGAACCGCCTCGATGCGGCCCGGCGCAGCCCGGACCAGACCGGCGGTATCTGGGTCCAGGAATTCGGTTATTTCGCCGACCGCGCAGCCAATGCCTTCGGTCCGGGCTATCGCGGTCAGGGCGTCGGCGTTGCCGCCGGTATCGACCGCCCGGCCGGTCCCTTCTACAGCGTCGGCCTGAACCTCGTTGGCGCGGCCAGCGAAATCGCGGAATCCAACGGTGTCGACGAACCCATGACCGCCCTCACCGCCCAGTTCGGCGGCTATGGCGGCTTTGAGGCTGGCGGATTCACCGGTGATTTCTACGCCGGTGCCGGTATTGATCGCTTTGAGTCCGAACGCCGGGTCCTGATCGGCACGTTCGACCAGACCGCAACAGCGGAATGGACGGGCTATCACTATGCCGCCTCGGCCCGCTTCGGCCGCGATCTGGAGATGGGCCGCTGGTATGCGCGCCCGGCGATCTCGGTTGATTATCTGCGCCTGTTTGAAAGCTCCTACGAGGAAACCGGCGGCGGGGTCGGCATTGACCTCCTGGTTGATGACCGCGAAACGCAGACCTTCTCGTCGACGGCCAGCTTCACGATCGGCGCGGTCTATGGCGACTCCGATGCCTGGTGGTCGCCGCAATTCCGGATCGGTTACCGCAACGAGCTGGGCGGCGTGGATTCGGAAACCACGGCGCGTTTCGTGGGCTACAACAATCCCTTCACCTTCCAGGCCGAGGACCTGCCCGGCTCGGGTGTGATTCTGGGCTTCGCGATGCAGGCCGGGTCGGACTACTCGACCTTCTCGTTCGACTACGACGCCGACCTGCGTGAAGGATTTGTGCGCCACACGGCCCGCCTTGTGCTGCGCCTCGTCTTCTAGGCCGGACTGACTGGAAACCGCTGGTTAACCGTGTTCGCGGACATTTGTCCGCGACATGCGGCTGTTTCGAACCTCCATACTGGCCTTGAGCCTGTTTGCCGTCGGGTGCGGTCACGCCCCGCCCGAGCAGACCGCTGATGCCTGTTTAATCCTGGAGGACAACCGGTCCTGGTGGCGGGCCCTACAGCGCAGCGAGCGACGCTGGGGGATTTCGCCGGCGATCCAGCTTGCCATCCTGAAACGCGAGTCCAGTTTCAATGCCCATGCCCGGCCGGCCCGGCGTCGCCTGCTCGGCTTCATTCCCGGCAGCCGTCCGTCCTCGGCCTATGGCTATGCGCAGGCACTCGACGGAACCTGGGATGAGTTTCAGGAAGCCACCGGGCAACGCTTTGCGGACCGCGACAGCTTTGAAGACGCCGTCGATTTCGTCGGCTGGTACGGCCATCTCAGCGGACAACGCTCCGGGATTGCCCCGACCGATGCGCGCGCGCTCTATCTCGCCTACCACCAGGGCCATGGCGGCTATAACCGCGGCACCTACCGGCAGCATGCCTGGCTGATGCGGGCCGCCGATACCGTTGCCCAGGACGCCGCGCGCTATCAGTCCCAGCTTGATCGCTGCGAAAGACGGCTCAACCGGGGCCGTTTCTGGCTGCTATAGGCTTTTCCCGAATCGTTTCATTCGGGCAGACTTCCCATCATGACCAGACCCTCGGCCCAATCCGACCTGTTCGGCGCTGCCCCGGCCAAACCGGACGCTGCGCCCTCTCCGGCCCCGTCTCCGGCCAAGTCCGCCGCCCCGTCGGGCACCGGCTATGACGCGGAACATATCGAGGTCCTGGAAGGTCTCGAAGCGGTCCGCCGCCGGCCCGGCATGTATATTGGCGGCACCGACGACCGCGCGATGCACCATCTCTTCGCCGAGGTGCTCGACAATTCCATGGATGAAGCCGTGGCGGGCTGGGCCGACCGGATCGAGGTCCGCCTGGATGCCGATGGCTTTGTGACCGTGACCGACAATGGACGGGGCATTCCGGTCGATCCGCACCCGAAATTCAAGGACCAGTCGGCACTGGAAGTCGTGCTGACGACACTCCATGCGGGCGGGAAATTCTCCGACAAGGCCTACAAGACCGCCGGCGGCCTGCACGGCGTGGGCGTGTCGGTCGTCAATGCGCTGTCGGACTCGCTGGTGGTCGAGGTGGCCCGCGAACGCACGCTCTACCGCCAGAGCTTCTCGCGCGGCCTGCCGCAAGGTCCACTGGAAACCGTTGGCCCCGCCCCCAACCGGCGCGGAACCAGCGCCCGCTTCCGTCCCGATCCGCAGATCTTTGGCGAGAAAGCCCGCCTGCGTCCCGCACGCCTGTTCGCCATGGCCCGTACCAAGGCTTTCCTGCGCCGGGGCGTGGAAATCCGGTGGAAATGCGCGCCGGAACTCGTCGAGGGTACCGAGACGCCGGCCGAGGCTGTCCTGTCCTTTCCGGGCGGGCTTGCCGACCGGCTTGCCGAAATCGTCAAGGGCAAGACGCTCGTCACGGCTGAAAGCTTTAGCGGCCGGATCGAGCGGGAAAGCGGCCATGGCGGCGTGGAATGGGCCGTGACGTGGTCGCCGACCGGCTTTGGCGATGCCGACGGATTTACCCAGTCCTTCTGTAACACCGTCCCGACGCCGCAAGGCGGTACACACGAGCAGGGCCTGCGCAATGCCCTGACCAAGGGTGTCCGCGCCTATGCCGAGATCGCGGGTATCAAGAAGGGCGGCCTGATCACCCCCGACGACGTGCTGGGCGGCGCCGGCGCGCTGGTCTCGGTCTTCGTCCATGATCCCGAATTCCAGGGCCAGACCAAGGACCGGCTCGCGACGCCCGAAGCCGCGCGCCTTGTCGAGACGGCGGTTCGCGACCGGTTCGATCACTGGCTGGCCGGCTCACCGAAGGAAGCCGAACGCCTGATCGACTGGTGTATCGAGCGCGCCGAGGACCGGCTGCGCCGTCGCAAGGAAAAACAGGTCAAGCGCCAGACGGCGGCGCGCAAGCTGCGCCTGCCCGGCAAGCTGTCGGATTGCTCCCGGGCGGATGCTGACGGGACCGAGTTGTTCCTGGTCGAGGGCGATTCCGCCGGCGGCTCGGCCAAACAGGCCCGCAACCGGGAAACACAAGCCATTCTGCCGCTGCGGGGCAAGATCCTCAACGTGGCGTCGGCCAGTCTCGACAAAATCGCGGCCAACCAGGAGATCTCCGATCTGCAACTGGCAATGGGCTGCGGGACGGGATCAAAATTCAACCTCGATGACCTGCGCTATGAGCGGATCATTATCATGACCGATGCCGATGTGGACGGGGCGCATATCGCGGCGCTGCTGATCACGTTTTTCTACACGGCCATGCCGGCTCTGATTGAATCGGGCCGGCTCTTCATGGCTCAGCCTCCCCTCTACAAGCTGACGCAGGGCGGCAAGAACGCCTATGCGCGTGACGAGGCGCACCGCGACGCCCTGATCGCGCAGGAATTCAAGTCGAGCAAGGTCGACATCAGCCGGTTCAAGGGCCTGGGAGAGATGACGCCCGCCCAGCTGAAAACCACGACGATGGATCCCAAGACTCGCCAGCTCGCGCGCGTGACTTTCCCGGAAGCCGCCCGTCCGAGTTTTGAAGCCCTGGTCGAGACACTGATGGGCCGGAAGGCCGAACTTCGCTTCCAGTACATCCAGGAACACGCGCCCCAGTTCGGCTCAATCGACGTTTGACGCACCCCGCCTGCCCCGTGTTGAATATACGCGAAGGGGCACATCCCCGTGCCGCGGGAATTATGGGGTAGATATCCGATGACGTTACGACTGCACAGGTGGGCCGCGATTGTCGCGGCGGCCGGGCTCTTGGCGGCCTGCAACAACGGCGTGCCAGAGGACGCCGAGCCGGCAAGCGATTCGTCTGGCGGCGGAGAGGCAGAGGGATCCAGCACGGCCGAATCATCCGGGAATGACAATCTCGTTCGTCACGATACCGATCCCTATCCTTCAACCTATGAGCCCCTGCCGGGTGAGACGACCCTGATCACCGGGGCGACCATTCTCGACGGGATTGGCGGGCGGATCGAAAACGGCTCGCTGCTGATGGTCGACGGACGGATTTCCGCCATCGGAACCGATATCGAAGCACCGGACGGTGCGACCGTCATCGATGCCCAGGGCCGTTTCGTCACGCCCGGCATTATCGACATCCACTCACATCTGGGGGTCTATCCCTCGCCCGGCGCTGACGCGCATTCGGACGGCAATGAAATCACCAGCCCGATCACCGCAGAAGTGTGGGCCGAGCACAGCGTCTGGCCGCAGGATCCCGGCTTCGATGCCGCACTGGCTGGCGGCGTGACCACGCTTCAGGTTCTGCCGGGTTCAGCCAACCTGTTCGGTGGCCGCGGCATTATCCTGCGCAATGTTCCCTCGCGGACGGTGCAGGGCATGAAATTCCCCGACGCGCCCTACACGCTGAAAATGGCCTGCGGTGAAAACCCGGCCCGCGTCTATGGTGGCCGCAACCAGTCCCCGGCGACGGACATGGGCAATATGGCCGGCTATCGCGCGGCGTGGCAGCGCGCCAGCGATTATCGCGACAGCTGGAACGAGCATTGGGACGACCCGGACAACAATAATCCGCCGACCCGTGACCTCGAACTCGACACGCTGATGGGCGCACTGGAAGGCGACATCCTGGTGCAGATGCACTGCTACCGGGCGGACCAGATGGCCCAGGTCATCGATATGAGCCAGGAGTTCGGCTATCAGGTGACCGCCTTCCACCACGCGGTCGAAGCCTACAAGATACCCGACCTGCTGGCCGACGCCGATATCTGCGCTGCGGTCTGGGCCGACTGGGGCGGCTTCAAGATGGAAGCCTATGACACCATTCGCGAAAACCTGGCACTGACCCACGCCAATGGGGCCTGTGCCATGATCCACTCTGATGACTCGCTGGGCATACAGCGCCTGAACCAGGAGATCGCCAAGGCGCTGTCTGACGGTCGCCGGATGGGTCTTGATATCAGCGAGGCCGAGGCTTGGGCCTGGGTGTCCTCGAACCCGGCCCGCGCGCTGGGCATTTTCGACGAGACCGGCTCGCTCGAAGAAGGCAAGCGCGCCGACGTCGTGATCTGGTCAGCCAATCCGTATTCGACCTACGCCGTTGCGGACCAGGTCTTCATCGATGGCGCGGTTCTCTATGACCGCTCCGATGAAACGCGTCAGACGGTTCGTGATTTCCGGCTGGGCCTGCCAGGTGAGGGAGAAGACTGATGAGAATGCTTATCGCACTGGCCGCGCTGGGCCTGGCCGCCATTCCGGCCGCCACCGCGCAGGATTTCGCCATCATCAATGGACGGGTCATCACCAATACTGGCGATGGCGTGATCGAGAACGGCACCGTTCTGGTTCGCGGCGGTCAGATCACCGGCGTCAGCGCCGACCTTGCCGTGCCGGAAGGTCTGCGCACTGTGGACGCCAACGGCGGATGGGTCACGCCTGGCATTTTCGCGCCTGTCAGCCAGCTGGGCCTGGTCGAAGTCGGTGCCGAGAGCTCGGCCCGGGATACGGCCGCCTCCGGTTCCAGCTTTTCGGCCTCTATCGATGTCGCCGACGGTTTCAATCCGAACAGCAGCCATTTGGCGGTGAACCGGATGGAAGGCGTCACACGGTATGCGGTCTATCCTTCGACCGGAGCCAATCTGATCGCCGGTCAGGGTGCCCTGGGCCATACCGGCGGCGGATATGACTCCCTGTTTGACACCCAGAGCTTCATGTACGCCGAAATGGGCCAATCCGGTGCCAATTCAGCTGGCGGGTCCCGGTCGGCGGCCTGGGCCTTCCTTGAAGCGGCCTTTGCTGATGCGCGCGGCTATCCCGGGCGCTATCTGAACAGTCCTCAGGGCGAGGCCCTGGGCCGGACCGATGCGGCGGCGATGGTCGAAGTAGTACGTGGACGCATGCCGCTTGTCGTCACGGTCAACCGGGCGTCGGACATCCTGCGTCTGATCCGTTTCCAGGAAGACAATCGGGCGGTCCGCCTGATTATCCGGGGCGGTGCCGAGGCGTGGATGGTCGCCGATGAGCTGGCCGATTCCGGCATCCCCGTCCTGCTCGATCCAATGCGCAACCTGCCCGGTTCGTTCGAATCGCTTGGCTCGACGCTGACGGCGGCCCAACGGCTCAATGCCGCCGGTGTGACGGTCGCCTACACGACTGACACCGCAGACGGGTACATCAATGCCCGGCTCCTGCCGCAGCACGCCGGCAATGCCGTGGCCCATGGCGTGCCGTGGGATGCAGCCTTCCGGGCGATCACGCTGACACCGGCGGAAATCTACGGTGTCGGTGACCGCTATGGCGCGCTGGCGACCGGCTATGCCGCCGACATCGTTATCTGGGATGGCGACCCGCTCGAAGTCATGAGCGCGCCCACCCATGTTTTCGTCGACGGCGAGGAAACGGACATGGAAAGCCGGCAGACGCGGCTGCGTGACCGCTATGCCGACCTTGAGGACGAAACGCCCTTCGCCTATAGGCGCTGACGCGCCAACGCGTTGACAGGACGGGCGTTCACCCTATGGTGCGCGCGACTGTAACGGAGCGGCTGCGCCCCAGGGCGCAGCCGTTTGCGTAGAAGCCGGTCACAAGGATCACATGACGTTTCAAGAACTCGGTCTCGGTAAGGCGCTCCTCGATGCGCTTGATGCGGCAGGCTACAGCGAACCCACGCCGATTCAGGCCGGGGCAATTCCCCCTGCCCTGGCCGGCAAGGATGTCCTGGGTATCGCGCAAACCGGCACCGGCAAGACCGCGTCCTTCACGCTGCCTCTGATCGAGCGGCTGTCGCGCGGTCGCGCCAAGGCCCGAATGCCGCGCTCGCTGATCATCGAGCCGACGCGGGAACTGGCCGCTCAGGTTGCCGAGAATTTCGAGAAATACGCCGCGAACACCAAACTGACGATGGCCTTGCTGATTGGCGGCGTGGCTTTTGGTCCGCAGGAGAAAATCCTCAACCAGGGTGCCGATGTCCTGATCGCGACACCGGGCCGCCTGCTCGACATGATCGAGCGCGGCAAGATCCTGCTCCTCGACGTCCAGATCATGGTTGTCGATGAAGCCGACCGCATGCTGGACATGGGCTTCATCCCCGACATCGAGAAAATTTTCTCCCTGGTCCCGCCGCGCCGGCAAACCCTGTTCTTTTCGGCGACCATGCCAAAGGAAATCCAGAGCCTGGTCTCTAAATTCCTGAAAAACCCCGAGCGTGTCGAAGTGTCCAGGCCGGCCACAACGGGAACCAACATCCGTCAGCTGATTGCGCGGGTGAAAGACAAGACGCCCAAGGCCAAACGCGACCTATTGCGGACCGCGATCGGTCGCGACGGTGTCAAGAACGGCATTATCTTCTGCAACCGCAAGCGCGATGTCGACACGGTCGCACGCTCGCTGTCCAAGCACGGTTTCTCGGCCGCGCCAATCCATGGCGACCTGGACCAGAGCCAGCGGACCAAGACGCTGGAACGCTTCAAGTCCGGTGAATTGCGGTTCCTGGTGGCCAGCGATGTCGCCGCACGCGGCCTCGACATTCCCGCGGTCAGTCACGTCTTCAACTATGACGTCCCGCATCATGCCGATGACTATGTCCACCGGATCGGCCGGACGGGCCGGGCCGGACTGGGCGGCGAAGCGGTCACACTGGCCGGACCGCTGGACGCCAAATCACTTGATGCCATCGAAGCCCTGATCGGACACAAGATCGAAACCGCTGATTTCGGTTCGAAGGCCGCGCCGCAAAAGACTGTTCCGGACGCCGGCGAGGCGGACGCCAAGGATGGCGATACCAAGGATACCCGTGCCAAGGATGCCGAGTCCGGCAAACCCTCCCGCTCCGGCCGTGGCGGTGGCCGGAAGAAAAAGGCAGACGAACCGGCCAGGTCCGGCAGCGGTGCCACGACGGAAAAAGCCGCGACGGGGAGCAAGAGCGGAAAATCCGGCAAATCCTCGAAGGGTGAGCGGAAACAGACCGGATTCGGGGACCAGACGCCCGACTTTTTCAATCTGGGCTAGCGTTTCTGCCCGGCCGTTTACCGGTTCTTTCCCTTTCGCCTCTAGTCTTCCGGCCAACACAGATGTCCCTGGGGAGGGTCATCATTCGTGAATGGAAGGGCAAGCGGTGAACGGACGACTTCTGAATGGCGCGGAATGCCGTGCACTGGCGAAACGGGCGCTTGAACTCATGGAAACCCATGACGTGCCGCCCAGCCCCGAGAATTACGCAGTCTGGTCGTCTTATGCGAGCGACCACAACGCCGATCTCTGTGACACGCTTCAGTCCATGATCGAGTCCGGCGAGCCCTTCACCGCTGCCATCAATGACCGGCTCTACGACAAGTTCTTCAGCCAGAAAGTTATCGAAGACCTTCTGCTCAACTCATCAGGTGTCATGAGCAAGGAGCTCGGCAATGTGTCCAAGACACTCGCGGATGCCAGCCGCGATACCGAAGCTTATGGCCAGACCCTCGCGGGAGCCGAAGGTGAATTGGCGAACGCGTCAGACCCCGATACCATGCGCCGCATGATCCAGGACCTCGTCGAGGCGACGGCCAAGATGCAGAACCGGTCGCGCTCGCTCGAACGCCGGCTCCAGGAGACTTCGACCGAAGTCACGCAGCTGCGGACCAATCTCGAACGCGTCCGCGAGGAGGCGATGACCGACGCCCTGACCGGCGTCGCCAACCGCAAGCGTTTCGACGAGAAACTGCGCAAGGGTCGTCGCCAGGCCGATGAGAAGAAAGAGGAGTTCTGCCTCATTCTCTGCGACATCGACCATTTCAAGCGCTTCAACGACACCTGGGGCCACCAGACCGGTGACCAGATCATCCGCTTTGTCGCGGGCTGCATGACACGGCACGCCAAGGATACCGATACGGTCGCACGTTACGGCGGAGAGGAATTCGGCATCGTCCTGCCGAACACGTCCCTGGCCGAAGCGTCCAAGCTGGCCGAGACCATCCGGCACACAGTCGAATCGAAAAAACTGTTGCGCAAATCTACCAATGAGGATCTGGGCAATATCACCGTCTCGCTCGGCGTTGCGAAATACCGCCCGGGCGAAGCGATCGAATCCCTGATCGAGCGCTCCGACACCAATCTCTACAAGTCGAAACAGAACGGCCGGAACCGCGTCAGCGTGGAAACGCCAGAGGACGCTGCCGCCGCCGCCTGATCCGGCTCGACGGTACAGGCAAAGCCTGCTTCACTCCCCCCGGAAAGGCTTTCCGGGGGGAGTTTTCATTGGATACCGAGCAGAAGAACCGGCGCAGCCTGCGCGGCGAACGCTATTTCCGCTGGCGCGGCCGCGATGTCACGCGGCTCGAGAACCTGTCCGACATCGTCTTTGCGCTATCGCTGACTCTCATTGTGGCCTCGGCGGTCCCCGCGACCTTCCGCGAGCTGGCCTCGCTCTGGCGAGAGGCAATTGCCATTGCCTTCAGTTTCGCGCTGATCCTGCTGATCTGGTCGAAACATCACGCCTTTTTCCGGCGTTATGACCTTGAGGACGGGCTTACCGTCCTGATCAACTCGACCATCCTGTTCCTGATCATGATCTTCGCCTATCCGCTGAAGTTCATGGCGACCTTCCTGGTCAATTTCTTCACCGGCTACTTCCAGACACCGGGACAGATCGAATCGACGCTGTCACTGGCTGATGTGCCTTACATGCTGGCGGTCTACGCAGCCGGCTATGCGCTGGTCTTCGGGCTGTTTGCGTTACTCTACGCGCATGCCTTGCGGCGATCAGACGTGCTGGAGCTGTCCGAGGCGGAACGCATCATGACCCGGCTGGAGGTCGACCAGGGGCTGGCCGCGATTGGCGTGTCTGTCGCAGCGATCCTGTTGGGATTCCTGCTGCCGGTCGGCTGGTCGACGATGGCCGGGGGCGTCTATTTCGTGATCGGTCCGATCATGGGATGGCTCTCATCCCGGGCCCGCAAACGTGCCAATGCCGCTCACGCCCCGGAAGGCGGGACCGTGTCCTGAAACGACGGACGCTCACTCCAGCGTGCGAACAGCCCGGCCAGCCCGGGATGCCCGTCCCGCCAGTTGCTTTCCGGATAGCGGAAGTCGAGATAGCCGAGCGCAACCGCAATCGACAGCGCACCCAGATCGACCGCACCGGAAAACTTGTCGCTTTCGTCCTCGAGAAGGTCGAGGGTTCTCGCGATCCCCCGTTCCTGGCGTCCGACCCAGAAATCGTAGCGCAGGTTTTCGTCGCGCACGAGTTCGATGCGACGGCCGATGGTCAGATCGACGAGCCCATCGGCCAGTGACTGGAACCGCAGGACACGCCAGCGGGCCGGGCCGGATGCCGGTACCCATCGCGGTTCGTCCAGGCTGTCGAGAAACTCGCAGATCAGGGGGCTGTCGATCAGCGTCGACGCATTGTCACGGGTCAGCGCCGGGACCTTGCCGAGCGGGTTGGCTTCCAGGAGTTCAGGGGCGTCGTCGAACGGTATCGATACGACTTCCTGAACCTTGGGCTGCAAACCTTTTTCGCGCACCAGAGCCCGGCATTTGCGGGCATAGGGCGACGTTTCGGAAATGATCAGCTTCATTGGCGGGTGCCCCCTTCCCAGGAACAGGTCATTTCGTCCCTCGCCCGCGACTATCTAGACCCGCGACCGCCAGAGGTGAAAGCGCAATCGCACCGCTTTCGACAGCTAATCACAGATCGGGCGCGAACTCAGCCCGCCGGTGCCGCGGCGACGAGCGTCACACTTTCCCCGCACCCGCAAGCATCGGTCTCGTTGGGATTGCGGAATACGAATTTCGCGTGCAGCGGTGTGACCTCGTAGTCAATGACCGAGCCGAGCAAAAAGAGAAGCGAGGTCCCGTCGATCACAATGGAGACACCCTTGTCATCGACCCGCTCGTCGAGCGGTTCGGGCTCGGCGACATAGTCCATGACATATTCCATGCCGGCACAGCCGCCATTCTTGACGCCGACGCGCAGGAAACCGGCTCCGCGCTTGGCCATCAGCGCCTTCACTCGCTCGGCGGCGGCATCGGTGAGGCTCAGGGCCTTGGGGCGTTCACGGGTCATGGGTCAGGCTCTCCCTAGAGCATGTTGAGCGCAAGACGCGCTTCGTCGGTCATCCGGTCGGGCGTCCAGGGCGGATCAAAGACCAGGTTGACGATGGCCTTGTCGATCCCGTCCACGGTCTCGGCCGCATCGCGGACCCAGACCGGCATTTCACCGGCCACCGGACATCCCGGCGCGGTCAGCGTCATGTCGATCTTGAGGGTATGATCATCTTCCAGATCAACTTTATAAATCAGGCCCAATTCATAGATATCAACCGGGATTTCCGGATCAAAGACTGTCTTCATCGCAGCCACGACGTCATCGGTAATGCGCGTGATTTCCGCATCGGACAGCGTCAACTCGGCTTTCGGTTCGGTTGTCTCAGGACCGGCATCCGCCTGCGGCAGTGCCGGCGGGGACAGGTCGATCAGGTCGCGTTTTACAGTTTCGGTCATCACGCTGTCCTAGATGAGAAAGCCACGGGCTTTTTTCAACGCCTCGACGAAGGCATCCGCCTCCTCGGCCGTGTTGTAGAGCGCAAAACTGGCGCGCGCGGTGGAGTCCACGCCAAAGCGGCGCATCAGCGGCTGGGCGCAGTGGTGCCCGGCCCGCACCGCAACGCCGTAGCGGTCAAGGATTTGCGCGACATCGTGGGCATGAGCCCCGTCGAGTGCGAATGCGATGATCGCGCCCTTGTCCTGCGCCGTTCCAATCAGACGCAGCCCGTCGATATCGGCAAGCCCCGTCATCGCACGGTCCATCAGGGCGCGCTCATGGGCCAGGATCGCCATGCGGTCGAATTGCGAGACCCAGTCGATCGCCGCGCCCAGGCCAATCACATCAGCAATGGCGGGCGTACCGGCTTCGAATTTGTGCGGCGCATCGGCGAAGGTGATGCGGTCCTCATGAACGTCGGCAATCATCTCGCCCCCGCCCTGCCAGGGCGGCAAACGGTCGAGCCAGTCGCCCCTGGCATAAAGCGCGCCCGCCCCGTTCGGGCCGTAGAGCTTGTGCCCTGTAAACGCGTAGAAGTCGCACCCGATCTCCGACACGTTGACCGGCAGATGCACGGCCGCCTGCGAGCCGTCCAGCAGCACCGGCACGCCCTTGTCATGGGCGAGCTTCGTGATCGCGGCCGCATCGTTGACCGTGCCCAGCACGTTGGACATGTGGGTGATCGCGATCAGCCTGGTTTTCGCGCTGATCAGGCCGGAGAGCGCCTCCGTGTCGAGCTCGCCGGTGTCGGTTACCGGGGTCCAGACAACCCGTGCGCCAGTCCGCTCGGCGAGCATCATCCAGGGAACGATATTGGAGTGGTGTTCCATCTGGCTGATCAGGATTTCGTCGCCCGGCTCCAGGCCGGGACCGAAGGCCGCCGCGACAAGGTTGATCGCCTCGGTCGCACCGCGCGTGAACACGATCTCGTCGGGGGTCGAAGCTCCCAGGAAAGTCGCGACTTTCTCGCGTGCGCCCTCAAAGGCCTCTGTGGCTTCATTCGCGAGCGTATGCAGGCCGCGGTGCACATTGGCGTAGCTGTGCTCATAGACGCGGCTGACGGCATCGATCACCGCGCGCGGCTTCTGCGCCGAGGCCGCGTTGTCGAGATAGACAAGCGGCCTGCCGTTGATCTCGCGGGTCAGGATCGGGAATTCGCCGCGTATGGCGGCGATATCGAGGGGAGGTTTGGCGTGTGCGTTCATAGGATCGCCCCCCACCCCAACCC
>NZ_JAZDRO010000007.1:0-69119 GCF_036330325.1 Hyphobacterium marinum
CCCCTCACCTCGATCCTCTCCCCCAAGGGGGAGAGGAAGTGCGCACGCTCCTGACTAGGCGGCAAGCGCATCAGCATTCTGTTCACGTCCGCGCGCTAGTTTTCCCGGGAGCCATCGCTTCCGGGAGCGCGCCATGCGTCTTCAGATCTTGATCTCGATTTTCGCCGGACTGGTCTTCAGCGCGGCCGCGCATGCGCAAAACCCGGTCATAGTCGTCGATGCCGGGCATGGCGGCGAGGATGACGGGTATTATTCCTGGACCGGGCACCCCGAAGCCGAGCTGGTGCTGCGGATCGCGCAGCGTATCGAGGAACGGCTAACCGCTAGCGGCGGTCTTGATGTCCGCATGACGCGATCGGGCGAGGGCGGGCCGAGTGACGAGACGCGCCTGGCCATCGCCAATGCCGCCGGTGCCGATCTGATGCTGTCGATCCACGCCGATGTCGCGAGTGAACGGGCGTCTGCGCGCGGGCTGATCATCTACCGGGCGTCAGATCTCGCCCGGCGTCAGGTCCTGGCGCGGACAATTGCGCTGGGGTTTGCCGCGAACGAGGCCGAAGCGGGCGCGGCGCTGGCCGACCGGCTGGGCCGCGAAGAGGCTTTCATCGGCACACTGCGCGCCAGCCTGCCCGCTGATCTGCCGCTGGTCGTGGACGAGGGACGGGGCGCGCTGTTCGACGTGTTGATGGACGCGAATACGCCCGCGCTCTTCGTCGAGTTTCCGTTTCTGAGCAATTCGGGGGAGGCGGTATCACCGCCGCTGGATGACAGCCAGATTGCCGTCGTCAACGCCTTTGCGGACGCAGTGATCGCCCACCACGCGGTGCCAACACCCGGCTAGTCAAACGGGTTGTCCGGCTCAAGCCGGAAGCTCTGTCGTGAGACGACTTCCCAGCCATTCTCGGTCAGCTCCTCGGTCACGCTCTCATAGCCGTCTTCGGTGATATTCGAGTAGCGGCCGCGGAAGCGCCGGGTGACACCGTCATTGCCGGTATAGGTTTCGTCGCCAAAGACGATGCCGTCCTCGGCCGCCTCTCCGGTACCGTCCGACACGCCGTTGATGGAATTGAAATAGCGAAAGTGAAGCTGTCCGCTCGCGTCGGTGTGGAAGAGCGTCTCGCCGGTATAGTCGGTCGGACCGGGGACAATGTGCCGGTCGCGGACGTGCACGCCGAAAACCGTAGAAAAGCAATGGATATCGAGGGATTCACTGCCCTCGAAGACGGCAGTCCAGCACTGGCCGATCAAGGGGCCAAAGGCTTCAATCGTACTGCCGCGCGGATAGTCGCCGCCTGCTCCCGGATCAAAGTCCGATACCGGTCCGGCGCGTGTGAACGAGCGCGGTTCTTCAGTGTTCCAGCCACCATAGTCCTCGCCAAGAAACTGCTCGCGCACGAAGACGGCCTCATCCCCGCTGACCGCGCCCCAGTGGATGCGAAGCTGCAGCCCGCCGTCCCAGTCATTGTAGCTGTAGAGAACCGGCGCACCGTCGATAATGGCCCCGTCGCTGTCCACCACACCGCCCGTGTTGTTGAGATAGCGCGAGATGATGCGCTCCTCGGCGGCGTTCCAGTGCAGGATTTCTTCGCCATAATGCATGCCGTGCGGGCCCGCGACCGAATGGAGGATGCGCACAGACCCGGTCTCCAGCTCGTCGAAACAATAGGTTTCCGGTTCCGGTAGCTCATTGAGCGGGGCCGACCAGCAGGATCCCAGATAGGGCGCGAATGCGTCGGTCAGGGGTGAGTCCGCTTCGGCGGCCACCGCTGTGAGGCCTGCGGCCAGTGCTGCGCCTGCGATTGTCGCCTTCATGCCGCGTCTCCCGAATCGCCCAACTCGCTCATCAGGTGCCGGACCGCCGTGCTTGCATCGGTCTCAATCAGGACCTCTCCGGAGAAGCCGGGCGGGGTGAAGCCCTCCTGTTCGGTGCGCTGAAGCAGGCTGAAAACCGGATCCCAGAAACCGCCGACATTCAGGAACGCCACGGGTTTTTTCTGCAGACCGAGCCGGTTGCGCGAGAGCACGTCGAAGATTTCCTCCAGCGTGCCGACGCCTCCGGGCAGAATCAGAAACGCATCCGATTCGTTGATCAGGATGTTTTTCCGCGTCGACATCGTGGTGACGATACGGGTCTCGGCTTTTTCAAGAAGGCCTTCGTGCTTGATCATGAATTCCGGAATCACGCCGAGGACGGGCCCGTCGAGATCGAGCGCGGATTGGGCGGCGATCCCCATCAGGCCGACATCCCCGCCGCCATAGACAAGGCGGGCACCGGCGCGGGCGATGGCTTCACCCGCGGCCTTGGCCCCGTCGGCATAGGTCTGGCTTGCCCCCTTCGCCGAACCGCAAAAGACGCCGATTGACCAAAGTTTCGCCATGTCCTGGATGCCTTCTCATGTTGACGTGAGTGTCAGGTTATTGCGTGAATCGGCGCGGCGCGAGTTTTGCGAGCGGCTTTTTGCGCAGTCTGCGTTGCGCCAGATCGGGAGGTCCCCCATGACCGCCATGCGGTCCCTTATCATTGCCGGCATTCTTGCCGCTGCGGCCATCATTGCCGCAATCATCTACATCACCACGAGAACCGGTGGTGACGATGCGGCCGTGGACCCGGCAAGCACGGCGCAAAATGCGCCCGGGCCTCTCATTGATGACGCGGTCACGACCACTGCCCCGCCCAGTTTTGACATTGTCCGGGTCGATCCGCGCGGCACCGCGGTCATTGCGGGCCGTGGCGCACCCGGAGCCGTCGTGGCTGTCCTGGGTGACAATGAGGAAATTGCACGCGCGGACGTCGATGATCGCGGCGAGTGGGTAATCATTCTCGATGAGCCGCTTCCGGCCGGCTCTCTGGAACTCGGCCTGCTGATGACGATGCCGGACGGTCGCGAGGTTCGCTCCGAACAGGTTGTCATTGTCTCCATCCCTGAAAGCCGGGATGAGACGCCGCTGGTGGTGCTTGGCCGTCCCGGCGAGGCGAGCCGCGTGCTGCAGGGGCCAGTCGACGGTATCGAGATGGGACCACTGGCGCTGGAAACCGTCGATTATGACGAGGCCGGCGGCGTGATTTTTTCGGGTCGGGCAGACCCCGACATGCGCGTTCGCGTGATTGCCAATGGCTCGACGATCGGCGAAACGACGGTCGGTTCGGACGGGCGCTGGACCGTGCGGGCGGGCGATACGCTGGCACCGGGGCTTTACGACCTGCAAATCGACATGCTCGGCCCGGACGGGCGGGTCCTGGCTGTCATCGCCTTGCCCTTCGAGCGGGCGGCACCGGGCGCAGTCAATCTCGGGCCGGACAGCGTGGTGGTTCAACCGGGCAACAGCCTGTGGCGGATTGCGCGCCGCCTCTACGGATCGGGCGTGCAATACACGGTGATCTATCAGGCCAATCGCGACCAGATCCGCGACCCCGACATGATTTATCCCGGCCAGGTCTTCACCACGCCCTCGCAGGGTGATGACTATCCGGCCGAGGACTTGACTGACGACGGCTAGGCACTGGCGTGTCGCGTCAGCCCACCCTATGTGAGGGCGGATGAGCGACACCCCTGCCGATCCGAACACCGACACCCCGCCATCGGTGGGGCTCGCCTCTGCTTTCGGGCGGCTGATCGCGCTGCTTGCATCCCCCGACATGCGCAAATGGCGGCCGCGCATGGTGCTGGCGCTGGTCCTGACCATTGCGGCCAAGGGATTCGCCGTTGCCGCACCGGTCTTCTTCGGTGAGGGCGTGAATGCCATTACCGAACGCACGGCAGACGTCGCGGTGTGGAGCTTCATCGCCGCCTTCCTGATCTATGCCGGCGCGCGTTTCATGAGTGTCGGTGCCCCGCAATTGCGCGACGCCATGTTCGCACCAGTCAGCCAGGACGTGCAGCGCCTGATCGCGGTCCGCGCCTTCGGCCATGTCCAGCGCCTGTCGCTGAATTTCCACCAGACCAAGCGCACCGGCGCGCTCAACCGGATCATCGATCGCGGCGCGCGGGCGGTCGACTTCCTGTTGCGCTTTCTGGTTTTCAATATCGGGCCGACCGTGTTCGAACTGTTACTCGCCGCGGGCGTGATGGGCGTCGCCTATGGCTGGGAATTCCCCGTCATCGCGGTGGTCACGGTCGCGGCGTATGCACTGGCGACGTTCTCGGTCACCGAATGGCGGGTGAAGCTGCGCCGGGTGATGAACGAAGCCGACAACGAGGCCAATGCCCGCGCGGTTGATGCGCTGATCAATTTCGAGACGGTGAAAGCCTTCGCCGCCGAAGCGCGCGAAACCGACCGCTATGACGGCGCGCTGCGGCGCTATGCCGATGCGGCGGCGCGCTCGCAATCCTCGCTGGCGCTCCTCAACGGGCTGCAGGCGCTCGTGATGAATGCCGGCTTGTTGGCGATGGCGCTCGTCGCGGGTCTCAAAGCCTGGAACGGGACTCTGCAAGCGGGTGATGTGGCGGCAGTGACGCTGATCCTGATGAATATCTATCAGCCGCTGAATATTCTCGGCTGGGCCTATCGCGAGATCAAGCAGGCGACGGTCGATCTTGAACGCGTGTTCCAGACCCTTGCCCTGAAACCTGACGTCGCCGACGCCGCAGATGCGATGGATGCCGCTATCCCGCACGGCGCGATCCGGTTCGAGGACGTGCGCTTTGCCCATGAAGGCCGAGAGCGCTCGGTTGACGGAGTCAGTTTTGATATCCCGGCTGGCAGTTTCGTCGGCGTGTGCGGCCCGTCGGGCGCCGGCAAATCGACCCTGCTGAAACTGCTCTTCCGCTTCTATGATCCGTCAGGCGGGCGTATCGAAATCGACGGGCAGGATCTGCGCCATGTCCGGCAGGACAGTCTGCGCGCCAATCTGGGCCTGGTGCCCCAGGACGTGGTCCTCTTCAATGACACGCTGCGCGCCAACATCCTCTACAGCGCGCCACACGCGGACGACGCGGCAGTCATGGAGGCCGCTGACCGGGCGCGGCTGGGCGACTTCATCCGCAAGCTGCCGAACGGTCTCGATACGCAGGTCGGAGAACGTGGCCTGAAACTCTCCGGCGGCGAGAAACAGCGCGTCGGTGTCGCCCGCGCGATCCTGAAAGATCCGAAAATCCTGGTGCTCGACGAAGCAACGTCCGCGCTCGACTCCGAGACCGAACGCGAGGTTCAGGCTGCGCTGAAGGAAGCCGCGAAGGGGCGCACGACCGTCGCGGTCGCGCACCGCCTGTCCACGATTGCCGGTGCCGATACCATTCTCGTCCTCGAGGACGGGCATATCGCCGAGACCGGCACGCATGACGAACTCATCGCGCGCGGCGGTCTCTATGCCACGATGTGGAAACGCCAGGCCGAGGCGGGGGAGGTGTCTGCATCGCGAATGCCGCAGGACCGGCGTCCTCTCAACACCAGAGCAGAGAGCTAGCATTCCAATGTTGCCATCCCGGATGCGTAGCGGTCCGGGACCTGAAACCAGGAGCCTGACGTTCGAGGTCCCGGCTCAGCGCCGCTGACGCGGCTTGGCCGGGATGACACACTGAATAACCAACGGGTATCGTGGCGCGCGTCTCCTACCCCCACATCAATCCTCGAAGAAGCCGACCGTGGTGACTTCTTCGGAAATGATGGTCGCGGCGACCTCGCCGCCGGCTGTTACGACGCGGTAGTCGCCCGGAGCGAGCACGACCGGGTCACCACCTGTGAGGCCCGACGCGACGGTCTCACCGTCCTCATCGACCACCTCAAAACGGGTGGCAACCGCACGGGTCATGGCCTCGGCAAGTCCGTCCGCATCGGCGGCACTGAAATACTCGCCGCCACCTGCCGCCGCCCAGCTTTCAAACGTGCGGGCAAGGTCAGCATCATCAATGGCAAAGCCAACGATATTGACGCGGATATCCCAGCCGAGTTCGCGCAGGGCCTGGATCTGGACCTCCGCATCACCATCGCAGGTCTCCTCGCCATCGGTCAGAACCACGAGGACGCGCTGGCCCGGAACATCGGCGAGATCGCTGCGGACATGGCCGATCGACGCTCCAATGGGTGTGCGGGCAAGGTTCATCGCATTGACACCGGCTATCGTTGACGTCACCGCGCCCGCGTCGAGCGGACCGAGCGGAATCTCCAGGTCGGTCCGGCAGGAATCGGCTTCGCGGTGCCCGAAGACGCGCAGCGCAAAGCCGGTGCCTTCCGGAATGGTGTCGGTGACGAGTTCGGTCAGGGTCGCCTTGGCGATCTCGATCCGGCGGTCTCCACCGATACGTTGCAGCATGGACCCAGATGCATCGAGAATGATCTCGACCGCATCCCCTTCACCCAGCGCAGCGCGGCCTTGTGTGACGATGAGTTCGCCCGGCGGGTTGGGTGCCGGAATGACTGTCAGGGCTTCGCGGTCCATCTCCTGCCCGCCGCGCGTGCGGTAAACTAGGTCGTAGCCGCCCAGGACTTCGGGCGCGACCAATTCGACGGCCGGCTCGTTCGGATCGACATAGCTGTAGTCGTATTCATTCCCGTCCACGTCAGCGATGAAAATCATGTCGCCGGCATTGCCGGCCCCCTCCCACGCGACTGTGAAAGGCGACCGCGCCCAAGCCTCGCCCGGACCGTCGATGTCGACGCTGGCTTCGACGATGGTGATGGGCGAACGCCCAATGACCCGGTTGTTCGAGACATAGACGACATCGAAATCGCCAAGCGTCTCGCCCACCCGAAGTGTGACAGCATTGTCCGTGGCGTTCGTGACATAGGTGTAGCTGCCGATCCCCCGGCGGACGTCACCATCGCGGTCTGCAAAAGTGATCAGGTCACCATTGTTGTCCGGTCCGTCGAAGGTCACGGGAATGCGCCCTCCGGCATGGATCTGCGCGGGTGCCTCGACGGAAGCGGAAATGGTCCCGACAGAAATCGGATGGCGGGCGAGAATGGTTTCGCCCGAACGGTAGATCAGGTCGTACTCGCCCGCATCAGCTGGTGCGCGCAGGCTGCGCGAGCCTTCAGTATTGTCCTGCACGTAACCGTAGGACGTACCGCGGATATAGGCACCGTTGCGTTCCGCCCAGGTGATCGAATCGCTGCGGCTGGCCGGACCCGTCCAGCTGACCTCGAAGGTTTCGCCTGCGCCGACCGAATCGGGGCCCGACACGGTCGCTTCGGCCATGATGACCGTTAGCGGTCGCGACGCGTGAACAGCACCCTCAAAGACATAGACCAGCACGTAGTCGCCGGGGGCTTCTGGCACCTCGATCCGTTCCGGATTGTTGCGGACATAAGCGTAGGCGGCACGCCGCGCGCCTTCCTCGGTCGGACGGATTTCCAGCATTCCGCCTGTGTCCTGCGGTGCGGTCCAGTTCACCTCGATGGCCTGGCGGATATGCGCCTGGGATGGTGCATCGAGTGTGTAGTCCTGTGCTGACGCCAGAGGCGCCAGGCCGAGCGTGATGATAAGTGCAATGAACCGCATTGTCCGTCCCCGTATGTGAGCTTACCGAAAGGTTAACGCGGCGGGCTTCTGGCGGGAAGTAGAAAGGGGCCGGGAAAGAATACCCGCCTTCCTCCCCCATAACCGAGTGGAAGGCACAGATTCTGAAATCCCGGACGGCGCAGCCGAACCGGGACCTCGAAATGAATAAGGAGGCCCCGGCTCTGCGCCGCAAAAACGGCTTGGCCGGGGTTTCACCGCGTCTCGTGTATCTTCTCCATCACAGCTAGGTTGGCCCGTGATTCAGGACAGGGACGCAGCGATGGACGAACCGAAAACCAGCCGGAACGAGGAGGGCGCGTTCGAGCCCTTCGCCTGCAGTGACGTGCCCTGGACAGAGTTTTCGAAGGGATCGAAATTCGGACTGCGCTACAAGCATTTGTCGAGCTTTGGCGGGGGTAGCAAGGTCGGTGTGGCGCTCGAGGAAATCGAACCCGGCAAACAGGGCGCGCCATTTCATTATCACCTGCGGGAGGAAGAGCACCTCTTCATCCTGTCCGGAGAGCTGACGCTTCGGCTCGGATCGAAACGGTACCGGATGAAGGCGGGGGACTTTGTCTGCTTCCCCGCGGGGCAGCAGGTCGGCCATGCCATCATCAACGAGAGCGAAAAGACCTGCCGCTATCTCATCATCGGCGAGAATGACCCGGACGAGGTCTGCGTCTATCCCGACAGCGGACGGGTCAGTGTCCGGCGCCTGGGCGAAGGCTACCGGAAGTCGGAAACGATGGACTACTGGGAGGGCGAGGACATCGGATGATTGCCGAGATTGCCCGCTGGGTCGTTATCGCTTTCGGTCTCTGGATTGCGGCTGTCGGCGTGCTGATGGCGTCCGCGCCCCACACAGCCCGGTCCGGCCTGGCGCGTATGGGTAGTACGCCCATCATCAATGTGACCGAACTCGGTTTGCGGCTGGTTGCCGGGCTCGCCATCTGGCTCGCGGCTGATCTGTCGCGCTGGCCGGACGGCTTCCGCGTCGCCGGCAGTTTTGTCGTGATCACGTCTGTCTTGCTGCTGGCGATTCCGCGCCGCTGGCATCATGGCTATGCCCTCTGGTGGGCCAACCGGCTAAAGCCGCTCTGGGTCCGGTTGCTGGCCCCGGCCGCCCTGATTGCAGGCGCAGTCGTGGTGTGGTCTGTCGCCTAGGCGATCGTGTTTACAGGTCTGCGGGGAAGGGGATGGCTCCTCGGGACGGGCTCGAACCGCCGACCCGGTGATTAACAGTCACCTGCTCTACCAACTGAGCTACCGAGGAACATCGCGTCGAAGCGAGGAGGGCTTGTATCAGACGTTTCTCCGAACAGGCAAGCGCCGGGCTGCGACACATTGCACATCAGCCCAAAGAAAAATCGGGAGCCCTTGAAAAGGGCCCCCGAAAAGGCATTGGGTGGATGGTGGGGTGTCTCCACGAGGAAGACATCTGTAAACTGCGCGTTAAGGGTAAATATTGCGTTAATGGCATGGGCGGACTCGCTAAAAGGATTCACCAGCCTTGACGGAAGGTTAGCAAAAGGGGCTTCGAAACATGCGCGAATACACGACGTTTTCCGCGTTCTGGCCGCATTACCTGCGGGAACACGCCAAGCCCTCGACACGGGCCTGGCACTATGTCGGGTCCGCGCTAGCGATCGGTGTCCTGATCACGGCACTGGTCACGCGCAACTGGTGGCTTCTGCTCGCCGTCCCGGTGTCGGGCTATTTCTTCGCCTGGGTCAGTCATGCCTTCGTCGAGCGCAACAAGCCGGCGACCTTCACCTATCCGCTCTGGTCTCTGATCAGCGACTACAGGATGTTCGGCCTGTTTCTTACCGGGCGGCTTGATCCTGAGCTCGACGCGGCCGGTGTTGCGACCGGCCGCCAGAAACCGGCGCAGTAAGGCGTTAGAGGCCAGTCTGACTGTCTGGAAGGTGGAGGTCCCGCCCGGAATCGAACCGGGGTGCAAGGATTTGCAGTCCTCTGCGTAACCACTCCGCCACGGGACCATCCGATGCGGGAAGGCGATATCTAGCGAAGCCTTGGCGGCTCGGCAATGCGTGCGCGCATTTGACCGTCACCCATGCTTGCCGCGCGCGAAACTCGCGCGATATAAGCGGCACGAAAGCAGGCTGGCCGGAAGGATAATCCCCGTGAGTGAATTCGACAGCGAACGCCGCATCATGGTCGATGGCCAGATCCGCACCGCCGACGTGACCGACCGTCGGCTGCAATCCGCGCTTCTGGCTGTTCCGCGCGAACGGTTCATGCCCAAGGCCAAAGCGCCGCAGGCCTATGCCGACACGGAAGTCGAGGTCGGGACGGGGCGGTGGATGATGCGCCCGCGCGATTTCGCCAAGCTGGCCCAGGCCGCTGCGATCCGCTCGACGGATATCGTCCTCGATCTGGCGATCGGGCGGGGATATTCCTCGGCTGTTCTCAGCCGGGTTGCAGAAACCGTCGTTGGTGTCGAATCGGACGAGAGCCTGCTCGAGCGCGCCGAGCGCAATCTGGCTGCGACCGGTTCGGACAACGCCGTGGTCATCAAGGGCGATCTGAAAGTGGGCGCGCCGGATCAGGGTCCGTTTGACGTGATCTTCGTCAATGGTGCGGTCGACGAGCCGGCGCGGGCCTGGTTTGACCAGCTGGCCGATGGTGGCCGCCTCGCGGTGGTCGTGCGCAAGGGGCCGGTCGGCAAGGCGACCATCTTCACACGATCTGGCGCGAGTGTCGGTGAGCGGGTCGTGTTCGACGCGACGCCGCACAGGCTTCCGGAATTCGTTCGCGAGCCGGGCTTCGTATTCTAGGACGGCTTGCGCAGTCCGACGCGACGGAATTGCGGGCACCCGCCCGTATGGGACATGAGGCCGGCAACCGGAAAACTGACCAATTCGGCGCGAAAGTGAACGCTGTTCACTTTTTCGGTTTTAGCTTACGGTGCCGTAAAGTCTCCCCCATAGTGGAGACAGAAAATTGCTATAGGATGCGTCGCGAGATTACGGACAGGTGGATGGCATGATCAAAACTCTCGGTTGCGCTCTGGCGCTGGCAGTCACGGCAGCGGGCGCGTCATGGTCGCAGACGCTCGAAGATTCGCTGGCGCTGACCTACACCTCCAATCCAACGCTACAGGCCGAGCGGGCGCGGGTTCGTGCGGTCGCAGAAGGTGTCGCCCAGGCGCGTGCCGGTTATCTGCCGTCCGTTTCGGCGAGTGCCGGCATTTCCCGGTCCCGGACGGAAAGCTCTGGCGGTTTCTTCAACCAGGCCAACACGGTGACGCCGAAGAATTATTCCATCAACGCCAGCCAGGCGATCTGGCGCGGCGGGCGGATCACCGGTGCCATTGACCAGGCCGAAGCGAACTTCCTGGCCGCCGAGGAAAACCTCCGTGCTGTTGAACAGTCGGTCCTTCTCGATGCAGCGACTGCCTTTCTGAATGTCCAGCGCGATACCGAGATCGCCGAAATCCGCCGCAATAACGTGGAAGTCCTCGGTGCCCAGTTGCAGGCCGCTGAGGACCGGTTCGAAGTTGGCGAGATCACCCGTACGGACGTGGCCCAGGCCGAAGCCCGCCAGTCTGCGGCGCGCGCGCAATTCGCTGCGGCTCTGGCCCAGCTGGCATCCAGCCGGGCGGCCTATACCCGCATTGTCGGCCAGGCCCCGGGCACACTTGCCGAAGCTCCGCCGCTACCAACCCTGCCGGACTCGCTGCAGGAGGCCGTCGACATTGCTGCGGACTACAGCCCGGTCCTGCGCGGAGCCGCCTTTTCCGAAGAAGCTGCACGGGCCGGGATCCAGGTCGCGCGCGGAGCACTGCTCCCGGACGTGTCACTTTCCGGCAGTGCCGGAACGCGGCGCGATTCGTCCTTTTCGGGTGATCAGTCGGACAGCTATTCCATCGGGGCGCAGGTCTCGATCCCGATCTTCACCGGCGGTCTGAACCGGTCGCGTTTGCGGGCGGCGAACCACATCGCTGACCAGGCGCGCCTGCAGGTGTCGGCTGCTCGCCGTCAGGTGGAAGAAAACACCACCAATGCCTTCAACAACCATATCGCGGCCCAGTCGGTTATCGAGTCGAGTTCGCAGGCCGTTCGCGCCAACGAGATTGCGCTGGATGGCGTGCAGCAGGAAGCCTTCGTCGGGCTTCGCACGACGCTGGACGTGCTCAATGCCGAGCAGGAATTGCTCGATTCGCGCCTGACGCTCGTGACCGCGGAACGCGACGCCTATGTCGCCGGTCTGGTGCTGCTCCAGTCCATGGGTCTGCTGACGGCCGAGACACTCGCTCTCGATGTCGAAATCTATGATGCCGACCTGCGCCAGCCCGAGTGGGGTAATATCGACTTAACGCCCTGGAACTAGCATTTTAGAGAATAAGCGAATCGCACACTGGACAGGCGAGACTTGCGCCGGTTTATTCGCGTATCAGGGGAAGCGACCACTCGGAAGGACGCGCGCGCTCATGGCTCAGGAAGCAACCGACAACGAACCGACGATGGAGGAGATTCTCGCCTCCATCAAACGGATCATCAACGAGGACGAAGAGCCGGAAGCCAGCGAGGCCGCCGCCGAACCCGAGCCGGAACCCGCTCCCGAGCCCGAGGCCGAAAGCGATGTCCTCGAACTGACCGAGAAGGTCGAAGAAGACGGTATCGGCACCGATCCGCTCGCGATCGAGGACGATCTGATGATTGTCGACCGCGAGGAAGAGGCCGCCGCACCCGAGCCGGAACCCGAGCCCGAGCCGGAACCGGTCGCCGAGGAACCGGAGCCCGAGCCCGAGCCCGAGCCAGAACCCGAACCGGTTGCCGAAGCCCCGCCGCCGCGCCGCGAGCCGGTGCGCGAGGAAATTGTCGTCGAGGATGACGAGGATTCGCTGCTCGACCAGACTGCCGCGAGCGCAGCAGCCGGGGCCTTTGGTGCGCTCAGCAACAATCTGCGCATTGCCGGGACGGACGGTCAGACGCTCGAAGCGATCGTGCGCGAGCTGATGCGCCCGATGCTGAAGGAATGGCTCGACGCCAACCTGCCGCGCATTGTCGAGGAAAAGGTCGAAGCCGAAATCGAGCGCGTCGCCCGGCGCCGCTGATCGCCAACAACTGTCAGAAGATGAAAGACGGGCGTTGGCGGAACCGCCAGCGCCCGTTACCTATGCGCTATTATGCTGGACAAGACATTCACCCCGAAAGATGCCGAGCCGCGCCTCTACGCGGCCTGGGAGGATTCCGGTCACTTCAAGCCGAAGGATGACCCGGATGCGGAAACCTATTCCATCGTCATTCCGCCGCCCAACGTCACCGGCAGCCTGCATATCGGCCACGCGCTGAACAACACGCTCCAGGATGTGCTGATCCGCTATCACCGCATGCAGGGCAAGGCCGTGCTGTGGCAGCCGGGGACCGACCATGCCGGCATCGCGACCCAGATGGTGGTCGAACGCCAGCTGGCCGCTGAAGGCAATATCTCGCGCCGCGACATGGGCCGCGACGCTTTCGTCGAACGCGTCTGGGAGTGGAAGGAAAAATCCGGCGGGACGATCCTCAATCAGCTGCGCCGCCTCGGGGCCTCCTGCGACTGGAGCCGGGAACGCTTCACCATGGACGAGGGCCTCTCCAAGGCCGTCATCAAGGTGTTCGTGGAACTCCATCAGCAGGGCCTCATCTACCGCGACAAGCGGCTGGTGAACTGGGACCCGCATTTCCAGACGGCTATCTCGGATCTCGAAGTGGAAAACCGCGAGATCGACGGTCATTACTGGCGCTTCCGCTATCCGTTGGCCGACGGCTCGACCTATCGCTTCCCCATCGCCCATGATGAGGACGGCAATCCGACCGAGTGGGAGGAGCGCGACTATATTGTTGTCGCGACGACGCGGCCCGAAACCATGCTGGGCGATACCGCCGTGGCGGTGCATCCGGATGATGCGCGCTATGCCGGCTTCGTTGGCAAGAGCGTGCGCCTGCCCATCGCCGACGTCGAAATCCCGATCATCGCTGACGAGCATGCCGACCCGGAAACGGGGTCAGGCGCGGTGAAGATCACCCCGGCGCACGACTTCAACGACTTCATGGTCGGCGAGCGCCACAACCTGCCGCGCGTCAACCTGTTCGACCGTCAGGCGAGCCTGCTGACCGAAGACGATGGCATGGGCGGGCTGGACCGCATCCCGCCGGAATTGCGCGGGATGGACCGGTTCGAGGCGCGCAAGACAATCGTCGCGATGATGGACGACCTGGGCCTGCTCGACGGCATCGATGACAAGAAGGTGATGCAGCCCTTTGGCGACCGCTCCGGCGTCGTGGTCGAGCCCTACATGACCGACCAGTGGTTCGTTAAGGCCGATGTGCTGGCCAGGGACGCGCTCGCTGCCGTCGAGGACGGGCGCACCACCTTCCACCCCAAAAGCTGGGAAAAGACCTATTTTGAATGGATGCGCAACATCCAGCCCTGGTGCATTTCCCGCCAGCTCTGGTGGGGGCACCGGATTCCTGCGTGGTATGGTCCAAGTATAGTCTTGCTGGAAAATCGAGGCGATCACCACCTAATCGAGCTGGACTATAACGAACCGATCCCATTCGTCGCACAAACCTTTGAAGAAGCAAGGAAAGTTGCGTTTCGGCATTACGAGAAGACTGACGGGATTCCGAATGTCATCAAGTCGTCAGGTGAACACATCTACGATGGCAGTTTTGACCTGGTCGCCGACAGGCAAGCGGCGATGTCCGACGACACTCTGGAAATTGCACTCTGGCAGGACGAAGACGTCCTCGACACCTGGTTCTCCTCCGCGCTGTGGCCGTTTTCCACGCTCGGCTGGCCGGAAGAGACCGAGGAGCTGAAACGCTTCTACCCGACGAGCGTTCTGGTCACCGCGTTCGACATCATCTTCTTCTGGGTCGCCCGGATGATGATGCAGGGCCTTCATTTCATGGAGGAAGTGCCGTTCCCGGACATCTACATCCACGCCCTCGTGCGCGACGAGCACGGCGCGAAGATGTCGAAATCCAAGGGCAACGTCATCGACCCGCTCGAACTGATCGACGAGTACGGGGCCGACGCGGTGCGATTCACGCTTGCCGCGCTCGCCGCGCAGGGCCGCGACATCCGCATGTCGAAGGACCGCGTCGAGGGCTACCGGAATTTCGGCACCAAGCTGTGGAATGCCGCGCGCTTCTGTCAGATGAATGACTGCCGCCCGCATCCGGATTTCGATCCGAAAACCGTCAAGGCGACCGTCAATCGCTGGATTTTGAGCGAGGCGGAAGCCGCGGCCAAGGCCGTCTCGGCCGGACTCGACACCTACCGCTTCAACGAGGCGGCAGGCGCGGCTTATCGCTTCGTCTGGAACGTGTTCTGCGACTGGCATCTCGAATTCGCCAAGCCGCTCCTCTCCGGTAAGGACGAGGCGGCCAAGGCCGAAACGCGTGCGACGACGGCCTATGTGCTCGACATCGCGATGAAGCTGCTGCATCCCTTCATGCCCTTCGTGACCGAGGAACTCTGGTCGCAAACGGCGGGCGAGGGCGGACGCGACACACAGCTGATCGTCGCCGACTGGCCGCGTCTCGACGGTCTGGTCGATGCGGGCGCGCAGGCGGAAATGAACTGGCTCGTCGATCTCACCACCGACATCCGCCGCCTGCGCTCGGAGTCCAACATTCCGGCGGGTGCGAAGCTGAACGCCGTCATCGTCGGGGCGTCGGCCGAGACGAAGGCGCGGCTCGACCGCAATGGCGATCTCCTCAAACGCCTGGCGCGTCTCGATGCCGTGACGCTCGGCGATACGATCCCGGACGGCTCACTCCAGACTGTGATCGGCGAGGCGACCATCGCCCTGCCGCTCGAAGGCGTCATCGACACCGGCGCGGAGAAGGACAGGCTCGCGAAGGAAATCGCCAAGGTCGAGGGCGAGATTGCCCGGCTCGACAAGAAGCTCGGCAATGAGCGCTTCGTCGCCAATGCACCGGCCGAGGTCGTCGAGGGCGAGCGCGCCAAGCGCGCCGACTATGCCGCGCAAAAGGACAAGCTCTCCGAAGCGCTGGCCCGTTTGGGGTAGGGGAATCCCCATAACCCCAAGAACTGGCAAGGGTGAATCCTGCGCGGTACTTGTTCGCGTGTAGGGCGAGTGCTATCGTTTGGGACCTGTGCGGAACCAATGACGAGGTCGTTCATGCGCCGGGTCGTATTACCAATCTTTTGTGTGGGTTCGCTTCTGGTTTTGCCAACAGGAGCATCGGCTGCTGCGCAAAGCGTGGAAACCGTGACATTCCGGGTGCCGGTGGAAGTTACCGATATTCGTTATCTGTCCAGCGTGAATGTGCGCTGTGCAATACAGGATGGGACACGAACCGAGCCGCTCGATCTCGAAGACTGGTCGAACTCGCATATGATTTCCAATCTGGTGCGGTGGCGGCTCTGGTCGCCGGATTTTGGGCGGTGCGTTTCTGACCCAACCAGCGAAGAAGCGACGCGGCGCTGTATGACAGAGGGTGAAGGCGGCGGTTATTCGTGGAGCGGTGTCATTGAAGTACCGATCCATGATTTCCAGGGCGGACGCATCCGGGTCGCCGAGGCCGAGAACTACAGTTGCAAGGCCGTGGTTCATTACGACACCGAGCCGGATGTTGCTGGTGAAGCAGGACTGGAAGACGGATTGTGCGCAGGATTTTTTGAGAACCCGTTCTCGATTGATGCCCGCGAGCGCTATCAGGTCTTTACCGGTGGCGACATTGCCGAAGCCGAGCTTTGTTCGGAAGGGCGATTTGATCCCTCCGCCGGGGTTATCACGGTAGAGCGCCAGTTTATTCGCGATGGCGAATACGACGGTGAACCGGGCGCGGGCAGTTCCGGCAGTGGGGCTTCGACACCGGCGACGATTAATCCCGCTCTCGCCGAGCGGCTGCCCGACAACGCGACCCTTTCAAGTCGCGTCGGCCAGGTAGCCCGGACACAAGTCACGGCACCGCTGCTGACCCAGTCGGCAGGGGCAAGTGGTGACCGCACCTGCCATGATGCGGTTCAGGGGCGTATTGCCTGGAACCAGTCAGGCAATACGCAATGGGCAGACGCGAATGTGAATGCGCTTTGCGAAGGCGCGGAAAGCAGTGATCAGCCCGCGGCCTGTTTTGATCGCGTGATGCATCAGGGTGTGGAACGCGCTGGTGGCGGCCAGTGGAGATGGCAGGAGGTCCGCGATCTTTGCAGGGGAAGCCGGAACGCTGGCGATCGTATTGCCTGTTATGAAAGCAGGGTTGCATCCGGCGCGTCGCTGAGCGATGCGATATCATCCTGCAACTGACAATGCAGCGATTACAATTGCGGGCCGGATGAGACCGGCTAGCCTTCGGGCATGACTGATTCCCTCTCCCCCGAAATGGAAACCATCTGGCGCGAGGAACTCTCGCCCTTCCTCGCCGAACGGGAGGAGACGCGGAAAGCCGCTATCAAACAGCTCGTTCTCGGCACGGCAATCGGATTTGGTATTGGCGTGGTTGCGGCCATCTGGCTGACCAGTATCGGGGCGTGGAATTTCGGTATTTTCGCGCTGATCCTGCTGACGGCTATCGGTGGCGGCATCGGTTCGGCCAAGCTCAACGGGCTGCGCAAGGAAGTGAAGCTCGGTCTCCTCAACCGGCTCGCCGAAGCGCTGGGCATCCAGTACGCAATCAAGCCGGCCGCACCGGCGCGTTTTGACGTGTTCTGCGAGCATGGCCTTCTGCCGTCCCACAACCGGCGCAGTTTCGAAGACCATTTCTGGGGCGAGCTGCACGGTGCGCCGTTCGAACTCTACGAGGCCAAGCTGGTCCAGCGCCGCAAGTCGGGCAAGAACACCACCTATGTCACAGTCTTCCAGGGCGCGCTGATCCGGATCGAGTTTCCGCGCACGGTCGAGGGCGTCACTGTTGTCACCCGCGATGCGGGCTGGTTCAACGGGCTCGCGGCGCTCGGGCAGAAACGCCATGGCGGCAAGAAGATGGAGCGCGTGCGCCTCGTTGATCCGACATTCGAGAAAATTTTCGAGGTCTATTCGACCGACCAGGTGATGAGCCGCTACCTCCTGACGCCCTCCTTCATGGAGCGGCTTCTGTCACTGGAGACCGCGATGAAGGGCAAGAAGGTCCGCGCCGCCTTCGACGAACGCCATGGTGGCGGCGAGTTGCTGATCGCGATCGAGACCGGAAATCTGTTTGAACCCGGCACGATGTTCAAACCGCTGGACGATGATGGCCGGGTGCGCAACCTGATCGACGAGATCGACACTGTCACCGGCATTGTCGACCGGCTGGTCAAACCTGCCGAAGTCGGCGAGGCGTCGGCGGTCGCGGAGTAGAGGAGCTATTCACCGACGTTTTCGTCTCTCCCCCTCACCCTGACGGCTAACGCCGCCTTCCCTCTCCTTCTAGGGAAAGGGAGGGGACCCGGCCTGAAGCGATAGCGAAGGCTGGGGAGGGTGAGGGGAGACTACCCCTCAAACGTCCCCACCACAGGCACGTGGTCGGAGGCTTTTGGTTTGCCGCGCGTGGCCTTGTGAATCTCGATGGATTTGAGAATGTCAGCGGCCTGCGGCGAGCAAAGCAAATGGTCGATGCGGATGCCGTGATCCTTCTGCCAGGCCCCGGCCTGATAGTCCCAGAATGTGTACTGGTGCGCGCGCCCGTCGAGCTGTTCAAAGGCGCTGGTAAAGCCGAGCCACAAGAGCGACCGAAAGGCCTCTCTTGATTGCGGCAGGGTCAGCGCATCGCCTTCCCAGGCGGCCGGATCGTGAACGTCGGCATCGCGCGGAATGACGTTGTAGTCGCCGGCCATTACGAGGCGTTCTTCATAGGTCAGGAGCTCTGTCGCATGGGTTCGCAGGCGCTCCATCCAGGCGAGCTTGTAATCGTATTTCGGACCCGGTGCGGGGTTGCCGTTGGGCAGGTAGATCGAGGCGACCCGCACCGGCGCGTCCGGAGCGGAGACCACGCATTCGATATAGCGGGCCTGATCGTCCTCTGCATCGCCGGGCAGGCCGCGCACGGTTTCCTCGATGGGAAATTTCGAGAGCAGGGCAACGCCGTTGTAGGATTTCTGACCGTGGGTCTCGACATTGTAGCCCAGGCTTTCAATGTCCTCGCGCGGGAAGTTCTCGTCGATGCACTTGATTTCCTGCAGGCAGACAATGTCCGGCGACGCCTCGCGCAGCCAGTCGGTGACATTGGCCAGGCGCGCCTTGACCGAATTGACGTTCCAGGTGGCGATAGTGAAGGACATGGGCGCGCTCGCTCGGCGGTGACGAATACCAGCCAAGGTATCGCGCCGTTTGCCCGACCTGCCAACCGCGCAGACCGCACTCAGGTCAGAACGAGGGCATCACTGCGGCGGCGAATGTCCGATGTTTCCAGCCGGAAGGGGATGAGGGGGCGTTTGGTCGCCGGCGCAATCCTCGGCCCGACCAGGAAGCGGACACCGGCGTCCAGCGCCTGGCTGATGGCGGGCCAGGAGGGAGGCCGGCTGAGATAGGCCGACGCCCCCATGCGGACAGCCTGTTTGGAAAACTGCCCCAACGCGGCCGTTTGACGGGCGTCGAAGCGGAAATCACGCGCCGCTGGCGGGCTATCCCAGCCAAACAGGGCAATGCCCAGGCCTTCGAAGGCGGTCAGGTCGGTGTGGCCGAAGGGCAATTTGGCCAGCAGATAACCGGCATGCGGGCGCAAGGATTGAAAGGCATCCTGGATGGCGCATTGCGGCGTTCCGGTCTCGATGCCGTCCACACGGACAAAGGTGAAATCCCGCAGGGGCGGCGGAACCTCGCCCAAGGCGGCGAAGTAGCGTTGGCGTGTATCGCGCGTACTCAGCGTCTTGAGATGAACCTGCACGCAAATGGCAATGCGGCGACCGGCATCCGCGGCGTCGCGCATGGCGCGGGATGCGGCATCGCAGACGGCAAGGTCGAACGCGGCGTGGTCGCGCGGCTCGTCGTGACCGTGTAGCGCTGCCCGGCCATAGAGGAGATCTCCGGTGGCGTGCTCGTGGGTTTTCAGCGTGCAGAACTGGGTTGTGACAGCCTGTTTGCGGGAATCCCAGACCGGAACGAACACCGCTTCACTGTCACTGCGGAAATCGATCCGTTGCAGTTTCATCGCCTTGGGCCGGGCTGGCTTTTGCGGGGTAGCCGGGCCGGCGGCCTGGCGGGTCGCCTCACTGTTGGCAACACCTTCGGCCTGGAGCAGGGTGGCAAGATTGTCGAGATCAAGCCGCCGGGAGAGCGACTTGATCTGGAGTTTCTTGAGAATCTCGTCGCCCAGGAAGAACAGGTTGAGCGCGTCGGAAATTTCTTTTGTCTTGCGTTCCGATGCTGCGGGGTCGTCATCGGCAAAGAGCAGCATGAAGCCATCCTCGCACCGGATCAGGACATCATCGGGATCGATCCGCTTTTCGATGAAATGAGTGGATGCGTCGAAAACCTTGTGGCGAAGCTTGTCCCAGCGTTCGCCGGCACCGGTTTTAACCAGGTCGAGATTGATCAGCTGAAGCTGGCCGATATCGATATCGTGCCGCCCGGCGAGGACGCCTTTGAGCTGATTGATGATCGCGAATGGCATGGTTGCACCCTTTCAACCTGCCCCGCGTCTCGACACCTCCCGTATTCGCGCGGGTTGCCACAGTAACGCCAAAGGCCGCCTAGGGGTGCCGGAATCTCGATTTATGGTTTCCCGAATCCTTCGAATTTTGCGAATTCATCGACGTCCGCGCGCTCGCTGCGCCACTGATTGATGGGCGCGTCCGTATCGGCAAAGCCGAGCGCCATGCCGCAATAGACGATGCGGTCTTCGGGCAGTTTCAGCGCGACGCGCAGCGTCTCGCTGAACCGCGTCCAGGCTTCCTGCATGCAGGTGGCGAGACCGCGGTCCTGCGCCGCCAGCGATACCGCCAGCATGAACATGCCGAGATGGGCCCACTGGTTCGGGTTCATCTTGCGGTCGAGTGAGAAAATGAGTCCCATCGGCGCACCAAAGAAATCGAGATTGCGCATCAGGTGGGCGAGGCGCGCCGGCTTGTTCTCACGCGGAATGCCGATGGCGGCATACATCTGCTCGCCGAGGTCAAAGCGCCGGGAGCGGTAAGGCTCCCACAGTTTTTCCGGATAAACCGGGAAAGGATGTTCATCGCCAAACGGATCAGCGGCGATCTTTGCCTGCACGGCGTCGATGACAGCCCTGCGGGCCTTGCCCGTCACGACATTGACCAACCAGGGCTGGAGATTGCCGCCCGACGGCGCGCGGGCCGCATCGGCGAGGATGGCGCGGATCGTTTCCTCGCTGACGGGTGTATCGAGAAAGGCGCGGGCCGAGTAGCGCGCACGCAGCGCGTCGCGCACTTCCATCAAATCGTGAAGCTGACGCCACAGCCGCAGGCGGCGACCGCATTGGGATTGTCGATCTTGAAGGCTGCACCCAGAAGCTCGTCGACATAGTCGATCTTCGAGCCATCAAGGAAGGGCACCGAATCCGGGTCGATGGCGACGCGCGCGCCGTCTCGCTCCAGGATCAGATCGTCCTCGGCCGTTTGGCTTTCGAGATCGAATTTGTAGGAAAAGCCCGAACAGCCGCCGCCAATGACCGATACGCGCAAGAGTCTGGCTTCGGTCTGGGCCGCGATGATCGCCTTGATCTGGCGTGCGGCGTCTTCGGTGAGGGCGATGGTCGGTTCGCTCATGGGCAGTATCGGTTCCGTATCGTGGCGACAGGGGATATATGGACGCCCATGGCCGTCACGAAAAGACCCCCCGCATGAGTATCGGCGCGACCGACCGCAACCGTGCGCCCTATGCCAACCACCCGTCGCGTTCGCGCGGGCGATTCTATCCTCAGGCCGAAAGCGCGACCCGCAATGCGTTCCAGCGCGACCGCGACCGCATCATCCACGCAACCGCCTTCCGGCGTTTGAAGGAGAAGACGCAGGTTTTCGTCGCCCATGAAGGCGACCACTACCGCACGCGGCTGACCCATTCGCTTGAGGTTTCACAAATCGCCCGGACCATCGCCCGCGTCCTTGATGTCGACGAGGACCTCGCCGAGGCGCTGGCGCTGGCGCACGATCTCGGTCATCCGCCCTTCGGTCACGCCGGTGAGCGTGCGCTGGCGGAATGCATGACTCTGTTCGGAGGGTTCGATCACAACGCCCATACGCTGCGCGTCATTACCGATATCGAGCGCCGCTACGCGGCCTTCCCGGGACTCAATCTGACCTGGGAGACGCTGGAAGGCGTGGTCAAGCACAACGGTCCGCTGATCAATGCGGCGACCAGCGAAGACGATCTGCCCTGGGCGATCCGGGCCTATGAGGACTGGCGCTCGCTGGACCTCAACACCTTTGCCGGGGTGGAGGCGCAAATCGCCGCGCTGGCCGACGATATTGCCTACAACAATCACGATATCGACGACGGGCTGCGCGCCGGCCTGCTCGATATCGATGCACTCGCCGAATTGCCGGTGGTGGGGCCGATCATCCGTGACTGCCGCGCGCGCTTCCCCGAGGCGAGTGAGGCCATCGTGACGCTTGAGGCTGTCCGTGACCTGATCGGCGTGATGGTCGAGGACGTGCTGGCCGAGACGCGCAAGCGGCTTGATGCGGCACGTCCTGAGAGTGCCGAGGCTGTGCGGCAGGCCGGCCTTGAGATGGTGGCCTTCTCAGCTGACATGGTCGGGGCGCTAGCGGCCCTGCGCAGCCATCTCTTCGAGAACATGTACCGGCACTACAAGGTCAACCGGATGATGGCCCAGGCCGAGCGGGTCATTCGGGAACTGTTTGCACTTTTCCTGGAAGATCCAAAACTGCTGCCGACCAGCTACCGGCTGCGGGCCGGTGAGCCGGGATCGCAGGAACTGGCCCGGCTGGTCTGCGACTACATTGCGGGGATGACAGACCGGTACGCTCTGGAGGAACATCGCCGCCTGTTTACCGTACAGGGCTATTTCTAAGCAGCCCGTTTTCGGTGCCAAGGAATGCTATCGTTAAAGGAACGCGCCGCGATTCGCGGCCAGCGACGGGACTGACACCACGCCATGACGGAACGCGACACCGAACGCCGCCGCGGAGCCTATGTTCCGCCCGCCGACGAGGACGACACGTTCGACGCCCGCGACGACTCCCGGCGCGGCCCGCTGCTGCTGACGGCGGCCGCCGCCGTCTTCGTGTTGTTCGTCGGTGTCGTGTGGAGCGCCTATCGGCAAGGCATCCGGGAAGGCGGACGCGAAGCCGCCCCGCGCATCCTGGCCGATGCCGAACCCTATCGCGAACGCCCGGCCGATCCGGGCGGCGAGGAAACGCCCGATCTCGACATCAGCGCCTATGACCTTCTCGAAGGCGAGGGCGACGATACCGGCGATGCGACGCCGCGCCCGGGCCCGGAAGAGCCGATGGACGGCGCGACCCGTCCCGGCCTGCAGGTCGAGACCATGTCGCCCGATGAAGTCGATGATCCGATCGACGATTCGGCCGGTGCCGAGGTGGATGATACGCCGGTCCGGCTCGATCCGCCGGTTGACGACACCCCAATACGGACGCCCGAGGTCCAATCCCGGCCCGAAACAACGACTCCAGATACGTCCACGCCTACGCCCCAACCGGTCGAGACGGATGACCCGCCACCGGTCCGGACCGCGTCCATCGCAGCGGTGGAAGGCGGAGACTGGGTTGTCCAGATCGGCTCCTTCCGCAGCGAGGGTGAGGCCGAAGAGGCGTGGGTCAATTTCATTTCCCGCCATTCCGGTGTCGCCAGCGGGGTCAGCCCGGACATCCAGTCCGCCGAGATCGAGGGGCGCGGAACCTATCACCGCCTGCGCATTGCGGCCTTTGGCTCGCGCGATGACGCCTCGGCCTATTGTTCCAGCCTGCAGGATCGCGGGCAGGACTGTTTCGTCGCGCGCCGATGAGTGTCAGCGCGGCGATCTACGGCCTCTCCGGTCCGGAGCTGGACGCGAACGAGAAGGCCTTCTTCCGTGACGCCGCGCCCTGGGGCTTTATCCTCTTCGCGCGCAATGTCGAAAGCCCCAAACAGCTCGCTCGCCTGTGTGTTGCTCTGCGCGATGCGGTCGGACGTGACGCGCCGGTCTTCATCGACCAGGAAGGCGGACGCGTTCAGCGCCTGAAACCCCCGACCTGGCGGCAGGCCCCGCCAGCCGGTGAATTCGGCGCGCTCTACGCCAGGGATAGAGAGGCGGGGCTTGAAGCGGTCCGGCTCAATCACCGCCTTATCGCTCACGAACTCCGTGCCAGCGGGATCGATGCCGACTGCGCACCCTGTCTAGATCTCCAGATCGACGGGGCGGATGCGATCATCGGTGACCGCTCTTACGGGACTGACCCGGACGTGATCGCCGCGCTGGGCCGCGCTGCGATGGACGGCTTGCATGCAGGCGGCGTCGCCTCGGTCATCAAGCACATTCCCGGCCATGGCCGCGCCGACGCGGACAGTCATCTCGCGCTGCCGCGCGTCGACACGCCGCGCGAGACGCTGGAAGCGACCGATTTTGCGCCCTTCCGGGCCCTCAACGACGCGCCGATGGCGATGACGGCCCATGTCGTCTATGCCGACATCGACCCCGATGATCCGGCGACGCTGTCATCGGAAATGATCGCTTCGGTTATTCGCGGGTCGATCGGTTATGATGGCCTGGTGATGACCGACGATCTCTCGATGAAGGCGCTCTCCGGCACGTTGTCGAGCCGGGCCGAACGCGCACTCGGAGCGGGCTGCGACATGGTCCTGCACTGCAATGGTGTGCGCCGGGAAATGATCGAACTGGCCGACATTATCCCAACCCTGTCGGGTGACCCGCTACGCCGGGCCGATGCTGCGGCTGCGGTGCGGCGAACGCCGGAGACTTTTGATGCCAAGGCGGGGCTGGCTCGTCTCGAAGAGCTGATGAGTGCGGTGTCGTGACCGAGGAGTTCGAGGAGGACCTGCCGTTCAAGGCCGCCGAAGATGCCGACGACGAGGCGCTGATTGTCGATGTCGACGGCTATGAAGGCCCGCTTCACCTGCTTCTGGCGCTGGCCCGCAAGAAGAAGGTGGACCTGGCGAAAATCTCGATCCTCGAGCTCGCCGAGCAGTATCTAACCTTCGTTGCCGAGGCGCGGCGCAAGCGGCTCGACCTGGCGGCGGAATATCTCGTCATGGCGAGCTGGCTCGCCTATCTGAAATCCCGCCTCCTGCTGCCCAAGCCGGTCAAGGACGACGAGCCGGAACCCGAAGCGCTCGCCGCGTCTCTGGCGTTTCGCCTGCGCCGCCTTGAAGCCATGCGGCTGGCGGCCGAAGGCCTGTTCCAGCGCGATCTCTTGAAACGCGACCTGTTCGTTCGCGGTGCGCCAGAAGGCGTGCGCACGCTGCGGGCGGCGAAATACGAGGCCGATCTGCACGATCTTCTGCGTGCCTATGCCACACGGCGGCAATCGCGGATGCGCCACGATTACAAGCCGAACCTGCCCAAGGTTTACGGGCTGGAGACAGCGCGCGAGCGGCTGGAAACACTGCTGCCGGAAATACGCGATTGGCGCAATCTGGAAGACATTCTGCCCGAGGCCCGCGAGCTGGGTTCCGATCCGCCTCCGCGCCGGTCGGTGCTGGCAAGCTCGACGCTTGCCGCCCTGGAAGTGACCAAGGAGGGTCGCGCCGAACTGCGCCAGGACAAGGCCTTTGCGCCGATCAAGGTGCGTGGCCGCGACGAGAAGAAACCACAATGACTGACACGCCCGATCCGATCACTGAAGCCATCGCGAAGTTGCGCGCCCGCGCCGAACACCAGGGCGCGACCGAGACCGGCAGTGACGAGGCGGGGCCGCGGCTTGCCGTCGATGCCGAGCGCCAGCGTTTGCGCCGGCTGGAAGCGCTGCTGTTTGCAGCCTCCGAACCGCTCGACGTTGAAACCCTGCAATCACGCCTGCCCGCCGAGACGGATATCGAGGCGCTGCTGGCGACCCTGGCCGGGGAGTATGAAAACCGGGGCGTCCGGCTCTCGGAGGTCGGTGGCCGCTGGCGGTTCGAGACCGCTCCGGACCTGGCCGGCCTGCTGGCAGAAATCCGGGAAGAACCGCGCCGGTTGTCCGATGCGGCGCTGGAGACGCTTGCCATCATCGCCTACCACCAGCCCGTGACGCGCGCCGAGATCGAGGAAATCCGGGGCGTTGCGGTGTCCAAGGGCACGCTCGACCTGCTGTTCGAGTTACGCTGGATCCGCCCGCGCGGCCGTCGCCGTACGCCGGGCCGGCCGGTCACCTATGGCACGACGGAAGCTTTCCTTGATTATTTCGGCCTCGCCTCGATCGGCGATTTGCCGGGCGTCTCGGACCTGAAAGCCGCGGGCCTGCTCGATTCGCGCTTGCCGCCGGGCTTTTCCATCCCCGACCCGGCCCGGCCGGGCGGCGAGGAGGAAGACCCGCTCGACCCGGAAGCGGATGGCCACCTTTTCCATGTCGATTATCTCGATGGGGACGAAGGTGAGGAGAACTAAATCCGCCCCGCGCGTGAGTGTCGCGTTGGACGCGCGCGCCGGGATGGATTAAGCGTCAGGCAAGGGAAAAGCGGAGACCAAAATGGCACCGGGCATCTGGCAGATTCTTCTCGTCCTCGTGATCGTGCTGATCCTGTTTGGCGGGCGCGGCAAGATTTCCGCCATCATGGGCGATTTCGCGCGCGGCATTACCAGCTTCCGCAAGGGCCTGAAGGACAACGAGGAAAACGAGGGCGAGGGGGATAGCGGCAGTGCATCTTCCAGTGGCGAGATCCCGTCCTCTGACAGCGCGTCCACCGGATCTGCGGCGCGTGAGGAAGAAACCCGCAGGAGCTAGTTGAAACCATGAATATCGGTTTCGGCGGCGGCGAACTCTTCGTACTCGCCATCCTGGCGATCATCATCGTGGGTCCCAAGGACCTTCCGAAAATGATGCGTACGGTCGGCCGCCTGGTCGGCCAGGCGCGCAACATGGCCAAGGACTTCCAGCGCAGTTTCGACGAGATGGGCCGCGAGTCCGAACTCGAAGACCTACGCAAGGAAATCAATGCCCTGAAGGAGGCCAACCCGGTTGCGGACGTGCGCAAGGAATTGCGCGACATGGAACGCGATCTGCGGTCTCCCGCCGAGGTGAAGGCCGACAAGATCAAGGCCGCGGCCGATCTCGCGGCAGACGAGGCGTCTGCCAATTCCATCGCTCCGCCGCGCCCGGAAGCCGAACAGCCGGACAAAAAGATCAAGACCGGGGCCCCGGAAGATGAGTGAGACGTCCAAGCCCCATTCAAAGCCTTTGGCGAAACCGATTTCGAAGCCGGAGGCCGAGGGCGACGAGGTCGAGGCCTCGCGCGCGCCGCTGCTCGATCACCTGAAGGAATTGCGGCGCCGGCTAATCTGGGCGGTCGCGTCGATCCTCGTCGGCTTCATCATCTGCTTCATATTCGCCGAGCAGATCTACAATTTCCTGCTGGTTCCGTTCGAGAACGCCGCTGCGCGGGTCCGGACCGGCGATCTGCAGCTGGAGCTGATCTACACCGCGCCGCTCGAATTTTTCTTCGTGAAGGTCAAGCTGGCCCTTTTCGGCGGGATTATCCTTGCCTTCCCGATGATCGTTTTTCAGCTCTACGCCTTTGTGGCTCCGGGGCTTTACCGAAATGAGCGGGGCGCGTTCGCGCCATTCCTGGTCGCTGCACCGGTCCTGTTCGCGGCGGGGGCGTCCTTTGTCTACTACTTCGTCCTGCCTTTCGTGATGCGCTTCGCGCTGAACCAGGAGCAGACCGGCGGGGACGGGGTGGCGACCATCCAGCTGCTGACCCGTGTGTCCGATTATCTCAATCTTGTCACGACGATGATCCTCGCCTTCGGGATCAGCTTCCAGCTGCCTGTCCTTCTGATGCTTCTCGCCAAGGCCGGCATCGTGAGGGCGAAACAGCTCATCGGGTTCTGGAAATATGCGCTCGTGGGCATTTTTGCCTTCGCGGCCTTCGTCACACCGCCCGACCCGATCAGCCAGATCATTCTCGGTTCGGCGCTGATGGGTCTTTATGGCCTCTCGATCTGGGGCGTGATGCTGGTCCAGCGCAAACCCGAAGAAGAGAGCGAAGATACGGGCAAGGCCTGACCCCGTTGTCATGCGCGCTGCGCGCCGCTATCACCCGGCCAACACATCACGACAGGCCAGACCCATGCATGACATCCGCGCCATCCGCGACAACCCGGCCGCATTCGACGCCGGGCTGAAGACGCGTTTCCTTCCGGCCCAGGCCGACGATCTGATCGACCTCGATGCGAAGCGCCGCGATGCGCTCTCCCGCCAGCAGGAGGCCGAGACGGGCCGCAATGCGTTGTCAAAGCAGATTGGCGCGGCGAAGGCCAAGGGCGACGAGGCGGAATTCGAACGCCTGCGCGCCGAGGTCGACCGGCTGAAAACCGTCCTCGAAGAGTCGGGCGAAGAAGCGCGCCACTTCACCGAGGCGCTGAACCAGCATCTTGCCGGCATCCCGAACCTGCCCGAAGACGGTGTGCCCCTGGGTGAAGACGAAGCGGCCAATGAAGAAGTCCGCCGCTGGGGCGAGCCGCGCGATCTGGGCTTTACGGCCAGGGACCATGTCGATCTGGGTGAAGGGCTGGGGCAGCTCGATTTCGAACGCGCCGCCGCCATGTCGGGTGCGCGCTTTGCAGTTCTGCAGGGCGGTCTAGCGCGCCTTGAACGCGCGCTCGCGCAATTCATGCTCGACCTGCACACGGGTGAGCACGGCTATACCGAGGTCAGCCCGCCCTATCTGGTGCGCAGCGACGCCCTCTTCGGGACCGGCCAGTTGCCGAAATTCGCCGAGGACCAGTTCCGGACCACGGATGATCGCTGGCTGATCCCGACGGCCGAAGTGCCGCTGACCAATCTGGTACGCGAGGCGATCCAGAGCGAAGCGGAGTTGCCGCTGCGCATGACGGCCTTCACGCCCTGTTTTCGGGCTGAAGCCGGCTCGGCGGGCCGCGATACGCGCGGTCTCATCCGCATGCACCAGTTCCACAAGGTGGAGATGGTCTCGATCGTGCGGCCCGAGGACTCGGCTGAAGAGCTCGACCGGATGACGGGCTGCGCCGAGGAAGTCCTCAAACGTCTTGAACTGCCGTACCGCACCATGCTGCTGTCGACAGGCGATATGGGCTTCTCGGCCAAGCGCACCTACGATCTCGAAGTCTGGCTGCCGAGCCAGGACACGTATCGCGAGATTTCGTCCTGTTCGAACTGCGGAGACTTCCAGGCCCGCCGCATGAATGCGCGCTTCCGCCGCGAGGGTGAGAAGAAACCCGAATTCCTGCACACGCTGAACGGATCAGGCGTTGCGGTCGGTCGGGCCATGCTGGCCGTCATGGAAAACCACCAGAATGCCGACGGCTCGATCAGCATCCCCGACGCGCTGCGCCCCTATATGGGCGGGCAGGAGCGGCTGGCGAAATGAGCTTTCCTGACAATCCCCGCATCCTCCTGACCAATGACGATGGAGTGCGCGCGCGCGGCTTGAAGTCGCTGCAGCGGATTGCCGCCGCCCTGTCCGATGATGTGTGGACCTGTGTGCCGGCCGAAGAACAGTCCGGGGCCGGGCGGTCGCTGACGCTTCATGATCCGCTGCGCGTACGGCAGACCGGCGAGCGCGAATTTGCCGTCACCGGCACGCCGACCGACGCGGTGCTGATGGGCATTCAGGACCTCATTCCTGGCAAAAAGCCCGATCTCGTCCTGTCCGGTGTGAACCGCGGCGCGAACATCGCCGAGGACGTCACTTTCTCGGGCACAGTCGCGGGCGCGATGCAGGGCATGCAGCTCGGCATTCCCTCCATTGCGCTCAGTCAGGCCTATTCCTGGCAGGCCGGTGCGACGTTGAAATGGGAAACCGCCGAGACGTTCGGCGCGCCCATCGTGCGCAAGCTGATGAAGGCGGGTTGGCCGGAGGATGTGCTGATCAACATCAACTTCCCTGACCGCCCACCGGAAGAGGTGCGTGAGGTGGAAGTCACGCGTCAGGGCCGGCGCAACCAGGATATCGTCCATGCCGAGAAGCGGACCGATCCGCGCGGCGTCGATTATTACTGGATCGGCTTTCGAGGCCTGCCGCAAAGCCCCGAAGCCGGTGATGATTTGCACGCGGTCATGGAAGGGCGGATATCGGTCACGCCGCTGCATGTCGATCTGACCCACATGGAAACCCACCACGAATTGCGCGGCCTTCTGGGCGGCGCGCCGCCCCGGGAATAGCCGCCATGGCCGGTCCCGATCCCCGCATGATCCAGCTCGTCATGGCGCTGCGCGGCGGCGGGATCAGCGATGCAAAGACGTTGGGTGCGATCGAGCGTACGCCGCGCGACCTGTTCGTGCCGCAGGGCTTTGCCGAACATGCCTATGACGACCGGGCGCTGCCCATCGACTGCGGGCAGACGATCAGCCAGCCCCATGTTGTCGGTCACATGACCCAGGCCCTGAAGCTCGATGACCGCTGTAAAGTGCTCGAGATCGGCACCGGGTCGGGTTACCAGGCCGCGATCCTCGCCCGGCTGGCGCGCCGCGTTTACACGGTGGAACGCTACCGCACGCTGGCGCGCGAGGCCGAGGCGCGCTTTGCGGCGCTGAAGCTGACCAACATTGTCACCCGCGTCGGGGACGGCTCGCTCGGCTGGCCGGAACAGGCGCCGTTCGACCGGATCATCGTCACCGCCGCCGCACCGGAACGGCCCGACGGACTGTTGGACCAGTTGAAAGCCGGTGGTCTCGCCGTCGTCCCGGTGGACCGTGAAGGCGGCGGGCAGACGCTCTATCGCTACGAGAAGACTGCGAATGGCGTGACCGAGACCGCGCTCTTCGATGTGCGCTTCGTGCCGCTGGTCAAGGGGCAGGCCCGCTCGCTTTAATTTCGCCAAGGCCGAAGATGGCTAACCGACGGTTAAGCCTTGTTGAGGTTTCCTGTGTCGCTGTAAGTCGGGCAATGGCCTGGAGGACCGGCCATGCGCGAAATGGCGCGCATCTCCATTCTGGTGTTAGCAGCCGTGCTGCTGAGCGCGTGCGCCAACCGCGCGCCGAGTTCGCTTGCGCGTATTGATCACCGCGATCTGACGCGCGCGCCGCAGCAATCCTATCAGCCGACCTGTGCGCCGGGATCGGAATACCGCGTCCAGCCCGGCGACACGGCATCCGAAATCGCGGAAGCCTGTGATGTTTCGCTGCGCGACCTCGCGGCGGCGAACGGCCTCAGCGCCCCCTATACGCTACGCGCCGGCCAGGTGCTGCGCATGCCGCGCCCGCCGGTTCATGTCGTTCAGCGCGGAGAGAATCTCTACCGGATAGGACTTCGCTACGGGCTCGATTTCCGCGAGCTCGCAGCCCACAACGGGCTTCGCGCGCCCTATGAGATCGAGATCGGACAGGAGCTCCGCCTTCCGAACGGGGCACAGCCTGTGCGTACGGCATCGAATGACACACCGCGAACATCGCGCCCGTCGACTTCGCGGCCCTCAACGACGACAACGCCGCCGCCACGGCAGGCACCGGCACGGTCGGGACCGCCGACGCTGCCGGACAATGATCCGCCCCCGCGCGCCAGTTCCGGTCCGGTCACATTCGCCTGGCCGCTGCGTGGTGAGGTCATCTCCGAATTTGGGCCCAAGCCGGACGGCCGCCGCAATGACGGCGTGAATATTCGTGCCAATGAAGGTGACTCCATCCGGGCCTCGGCCGCCGGGCAGGTCGTCTATGCCGGCAATGAGCTGGCCGGTTATGGCGAACTGGTCCTCATTCGCCATGAGGGCGGCTGGGTGACGGCCTACGCCCATAACTCCCGGCTTCGCGTCAGCGAGGGCGAGCAGGTCACCGCGGGGCAGATCATCGCGGAAGCCGGATCGACCGGGACGGTGGACTCACCCCAGCTGCATTTCGAGATCCGGCGCAACACGACCCCGGAAGACCCGATGCGGCACCTGCCGGGCAGCTAGGCCAGGCCGAACTCCACCGTGACGGCGCGGGCAATTTCCGCATGAAAGGCGTCGGTTGTCCGTTCCGTCGGGCCTGGGACATTCAGATAGCTGACAATCAGAAGCGGGCCACGCTCTTCCGGCGAGACCGGATAGGCGAAGGCGGCGTCATTGCTCTGATCGTTTGAACTGGTGCCAGTTTTGTCGCCGGCAATCCAGCCGTCAGGGAGTCCCGCGCGAAGCCGCCGCATGCCGGTGGACGCAGCGATCATCCAGCCGCGCAACAGCTCCCGCGACTCCGTACTCAGAACATCACCGAAGAGAAGCCTGTTCATCGTCTCCAGCATCGCCCGGGGTGTTGAGGTATCACGCGGATCGCCGGGAAGATTCTCGTTCATCTCCGGCTCGTAGCGGTCGAGTCGTGTTTCCGTATCGCCGAATTCTCGAACGATAGCGGTGAAGCCGTCCGGCCCGCCCATCGTGTCGAGCAGCAGGTTCGCGGCGGTGTTGTCACTGGTGCGCACGGTTGCGGAACACAGCGCCTCCACCGTCATGCCGGTATCGGTGTGGTCCTCGGTCACTGGCGAATAGAAGACGAGATCGTCAGCCGTATAGGTGATAAGGCGGTCGAGACGTTCGTCCCCGCTCTCAACGCGTCGCAGGACAGCGGCAGCGAGCAGCCATTTGAAGGTCGAGCACACGGCGAAGCGCTCGTCGGCGCGGTGGCCTGCGCTGCGTCCGGTGTCGGTGTCGAGCACGGCGACGCCGATGCGGCCACCGCTCCGGTTCTCGATATCCTCGAAAATCAGGCTGAGCGCGGAGTGGCTCTCAACGGTGGCGGTGGCGTTCTCACGCGTACAGCCTGCCAGCGGAACAAGGCAAATTGCCGTCACCACGGTGCGCCGTGACGGTCCGGTCGAATGTTTCAAGATCGGGTCTCCCTCTTCCCCGGTGTGAAATATTCGCCCCCAAATTCCCCGTCCTGCATGAGAAAACGGGAAGATGGCCGAAGCGGGGCATACCGCTTCCCCTTGTTGCAACGCGGGCGCGCCCCGATATAGTCCCGCGACTCTTTTCAAAGCCCGCCTGGAACACACGAGGGATGGACCATGTTTGAAGCTACCGCGTACGCCGCATCGGGCGGAGCCGCCGCCGGTGGAGGGATGGAAGGCCTGCTGCTGCAGCTGCCGATGTTCGCCCTCATCATCGCGGTCTTTTACTTTCTCCTGATCCGCCCGCAGCAAAAGCGGATGAAGGAACACCGGGCGATGGTCGAAGCCGTCACACGTGGCGACGAAGTCGTTACCCAGGGTGGTATGATCGGCAAGGTGACCAAGGTCACCGATACCGAAGTGACGCTGGAAATCGCCAAGGACATCAAGGTCCAGGTGCTGAAAGCCACGCTCGCCGACGTGCGGTCCCGCACCGCGCCGAAGGCGGCCAACGACACCAAGACGACCGTCACCAAATCCTGATCCTCTAACCGCAGGACGGCCCCGTCATGCTGTATTTCGCGCGCTGGAAACTGCTTTTCATTTTCGCGGTCATCGCGATCGGGCTGCTGTATGCGGTGCCGAACCTGGTGCCGGAAAGCCAGCGCTTTGAAATGCGCAATGGAGAGGTGACCGAGGAGGCGCAGGGCGTGTGGCGATTCCTGCCCCATGACTCCGTCCGCCTGGGTCTCGACCTGCGCGGCGGTTCGCACCTCGTCTTCGAGGTCGACATGGAAGAGGTGCGTGCCAACCGCCTGGAAGGCCTGCTGGAAGAGGCGCGCGTCGCCTTGCGCCAGGACCCGGCGATCATCACGCCGCGTCCGGCCATTGTCGGTGGCGAGGTCGTGGTCCGCGTCAATGATGCGGCCGATCTTGACCCGGCTTACGAACGCCTGCAGCGCCTGTCCCAGCCAATCGGCAACCCGGCGACGGGCGGCGGCACGGCGCGGACCGCTGATATCCGCCGGGATGGGGCGGAAAACACGATCCGGATTGCCATCACCGATGCTGCGCTCGACGACGTCCAGCGCCGCACCGTGCAGCAGTCGGTCGAAGTCATCCGGCGCCGGATCGACGCCACCGGGACCACTGAGCCGACCATCGCACCGCAGGGCGATCAGCGCGTGCTGGTCCAGGTGCCGGGCGAAAATGATCCGCAGCGCATCATCGATCTGGTCGGCCAGACTGCAGCGATGAGCTTCCACATGGTCGATCCGACCGTGTCCATCGGGCCGGACGGACAGGGCCGCACGCCGCCGGGCGTGGAAATCCTGCCGCAGGACAACCCGGCCGAACCCTTCCTCGCGGTTCAACGCCGTGCGCTGGTCTCCGGCGAAAACCTGACCAATGCGGTATCGACCACCAATCAATCCGGTCAACCGGCAGTGTCTTTTACTTTCGACACGACCGGCGCGCAGGCCTTTGGCCGCGCCACCCAGCAGAATGTCGGCCAGCGCTTCGCCATCGTTCTGGACGGCGTGATCATTTCCGCGCCGGTCATCCGCAGCCCGATCATTGGTGGCTCGGGTATTATCGAGGGGAATTTCACCTTCGAGACTGCCAACGACCTCGCCATCCTGTTGCAAGCCGGTGCGCTTCCGGCCTCGCTGACACCGGTTGAGCAACGCACGGTCGGTCCGGGCCTGGGGCAGGACTCCATCGAGAAGGGCGAGATCGCCATTCTCGTCGGCTTTGTTGCTGTCATCATCTTCATGCTGCTGGCCTATGGCATGTTCGGGGCATTCTCGACTGCCGCCCTTCTGGTCAACGTCATCCTGATCCTCGGCGCGCTGACCGGGCTCGGTGCGACGCTGACCCTGCCGGGGATTGCGGGCATCATCCTGACCATCGGTATGGCGGTGGATGCCAACGTACTGATTTTCGAACGGATACGGGAAGAAAGCCGCGCCGGGAGAAGTCCGGCCAACGCGGTCGAGACCGGCTATTCGAAAGCCCTGTCGGCCATTCTTGATGCCAACATCACGACCTTCATTGCCGCAGCCGTGCTTTACATGCTCGGTGCCGGACCGGTGCGCGGCTTCGCCGTGACGCTCGGGATCGGGATCATCACCTCGGTCTTTACTGCCTTCCTCCTGTCGCGCCTCTTCGTTGCGATGTGGATCAAGGGCGTGAAACCCAAAACCCTGCCGATCTGAGGACGGACCCATGTCACTGGCTCTCGTACAGCACATTCCGCACGCGGCAGGCATTCCCTTCGTCAAGGGCCGCATTGCCGCCTTCGTCCTGTCGACCGTCCTGATGATCGGCTCGATCGGCGCGTATTTCGTCAACGGGCTGAACTTTGGTATCGACTTCACCGGCGGGATTTCCATTGAAATCCAGACCGAGGAAGCAGCCGATCTCGGTCTGATCCGCGAACTGGCGGGCGGGCTCGATCTGGGTGCCGTCGAGGTCCAGAATTTCGGCTCCGACACCGAGGTCCTGATCCGTGTTCAGGCCCAGGAAGGCGAGGGGCTGGAGGCCGAGGAGGCGCAGCAGGCCGCTCGCGAGCGGCTGCAGACCGCGCTCGATGACAACTATCCCGGCGGAGTCGAGTACCGCTCCGTCGAGGTGCTCGGGGCAAAGGTGTCCGGCGAATTGCAGCGCGCCGGGGCACTCGCGGTCGGTGTCGCCCTGTTGTTGATGCTGATCTATATCTGGTTCCGGTTCGAGTGGCAGTATTCGGTCGGCGCGATCCTGGCGCTCGTGCACGACGTCATCCTGACCATCGGCATGTTCGCGGTCACCCAGCTGGAATTCAACCTGTCGACCATCGCGGCGATCCTGACCATTGTCGGCTACTCGATGAATGATACCGTCGTCGTCTATGACCGGATCCGCGAGAACATCCGCAAGTTCCGCAAGATGGAACTGGCTGAGCTGTTGAACCTCTCGATCAATGACACGCTGTCGCGCACCATCCTGACCTCCATGACCACGCTCGTGGCGCTGTTCGCGCTGTGGGCCATTGGCGGTGCAGCGCTGCAGGGCTTTGCTTTTGCCATGATCTTCGGCGTCGCGGTGGGGACGTATTCATCCATCTTCGTGGCCGCGCCGATCCTGATGGTCACCAAGGTGGCGCGGGAATCGTCGGACTGATCTTCACGGCACGGCTGGATTTGATAGTCTCCCCCGGCCTTTATTGAGTCGGGGAGGGCTTCATGGCTGGAATACTCACCAATCTTCGCATGACCGTGATTGTGTCGCTGGCACTCGCGGCGATCTTCCTGTTCGGATACGCCTTTGCCTATCCCGATATCGGGTTCAATGGCGCGTTCTGGATGGCCTTGGCGCGCTGGTCGCACGTGGTGGCCGGCATCATGTGGATCGGCCTGCTCTGGTATTTCAACTTCGTCCAGATCCCGACCATGCCGTCCATTCCCGACGAGCTGAAACCGGCTATCGGCAAGCATATCGCGCCGGCCGCCCTTTGGTGGTTCCGCTGGGGCGCGGCCTTCACCGTGCTGACCGGCCTGCTTGTCGCCTATCTGCGGGGCTATCTCGTCGAAGCGCTTAGCTTCGGTCTCGCGGCCGGTAATTATTCGCCGAACTATTCCTTCATCGGGATCGGCATGTGGCTCGCTCTGATCATGGCGTTCAATGTCTGGTTCATCATCTGGCCGAACCAGAAGATCGCGTTGGGCCTGGTCGAGGCCGAGGCTGACGCCAAGCCGAAGGCGGCGCGGACCGCGATGCTGTTCTCGCGGACCAACACGCTCCTGTCCCTGCCCATGCTGATAGCCATGGCCGGGGCCCAGACCCTGTTCGGGTAGGGCCAACACATTTCTCCTTCCCCTTGATGGGGAAGGTGGTCGAGCATCAGCGAGACCGGAATGGGTGGGTGACTCCGAACGTCTGAGTTTCCCACCCTCTCCGCCTCGCATTCGCTCGGCACCTCTCCCTTCAAGGGAGAGGAGGGCTACGGCCTCCCTCTACCCCGCCGCAGCGAAGTTGTCGGCGGCGAAGTCCCAGTTGGCGAGTTCGTTCAGCCAGGTCTCGATGAAGTTAGGGCGGGCATTCTGGAAATCGAGATAATAGGCGTGCTCCCACACATCGAGCGTGAGGAGCGGGGTGACGCCTTCTTCGCTGACCGGGGTTTCGGCGTTCGGGGTCGTGGTAATGACGAGCTTGCCGTCCTTCGCGACCAGCCAGGCCCAGCCCGAACCGAACTGCCCGGCGGCGGCCTTCGAGAATTTTTCCTTGAAGCCGTCAAAGCTGCCGAAGCTGGCGGCAATGGCCTCGGCGAGCGCGCCTGTCGGTTCACCTCCGCCATCCGGGCTCATCGAATTCCAGAAGAAAGTATGGTTCCAGGTCTGGGCAGCGTTATTGAAAATGCCTGACTGGCCTTCATCTCCGGCGGTCTCGCGAATGATGTCCTTCAGGGACATGTCGTCAAACTTGGTCCCCGCGATGGCGTCATTGAGTTTCTTCACATAGCCGGCATGGTGTTTTCCGTGGTGGAATTCCAGCGTCCGGGCGGACATATGCGGTTCCAGCGCGTCGCGGGAATAGGGAAGATCGGGGAGGGTGAAGGCCATGGTGGATAACTCTCTTTGTCTTGTCGCCACATCCCGGAGACCGTGCGCCCCGGGCCTGTTTGCCATATGGTTGGTCAGGTGCGAATTGCCAGTAAAAACGGGCTGATGACTGACACAACGTTCCATGATGGCAGCAGTTCCGGTTCCGACGGCCAGCTGGCAGCGCTGTTCGCGCGCGAGCCGCAGCGCACGGCGCTGACCGCCCTGCATGCCTGGCACGCGGAGATTTCCGGCCTGCCGTTGCGTATTTCAGAGCCGGCCATCGGCGCAATGCGTATGGCCTGGCATCGTGAGGCCGTCGATGACGCCTTCGCCGATCCGCCCGCAGTGCGCCGCAATCCGGTGATCGAGGGCGTGGCAGCCATGCGCGACATGCCGGGATCGCCCGGCGCCACCGCGCTGACCGGCATCATTGACGCCCATGACCGTGACTTCGAGGGCCGCAGCTTTTCCGGACTGGATGCGATGGCGGAATTCGCCGGGGCGGGATGGGGAAAGGTCATGTCCATTGCGGCGGGCCTGCTCGACCCGGAAGTCAATGAAGCCGAGCCGATCGCCGCCGCAGGTGAGGCCTGGGGACTGACTGAAATCCTCCGCAGTTTTCCCTACCGGGCGGGGCGGGGGCTGGCGACCATCCCCGATGACGTCATGGCCGAGCACGGTCTGACCCTTGCGCGGATCGCGACCGGACGGGAACCGGAACTTGTCCGGAAGGCGCTCCAACCCGTGATCAGTCTGGCCCGAGAGCGGCTGGAGGTGGCCCGCACCCAAGTCCGCCAGCTTCCGCCCGTGCTTTTCCCTGCCTGGGCTCCGGTTGCACTATCGGGGGCCTATCTGAACAAGCTGGAACGCGCAGACGATCCCTACCGGGCTGATCTCGCGCTGTCACCGCTGACCCGGCGGCTCACCCTGATGAAGGCCTCGCTGACCGGGCGGTTCTAGGCGCTATTCGGCGGCTTTGGCTTCCGGGCCCAGCCAGGTGCGAAGATCGGCGAGGGCGCGGGCGCTCATCGCGCGCTTGCGGGCGACGGATTTTTCCTTGCCGCGATATCGTTTGCCCGGTTCGGGATTGGGCGGGGTGTCGATCTCCGGGAAGAGACCGAAATTGACATTCATGGGCTGGAAGCCGCCCTTCGAACCGGTCAGGTGACCCCCGGTGACGTGCTCAACCAATGCGCCGAGCGCGGTCGTGGCGGGCGGCGCGGGCTGGGTCTGACCGAGGCGCTCGGCCGCCGCGAAACGTCCGGCGAGCAGGCCCATGGCGGCGGATTCCACATAGCCCTCCACGCCGATGACCTGGCCGGCGAATCGCCATTCGGGGCGCAGCTTCAGGCGCAGGGACTTGTCGAGCAGTTTCGGTGAATTCAGGAAGGTGTTGCGGTGGATACCGCCGAGGCGCGCGAACTCGGCCTTTTCCAGCCCCGGTATCATGCGGAAAATGTCGGTCTGCGCGCCGTATTTCAGTTTGGTCTGAAAGCCGACCATGTTGAACAGCGTGCCGAGCGCATTGTCCTGGCGCAGCTGGACGACGGCCCAGGGTTTGACATCCGGATTGTGGGCATTGGTCAGGCCGCGCGGTTTCATCGGCCCGTGGCGCAGGGTTTCACGTCCGCGTTCAGCCATGACCTCGATGGGCAGGCAGGCCTCGAAATAGGGCGTGTCCTTTTCCCACTCCTTGAATTCGGTCTTAGGTCCGTCAATGAGCGCATCGACGAAGGCCTCGTACTGCTCCTTCGTCATCGGACAGTTGAGATAGGCGGCGCGGTCAGCCTCGGTCTCGCCCTTGTCGTAGCGCGACTGCATCCAGGCGACATCCATGTCCACGCTATCGCGATAGACAATGGGGGCGATGGCGTCGAAGAAGGCCAGCGAATCCTCGCCGGTCAGATCCAGCGCGGCTTTCGAGAGTGCCGGCGAAGTAAGCGGACCGGTGGCGATGATGACGCTCGACCAGTCGGCCGGCGGAAGACCGGCGATCTCACCGCGTTCGATCGTCACCAGCGGATGCTCGGTCAGCGTTTTCGTGACGGCATCAGAGAACGCCACACGGTCGACTGCGAGCGCTCCGCCAGCGGGCAGCTGATGGCGGTCGCCCATCGCCATGATCAGCGAGTCGCAGCGGCGCATTTCCTCGTGTAGCAGGCCGACGGCGTTGGTCTGCGCATCGTCTGACCGAAAGGAATTCGAACAGACGAGTTCGGCCAGACCATCGGTCTGGTGGGCCTCGGTGCCGCGAACCGGGCGCATCTCGTGCAGGATGACGGGCACGCCCTGGCGGGCGATCTGCCAGGCGGCTTCGGAACCGGCCATGCCGCCGCCGATAATGTGTACGGGTTCGCTCATGGCCGCTCCTATAGCGCTCCGCGCGCGCCGACCCAAGCGGGCTATGCCAGTCGGCGAGGTTGAGTCATCATGCCGGTACAAGGGGAGGGGGAGTTCCCATGAGATCGGTGTCTTTTCTTGGCATCGCCGGAATCCTCTAGAAACCAGCCTGTCACCGTCTGTCTTCCGGGTCATTCTCCGGGCCGTGCGGGCCCGGACGGCGAGGACGGCTAGCGGCCTGCCCAAATTGAAGTTTCGAGCCAACAAACTTGTGATTATGCGGACGAATTTCTCCGCCCTAGGGTGGCGCGTGATGACATGGGAGGGGGGCATGAAATCACTTTCGGCCTTGCTGTTGGGACTGGTCCTTCTGACCGGGCCTGCGGCAGCGCAACTCACCGACATGGAGCCCGATGACCGAGCTGCAATGGCTGCGGCTGTCGATGCTGCCGAAGCGGGCGAGCGCGCCGGCCTGCCGCCCGCAGAGCAGGCGCAGCTTTGGCTGGATGCGGCCAATACGGCCCTCAATGGTCGCGAACTGGTTGGCACGGCCGGGCGCCGCGCGGCGCAGCGCCATGTCGAACGGGCAGAGCGGATCCTGGATCGGGCCGGGATCGACGCGCCCCTGATGCGCGGACGTATCGCCCTGGCCCACGCCAATTACTGGCGCTGGCGCGAACGGTTCGAGCGCGCTCGCGACTTTGCCGATGATGGCATTGCACTGCTCGAGACCGGCGGCGCGGATCGCCGGGAACTCGCGGACGCCTATTATGCGGCCGGTTTCATTACCTATCGCGCGCTGGATGTCCCGGGCGCGGGCCGACGCTTTCGTGCTGCGCTCGATCTTTACCAGGAGCTGCTACCGGTACTGCACCACCGGCGTTTGCGGACCAATGGCTGGACCACGATGACCGAGGCCCTTGCCGAGCGGATCGCCGCTGCGGACCGCCAGCTTTTCGTCATGGTTGCCAACGCGCCGCCGGCCGATACCGAACTGGGCGAGCGCCATGGCGGCGACTGGGCGGTCACCGAAGCACCGGGCTTTGACACGACGGCGTGGCATGGACGCCTGGACGGGTTCGCGGTCATCCTGCTCGATGTCGATGCGCAGGGTGTGCCGACCAATATACGGCTGGAGGAGACCTATCCGGGCGATTTGTGGGACCGGGAAATCCTGCACGGTCTGACAGCCTGGCGGCTGGATCCGGATGCCCTGGCCGACCCCGATGCGCGGACAACGGATATCGCGCTGACCTTCATCTATGGGGTTCAGCGGTATCACCGGTGACGGAATGCGCCATTGCGCGGGGCCAAGGGTGTGGGTATCCCGCCACCATGCGCAACCAAGACCGACCCTCCAGCATCACCCTCGTCATGATCTCGCTGCGCGACATGGGCCGTTTTCTGCCCAAGGCCGGCCTGCAGGCCGCGATCCTGTCGCTGCCGCTGGCGGCTGCGCTGTCCTGGCTGGCGTTGCTTGCGACGCAGATCGCCGGAGATGAGTCCAAGCCATTCGGGACCTACATTCTGGTCATCGTCGCGGCGATCCTCGTGGCCATCCCTGCCCAGAGCGCGCTGCTGCGCCGCGCGCTCCGGGGCAGGTCCGGCCCGCTCCTGGGTCTGGAACTCGGCGGCGACGAAGTCCGCTTGGCTATCGTCGCCCTGCTCATCGGGATTTTGGGGTTTACCGTTCTGGGCGCCGCAGGACTGGGGCTGGTCGCCATCCTGGCCGCGCTCGATCTCGCGGCCCGTTCGCGCGCGGGCGCACCGGCCATCGATTCGGAGTCGCCGGAGACCGCCTTGCCGGTCCTGGGCGAGTATTTCGGGAACGGAGACTGGGGTGTTGCGGTGGCCGTGATTGCGCTGTTTACGGTGTTCGCAATCTGGTTCTGCGCGCGTCTGTCGCTGGCCTATGCAGCCACGATCGCACGCCAGAAAGTCCAGGCATTGTCGAGTTTCTCGCTCACGCGGGGGCGCTGGATCGCGACGGCGCTGGTCATGGCGCTGGCTTTGCTGCCGGGGCTGGGGCTCAGGTATTTGGCGCTGGAATTGGCGCGCGGCGAGGGCGCGGCGTCACTGGGAATCCTGTTTGCCCTGGAATGGCTCGCGGCGGCGGTCACCCTGCTCCTGACCTGCGCGGCGGGGATGTCCCTTTACCGCCAGCTGGGCGGGGACGATCAGGAGCCGGTTCCCTCCTGACGGTACAGTCGAAGCTGGTATAGTCCGCCTGTCTGAACGGGACTGCCGTTCGCCGCGTGGGAGGGGACACGCCATGCAGACACCGGCTTTCGATTTCGGCGAGGCCATTGGCCATTTCTTCAAGACGCTGGGCCGCAGGCCCGGTGCGGTCTTCTGGGTCGCGTTCTGCAACGCCATCCTGTTTTCGGTTTTCACCGGCCTGATCCTGTGGCTGATCGCGCCGGGCTATCTGAACATGCTGGACGTGGCCATGTCGGGCGGCGACCCGACACCGGACGATGTCTGGGAACTGGTCGGCCCCGTCTTCGCTGTCGTGCCCCTGTCCTTCATCGGCGGCATCCTGGTTGCCCTGATGGCCCAGGGCGCCTGGCTGCGCCTTCTGGTTCGTGACGAAGTGGCCCCGGGCATTCCCTTCCGCCTGGGGGGTGATGAATTCCGCCTGCTGGCTGTGAATATCGTCTTCATCGTGATTGCCATCGCCCTCTACATCCTGACGCTGGGAATCGGGATCGGACTGGCCGTCGCCGTGGGCGTCAGCGAAGGCGGAGCCGGTGCGGGCGCACTGGCCGGTCTGGGCGGCGGCCTTTTGGTGATCGGTGCCATTGTGCTGGCGGTCTTCCTGGCTGTTCGCCTGTCGGCGGCCCCGGCGCTGACCGTGCTGGACCGGCGCGTGCGCGTGTTTGATGCCATGCCGGCCACGCGCGGCATCTTCTGGTGGCTGGTGCTGACCTATATCGTGATGGTTATCATCATCTTCGCAGCCCAGTCGGTTCTCGGCACGATGATACAGTTTCTTTTCCTTGGGGCCTTCATGCCGATGATGTTCGAATTCGCCATGATGGCTGAAAGTACCAATCCGGAGCCAACCGCGATTCTGGACATGCTGCGTGAGCAGTTGAGCGAGCCAGGAACGATGGTCATGCTCGGGGCCGGCCTGTTCCTGTCGCTCTTTCTGCAGACGCTGACCGAAGGGGCCTGGCACAGCGTCGGTGCCTATACGGCTCGCCGTCATCGCGCTTCGGCGGCTGACGTTCCGCCGCCGGTTGATGCCGCCGACACGCCGCCACCGGCCACTGCAACCGAGCCGGAATAGGGAACCGCTGTTACCCATCAGGCGTTTGCCGAGGCGAGATTGAACCCGCCGGGACAAATGCCTGATGGAGTCAGCGCCGGACCATCCCCGCAAGCTGGAAACCCTGTTCGACGGGGTCGCGCCGTGTGGCAGGAGCCGGTCGGACATCACGGTTGGCGAGCTGATCGACCGGCTGGCCCACCGCTCCTTCGGTCCGCTTCTTCTCCTCCCGGCGCTGGTCTCGGTTCTCCCGGTCATCGGGGCGCTTCCCGGCGTAACCTGGACAACATCGGCCATCTGCCTGGTCGTCTCGCTTCACTTCCTGTTTCAGCGGCACCGGGTGTGGCTGCCGGGGTTCCTTCGCGGTCTCTCGGTGCCGGAGAAAAGCTTCTGCAAGGGGCTGGCTGCGGCCAAGCCCTGGCTGCGCCGGCTCGATGGCGTCACATACAAGCGCTTCCACCTGCTCCTGCTGCCGCCAGCCCCGATTCTGGTCGCTTTGCTGTGCGTCGTCCTGTCGGTCGCCATGTTCGTGTTCTCGGTCATCCCCGGCGGCGTCGTCATCCCGGCCGCCGGGATCATCCTGCTGGCCATCGCGCTGACCACGCATGACGGGCTTCTGCTCGCCCTGGGTGTGCTTGTCGGCGCGGGTGCCGTCGCGGGCGCGATCTGGCTCCTGTTCCGTTTTGTCATTTGAAACCGGCTCTACGGGCCGGTTAGAGTGACGGTTAGGGCTGGATGCGATTCCATCCAAGGGGCAGGGGACAATCATGACCACACGTTTCGATTCCGCCGGCGCGCTCGGTTTTTTCTGGGCGGTCTTCACGGCCCGGCCGATCGTTTTTATCGGGCTGGCAATCTGGACGATTGTCTACACGGCCGGGCTGGGCGCGCTGCAATATGCGCCGACCGCGGCGTATATGGACGCGCTGAACAACCTGTCGAATACCGATGACCCGGCTGTCGTTTTCGCCACGGTCGGCAGCTTCTATGCAGCCTCCGGCCCGATCTGGCTGCTCGGGATTGCGGGATACATTCTTCTGGAAACGGCGTGGTTGCGGCTGTTCGTGCGCGGCGAGGGCAACCCGGTCTTTCCGTTCAAGCTGAGCAAGGACGAAGGCATGTTCACGCTGACCGGCCTGGCGCTGGTCGGCATCATGATCGGTGCCTATATCGGCTGGATCGTGGTCGCCATGATTGCCGCGACCGTCATCGCCCTGGCTTTGGCACCGATTTCGGCGACCGTGGCAACGGCGGCCGTTTTCATCGCCATGTTTGCACTGGCCTTGCCCTTTTTCTGGGTGATGATCCGGTTTTCGCCCGCGCTGGCCATGGCCGTGGACCGCCGCGCCTTTGTCCTGGGCGAGGCCTGGTCGGGAACCAAGGGCTGGTTCTGGTCGATGCTGGGCAGCTATCTGATCGCCTTCCTCGTCATGCTGGTCATCGGTCTTGTCGGCCTCGCCGTGCTGTTTGTCATGGGATACAACCTCATCGGCATCAGTGCCGGGGTCACCTTCCCGCCATTCGAGGTGATGCTGGCCTTCTACATCGTCCAGGCCGTGATCGCGCTCATCCCGCAAGCGATGTTCCGCGGCATTGCCGTCCGCGCCGCCCAGCAAATCGGCGAGGCTGGCAGTCCGCCCGCGACACCGGCCGATGGCGGTGGAGGCTGATCGGGTGGCGGTCACAGAAACGCGCCACAGCGAACCGGACAGTCTCAATGCGTCGGCCGCCTTTGCCCATGCCACTGCGGTAATACGCAAGGCACCGGAGCGGGCCCTGGCCATCGCGCTTTGGGAATATGGACTGTTCTGCGCGCTCAATCTCGCGGCGATCCTCGCATTCCCGGTTCTGGTACAGGTCCAGGTCAGCGGGCCGGAAGCCATGAACCCGGCCATGATGCCGGCCATCATGGCGGCTCAGGGACTTCTGGCCTTGGGGTCACTGATCGTCGTGGTCCTGGTCGAGCCAGCCTGGCAGCGGCTTTATGCGCGCGGGGAAACCGGGGACCGCTTTCTGTTCCGTATCGGTCCGGATGAAGGTCGCTTTGGCCTCGCCATCCTGACCCAACTCGGCCTCGGGGTCGGTTTCTGGATCGTCGCCGCGATTGCCGGAGGGCTGGTCTATGGAGCGGTGGCGCTGACACAGGATGCCGGGCCGATCCTGTCTGTCCTGGTGCCGACCATCGCGGCGATCCTGGCCGTGCCACCGGCGTTGGCCGTCCTGTTGTTTGTCATCTGCCTCAGCCTGCCCCTGTTCGCCGGCATGGTCGCGCGGCAGGACTTCAATCCGTTCGGCCATGCGCGCGCAGCGCTCAAGGCCCTGCTGCCAACGGGCCGGATCGTTGGTTATTTCATCCTGACCTGTATCGCCGTCCTTGTCGGTGTTGGCCTGATCACGCTGCCGTTCCGGCTGTTATTCATGCTGTTCAGCGGTGAGGAAACGAACCGCGTCATCGCCGCCCTGTCGATGTTGCTGACTTTTGTCTCGAGCCTGTTCATCCACTTTGTGGTGGCAAACCTGTCGCGCGGGATCGGGGCCTATCTGGCGCTACATTTCTCCGGCCGGACCAATCCGCTTCTGGCGGACGCCTCCGGCCCCGAAACAGCACCGGGTGCCGCGCCAACCGTGGCGCGAAATGATGGCTGAAACACGGTTCCATATCGCCGCGGCAGCGTTCCGCTTCTTTATTGTCGCTAAGCGGAATCCGCTCGGATTTCTCTGGCTAACCATATGGTCAGTGGTGCCGGTGATCGTCCTTTATGGCGGCCTTTTAATTCTGATGGTGCCGCTGGCGGCGCAGGATTCGGCCGAACACACTCAGACGATGATACGGGTGTTCACCTGGGTGCCACTCATCGTCATTGGAAGCATAATCTTCTTTCTCAGTTTGGCGACGGCCTGGATCCGGTTTCTGCTCCACGGCCGTAACAAGCCGGTCATCCCGATCCGGCTCGGCGCAGACGAAGGCCGCGTCTTCGTCACCGGCCTCGTCGTGACCGTCGTGATGTGGGCGGTTCAGTTCGCGCTGATCATTCCGGTGATGATTGTCGCCGCTTCAGTTGGCCTGTTCACGGACCAGGCCGGCCAAGCGGCGTCGGATGCCGCCATGATCGTGCTGATAATGGCCATGTATGGGCCGATGATCGCCGTAACCCTTTATTTCTCGGTCCGGCTCTACCCCGCGTTCGGGCTTTCCGTGCTTGAGCGGCGGATATTCACTTTTGACGCCTGGCCCGCGTCGAAGGGCGTGTACTGGCCGGCCCTGGGGGCGGTCATCCTGTCCTGGATCGTCGTGCTCGTGATCTATGTCGCATTACTTGGGCTGGCCTTCCTGCCCCTGGCCGTGGACGGCTATGCGGACTCTCAGGCGGAGGCGCTGTCGAGTGGTTCCCTGATCGGGTTTATCGGCGTCTTCGAAGCGATCATGATCGTGGTCGGATGCATTATGATGGTCTGGATGAGTGCTATCCCCTTTGGCCCGATTGCCTATATCGCGGAACGACATCATCAATTGAAGGCTATGGCGGACGTGATGCCTGCTGCCACGCCCAGCGATGGCTGAGCCCCGTTTCGATATCGTCGCGGCGGCATTTCACATCGTGACACTGGCCCGGCGGTATCCTCGGGAAATGCGAAAGCTCGGATTGTCCGCCGCTCTATTCTTTTCTGTCTTTGTTATTCTGGTTTTCGCCGTCGAGATGGCACCGGGCGTTGAGCCTGGACCGATGACCGAGTTGTTCAAATTGCCGGGAACGCTGGCGCTTTGGATCTTGATCTGGCTCGTTCCGGTCGCGGTGATGCGCCTCGGGATGACCGGTGAAACGACTGGCGTGGCGGGGCTTGGATTCGGCGGGGACGAGTTTCGGGTCGGCTTTGGATTTTGGCTGATGGGGTTCCCGGCCTCGCTGGCATCAATACCGACCATGATGATTGCAATTCCACTTATCGGACTGGCGCAAGCGACGGAAAATCTCGCAGTGGTAATTCCGGTAATCTTCGCAGGGCTGACTTTCGGTTTTTCCGGGTATGCCTATGTCATGGCGCGGCTGGGTCCGGGACTGGCTCTGTCAATCCGGAACAAAGAATTCTACGTCACCCGTACATGGCGTGCGACACATCCGATCCGTTGGCGGCTTCTTCTGGTCTGGCTGCCCTGGTGGCTGCTCTATTTCAGTCTGACATTTTTCGGCTTGTTGGCATTTCCGCGCGGCTTGGCCATCGCGGGTGGATATACCGCCGCGATTGTTCAGACCCTCTTTGGGGCCGGTGTCGTGATTTTGTTCTCGATGGCGGCTGCCACGCAGACCTATGTCATGGACTATCTATTGCGGCGCTATCCAGCTGCAGCCTCGAAGATCGGGGCTTCTCCCGCGCCCTAACCCGCCTTCTTCCGCAGCGCCGCGCCGCGCTTCAGAAGCGGTTTGAGATAGCGTCCGGTCCAGCTGGCTTTCACCTTCGCAACGTCCTCGGGTGTCCCGGCCGCGACGATCTCGCCACCGCCATCCCCGCCTTCGGGACCGAGATCAATCAACCAGTCGGCGGTCTTGATGACATCGAGATTGTGCTCGATCACGACGACCGTATTGCCGGTGTCGACAAGCTCATGGAGGACTTCGAGGAGCTTGCGGACATCCTCGAAATGCAGACCCGTGGTCGGTTCATCGAGAATGTAGAGCGTCTTGCCGGTCGCGCGCTTGGAGAGCTCCTTGGAGAGTTTCACGCGCTGGGCCTCGCCGCCGGAAAGCTGGGTGGCGGGCTGGCCGATCTTCACATAGCCGAGACCGACGCGTTTGAGCGTTTCCATCTTGTCGCGCACCGCCGGGACGGCCTTGAAGAAGTCCGCGCCTTCCTCGACCGTCATGTCGAGCACGTCGGCGATGGACTTGCCCTTGAAGGTGACTTCCAGCGTTTCGCGATTGAAGCGCTTGCCGTGACAGACATCGCACGGGACGAAGACGTCGGGTAGGAAGTGCATCTCGATCTTCACGACGCCGTCGCCCTGGCAGGCCTCGCAGCGCCCGCCCTTCACATTGAAGCTGAAGCGGCCCGGCTTGTAGCCGCGCGCCTTTGACTCCGGCAGGCCGGCGAACCAGTCGCGGATCGGGGTGAAGGCCCCGGTATAGGTCGCGGGATTTGACCGCGGCGTGCGTCCGATGGGGGACTGGTCGATGTCGATAATCTTGTCGAGATGGTCGAGCCCGTCGATCTTGTCATAGGGCGCGGGCACGATCTGCGCCTTGTTGAGACGGCGCGCGGCGGCCTTGTAAAGCGTCTCGATCGTCAGAGTCGACTTGCCGCCGCCCGATACGCCGGTGACACAGACGAAGACGCCAAGCGGGAACTCAGCCGTCACGTTTTTCAAATTGTTGCCCGTGGCCCCGGCGACGGTGAGGCTGCGCCCCTTCTTCGGCTTGCGCCGGGTTTCGGGAACCTCGATCCGTCTCTTGCCGGACATGTACTGGCCGGTGAGGCTGTTCGGATTGGCCTCGATTTCCTTTGGTGTGCCTTCGGCAACGATCTCACCGCCATGGACACCGGCGGCGGGCCCCAGATCGACCACATAGTCTGCCGTCGCGATGGCTTCCTCGTCATGTTCGACGACGATGACAGTGTTGCCGAGGTCGCGCAGGCCGCAGAGCGAATCCAGCAGGCGGGTATTGTCGCGCTGGTGCAGGCCGATGGAGGGTTCGTCGAGCACGTAGAGGACGCCGGTCAGTCCCGAACCGATCTGCGAGGCGAGACGGATACGCTGGCTTTCTCCGCCCGACAGCGTGCCGGAAGCGCGGTTGAGGGTGAGGTATTCCAGACCCACATCGACGAGGAATTTCAGACGCTCGCGTATTTCCTTCAGGATGCGTTCGGCGATCTGGCGGTCCTTGTCGGAAAAGTCCTTCTCGATGTCGGAAAACCAGTCCGAGGCCGAGCGGATGGCGACCTCGGTCGCCTGGGATATATCCTTGCCGGCGATCTTCACTGCCAGCGCTTCAGGCTTAAGCCGTTTGCCGTGACAGGTTTCGCAGGGCTGAGAAGACTGGAAGCGGGAGAGGTCATCACGCACCCAGCTGGAATCGGTTTCGCGCCAGCGGCGTTCCAGATTGGGGATGACGCCCTCGAATGTCTTGGTCGTCTCGAAGGTGCGCAGCCCGTCCTCGTACTTGAACTTGATCTTGTCCTTTGAGCCGAACAGCACCGTCTTGCGGAATTCCTCCGGCAGATCGCGCCAGGCCTCGTACATGGACGCGCCGAAATGCTCGGCCAGCGCCTGCAGCGTCTGCTGGTAGAGTTTGGACGTTGCCCGGTTCCAGGGTGCGACCGCGCCGTCATAGAGCGTTTTCGACCGGTCGGGGATGACGAGGCCTTCGTCGAATTTCAGGCTCTGGCCCAGCCCATCACAGGCCGGGCAGGCCCCGAACGGGTTGTTGAACGAGAACAGGCGCGGTTCGATCTCGGCAATGGTAAAGCCCGAGACCGGGCAAGCGAACTTCTCCGAGAATATCAGGCGTTCGCCGGTTTTGTATTCGCGGACTTCCCCCCACCCCGACCCTCCCCCGGTGGGGGAGGGAGAAGGCGCTTTGGAGACTCCCTCCCCTTGAGGGGAGGGTTGGGGTGAGGTGTCTGATCCGACGTCGCGGGAATCCGCTGCGAATTCCGCCACCGCGATGCCGTCGGCGAGGCGCAGCGCGGTTTCGAGACTGTCCGCGAGGCGCTGTTCAAGGCCCTCCCGGATGACGACCCGGTCCACGACGACATCGATGTCGTGTTTGAATTTCTTGTCGAGCGTGGGGGCCTCCTCCAGCGCGTGGAACTCACCATTGACCTTGACCCGCTGGAAGCCGGATTTCAGCCATTCGGCGAATTCCTTGCGGTACTCGCCCTTGCGGCCACGCACGACGGGGGCGAGCAGGTAGAGGCGGGTGCCTTCCTCCAGTGCCATCAGGCGGTCAACCATCTGGCTAACTGTCTGGCTCTCGATGGGCAGGCCGGTAGCCGGCGAATAGGGGACACCGACGCGCGCCCACAACAGGCGCATATAGTCGTAGATCTCGGTGACCGTGCCGACGGTCGAGCGCGGGTTCTTCGATGTGGTCTTCTGCTCGATGGAAATCGCCGGGGAGAGGCCCTCGATCGAGTCCATGTCCGGCTTGCTCATCAGTTCGAGGAACTGACGCGCATAGGCCGAGAGACTTTCCACGTATCGGCGCTGGCCCTCGGCATAGATCGTGTCGAAGGCGAGCGAGGACTTGCCGGAACCGGACAGGCCGGTGAACACGATCAGCTTGTCGCGCGGCAGGTCGACCGAGACGTTTTTCAGATTGTGTTCGCGCGCGCCGCGCACGGAAATGGTCTTTAGCGGTTCAGGCATGGACTTGGGGACCTCGTTGCGGTCAACTCGCGCGCGACTCGCCGGACATTTGACCGGCGGAACATTATGTGAACAAATAGCCCGCGTCCACACGCGGGCCACAGCAATTCTGATGGAGAAGATGGGGATATGGCGGGCAGCGTCAACAAAGTCATTCTGGTGGGTAATCTCGGACGCGATCCGGAAATCCGCCGGCTGAACTCCGGCGACCCGGTCGCCAATCTGCGCATCGCGACGAGCGAGACCTGGCGCGACAAGTCTTCGGGCGAGCGCAAGGAAAAGACCGAATGGCACAACGTCGTGATTTTCAACGAAAATCTGTGCAAGGTCGCTGAGAACTACCTGCGCAAGGGCTCCAAGGTCTATATCGAGGGATCGCTGCAGACCCGGAAGTGGCAGGACCAGTCCGGTCAGGACAAATACACGACTGAAGTCGTGCTGCAGAAATTCCGCGGTGAGCTGCAAATGCTCGATTCGCGTGGTGAAGGCGGCGGTGGTGGCGGGGGCTATGACTCCGGCGACAGCTATTCGGGCGGCGGCGGCCGTTCGCAAGGCGGCAGCGGGCCGAAGGAAAACTTCCGCAATGACGATCTCGACGACGAGATTCCCTTCTAGTCATCCGGATGGTTTTTAAGTCTGGTCTGCATCCGCCGGGCGACGGCGGGTGCAGTCCGGGCTAGTCTTGGCCCCGCGCCTGCAAGGCGGGCGCGGTAGCCACCGGAGTGACTGTCCATGATACGCGCCCTGATTCCCGTCCTTGCCCTGACGCTGGCCGCGCCAGCCATCGCGCAGGACGCTATCATCCTTTCTCAGCAGGGCGACGGAACGCACCGTCCGCAACTGCGCGAAGTGCAGGGCGCGAACAATGTCACCACCTATTACGTAATCGGGGACGGGGCGTTCGGCGACGTATTCGGCGCATTGGCCGAACTGATACAGCGGCCCGATACCGCCAATCGCGAAGTCGCCGACTTCCTGTGGGAAAACCGGGACGTCAATCCGCCCGCCTTCCTGATGGAAGCGGCACGGCGGTATGCGTCAATTGATCCGGACCGGTCGGCGCAGGCCTACTTCCTCGGCCGCGCGCGGATCGTCTATGACGCGATGCGTTGTTCGGACTCTACCGCGCTACAGGCCATTCCCATCATCAACGAGTTTGCCGGTCCGGAAATGGCCACCGTGCTGTCGGACCCCGCGCGCATCCATGCCCAGCTCAGCGCGGTCTATTCCTCGGGGGAGGCGTTCACCAGTCCAGCCTCGCCCTGGTGGATCTGCTCTTCGGCGGATTCGGTGTTTTTCGCCGCCGTCAACAATCAGCCAATCACCCGTAATGAATGGCTGAAACAGCAGACCGAATGGAGCGTGGTACGTGACGGTGTGAACCGGAACATGCTGACGAATATCCGGCTCGCTGAAACGGCGATGAATGGACAATAAGGGCTATCAGGACGCTTTTTTCGTGGCGTCCTGACAGGATTCCGATTGAAGTCCGGCGCGGCGATGGCCGTGGTCGCGGCGGGGAAATGACCGATGCCGAGTTTACAGGCCGCTATGTCGCCCTGAAGCATGCCAGCTTCGTCGCGCTGGACCGTGATGCGAATTCCCATGTTACGCCGAGGAGCTGGCCAATGCTCTGGGCGGAATCGCGTACGACGCGGCGTCGGTCGAGCGCAATTCGCGCCCGCCTGACGTCATGGCCCGCGAGCGGATCGCCGACTTTGACACGAATGGCGATGGCCGGCTCAGCGTCGCCGAGTTCGCCGCCAGTTAAACCAGCGCCATTTCAACGGGATACGGCCACCGGTTCTGCCGGTGGCCATTTCCGTATCCGGTCTTTTCCAAGCTGCGTCCGGAGCGCCCCGCGCGTTTGCCCCGCAGGGCGCGGATTGGTAGGCTGCAAGCCAGTTTTTCCGGCGCGATTCCCGTCGCGCGACAGGCCGTGACGCAACCCGGTCCACCGGTGCGGCCAGACCCGAGACCAGACCCGAAAGACGAGGGGCTTCCTTGAGCGACGAAACCGACGAAATCACTGGCGGCCCCGGTCAACCGGATCGCCCGGACGGCCCGACGATCTCCATCGAGGAGGAGATGCGCTCCTCCTATCTTGATTACGCGATGAGCGTGATCGTCAGCCGCGCCATTCCCGATGCGCGGGACGGTCTGAAGCCTGTGCACCGGCGCATTCTCTACGCGATGCACGAGGGCGGCTACACGCACGACAAGCCCTACCGCAAGTGCGCCAACGTCGTCGGTGACGTGATGGGTCGCTATCACCCGCACGGTGACAGCGCGATCTACGACGCCCTTGTGCGGATGGCTCAGCCTTTCTCGATGAGCCTGGAACTGATCGACGGGCAGGGCAATTTCGGCTCGGTCGACGGCGACCCGGCCGCGGCGATGCGCTATACCGAGTGCCGAATGGACCCGGCGGCCGAAGCGCTGCTCGCGGACATCGAGAAAAGCACGGTCGATTTCGAACCGACGTACGACTCCTCCCGCGAGGAGCCGCGTGTCTTGCCGGCGCGCTATCCCAACCTGCTCGTCAACGGGGCGGGTGGTATCGCGGTCGGCATGGCGACCAATATCCCGCCACACAATCTGGGCGAGATCGTCGATGCGACGCTCGCCATCATGGACAATCCGGAATTGACCGATGCCGAACTGCTCGACATCGTGCCGGGACCGGACTTCCCGACCGGCGCATTGATTGTTGGCCGCGCCGGTTCACGACAGGGCCTGTCAACCGGGCGCGGCTCGGTCATCATGCGCGCCAAGGCGACGGTCGAGACCATTCGCAAGGACCGCGAGGCGATCATCGTTCACGCCATTCCCTTCCAGGTGAACAAGGCGACGATGATCGAGAAGATCGCCGAACTGGTCCACGACAAGCGCGTGGAAGGCATTTCCGACCTGCGCGACGAATCTGACCGCTCGGGCATGCGCGTCGTCATCGAACTGAAGAAGGACGCCAATGCCGAGGTGATCCTCAACCAGCTTTACCGCTGGTCCCAGCTGCAGACGAGCTTTGGCATGAACATGCTGGCGCTGGTCGACGGCCGGCCCCAGCAGATGGGGCTGCGCGGCTTCCTCGACGTCTTCCTTCGCTTCCGCGAGGAAGTCGTGGCCCGGCGTGCCAAACACGAACTGATGAAGGCGCGCGACCGCGCTCACGTCATTGTCGGTCTGGCGCTGGCGGTCGCGAATATCGACGAGGTCATCGCACTGATCCGGGCTGCACCGAACCCGGCGACGGCACGCGAACAGCTGATGGCGCGCGACTGGCCGGCCAAGGATGTCGCGCCTCTGGTACGCCTCGTTGCCGACCCGCGCTCGATGCTGGATGACAATGGCAATCTGCGCCTGACCGAAGAGCAGGCGAAGGCCATTCTCGATCTGCGCCTGAACCGGTTGACCGGGCTGGGCCGGGACGAGCTCGGCAATGAGGCGCAAGGCCTGTCCGAGCAGATCCGCGACCTGCTGGACATTCTGCGGTCGCGCGCCCGCGTGCTCGACATCATCCGCGATGAGCTGCGTGAGGCGAAGGAAAAATTCGCTGTGCCGCGCCGCACCGAAATTCTCGACGTCGAACTGGAAGTCGAGGACGAGGACCTGATCGCGCGCGAAGACATGGTCGTGACCGTCACGCACGGTGGCTATGTCAAGCGCACCGCGCTTTCCGACTACCGGGCGCAGCGCCGGGGCGGCAAGGGCCGTTCGGGCATGTCGATGAAGGACGAGGATTTCGTTGCCTCGCTCTTCGTGGCCTCGACCCACGCGCCGCTTCTGTTCTTCTCGTCGGACGGCATGGTGTACAAGACCAAGACTTGGCGGCTGCCGCTTGGCGCGCCGAACACGCGGGGCAAGGCGCTGGTCAACATGCTGCCGCTCGCCGAGGGCGAAATCATCACCTCGGTGATGGCGCTGCCCGAGGACGAGAGCGAGTGGGACAAGCTGGACGTGATGTTCGCGACGACGGCGGGCACGATCAGGCGCAACAAGCTGTCCGACTTCGTTCAGGTCAATCGCAATGGCAAGATCGCGATGAAGCTTGAGGGCGAGGACCGCATCGTCGGTGTCCGCATGTGCACCGAGGATGATGACGTCCTGCTGACCACCCACAATGGCCGCGCGATCCGCTTCCGGGCCACCGATGTGCGCGTCTTTGCAGGCCGATCGTCGATTGGCGTGCGCGGTGTGAAACTGGGCAAGAAGGACCACGTTATCTCGATGGCGATCCTGCGCCATGTCGAGAATGATCCGGCCGAAGCCCGCGCCTATCTCAAACACGCCTCGGCCATGCGCCGGGCGGCGGGTGATGATGCCGCTGACGATGCGATTTCGATGGAAGAGGGCGATGAAGCAGCCTTGACGCCGGAACGGATCGCAGAGCTTGGTGCCGCCGAGGAGTTCGTTCTCACGGTGGCGGCCGACGGCATCGGCAAGCGGTCCTCGGCCTATGAATACCGCGTCATGAACCGGGGCGGGCAGGGCGTTGCCGCCCATGATCTCTCGCGCGGCGTACCGCTCTCGGCGAGTTTCCCGGTGGAAGACTCCGACCAGATCATGGCGGTCACCGATGGCGGGCAACTGATCCGCTTCCCGGTCGACACGGTGCGGATCGCGGGCCGGGCCACCAAGGGCGTCATGCTGCTGCGTATCGGCAAGGACGAGAATGTCGTCTCGGTCGTGCGTATCGAGGATTCCGGTGAGGAAGAGCCTGACGAGGCCGAGGGTGATACCAAAGTCGGCGAGGATCCGTCTGAATCATGAACGATCAGCCGGGGTCTGACATCGCCACGGGTGTCAAATCCCTGCCGTCATGGCATGGTGGACCTGTCGCCGCTTAATCCGTCGCGGCCTATCCCGAAGTTCCGCCTGGAGCAGTCATGACCCTCACCGCGCTTTATCCCGGCACGTTCGACCCGCTGACCAATGGGCATGTCGACATCATCAAGCGCGCTGTGAAAATCGTCGACCGGCTGGTCATCGGTGTCGCGATCAACCGCGACAAGGGACCGCTTTTTTCCATCGACGAGCGGGTGGCCATGGTCCAGGCCGAAATGGCATCGCTGTCCGACCGCGCACAGATCGAGGTGCGCCCGTTTGAGAGCCTGCTGATGCATTTCGCCGAGGAAGTCGGGGCGCAGGTGATCGTGCGCGGCCTGCGGGCGGTGTCGGACTTCGAGTATGAATTCCAGATGGTCGGGATGAATCAGCGTCTCAATCCCGACATAGAAACAGTCTTTCTGATGGCCGATCCGCGCCACCAGGCCATCGCCTCGCGGCTGGTCAAGGAAATCGCCCGGCTGGGCGGCAATATCGACGGTTTCGTGCCCGCGGCCGTGCGGGAACAGTTGAAGGAGAAGTTCCGGTGAAGAAATCCCTCTGGTTTGCGGGCGTCATGGCCCTGACCTTCGCGGCGACGGCGTGCGCCGACAATTCCGCGACTGAAGCCGAGACCACAAATGATGCGGCTCCGGCTGGCGAAGTGGCTGGTTCTGCGGCGTCGAGCGCAGCGGTCAATACCGCCGCTTCTGTCGTCCAGGAGGAAGCAAGTGAACCGGAAACCTCGGCTTTCGAATTCCCGGACGATGCCTGGCGGACGGTCGATCCGGAAGACATGCTGTATATCGAGACCGATCACGGCATGATCGTCATCGAGCTGGCTCCGGAATTCGCACCTCAGCACGTCGAGCGCATGACCACGCTGGCGCGGCAGAATTTCTATGACTACCTGGTCTGGCACCGCGTCATCGATGGCTTCGTCGCGCAGGGCGGCGGCAGCCGGTCCAATCCCAATCATGGCACCGATTTGCCGAATGTTCCCGGCGAATTCACTACGCGCCGTGGTCCGGACATGCCGATCACCGAGCTGCAGCAACGCACGGTCAATCCGCGTCAGGACCCGCGCGAAGCTCCGGCCGGCTTCTGGAACGGATTCCCGGCGGGAACCGGGCCGATCGTCCAGGCCAGCATCACGGGCGACGGCCGGGTGCAATCCTGGCTGCTGCACTGCACCGGAGCGGCCGCCATGGCACGGACGAACGATCCCAACAGCGCGGGCAGCCAGTTCTACATCACCCGCGGCAATGCCGAGCATCTCAATGCCCAGTATACGGTCTGGGGCCGGGTCCGGCACGGTCAGGACGCGGTCAACGCGATTGCCGTCGGAACGATGGGGCAGGATCTCGGCTTCTCGCCGGACACCATCGTTTCCATGCGGGTCGGCTCCGACCTGCCTGAAGACGAGCAAATGACGATTGAGGTCGCGGACACCAATTCGGATGCCTTCGCGGCCTATCTCGACACACTGCGCAATGCGGACGGCAATCTGCCGGACGTTTGCGACATTCCTGTTCCCACACGCGTTACGGAGTAGCTTTAAATGGCTGACCAGAATCTCGTTTTCACCCTTGATGGCGGCGACGTCACCATTCGGCTGCGCGACGATCTTGCGCCCAAACACACCGCGCGGATCGCCGAGCTGGCGAAGGACGGTTTCTATGACGGGCTGACCTTTCACCGGGTGATCGACGGGTTCGTCGCCCAGGGCGGCTGTCCGCAGGGCAATGGTACGGGCGGTACGGGCCAAAAGATCGACGCCGAGTTCAATTCCGCGCCGCACGTGCGCGGTGCGTGCTCGATGGCGCGGACGTCCGATCCGAATTCGGCTGACTGCCAGTTCTTCATATGCCTCGATGAAGTGCCCTATCTCGACAACCAGTACACGGTTTGGGGCGAGGTCATTGACGGCATGGAGCATGTCGACGCGCTGCCCAAGGGCGAGCCGCCGGCCAGCCCGGGCGTGATCCAGTCGGCGCGCGTCGAAGACGCCGCCTGAAGAATCCGGCCGGACTCACAGGCGTCATTCCCCGGCTCGTCAGGGGAATCTCTCTTCACGAGATCACCCGCATAAAGCGGGTGATGACGCGCTTAAATCGTCGGGGCTGTCCATGAGCTTCATCCCGCCCCGCCTCCTTGAAGATCCGGTTCTCGCGGCGACACATGATTATGCGCTCGACCCGCTCGACGCCGGGACACTGGCGCGGGCGGGAGAGGCAGCCTGTGAACCCGGAGACGAGCCGGCCGCGCTGCGACGCCGGGCGGCGGGCCTGCTGGCGGTGGCGGGTGCGGCGCTCGCAGAAACACTGTCCGATCCGGAAGACTTTTACCTGACAATTGCCGCAGCCGGGTCGAACCGGCTCGCCGATGTCATGGCACGGCATGAGGACGCCCTGCCGGACCCGGAAGAGGCGGTCACCTTGAACGATGCGCAGATTGCCTCGGTGCAGCGGCTGATTGCCGAGACCTGGCGTGTCGTGACGGTTGCCGAAAGGTCTCTTGCCGATCTGACGACGCCCGGCCTCACCGGGGCGGCGTTATGGGCCGAGCGCCGCGCTGCGGCGCATGTTCTCACCAGCCGGGCAATGGCGTCTGAAACGCTCATGGAGCTTCGCGGGGCGGGACGTTTTCCCGACACCGCCGGCACCTACGGCGAAGAGACGGTCGCGCGCGCGCACGAAATGCTGGTGGCGTGCGGATTGCCTATGGAGGTCTGACGGGCTTTCGAGGGGCTAGAATAATCCGCCCAGGAAAACTCACGGGGGTTCCTGCGAAAGCAGGACTCCAGCAAGTGGCAAAACTGGGTCCCAGCCTGCGCTGGGACCGCGTGCTTTCCGGCCATGTGTTGAGGGCCCAGACTTGCGTCATGCCTTGGCTTGTCCGGGGCATCGATGGACCACAGGGCCTTACAGAATCGGCCTGAGGTCCCGGTTCGGGACTGCAGCCCGGCCGGGGCTTCAACTCACCTTCCACAATCGCACCATCACCGGACGGTGATCGGACCCGGTATTGGGGCCGCGTTCGACTGAAAGCGTCGTCCAGGCCTCACCGGCGAAGACATGGTCGATGCCGGTGAACATGGTAGGCAAGCGGAAACCGCCAAGACCAAAGCGCTGGCCGATCCCCTGCGACGGCCAAGTTGCCAGCAGGCGCGTGCGGCGTTCCAAGCCGAAATCCCGGTCCATGCGCGCCAGAGCCAGCGAGGGCGCGGCGGCATTGAAATCGCCCGCGACGATCATCGTATTTCGTTCGAATTGCCGGAGCTGTTCGGCGAGGTTCTGACGTTGCTCGTTCTGGACCGAGAGGGGGTCGGGCCAGGTCATGTGGACCGAGACCACGACGGCTGTCGTGCCGTCCTCGAGCCGGATTCGTGCCCAGGTCGAGGGCGGGAACTGGTGCCGCCACCATTCGTATTCTGCTGGGCGGGATGCAATCAGCAGATCCTGCATGCAGCCGGATTCCACGATCTCCAGCCGTGACAGGATGCGCGAGGAGTGGCGGGTGCATTCGGCCTCGAACGGGTAGACGGCCCGGAGCCGGTCCGTGACGTCTCCCGACTCGCCGAACGCCTCCTGAAGGGCGACGACATCGGCGTCCATTTCGATCAACACGGCGGCGGCGCGGTTAGCGGCCTCGTTGCGGCCCCAGAGGTTATGGGTTGCGATGGTCAACGTCGTGATCGCGTCAGGATAGGGTGTCCGCCCATTGTCGGTAATGCTTCGCGCGACTTCCGGAGCGACGGGTCCGGAAATCGCGACCAGGGCGGCCAGGCAGATCAGCGCGGGTCGCCAGCGTCGCAGGATCAGGGTCAGGGCCAGCAAACCCAGAGCGGCAATGGCGATCAGCGCCCAGACCTGGCGGAAGAGATCAAACCCGGACCAGAGCGGCGCGAGCCAGACCAGGACGGCGAGCATAACCGATCCCGCGGCAGCGAGATTGGCGAGCGGCGATGGCGGGCGGGGCCGGAAGATCATGACCGTTACCGGCCTCCTGCACTCAAGCGAAACACACCGCCAAACTTGCCGCCCGGCATGGCGAAAGATAGACGGTCGCGCCATGCGCGTCTCCGATTTTGATTTTGAGCTGCCCGAAGACCGGATCGCCCTGCGGCCTGCACGCCCGCGCGATGCCGCGCGCCTGCTGCATGTCGGCGCGGATGGCGCGCTCGGCGATTTTGGCATTCTGGATTTGCCTGGCCTGCTCCAGCCCGGCGATCTGATGGTGTTCAACGACACGCGGGTCATCCCGGCAGCCTTGAATGGTATCCGTCCGGCGCGCGCCGAAGGCGCGGGCGGGGATGTCGCGGTCGAGGTCAATCTGCACAAGCGCGAGAGCGCCGACACCTGGCACGCCTTTGCCCGGCCGGCCAAGCGGTTGCGCGACGGTGACAAAATCGCCTTTGGCGCGCTTAGCTGCACCGTCATTAGCAAGGCAGATGGTGGTGACGTCGCGCTGCGATTTGACCGCTCCGGCGCGGACCTGGACGCCGCCATCGCCGAGGCTGGCGCGCCGCCCCTGCCGCCCTACATCGCGCGTAAGCGGACGCCGGACGCGCAGGACACCGAAGATTATCAGACGACGTTCGCCCGGGCCGAAGGCTCTGTCGCGGCCCCGACAGCGGGCCTGCACTTTACCGACCGGCTGTTCGCGGCGCTCGACGCGCGCGGTGTAGAACGCACCCACGTCACGCTGCATGTCGGGGCGGGGACTTTCCTGCCGGTGAAGGCTGAGAACACGGTCGACCACGTCATGCATGCCGAGTGGTACGAGATTGGCGTGGAGGCCGCTCGCACCATCAACACGGCGAAGGCCGAGGGGCGGCGGGTGATCCCGGTCGGGACGACGGCGCTGCGCACGATCGAGAGTGCGGCCCGTGATGGCGCAGTCAAGGCCGAGGCGCGCGACACGTCGATCTTCATCACGCCGGGCTATGACTTCCGGGTAACGGATGCCCTGCTGACCAATTTCCACCTGCCGAAGTCGACCCTGTTCATGCTGGTGAGTGCGCTCAGCACGCTGCCGCACATGCAGGCGGCCTATGCCCATGCCATCGCGAACGGCTATCGCTTCTATTCCTATGGCGACGCCTGCCTGATAGAGCGCGCCCATGACTGATTTTCCGTTCGAGATTGCAGCGACAGACGGCCAGGCCCGCACCGGTGTCCTGAAAACAACGCGGGGAGAAATCCGCACGCCAGCCTTCATGCCGGTCGGCACCGCCGCGACCGTGAAGGCGCTTTACATGGACCAGGTCCGCGATGCGGGCTCGGACATCATTTTGGGGAACACCTATCACCTGATGCTGCGCCCTGGCGCGGAGCGGGTGAAGCGCCTTGGCGGTCTGCACGCCTTTTCCGGCTGGTCCGGACCTATGCTGACCGATTCGGGCGGGTTCCAGGTCTGGTCGCTGGCCAATCTGCGCAAGCTGACCGAGGACGGCGTCACCTTCCAGAGCCATGTCGACGGATCGAGCCATGCGCTGACGCCGGAACGGTCCATCGAGATCCAGGCCGATCTGCTGGGCTCCGACATCGTCATGCAGCTGGATGAATGTACGCCTTTCCCGTGTCCGAAGGACGCCGCGCGGGAGTCCATGGAATTGTCTCTGCGCTGGGGCAAACGGTCGAAGACTGCGTTCGGCGAGCGCGACAGCCAGACCCTTTTCGGCATCGTGCAGGGTTCGGTATTCGAGGATCTGCGCCGGGAGAGTGCCGAGCGTCTCGTCGAGACCGGCTTTGGCGGCTATGCCATTGGCGGGCTCGCCGTCGGTGAGGGTTTCGAGACGATGTGCGAGGTCCTCGATTTCACGACGCCGCTACTGCCTGCTGACCGGCCCCGCTACCTGATGGGTGTCGGCAAGCCGGTTGACCTTGTCGAAGCTATTGCGCGCGGTGTCGACATGTTCGATTGCGTCCTGCCGACGCGGTCCGGGCGGCACGGTCAGGCGTGGACGGATGAAGGGCCGATCAACCTGAAGAATGCCCGATTTGCCGAGGACCAGAGTCCGCTAAACGAGCACATCAACTGCCCGGCAAGCCGAGACTATTCAAAGGCTTATATTCATCACCTCATCCGGTGCGGGGAGTATCTGGGCTCGATGCTCCTGTCCTGGCACAACATCGCCTACTATCAGGACCTGATGGCGCGGATGCGCGCGGCCATTGCCAACGGGACGTTCGAGGGTTTCCGGAAAGACTTCCGGTCCGGCTTGCGAGAAAGCTAGCCTACCAGTCCGTACTCGCGAAACGCCCGGTCGAGTTCCCGGCGCTCACACCCGAACCCGTCAAACAGTCCGCGCAGGTATGCGCGGCGCTTCAGGGCCATTTCACGCCGGTCGCGGGCTTCCTGTTCAATTTCACCGGCCCGGCCGACAAAGCGGACCAGGGGGCGGGCCGGGTTAAGGCCGACGATGACCGACCGGTAAAGACCGCGTGCGCCATCCGCGGCGGCATCGCCGGTCCGGTCTGCCCAGACGCGGCTCTGGTCTATCCAGTCTTCGTCGCCATCCCCATTCATGTCCTGGGGAGCCTCGTACTCGGCGCGCAAATCGACGATTTCCTCGTCCTCGCCCAAGACGGCCGTCAACCGGGCGATATCGATGGCAACTGTCCGGCAACGACGGACCTCGCCGCGGCCGCCATAAGGCGTGGGGACGGTCAGGTCGCCCTGGTCCACCATGACCGGGCCTGGGCGATCCATAGGCAGGCCAACGGCATCCACGACGGCGGAGCGGGTTTCCTGGCCGCTGAAGCGCGCCGCTGCCACGGTGCGATCGCGCGTGGACGAACAGCCCGGCAGAACGACGGCAGAAGCAATGCAAATGAGGACAAGGCTTCGTAACATGGTGTCCATTTTACTGCGGATTCCGGCGGATTCGAGACCGCGGCATGACCTTTCCGGTGCAGCCAACTGCCGCCCGGCGTCGAGATGAGTTGACCCCACAGGAGCTTCGCTATAGGCCTCCCGCCCTGACCAGCGGTGGTAAGAGCCTGTAGCTCAGTTGGTAGAGCAACTGACTTTTAATCAGTAGGTCCAGGGTTCGAATCCCTGCGGGCTCACCATCACTCGTCAGTTCAATGCACTGTCGGCCCGATCAGTTCCGCCTCGGCCAGGATGAGGAGGAGGGTGGCCTGCAGCGCCACATGGGCGTCAACGTCTTCCCAGCTCTCGTCTGGCGAATGCGCATCGCGTGAAATGCCGCCACGGCTGATCGTGATGGCCGGAACACCCAGGGACATCGGAATATTGGCGTCCGTCGAGGACTCGCGCATTTCCGCGTCGATCCCGAATGTGCGAAGCGCTGCAACGGCATGCTGAACAAGCGGTTGGCCGGGATCATTCTGGCCCGGAGGCCGGTACCCGATCGGGGTCAGCGACAATTCCAGCTCCGGACCTTCGCGGCGGCGGGCATTTTCCGCGGCCAGCGCGTCATGCATGGAGGCCAGGAAGGCATCATGCAGCGCATTCAGCTTGTCCGGGCTGGCTGAGCGCATGTCGACTTCCATAGTGCTTTCAAACGGAATTGAATTGACCGATGTACCGCCCTCGATCCGTCCGACCGAGAACGTCGCCTTGTCGCCGTCGAGCGTAATCGGTGTCGCAGATTCGGTAAAACGCACAATGGCTTCGGCCAGGGCCTGGTGCGGATGTGCCATGCCAAATGCGGCGTAGGAATGCCCGCCCGGACCGGCGAATGTCACGCGGTAACGCAGCGAGCCGACGGCGTTGACAACGAGGCGCTCAACATCGCCGCCGTCAATCGCGATGAAGGCGTCGACGATTTCCGCACCAGGACGAAACAGATGGCGCACGCCGCGCAGGTCACCGATGCCCTCCTCGCCGACCGAGCCAATGAACAGCAGGGTGTCGCGCGTTTCGATCTCTTCGGCCTGCAGCACGTCGATCAGGGCCAGCAGCGCGACAAGGCCGCGTGAATTGTCCCCGATCCCCGGTGCGGTGAAGACGTTGCCCTCGCGCCGGACGGTGACATCCGTGCCTTCGGGGAAAACGGTGTCTAGGTGTGCGACGATGGCGATGGTCTCGCCGCCGGGGGCTCCCGGCCTGCGGCCGATCACATTGCCAACCTCGTCTATGGTCACATCGTCCAGCCCCAGTGCCCGCATCCGCTCCGCGATATCGGCGGCGCGAGGCTCTTCACCGAAAGGCGGGGCGGGGATTTCATTGATGGCGACCAGGCGTTCATTGTTCGTCTCGCGCATATCTTCCAGCCGTGCCATGGCGTCCTGGACAACAGGTTCGGCCATCAGGGCCGCTACGGTGGTGTCTGCATCGGTTTCGGTCTGGCCATTGGCTGGAGCGACGATCAGGAGGAGGGCGGCTAGGGCGGCGAAGAACTTCATGATGGGCTCCGGTAGCTGGGCTGGGGGTCAGGCCCCGAGGGCGACCGCCACACCCAAAAGGGCGCAGGCGATGACAATGAAGAGGGCCCAGAGTGGCAGAACGAACCGGGCCCAGTCGAGCCAGTTGATGCGCCCGGCGGCCAGATAGGCGAGGAGCGTTCCCGAGGTGGGGGTGAGCATGTTGGTGATGCCGTTGCCAAAGAGGAAGGCCGAGACGGTGGTTTGCGGGCCGACCCCGGCGAGCTGGGCGACAGGGCCCATGATCGGCATGGTCACGGCCGCCTGTCCTGATGTCGATGGAATCAGGAAGTCGAGCAGGAGCTGGGCACCGAACATCGAGACCGCGGTGACATAGGCCCCGTGTGCGCCAACCGCGGCATTCAGGCCATGAACGATCGTGTCGAGGATCCGGCCCTGCTCCAGCACGATGGTCACCGCCATCGCGACGCCGATCAGGGCGCTGGCGAGGAGGACTTTCTTCATGCCGGACACGAAGGCTTCCGCGCTTTCGCTGGGCGAGAAACCGCTTGCAATGGCCAGGCCCAGCGAGATGGCGATATAGGCGGTTGATAGCTCGAGGTGCGACCAGTCCCACCGGGTCGATCCGACAAGGATTACCGCAATTCCGCCGACGAGGATCGCGACCATGGCTCCTTCCCGGATCGTCATCGGCGGAGCGGTATGCGCCTCCAGCGACACGGCCCCTTCGGGCTTCATGCCGCGCAATCGCCAGAGCAGGAAGCCGATGCCCGCCGCCAGGAAGACGGCGTAGAAGAAGAGCCGCAGGCCTGCGCCGGAAAACACCGGAACGCCGACAAGGGGCTGGGCGATGGTCAGCGGGATCGGGTTCGTAACCGAGGCGAGATAGCCAACCTTCACCGCGATGGTGACGATGGCAAAGCCGACTATCGCGGGCAGGCCGATCCGGGCGGCCATGGCGGTCATTACGGGGATGACAAGGAGGTATTCCGAGGCCAGTCCCAGGAAGGCGCTGCCGGCGGAGAAGACCGTCATCAACACGACGACCAGAACCGAAATCCGGCCGCGCGCAGCGTGCAGCAGGCGGTTGATTCCATTTTCCACCACGCCGGCCCTGTCGAGTATCCCGAACATGCCGCCGATCAACAGGACCATGAAAATGAGATTGGCCGCGCGCTCGAGACCTGCCGGTATGGCGATCAATGCGCCTGTGAGGCTGACGGGCGCGGCGGTCTCACCTTCGGATGTGTCCGGTGCCCGGATCACGCCGGAGAGCGTTCTTTCCTTGTCGAGCAGTTCGAAACTGCCCGGCACAACAAGCCGCCCGTCGCGTTCATAGCTGCCTGACGCGACCAGCCAGGTCAGCGCGGTCGCGAGGACCAGGATGCCCAGGAGAATGACAACCGGATGGATCGTGCGGCGTTGGCCGGGTTCACGCATCACGCTAACTCCATGTTGGATCGCACGAAGGCGGCGATACTGGCCCCAATCGCCGACAGGGCGGATTTGAATGCAGGATAGTCCGGTGATTTTTCAGCTGTTGATTCATCGAGATAGAGGGCGCGGTTAATCTCGATTTGCAGGCTGTGAAGGCCTTGCTCCGGCCGGCCAAAACGCTGGACGAGATAGCCGCCCTTGTAGGGATCGTTGACCGAAACCGTGAAGCCCGCCGCCAAGAATGCCGACTTCACATACTGGGTGAAGTCCGGGGCGGCGCTGGTTCCGTCGAGGTCCCCCAGGACGATATCCGGCCTCGGCTTTCCGGCGTCGATATTCATCGCATTGCCGGCCGACTTCATCGAGTGACAGTCGATATGCCAGACATTTCCGTGCTTTGAGCGGAAAGCCTTGATGGTTGAATCAAGTGCGGCGTGGTAGGGCGCATGGAGCGTATCGATCCAGGACTTCACCGTCAGAGGATCCAGAAGTCCGTGGTGCGTCGGTTGTCCGGGAAGGATGTCGCGGCGCAACAGGCCCATGCCTCGCGCGCTATAGCGGGTCGGATTGAGCGTGCCCCATCGGGAAGGCCAGGGCCGGTCAAGAAGTGCCGGGTCGATATCGTCCGGCGCGCGGTTCGCATCGACCACAACACGTGGAAAGGTGGCCGCGATCAGGGTCGCACCCTCATCAACGGCGTTGCTCCAGAGGTCCTCGACATGGGCATCCCAGGCGGTTTTCAGTTCTGACTTAGCCGCCGGTGTGGAAAAGCCGTCGGGAAAAACGGTGCCGCTGTGCGGGGAATCGAAAACCAGCGGCAGGGCGGCGATTCCGTCGGGCGGCCGCTGGATCACAAACGCCGTCATCCCCGGAGCGCCGGGCCGCGTCGCGCTGTCATTCACGCGGCAGGTTCTCGAGGAAGAAGCGGATCTGGTTCTCGCCCATGACGGCGCGGATATCAGCCTCGGCCATGCCGGCGTCGAGCAGGGCCTGGGTGAGGGCAGCGAGTTCGGAGGCGTCGAAGGTCGCGGTGATCGACCCGTCATAGTCCGAACCAAGCGCAACAGCGTCCACGCCGAACGTGTCGGCGGCATGGATGATGACGCGCGCCACCCCGGCCGGGGTGTCATCGCAGGTGACATCCGCCCAGAAGCCGATACCGATCAGGCCGCCCCGATCGGCGATCTCGGCAAGCAGGGCGTCGGGAATGTTGCGCGGTGTCTCACACAGCGACCGGACGCCGGTATGCGAGACGATGATCGGGGCATCACTCATGTCGAGGACTTCCCGCACCACCGCTTCGGACGAGTGGGCCAGGTCGATGATGAAGCCCTGCCGGGTCAGTTCGCGGACCGCTTCGCGACCGAAATCGGTCAGACCCGCATTCGACAACCCGTGCAGCGAACCACCGAGCTCATTGTCGAAGAAATGCTGGAGACCGACGACCCGGTAGCCCTCATCGTGGAGCCGCGCAATGTTCGCGACCTCGCCTTCCAGGGGGTGCGCACCCTCGGTTCCGAGGATACCGGCGACAAGGTCGGGATTGGTATCGTGGGCATCGAGCGCGGCACGCAAATCGGCCTGGCTGCCGACCACGACGAAATCGCCATTAGAGCGCGCTGCCGCGCGGTGCAGCCGGCGGGCGTGAAACCGCGCGCGATTATACAGTGATCTCCAGGTGTCCACGGGCCAGCGCTGAGCGATGGCGAGCAGGGTGATGTCGTCACTCGTCGCATCATTGGATTCGTAATTCATGTCCGACGGGGTCTTGGTCACCGAGGTAAAGACCTGGAGCACGACGCCGCCATCGCGCAGGCGCGGAAGATCGGTATGGCCGCGCGCGTAACGCCGCACGGGATCACGCGACCACAACAGGAGATCGGAGTGCAGATCGGCGACGCGCAGCGTGTCGTGCAGGGCCTGCGCCTGTGTGGAGATGACATAGGGATCGTGCGCGGTGACGGCATTGAGTGAATTGTCGACCCGCGGCGGCAGGACCACGAAAAAGAAGACCGCTGCTGCCAGGGCCAGCGAAAACGCCACCGCCAATATCCATTTCACCAGGCCTGCCATCCTCATCCTCCCGATAATGCCCGCCAATTCGGACTAGGCACGATCAGGCGGCGGACGGCAAGCGGAGAGGGCGATTTGGACTCGTTGCCGCGCGCTGCATCACGCCGGTGCTGTGATGGAACGAATGTGGCGGTTTCCCGTTTTGTCATCAGAAGATGGCTGCAGAGCGGCCCTGCCGGAACCCGGCATTCCTGCGCACCCGCCTCGTCGCGGATGCGCCCGACCGACCGAGCAAAGACGATAGTATGGCGATGTTAACCCTCACCGAGCGTGACCGGACAGCGACTGGTCTCTCTGCCGATGCTGCAGAGGCAACACCGGATCGCCGCGACTCCGCGCCCTTGCGCGTCTTGGTCGTCGAGGATGATTTCCTGGTTGCCATGACAATCGAGCAGGCGGTTCGCAATGCCGGGATGGAGGTTGTCGGAATTGCGCCAACCCGGGCGCGGGCCCTTGAGATGGGTGCGGCGCTGAAGCCCGACTTTGCCACGATGGACATCAATCTGCGCGGCGACCAGGCCGGAACCGACATAGCCCGGCAATTTCATGAACAACTCGGTGTCCGCAGCCTGTTCATCACGGCCTATGCCGGTGACGCCGAGAAGAACCGCGAAGCCGCGCCCGCGCAGCCGCTGGGGTGGGTCGACAAACCCTTCACCACCGACACGCTGGTCGCGCGGCTGCGCCGGGCGGCGCGGCAACTGGATGACGCGTAACCAAGCAGATTTGAACAGGTTCGAAGAAAGAGTCCGCCTGGCTGTTTGATTGGCCGACCAGCTTGGGCTAAGCGGTGTCGCATATCGAGCCGGGCGCGGAGACTGCGCCAAACCGAAAGACCGACACCCATGAGCGCAAAGCCGAATTTCGACTGGTCCGACCCGTTCCGCCTGGATGATCAGCTGACCGAGGAAGAGCGGATGGTCCGCGAATCCGCCGCCAGTTTCTGCAAGGCGAGCCTGGCCCCGCGCGTGCTGATGGCAAACCGCGACGAGCATTTCGACCCGGCGATCATGCGCGAATTCGGCGAGATGGGCCTGCTTGGCGTAACCATTCCGGAAGAATATGGCGGGGCGGGCTTGAGCCATGTCGCCTATGGCCTGATCGCGCGCGAGGTCGAGCGGGTCGATTCCGGATACCGGTCCGCGATGAGCGTCCAGTCGTCGCTGGTAATGCATCCGATCTTCGCCTACGGCACCGAAGCCCAGCGCAAGAAATACCTGCCGAAGCTGGCGTCGGGCGAGCTGGTCGGGTGTTTCGGTCTGACCGAGCCGGACCATGGGTCCGATCCGGGCAGCATGGTGACCCGCGCCCGCAAGGAAGCCGGAGGATACCGTCTCAACGGCGCGAAAATGTGGATAACCAATTCACCGATTGCCGACCTGGCCGTGGTCTGGGCCAAGGATGATGCCGGCGATATTCGCGGCTTTATCGTCGAACGCGATGCCAAGGGATTCTCGACCCCGAAGATCGAGGGCAAGATGTCGCTGCGTGCCTCAATCACGGGTGAGATCGTGCTCGACGATGTTCTTATCCCGGAAGAAAACCTGCTGCCCGAGGTGAAGGGGCTGAAAGGCCCGTTCGGCTGCCTCAACAAGGCGCGCTACGGCATTTCCTGGGGCGTGATGGGGGCGGCTGAATTCTGCTGGCATGCGGCGCGGACCTATACGCTGGAGCGCAAGCAGTTCAACAAGCCGCTGGCGGCCAACCAGCTGATCCAGAAGAAGCTGGCCGATATGCAGACCGAGATCGCGCTGGGGCTGGCCGGGTCGCTGAGGCTCGGGCGCATGCTCGACGACGGGCAGGGCGCGCCGGAAATCATTTCGATGATGAAGCGCAACAATTGCGGCAAGGCCCTCGATATCGCCCGCACCGCCCGTGACATGCATGGCGGCAATGGGATCTCCGACGAATTCCATGTCATCCGCCACGTGATGAACCTGGAAACGGTCAACACCTATGAAGGCACGCATGACATCCACGCGCTGATTCTCGGTCGCGCGCAGACAGGGTTGCAGGCCTTCGCCTGACCCCAAACGGGGTGTGGCAGAAGCGACACGCCCTGCGATATTTCGATTGCAGTCGACGTGAGCGGGCGGAGCATCGCCGGTGTCGGGGCGGGAAAAGGACCGCTTTCAGTACGCCGCTCGGGCCTGGACGCCCGTCCTGTCCCGATGACCCGATGATCGCATAAGGCATCGAAATTCCCAATTCTGATGCGGTTTCCCGGAGTGTGGCGGTCTTTCCGCCCGGGACCAAAATCGCCTCTGAGGCGAGTTTTTGAGTGCTGCCTTGCGCAGGACGGGAAAGTGCCCGCGAAGCGTTTTCAATCAGGCGTCTAAGGGTGGCGCGGGCCAAAATTATCATGTAGAAAAATTCGCAGAGCACCCGGATGTCCGGGGGTTCCTCGTGTTCTGGCTTCGGCCAGACCAAAGTTTGACTCACGCGATGGAGGCTTGGCCTCCGGAGGGGGAAAGATGAAGAAACGGCTTTTAATAGCCGCCGCAGCCGGAGCCTTTCTGACGGTACCGTCCGTCGCGCAGGCTGACGAGGGCTGGTATTTTG
>NZ_JAZDRO010000008.1:0-48967 GCF_036330325.1 Hyphobacterium marinum
CACCCCGGCCCTCCCCTAAAAGGGGAGGGAGAAAGGCATTTCCCTTAAAGGAATTTGCCCATGGCGACCGTGGTGTCGATCATGCGGCAGGCAAAGCCCCACTCATTATCATACCAGGTCATGACACGCGCGAGACGGCCGTCGATGACATTCGTCTTGTCGATGGCGACAATCGACGACCGGCTGTCATGATTATAGTCGATCGAGACCAGCGGGATGTCGTCATAGCCCAGGACGCCCTTCATCGGACCGTCGGCGGCGGCGCGGATGGCGGCGTTGATTTCTTCGGCGCTGGTGTCCTTGCCCGGCGTGAAGACCATGTCGATCAGCGACACGTTCGGGGTCGGGACGCGGACCGCCGCGCCGTCAAGCTTGCCGGCGAGTTCGGGCAGGACCAGGCCGACGGCCTTGGCCGCGCCGGTCGAGGTCGGGATCATCGACATCGCAGCCGCCCGGGCCCTGTGCAGATCTTTGTGATTGCGGTCGAGGGTCGGCTGGTCGCCCGTATAGGCGTGGATGGTCGTGACATGACCGCGTTCGATGCCAACCGAATCGTTGAGCACTTTTGCCACCGGCGCGAGACCGTTCGTGGTGCAGGACGCGTTCGACACGATGATGTCGTCGGCGGTCAGGTCGGCGTGATTGACGCCATAGACGATTGTCTTGTCGGCATTCTTGGCCGGGGCCGAGCACAGAACGCGCTTTGCGCCCGACTCGATGTGGGCCATCGAGGCTTCCTTGGAATTGAACTTGCCGGTGCATTCCAGAACGATATCGATCCCCAGATCGCCCCAGGGCAGCTGGCTCGGGTCGCGGTTGGAGACTTTCTTGATCTTGCCGAAGCCGCCGTCGATCCAGTCCTCGCCGACCGTGATCTTGCCGGGATAACGGCCATGGACGCTGTCATAGGTCAGAAGGTGCGCATTGGTTTCCGGGGTGGAGGAGTCGTTGATCGCCACGACCTCGACCTCGCCCCAGCGCTGCTCTTCCAGCACGGCACGCAGCGCCAGCCGTCCGATCCGCCCGAAACCCGTAATCGCAACCCGAACCGCCATGTCCGTACTCCGTGTGATGAAAGGCACCGGACTTCGCCGATGCGCCGCTTGTCTGATTTGCCGCGCCGTTTAGCCGCTCTTAGCCGCCGCGTCCACCGGCACCCATCGCGGCAAGGCAGCGTTCTAGCGACTCGCGCCAGTCCGGCAGGCGCACACCATAGTCCTGATCGGCTCGGGTCAGATCGAGCCGTGTATCCGCCGGGCGCGGCGCGCGCAGGCCCAGCGTACGCATTGCCTCTTCGGTGTTGATCCCGTCGACGGGATTATCCTTGCCGGCACCGCGCAACGCCGCTTCAGCGAAATCGCGCCAGCTGGCCGAACCGGCATTGGCGACGTGGAGCCGTCCGCCCGGCGCGCCAGAGCGCAGGCTTTCCGCCAGCGACATAAGGCTCTGCGCCAGTGCGCTGGCCTCGGTCGGGCGGCCAATCTGATCGTCGACAACCCTCAGGCGGGGGTGTTTTTCGGCGAGGCCCAGCATGGTGCGCACGAAATTCTTGCCCTCCGGCGCATAGACCCAGGAGGTCCGCACCACCAGCGCGCCGGTATGAGCGGCCAGCACGCCGGCCTCGCCTGCCGCCTTGGTGCGTCCGTACATGTTGAGCGGGGAAACCGGATCGTCCTCGGTGTAGAGCGCGCCCTTGGTCCCGTCGAAGACGTAGTCGGTCGAGACATGGATGAAGGGCAGACTCAGCGCCTCGGCCGTACGCGCGAGCGAAGCGGGCGCGGTGGCATTGACGGCTTCGGCGCGCGCCACATCGTCCTCGGCCGCATCGACGGCGGTATAGGCGGCGGCATTGATTACCGCGTCAGCCCGGGCGCTCGCGAAAAGGTCGGCGAGGCCGGTCGGGCGTTCCAGGTCGATCTGCGGACGCCCGGCGCGGATGATGTCATGACCGGCTCCCGGCCCGAGGGCAGCCAGAGCGCGGGCGAGTTGCCCCGTCGAACCGATGACGAGGATCCGCATTGCCTCAGCCCTTCCAGACGAAGCCGGGCGAAGCGTCCTTCAAACGCGGCGCTTCACGGTCGGCGGCCTTCAACAGCGCGGTGGACCGGTCAAAAGGCCAGTCGATGGCAAGGTCCGGGTCGCTCCACAGAACCGTACCTTCAAGGTCCCGGGCGTATTGGCCATCGACCTTGTAGGCGATCTCGGTGCCATCGGTGAGCGCGACAAAGCCGTGGGCATAGCCGCGCGGCACCCAGAGCTGGCGGCCATTTTCGGCAGTCAGCTCAACACCGCCCCACTGGCCATAGGTGGGTGAGCCTTCGCGGATATCGACAATGACGTCATAAAGCGCGCCGCGGGCACATCGGACCAGCTTGCCCTGGGCATGCGGTTCACGCTGATAGTGCAGCCCGCGCACCGTTCCCGCTTTCAGAGAGCGGGACAGGTTGTCCTGCACGAAGACGGTGTCCACGCCCGTCTCCTGGCGGAACCCGTCAGCACTCCAGGTGACGGAGAACCAGCCGCGTTCATCGGAATGGCGAGCGGGCTCAAGCACATAGGCATCGAAAAAGGGAGCAAGTGTTTCAGACATTTCAGGCCTTTTTTGCTGGCCCCGGACTAGCCGCCCGGCTGCGCCCTGTCGAGGGTCGGATGCGGCAACAGGGTTGTCTTGCCCTGTCCCGCTTGCGAAATAAGGAAAACTCTCCACATGAATGCCAATCTTGAGAAGGGCGTGACGCAACATGAAAGTCATTATTCTGGGCGGTGACGGGTTCTGCGGCTGGCCGACGGCGCTGCATCTGTCCAATCTCGGCCATGACATCGTGATCGTCGACAATCTGTCGCGCCGCGAGATTGATATCGAGCTCGAAGTGGACTCGCTCACCCCGATCCGGCCGATGGGCGAACGGCTCGCGGCCTGGCAAGCGGTCAGCGGACGCACGATCGACTTCGTCAATCTGCGTATCGGCCGCGACTACCAAGAATTTCTTGATCTCATCCTGGCCGAGAAGCCGGACGCCATCATCCATTTCGCCGAGCAGCGCGCCGCGCCCTATTCGATGAAGAGCGCGCGCCACAAGCGCTACACGGTCGACAACAATCTCAACGCCACCAATGACGTGCTGGCCGCGATCGTTGACTCCGGCCTCGACATCCACCTCGTCCATCTCGGCACGATGGGCGTCTATGGCTATGGCACGGCCGGGATGAAAATCCCGGAAGGCTATCTGAAGGTGAAAGTGGAAACTTCGGAAGGGTTGAAGGACCAGGAAATCCTTTACCCCGCCAATCCGGGCTCCATCTATCACATGACGAAGACGCAGGATCAGCTCTTCTTCCACTTCTACAACAAGAATGACGGGGTGAAGATCACCGATCTCCACCAGGGCATCGTCTGGGGCACCCAGACCGAAGAGACCCGCCGCGACGAGCGCCTGATCAACCGGTTCGACTATGACGGTGATTACGGCACGGTGCTGAACCGCTTCCTGATGCAGGCCGCCGTCGGACACCCGATGACGGTCCACGGCACGGGCGGGCAGACCCGCGCCTTCATCCACATCCAGGACACGGTGCGCTGCCTGCAGCTGGCCATCGAAAACGCGCCCAAGTCCGGTGAGAAGGTTCGTATCATCAATCAGATGACCGAGACCCACCGGGTGCGGGATCTGGCGAACATGATCGCCGACATGACCGGCGCGCCGGTCGAGATGGTCCCCAATCCACGCAAGGAAGCCGACGAGAACGACCTCCACGTCGAAAACGACACCTTCCTCTCACTGGGCTTGAAGCCGACAACGCTGGCCGCCGGGCTGATGGAAGAAGTCACGGAGATTGCCCGCAAATATGCGGACCGCTGCGACCGGTCGAAAATCCCCTGCGTGTCCTACTGGAACAAGGACCAGGCCGCCGGCCCCGGCAAACCGCCGCTCAAAGCCGTTTCCTAGATCGCTCCGTCGCGTGGCCAGCCCGGCGAGTCCGGGTCGCCATGGCCGCGTTCAGGTGAAATGAAGGCCAGGGCGGCCTCGCGTTCCGCTGCGTCCACATCAACACCGCAGAACGTCGCGATCTGATCGAGGAATCGTTCGGGACGCACGAGCGCTTTCTCATAGCTGACGATGGCCGCGGGTAGTGGCGTTTCGCGCAGAAAGTCCAGCGCCCGCGTCTGCAGCATCAGGGCGCTGTGCATCTCATCAAGCCGGTCCGCACCATTGATCCGATGGACCCGTTCGGCGCTGGCGGCGAGATCGCGGAAAACCGCGATCAGGCGGGGTGCCGGCAACAGGTCGGTGACATCGCGCGCATAGAGAATGCCGTGCGGGTCCTTCCACCCCCAAGGGCCCTGAGCCTTGGCCCGCTCAGCGATTTTCGGGCGCATTCGGTCGAGCGCCGCGAGATAGTCTGGCGTTCCCGCCTCACCCAGCGGACCGGCGGGTCCGCGCGCATCCTGGATGTCGAGATCCTCGTTATTGCCCCGGCCCTGACGCGCGCCCATGTCGATGCCCACCAGGCGCAAAACGCCGGCGACCATGGACGTCCCGCCGCGCGGTGCGCCAAAGACGAAGACGCCGCGCCCGGCTGCGGCAGCCGGAGCGTTGAGGACGTAGACCGGATCGGAGCGCTCATACATGTCTGGATCCTCCTATCCCGCCAGGTGATCGCGGAGGCGGTCCATGAAGGCGCAGCAGGCCTCCAGTTCGGACAGGGCGATGAATTCATCGGGCTTGTGGGCCTGCTCGATCGAACCCGGCCCGCACACCACGACCGAGAGGCCCGCGCTCTGGAATTGTCCGGCTTCTGACCCGAAGGAGACCGTCCGGGTCGCATTGTCACCGGTCAATGCCCGCGCCAGCTGTTCAGCCGCGCCATCGGTTTCCGGGACCAGGGGCGGCGCATCCGAGCGTGTCATCACGCGAATGCGGGCGTCCGGCGCATGCACACGCATCTGCGCCTCTATTTCTGTTGCCAACGCACGCAACTCCGCCCCGACCGCGCGGGCATCGTCCCAGGGCGCGGGACGCATCAGGGTTTCAAACCAGGCGTGGCGGGCGAGGATGTTGGTCGCCGTGCCGCCGCCCATCTGGCCCACCGTCAGCGTCCCGAACGGCGGATCGAAGGGCGAATCTGCCGGAGCCGCCGCGCGCCAATCGGCGGCCTTGGCGTGCAGGAATGCCAGGAGCGGGATCGCGTTCGTCACCGCGCAGGCCCCATCGTCCACGCGTGAGGAATGGGCTTCGTGACCGTCAATCTCGACGCGGAGCGAATACAGGCCCTTGTGCCCTGTCACGACCTTCATCTCGGTCGGCTCGCCAATGATCGCCAGCGCCGGTTTCGGGTGGCCCTCCATCATCCTTGCGATCATGGCGGGCGCTCCGAGGCAGCCGACCTCCTCGTCGTGGGAGAAGGCGAAATGGACCGGCCTATTCAGGTTCGCGGCAGCGAAGTCAGGGGAGGCGGCCAGTGCGCAGGCGATAAAGCCCTTCATGTCGCAGGTGCCGCGCCCGTAGAGGCGGCCACCGCGCTCCTCGACCCGGAACGGGTCGCTCGACCAGTCCTGGCCGTCAACCGGCACGACATCGGTATGACCGGAGAGGACCACGCCGCCTTCGACATCCGGGCCGATCACCGCATGCAGGTTCGCCTTGGTCCCGGTTGCGTCGACCGTGCGCTCGCACCGGGCCCCCAGGGCCGTCAGGCGGGCCTCAAGATAATCGATTATCGCCAGGTTTGAATTGCGCGACGTCGTGTCGAACCCGACCATCTCGGTGAGCAGGTTCTGCGCCTTACGAAAAGCTGTCTCAATCGTCATGGTGTCGCAATTACTCCGTTCTCCAAGCGGATGGCATGTTGCCCCGCATGACGCAACAGGCTTGGAAACCCGACGGAGGCGGCAATGTCCTCCGCCTCAACCCGGCGCTCGACCGCAAGGCCCTGGCCGAAGCGTTCGCGCGGGATGGTTTCGTACAGATTGAAAACCTGTTTCCCGACGACGTTGCCAACGCCATGGAGGCCGTACTCGCCAACCGGACACCCTGGCGCACCATCTTCACCGACAATAACGGCCAGGTTCGCAAATACCGCCCTCATGAAATGGCGGCCCTGCCGGTCCAGCAATCCCAGCAATTGCAGCAGGGCATTTTCCGCAAGGCCCGTGAAGGCTTTGCCTTTCTCTACCACTATTATCCCATGATCGAGACGCTGCAGACGGGTGAGGATGCAGGGCACCCGCTGCACCAGATGGTCCAGTTCCTCAACATGAGCGAATGGCTCGATTTCGGACGCGAGATTATCGGCTGCGATACCGTCAACCGGTCGGATGCGCAGGCCACGCTCTATGCGCCCGGAGATTTCCTGACCCGCCATGACGACAGCTATGGCGATGTCGTGGACCGGCGGGCTGCGTTCGTCATTGGATTCACCCGGGAATGGAAATCGGACTGGGGCGGGCAGCTGGTTTTCTACGATGGCGACGCCGTGATCGAGCGCGCCTTCCAGCCCCGTTTTAACGTCGTCACTTTCTTCAAGGTCCCGCGGTGGCATGCGGTAACCTATGTCGCGCCCTTTGCCGGGGCCGGCCGCTATTCCATTACCGGTTGGCTGGATCACGGACGCGTTGACGTGCCCGGATAATCGGCCGCCGGGACAACGCTTTAACCCAAAATTTACTGCCCTCGCGAACGTCGTTTTAACGCGTCGCGCGCGATAACGCCGCTCGAATGGTGAATTTTCACCGGAGGCCGGCATGAAAATTTTTGATAAAATTCGCCGCTTTTTCTCCGACACGGGCGGTAATGTCGCGACGATCTTCGCGCTGACACTGACCCCGATTGCGATCCTCTCGGGTGGTGCCATCGACGTCAGCCAGGCCATGAATTCGCGGGCGCGCTTAGCCGAGGCCATGGACGCCGCAGCGCTGGCCGTTGGTGGACAAATCAATCTGACCGACGCTGAAGCCAGCCGGGTCGCCTGGGACTATATCAATGCCAACTATCCCGAGCGGGAGGTCGGTTCGGTTCAGGCGATCAACGTGCATATCGACCGTGACAACGGCGTTGTAACCGTGACCGGCGAATCCCGTGTCCAGACAACGCTCCTCGGCCTGATGGGCATGGATGACATTACCGTTCACTGGGAAAGCGAAGTCCAGCAGAGCCGCCAGGCGCTGGAATTGGCCATGGTGCTTGACAATACCGGCTCCATGCGCGGCTCCAAGATCAGTGCGCTGCGCGACGCTGCCCTGCTTTTGACTGACGTCCTTTATTCCAATGGTGATCCGGACCGGTTGCGTATCAGCCTGGTGCCGTTTGCGGCGACCGTGAATGTCGGACGGGATTATGAACGTGTGTGGTGGCTAGATCCGGACGGAGAGAGCCCGGTTCATGCCGAATGGGCCGGTGAAGGCCAGGACGTTCGGACTTGTACGGGCCGTGGCCGCCGTCGCGTTTGTACGACCGAAACCATCCAAGCGATCAACTGGGATCTCTTTGATTCGCTTCGTAATACATCGTGGGCAGGCTGTGTCGAAGCGCGCATGCTGCCTTATGACATTGAAGACGAGCCGGCGGACGCAAGCCGTCCGGAAACGCTTTTCGTACCGTATTTTGCGCCGGACGAACCCGATATCGGCAACTTCCACAATGATTATCTGAATGATGATCGCGGGACGGATGGCATTGTTGAGCGGATCACCGGCCTGCTGAAATACGATGGCGGACGCCCGTCCGGCGGCGATCCGAACCGGGCCTGCACCACGACACCAATCACCCCGCTGACCAATTCGCGTCGTACGATCGAGAATGCAATCCGGGACATGGGCGCGAGCGGCAATACCAACATCCCCAACGGGATCGGCTGGGGAGTCCGCGTTCTGTCACCCCAGGAACCTTTTACCGACGGTGCCGAATTCGGTGACCGCGATACGCTCAAGGCGATGGTCATCCTGACCGACGGTGAGAATGTCATGAGCGGGAATAACGGGTATTTCATGTCTGAGTATTCGGCCTATGGCTACGCCGTTCACGGCCGGCTTGGCCGACGGACCGCGTCCAGCGGCCAACTCTCGGATGCTCTCGACGAGCGTACGGCAGCGGCCTGCCGCTATGCCCGCGAACAGGGGATCCGCGTCTACACCATCACCTTCCAGGTCAATTCGAGTTCGACCCGGAACATGATGCGCGATTGTGCCAGCCACCCCAGCCTCTATTTCGACAGCCCGTCGAGTTCGGCGCTGCGTGAGGCATTCAACCTGATTGCAGGCGACCTCTCCAATCTGCGCCTGTCGCGTTAGGAAGTTCGGCGACGGGCCTTAACCCGCCCTTCGCCATGATTTCCGAAATCGGATGCCCGACCGCACTGGACGGGACTTGAATACCCCGTGCCGACTCCGGGAGGGACGCATGAGGGCATTCTGGAAGCGCGCCATGGGGCGCTTTATCGTCGACCGCCGCGGCCACGCGGCAATGCTGTTCTCGCTTCTGCTGTTTCCGATTGCCGGTCTATCCGGGGCCGCTGTCGACTTTCACCAGGCGATGAGCGCGCGCTCGCGGCTGGCCGACGCGCTCGATGCGGCCGCGCTTGCGGTCGGTGCCTCACCCTATATCGATGATCAGACCGCAGCCGCGCTCGCCGTTGATTTCCTCAACGCCAACTATCCCGATCACACGATCGGTCAGCTCGGCCAGATTTCGATTTCGCTCGACCACATCGCCGACACGGTCACCGTGACCGGCGAATCCCATATCGCGACGGCCTTCCTGGGGCTGATCGGGATCGACACCCTGACGGTTCACTGGGAGACCGAAGTCGCCCGCGCCCGGCAGACACTGGAATTGGCCATGGTGCTCGACAATACCGGCTCGATGTCGGGCTCGAAAATTTCCGCCCTGCGCGATGCCGCCGCACTGCTCACCGATATATTGTTCGACAATGCGGATGATCCCGAGCGCCTGCGGATCGGGCTCGTGCCCTTTTCCTCCACCGTGAATGTCGGAACCCAATACGAACGGGCCTGGTGGCTTGATCCCGATGGGATTTCGCCCCTGCATTCGAGTAATTTCTATCCGCCCGCCAATCGTTGGGACGTCATCGACTCCATGCATTACGAAAGCTGGGACGGTTGTGTCGAAGCCCGGCAGATCCCCTATGACATCGAAGATGAGGAGCCTGATCCGGCGCGGCCCGAAACCCTGTTCGTGCCCTATTTCGCACCCGACGAGCCGAGCTATTTTTCCGGCTATTCGAACAGCTACATGTCCGACGGAATGGGCGGGTATGACCAGCTGGCGCGTCAGATGAACAGCTACAAATATGCCGGCGTGAACCCATCCGGCGCGGCGTCGAACTGGGGCTGCACCGCCCGTCCCATCACACCGCTGACATCGCACCGGCAAACCATCGATAGTGCCATCAACCAGATGATCGCGAGCGGTACGACCAATATTCCCATCGGGGTGTCCTGGGGCGTGCGTATCCTGTCTCCGGAAGAGCCTTTCACCGGCGGGTCGGATTGGGATGACGACGAAACGATCAAGGCCATGGTCATCCTCACCGATGGCGAGAATGTCATCAATGGCCGGTCGAATGTGAATCTGTCAGACTATTCCGGCTACGGCTATGCCCGCGAGGGTCGGCTGGGTGTCGTCACCGCGTCGTCGAACGCGCTTGGCAATGCGCTCGACGACCGCACTGCCGCAGCCTGTGCCTATGCCCGCGAGCGCGGCATTCGCGTCTACACGATCACCTTTCAGGTCAGCTCGACGTCAACGCGGAACATAATGCGCGACTGCGCCAGCCATCCCAGCCTCTATTTCGACTCGCCGTCGAACGAGGCCCTGCGGAATGCGTTCGAGCTGATCGCGGGCGATCTGACCAATCTGCGCCTGTCGCGTTAGCCCTCTTCAGCAGCCGCTTCGGCTTCGAGCGCCTCGCAGGACGGTTCGGCACGGGCCGGAAGGCAGACCAGTTCCATGCGGAAGAAGAGCGTCTGGTTGGGGCCGATCGGGCCGATCCCTGCCGGGCCATAGGCGAGGTTTGAGGGGATGAAGAGCTCCCAGACTTCACCGATCCGCATATGGCTCATCGCTTCGTTCCAGCCGACAATGAAACCGTTCGAAGGATGGTTGATCGGTTCGCCCGCATCATAGGAGGACTGGAAGCCTTCGCCGTTCGGGAAGCGCCCGTCATAATGCGCCCGCACGATTTCGCCCGCTTCCGGTGTCGGCATGTCCTCGCCGGATGCCTCGACGACCCGGATCAGCATGCCGGACGGCAGCGTGTAGACACAGGGCAGTTCCGAGACCTGTTCGAGATAAAGCTCGCCGATCAGCGTGTTGCGCTCGCCCTGTGACGGATCACCGTGGAATTCGGGTTCGGCGGCTACCGGAACATCCCCATATTCGAGCCCCAGTGCCGCACAGCCGCGCGCCGCTTCAACCACCGACGCCGCGTCTTCCGGGTCGGCCGGAACAGGCGGTTCAGCCGGACCCGACGAGCAGGCGGCGGTCAGGATGGCAATCGAGGGAAGAAGAAAGACACGGCGCATGGTGAACACTCCTGAATGGGACAGTCAGGCCTGTTTTAACCCGGATTCGCGCCGCGCCGAATAGGGGATGACGCGTGGTCGGCTATTCGCCTTCTGCCGCCGTTTTCATCAAGTCAAGCACAGCCGGCCAATTGGTGACGAAATAGGCCCGTGCCGCATCCCACTCACCATCCCAGCCCCAGCCGGAGTGGGTCAGTGTGACCCGGGTACGGTCCTCGCCGAGGTCCTCGAACAGAATTGTAATAGCCGTAAGATACGGACGAACCTCGGGCATGTAGGGCGGCAAGCCCCAGGTGATGGTCAGCATGCGCTCGGTCTGGAAGCCGAGTACATGGGTGCCCTCCGAGCCGCGCTGGCCTGCCGGAGCATCGGGCAGGAAATAGACCTCGTATATCCCGCCCGGCTCCAGTTCGATCCGCGACGCCGGAGCAAAAAAGGACAGGCCTTCCTCGGTTGTCCACAATTCCCAGGCCTCGCTGACGGGGGCGTCGATCTCGATGGTCGCCGTGATCGGGCCGGGTGCGGTGTCTTGCGCCGAGGCAAAGGCGGCAGGCGTGATCAACAGGGCCGCGGCGAGCAGAACACGCATCATGCCGACACCGCTGCGCCGGAGCGTCCAAGCCGTGCCGCCACGAAGGCTGCGGCAATGGCGGCAGGAATAGCCGGTAGCCCGCTGACGATACCGGACCCGATCGTCGGATTGACGGGCAGGACCGACCAGCCCGGCAGGATGGCGTACTGGCCCGTGATGAAGACGACGAAGGCCGCGCCGACGAGAAGGCCATTCATCAGCCAGCTGTCTGCGGCCCTGGTGTTCAGCAGGAACCAGGCCGCGGCGAGTGAATAAAGCGCGAAGCCGGCAATCATCGACGGGAAGGCCGATGCGTCGTCGGCGGACCGGAGCATCTCGCCCAGCCCTTCGCCGAAGAGCGGGACGATCACGAAAGACGCCGTCAGCCCGCTGAGCAGAAAGCTGACGATGAAGAATGTCAGAAACGTCGCACCGAAGCGCATGGAAACCTCCCCTTGCTGAAACAGCCAGCCCGCTTGATCCCGGGCCCGAACAAGTGCATCTAGACACTGTCTAGTTTAATGAGTCAATGCCGGAGTTTGACGTGACAGGGACCGAAGACCTCGCCAAGCCGAAAGGCCGCTATCATCACGGAGATCTTCGCAATGCCCTTTTGCGCGCGACCGAGACACTGGTGGCCGACAAGGGAGCCGACGCGGTCTCTCTGCGTGAAGTTTCGCGGGTGGCCGGCGTCAGTCATGGCGCGCCGGCCCACCACTTCAACAACAAGACCGGGCTGATGCTGGCTTTCGCACAGGAAGGCTGGTCACGCATGATCGCCGCCATTGGCGAAGGCATCGGCACGGACTCTCCGGACAATGGGCCGGAATTGCTCGAAACCGTGGGCAAGGCCTATGTCGCCTTTGCCATGGCCAATCCCGGCCAGTTCGATGTGATGTTCCGCCGCGACCTCTACGACACGCAGGACGACGGCTATGTCGGCGCAGGCGAAAACGCCTGGGTCTTTCTCAGCGAGACGATCCAGCGCTGTATCGACGAAGGCTTCGCCGACCCGGAGGATGCGGAAACCTATACTGTCATCGCCTGGTCCATGGTGCACGGCCTCGCCGCGCTGTGGAATTCAGGACGTGTGAAATCGCGCTTTGACCGACTGGACGCGGCCCGGCTCAACGCCGCGGCCAACGCCCGCTTGGTCGATCTGATGTTCGGACGAAACTCGAAGCACTAACCGCGGGCTGATACGACAACGCCGGCCCCATAAGGACCGGCATTGCTTTAGGTTTGGCCGCTATCGAACCGGTCAGGGCTGCCAGTTCTGCGACACAATGGTGAGACGATAGGCCGTCTCGTCGCGCAGATATTCGTTGGCGAGGTCCATCAGCTCCTCGCGCGTGATGGAATTGAGATCGTCCACCAGTGAGCGGGCATTGTCGAGCCGTTCGGGGTCTTCCTGCGACCCGGACAGGACGTTGAGCCAGTAGCCATTGTCCTCGCGGGCATCCTCGATGGATTCCAGGATGGGACGGCGGGCGCGGAGCATCTCGTCCTCGGAAATCTCGCCATCCGCCGTGGCCGCAACAATCTGATCGATGATGTCATAGACCCGTTCGGCTTCCTGCGGCTCGATATTGATGCCGATCCAGAAATAGCCATAGCCGGGATAGATGTCGCTCTCGAGATTCGAGTTCGCGGTCGAGTAGGTCAGACCCTCTCCCTCGCGCAGACGCTCGGTCAGTTTCAGGTCAATCACGGCATTGAGCATGGACAGGGCCCGGGAGCGGCGAACATCGGAGAAGTCGACCGTCGGCCAGTAGACATTCGCGTAGGCCTGGTTGGGTTCGCCGCGGTGGGTCAGGACGATGGGCTCGGGCGTCGGATCCGGGAAGACGACATTGCGGGCGTCGTCATAATCCGGCCACTCACCAGCGCGCTCGGGCAAGGCTCCGAACGTCGCCGCCACGGCGGCAATCGCATCGTCGACGCTGACATCCCCGACAATGGTGATCTCAACCGGTGACTGCTCGAGCGCATCGGTCAGGAAAGCGCGGATGTCATCGAGATCAATGGCGGCGAACTCCTCGCGGGTGGGGAAGCCAAACCGCGGATCGCCGGACCGGATCATCCGCGCACCTTCCGCGCTCAGCACACCGGCCGGCGAGGAATAGCTGATGCGGCGGAACTCCTCGATCGACGCCTCGAACTGGGCCAGGCCTTCGGGACGCCAGCCCGGGGCCGTGAGATATGCCGCATAGAGCTGGAGCTGGGTTTCCAGGTCGGTCGGCGTGGTTGTCGATCCAAAGGTGAAAGCGTCCCCGCCGACATTGAAATTGGCACTGACGGCCCGGCCGGCCAGAACGCGGGAAAGATCGTCCGCGCTGTGCGCTTCCAGACCGCTGGAGGTGAAGACCGATGAGGCGACCGTGCCAACCACCGCTTCGGTGCGCGGTTCAAGATCACCGCGTCCGAACTGGATGTTGATGCTGACGCGCTGGGCCCGGAAGTCGGTCGACTTCACATTCAGGCGAACGCCGTTTTCAAAGGCGATTTGCGTGAAGTCCAGATCCTCGACCTCGGTCCGGGACGCGACCTCGCCCGGCGTTCCGAAATCGGTATAAGCCCAGCCGGCCTCGTCAGCCTCGACAGGCGGCTCGACCGCCACGGCCTGGGACTCGGTCCAGAGCGCCGCGATTTCGGCTTCGGGGTTTTCGAGGCTTTCTGTCGCCGTCACGAAGACCAGCGGCTCGCCGCTCGTCCAGTCTTCGCGGAAAGCGGCGCTGACCTCCTCGACCGTGATGCCGTCGGCATAGGCTTCAAAGCGGGCGAGCGAGTCGGACGGATGGGTGAAGACGCTGTCGCCCCGCCAGGACTGCCACAGGCCATCAGCCAGGCTGGTGCTGGACCGGGTCGCGGCACCGTCGGCATTGTTGACCAGGGACGTGCGGATATTGGCCAGCTGCTCATTGAGTTCGGCCTGGGTGAAGCCGAACTCGACGGCACGGCGCAGTTCCTGCTCCAGCACACCGACCGCTTCACGCCAGCGCTCCGGCGTCGACGCGCCCAAAAGCGAGGACCGCTCCACCCGGTCAAAGGCATGGGTGGACGAGGCCGAGGCCTGAACCAGCGGCGAGGTTCCGGTGTTGATCAGCGTGCTGAGGCGGCGATTGAGAATCGCGTCCGCGATGCCACGCACCAGGTTTTCGCGGCGGTTCGCAACCGTGTCGGCCGGCGGCGGGCCAGGGTCGAGCATGTCGATCGTGATGATCGGAACAATCTCGGAATCCTCGAAATAGCCGGTGTCGAAACCGCGGTCAGCGTCCAGCGTGCCGAGTTCGGGGTCAGGACGCGCATCCGCGGGCTGCTCCCAGTCGGCGAACTGGGCGATGATGCGGTTTTCCACATCATCGACATCGATGTCGCCGACCACCGTCACGATGGCGCGTTCTGGGACGTAGAAATTCTCGTAGAAATCAGCAAAGCGCTCCTGCGGAGCCGTCCGAATAATCTCCTGCGCGCCGAGTAGCGAATCCCGGTCGGCGATGATCATGTCGGGGAAAAGGAACCGGTTGCGGGCCTGGTTCCAGCGGCGGAAGGGCGTGTTGCGCACGCGCTCTTCACCCAGGATGACGCCGCGTTCGCGGTCCAGCGCGTCAGCGTCAAGCAGGAGTTCGGACGCTGTTTCACGCATCAGGAACAGGCCCGTGCGCAGGGTCTCGTCGTCGACTTCGGGCAGGTCCAGTTGATAACCGACCGTTTCGAGACCCGTGAAGGCATTTGTGTCCGGGCCGAAAGCCAGACCGAAGCGCTCGAGCAGGGGCACCATTTCGCCTTCCGGCACATTGGTCGAGCCGTTGAACGCCATGTGTTCAATGAAGTGGGCCAGTCCGCGCTGATCGTCGGCTTCGGCCAGAGAACCGACATTGAACACCATGCGGATCGCGGCGGTATTCGGCGGGGTTTCGTTGTGCAGGATGGCGTAGCGCATCCCGTTTTCCAGACGGCCGTAACGGACCGCCGGATCGGGGTCGAGGTCGCTGGCCTCATGGACGAAATCAACGTCGGCGGCGCTGACCTGACCGGTTTCGGCCAATGCATCCGGTCCGGCCTCGCCACGTTGCGGAGCGTTGCAGGCTGCGAGCGACAGGCAGAAAAGGGCAGCAAGGGCGGTGCGCGCGAAGAGCGTTGAAATCATCGTGTGAAAATCCTCGGGTTTCAGGCAGGCGGGAAGGTTAGCCCGCGAGGCCGCAAATAGTAAGTGAAAGTCGTGCAATCCGGGTCAGGCCGGGCGATGGCTAGTCCGTCACCAGCACGTCTTCAGCCGGATCGTGCTCGGCGACCCAGTGACCAGGCGACACCTCGATCAGTTGCGGGCGGTACTGTTCCGCGTCGGGATCATCGATCAGTTTGGATTTCATGAAGCGGAGCTGCGCGCGCGGATCCATCGGCGAGGGCAGGTCACCATCCAGTTTTACACGGGCCCGTGCCCGTTCCACCGCCGGATCGGGGATCGGCACCGCGGAAATCAGGGCTTTCGTGTAGGGGTGGCGGGCATCGTCATAGATCTGGCCGCGGTCGGCGAATTCCACGATTCGTCCTAGGTAGAGCACCATGACCCGATGGGACACTTCCCGAACAACCGACAAATCGTGGGAGATGAAGATCATCGACAGGCCCATCTCCTTCTGCAGCGAGATGAGGAGGTCAATGATCTGGGCCTGAATCGACACGTCCAGCGCCGACACGGCCTCGTCGCAGATCACCAGTTTCGGCCCCAGGATCATCGCCCGGGCAATGCCGACACGCTGATTTTGTCCACCGGACAGTTCGTGCGGGTAACGGTTGATCATGTTCGGATCGAGCCCGACCTTGCGCATCATCTGGCGGACCGCGTTCTGGCGGTCGGCATGCTTCATGCCCGGACGGTGTGTCTTCAGCGGCTCGGCGATGGACGCGCCAATCGTCATGCGCGGGTTGAGCGAGGCCAGCGGATCCTGGAACACGATCTGGAGGTCCTTGCGCACATCGCGCAGCGCCTTGCGTTCCATATCAACCAGATCGCGGCCCATCCAGGTTACCTCGCCCTGGGTCGGGACGAGTTGCAGCACAGCACGGGCCAGGGTCGACTTGCCGCAACCGGATTCGCCGACCACGCCCAGCGTCTCGCCGGAACGCAGGTCGAAGGAGACTCCGTCGACAGCCTTCAGCGGCTTGGTCTTGGGAAACAGCCCGCCCGAAACGGTGACGGGGAAATAGACCTTGATGTCTTCCGCCGACAGGACGGGGCCTTCGCCGTCAATGTCCTCATAAGGCGGCAGGACGGCATGGCCCGGCTTGTCGGGCTGGTCGATGCGCGGCATCGCGTCGAGCAGCATGCGCGTATAGGGGTCTTTCGGCGCGCCGAATATCTGGTCGGCCGTGCCGCCCTCGACATAGACGCCGTTCTTCATGACTTCGACGCGGTCCGCCATGCGCGCGACTACGCCCATGTCGTGGGTGATCAGCGCGATGGCCGCACCGGTTTCGCGCTTGAGCTCGTCCATGATGTCGAGGACCTGGGCCTGGACGGTCACATCCAGCGCGGTCGTCGGTTCGTCGGCGATCAGCAGATCGGGCTCGCACAACATCGACATCGCGATCATCACGCGCTGGCGCATGCCGCCCGACAATTCGTGCGGATACTGTTTCAGGCGGCGCTTGGCTTCGGGGATCCGGACCCGTTCCAGCCATTCCAGGGCGCGCTTGCGCGCCGCACCGCCGGACAGGTTCATGTGCTTGGCGAGCACTTCGTTCATCTGGTCGCCAACGCGCATGTGCGGCGTCAGCGACGTCAGCGGATCCTGGAAGATCATCGTCATCGACTTGCCGCGCACCTTGTTGAGCTTGCGCAGCGGCACATTCAGGATGCTTTCTCCGCGATAGCGGATCGCGCCTTCCGCCCGGCCGTTCGAGGCGAGCAGGCCCATGGCAGCAAGGAATGTCTGGCTTTTCCCCGACCCGGATTCGCCCACCACCGCCAGGCATTCGCCGGCATTGATCTCGAGACTGACGCCCCTGACAGCGTTCACCTCGCCATCAGGCGTGGCGAAACGAACATGAAGATCTTCGACGGCGAGAATGGGGGTATTGGCGGATGGGGACGTCACGCGGCGTAATTCCTGTGTCAATTCCGGGCGGGCGAAAGATAACGGCCCAGCCGCGTTTCACCAGCCCTGAGAACAGACGGACGGTGCCGCAAGCCGGACGGACGGGTAAATTAAATTCCTGACAGGTGATTCGTTTCATGCCCGATCTGCCCGATACACTGCTGTATTCGTTATACGAACAGACTTCTGACGCGGTCTTCGTAACGGGCGCGAACCGGCGTATCCGGCATGTGAATCCGGCCTTCACCAGCCTGTTCGGATATAGCCGTGACGAGATCGCCGGCGTGGGTCTGTCCGCGCTCTACGCCGAGAAGAGCGTGTTCGACGCCAGCGACGGCGATGCCGGTGCGCCGGACCTGCTCTACCGGACACGGTCGGGCAGCACGTTCTGGGGGACGCTGCGCCTCATCCCGATGCAGAACGGCAAGGAATTGCTGGGCATTATCCGGGATGTGACAGGCCGGCGGACGCTCGAACGCCGTATCGAGGACGGCGAGCGACTGCTGCGGGACGGGCTTGGTTCAGGCAATCACGGTGCCTGGCGATTGAGCCTCGCCGAACGCATTGTTGAAGTGACGGGACCGCTGGCGACCTTCCTGGGATATGCGGACGAAGACGCAGTCATTCCATTGGCGGAATGGCGCGCCATGATCCATCCCGAAGACCAGGGGGCAACGCTCAAGGCACTCAGCGCCGTCTATCGCGGCCGGATGATGTCTGCCGAACTGCGGATGAAGGGCAAGGATGGCCAATACCGCTGGATGCATGCGCGCGGGCGTCTCAACTCCCATGAGACACGCCGGAACACGGCCAGCGGGCTGATCATCGATGTTCATCAGAAGAAGACGCTGGAACGCCAGATCGAGCAATCCGACCGGCAACTCGCCGATGCGCTCAAGGCCGCGGACCTCGCCGCATGGCGACACGATCTGAAAAAACACTATTCGACCATTCGCGGCGACCTGGCGGGACAGCTGGGCGTCAACCAGGACCTGCCGGAGATCCCGGGACCGGTTTGGATGGACCGCGTGCACCCGGAGGACGCCCAGGCGGTAGTCTCCGGTACAATGGCCGTTGCAAACGGCGAAACCGAAACATTCAATGTCCTCTATCGCGCGAAATCCCTGTCCGGGGAATGGCGCTGGATCCGATCGACCGGACGCCTGATCCAGCGCGATGCGGACGGCAAGCCCTGGATCGCTGCCGGCGTCCTGAAGGACGAGACCAGGCGCATTCGCCTGGAAATGGCGTTGAAGGACGAAAAGGACCGGTATGAGTCGGTCTACCGCGCCACTCCCGCCATGATGCACACCATCGACGCTGAAGGCCGCATCGTTGATGTCAGCGATTATTGGCTGAGCATTCTGGGTTATGACCGCAGTGAAGTCGTCGGCCGGCCCCCGACAGATTTCCTGACCCCGGAGGGCCGGGAACGCTCCCGGACTGTCGGCCTGGCCGAACACTGGCGTACCGGGCGTTGCGAAAATGTCCCCTATACATTCGTCAAGAAGTCCGGTGAGCGGGTCGAGACCCTGCTTTCCGCCGTGGTCGAAACCGGGGACGATGGTGCCCCCTTCCGTTCGCACGCCGTGCTGGTGGACGTCACGGAACGAAATGCCCTGGAAGCCGCCCTGCGCGAGGAGAAAAACCGCTTCGAACGCGTCTACCAGGCCTCACCGGCCATGATGCACACGATCTCGGCGGACGGGCGTATTGTGCAGGTCAGTGACTACTGGCTCGCGGTGATGGGCTATTCACGCGACGAGGTGATCGGCCGCAAATCCATCGACTTCCTGGATGCGGAGTCCCGCGAGCGGGCCCTGACCGACACGTTGCCCTCGCTGTTTGCCACGGGCAGCAACACCAACATCCCTTACCGCTTCATCCGCAAGAATGGCGAAACAATGGATGTGCTGCTCAGCTCGTTCCTCGAGCGGCATGACGACGGCACACCCAAAGCCAGCTATGCGGTCGTGTCCGACGTCACTGCGCTGCGCCGGGCCTATGACGACCTGAAACGCTCGAACCGCGAACTCGACCGGTTTGCGGCCATCGCCTCGCATGACTTGCAGGAACCCCTGCGCAAGATCGCGGCCTTCGCGAGCCTGCTGAACCGCCGTCACAAGGACACGTTTGACGAAGATGCGCGGCGGGCGCTGCATTTCATGCTGGATGCCGCCCTGCGCATGCAAACGCTGATCGACGAGCTGCTGACCTATTCGCGGCTATCCAACCAGCCCATCAAGACCACGTCGATCGACATGTCGCACGTGGTCGCGGACGCCATGAACCGGCTGGACTCCGCCCTGGCCGAAACAGGCGGATGGGTTTGCGTTGGCGAGCTTGCCCCGGTCGAAGGCGATCACGGGGTTATCGTCCAGATCCTGCAAAACCTGCTCTCGAACGCGGTGAAGTACCGCAGTTCTGCCAGTCCCCGTATCCGGATCCAGTGCGAGACGGATGGCGACAAGGCGACCTTCTCGGTCATCGACAACGGGGTCGGGTTTGACCCGCGCTTCGCCGAAAAGGTGTTCGCGCCGTTTCAGCGCCTGCATGCGCGCGGTGAATATCCCGGAAATGGGATCGGCCTGGCAATTGTACAGCAGGCGGTCGAACGCCATGGCGGAGAGGTCTGGGTCGAATCCACCCCGGGAGAAGGGTCCACCTTCTATTTCAGCTTGCCGGTGGCCCGGTCCGAACGCAGCAGCGGGCGCGCGGTCGCCTAGTCGAATTCCTTGCGCCAGCGCAGCGCGATGGAGGCATCCGCTGTCCCGGTCACGCGCGACAGAAGCCGCAGGTCCGGACGCAACTCCCACTCGATCCGCGCGGCCGTCGTCATGTCTGCCCCGGTGCCCGCTTCGATCTCCAGATACACATCTTCGTCGATATAGCGGCCGCCGGTGACGATCGGTGCGCCACTGGCACCGGTCCGGATCGAGAGGCGATCAACGCCCGTGAGATTGCGAAGCCTGTCGAAGGCATCGAAACCGCCTCCGCCGGTGGCGGCGCTCGACAGGGCCGCAGCGAGCTGTGCGGCTTCCAGGGTCGACAATTCCGAGACCGAACGGCCGAAAAGGACCCGTGACAGGACTTCGTCATCGGGCAATTGGGGACGGCTCGTCAGGGCGATCCGCGGGGCGGTCATCGGGCCGGACACTTCGACAATGGCGGTCAGGCCTTCGGTCTCGCGCTGCGCCCGGATCTGGACCGTCGCCTCATCCACACCGCCATCGAACCGGACCTGGCCTGATTGCAGGTCGAACGGCCGGCCAATGAGGGAGGCGGACCCGCGCTGAAGGTCGGCCACACCGATCAGTTTCAGTGCGGTCAGCGGCCCCCTCGCCTGGATATCGAGCGACCATTCGGAATCAAAGGACGGCCCGCGGATATAGACGCGGCCCGGCGCGGTGACGTGGTAGTCGAGCGTGAAGGGCGATGTTCGCCTTTGGGGAGCCGGTGCCAGCGAATCCGGGCGATTGATCTCGGTGACCTCGATCTCGACGATCGGATCACGCCCGCCCTCGGGCGGCCGGGCCTCGACCTCGTCGAGACGGGCTTCGCCGGTGACATGCACACCGGTCTCGGAAATCTCGAACCGGGCATCGCCGGTCGCCATGACCGACAGGGTGCGCTTGTCGACCGCCGAGAAATTGCGGAACTCGACATTGAATTCGCCGTCCGGACGGGCATCGGCGAAACTGATTGCGCCCGAGCCCGACAGCGTACCGCGATCTCCATCTGTTGCGGTCACAGAATCCAGGGTCGCTCCGTCGCCGGAAAATGTACCCGACGCGGCAACATCGACGATGTGGACGCCCTGCCGGATGTCGGTGAAAGTCCCGCCCGAGAAGCCGATATCGCCTGCGAACTCCGGCCCGCCGACCGTTCCGCTGACTACCGCTTCGGCGTTGATTATTCCGGTCAGGGTCTGGGATTCGGGCAGATAGAAGCGCGCCAACGTGCCGACCGGGCCGGTCAGCCTGGCCGACCCGGACACCGGCGCACTGCTGCGGTCCCTGATCTCGCCCCAGTTCGCGATCACGCCGGTTTCAATCTGCAAATCGGCGGTGGCGGCGAGATCCGCCCCGCCCGCTTCGAATGTGGCCGTGAAGACATCACCGGGCATGGCGGCTTCGAGACGCGCCGTAATCGCCTGCTCCGGATTGCCATTGGCCGGATAAATGTCGGCGGCTTCGACCCAGGCGGCACCTGTAAGACCCGACGCGGCGCGGCGATAGCTGAGCTCACCCGATACCGACCCCTCGGTCAGGCTGCGGCCACGCACCTGCGAGAGAAGCTCTGCCGGCATGTCGGCGAAGCGAACCGACACCGTGTCTGCCGCGTCGCCAAAGACGGAATCAAACGACAGTGACATCGGCCCCAGCGACCAGGCGGCCGACAGGTGCTGACCGGCTTCCACATTGCGGAGACGGACGGGTTCCGTGCTGGACAGCGTATAGGGACCGACATCGCCCGTGCTCGTCACGTCAGCCTGAAAGCCGTCCTCTTCATTGGTGATCGTCCCGTCGGCATTGATCCGCCACTCATAGCCATAGGAGCCGCGCGCGGTCGCTGTCAGTGCGAGCCGGTCCAGAGGCCCCTGCAAACGCGCCTCAAGGCGATCGAGCTCGACCTCTCCATTACGCCAGCCCTCAGCCAGCAGCCTTGCGTCAATCTGCAAGGTCTCGGCCCCGCCCAGCGTCAGGGTCAGGGACACCGGACCGCCGTCCGGCAGACTGCCTGACGCGACAAGACGGCCTTCCGCGTCCGCATCGCCAAATCGGGCCGATCCGCTCAGATCTGCGGGTCCGGCGGCCCCGGCGATCCCGTTTACCTGCCAGCCCTCACCGCGAATGATTTCGCCCCCGACATCGATAGGGCCATAAGGGCTTTCCGCGGTGACGCGCATGTCGGCGGAAAACGCGGCTGGACCGCCCCTTCCCTCGACCCGCAGGCGCGGCTCGGCAAACTGCACCGGACCGGCGGCCAGTCCCGGCGAGGTCGCATCCAGCCGCCAGACCAACGCGCCATCCTCACCCGTGCGGGCATCGAAGGCGGCTGCGGCACCGCCCGCCATCTGGACCGAGCCGAAATCAAGTGCGGCTTCGAGTGCCAGTTCACCGTTTGCGGACCACCGGCCCTGCCGGTCCTGTTCTGCCGTCCAGCGCGCAATCAGCCCGTCGCCGCGCGCCCGCGCCCGCTCGATCCGCCACTGGCCCTGGGCCGTCCTGTTTACGTTGGCGGTCAGCGTGACCTGACGGCCGAGCCGCTCGAACGCCGGGTGACCACCCAGCTCGCTCGCACGTCCATCCACAGACAACGCCACTGCCCCATCGAAATCGCCGGTCAGCACCAGGCTGGAGCGCGCTTCGCCGGTGACATCAGCCAATGCGGACAGATCGGGCAGCGTGGCTTCGCCGTCAAAAGTGTAGGACCGGTCTGCCAGGCTGACCGCGCCGGCTGCGTCCAGTCCTCCAGACCGACCGGCAATGGTGATGTCGTGAAAGGCGAGGCGGCGTTCAGCCGAAATCCAGTCAAACCGGGCGGCAATATCCGGGTCCGGCCCCAGCAGTTCGCCGAGAGCCTCGGCGGGGTAGGTCATGCCGTCCGAGGCGGCCTCAACAGAGATGGCGTATTGGTCCGGCTCGCGGACAATCGAGAGCGGGCCTTCGAGCACGCGCGCCGTAAAGCCGCGATAGCCGACCTCAAGCGCTCGCATCTGGCCTGTTCCGGACAGAGTCTCGCCGGTCGTCACCTGTCCCGACCATGTGATGGACGATGCGGTGATGGTTTCACCGCTCCAGGCCGACAGGCGGGCGGCAGAGAATTCAGCGTCGGCGTCCCAGCCCTCGCCTGCGCGCCGCGCGGTGATCTCCGCTCCGTCCATGCGTGCCCGCAGATTGGTGAGCGTCACGCTGTCACCGAAATCGCCGTCGACTTCGATATATGCGTCGCCGCCGATATAGCGGCGCAGGAGACGGTGCGGCCAGGTGGCTGCGTCGATCCCGGCGGACGCGGCAAACCGGCCCGCACCCCATTCACCGGTAAATTCCGCGACGGGCTGGCCATCGAGACGTAACGCCCCTGAACCTTCACCGGCCTCGCGTCCGCCAGAGACATCGGCGGTCAGCGCGACCGTGCTGTCTGGCGCGCGCAAGAGAGCGGCGAAGGGGCCGCCCGCCGCGCCTTCTGCGCGTACACTCGCCTCGACACGCCCTTCCGCGTCCAGGGCAGCGTCAATCCAGGCGAGGTCACCGGGCTGGTCGATCCGTTCCAGGCGCGCCGTCAGGGACAGACCACCGCCCGCCCGGGATTCCAGCGCGCTGTTGACCGCGAGAATGACCTCCGGTCCGGCCAGACCTTCGGCGAGTTCAAGCGCGGCAATGTCGAGACGGCCAACGACGAATTCGGGGATATCCGGACTGCCACCCCCGGACTCTCCGGAGGGCGGCTCGGACAGGACGGCAACGCGGCGTGCAGTGAGTTCGCGAATGACAAGACGGCCGGATGTCAGGTAGCGCAGGGGCCGCCAGTCCAATGACAGGTCCTCGATCACCAGCCACTCGCCCTCGGCGGCTTCGAGGCTGAACCGGTCGAATGCGAAACCGGAGAGCACATCGCCGCGCAGCCCGTCCAGCGAGGCCTCCCCGGCGCTGCCGAAACGGGCACCATCCACCCAGGACGCAATGGCCATCGCGCCCACGGGGCTGGCCACCAGAAGGCGTGCGCCGAGAACCAGACTGGTCAATCCTGCGAGGATGGCCAGGGCGAGTGTCAGGAGGCGGGGGAGTGCGGCTGGCATCAGGTCAGAAGGACTGTCCGATGGAGATGTATATCTGCACCGGCGTCTCGCCGCTGCGCCGGTCGACCGGTGTCGCGACGTCCAGCCGGATCGGTCCGAAGCCGGTGTAGTAGCGCACACCGGCCCCTATACCGGCGCGTAAGGCCCCGAAGTCGACATCCGGATTGCCGCCCGCCGACGCCGCATCGACGAAAGCGGCAAATCCCAGGCGTGGCGAATAGCGCCAGCGCAATTCGGTGGAGAGTTCGAGCAGGGAGACGCCGCCAAAGGGCGCGCCCGTGGGACCGACCGGGCTCAAGGCCTGATAGTCAAAGCCGCGCGCCGACCCGCCCCCGCCAGCGTAAAAGCGACGGTCAGCCGGGATCTCCCCGGCATCGGCGTTGAGGATGGTTCCGACCGCAGCCCGCGCGGCCAACACCCACCGATCGCTGAAAGAGTGATAGCCCGAGGCCTGAACCACGCCCTTGTAGAAGGTCGACACGCCATCATCGAGCAGCACCGCGGGTTCGATCACCCCTTCGATCCGGTAGCCATCGCTGGGGTCGAGTGCGTCATTGCGCGTATCCCAGACCGCACCAAGCGAGGCCGACGCGATATTGAGCGCACCCGATGTCGTGGCCAGAACCGTTGCTGCGGCTTCATCGATCCGGGCGGATTCGGCCCGGAGGCCCAGCGTCACGGCGAGCTGCGGCGTGATTTCACGGGTCACGGAAACAGAGGCTTCCAGCGCGTCGCGGTCATAGGCGTCGGTCCGTTCCGCCTCCGCGCGGATACCGGCGGTCAACGTCTGGCCGTAGCGCCGCCAGTGGGGGATATCGAGCCGTGCGCCGGCGTAACTGTCGATCTCGGCGAGCCTGGCGGACAGGGTCAGGGTTTCGGCACCCCGATAGAGATTGTGCCGCGTCAGCTCGCCTTCGACACCGGCTCCGTCCGACGTCGAATAGCCGCCGCCGAGCTCAAGGACGTGGCGCGGACCGGCCTCGATCTGAACGTCGACGGCGCGGTTCTCGCCGCCGCTCCCGTCGCCCAGCGTAACCTCGGCCGAGGCGATCCCTTCCAGGCCGCGCAGGCGGCTTGAAAATTCACCCAGCTCGGACCGTGTAACCGGTTCGCCAGGGGCGAAGGGCGCGAGGCGCTGAACGAGGCTGGCCCGCACCGGGCTGTCGTCGGGCACACGCAGCTCACCAAAGCGGGCAAACGTCCCGGGATCGAATTGGAAGGCACCGGTCGCTGACCGGACGGCATGATCGACAATGATTTCGCGATCCAAAGCCCGGGCATCGGGATAGCCGCGTTCCTGCAGCGCTTCGACAAGCCCGGTCTCGGCCAGTATAACCGCCTCGGCGCGGACCGGGTCGCCACTACTCAAGGTGAAAGCGGCTTCGGCGGCCTCGCGGGCATCGGGGCGGGGTGCCGCCGTGAAGTCGATCGAGAGTTGAGAAAAATTGTACAGGGGGCCGGGCCGCACCCGGATCGTCGGGCGCAGCGGGTTGTCATTCTGTACAGTCTCGGCACGGGCGGCGTAATAGCCCTGCGAGCGCAGGGCGCGCGTCACGCGATCAGCGGCCTCGACCGCCCGGTCATGAGCCTCGCGCGGGCCGGCCGGGACGCTCGTCTGGTCGCCGATCACGGCATAGAGGCTTTCAAGAAGTTCCGCGTCTTCAACGCCGCGGATGCGGGCGTAAGGTTCGGCCTGGGCCGTCGCGGCGAGCACGACAGCCGCAGCGCCTCCGCACAACAGCGTTGAAAACCGGTTCATGACACAATCCATAGCCGATCCGGACGCCCATGGGCGCCCGGCAAACCCGGCTATAGACCCGGAAAAGTGTCAGAAAAACGGACTCCGCCCGCCCCGGTCAGGATTTCCGGACCGGAATGGCCAGGAATTGCGGCGCGATGTGAAGGTCGCGCGCCAGACGCAGCTTGGACAGGATCAGGATCATGGTTCCGTTATAATCGACAATCCGGTTCCAGATGCCCCGGCGCGGCAGGTGCAGCGCGCTGCGCGGGAAATCATGGTGATGGTTGTGGAGCGCCTCGCCGCCCGTCAGCAGGGCAAGCACATAGTCGAGCCATTTCGGGGTTTTCATGTGGCCGAAGACATTCACCCCGAGGGTGGTGGCGTGGAATTGCAGGCCGCGGCCAATGATGGCGCTGGCGTGAATGATCATCGTCAGGACAAGCGAACCGCCAGCGAGGGCAACGATGCCATAGATCAGCGCCGGGAGGATGAGGTGGAACACCAGCGACAGCGACAGGTGGAACTGGTCCGCCCAGCGCACAACCGGCAGCTTGGAGAGCCAGCGCGCCATCGGCCGGTCCATGTCGCGTTCGTCGCGCCACAGGATCCAGCCGATCCAGGCCCAGAATTTCCCTTCTGCCGGATTGTGCGGATCACCCGGCTGGTCAGCGAGACGGTGATGCTGGGAGTGATAATTCACCCAGTCCTTCAGCTTGCCCTGCATGGCAATGATGCAGTTGAGCGCCACCACCAGCTGGGCGGGCGGGCTGAGATAGCCGGCCCGGTGCTGGAGAATCCGGTGAAGCGGTCCGATCCCCATGTTGCAGACGAAAATTGCGCCAAGGACGGTCGCGATCGCGATGGGCGCATACCACCAGCGCAAAGTCACAGCGTCGAAAGCCAGGCCGGCGATGATCGCGCCGACCAGCGCCAGGACTCCGAGCGCAGGATAGATCACGGCGGAAAAGGCGCTGGTCCAGTCCAGCGTGCGCCAGGATTTGATGACGGCTTCGGACCGGGCCAGGATTGCGTCTGCGGGTGTCATATGTGTCGTCTACCTTCTCTACCGGCCACCGGAATTGCGGGGCCGTTCACAGCACCGGTAAACTCCGGTGATGCGGGATAAGGAAATATGAATTCCGGGCTTGGCAAGGGCCATCGCGGAATTTTCATCATTCCGTACACGGATATTGATCGCGAGACGCTAGAAATCCCCCGCGAGACAGCGTTTCCGGATGGAGCGTTTGTCGAACTTTTCCGAGCCGATCCGCGGCAGAGGATCGTGGACGATCCAGACATGTTCAGGCCGTTTGAAGGCCGCGAGCCGGTCTTTCAGAAACTCGGCGATATCGCTCGCCTCTAGTCCCGCGGCCGGGTCGGCGACGATGGCGGCACCCACTGTTTCCCCGAGGCGTTCGTCCGGCACCGAAAACACGGCAGCCTCGCGGATTGCCGTGTGTTCACAGAGCGCAGCCTCGACTTCGAGACAGGCGACATTCTCGCCGCCGCGTACGATCATATCCTTCAGCCGGTCGACGATTGAGAGGAATCCCTCCTCGTCGAACTCGCCCATGTCGCCCGTCTTCAGCCAGCCGTCCGGCGTCAGGGCGGCATCAGTCGAGTCCGGGTCATGGAGGTAGCAGCGGAAATTCCCCGGGGTCCGAATCCAGACTTCGCCTGGCTCACCCGGCGCGCAATCCTGGCCGTCTTCGGCGACGGTCTTCACATCAGTCAGTGGCGGCAGCGGGCGGCCGGCAGCGCCCGGCTTTCTCTGGTAGTCGGCCATGCCGGCATAGGTTCCAAGCGCGCTCGATTCGGTCAGTCCGTACCCGGATGATGACCAAGCCCGGGGAAATTGCTCGCTCAGTCGGGCAACATGGGAGGCGGGGCGCTTGGCCCCGCCCGAACCGAGATCAAGCAGACTGTCGAGCGGCTCACCCATTTCACGGGCCTTGAGCATCAGCTCGTAGGACATGGTCGGAACGCCGACGAAATTGGTGATGGCTTCGGCCTTGATCAGGCGGATCGCCTCGTCCGGCGACCACTTGCGCATCAGCACCATTTTCCGGCCAATCAGCACCGACAGCATGAAGATGGGATGCGAGCCGGTGACATGGAAAAAAGGAAGCGCGACGAGGATGGACGGGTTTTCCGGCACCATTGCCGCCCCGGCCGGTGTCGCTTTGACCGACGCCGCGACGAGCGCAAAGGACAGAATGGACGACCATGCGGCACGATGGGTCAGGACAACGCCCTTTGGCTTGCCGGTCGACCCGGAGGTGTACATCACCGCCAGATCGTCATCCGGGGCGATCTCGACCGCGGGCGGCGAGGTGTTGGCACCTGCATCCATGATCGCCTGAAGCGTGGTGTCGGCTCCGTCGAGATCACCACCCGCCGCGGCGAGCCGGAAGCCAAGCTTCGCTTTTGACGGGGTGATGCGGAGCCCCTGTTCAGGATCGGCGATGACAAATGACGCGCCACAGTGTTCGAGGGCGAAGGCCATCTCGTCGGCCGTCCACCAGCCATTAAGCGGTACGACGACCGCGCCGAGTGCGGCGATGCCGAGGTAGCAGGCCATCCACTCCGGGCTGTTGCGCATGGCGAGAGCGACGTGATCGCCTTTCGCCACACCCTCCTGAGCCAATCCGGACGCCACGGCGCGGGACTTCGCAGCCAGGTCGGCATAGGTCCAGCGATCCTCACCACAGACGACCGCCGTAGCTGCGCCATGCGCGTCGCAGAGGGCGATCAATCCCCGCAAATCACCCGGAGCATTGACGAAGGCGCGATAGCGATTGCCCCGGATCTCGGCCTCACCGATGGCAAAAACCGGCTCGTGCGCGATGATGTGCATCATCGCCTTTTCAATGTCGGCGCGTTCCGGCGCGGTCCGCTCTGCGGCCATGTTTCTCCCCTCTCCCCGCTGGACGGCCAGCTTAGCCGTGGAACGAAGACGGGGGGAAGTGCGCTGTTACGCCGTCCCCTGCCGTCCCGCGCCGAAGGAGTCCGCGATGCCCCACCCGATCTTTTTTGACGGGATATTTGACCTCGGGCGTGCCGCCCTCTCTGTCCTGTTGATGTACGGGGCGATGATCGCCTTGGTCCGCCTGACAGGAAAGCGGTCTGTCGCCCAGTTCAATAATTTCGACTGGGTGGTGATCGTGGCGATGGGGTCGCTGATGGCCTCGGCGACGCTGCTGGATGACGTCACGCTCGGCGAGACGTTGCTCGCCATGGGCCTGCTGTTCAGTCTGCAATGGGGGCTGACGCGACTGGTTTTCGCCATCCCGGCCGTCTCGCGAACCGTCAAGGCCAAGCCGCGCCTGCTGGTGAAGGACGGGCAGTTTCTTCCCGACGCCATGCGCCGCGAGCGCGTCACCGAGGCTGAAATCAGGGCCGCCGTGCGCCAGTCCGGCCATGCCGCACTGGAAGAGATCAAATGGGTGGTTCTCGAAACGGACGCGGAATTGAGCGTCATCTCGCGGGACACCGCCGAGCGGTCCGGCCGGTCCGCGATGGTCGATATCGCCGGCTGTTGACCCGCTGACATTTCAGCGAAGTCTCTTCTCCCTTCCCCCCGACCCGGGTTAGGCTTGGCCGCGAGCCGCTAACGGGAAGACTCTTGGATCGGGGATTTGAGATAGGTTTCAAGGCTCCGCTCGTCGACACGTTCGGGCGGCAGATCACCTATCTGCGCCTGTCAGTAACCGACCGGTGCGATCTGCGCTGTGTCTACTGCATGAAGGCAAGGCCTGAGTTCCTTCCGAAGGCTGATCTGCTGTCGCTCGAAGAGCTCACCACGATTTGCGATGCCTTTATCGCGCGTGGCGTCACCAAGATCCGCGTCACGGGCGGCGAACCGCTGGTGCGCCGGGACGTGATGACGCTGATCGAAAACCTCGGCGCGCGGATCGGCAGGGCGGGCCTGGAAGAGGTCTGCCTGTCCACGAACGCGACCCAGTTGCCCCGCTTTGCCCAGCGTCTTGCCGATGCCGGAGTGAAGCGGATCAACGTTTCCCTGGATACGCTCGACCCGGGTCGGTTTTCAGACCTGACGCGAGGCGGAAAGCTCACCGATACGCTCGCCGGGATCGATGCCGCGCAGGCCGCAGGCCTCAACGTAAAGATCAATGCGGTGGCGCTGACAGGCGCCAACGAGACCGAAATCCCGGACATGATCACCTGGGCGCACGGGCGGGCCATGGACCTGACCCTCATCGAGGTCATGCCGATGGGCGAGGTCGAGGCGGACCGGGCTGACCAGTTCCTTTCGCTGGGCGTGGTGCGCGACCAGCTCGCAGTGCGCTGGACATTGACCGACTTACCCGACCGGACCGGCGGACCGGCGCGCTATGTCCGTGTCGAGGAGACGGGCGGACGTGTGGGCTTCATCACGCCGCTGACCGGGAATTTCTGCGCGGGGTGCAACCGCGTCCGCGTCACCTGTACCGGCGAGCTCTTCATGTGCCTCGGGCGCGACGGCAAGCTCGACCTGCGCGAAGCATTGCGGGCCGGCGGACGTGACGCGGTCGACGCCCTGCTCGACCGGGCGATGGACTTGAAGCCGGAAGCCCATGACTTCCGGATCGAACGCGGTGCCTCTTCAGGCGCGAACCGCGACATGGCACGGACGGGCGGCTGATGCGGCTGAGACTGCGCTATGTCGCTGCCCTGCGCGATGCGATGGGCCGGTCCGAAGAGGATGCCGAATTCCACAGACCTATCTCCGACGGCCACGCATTGATCGCCGCCATGGCCGAACGCGAACCGGAGGTCGACTGGTTCACCAGCCCGGCCCTCCGTCTCATCGTCAATAACGCCATCGTCACGCGCGAGCAGGCGATCAATGACGGCGATACGGTCGCGTTCTGCCCGCCCTTCTCCGGCGGCTAGCCGAGCCGGTCGGTCATCTCGCTTTTCATTTCGTCAAAGGTGTCCTCGACGGATGCTTTCGGACCCGGCGTCAGCAGGCTGCCGACGATGATGGTTACAAGACAGACCAGGAAGCCCGGCACGATCTCGTACATCACGGACGAAAGCTGGAAGACATAGACCCAGAGGAGGACCGTGACCGCCCCGGCGATCATGCCCGCGAGTGCGCCCCATCGAGTCATCTTCTTCCAGAACAGGCTGAGCAGGACGACCGGACCAAAGGCTGCGCCAAACCCGGCCCAGGCGTTCGAGACGAGGCCGAGCACCGAGCTCGAGCGGTCATAGGCCAGCAGGATGGCCACGGCCGCTACGGCGACCACCGAGATCCGGCCGACCAGGACCAGCTCTTTCTGCTTGGCCTTCCGGCGCAGGAAAATCTTGTAGAAATCTTCGGTCAGCGAGCTCGACGAGACCAGCAGCTGGGAGGAAATCGTCGACATGATCGCGGCCAGGATCGCCGCCAGCAGGAAGCCGCCGATGAAGGGATTGAAGAGCAGGTCCGACGACAGGACGATGAAGATCGTCTCCGGGTCATCGAGCGGTATGCCGCGCTGGGTCACATAGGCCAGGCCCACCAGTCCCGTCGCGAGCGCACCGACCAGCGTGACGAACATCCAGCTCATGCCGATATTGCGCGCCGTCGCGACGTCCTTGACCGAGCGGATCGCCATGAAGCGCACAATGATGTGCGGCTGGCCGAAATAGCCCAGTCCCCAGGACATGGCCGAAATGATGCCGACCAGCGTCATGCCGGAGAAGAGATCGAGCAGAGCCGGATCGATACCCTCGATCGTGGCGACGAATTCACTGCCGCCGCCGACACCGGTGAAGGCGACGACCGGCACCAGGATAAGGGCGACGAACATGATGCAGCCCTGAACGAAGTCGGTCATTGATACGGCCATGAACCCGCCGAGCAGGGTGTAGAGCACGACCACGCCCGCGGTAACGTACAGGCCCCAATAGTAGGAGAGGCCAAAGGCGCTTTCGAACAGCTTGCCGCCTGCAACCACGCCGGACGAGGTGTAAAGCGTGAAGAAGATGACGATGACGATGGACGAGATCACGCGCAGCAGGCGGGAGCGGTCCTCGAAACGCTTCTCGAAATAGTCCGGAATCGTGATCGCGTCGTTGGCGACCTCGGTATAGACACGCAGTTTCGGGGCCACGAGCAGATAGTTGGCGAGCGCACCCAGCAAGAGGCCGAAGGCAATCCAGGCCGCTGACAGGCCGGACACATACATCGCGCCAGGCAGCCCAAGCAGCATCCAGCCCGACATGTCCGACGCACCGGCCGAAAGGCTGGTGACGGCTGGGCCGAGCCGCCGGCCACCGAGCAGATAGCCCGATGTGTCACTGGTGGATTCCTTGAAGCCATAAAGCCCGATGGCGATCATGACGATGAAATACAGGGCGAGCGAAACGCCTGTTCCGATTTCCATACCCGAAGTATCCAGTTTGTTTGCTGTGCGAGGCGCGCGGAGAACGCGCGGGCGAAATGTCGCCCGACCCAACATATCCGGACCGGGCCCGTCAAGGGCGGGCCGGACGGCTATCACCCGGGCCGGGGCCGCGAGCGTGGGTCTGCATGCTTCCGGTCAGACCGTGGCCAAGGCCCCGGAAGCCCGCGATGCCGCGGATGACATCGCGTGCACTCTCGCCGAACTCATTCGCCGGCATGGAGAGCGTTAGTCATCGTCGAACGCGTAGGGCGGCAGGGAGTGAATGGCCGTTTTCAGCGCCTGCCCCCAGGCATCAGACAGGGCGTTGAAGGCGAGGTCGTCGGACTCGATCCTTCGCTCGCGCCCTACTCGGAAACTGTCTTTCTCATAGGTCATCAGGTCGAGCGGCATGCCGACCGAGAGATTGGCCTTCAGCGTGGAATCGAAGGACAGGCAGAGAATGCGCACTGCGTCCTCGAAACTCATCGCCGGATCGTAGCCGCGCAACAGGATCGGGCGTCCGTATTTGGTCTCACCAATCTGGAAGAAGGGATTTTCATCGCTCGCCTCGATGAAATTGCCTTCCGGATAGACCAGGAAGAGGCGCGGCTCGGAGCCCGCGATCTGCCCGCCGACAATGAGTGTCGCGCTGAACGTCGAGTCCGCCACAGGGCCATTGCCAGATTGGGACTGCACGGTTTCCTTCAGCGTATCGCCCACAAGCTTGGCGACCTGAAACATGGTCGGGACTTCCAGAATGCTGGGACTACGATCCTCTGGGGCTTTCATGCGCTCACTAAGGAGGCTGACCACGGCCTGCGTCGTCGCCAGGTTTCCAGCGGTCAGGATGGTGATCACCCGCTCGCCCGGCTTGGACCAGTTGAACATCTTGCGGAAGGTGAAGACGTTGTCGACGCCGGCATTGGTGCGCGTGTCGGCCATGAAGACCAGGCCCCGGTCCAGGCGCATGCCTACACAATAGGTCATTGATTAAGCTCCAACACGCCGCTGTTCGATGCGGAAGGGTTACTGCTGGACCTGCACCGAGACAATCATCGATTCCGCAGTCCCGCCGACAACGAGACCGGACACCGGTGCTGCCTCCGAATAATCGAGCCCGGTGGCGACCGTCACATATCGCCCGTCAGGCGATATCGCGTTTGACACGTCAAAGCCGACCCAGCCCAACCCGTCGACATGGGCCTCTGCCCAGGCGTGGGTGGCATCCTGTTCGACCCGGTCATTCATCATCAGATAACCCGATACGTAGCGGGCCGGATAACCCAGCTCGCGGGCCAGACTGAGAAAGACATGGGCATGGTCCTGACAGACACCATGCTCCTCTTTCACCGCTTCCTCGGCAGTGGTCGCGGCATGGGTCGCGTCCGCGTTATAACGAACCGCCGCCAAGATATGGTTCGACAGCGCATGCAGGCGGGCGACATCGTCGTCCGCGTGCGGAGAGAAGGATTTCAGGAGGGCTTTCATGGCCGGTCCCGGCTTCGTCAGCGCCGTCTGACGGCAAAAATGCCAAAGCGGCGTGGGACTACTGTGGAGGCCGGCCACACCGGATTGGTCATGGGTTTCGACATCGCCCGAACAGGTCACCTTGATCTCTGTCACACCGGGGATGATGGAAATCAGGTCGACTGTATTGCCATGTTGATCGGTGAACTGTGCCTCGACCCGGCCGCCCTCAATGCCGACCGTCCAGCTGTGTACTGTCTGGAGCAGCGAGTTCGACGGACGCAGGCGCAATTGCTGGAGCCCGTCGGTGACCGGATGGTCGTAGGCGTAGCCGGTGTTGTGGGAAATGGTGAGCCGCATATCCGTCACGCATTGAACCTGTAATCGTTTTCAATCTGCAGGCTGAGCGCGTTGTTGCGCATGATGAAGCCGCCGAGGAATTCGTGCAGGCCCGTCTTGAAAACGGCCTCGATCGTCTGCCCGGCCAGGTCCTCGTTCAGCGCGTGCGCCAACAAGCGGCTGTCGGATCGCTCACCGTAAAGCTCGCACAGCGTGTCGAGGGCGCGGACATAGTCCGACGTACAGAAGCGCAGCGAGCGCGGCATCTGTGCGTTGAGCGTGAGGAACTCGGCGATCTTCATCGGTGTCGTCTCGCCGCCGAAGAGCCAGTTGAAGGACCGCGCCGCAGACGCGGACCGCAGGATGGACTCCCACTGCACATTGTCGAGCGAGGACCCGACATTCGAGGTCGAAGGCAACAGGACATAGTATTTCACGTCGAGAATCCGCGCCGTGTTGTCGGCCCGCTCGATCCGGGTCCCGAGGCGTGCGAAGCAATAGATGTCGTTGCGCAGCGCCGTGCCATTCCACGAGCCCCTCACCAGCGCGCTGCGGCGGCGGATCAGGCTGAGCACGTCAGGCAGGTGACTGCTTGGCACCGGACGCGCCAGCGCGTCCTTCAAGATCAGCCAGCCTTCATTAACGTTTTCCCAGACCTCGCGGGTCAGGGCGGTGCGCACCATGCGGGCATTGTTCCGCGCGGCTTCAAACAGGTTGAGCACGCTCGAAGGATTGCGCTTGTCGCGCAGGAGGAAGTCGATCACACGGTCGGCGTCATACCCGTCATGGGTTTCGCGATAGGCATCGCCGGCCCCGGCCGTCGTCACCACGGATGCCCATTCGTTCTCGCCAGAGGCGGCGCGGGTCAGCGCCATGCGCATACCGGCCTCGACAAGGCGCGCGGTATTCTCGCTCCGCTCTAGCTGGCGAAACATCCAGAATAGGCCACTGGCAGTGCGTCCAAGCATCAGTCCTCCAGCACCCAGGTGTCTTTGGTGCCGCCGCCCTGGCTGGAATTGACGACCAGCGAGCCTTCCTTCATCGCCACGCGCGTCAGCCCGCCCGGCGTGATGTCGATCCCGTCTGGCGAAACGAGAACGAAAGGCCGCAAGTCGACATGGCGCGGCGCGAGGCCCGATTTGGCGAGCACCGGCACGGTCGACAGCGCCAGCGTCGGCTGGGCGATATAGCCTTCCGGATTGGCCTTCAGCTTTTCGCGGAAGGCGGCGATTTCCTTTTTGCTGGCGGCGGGACCGACCAACATGCCGTAACCGCCCGAACCATGAACCTCCTTGACGACGAGATCGGCGAGATTGTCGAGCACGTGGGAAAGCGAGTCCGCGTCCGCACAACGCCAGGTCGGCACGTTCTGCAGGATCGCGGTCTTGCCGGTGTAGAACTCGACGATGTCCGGCATGTAGGAGTAGAGCGCCTTGTCGTCGGCGATGCCTGTGCCGGGCGCGTTGGCGATGGTGATGCCGCCTGCGCGGTAGACGTCGAAAATGCCTGGCACGCCCAACATGGACTCTGGCTTGAAATTCAGGGGATCGAGATAATCGTCGTCGACGCGCCGGTAGAGGACATCGATCGGCGTGTAGCCTTGAGTCGTTCGCATCGCCACACGCCCGTCGGCGACCCTGAGATCGTGGCCCTCAACGAGTTCGGCACCCATCTGTTCAGCCAGGAAAGCGTGCTCGTAATATGCCGAATTGTGCAGGCCCGGCGTCAACACGCCGATCACAGGCCGGCCGTCGCAGGCTGGCGGCGCACTCGCCGACAATGACCGGCGCAGTTTAAGCGGATAGTCGCTGACCGCTTCGACCCTTATTCCTGAGAAGAGCTCGGGAAACATGTTGAGCATGGTTTCCCGGTTTTCCAGCATGTAGGAGACGCCGGACGGCGTGCGGGCATTGTCTTCCAGGACAAAGAACTCGTCCTTGCCGGTACGGACCAGGTCGACCCCGACGATATGGGTATAGACCCCGCCGGGCGGTTCGACACCGAACATTTTCGGCAACAGCGCCGCGTTGCGGGCGATCAGGCTTTGAGGGACCTTGCCAGCCCGGATGATGTCCTGATCGTGATAGATGTCGTGCAGGAAGGCATTGAGCGCCTGAACGCGTTGCTCGATGCCCTTGGTCAGCTTTGCCCATTCGCGCGCCGAGATAATGCGGGGGATCTGGTCGAATGGAATGAGTCGCTCGTCAGCCTTGGCGTCCGAGTAAACGTTGAACGTAATTCCTGTGCGCCGGAAGAAGGCGTCGGCCTCACGCGCCTTGCGGCGCAAGGCCGTGCTATCCATGTCCTTCAGCCAGTCGCAATAGGCCGTGTAGGGCTCGCGCGCCTCGCCATTCTCGTCGAGCATTTCGTCGAAGAACAAGCCCCACCTCGTCTGATCGACCGGACATCGCCGGTTCTTGTCCAGCAGCCTAACGCGGCAAAAGACGGTCTGGCTAGGTGATACAAGTCCATCGCGCTTTCAGATCAGGTGTGCTACATGCCGCGCCGCGCGAGAGAGCTTCGGTATGGGGTGACGCTTCGACAGCGCACCTGATGAAACCTGCCGGAGCCCGGATCACCCCTGATCCCGGCCTCGCGCGCTATTGGACTATTTACCTTCCATGACCACCGATACCCGTATCGCGCCAGCCCTGGCGCGCGCCCTCGCCGCGAAAGGCTATGACACGCTGACCGAAGTCCAGGAGGCGGTGATCGCCCCGGAGGCAAGGGGCCGAGATCTCCTGGTTTCCGCCCAGACCGGCTCGGGCAAGACTGTCGCCTTCGGCATGGCCATCGCGCCGACACTGCTCGGCGATAAAGAGCGTTTCGAACACGCTGCCGCGCCGCTGGCGCTGATCGTCGCGCCGACGCGCGAACTGGCCCTGCAGGTCCAGCGTGAACTGACCTGGCTTTACGCCGAGACCGGGGCGCGCCTTGCCTCCTGCGTCGGCGGGATGGACCCGCGCGCAGAGCGCCGGGCGCTGGAGCGCGGCTGTCACATCGCGGTCGGGACGCCGGGCCGGCTGCGAGACCATATCGAGCGCGGCGCGCTCGACCTGTCGGAGCTGAAGGCTGTCGTCCTCGACGAGGCTGACGAGATGCTCGATTTCGGATTCCGGGAAGACCTTGAATTCATCCTCGACGGTGCCCCAGGCAGCCAGCGCACCCTTCTCTTCTCCGCGACCGTTCCGAAGGCTATCGCCGATATCGCCCGGCGGTATCAGAACGACGCCCTGCGCCTGTCGACGGCGGGCGAACGGTCCCAGCATGCCGATATCGATTACCGGGCGCTGACCGTCGCGCCGAGCGACCGGGAAAATGCCATCATCAACGTGCTGCGCTATTACGAGGCCGAACGCGCCATCGTCTTTTGCGCCACGCGCGAAGGCGTGAACCGCATGGCGAGCCGGTTCGGCAATCGCGGATTCTCGGTCGTCGCCCTGTCGGGTGAACTCAGTCAGAAGGAACGCACCCACGCGCTGCAGTCGCTGCGTGATGGCCGCGCCCGCATCTGTATCGCGACCGATGTCGCGGCTCGCGGGATCGACCTGCCGGGCCTCGAACTCGTCATCCACGCCGATCTGCCAGTCAATGGCGATACGCTGAAACACCGCTCGGGCCGAACCGGGCGCGCCGGTCAGCGCGGCGTATGCGTGCTGATTGTACCCGCCAACCAGCGCGGAAAGGCCCAGCGCCTGTTGCGCTTTGCCCATGTCGAAGCCGAATGGGGCGAAGCGCCGGGCCCTGATGAGATCAAGGCTCGCGACCGGGAACGCCTGCTCTCCTTGCCTGCTTTGTCAGCTACTTACGGCAGCGCAGACCTCGCTGAAGCGCGCGGCCTGATCGGTCGCTATGGTGCCGAACAGGTGGCGGCGGCCTTTCTCGCCCATCTCGCCGCAGAAGCCCCGCCGGCAGAGGAGTTGGCAAATGTCGACGCACCGCGGGACCGCAAGCCCACACCGCGCGATGCGTTTAATGGTGGCACATGGTTCCGCCTGACCGCAGGCCGCAATCAGCGCGCCGAACCGCGCTGGCTGTTGCCGCTGATCTGCCGCCTGGGTGATGTCACCCGCCGCGAAGTCGGGTCGATCCGCATTGAGGACGAAGAAACCCGCTTCGAGATCGACTCCGCCGCGGCAGGCCGCTTCCTGTCCGCCGTGAAGGCCAATGGCGGGGGCGAGGGTTCGATCCGCGTCTCTGCCGACGGTGACACGTCTCCAATAGCGCCAAGTGAGCCGGCCTCACCGGCCCGCGCACACGGCAAAGGGGACGGCAAAGGGGACGGGGCGAAAGGCGGACGGTTCAAGCCGGGCATGGGCGGAAAACCTCCGAAGCGGCGGGAAAGACCCTTCAAGACCGAACGGAGACAGGGTGACGCGCGCAAGGCAAAACCGCGCAAGCCCGAAGCTGGCGCTGACGGGGTGAAGTTCCGCCGCAAGCCGCGCCGCCCGCGGCAGGACGGCTGACGGGCCTGGTGTTGCACTGCAACACCACTGCCGGTCCCAATCGGGGAATCCCCCGGGCTCATTGAACTTTTCGCCGTGTGCCGCGTTGTCCCCGCAGGATAACCCGATGGAGATTTTACACATGGCGACGACCACCAAAGCCCGTGCGTCCAAGGCCGCCTCGAAAGTCGAGACGACCGCGGAAAGCGTTGGAGATGATATCAAGGCGCTGCGCGAGGATGTCGACAAGCTGCTGAGCGATATCGGCAAGCTTGCGCGTGCCGAAGCCAAGGTCGGCGTTGACGCCACCAAGGCCAGCGCGGACTATGCGATCGAACGCGGCGAAGAAGTGTTCGACCGCTCGAAGGACTATGTCCGCGAGAACCCGCTGACCGCCTGCGGTGCGGCGCTTGGCGTCGGCTTCCTGGCCGGCCTGCTGATGAAGCGCTAGTCATGGCAACGCGAGCCATCCTCATCGTTACGGCGGTTCTGATCGCCGTAACGGGGCTCGGTTTTGCGGCGGCGGCGGGATATATCGCCGCCGCTGATGCCGTGGGCCCGCTGGCCGCAGCCGGCCTGATTGCCGGCGTGTTGCTGCTGGTCGCCTTTGCCCTGGTCATCGCCGAGCGCATTGTGGCGAAGACCGATACGCAAGAAGAAGAGTCGCCCGCGAACGACGCGGCCGGCACCGCTCTGACACTCGCGCGAACCGCCATAAGGGAAAACCCGGTTCAGGCCATGGCACTGGTCAGCACGCTCGGTTTCCTGGCCGCGCGGCGGCCCGGGGCCGCCGCGCTGCTGATCGAGCGTGTCTCCAAATATCTGTAGGGCTACGGCCCCGACAGGTCGGTCAGGCGAAGAATAGCGCCTGACCGATCGCGGCCTTCACGGCTTCCGATAGGAAGGGCTTGGTGATCAGGTAGGTCGGCTCCGGGCGCTCGCCGGTCAGAAGGCGCTCCGGGAAGGCCGTAATGAAAATCACCGGACAGTTGTGCACCTTCATGATGTCGTGGACCGCGTCGATGCCCGAGCTGTTATCGGCGAGTTGAATGTCCGCCAGGATCAGGCCCGGCTTGGCGTCCGGTGCCCGTTCCAGCGCTTCGGTACGGGTCCGCGCCAGCCCGACAACGTCGTGGCCGAGACTGCGGACGATATTCTGAAGGTCTGCGGAAATGATAGGCTCGTCCTCGATGATGAAGACCCCGGTTTTCAGCACGGCATCAATTTCGGTCCGCGCTTCCGCGACCAGACCGCCGACTTCTTCCGGCTCGACACCCAGGACAGCGGCCGCCTCGGTCGGGGTAAATCCTTCCATCGACGTCAGCAGAAGGGCCTGACGGCTTTTCGGCGACAGCCGGCGCAACCGCGCTTCGGCACCGTCCCCCCCGGATCCGTCATCGGGTGTTTCCAGCGTTGCCGAGGACGATCCCCAGACGGTGTGAAACAGCTTGTAGAGGGCGACTCGGCTGGGCAAGCCGGAGTCAAGCGCGCTGCGATCCGCGATCGCGGCTTCCAGCGCGGCACGCACATGTGCGTCGCCGCTGGACTGTGATCCGGTCAGGGCCCGTGCATAGCGCCGCAGGAAGGCAAGGTGCGGCGCCAGTTCGTCGACATAGCTCATATAATTTTTCCCCAAAAGGATTTCACTAACAGACGGTGTGTCCGGGCGCGATAAACGCTTCACCGCCAATTTAGTTCCACCCGATCCGGTTGTAAGGGAAAAATGTGAGTTTTTATGGAACCTAATTGGGAACGGCCCGTTTATCATCCGAACGCGACCAGTGTATAACTGTGTCCGTCCGAGAGTTTGCAGCGAGTAGGACATGACGAAATTGGGTTCATCTTTCAGGCCCTCGAAGGCGAAAAATCTCGCCGTTTTGAACGACAAGGACGCCCCCGAGGCCATCGGGCGCCGGTTGCGCGACATGTATGATGATGTCGTCAACGAACCCGTGCCCGACGAGTTCATGGACCTTCTCGCAAAACTGGACGACAAGCCGGAGGATGGCGGAGATGACAGCCGCTAGTGCGCAGGGCAAGGATGCCGACAGCGCCGAATTCCGCTCCGAACTGACCAAGCTCATTCCGCACCTGCGGGCGTTCGCGCGCAGCCTGTGCAATGACGCCAGCGAAGCGGACGACCTGGCCCAGGAAGCCCTGGTCAAGGCCTGGCGCGCGCGTGACCGCTTTGAACCCGGCACCAATTTGAAAGCGTGGGTCTTCATGATCCTGCGCAACCATTTCTATTCGGAGCGGCGCAAGGCCTGGCGGAAGAACGAGACCAGCGGCGAGCATATCGACGAGATGTCCCCGATGGCGGCCGGTCAGGATTCGATGATCGAACTGGCCGACATCAAGCACGCCCTGTCCGAACTGCCCGATGAGCAACGCGAAGCGCTGATCCTGGTCGGTGCCGGCGGGTTTTCCTACGAGGAAGCCGCTGATGTCTGCGGCTGTGCAGTAGGAACCATCAAGAGCCGGGTGAACCGGGCGCGTATTGCGCTGGCCCGGCTGATGGAGCGCCAGACCACCCCGAAGAGCAACCGGGAAGAAGCGCTGACGGCTGCGGAAGACATTATCGCCGAAGCTCACGCTTTGGCGAGCACGCGTGATTGACGTTTCCGAGTTGCCCCGGCGCAGGTTCGGCCTGCGTCTGCGGTTGCTCGTTCTCGTCGCGCTATCGCTCTCGCCAATTTTCATTCTGGCCGGCATCCAGACCTGGATCGATGTGGGCGAGGAACGTGAGAATCTCGAACTGGAACTGGTGGCCACCGCGCGGCTTCTGGCCCATGACCAGGAAGTCCTGCTGCGAAGTTCGGCTGACATCATGCGCGTACTGTCCGGAGTCCCGGCGGTCGCAAACCTGACATCGGACTGTCCGGCCGTGATGCGGCTCTTGCCGGCGCAAAACCGGGCCTACACCAATTTCGCGATTATGGGCCTCGACGGCCGGACACTGTGTTCGGGCATACCGGTTACCGACACGCTGAACGTGTCCAATCGGGAGTGGTTTCAACAGGTCATTGCCGAGGAGCGCTTCGTCATCGGTCGTTCCCAGATTGGTGTCGTGACCGGGGAATCCGTCATTACCGCAGCCGTGCCCTTTTACCAGAATGGCGAGCTGGCCGGTGCCATGATTACCGGTATCCGCGTCTCGGTCATTCAACAATTGGGGATCGACGAGGATGACCGTTCGGGGCTGATAGCGGGTATTGTCGACAGTGCCGGGCAGGTCGTCACCGAGCGGCGCGAGCTCAGTGTCGATATCATCAGCCCGCAACACCTTCGAGCCGCCGCCGAAGGTGAAGTGCATGTCTTTGAACGGGAAAACCCTCGCTCGGGACGACGCATCCTTGCCCTGGCCTCCCTCATCGAAGACGATGTGTTTGTCCTTCTGTCGGCACCGCGCCCGTCATTCCTGTCCTGGCGATCCATCAGTGTCTGGGGCACGATCGTCCTGCCGCTCCTGATGTGGGCAATTGCCCTGATCGCCATCTGGATTGCAGCAGATTTCCTCGTCCTTCGCTGGGTCTCTTATCTCACACGGATAGCCCGCCTGTACGGCCATGGACGCTATGATGTCGTCCCGATGCGCGCACAGAATGCGCCGCGCGAACTGCGCGAACTGGCCGATTCCTTCCAGTGGATGGCCGAACGGATTGCGGAACGCGACGAGGAGCTGACTGACGCGGTCGAACACCAGCAGATCCTGATCCGTGAAGTCCATCACCGGGTGAAGAACAATCTCCAGATTATCACCAGCCTGCTCAATCTGCAGCTCGGCAATGTCAAAGAGGAGCAGGCGGTCCGGGCGCTGAAGGAAGCCCAGTCGCGTATCAACGCCCTGGCGATGGTCCACCGCAATCTCTATGAGGCCGAAGACCTTCGATACATCGTTATCGCGCCCTTCTTCAGCGAGCTGTGCCGCCTGACCCACCAGGCCGGTCCGGGCGAGGATGGCGGGATCAAGCTCGACTTCCAGACCAATCTTGGCGACGAGGTGATCTCGACCGATCAGGCGGTACCGCTTGCCATGTTCGTGACCGAGGCGATGACCAATGCCTACAAGCACGCCTTCAACGACCTGAAGGACGGCCACACGCTGACCGTTTCGGTCAATGCCGTGGAGCGCGATGGCAAGACCTGGATCGAGGCCGCCATCGCCGACAACGGACCGGGCTTCGACATGTCGGCTCCGCGCCGCCGCGGCGTTGGATCCTCCCTGTTTGAAGCGTTTGCCATGCAGCTCGATGGTGAAAGCGAGGTCGTCTCGGCACCCGGAGAGGGCATGCGGATCTCTCTGGTCTTCCCCTACGAGCAGGACGACCCCGCTGAATAGACCGTGAGATGGAACCGGGACGGTGCGGGCGCGTTTATGCGGGGTCTGGATGTAGAATGGAGACGGACATGAAGACCCTGATCAATGGCCTGATCATTGCCCTGATGGCGCTTTCGGTAACGGCCTGCAATACCGTTCGCGGTGCCGGCCAGGACATCGAGGACGCGGGCGAGACGGTTCAGGACGCCGCCAACTAGCCGGCAACTACCGCACGCGAAATGATGAAACCCCGTCCCGGAATTCCGGGACGGGGTTTTTCGTCATGTACGGTCAACGCACAGCAAAAAGCCCCGCCCGGGAATTCCGGACGGGGCCTTATGTTGCCGGTCGATGGCGCGGGGAGCCTAGTCCACCGCGTCTTCGGCCTCATCGGTGACTTCATCGACTTCCTCGCCGAGTTCCTCGGCGGGGCCATCATTGGTGTCACAAGCCGCCAGGGCGAGGAAAGCGGCCGGGAAGAGCATAAACAGACGTTTCATGTCGAATATCCTTTCGGGTCGGTGTGGGTCGCAGAAGCGTGTGGCGTCACACTCGCGGTGAGCCGCCCCGGACCAGCCGGAAGATCAGCGAAACCACGAACAGGACGAGGAAGAGGACGAAAAGGATCTGCGCGATGCCGCCAAAAGCGGACGCGATGCCACCGAAGCCGAAGACGGCGGCGACCAGCGCAAGGATCAAAAAGAGAAGGGCCCAGCTAAGCATTGGAAATCTCCTGTTGGGGTGGGAGGGAGGGTGAAAGACAGCCCGGAAACTCAGGCACCGGCATTGTCGGAGATGGTCACGGCGCGTTCCGCCGCGATCCACATGGCTCCGTTCGCCGGTACAGCACGTCGGGTCACGCGCTGATCTAGCCACCCGGAACGGCTGGCGATGACGAGCGTAGCGGGCTCACCCGCTTCAGACTCGATCACTTCGACGACGCGGCCCAGCCGCTCGCCATTCCGGGAATTCACAACGGCTCCGTTCAGGAGGCCGGGTCCCACCGCCGCCACAGCAACGCCATCCGCGGCGCGGCCACCCGTCCGGTCCTCATGGGACCAGCGGCGCAGCGTCTCGAAACCGGCGTCGGTCACCAGGTGATTGGCGGCGGGATTGTAGGAAAAACGTTCAATGGGTTGTTCAAGCAGGACCGTGTCTTCGGTCAGACCGGCCCGCCAGCGGACACGCAGAGCGGCGACATCGCCGGACTCGTCGAGAAACACCCGTTCGATATGGCCCGACGCACGGCCGTTCACATCGGTCAGGCGGGCTTCAACCAGCTGATTGCCAGTCAGGGCGTGGGCCGAAACCTGGGCCGCATCGTCATTCCCGCTAATGGACGGGGCGGACGCACCCAGAAGGGCGGCGGAAACCAGTGCGGCACTCGCAAGACCAAGGCGTTCCATGGGAAATTCACTCCGGTTGCATTTGCAGGGGACAACGCCCCACTACGAGATCCGGTTCCATGAATTTCATCTGAGGCGGCCACGAGCTCATACATGGCCCGTTGAACAATGACGCGAGCCCGCGCGGGGCGGGGGAACCGGCCAAGGCCGGCAACCGTTCTAGCGGTCCATGCCCGACTGATCCTCGAAAGGACATCCCATGCTTGGCTATATGCTGTTGTTCATCCTCATTGCCCTGGTCGCCGGCTATTTCGGCTTCTTTGCCCTGGCCGGGACCGCTGCCCTGATCGCCAAAGTGCTGTTTGTCCTCGCCCTCATCTTCATCGTCGCTCGCGGCGTCATGGATGCAGTGCGCGGACGTGCCCCGCTCTGAGCCGCGCCTGGTAAACACGCGCGAACGCGCCCGGCAGCCCAGCTGCCGGGCGTTTTTTTCGCGTTGCTGAATTTTTTTTGCGACGGGCGGGAACCGAAGCGGAATACCGGGCGTTCTTCTGGCATCCGGCTGACGGGGCGTCCTTCCCTCCCCTTAGGATCCCTCCGTCCTGCCTCGTCAGCCGGACTTATCCTCTTCAGATTTGCCGCCCTTACGCCCCTTCAGGACGTCGATCATGCGATCGTCCGGCGGAAGGCCGCCGAGCAGATCACGCGCCATTTTTCTGATGTCCTTGCGAATGCGTCCGCGAACGGGCGTCGCGGCCGGTCTTTGGCCGTCAGTCTTGTCGTTGCTCATTGTCTCTTGGTTCCGGTGAGGGGATCAGTTTGGCGAGTGAAAGGCGCATTGCCCCGCCAGGCGGCTGACGCCGGCGTCAGCGAGGCACCTCATCCTGTCGGGCGTCACTCCGCGGATGACCGCGGCGAGGTCCGGTGGAAGGCACTCGACATGCAACAGGTTGATCGCGAGACGCTCGTCGTAGGGCAGAGCCCAGAAGGCCGGCAGCAGCGGAATGGCGTGATCAGGGGCCTTGGGCAGAATTCCCATGCCACGATAGGTGCGCGCATCGGATTCCAGGCTGCAGATCGCGGCACCGAACAAAATGCGCGACGTGCAATCGGGATCATTGCCGCATTCGAACAAGCGGTCGCGGCAGGTCTTCAGCGCCTCCAGCAGCAAGGCATCGGCCCTGTCGGCGTCCGCAATCATGAGGCGACCGAAACGGCGCAGGCGCGGTATCAGTGCAATGGCATATGAAAGAATGGTGTCACCCGTCTGTCGTTATCGAGGACAGACGCAATAGGCCTCCAGGCGCAGACCGGCCCTAACCTATGTTAGAGTCCGGCTGTCATTGGTTTTTGCCGAGAGAACAGATCGGCCGGCAGGGGCGAGGCGTCCAGGTGCAGATAATGGTCGTCAAAACCGGCCACACTGACCAGGCTTTCAGGATCGAGGATTTCCAGCACGTGGTCGGTGGCGATGAGCCCCATTCTGCGCATCACCGTGATGGTTCGCGACACGTGAACAGGCGAGAGGCCGAGCGCATCGGCAATCTGGCCGCGGGTAATCGGCAGGGCCGCACCGCCCCGGGCATGCCCCAGCCCGGCAATACGGGTGCGGCGTTGCAATTCGAGGATCAGGTGGGCAATCCGTTCGATCGCCGTCATCCGGCCGACCCTGACAATCTGCTCGCGCAGGATGGCTTCTTCCTGTACCGTCGCCCACCAGAGCGAAGACAGTATGGTGAAATCGGTTCCGGCGGCGTCAATAAAGGCGGCGGTCTCGAACGACCTGACCTGACAGGGTGTAATGGTCTCGACACCATGGTCGGCAGGCGAATTGATGAGGGCCTGAAGGTCGAAGATATCGCCCGGCACCAGAAAATTGAGAATTTGCCGGCGGCCGTCTTCGAGTTCCTTCTTCCGGATCGCCCACCCCTGCTCCAGGACGAAAATGCGCCCCAGCCGGTCGCCCTGCCGGATCAGGGCCGTGCGCGGCTGATAATGGCGCGTCTGATGGACGGCATTCTCGATCCGGCTCCGCGCCGGGGCTGACAGGCGGGCATAGTGTTCCAGCCGATTGAAGAAAGCATCCATCCCGCGTCCCTCCCGGTTTCCTGCCGCCCGATTTCCGTGTCCGTGGCATCGGGGCCACAGGCCGATCCCGCTTTGATATCACCACGGGAACGAATGAAGACCCCGCGCGTTCCCGCTGAACCTTATCCGGAGGATTTCAGTATGACACAGACAAGCCGCATCAAACCCCAACACGTCGTAATCGGCGTTCTGGCTGTCGCCGTGATCATCCTGGGCGTCCTGCTGTGGCAGGAATCGCGGACCGAACGGGTGGAATTCTCGATCGGCGACCAGACGATCGAACTCGAAGCCGAAGGATAACGGTGTGCGGAGGGGGCTCCGCACTGACGAAGTACGGACTGACAAAGGCTGCTGCCATGCGCAATTACCGTTTGATCGCTGCACCGGATTCCATCGCGAGTTCGAAACTGCGCCTCTATCTGCGCTGGAAGAACATTCCCTTCCGGGAAACTGTCGCCACGCGTCAGGTGATCAAGAGTGAAATCACGCCGCGCATTAAGGGCGTTGACGTGCCTCTGCTGGTCACACCCTCAAACGAAACCTATCAGGATACCCGCTCGATCATCGACTTTCTCGAAACCCGCGAGCGGGGCGAAGCGCTGGTCCCGGAACGCGCCGAGCTGACTTTCGCCAGCCGGCTCCTGGAAGCCTATGCCGACGAATGGCTGTCATCGGCGGTGTCGCAGTTGATCTGGACCAGTGCCGATACGTCGGCCGCGAGCCGCATGGCGCGCACGCTCTATCCCGAACTCGGCGGCGAGCAGAGCGAACGGATCGCCCGCACGCTCGGCACGCGGGTCCGGGCCAAGCTGGCCCGCCGCGGTTTCTCCAAGGAAGCCCGTGAGGATACCGAACGGCAGCTGGCGATTTTCCTGTCCGGTCTGGAACGGCACCTGGAACGGTCAATCTTCCTGTTGGGCGACCGGCCCTGCATCGCCGATTTTGCCATCGCGGCCGCACTGACTGCCTTGCGCGATTCCACGCCTGACCATGCCCGGAAGATCTTCGATAGCCCCCGCGTCTATTCCTGGCTGAGTGCGGTGAATGGACCGGGCAGCCCTGAACACGGCGGATACCGCCGGGCCTATGGCCTGCCTGACACGATGATCGACCTGTTGCGGATCGCGGCGGCCCATTTCATTCCGCGCGGCCTTGAAACCTGTGATGCCGTCGCCGACTGGGCGGATTCCAATCCGGGCCGGATCAATCTGCCGAAAGTCGTCGGCCAGTCCCGGGCGGACGGCACCGAGACCTCCAGCGAGCTGGGTCCCCAAAGCCAGTTCCTGCTTCAGCGTCTTCTTGTGCCGCTTCAGGGCGAGCCTGACGGTCCGGAGCAGGATGCCCTGAGCGCGACCCTGGAAAAGATCGGCTGCGCCGATTTGATGGACTTCACGCCGCGCCGGACGGTCCGGCACGAGCATTTCCGGATGCGGGTCGATTTGCGGATCAATCCGGACTCGACCGATGCCCCGGATCTGGCTCTTCATGCCATTGCCGAGCCGCTGCTCCAGATGCGCCGGGAATCGGCCGAGACGCGTGACCTGGAACGCCTGGTCGTCGGCTGACCTGTTCGCGGCCCAAAGTGGCCTGCGACTGACGAATTTCTACAAGCCACTGATTTTAATGCGTTTGTTTTTGGAACCGGCGCAGGCACCGCCGCGTTTATCGATTGAATGTCACGGACATTCGGACGGGGATACCTTTAGTAGATCACTGGAGATGATCCAATGAAACGCTTCCTGATTGCCACCACCATGCTGGTCGCTGCTTCGTCCGCCTGGGCGGATGACCCGGTGCAGACGACCGATGACGAAACGCTCGGCCAGGCCCTGACCGATACCTATGACAATGCCGATCTGGACCGTTCGCCCTACACGGACGACCACGCCTGGATCGAAACCTCGGTCTATGGCTCTGATGGTGCCGAGCTGGGTGAAGTCGAACGCGTTCGCCTGTCGGCGGACGGCGAGGTTGAGGCCATCGTCGTTGAACATGGCGGCACGCTCGACATTGGCGGCCGCGAAGTCCTGATCGAAGCTGGTGACTACATGGTCGCCACGGTCGAGGGCGAGAACCGCCTGGAACTGACCTATTCGCTGGCCGAATTTGAAGCCCTTCCGGACTTCAATGAAGACGCGGCAAGCGAATATCCGCTCAGCGACGATGACTACAATGACGACGAAATGGACGACGAAATCGAGACCGGCATGACCGACAAGCCGGAGACCGGTGACGTCGCTATGACGGCGGTTGAATTCGAGCCGGATGCGGAAACCGGCGTTGTTGCCGACTCCCGTATCGTCGAAGTCGATCATTCCGGTGACCTCGCCATGACCGATGGTGCCGGGATGTCCGACGGCAGCGATCTTGGCGACTCGATCACCGAGACGGTCGACAATGCCGATTTGGACCGCTCGCCCTACACCGACGACCACGCCTGGATCGAAACCAGCGTCTATGGCGCGGACGGTTCGGACCTCGGTGAAGTCGAGCGCGTGCGCCTGACTGCCGAGGGAGAGGTCGAGGCCATTGTCGTCGAACATGGCGGCACGCTCGATATTGGCGGCCGTGAAGTCCTGATCGAGGCCGGTGACTATATGGTCGCCGAAGTCGATGGCGAAACCCGCCTGGAACTGGGCTACACCCTGGCCGAATTTGAAGCCCTTCCGGACTTCAATGAAGACGCGGCGAGCGAATATCCGCTCAGCGACGACGACTACAATGACGACGAAACGGACGAGGAAACCGAAACGGACAATTCCGGTTCGTAACTGATCTCATCGTCACATTGCCGACAGATTGGCGGCGCGTCCCGACGGGCGCGCCGCTTTT
>NZ_JAZDRO010000009.1:0-46918 GCF_036330325.1 Hyphobacterium marinum
GCAGCCGTCAGCGTCGTCTTGCCGTGGTCAACGTGACCAATCGTGCCAATGTTCGCGTGCGGCTTCGTACGCTCAAACTTTTCCTTGCCCATCGTGCAATGTCCTCATCAGAAGGCTGGGGAACTCAAGACGCTCGGCGCGCCAAAACGTGATGGCGCGGGATAGCGTCACGCTGCCGGAATGGCAAGCCCTGCCGGGCGTCTTGACGTGTATGCAACACAGGAGAGATCAGAAGGCTGGAGCGGGTAGCGGGAATCGAACCCGCATATTCAGCTTGGAAGGCTGCTGCTCTACCATTGAGCTATACCCGCCTGTCACTGTGGTCCTTCGCTGTCGTCGTCAGCGAAGGATGGTGGAGGGGGCTGGATTCGAACCAGCGTAGACTCTCGTCGCCAGATTTACAGTCTGGTGCCTTTAACCACTCGACCACCCCTCCAAGGGAAGTCCTTCAATGCGAGCGGGTCTTATCCCCGCTTGAACCCCGTTTGCAACAAAACCTCGCCGTTACGCCGCATTGCGTTGCAGTTCGCAACCCGTCATATCCGGAAGACCGTGGTGAAACGGAGCGCGGACTATAATGACGAAGCCAGAGCAGCGCAACCGCTCGAGAACGCCTTATAATAAAGGGCATTCGGACAAGTCGGCCTCACCCGAAGAGGGCTGGATTTGGGGTCGCCACGCCGTGCTCGCCGCGCTGGCGAATCCGCGCCGCAAGGTGCTGAAAGTTCTCGCGACCCGAAACGCGGCCCGCGACCTGCCTGAAGGAACCGCGTTCGACGAGACCGATCCGAAAGACATCGACCGGCTCTTGCCCGATGGCGCGGTGCACCAGGGATTCGCGATCCGCGCCCGCGCACCTGAGGAGGATCGCCTGTCGTCAGTGGCAGATCCGACCCATGGCGTACTGCTGGTCTTTGACCAGATCACCGACCCGCACAATGCTGGCGCGATCTTCCGCTCCGCCGCCGCCTTTGGGGCGCGCGCCGTGATCATGCAGGACCGCAAGTCCCCGCCCCTCTTCGGCGCGATGGCCAAGGCCGCTGTCGGGGCCGCAGAAGTCGTCCCGGCGATACGGGTGGTCAATATCGCCAATGCGCTGGCCGAACTGCGTGACGCGGGCCGTTTCGTCATTGGGTTGGCCGGGGAAGCCGAAGACAGCCTGCCCGACCTGATCGAAGCCCATGGCGGTCCAGGACTCGTCATCGTGCTAGGAGCCGAAGACAAGGGGCTGCGCCCGCGCGTCGCGGATCATTGCGACGCGCTCGGACGCATCCCGACCACGGGCAAGGTGGAAAGCCTCAACGTCTCGAATGCCGCCGCCGTGGCGCTTTATTCCGCGCACATGAAGCGGCTGTCGGCACAGGCCGGGAAAGGCGGTTAGCGCCCCCCGCCCGCGGGACGTTCGATGTGGACCCGGCCATTGCGCGACCGCCAGCGGTAGCTGCCGCTGTAGCTCGCGGCCGAGACATTGCCCGACCCACGGATATCGACATCGGCGTCGACCGCTTCACCGCCATGGCGGACATCACCGGACCCTGACGTTTCGACGAGGAAGGGCATGGCCCGGCCTGCGCGGATCCGGACATCGCCCGAACCGTCATTGTCGACCTCGAACCGGCCGGTCTGGGTCCCGACCTCGATATCGCCTGACCCGCGCAGGCTCGCCCGGAAATCCCCGGCAGCCGCGAGGGTGATGTCACCGGATCCATTCACGGAAATGTCCACATCCGCTGCCTCGCCGCGATAGTCGACATCACCCGATCCGTTGATCGAGAGGTCAAACCCGGTGGCCATTCCTGCGGTGATGAGCACATCGCCCGATCCGTTGATTGACATATCGAACGCACCGTTGTGCCGGTCGATCTCGACATCACCCGACCCGTTGATCGACAGGTCAAGATCGCCGACCGAGGCCACACCGATATCGCCCGACCCGTTGATCGAGAATTGCGAGGCACCGCCAATTTCGCCGACAGACAGATCACCCGAGCCGTTGATGGACAGGCTGGCATCGCCTGAGACACTGCGAACGGCAAAATCGCCGCAATGATTGATCGCGATACGCGCTCGCCCGAGCTCACCGGCTTCACCGGTAAAGGCGCTGTCCTCGATATGGAAATCGAGCGAAGCCGGGGCCTCGATGATCAGGGTCGGATAGGCGTCGATCGCTTCCAGGCCGCGGCCACGCCAGCCCACGCGCATTTCATTGTTCCGGTTACGGCATTGCAAACGGCGCAACTCCTGCCCGCCATCGACAAGGACGCGGTCACCCTCCTGCGTGATGGATGGCGCGGCATGATCACCGCTGCCGGGACGAACCGACACGGTCACCTCAGAACCGCTGACCGTCCGGACTTCAACCCGGCCGATGAAGTCCTCGATGGAGACGGCATCAGCCCCGAAGGAGTGGCTGCTGCCGCCGCCGGCCAGGGTTGACTGGCCGATCGCGGCCGAGGCCGTCAGGCCCGTGGCGAGGCAGGCGGTTGCAAGCAAAAGTGTGCGTGTCATGGGTGGTCCCTCCTGGATACTTTCCGGCATGGCCGATTGAAGGCAGGATGCACGGAGTTGTCCAACCGGATGCAGACCGGGACATTACGCTTTGGCAAGGACCGCCTGCTGGCCGCTTTGCCGCACCTCGTAGAGCAAGTGGCAGAACCCGCTATCGCGGGATAACCTCGCGGCACTGAAGTCTCAATCCGGAAACGCCCCGGGCACCGTGCGCAAGTTGCAGCCCCGAGGCAATCCAGCCATCCGGACAGACAACGAATCGATGCTCCCGGTTGGCATTTGTCCGGGTATCCTGCTCGGTCAGGGGCGTAAGCGCGGTCAGTGTCGCATCATGGCTGCCGGTATCGACCTGCTCGCGATAGGCCTCCCAGTTAAATCCGGATAGGCTGCAGTCATCATTGATTACCTGGACGCGAACCCGCAGCCCTTTCAATCGCCGACGCTCCACATTGTTCTGGTTGGACGTCCATGCCCGGACTCCGGAAATAAATCCGCCTTCCATCCGGTCATCAAACCCCACCAGAATTTCGTCACGCGGATTACCATTGCACGTATCACTGGCACGCTCGACTTCGCTGGCCGCGCGCGTGGCCCCCGGCATACGCCCGAATACCGCCTCGGTCCTGCAAGGTTCATTACTGCGCTCGTAATTCGCAATCCGTTTCAACCCGTGCCAGTCGGAATTGGGCAGGGACAGCGTATCCTGGAAGTCATTGTTGTGACCGGTCCACTCCGTCCAGCGGGTTTCTTCGCCCAGCCGGCAGTTTGCCTGAGCATAGGCACTCGATCCGGCGGCCAGAATAAATAATCCTGCAGCTGCCAGAATTCCGGTTGTCTTTATCGCCACTTCATCACCCTCCCGTTTTTTATCAACTCTCCTCACAATTGAACAATATAGTCCAATTTCTCTCTCAAAGCGAATTGAGGAAGATTTTGACAAATTTATCCGGGCGCGCCGCCCCAAGCGTTGGAATGCCAACGGCGGCTATTTCCGGCATAGTTCGGTAGCCACGGAAGGGAGCAGTCAGAGATGAGCCAATACAGCGACCCGGCCGGCTCAGGCCGATGCGGCTGCGGTGCGGTCAGCTTCGTGACCGAAGGCCCACCCAAGTTTGTCGCCAATTGTCATTGCGGAGACTGCAGGAAGGCGACCGGAGCGGCGTTCTCGACCTGGGTGGGCTATCGCAACGATCAGGTACGCTGGACCGGCGAACGGACCGTCTTCCAAAGCTCCCCCGGCGTGAGCCGTGGTTTCTGCGCGGCTTGCGGCAGCCCGCTCACTTATCAGGGCGAGAAATGGCCGGGCGAGACCCACTTATTGATTGGGGCCTTCGATCAACCCGAAGCGTTCATCCCGACAGGGCATGTCTTCGCGGACGAGGCCCTGCCCTGGTCGAAACCGGACGACTAGGCCCGGCAGGCTTCACCCGGGACGGATCGCTACTCGGCTTCCTGACACGTACAGCCATAGTCATTGCAGCCGATCGTGCCTTCCGCACAGATCGGAGCCATCGCCACGCAGTCCGACGCGCCCGCACAAGCACAATTGCCCGAATTACACGTGTATTCGGCGGTGTCCGGCGGCGGCGTATTCGCCGCAACGCTCATCGCGCTGCTCGCGCCAGACGCGCTCGCGGCTCCGTGCTGGCGGCGGCCAGTGGCCCGGCCCGAGCCGGTCGCGGTGCCTTCGCGGACCATGGTCGCAGCCGCGCCATAGTCGCCATTTTCCATGGCCGCCTGGAATTCGGCGGTAAAGTTTGTGTCGTTGGCGGTCTGGGCACGTATCACCGCGCGCTGCTGGGCATCGGCGGCGGATACGGCCAGCACAAACCCGGCGAGAACGATCATTAATCGCATCATGGCGTTTCCTCCCGTTTCCCCTCGCAGGCGAATTCTAGCCGAAATCAACGGCGCGGGAAACGGAAGGCGAGAATCAGCCGGGCCAGAACTCGAAGACGAGATTGGCGATAGGCGTTCCGATGGCATAGCCCAGCACACCCACCAGCACGCCTGGCGTCACCAGATTTCGCCATCCCTTGGCTGCTGCCAGCGCCGGGGCCGTGGTCGCGCCCAGCACCGCCGCATTGGACGCAGTAATGAGCTCTGGCAGGGACAGGCGGCACACGCTGCCTAGCCCGAACACGACGATCGCGTGAACCAGGAGCATGATGCCAATGAGGAGCATCAGAAGCGGTGCGATCTGGACCAGCGAGACGACATCGGCCCCCGCCGCGATCATTGCGAAGAAGACAAAACTGATCGCTATGCCCATTTCATAGCCGCCGCGCATCCGCGCCATCGTCCTGGGAAACGCCGTTGCAGGGATCAGCGCCAGACCGCTGATGATCGCGAACCGCCACTTCCTTCCACCGTCTTCGACCAGCGTGTCTATCCAGTCCGCGATGAGTGTACCGATCGTCACGACAATCAGCGCATAGGCCATGGAAAACGCCATGGAGGCCGCGGTGATCGGACCCTCCTCAATCGCCGGCGTATCCTCTTCGCTGTGATCGATAACCTTGAAACGCCGGGCCAGCCACGCCCAGCCCGGGATGACCGCCAGCATCGCCAGGAAGAAGCCGGAATAGAGATTGTCGACCGCCGTCATCGCCGACGCGTAACTGGGGTCGGCTTCCCCCAGGCCGGTCGAACTCAGCAGTGCTCCGTAATTGACCGAGCCGCCAATATAGGTGGCCACGAACGACCCGACGACAGCCGCCTCGCGCGTGCCGATTTCGGCTGCAGCCGTGCCTTCAGGATAGCCGCCAATATCGATGAAGGCGAAGGCTGCGATTACGCCAAGGACCGTGCCCAGCGCAGCCAGCATGAAGGCCCCGAACATGCGGGTTGTCTCGAAGATGATTTTCTTCAGGTCCGCTTTCATCAGGAAGAGCGGGATCAGGATCGGGACGAAATAGGTCCAGACGAAGTCATAGGCTGGCGCGGAACTGGGGATGATCCGGAGATTGGACGCCAGGATAGCCAGGAAAATCGCCACGACCGCACCGGTAACCAGGGCCCCGATCCGCGTTCGCTCGGCGAAGAAGCCAATGGCTGCAATCGTGAAAAGCGCGGCCATGACCGCGATATTATTGTCCGCCGGAATGAGCGATTCCATGGGGCTACTCCTCCTCGCGCTGGATGAAGACACTCTCGCCGGAATAGCGGGCGAAACCGTCCTCGCCCTCGCGTACCAGTGACCATTCGGTGCGGATCGTGCCGCCATCGACCTCGCCCGTCCACGACGTGATCGTGTGGCAAGTCTCCGCTTCCGCGCGCCACACAACGGAAAAGGCGATCAGGGGATCGAACACGTCGCCAACGACGCGGTATTCCACGCCCTGGCAGGCATAGCCCGCCGCATTGTTCACATAGCGGCCGTGGAAATGTCCGTTCTCGCGAACATCATCGATGTAGAGAACCGATCCGCTCTGGTTCTCCCAGACCGAGGTCGCAGGCAGGCCCTGCGCGGCGGCGGCTTCAATGCCAACAAAAGCGAGCGCCAGCGCGGCAGCGGTGCGGATCATTGCATGTGTCCTTTCAGGAGCCGGATACGAAGGCGTCGGCTTCGATTTCGATGAGGTATTCGGGCGCGGCGAGTGCGGCAACACCCACAAGCGTGGCCACCGGCGGATGCGCGCCGAAGGCCGCGCTGTGCGCCCGGGCGAACGCGGCCTGCGCGTCCGCACTCATGTCTGTGGCAAAGGCGCGGGTTCTCACGACATGGCTGAGATCCGCTCCAACCTGTTCCAGCGCACCGGCGATGATGGCGATACAGCGCCGGGCCTGCGCCTCGATATCGCCCGGCCCGTGGACCTGTCCGTCCCCACCGACGGCCACGGTTCCGGCAACCCAGACATGCGGACCGGAACGCACCGCGCGGCAATAGCCCACACGGGCCTCCCATGGTGCGCCGGTCGAAACCCGCTGGACGCCGCTCACCGTGTGTCAGTCCTGCGGCGCGAGGTAATCGAGCGCGATCGCGGTCATGCCTTCCACCGCCATGGTGATTGTCGTTTCGGGATCATCCGGCGCAAAGAAGGGCGAGTGGTTCGATGGGGCCGGAACGCCGCGGCTGGTGAAGCTGTCGAGCCTTTCCTGCGTGGTGCCGCCGACCCAGAACATGAAGGCCGGGACCTGCTCCTCGGTCCGGTGGAACATGGCGAAATCCTCGCCGCCCATGACCGGTGAGGCTTCGACCACAGCCAACGGACCGAAACGGTCCTGCATGGCTGCGACGGCGCGTTCGGCGAGCTCCGGGTTGTTGTAGAGGGCCGGCGTATAGGGCTCCTCCACCACGACTTCGGGATATTCCTCCTCGGTCAGACCATAGGAGGCGGCCTGGGCATGGGCGATGCGCTCGATCCCGGTCAGCAGGTGTTCGCGGACCTCGTCGGTATAAGACCGCACCGTCAGCTGGAGGTGAACCTCGTCGCTGATGATGTTGTGCTTGCGCCCGCCATTGATGGCTCCGACCGTGATGACGCCCGGGTCGAGCGGGTTGAGTTCGCGCGAGATCAGGCCTTGCAAACCGATAATGATCTGCGCGGCGAGATAGACCGGGTCCTTCGTCGCATGGGGATAGGCCCCGTGCCCGCCCCGGCCCCGTACCGTGATATCGACCGAATCCACATTCGCCATTGCATAACCCGGGACGTAGGTGATCGTGCCGGTCGGGATGCCCGAGAAGGTGTGGAAGGCAATCACGGAGTCCGGCACCGGGAACCGCTCGTAGAGGCCGTCCGCGATCATCATGCCCGCGCCAAGACCCAGCTCTTCGGCCGGCTGACCAATGAGGACCAGCGTCCCCGACCACTGGTCACGGCGATCCATCATCTGGCGGGCCGCGCCAACGAGCGCGGTCATGTGCGTGTCGTGGGCGCAGGCGTGCATGACGGGAAACTCATCGCCATTGCGGTCAACACCGGTCGCGGTGGAGGCGTAGGAAAGCCCGGTGTCTTCCGGCACGGGCAAGCCATCCATGTCGGCCCGCATCATCAGCGTCGGACCGTCGCCGTTTTCCAGCACCGCGACGAGGCCTGTCCCGCCGACGCCTTCTGTGACCTCATAGCCGAGATCACGCAGCTCCTGGGCCAGGCGCGCGGCGGTCTCGACCTCCATCAGCGAGAGTTCGGGGTTTGAATGAAAGTGCTGGTAGAGGCTTTCCAGGTTGGCCACGTAATCGGCCTCGATCGCGGGCCGCAGGTCTTCCTGGGCGAGAGTCGGTCCGGCAAAGGCGATGGCGGCGCAGGCCGCAAGCAGACGGAATTTCATGGAACAAGGCCCCCCTTCGGGCATGTGAGTGTGTGTCGCCGCCCATACCAGCCCTCCCCGTTCCCGCCGTCAACGGAAAGCGGGCCGGAGACGGTAAAGAAATGCGCTTGACGGTGCCAGTAAGGGGGGACTGCCCCGCAGCCAATGCCGCTGGCGGCGGGGCGAGGCCCGCGATTTGATCGCCGCCATGAGCCAGACTGCCATCCGCACCGAAAATCTGTCGCGCCGATTCGGACGCGTGACCGCCGTGTCTGATCTCGGCCTCGAGGTTCCGGCGGGGCGCGTGTGCGGATTCTTGGGACCCAATGGCGCAGGCAAGACCACGACGATCCGCATCCTCCTCGGCCTCATCCGTCCTGATCGGGGAAACAGCGCGATCTTCGGCCATGACGTGCGCAAGGCGCGCCGGGCCGCACTGACCGGCGTGGGGTCTCTGGTCGAGACGCCAGCCCATTATCTCAACCTGACGGGCCGGGAAAATCTGGAGATTACTCGCCACCTGCTCGGCCTGCCGAAGACAGCGACCGACCGCGCGCTCGAGCAGGTCGGCCTCACCGAAGCGGCAAACCGCAAGGTGAAGGGGTATTCGCTTGGCATGCGCCAGCGGCTCGGTCTTGCCCGCGCGCTGATCGATACGCCGAAACTCCTCATCCTCGATGAACCGACCAATGGCCTCGACCCGGCCGGCATCCACGAGATGCGCAATCTCATTCGCGAAGCCCCCGACCGCTTCGGCGCGACTGTGCTGGTCTCCAGCCACCTCCTCGGTGAAGTGGAACAGACCGCCGACCATGTCGCGCTGATGGATCGCGGGCGGCTCTTGTTTCAGGACACGCTCGACAATCTCCACGCCGCCCATCCCGGCGGACTGGAAATCCGGACCGACCGCGCTGCAGAGGCCGCCGAACGGCTCAAAACCCGTCACGCCGATGCCCGCGCCGAAGAGGGCCGGGTCATCCTGCCTGGGGCGCATGACGCGACGGAGATTGCCGCACTCAACCGCGAACTGGTCGAGGCCGAATTCGACATCTCCGGTCTGCGGACCCTGAAGCCGTCGCTGGAGGACCTCTTCATGAAGCTGACCCGCCGCCTCGGAGATCAGTCATGATCGGAATATTCCGCGCCGAACTATTGAAGCTCCGCCGCTCGCTCGTTGTGCTGGTCCTCGCCGTGCCGCCGGTGATGATCTTCCTCCTGAGCGTCCTGACCCGCTTGACCGGAAACGGCCCGGATCTGTGGCTGGTGCAGTCGATGGCAACTTCGGCGGTCTGGGCCTATTTTCTTTTGCCGATGACGGCGACGGGCATGACGGCGCTCCTCGCCCAGCTCGAACACTCCACTGGCATGTGGTCGCACATCCTCGCTTTGCCGCCGGCAAAATGGACGATCTTCGCAGCGAAATGCGTGCTTGCCCTCCTCCTGATGGCGGTGGCGAGCGGCCTTGCCTGGGCGTCCATATTTGCCGCCGGGCACACGGCCAACCTCCTCGCGCCCGACCACGCGCTGCAAGGTCCGGTGCCCTATTGGGATGCCGCAAAACTGCTGGCGAAGATGTTCGCCGCCTCAATCCTCCTGATCGCGGTCCAGCTTGCCATCGCCCTGCGCTATGCCAGCTTCGCGCTGCCTATTTCGATTGGCGTTGGCGGTACTTTCGTGGCGGTAGCCGCGACCTCGTCACAATACGGGGCCTACTTCCCCTGGCTGTTGCCGGTGAACATGCTGGCGAGCGAGCCGGAGCGCGCGCAATTCGCGCTGACCTATGGCGTGGCGGGCGGGTTCATCGTTCTCGCCGTACTGACAATCTGGTTCGCCCGGCGCGACTGGAAGTAGTCCGAATTTCCTTGATTGAATGTACCGTATGGCGTACATTTCGGTTTCGGGAAAGGATCGCGATTGAGCCCTACCGCAAAAAAGCTCAAGGCGGTGTTCTACCGTACGGCATCGGGTGCCGAACCGGTCCGCGACTGGCTCAAGACCGACCTGAATGCGGAAGACCGCCGAATTGTCGGCGTCGACATCGCAACGGTGGAGTATGGTTGGCCTGTCGGGATGCCCGTGTGCCGGCCACTGGGCAACGGGCTGCGTGAGGTGAGGTCATCCCTGCCCGGCGGACGGATTGCCCGGGTTCTGTTCTGCATCATCGACAGCCGCATGGTGCTGTTGAACGGCTTTATCAAGAAGTCGCAGAAGACGCCGCAGAGCGAAATCGACAAGGCCGCCAAACGGATGAAAGAGTGCGAGTGATGGCAAAGGTAACAAAACACACCAAGGCAGCGTTCGGGTCGGATTTCGATGACTTCCTGCGCGATGAGGAAATCTACGAGGAGGTCCAGTCCGCCGCGATCAAGCGCGTCGTGGCTTGGCAACTTGCCGAGGAAATGAGGAAGCAATCCATCACCAAGGTGGAGATGGCCCGGCGGATGCAGACAAGCCGCAGCCAGCTTGACCGCCTGCTTGATCCCGACAATGACCGCATTGAACTTGCTACGCTGGGGCGGGCTGCGCGCGCGCTAGGCCGCGAGCTTCAAATCGGGCTGACTTGAGCCGATGATCCAATAGACTGGCTCGCCCGGCGCGACTGGAAGTAGCTACCCCTCACCCCCAAATCGGGCTTTCCATTCTGCCACCTGTTCGTCCTCGACCTTCGCGAAAAGCACGTCCGGCGGCGTGACCGGTGTGCCGTGCGGCATGGCGTCGAGAAGGACCGTGGCCGCTTCACTCGGCCAGCGCCGGTTGCCGTCCGGGATGTTGAGCGCATCGAGGATTATCGCCGCCGATGATGGAATGACCGGCTGCGCGGCAATGCCCATGAGGGCGCAGAGATTGAGCGCGGTACGCACACCCACCGCGGCGCGATCGCGGTCGGTCTTGAAGTGCGACCACGGCTCGGCACGGGTCAGATACTCATTGCCGGCGGCCCAGAGCGCGCGCGTCTCGGCGGCGGCCTGACGGAAACGCATCGCTTCATAGTTTTCCACGATAGCGGCGAGGCGCGTATCGACCTCGCCCGCCAGCCAGGCTTCATGCTCCCCTGGCTCGCCGCCCTCAGGCACAACGCCGTCAAAGCGCGAGCCGGTGAATTTCAGGATCCGGTTGACGAAATTGCCCAGCACGTCGGCAAGGTCCTTGTTTACGCAGGCCTGGAAATGCTCCCAGGTGAATTGCGTGTCCGAGCCTTCCGGCGCATTCGCCGTCAGATACCAGCGCCAGTAATCAGCGGGCAGAAGCTCCAGCGCAGTATCCATGAAGACGCCGCGCTTCTCGCTGGTGGAGAATTTCCCGCCATACCAGTTCAGCCAGTTGAAGGCTTTCAGCTTGTCGACCGTTTTCCAGGGTTCTTCCGAGCCCAAAATCGTCGCCGGAAAACTGACCGTGTGGAAGGCGACATTGTCCTTGCCCATGAACTGGACATAGGTGACGTCGTCCGCGCCCTTGTCGGTGCGCCACCAGCTTTCCCAGTCGCCGCCGGTGGCCTGCGCCCATTCCACCGTCGCGCCGATATAGCCGATGGGCGCGTCGAACCAGACATAGAAGACCTTGCCCTCGAACCCGTCGCGGACCTCGCCCTCATGGGCGACCGGTACACCCCAGGAAAGATCGCGCGTGATCGAACGGTCGCGCAGGCCTTCGTCCAGCCATTTGTTGGCGATGGACACTGCCAGTGATGGCCAACCATCAGCCGCATCGACCCACTCGCGAATCCGCCCCTCCATCTTCGTCTGGAGGAGGTAGAGATGGCGCGTCTCGCGCACTTCAAGATTCTTCGAGCCGGAGATCTTCGAATAGGGCGCGATGAGATCGGTCGGTTCGAGCAGCCGCCCGCAATTGTCGCACTGGTCGCCCCGCGCGCGCTCGAACTCGCAGTGCGGACAGGTCCCTTCGACATAGCGATCCGGCAGGAAGCGGGCATCGTCGACCGAATAGACCTGCTCGTCGGCGCGTTCCTCGATAAGACCTTTCTCTTCCAGCACATGCGCGAAGTGCTGGGTCAGCTTCGCCGTCGCCGGGTGCGAGGTACGCCCGAAATGATCATAGGACAGCGCGAACCCCTCGCCCGCCGCGCGCTGGACGGCGTGTTCGGCATCGCAATAGGCGCGCACATCCACGCCGGCCTCCGCCGCGGCCAGTTCGGCGGGCGTGCCGTGTTCGTCAGTCGCGCAAATATACAAAACCTCATGGCCGATAAGGCGGTTGAAGCGCGCATAGACGTCGGCGGGCAGCATCGACCCGGCCAAATTGCCGAGGTGTTTGACCCCATTGATATAGGGCAGCGCGCTGGTGATCAGGATCCGGGCCATTTTTTTATCTTCTGCCGTGAGGGGTATTGCCTGTAGTGTGCTCGCGTCAGGGGCGATCAGACCGCCACCGGACTTGAGGGCTGACACATACAGCCCGATTCCTGGGGAGGAAACTCATGCCACGCATATTCGGACACAATCTTCTCTTCGTCCTGCTTGCGGCCATCGCGATCTATCTGGTCGGTTTCGTCTGGTACATGCTCCTTTTTGCCGGAGCGATGGGCGATGCTGGCGTCGGTGACACCGCGACAGCAGACTGGCGAATGTTCGGTGTCGGGCCGCTCACACCCGTGCTGTATGCGCTTGGCCTGGCCGCGATCGCTTCGAAAGCCGGCGCAGCCGGCCTCATGGCCTACGCAAAACTCGGGCTGGTTTGCGCCGTCGGCTTCACCATCGCCACCGAGTTGGCGGATTTCGCCTACGATGCCCGTTATACGACTGCCTTGACGCTCGTGGATGTGGCCCACCAATTGGTCATACTTCCGCTGGGTGCCGTAATTCTCAGCTTCGGCCGCAAATAGGTACATCTAGGGGAGAGACACCTCATGGAACTCTACGGCATCAACATTCTCGGCGTCGTCCTGGCGACGCTCGGCTTCATGGTCGTCGGCTTTATCTGGTACGGCCCGCTTTTCGGCAAACGCTGGATGGCGCTGCACGGCTTCACCGAGGAGTCGATGAAGGGCGTCAACATGGGCGTCGTCATGGCCAAGGGCCTGACCAATTCCCTCGTCACCGCCATCGGCATCGCGGTGGTGTTCGGCTGGCGCGGTGTGGACGGCATCGCCCCGGCCCTCGTCACGGCGGGCCTGCTCTGGCTGTTCTTCTCGGCGACGACCCAGCTTCTGGCGCACATCTATGAGAAGCAGCCGTTTGAGCTGACCCTCATCAACTGGGGGAACCATCTCGTCGGCATGTTGCTCGCGGGCGCGATCCTCTCCTTCTTCTAGGACCCTGACGGCACCGCGCGCTTGCGCCGCGCGGTGCCTTGGCCCTATCAAGCGCGCGCACTATCCAGACGCCGGCTTAGCTCAGCTGGTAGAGCACCTGATTTGTAATCAGGGGGTCGGGGGTTCGAGTCCCTCAGCCGGCACCATATCGCGAGGCCGTCTTCGCGTCCCGGGCACGGCTTCTGCGCGGCTCCCGACCGTTTCGTAACGTCATGCCGGACCCGTGGAAAAAGACCCGTTGGCATCCCAGCCGGGACCGCTTGGCTGAAATATGATAGGTTCCCCCCACAAGCCGGGGAGAAACTCATGAGAATTTTTGCAACCATATTGGCTGTCGCGGCGCTCTTCGCCGTCACGATTTCACCATCCCTCCAGGCCCAGGACACGGGCCGAGCAGGCGACCAGACCTTACCAATGTGCCGCGACGCAGAAGCCGGTGAACAGTGCCGGACGCGCGATGGCGACATTCGTGTCCGCCCGGCGGTCCGACAAGACGGCGGCGAGGTGCCGCTGCAGTCCCTGACGTCAGACCAGATCGACCGCATCACGGCGACCCGCGCGATCGGCGGGCGTTGGGAATGCGCTTGCACCGGCGGCGAAGGCAAATGCAACCCGGTAGTCGAAGCGGGTAGTCTTTCCTGCTTTGCACCGGGTACGGGAGGATGCACCGGGACTTGCGGCATTGGTGTTACCGTGGACACAACGGCCGTCGGGACAGGACAGGCACAGGGTTCGGGCGGCTAAACACCGCTTCGACGGGGACAGGCCACCGGCCGATCCGATCTGCCAGCCGGAAAATCGTGCGAACAATGGCTTGCGCGGGCGCAGGAGTGCTTGCCGCACTCCTTCCCCGTGCTAGTTTCTTTGTTTTCTGCTGGTTGTCGGGGAATTGCCATGTGGTCTCGTGCCTCTTTGCGCGTTCAACTCATTCAGGGCGCTTCCGTTCTCGCACTCGCCGTTGCTGGCCAGGCTGGCGCGCAGGACGCGCCCATCGTCCAGCCCGGTGCGCCCGGACAGCAATCGCGCACGCTGACCGCCGAAGACGCGGTTCGCGTCGCGGAAAACCGTTACTCGGCCGATGATGTCCGCTTCATGCAGGACATGATCCTGCACCATTATCAGGCGGTGCAAATGTCGGCCCTGGTGCCCGACCGGACCAATCACCCTGACGTCCTGACGGCGGCGGGACGGATCGACGCCTCACAGGAAGACGAGATCGCCTTCATGCAGTCCTGGCTGACCGAACGCGGCCGCGATGCGCCGGACCCGGCCAATGATCCCCACGCCATGCACGGTGGACACGGCATGATGGAAGGCATGGCGACGCCCGAGCAGATGGCTGAACTCGCCACGCTGGAGGGACCGGCCTTCGACCGCATGTTCCTGGAGCTGATGATTGCCCACCACGAAGGCGCGGTGGAGATGGTGGACCATCTGTTCGATCAGTCCGGATCCGCCTATGACCCGGTGCTCTACGAGTTTGCCAGCGACGTGAAGAACGAACAGCAAGCCGAGATCCGCCGCATGGGCGCGATCATCCGCACGCTGTGGGACGATCCGCGCTCGACTCTGTCGCCCGGCTTCCGTGATGCGGGCGAAGCAATCAGCAATCTCGAACACGTCGCCACCCTGCCCAAGCCAACCGGCTTCTTCGATGTTGAAAACCCGGCCGGGTTGCCGCCCCTGATCGAGGACGAGGACGAGGACAGCGACGAGGCCCCGGAGAACGAAGCCGCAGACGGTGATGACCGTCCGCGCTTTGGCCAGCGCTCGCCCTTCCTCAGCTTCTCCAATACCGACATGGCCTTCTCCGGCGACCTGATGGCGGCGGGCAATTATCACGGGTTCAACCTCTATCGGCTGGGTGAAGACCCGGTTCCGCAACTGATCAGTTCGGTTGTCTGCCCCGGTGGTCAGGGCGACGTGTCCATCAGCGGCAATCTGTTGCTGATGTCGGTTGAACAGACGCGCGGCCGCGTTGATTGCGGCCTGGAAGGTGTTGGTCGCGATGCCAGCCCGGACCGGTTCCGCGGCCTGCGCATCTTCGACATTTCCGACCCGCGGGCACCTGTTCAGGTCGGCCAGGTTCAGACTTGCCGCGGCTCGCACACCCATTCCATTGTCTCCGGCCCGGACGAGGACGGCATCCTGGTCGTCTACAACTCCGGGACAGCTTCGGTGCGGGACGAAGAGGAACTCGTCGGCTGCGTCGATGATGACCTCGGTGACGAACGCACCGCGCTCTTCCGTATCGACGTGATCGAAATCCCGGTCGCGGACCCGTCACAAGCCCGGATCGTGCACAGCCCGACCGTCTTTGCCGACGAGGAAACCGGTGCGATCGCGGGCTTGTGGACCGGCGGAGATCATGGTGACGGCACACAGACCACCAGTCGCACTGACGAATGCCATGACATTACCGTCTTCCCGTCGGCCAACCTCGCGGCCGGGGCCTGCTCGGGCAACGGCATCATCTTCGATATCACCGATCCGCGCGACCCGCGCCGCATCGACGCGGTCAGCGATGACGGCTTCGCCTACTGGCACTCCGCGACGTTCAACAATGACGGGACGCGCGTCCTCTTCACCGACGAGTGGGGCGGCGGTGGACGACCGCGTTGCCTGGCGCAGGACCCGCGCAACTGGGGAGCCAACGCCTTTTACGACATTGTCGACGGCCAACTGGAATTCCGCGGCTATTACAAGCTGCCGGCGGCCCAGACCGATACCGAAAACTGCGTCGCGCACAACGGATCAATCATTCCAGTGCCCGGCCGGGATATCTTCGCCCAGGCCTGGTATCAGGGCGGTCTCTCGGTCATCGATTTCACCGATCCGTCCAATGTCGTCGAGATCGCCTATTTTGACCGCGGCCCCATCAGCGCCGATGTCCTGACGACCGGCGGCTACTGGTCCAGCTACTGGTATGATGGCCGGATCTACGCGACCGAGATTTCGCGAGGGCTCGACGTTTTCGAACTGGTGCCCAGCAATTTCCTGACCGAAAACGAGATCGCAGCCGCGGGCCTCGCCGACCAGGGCGGGACGTTCAACCCGCAGACCCAGCATCCGGTCAGTTGGCCGGCTCATCCGGCAGTCGCCCGGGCCTACATCGACCAGCTGCGCCGCGATGACGCGATGCCGGAAGCCATGGCCGATTCCCTGTTAGAGGCACTCGCCACCGCTGAAGATCATATCGCGTCGGGAACATCCGATCCGGCGCTGGCCGGCATGCTCGCCGGGATCGCCACAGGGCTGCCCGCAGAGGGGTCCGGCCAGGCGGCCATGCGGGCAAGGTCTCTGCGTGACACGCTAACGGGCATCGCCGACCGGTTGCAATAGACCGCGCCAGAACACCTGTCAGGGTTGGAAAAATTGCTCAACCCTGACGGGTATTCTTGCGAGGGCTGGCATTGTCGGCCGGCTTCGTTATGGTCCGCATCGCATCTGAGTCCTTCGCGATCCGGAGAGTGTTTCATGACGCGGTCTGCCCTGCTGGCTTCCTGTCTCTTCCTTGCTGCCTGCGGGGATCCCTCATCGGGGTCTGAGGTCGAAACGCCGCAATTGCCGACTGGCGAAAGCGGGTCGGAGACACAGGCACCGCAAGGCACACTCGAAAGCGATCCGCTTGTTGAGGATGCCGCCCAGGACATGGCCACACGCCTGGCCGCCCTGCCCGCCCCCTATTCGGAAGCCGACCTGGCCAACGGCGCACGGCAGTTTCGCCGTTGCACGTCCTGCCACACGATCGGCGAAGGCGGTCCGCACCGGGTCGGACCGAACCTGCACGGCCTGTTCCGGCGAACGGCGGGCGAAGCCGAAGGCTTCAATTACTCGCCAGCGCTCCGCGAAGCGGGTTTTGACTGGACACCGGACCATCTCGACGCCTGGCTGGCCGACCCGCGCGGCTACATCCCGGGCAACCGCATGTCCTTTGTTGGCCTGCGGGACGCGGACGACCGCCGCGACGTCATCGCCTACCTGCTGCTCGAAACCGAACTCTAACCCAAATCCTATTCGGCCGGATGCCCGGTCTCGTGCGGGTCCACCACGGTGGACGCCGCCTGCTGACGTTCGATCTGGCGGGACACCCAGTTTGGCGTCTTGGTAAAGCGGCCAAGCACGCTATAGGCAGCGGGAACCACCAGCAGCGTAAACAAGGTCGCCACCATCACGCCGGTGAAGATGACGATGCCGATCGTCACCCGGCTTTCCGCTCCGGCCCCGGAGGCGAGGACCAGTGGCAGGGCACCGATGGCGGTCGAGATACCGGTCATCAGGATCGGGCGGAGCCGCGTGTCCGCAGCTTCCAATGTCGCATCGCGCACACTCATCCCCTCATCGCGCAACTGATTGGCGAATTCAGCGATCAGAATGCCGTTCTTGGCCGCCAGCCCCACCAGCACGATCAGGCCGATCTGGCTGTAGACGTTCAGCGAGGAGCCGACGATGTAGAGGCCGAACAGCCCGCCGGCGACGGCGAGCGGCACGGTCAACATGATGACGAAGGGCTGAATCAGGCTCTCGAACTGGGCGGCCAAGACCAGGAAGACGATGAGCAGCGCCATGGTAAAGGCGAACAGCGTCGCCGAGTTGGAGTCCATGAAATCCTTCGCCGAACCGATGAAATCGGTCTGGATCGTCGGCGGCAGCATCTCTGCGCCGGCCTGGCTGAACCACTCGATGGCCTCGCCTATCGTATAGCCCTCGGCCAGCGTCGCGCTGATCGTCACCGCTCGCAGGCGGTCAACACGCGGCCGGTCCGAGGATTCCCCGATCTCGCTTAGCGAAACCAGGTTGGACAGGGGGATCAGAGCGCCGGAATCGGCCCGCACGGTCAGGATCGCCAGGTCGCTCTGGCTCGACCGGTCCTCGCGGCGGTTCTGCAGAATGACGTCGTAGTCCTCGCCCCGATCGACATAGGTGCCAACGCGGCGTGAGCCGAGATGCGCTTCCAGGGCACGGCCGATGGATTCCACCGACACGCCCAGCGCGGCGGCTCGTTCGCGGTTGATGTCGACCACGAGGCGCGGCGAATTCGGCTCATAGCTCTTGCGCGCCCGCAACAGGTTCGGATTGGTCTCCCGCGCCCGCTGCAGGATTTCATCGGCCCAGCGGTTCAGCTCCTCATAGTCAGAGCCGCCCAGCACGAAATCGATCTCGTTGCCTGAGACGCCCCGTCCCAGCGACGACCCGCCGCCGGCAAAGGCCCGCACACCGGTGAGCATGCCGAAACGGCCATTGATCTCGCCGATGATTTCCTGTCCCGACCGGTCCCGCTCATCCCAGGGGGCCATGGCTCCGAAGGTCACGCCGCTGTTAAAGCCGCCCCCGCCAAAACCGGGCACGACGACCACGGCCTGGCGGATCTCGTCACGTTCAACGAAGTCGGCAAGGATGGCCTCAATCTCTTCGGCCTGCTCGGCCATGTAGTCAAAGCCCGCCCCTTCAGGTCCCTGGAAGAAGGCAAAGAAGAAGCCGCGATCTTCCGACGGCGTCAGTTCATTGGGCAGCCGGTTGAGCAGGAAGAGCGAGCCAGCCAGCGCAGCGACAATCAGCGGGATCGCAACCCATGGCGCTTTGAGAACAATTTCGAGCGAGTCCCGGTACGCCTTGCGCAGACGGGTAAAGGCGTGATCGACATATTTCGCTACGCCGGACGATTTCGAGGCCGGGCGGATCATCTTCGACGCCATCATCGGCGACAGGGTCAGGGCCACCAGGCTGGAGAGGATCACCGCCCCGCTCATCGTGATGGCCAGTTCCGTGAAGATGCGCCCGATTATGCCCGGCAGCACGACCAATGGTGCGAACACCGCCACAACAACGGCGGTCGTCGCGATCACCGCGAAGAAGACCTGGCGTGCGCCGTTGTAGGCGGCCAGTGCCGGGCGTTCGCCGAGATCCACCCGGCGCTGGATATTCTCCAGAACCACGATGGAATCGTCGACCACCAGGCCGATACACAGGACCAGCGCCAGCAGCGTGATGATGTTGATCGAAAGGCCGAACAACGCCAGCACACCGAACGCGCCAATCAGGCAGACCGGCACGACGATGGCGGGAATGGCAGCAGCCCTGAATGTCCCCAGGAAGAGATAGATAACCGCGACCACGAGCAGCGCGGCCACTATTAGCGTGCGCCAGACCTCGCGAATGGATTCGGATATGAAGACCGTGGAGTCATAGGTGACAATGATATCCATGCCCTCCGGCAGGCCCGGGCGGATCCGATCCATTTCCGCGCGGACACCATTGGCGACATCCAGTGCATTGGCCTGGCTCTGACGCACCACGCCCAACCCGATGCGGGTGACGCCATTACCGCGGAACAGGGCGCGTTCCTCCTGCGGACCGACCTCGACATCGGCGACTTCGCCAAGACGAATGACGTGCCCGTCCGTAGAGCTGCCAACAGGCAGACGGCGGAAGCTGTCCTCGTTGGCGTAGCTGCGCTCGACGCGCACCGTCAGGTCGACATCCTGGGCCTCCAGCGCACCGCCAGGCAGTTCAATATTCTGGGATCGCAGCGCCCGTTCGATATCGTCGACGGTCAGCCGCCGCGCCGCGAGCGCCTGCGGATCGAGCCAGATGCGCATGGCATAGCGCCGTTGACCGCCAATCCGGACATTGGCAACGCCGTCAATGGTCGACAGACGATCGACGATGAAGCGGTCGGCATAGTCGGAAAGCTCTTCCATCGACATGCCGTCGCCGATCAGTGAATACCAGATGATCGGCTGGGCGTCGGAATCCTGCTTGGCCACCCGCGGTGCATCGATGTTCTGCGGCAGCTGGGACGAGACACGGGATACCGCGTCCCGGACATCGTTCGCCGCGGCTTCCATGTTGCGCGACAGGTTGAAAGTGATCGAGATGTTCGACCGCCCGTCGCGGCTTGACGAGCTGATCAGTTCGACGCCCTCAATCCCCGACAGCTGGTCCTCGATCACCTGCGTGATCCGGTTCTCGACCACTTCGGCATTGGCACCGGGATAGCTGGTCGAGACCGAGACAACCGGCTGGTCGACATTGGGCAGTTCGCGCAGCGGAAGGCTGCGAAAACCCAGAATGCCGATGACAACAATGAGCGCGCTGAACACCCCGGCCATGACCGGGCGTTTTACGGCGATGTCGGAGAGCGTCATGCCTCACCTCCCGGCCCGTCCGGGCCCGTATCCCCCACAACCTGGACCGGCGCGCCGGGCTGGACCCGGTGCGTGCCCTCCGAGATGACCCGTTCGCCGGTCTCGAGACCGGAGAGGATTTCCAGCATGCCACCGGTCCGCATTCCCACCTCGACGGGCTGACGGCGGGCTGTCGTGCCGTTGTCGCCCTGCGCAATCACATAGACGAAAGCGTCTTCAGCAACGCGGATCAGCGCACCTTCAGGGATGGCGGGGCGGGTTCGCTCGCCGCGGCGGATTTCAACCGTCAGCAGCATGCCCGGACGTAGCCGGCCGTCTTCATTGGCGATCTCCGCGCGAACCGTGACCGCGCGCGTGACAGGATCAATCCGCGATTCCACTTCCGTGATCTCGCCAGTGAAATCCGCGCCGGGATAGGCATCCGAACGTGCCCGAATTTCCAGCCCCGTTTCCACAGCCGAGAAGAAGCGCTCCGGGATCGTGAAATCCAGCTTGATCACGCTGTCATCGTCGAGCGTGGCAATCACATCGCCGGGCCCGACCAGTTCGCCGGGACTGACATTGCGCAGACCGACCCGACCGGCAAAGGGGGCGCGGATGATGCGGTCGGCCATACGCGCCTCGACAGCACGCACACGGGCCGACGCCCGGTCCAGTTCCGCCTGGGTTTCCTGGGAACGCTGGGTCGGCGCGATACCGCGCGCGGCAAGATCCTGGAACCGCTCGTGCTCCTGTTGCGCCTCACGCAGGGTTGCCCGCGCTTCGTTCAGCGAAGCCGCTTCCTCGCGGTCTGTCTGTTCGACAAGAATTTGGCCTGCTTCTACCCGTTGGCCGGAATCAAAGGCGATGCGCGAAATCGTGTCGGACACTTTCGCCGTTACCGTCACCGACTCATTTGCCCGCGCGGTCCCGAGGGCCGAGACCACATCGGCAAACTCCATCGGTTCCACTGTCGCGACCGCAACAGGCGTCGAGAACCCGCCGAATCCCTGATTGCCGCCATCGCCTCGCGTGATCTCGCGGACGACAACGAAGGCGGCCATGGCCGCAAAAATAACAATGATGACGATCAGAAAAGCAGCGCGGCGCATGGACTTCAGACTCCTGTTTGCGGGCGAGATAGGCCCGAAAGCGCCATCAATCAAAGAAAATTACTTGTGATCGGAAATGCACAAATAAATCAGCGAGCCTAGAAGCGCTGCCAGATCGCCGCAAATACCGCGCGTTCGTCGATGGCATTGCGGCCCGCGGGAGTGAACCAGCCCCCCACATGGAGTTCACCAAACCGGGTTGAAAAGCCCAGCGACGCCTGAACCTTGTGCTGGGAGAAATGCCTCTGCCCGGCGACCGGATCGGAAACGCTCCAGGTCGAAAAACTCTGCACCATGACCGTCATGTCCGGACGCGGCCGCCATCCGGCCGTCAGGTCAAGGCGGGCTTCATCCAGAAACCCGTCATCGCGCCAGCGATAGGCCGGCTGCAATTCGACGAAGATGGCCTCTCCCATGGCCATACCAGTGAGAACCCGGATTTCCGCTCCCAGCCCGCCATCACCCAAGGGCCGGTCGGCGACGTTCTCACCGCCACCGGGCAGGATGCCCGACAGCTGCACGGACAGGACGGCCGGGCCGCTGCGTCCAACCAGTAGCCGGGCACCCAGTTCGCTGGCGGCGAAGCCCTGCGCCGTGTCAGGAATACCGGCCTCGGTCAGGGCGACGTCTTGCCAGGCCACCCGGCCCACGAGCGTGATCCGGTCGCTCAGCCCGTATTCGGCATAGGTGGCGTATTCGCGCTTCTCGTAATAGCCGCCGTCAAAATGCTGGCCAGTATCGTCGAAATACCCCTCGGCCCGGTCGTAGAGGATCGAGGAGATGACCAGGCCTTCGCCCTTGGGCTGGGGCCAGGCCCCGGCATGGACAGGCGTGGAAGCCCCTGCGCCGACCGCAATGGCGATCAGGTATCGAAGCCCGGCGACTCCCGCCTCACGCGATCGAGCAGTGCGGCCCAGGCGATCTCCTTGAAGAACTCGTTGCCGGCGATTTCCGAGCTCTGGCCGAACACCTTGTCCTGCATGGACTGGTCCCATTCCAGAAGCTCCCCCCCGGCTTGCGCCATGGTTTGAATCCGGCAGGCGCGCTCCAGCAAATACAACCTTATATACGCGGAAAACGGATGATCGCCTACAGACAGCGTCCCGTGGTTGCGCAATATCATCAAATTCTTGTCGCCCAGATCGGCCACGAGACGGACTTTTTCGTCCTCGATCAGGGCGATGCCCTCATAGTCGTGATAGGCGACATCATTCATTACGTTCATGGCCAGCTGGGAGATCGGGCGCAGACCACCCTTCTGCGCGGCGACCGCAACGCCGGCATCACTGTGCAGATGCATGGCGACCATGACGTCCTCGCGGGCGGCATGGATCGCCGAGTGGATGGTGAAACCCGCCGGATTGATGCCATAGCGCGAGGGCGGCAGGACATTCCCCTCCAGGTCGATCTTCACGAGGTTTGACGCGGTCACGTCCTCATAAAGAAGGCCGAACGGGTTGAGGAGGAAATGCTCCTCCGGTCCGGGCACGCGCATGGAAATGTGGGTGAAAAACAGATCGTCCCATTCGTGCATCCGCACCAGGCGGTAGAGGGCGGCCAGGTCGCAGCGCGCCTTCCACTCTTCGGCACTGACGATATCCTTGACGGCGGCCTGATCATCCATGGCGCTCTCCCTGGCTGGCGTGCGGGCCTCAGCATCGGATTGAACAGCGTTCACTGTCAAATCCGTTCAGGCAAACCTGTCAGGCGTCCCGTGCCATCCGGACGCCGGAAAACTGCCAGCGGGCATCGGGCGGGAAGAAATTGCGATAGGTCCGCCGGACATGGCCGGGCGGCGTGGCGCATGAGCCGCCGCGCAGGACATACTGGCCACACATGAACTTGCCGTTGTACTCGCCCACCGCACCGTCCGGTGTCCGGAAACCCGGATAAGGTGCGTAGTCCGATCGCGTCCATTCCCAAACACCCCCGAACATCTGCGCCAGCGATTTGCCGCCTGGGACGGGCCCCGGGTGCGCTGACTGGCCAGCGTCCATGAAGCGTCCGTCCAGCCCGGCCTTTTCCGCCGCGGCGTGTTCCCATTCATGTTCTGTGGGCAGACGAAGCCCGGCCCATTCGGCATAGGCCTGCGCCTCATAGAAGCTGATGTGGCAGACCGGGGCAGCAGGATCGAGGTCTGTTTCCCCGTGCAGCGTGAATTCGCGCCAGACACCGTCGCGTTCACGCCAGTGCAGCGGGGCCCTCCATTCATCGGCCTGGACCGTCGCCCAGCCATCGGACAGCCACAGCGTCGCGGTCCGGTATCCGCCGGCCTGCACGAAGTCCAGCCAATCCCCATTGGTCACGGGTCGGTCAGCAAGAGCGAACGGCTCCAGCCAGACCTTGTGACGCGGGCTTTCATTGTCATAGGCAAATCCATCGTCGGCATGACCAGTCTCGACCAGTCCGCCGTCGACCGCCGTAAAAGTCAGGTCCGGGTTTTCACGCGGCGCGGAATCCGGCGCGGGATAGGCCGCGGGCGACAGGGGATTGCGTGACAACACATGCTTGATGTCGGTCAGCAGCAATTCCTGGTGCTGCTCCTCATGACCTACGCCCAGCTCGATGATTGGAGTCACGGCGCTGATCAGGTCGTCCGGGGCGTTGGACAGGAAGTTCCGGACAGCCGCGTCCACGTATACCCGGTAGGCCGCAACATCACTGCAAGAGGGCCGTGTGATCTGCCCCCGCTCGGCGCGCGGATGGCGCTCGCCGACCTGCTCGTAATAGGAGTTGAACAGGTAACAGAAATCCGGATCGAACGGTTTGTAATCCTTGTTGAACTCCCCGAGCAGGAAGGTCTCCCAGAACCAGGTCGTGTGCGCCCGGTGCCATTTGGTCGGGCTGACATCGGGCATGGTCTGAACACACTGGTCTTCCGGGCTCAGCGGCGCGGCCAAGGCTTCCGTCCGGGCCCGCACCGTCTCGAATGCGTCTAGCAGCCGGGCTGCGGGCGGAGAATTAGTCAGCACGGATTGCCCTCCCGACGGCGAAACTTAACGGGCCGTAAACCATAGCGACTCACCAATGATTCGCGAAACGGTTCACGGGACGGACGGTTCCTTGTCATGGGCAATGCAGCGATAGCACTGGCAGGATTGGCGCGCTTGCGCGACCCCGAAAGCCATGGCCGCCTGGCCCTGTCGATCACCGACATCTGCATCGCCAACCCCCTGTCAGAACGGGCCGAGCCGCTTGCTGGCGAAATCCTCGTTACCTTGGCCCGCAAAGCCGAGGAGAAAGTCCGCATCGCCATGGCCGCGGCACTCGCCGAATGCGACTGGGCCCCCCATGGCATTGTCCGGTTTCTCGCCTTTGATGCGCCGGCGGTTGCGCGGGACATCATCCTGCGCAGCCTGCGACTGACCGAGGCCGATCTGGTCGAGCTGACCGAAACGAGAAGCCTGGCACACCGCTGTCTGATCGCCGAGCGCCCCGGTATTTCCGGTGCTGTCAGCGATGCGCTCTGCCACCGGGTCGAGCCTGACGTCATGCGCGCGCTGATCAACAACGCCACGGCGAGCCTGACCGAGACCGGTTTCACTCGATGTGCCGAATTCGCCATTTGCGATTCAGACTGCGGCGAGACCCTGAGCCGGCGTCACGACCTGCCCGAAGCCATTGCACGCAAACTCTACGCGACGGTGTCCGCAACGGTACGCGACCAATTGTTGGACCGGTTCAATCTTGACCCGGCGAAAATTGCTCCGGTAGCGGAATTCGCCGCTGAAGCCGCCCGCGCGGATGACGGCGATACGAGTGCTGCAAGCCTGATCGAAAAGCTGCAATTCGCCGGCAAGCTCAATCCGGGCTTTGCCGTGAAAACCCTGTCTGAAGGACGGGAGATCGTCTTTGACCATGCGATCGCCGCCCTGTGCGGCCTTTCGGTCGACGACTGGCGCAAGGTCCTGGCATTGTCCGGTGCCCGCACTCTCGCCCTCGCCTGCCGTGCTGCACGCATAGACCGATCAATCTATCCGACTGTCCTTCGTGCTATGCAGAAATCCGGACGAATCCATGACGGTATCGAGGACCAGGCGATGGCCGGTGCCGCACGCATTTTCCGGGACTACACGCCCGGCAAGGCACACGATTCCTTGCGCCGCATGGCGGACAGCGCTTGAATGGTCCGCGTGAACCAAGGCGGACCTGTCAGCACCCCATGACCCGAGACTTCACACCGGCCCTTGCCTTCATGGCGAGCCCGCGTGCCGATGCACAGGCCGCGAAAGCTGCACTGGAGCGGCGCTATGGTGCCGTCGCGGTCGACGAGGCCGACATCCTGGTCACGCTGGGCGGGGATGGCGCGATGCTGGCCGCCCTTCACGCCGCCATGCCGCGCGAAATCCCGGTCTATGGCATGAATTTCGGCTCGGTCGGTTTCCTGATGAATGACTATGCCGAGGATGGCCTGCTGGACCGGCTGGCCACGGCAGAACGCGCGGAAATCCGGCCCCTGAGAGCACGCGGCGAGACCATAGACGGTCACCCGTTCGAAGCCCTGGCCATCAACGAAGTGTCGATGCTGCGTCAATCCCACCAGACGGCGAAGATCAGGATCAGCGTGGATGGCCGCGAACGGCTGGCCGAGCTGGCCGCTGACGGCATTATGGTCGCGACACCCGCTGGCTCCACTGCCTACAACGCGTCAGCCCACGGGCCGATCCTGCCGCTCAGCTCCCGCGTGCTGGCCCTGACCCCGATCAGCGCATTCCGTCCCCGCCGCTGGCGCGGCGCTTTGCTGCCACAGGGCAGCGAGGTGCGCTTTGATGTCGTCGACCCCGAGAACCGGCCGGTTTCCGCCGTCGCGGACAGCCAGGAATTCCGCCACGTGACCTGGGTCGAGGTTCGCGAAGAATCCGGGCGTCAGCTGACCATGCTCTTTGATCAGGGCCGAGCCCTGGGCGAGCGCATCCTGATCGAGCAATTTCAGTCCTGAGCGTTTAGCCGCATGTTAAGCATCCTGCCCTATCTTCCCGGCCAAGGATAGAAAAGGCGGGTGGACCAGTGAACGCCAAAACCGAAACAAATCAGGCAGTTGGGGGCGGACTTTCCGTACTCGTCGTGGATGACAGTGCCGCGCTGCGCGGTGCCCTGCGCGCCGTTCTGTCGAGCCTGGGGATTTCCCGCATCGCCGAAGCGGCCGACGCGCTTCAGGCCATCGAGATCCTGCGCTCGGGCGAAATCACGTTGACCATCACCGACTGGAAGATGGAACCGATGGATGGGCTGACCTTGATCAAGGCGATCCGCCAGGGCGCAGTCGGTCCGAATGCCGACATGCCCGTCATCATGCTCACCGCCTATTCCGACCCGCGCTATCAGGCCGAGGCCGCGCGCGCCGGCGCATCGGTCTTCCTGCCCAAACCGTTTACCGCCGCGACCCTGGTCGAGGCGCTCGAGGCCGTGAAGACGGTCCGCTCCCAACCGATACGCCCGAATGCCGAAACCATCGACGGCACCGTCACGGCCGCTCAGGCCTGAAAGGGACATTAGAACCATGGCCAAGCAACAACCCATCGAAGTCATCACCCCGCCGAACATGCTGCGCGTGAAGGTCGGTGGCCGTGTCGGCCCGATCGATGACGCCGCCATTGCCCGCGCCGAAGCCGCGCTCGACAACATGCGCGATGACTTCACCGAATGGCTCGAAGCCGAGGTCGTCAAGCTGGAAGCAGCTGGCAAGGCTGTCATGGCCGAGGGCGTGAAAGGTGAAGCCGGAGCCAAGCTCTTCGCCGTCGCGCATGATCTGCGCGGCCTTGGCACGACATACAATTATCCCATCATCACCCGCATGGCGGCCTCGCTGTGCAAGATGATCGAGACCGAGGACAAGCGCGCCGCTGCGCCCGCACCTCTGGCCGTTGCACATGCCCACGCGATCCGTGCAGCCCTGCGCCAGAACATCAAGACGGTCGACAATGCTGTCGGGAAAACGCTGGTCGAGGAACTCGAAGCCCAGGTCGCGGCCTTTGCCGCCCCGTGGGAAGATCAGCCGGCCATGCGCGCGGCGGGCTGAGGCTCGATCCGGTCCTCGTCCAGCCGGGCGAGGATGTATTCCATATCCTCTTCGGGAAGCCCCTGAAACCGCGTCAGTGAACGCTCGGCCAGACGCCGGCGGAAGGTGATGCGCGCCTCGCGGCTGTCATTCATGTCGAGCGAATGGAACGTATCGATCGCGGCTCGGATCGCCGGATAGATGCGCGGCGGCAGACCGGTCCGGTCAAAGACAGCCTTCAGGCCCAGCGGCCCGGAATCATGGATCAGCAGCCAGGCCTTCGAGTGCGGGATCGCCGCCATTTCCGCGACCGTATGCTCGAAGAAGGCGATATGGCCGCGCAGGACCGCCCGCACGATCAGGGAGGGCGTCAGTCGGCCATTCATCTGCAATTGCTGCACGAAGCGGCGCATGTCGACGGCAACGCCGGCCTGGTCCACGAGATCGACCGTCGCGCGTTCGCGTGTGCCTTCGGCCAGTTCCACCGCCAGCTGGGCCGGCAGGGCGTGTTCGCGCACGAGACGATCCATCGCTTGCGCGCTGACCCGCGAAATCAGCTTCTCGGTGAATTCGACCGGCAAGCTGGACCGGGCGACGAAGGCATCCATGACCGGCTGGGACTCGCAGAAGCGCACAAAAGCGGCCTCGTAATTCTCTTCGGAAAACTCCGCGCCATCATTCGCTGCGGTGATCCCCACCGCCTGCTCGCAGGCATGGGCGACAATCTCGGTCACAACTGTTCCGGAGACATGTTCGCGTGCACCGACGGCGCATTGTTTGGACGCGCCTTGCGTCTTGATGATCTCGATCAGGTCAGCGTCATCAAACACCGGGCTTCCGGAAATGACGGGTACGGCGATGGAGTCGATGTCGGCGGCCAGCTTCTTGGCGATATCACGCGGCAGGTGCTGCGACCGTCGCAACGTCACCGCCAACGCCCGGCGTACCAACGCCACGGCATCGTCGGCAATCATGGCGATAATGGCATTGGCCGCCTCGCGCTCCTCGCGCGACAGGGTCGGCGCATCGACACGCTGGCAGATCTTGCGGGCCGCGAGCGCGCGCTCCTCGGGGTTTTCCCCCTTCACGAGACGGCGGATGTCGGCCTCGGATAAATGGGCGCGCATCGCGACGACGCTCATGGATCATCCCTCGCAGCTTGCGGAACCCCGAATCGGATTTCGCCTTCTGGAACAGGATCAACCGGGTGCTTTAACGAAGTCTTTAAAAGCCCCGAAAGCGTTTACGTTTCGCGTTCACCACGGGCGGGGGCGTCGAGCGAGGCGAGTATTTCCACGACCGCCGGCGACAGGATGGCTCCAGCCGGCGTGGCGCTGACCGAAGACCGCGCCGAGAAGCTGCGCGCACCGCCCTGCCCGCCCACATCGTTAAAGACCCATCGTTGCGCTGGCAGGTCGCGCTGCGGCGAGTCGTCCACCGGCCAGGCCTGGGGCGGACGCGCCGCCTCGCCGCCGGTCAGCACATCCAGCACTTCGCTGGCACTGCGTGGACGACCGCCATCATAGAAGATCGGCCGGTTGGCCCGGGCGGCCGCCGGGAACAGCGCATCGGCGCGGCCCGTTGGCTGACTGGCGGCGGCCTCAATAAGGTCGCCAGCCCCGCCGGCCCCGAGGAAATGCGCGGCATAAAGCTCGCCTGAAGTCGGCGTCCGCCCGATCCGGTTTTCCAGGATTGCCGAGTTTGCCGAAGCCAGCTCGCCGGCCATCAGTGCCGCCGCACGCGGATCGAACCGCATGTCGAGAATGTCCTGGCGGCGCGCCGGATCGGTGACGGCATAGCGCCCGTCAGACCCACGCGTAATCGCGGAGGCTTCGGCCGCATAACCATGCTGCGCGCCGCGCGTATGCATCATCCCCAGCCAGGTCTGCTCCAGGAATTGATAGAGCCCCGCCGCACTCGACGTGCGGGCCTGCGCGCGCGGATCGAAGCCGCTTTCACGCGCAGCGGTTCGGACCATGAAGTCGAAATCGGCCCCGGTCTCCCGCGCGGCCTGGGCAATCAGGGCGTCGGGCCGTTCATTGACGGGAGAGATCGTGCTCATGGGATTGCGCGCACCGGTAAAGCTGGAATCAGCCCCCAAGCTGAACCCGCCGCGCTAATCCATGGTTAACGACCGAAACGCACCGGCGCGAAGGCCGGGTCCGGCTCAATACCATCGAGCACATAATCGGCCATGACTTTCGCCACTGCCGGTGCCAGCAGAACGCCGTTGCGGAATACGCCCAGCGCCAGCGCGATTTTCGGATCGGACGACGCCCCCATGAGGGGCAGTCCGTCGGGCGTACCCGGGCGATGTCCGGCCCACTGGTCGATCACCGCCTGCCGCCCAAGCGCGGGCAGCATGCGCGCCGCAGCCGTCTGGAGCCTGGTGCGGGCGCGGGTCGTGACGTCGAGACTTGTGGCTCCTGGCTCGCTGGTCGCTCCGGCGACAATGCGCCCATCGGCCTTTTGCGAGAGATAGATTTCCGAGCCGCGCAGGCTTTGGCCGAGCGTCAGCCCGCCTCCGCCAAAGGCAATCATCTCGCCTTTCACCGGCTGGATGGCCGCGAGTTCGGGCAGGCGATCCGAAGCGAGGCTCGCAAACCAGCCTGTCGCGAGGATGATACGGTCGGCCGCAACGTCCGCCGGATCGTCGAAGCGGGCATTGGTGACGATCTCCACGCCTTCCGCCTCGCAGGCGGCAACAAGCGCTGGACCGAGCGCGCGGTTGTCGACCTCGCCATCGCCGGGGAAGTGCAGCGCACTGGTCAGGCCATCACCCAGACCGGGCTCCAGCTGGCGGGCTTCCAGCGCATCGAGCCGGGCGGCCTCGATGCCCTGCGCTTCAGCGCGGGCGGCAAGCCCGGCGAGCCAAGCGTCGTCGTCCGGCTTCATTGCCGGGGCAATCGACCCGGCCTGGCGAAAACCGGTTGTGAGGCCAGACGCCTCCTCGATCCCGGCGGCCCAGTCCGGCCACAGCGACAGGGCCTGTGCCGACAGACCGGTAAAGACCGTCCCCAGCGCCTCGTTCGCGCTTTCAAACCCCTGGGCCAGCATGCCGCCGGAGCGTGCCATCGCACCCTCTCCGGCCTTGGCGGTTGCTTCGAACACCGTCACGCGCGCCCCGCGCCGGGCGAGTTCGAGCGCACAGGAGAGGCCCGTCACGCCGCCGCCGGCTATCGCGATCCGCTGGGATTTGGCGTCAGTCTGCATCGGTTCAGCCTTATTCAGCCTGCTGTCATGGAAAATCGTGTAGAATGCGCGCGGGACATCAGGGGAGTTCCTACGTCACCAAAGGAATAAAATCATGACCCGATTCAGGCCTGTTTCCGCATTCCATACCCTACTCGCCGCCGGTATCGTCGCCGGAGCCCTCGCCGCACCCGCCTTCGGCGACTGCGTCCGCGTGCGTGGTGTTGACGGTTATTCGGTCATTGATGACCGGCATGTCGTCCTCAATGGCGGCGTCAGCCGGCATTATCTCGTCACGACGCGCCAGCAATGCCGCGGCCTGCGTTTCGGCGTTCGTGTGGCGACCTCCATCGACGGGCCGCGCACCATCTGCTCACCGGGCTTTGAATACATCATGCCCGATGACGGCATGCGCTGTGGCGTCGACACGATCGAGGAAGTCGAGAGCATCGAGGCCGCCGAACAGATCGTTGCCGAACGCGTCGCGGCCGAGGAAGCCGCACGCGAAAACGGCGCGGACTGACGGCCAACTCCCGGATATTATTTTACAATCCCCTCCCCTTCGCCCGATACTGAATGCCGGGCAAAGGGGAGACGGGATCCATGAAAACGCACGCACTGATAAGAACCCACGCTCTGATTCTGGCCGGGCTGACCGCCCTGGCTGCGCCGGCCGCGGCACAGATGGTCGACGGAAACGGCAATGGCGTGTCGAGCGCCTACACCCGCATCTCCATCACCGATTGCGACGTCATCGAGGGCCAGCCTGAAACCGGCGACTTTGTCTGGCGCTGCGAGGGCCATGACGGCATCCCGGTCTGGGTCGCCGAGCGGCACCTGCGCATGTATGTCAGCTATGGCGAGAAGGGCCGCGATGAGATGGCCTGGCAACAAACGCCTATCGGCTTCAATGGAATCCCCGACCCGTTCACCATCGAGTGGCGGCTTGCCAAATACGACATGGTCCACGCCGCCATGGGGCAGGACTATCCGGAGGAGTATGACTCACCCCGGCCCTTCGCGACCGTTCTGCGCTGGAATGTCACCGACCCCGAAACGAGCGAGAACCTGCAATATCTTGTTGTGACCAATCTCGGCGAGGGCCGCACCTGCCATACCGCCTACGTCAATTCGCGCCAGGAAAACGCCAACGTCCTCGCCCGCGAAACCTCGAACATCACTGCCGACTTCAACTGTGAGCTGGACGAGGTGTGGGTGAGATAAGGAGCGGTTGGCTCAGCTTTGATCTCGCCACATGAAGCCTGAAAAGCATTCTCTTTGCGGGAAACTTGGCGACCCGTGGCGCGATCCTTCCCAATTTGTGATTTGAGTTTAAAGCGGTGGGTACTTATATAGGCTGCATGACAAGACTTCTACGCCTCATCGGGTTTGTGACCGACCGCACTCATGGCTATTTTGCCGACCGGCAGGAAGCCTTTGAGTTCGTGCGTCGTGCCTCCAAGAAAAATCGCACCCGGCACTTGGCGCTAATGGATACGCTTGATGAGCGCCTGGCCGCTGAAAAGGCAAGAACAGAAGCTGCCTAGCGCTTGCCTGACTTTACGCTTCTCGATGACACACACGATTTAAGCCGATTCGATTGCGGTGAGCGCGACATCAACCGGTGGATTCGAAACGAAGCCATAAAACGTCACAAACGTTTCGATAGCCGGGTTCGTGTAACCTGTCCCGGAGACAGCAATCGCGTTGAGGCCTTTTACTCGCTGCAATTGGCGATTGAAGACACAAAAAATCTTCAAGGCGAACATCGCCAGAAGTTTCCGCACGGCCGAGCCGCCGGATTCCCATGCATTCGCCTTCAATACCTAGGCGTAACAGAAACCAGGCAAAGGCAGGGACTGGGTTCCCAAGCACTGCTTGATGCGGTTCTACGGGCATCGCTCGCCTTGGAGAGCAATGGCGGGTATGCCATCGTTCTTCAACCAATTGGCGGCTCGGAAGCCTTTTACGAAAAACTTGACTTTGAGGTCTACGGCACCGGTATCGAACGCCGGATGATACTACCCTACGAAACAGCAATGACGATCCTCGCTCGGTACCGGGAGCGATCAACGGATTATGACCGTTGGCTGAAATACTAGCGGGTAGGAGCCCAAAGAATCGGGATCATTCAAATAGGAAAATGGTACCGCCTCCCCGGTTCGAACGGGGGACCTCTAGATCCACAATCTAGCGCTCTAACCAACTGAGCTAAGGCGGCCCTTGGACAAGGCGCGGGAAACTAGCGTCCGCTTTGCCATCCGGCAAGATGGTTGCGGCACCGCGCGCACTCGAATGACAGGTCAGGCATATCCGCGCGCGGCGATGTGCTCGCGCATGGCCGCGATGCGGGCATCGTCGGACGGGTGGGTCGACATGAACTCGAAGTTCGATTGCTCGTGCATGGTCGAAAGCGCCATCCACACATCGACCGCGTCGCTGGCGCGGTAGCCCGAGGCGACCATGAAGTCGATACCGCGCTGGTCCGCCTCGAATTCGTGCTGACGCGAATAAGGCAGGATGACGCCATAGGTCACGCCCGCGCCGAGGATGGCGGCGGTGTTGCGATCGATATCCACGCCCTGGCTTTGCAGCGCGATGGTCGCGATCTGCATGCCGATATCGGCTCCGCGCTGCTGGTTGGCACGCGCCTGCGCGTGGCGGCCGGCGACATGGCCCATTTCGTGACCCATGACGGCGGCGACATGACCGTCCTCGTCCATCAGGTCGAGCAGGCCCTTATGGAAGGCGACCTTGCCGTTGGGCAGGACCCAGGCATTGACCGAGTCATTGTCGAGGACGACGAATTCCCAGTTGAGATGGGTCTGTCCCGAAGCCGGCACCATGGCCCGCCCCACCCGCTCGACGCGGGATAGATAATAGGGGTCGCGCAGCTGGCGCTCGCGGCGCAGCGCGTCGGCCCAGGCCTGATCGGACAGGGTGATGATATCGGCCTCGGAATAAAACAGGCCGCTCGATCCGCCGGTACAGCCGCTTAAAGGGATGACGGTCCCGGCCGCCAGCCCCATGATCACGCTGCGCCGGTCCATGTGGACGACTGGATGGCTCATATCTTCCTCCCCCTTGATATATTGCCGCTCCGGCGGGGTGGCATGATAAAGGCGCACCCCCCCAAGGTCACGCCGTGAAATTCGCGCGCGCCCGGTGTAGGATCGACTCCAGCGGGCGGGGGCCTGACAACCGACTCGACGGAGACACTCACCGTGCGCCGTATCCTGACCATCATCATTGCCGTCATCGTTCTGGTCGTGGGCATTGCCCTCTTCGCGCCCTTCCTGATCCCCGACAGCGTCTATCGCGACCGGGCCCAGCAGGCCGCCAGCGCCCAGCTCGGCCGCCAGGTCACACTCGGCGGCGACGTCTCGATCCGCTTCATTCCGCGCGTCGAGATCGGCGCGGAAAACGTTTCCATCGCCAATGCGGACGGATTCGGTGACGACCCGTTTGCCGAAATGGGCGAGATGCGCATCGCGGTGCAACTGATGCCGCTCCTGTCGCGCAATGTCATCGTCGATGAATTCGTCCTGGTCGAACCGGTCATCCGGCTCGAACAGCGCAACGGCGCGAATAACTGGACACTCGGCCCGGTGCGCGAGGACGCCGAAACCCCGCCCCCGTCCGAAGGCTTCGTGCGCCGCCCGGGCGCTCTGCCGCTGGAGGCCTCGCTGGGGGATATCCGCATTGAGGACGGGCTGGTCCTCTTTACCGATGGCGGCGAGACCAAACGGATCGAGGGGCTCGACCTCGCCATCGCCATGCCCGGCGTGGACGAACCACTCGAGATCGACGGTTCACTGACGGCCGAAGGCGAAGCCCTGACGTTCGACGCGCGCCTTGGCTCGCTGCGCGGCGTATTCGAGGGCCAGCAGACCGATTTGCGCCTGCGCCTCGGCGGGCGGCTGATCGACCTCGAACTCGACGGGGCGCTGCGCGAGGGCGAGAATTTCGCCGCTGACGGCAGGCTGGACCTGACCGTCCCCTCACTGAGGGCGCTTGCCAGCTTCCTCGGCTCGCCCCTGCCCGCCGGTGATAATCTCAACCGGCTGGAAGCGGGCGGGACGCTGTCCGGTTCGATGGCGAATATCGCCCTTAGCGGGGCCACCGTTCGCCTTGATGATTTGACCGCGACGGGCGATCTCGCTGTCGCGCTTGACCGGGCGCGCCCGCGCGTGACGGGGAATGTTTCCATCCCCGAACTCGACATCAACCCTTACTTGCCTGCGCCGTCGCAAGGCAGTGGTGGCGGCGGGCTCGCGCCGTGGCCGGACACGCCAATCGACCTCTCCGGACTCCGCGTCATTGACGCCAACCTGAGGGTCGAAACGGGCCGCCTCGTCGTTCACGAGATCGAGGTGACGGACGCCGCCCTGACCGCCGTGCTCGACAATGGCCGGCTGGAGGCGACCCTGACGCGCTTTGCGCTCTATGAAGGCAATGGCTCCGCCGTCGTGGTCGCCAACGGGCGCGGCGCGACGCCGTCCTTCTCGCTCGACGCCGATCTGTCATCGCTGGCCGCCGGTCCCTTCCTCGAAGCCGCCGCAGGCTTCGACCGCCTCACCGGCACGGGGCGTATGGAAATTGATCTGCTGACGTCCGGCGCAACGACACGGACCATCATGGACGGGCTTGGCGGCTCGGCGCGCTTCAATTTCGCCGACGGAGCCATCCGCGGCGTCAATCTCGCCCAGGCCCTGCGAACGGTTCAGGCCTCACTCACCTCCGGCAGCCTGCCGCAGGGATTTGGTGACCAGGAAGAGACCGATTTCTCCTCACTGGAAGGCAGCGTGACCATCGCCAACGGAGTCGCGACGAATAACGATTTCCTGATGCTGTCACCCCTGATCCGGGTTGAGGGCAATGGCACCGTCGATATCGGCGACCAGACACTCGACTACCGCCTGCGCCCGCGCGCCGTCGCCAGCCTGCAGGGCCAGGGCGGCAGCCGAGACATGCAGGGCATTACCGTTCCGATCCGAATCCGCGGCAGCTTCAACAACCCGTCCATCGGCATCGATACCGAGGCTGTCGGGCGCGCCCTGCTGCAGGGCGCGGTGCAAGGGGCCATCGGCGGCGAGGATCCTGAAGACGCGTTACGCGGTGCACTCGGCGCGGCGCTGGGTCTGGGGGGCAGCAATGACGATGACGACGGCACCGGCGGCGAGGAAACCGACGAGCCTGAAGATCCGGCCGAGACCCTGTTGCGGGGTCTCTTTGGACGACGGCAGAATTCGGAACCGGAAGGCGGGGATGGAAATTAACCCTACAGGGATGAATGCCGGGTGACTGACCGGCTTGGCCCGCATTCAATGTCGCCGTGTCAGACCATGCACGGGATACAGTACACGAAGGAGTCAGGGAGACCAGTATGAGCCACAAGACAACATGCTTCGGCGCGGTAACAAGCGTCCTTGCCATCTGCCTTGCCGCCGGTGCGGCGCAGGCCCAGGAGCCGCCAGAGACAGCCGAATTTTACGCCGGTCCCCCCGAAATCGTCCTTTATGATTATCCCGGCTTTGGCGGGCAGGAGCTGACGCTCAATGCCGATGCGGAAAACCTGCAGCGCCAGAATTTCAACGACCGCACCTCGTCGATCCGCGTTGTCTCCGGAAACTGGGAAGTCTGCATGGACGCCAATTTCCGCAGCCAGTGCTTGGATGTGACGTCCGATGAGCGCAATCTGGGCCGCTTCGACAACCAGATCAGCTCGGTGCGTGTGCAACGTGGCGGCGGTGGTGGCGGCGGTGGCTATGGCGGCCGCGACGGTTCGATCACCTTCTATGCCGGGCCGAACTATACTGGCCAGTCCGTGACGCTCGACACTGCTGTCGGCAATTTCAACACCATCGGCTTCAATGATCGCGCGCGCTCGGCCCGCTTCGACGGCCGCGGGTCCTGGCGGGTCTGCCAGCACGCCAACTTTGGCGGCAATTGCAGCGATATCACGGGCGACGTGCGCGACCTGTCGGTCATCCGTCTGGCCGGTGAGATCAGCTCGGCGGCACCGGGGGGACGTGGCCCGGGTGGTCCCGGAGGCCCAGGTGGCCCTGGTGGTCCGGGCAGTGGCTATGAGCCGCGCGACGGCGTGCGCCTGTTCGACGGCCGCAACTTCTCCGGTCAGCGCTATGACGTCCAGTCCGACACCTATGACCTGAACCGGACCGGCTTCAATGATCGTGCCGAGTCCATCGCTATCGCGCGCGGCGAGACGTGGGAGTTCTGCATGGACTCCAACTTCCGCAGCCAGTGCCGGACCTTCTCCGAATCCATCGCGGATCTGGGTGCCTACCGCTTCGACAATACGATCTCCTCGATGCGCCGCGTTGGCGGCGGTTATCCGGGAGGTCCGGGTGGCCCCGGCGGACCGGGACGTCCGGGCGGCGGCTATCGGGGCCCGATTGATGGCGAAGTCGAAGGGATCGGCGCGGCCTTCTTCCCGGTTCCGGAAATCCGTGGCTATGCCATTGACCGGTGCCTGGGTTCGGGCGGTCGCGACTGTGATACGGCAGCGGCCGACTATATCTGCCGCGAAGCGGGCTACCGCCAGGCCGCATACTTCACGGTTGACCGTGGACGCCGCTATCGCACGATCCATATCGGCGAGAACGACATCTGCCGGACGGGCCGCTGTGAGGCGATCCTGAATCTGACCTGCGTCAACGAATAGACCCCGTCAGTACACGATCTGAAGAATGCCGCACCGGGCCTGTCCGGGGCGGCATTTTTCTACTCGGTTGCCGGCACGTTGATAACAACCGGACCCTCCTCCCCGTCGACGAGCAGGGACTGGGCGTCCGCTGGATCAAAACCGTCCAGCAGCCATCGCACGGTGTCACACTGCGTCTCCGGCGTTTCGCTCGTCAGCGACCGGTCACCAATCGCAAGGACCCGGGCACCGGGTTCAAGCCCTGCAGACGCGGCGTGTGACCCGTCAAAGACGCGCATGATCCGGACCTCGCCGCCGATGGCCTGGACCCCGTAACCGGCCTCGCGACGGGCTTCGGCTGGTTCTGATCTCGCCGCGAGCAAGACCTGCCCGGCGGGATAGTCCAGCGTGACAATTTGCCGATCAAGAATACCGGCACCCAGAAGGGTCGGCGGAACACCGCGCACGGACGCGCGAACTGGTCCGAGCTGATGGCTCCCGGCACGGAAATCACTCAGCGTTGCGCGGATGAGTGGTTCCAGATCACCGCTTCCGCCAGCCGACACCCCTTCATACCCGCGTCCCCGCATCACCGAACCGTCAACGAAACCGTCCAGGACACTTTCGTGTTCGGCAACGCGGGCAAACAGCGCGACCTGATCGGGACTGCCGGTATCGAACAGGGCCCGGTCGGAGATGTCGCCGACCGAATAGTCGATGACGGGTGCGTGAGGGTAGCCGAAATCATGAAGCGGTGTCCGGATACCATCCTCTGCCGCCGGCCAGACATCAGTGCTTTCGGCAATGCCGAGCGTCATCCGCTGCATATCGATCCGCCAGGCGCTTCCGGGAAGAATTTCCGAGCCGATCACACCGCCCGTGAAAATGCAGCCTCCGGGATCGACGCCGGAATAGTCGAACACCAGTACCGGCACGTCGATGAAACGCACGCCGCCCAGCTCGATGGATGCCGCAATGGCAACGTCCATCGTCACCGCCGTTCCGTTGGCATCAACGCCGGTATTCTGCCCGATGGTGACCAGATCCAGCGTATCGGCTAAGGCACGCGACAGGATTGTCGGAGAGCCCGTGTCGAAGATGAATTCGCTGTCCTCGCCATTGACGCGCGCCGCGATGAACAGCTTTCCGAACCTGAAATCTATCGGGATTTCCGTGACCGGCTCGCTCCGTTCGATCGCGATCGGTGCAGTGAAAACGGTTCGAAGGTCGCGATTTTGCGCCTCCGCGATACCGGTCAGGGCTGGCAGCAGGACGGCCAGCGCGAGAACAACAGGTCTGAGCATGAATCGGGTCTCCCGGAGTGTTTCCCCGCCCGCCTATTCTTCTGCCCCAAGGCCCGTGCCGGAACAATGCGCTTTCCCGCGAGTAGTCTAAAATCATACTACCTGCCGCGACTCCCTGACGTCTCGCCAGCCGCCCCGGAACGCGCTAGGATAGTTTCAAATGTAACCAGTTTGGGAGACTGACATGCCGGTCAATGATCCGGTCGTCGCCGAACAGACGCCCGCTGCCGATTTTTCCATCGACCAGAAATGGGACCTCTATTCCGAAGAGGAACACGGCGTCTGGACCACGCTCTACGAACGCCAGATGGGCGTTCTGAAGGGCCGGGCCTGCAACGAGTTCTTCAAGGGGCTCGAACTCTTGAATCTCAATGATGGCGGTATCCCCGACTTCCGGCGGATCAACGAGAAGCTGGAAAAGCTGACCGGCTGGACGGTGATCACCGTGCCGGGTCTGATCCCGGAAAAGGAATTCTACGAACACCTCGCCAACCGGCGCTTTGTCTCCGGGCGATTTATCCGCGACGCGGAGAAGCTCGACTACCTGCCCGAACCTGACATCTTCCACGATGTCTTCGGCCATGTGCCGCTGCTGACCCAGCCGGTTTTCGCCGACTATATGGAGGCCTATGGCAAGGGCGGGCTGCGCTCGCTGGAATTCGACGCCATCAAGAACATGGCGCGGCTCTACTGGTACACGGTCGAATTCGGCCTCATCAACACGCCCGAGGGCCGGCGGATCTACGGCGCGGGGATCGTCTCGTCCAAGGCCGAATCGATCTTCTCGCTGGAAGCCCGCTCCCCCAACCGGATCCATTTCGATCTGGAGCGGGTGATGCGCACCGACTACCGCTACGACGATTTCCAGCAGACCTATTTCGTCATCGATTCCTTCGACGAATTGATGGAAGCGACTTATGCCGACTTTGCGCCGCTCTACGAACGCCTGCCCAAGCTGACCGAAAATCGCCCGCGCGATATCCTCGATGGCGACAAGGTCTATTCCAAGGGCACGCAGGAATATGCCGATGGCGGCGGGCTGACGAAGAAAGCCGCCGCGCTCTAGTGGCATAAGCCCGAAATCCTTTTATAGAATTCCAGATTAACAACGCCGCTCGGGGAGGAAATTATGCGGACGTCAGCAATCATTGCAGGCCTGTCGATGGGCCTGGTTTCAGCATGTGCCAGTGTCCAGTACGACGCTGGCCCGGCCTTTTTGGGCAGTGAGCAGCATTCCGAAAGAAATTACACCATTAATGAAGAAACAAGCGCGTTCGTCGGAAATCCAATGATACGCGTCCAAGATTATAGAATAGATCGATTTTCCTCATCCGAAGTTGAAATTGTAAATGACTTTTATTATAATGGATTTGGTATAAATACGAATTTCCGCGCCGGCGAACGCTACCGGCTTGGCGGACGGACGATTCTCGATGGCGAAGAGCATCAATTCTTCGTATTTGGCATGTACGGGATATTGTTTGATCAATCGGGTGCACTGCAAGACAGCGTCCTGAATCTCTCTGCATATCCACCCGTATATCTGGTCTACAGCTATGAGACAGACGGAGGTCCGGGCTCGGTGCAGCCCGTCGTCGACGAACGAACAAACATCGAGGCTGAAGGGCAAAATTACGAAATTATCTATTCCGGTCGTGACGAAAACTCGATCCGGATGAGTTACCGCGAATACACCGATGCCAATTTGGCGAGGCAGTCATTCTTCCAGGATTTGACTTATCCGGCCTCGTCTCAGACCATCCGCTTCCGTGACATCGTCATCCAGGTCTACGAAGCCAATTCTGAACAAATCCGCTTTTCAGTGACGGCCGACGATACGACAAGCGAGTGATCCAGGCCGCCGCGCTCTAGCTCCGCTGGAAGGGATAGAAGTCGTCGCCCAGATCGAGAAGCCGCGTGAGCGCATCCAGCGCCGCGCGGCTTTCTTCCATCAGGGCGGGGTCGCGCAATTCGTCCGGTGCCAGGCTTTCGCGGTAATGGCGTTCCGCCCAGGCAATCAGGGCATCGGCCCGGTCCGCCGTGATGTAAGCCTGTGGCTTGACCGCCGCCTGTTCGGCCGCGGTCAGCACGACACGCAGCCGCAGACAGGCCGGCCCGCCGCCATTGCGCATGGATTGACGCACATCAACGAAATCCACCTTGCCGACAGGGCCATTACCTGAGACCAGCGCCTCGCAATACGCCCGTGTCGTTTCCGTCTCTTCGGTCTCGACCGGGGCGACCAGCACCAGCCGGTCTTCATTCGGCCAGACGAGGAGTTGGGAATTGAAGAGATAGCTCGTCACAGCGTCGCGGATCGGCACGTCCTCCTCGCGCACTTCAGCGAAGACCGGATCGAACAGGCCGTCGGCTGCGCGGCGGATCGCGTCCATCGCGCCTTCGCGGTCGGCGAAAGCCTTTTCATGGAAGAACAGCGTTTCGCGCGTGCCGACACAGACGACGTCATTGTGAAACGCCCCGGCATCAATCGCGTCCTGTGACTGGCGGATGAACACCGTCCGCTTCGGATCCAGCCCGTGCGAGCGGGCAATCGCCTGACAGCTTTCCAGCGTCTGGCGCGCGGGGAAGGCCCCGCTCCAGGCTTCACTGGCTTCGCGTCCATAAACGAATATCTCGACGCCCGCCTCCCCATGCGCCCGGCACAGGCGGACATGGTTCGCCGCGCCTTCATCGGCAAAGGCGGGCTGGGCGGGCAACAGATCATGCACCGCGAAGCGATCCTTATCGCCGAACGCCCATTGCAGCGACCGGCGGGTTTGCGGGCCCTCCAGCGAGCGGTGCAGCGTGGTGTGCAAATTGGCTGGCGTGAAATGCAGCCGTCCGTCGCCGGTATCGGCCGAGGGCGACACCATCGCCGCATTCGCCGCCCACATCGGCGAGGCGGCATAGGCATTCCGGACCAGGCCCGGTACGGTTTTCCACGCTTTTTCAAGAACCTGCGTATCGCTCCCGCTGAAACCCGCCTGACGCAGGAAGGGCAGGAAGGGCCGCTCATGCGGTGGCAGGAAACCCTGAACAAGTCCGGCCTCGGACAGGCGTTGGGCCTTGACGATGCCCTCGATCACCGCAGCGCGCGGCGAGGAGATCAGCCCCTTGTTCTTCGCGCTGGCGAGATTGCCGTCCGACAGGCCACCATAATTGTGGGTCGGTCCAACAAGGCCGTCAAAATTGGCTTCGACGGCGCTCATTCGAGCCCCTTGATCGGCAGGCTTTCGACCGTGTCGGCGGCCTGGGTTGCCACCGGATAGGCACAATAATCCGCCGCGTAATAGGCGCTGGGGCGCAGATTGCCGGACTGGCCGGGCCCGCCAAAGGGCATGGTACTGGCCGCCCCCGGCGTCGGACGGTTCCAGTTGACGATCCCGGCCCGTGACCGGGTCCAGAATTCGTCCCAGAGCCGGCTTTCTTCGCTGACCAGTCCCGCCGACAGGCCATAGGCCGTATCATTCGCCAGCTCGATCGCCGCGTCGAAATCCGGAGCGCGGTAAACGGTCAGCAGCGGCCCGAAGACTTCTTCGTCCGGCAGATCAAGACCGGTCGCATCGACGAGACCGGCGCTGACAAAGGCCTCTCCTTGCTCGAGCCGTTCCGCTTCGACAATGGGGCGTGCGCCCTTGGCGATCAGTGAAGCCTGCGCCGCCAGAACGGTTCGCGCGGCCTGCGCGGAAACCAGCGGCCCCATGAAGGCCTCGCCCGGATCATTCCAGGCCGCGACCGGCAGGCGGCGCGCATAGTCCGCCAGCGCGTCGACGATCGCGTCTCCGGGCGCGCCGCCCGGAATGATCAGGCGCCGGGCGCAGGAACAGCGCTGGCCGGTGGTGATGTAAGCCGAATGCACGGCCATGCGCGCCGCCGCATCACTGTCTCCGGCGGACCAGATGATGAGCGGATTATTCCCGCCCATTTCCAGCGCCAGCTGGATGCCCGTGCGGCCGGCGAACTTGCGATGGATGAACTGCCCGGTCGCATGCGAGCCGGTGAACAGGACGCCGTCGAGATCGGAATGGTCGAGTGCCGCGCCCCCCGCGTCGCGCCCGCCGGGAATAAAGTTGAGAACGCCCGCGGGCAGCCCTGCCTCTTCCCATAGCCGGACCATGTATTCCCCGACACCCGGTGTAAGTTCGGACGGCTTGAAGACGGCAGTATTCCCCGCGATCAGGGCCGGAACGATATGACCGTTCGGCAGGTGCCCCGGAAAATTGTACGGGCCGAGGACGAACATGACGCCCAGCGGCTTGTGGCGCAGTTGCGCATGACCGAATGCGGTGTCGCTTTCGCTGCTTCCGGTCCGGTCATCATAGGCCTTGAGCGATATGGCGATCTTGCCGGCCATCGCCGCGGCCTCGCCTTGCGAATCCCAAAGCAGTTTCCCGGTTTCCCGCGCGATCAGTTGCGCCAGATCGTCCTTGCGGTCGGCCAGAAGTGCTCCAAAGCGTTCCACGATATCGCGGCGCTCGGAAAAGGGACGCCGCGCCCAGCCGGGGAAGGCCGCGCGCGCTGCCGTAAAGGCGGCGTCCACATCGCCACTGTCCGCCATCGCCCCGGACCAGACCTCGGCACCGCTTGATGGGTCGGACGAGACCAGCGCCTCTCCCCTGCCCGTCTGCCAGCGTCCTGCGATGAAGCATTGTCCGGTGAGCATGATTTATCCTTCGCGTGTCCAGATACGGGCCTGGTCCCCGTCAGAAAGGCCAAGCGCGGCCATGGCCGGGGCCGGAATTCGGGCGGTCTCGGCATCCGCCTCGATCAGAACCGCGGTGGTCTTGAACCCGTCCACTAAGTCATTGGAGACAATGGCCTGGACCGGTTCGTCGATCGCTGTCGCCGCATGTACCGTCACCCGGCGGCTCTCGCGCGCCGTGCGGGCCTGGCGGGTCGGAACCGACATCAGCGGACCGCCATCGAAAATGTCGATATAGCGGTCATAGGTGAAGCCTTCCCATTCCAGCAGTTTGCGAGCCCCGACGCCCTGGTCGTGGGTGATGCCGATCACCTCGCGCGCCTCCTTCGGCAGCAGGTCGAGATAGATCGGATGATTGGGCATGAGATCGAGGATAAACTGGTTGTCCGTCGCCGCACTCATCCGGTCGGCTTCGTCGAACGTCATGCGGAAGAAGGGCCGCGTGACATGATCGAAGAAGGGTGACGACCCGTCCTCGCGGACCACGCCGCGCAATTCGGCCAGCACCTTGTCACCGAAGCGGCCGTAGTCCGCCGCCATGAGGAGGTACCGCGTCTGGGCCACGAGCCGCCCGGCACCGGTCCCCCGCGCGGCTTCACTCACAAACAGAGAGCCGACTTCGGTCGCGCCAGCGAAATCGTTGACCAGCATCATGAAATCCATGTCGAAGCGCCGATCGGCTTCCTTTGAAGCCTGCGCCATCGTCAGAATCTTGAAGTCGAAATAGGGCTTGGAAATGCCGACCGCCGCCTTGACCGCCGCGCACCCCAGAATCCGGCCGCTCTCGCTGTCTTCCAGCATCAGCTGATAGATTTCCTCGCCCGGGCCATCGGGCGAAGTTTCGAACGCCACAGCCGACTTTTCCAGGCGTTCGGCCAGGTCGTCCCGGCTGAGCGACAGGCTGGTGAAACCGGTCCCGGCCGCAGCGGCCAGAGAGACAAAATCGTCGATATCGTCGCGGCGCGCCGCGCGGACAATCAGCATGTGGGTCCCCTAAACCGACGCGGCGAGAGAACGGGCCTCGCGCGCATCGAATTGTCCCGAAGCGAACTTCATCAGCATCACGGCCGACAGCTTCGCGCGTTCGGGAAAGCTTGAAAGAATGGCGATTTCCTCGTGGGAATGAATGGCCGCGCCGCGCACGCCGAGCGTGTCGACATTCGGGCATCCGGCCGCCCACAGATTATTGCCTTCACAGACCCCGCCCGTATCGTTCCAGCGAATGTCGAGACCGAGCGCCGATCCGGCCGCCCGTGTCCATTCGAACATCCTGGCATTGGCCGGCGTCATCGGCTTGGCGGGCCGGGTAAAACCGCCATGGAGCTCGGCGGCAATGCCATCGCGCTGACCGGTTTCCTGTGTCAGGCGGTCGAGCTCGTGGCTTACCCAGGCCTGGTCCTGCGTGTCACCGACCCGAACATTGAAACGGACGACGGCATTGGCCGGCACGACATTGGGCGGGCCACCGCCATCAATGCGCGCGACATTGAATGTCACGCCTTCGCGCTGGCGGTTGAGATCGTCCAGCCCGAGCGCGAACGCGCTCGCGGCGGTGATTGCATTGCGCCCCAAATGGTGTTCCCGGCCCGCATGGGCGGCCTTGCCGCTGACCTTCAGCGACCAGTTGCCCGATCCCTTGCGCGCGCCGGCGAGTGAGCCGTCGGCCAGAGCCGGTTCATAGGTCATGCCGACATGGGCTTTCGACCCGAGCGCATGAATCACCGGGCCGGAACCAAGCGAACCGATCTCCTCGTCGGGGCTGATCAGCACGTCATAGCCGATCTGTTTCGCATGCGGGGATCGCTCCAGCGCCAGCAGGGCATGCAGCATCACCAGTATCCCGCCCTTCATGTCCGCCGCACCCGGCCCGTTGATCGTGTCATCATCCAGCATCCGCCAGTCCTGGAAGCTGTCGGATACCGGAAACACGGTGTCGTGATGCCCGGTCAGGACAATCTTCACCGGTGCCTCCGGACGCACACTCAAATGGAAGGAAGGTGTAAAACGCTGCTCGCCGACGACGCCCTCAGGGCTGACCGACGTGACGGGATCGAGTTCAACGGCCCGGATCGTACCGCCGGTCTCGGCGAACACCCGTTCCAGCTCGCGCCGCATCGCCTCGAGTCCCTCGGCATTGCGGCTGCCGGAATTGATCCGCACCCAGTCCTTAACGGTCGCAATCATGCCGTCAGCGCGTGTGTCGATCCAGTCGAGCGCGGCTCGTTCGTCCGGGTTTAAATCAAGGGCCTGCGGCACGGATGCCTCCTGCCTGTCGTGATCGGGGTGGGGCCGGGTGAGTGGTTCAGACCGCGTCGAGCGCCTGTGCGAGGTCAGCGATCAGGTCGTCGGGGTTTTCCAGCCCGATCGACATGCGCACCAGGCCTGCCGTGAAACCGAGGCGCTCGCGCAAATCCTCGTCAACAGCGGCGTGGGTCGTCGATCCGGGATGGCAGATCAGGCTCTCCGTCCCGCCGAGCGACACGGCCAGCTTGATCACTTTCAGCGCATTGAGCATGCGGAAGGCTCCCGCCTCGCCACCCTCGACATCAAAGGCAAAGGTCGACCCGTCACCGCTTGACTGACGGGCATGTACGGTCGCGTCGCGTGAGCCCTCTTCGAGGAAGCCGAGATAGCGGACATTGTCGACCTTGGGGTGATCGCGCAGGAATTCGGCGACCGACCGGGCGTTGTCGAAGGCGGCTGTCATGCGCAGCTTCACGGTTTCGAGGGAGCGCATCAGCATCCAGGCCGTATGCGGATCGAGATTGGTACCGATCATGGAACGCAGCGCGCGAACCGGGGCCAGCGCCGCGGTCGATCCCAGCGCCCCGCCGGCAATCAGGTCACTGTGACCGCCTACATATTTGGTCAGGGAATAGATGACGATATCGACGCCCAGGCTGAGCGGTGTTTGACCGATCGGTCCCAGGAAGGTGTTGTCGGTCATGATGACCGGACGGCTGCCCTGTTTCTTCTCGATCTCGCCGGCCATAGCGACGCACGCCACCAGGTCCACGAGATTGTTGGTCGGGTTGGTCGGCGTCTCGGTATAGATGACCGATACCGGGCCGAGGGCCATGGCCTCTTCGGCGGCCTTGCGAATCTCCGCCTCACCGGCACTGGCGAAGAATTCAACATTCTTCACACCGATGCTGGGCATGTATTTGCGGATGAAATTTTCGGTCGCTCCATAGAGCGGCGAGGAATGCAGGATGACCGACCCGGTTTTCGCGTGCGCCAGGATCGAGGTCGAGATCGCGGCCATGCCCGAGGAAAAGACAGCCGCTTCCTCCGCACCGTCAAACAGGGTCAGCCGGTCTTCGAGCACCTCGACATTCGGGTTGTTGAACCGCGAATACATCAGGCCGGCCGCTTCCGGATCCCCGTCCCGGCGCTTGCCGCCCATGATGCGGAAGAAGGCCGCCCCGTCCTCGGCTGTATCAAAGGCAAAGGTGGACGTCAGGAAGACCGGGGCCTTGATCGAATTCTCCGACAGTTTCGGATCGAAGCCATAGCTCATCATCAGGGTTTCCGGCGACAGGGCATGCCCCCCGATCTCACGCTTGCGATACGGCTTTTCGGGTTTGCTCATGGCGGGCTCCGGACTGTTCGGGGACGGGTAATTTCCTGCGCCTGTTTCTGATACCCCGCCCGTCCGCGGTCAAGGCATGTCACCGGTGCGTGTTCACCCGATCTGACCCTCAGCAAAGCAAAACGGCCCGGGTTTCCCCGGGCCGCTTCACTTTTATGCGTTGTCTGTTGGTGCAGACTAGTTGAGGTCGATGAGGA